>NZ_ADEV01000001.1 GCF_000263635.1 Gardnerella greenwoodii 00703Dmash
AAAAAAGCGGGGAACAATCAAGTTCCCCGCTAGAAAGAATAATGCGGCAGCGTGCTAGTCTCCCACACCCTATCGAGTGCAGTACCCTCGCCGTGTCAGGCCTTAGCTTCCGGGTTCGGAATGGGACCGGGCGTCTCACCTGAGCCATGACCACCGCAAAACTATATTATACACTCACCAACAGTGAGTGGCAACGTGGCGGTTTGGGAACCGGACATGAACGCGAGCAATAAAGCTTTTACTAACCAATCGTTAAGCGAATCGTTTAATACTCCATGATGCTAGAAAATAATACTCAAGTTTCAAACTAGCCCCTCCTAAAAGCAGAAGGGAAGAATGTCACCATCGCCCGTTAGTACTGGTCAGCTCCACCCCTTACAGGGCTTCCACGTCCAGCCTATCAACCACGTGTTCTACATGGGGGCTCACACACTAAAGTGCAAGGAATGCTTATCTTGGAGCAGGCTTCCCGCTTAGATGCTTTCAGCGGTTATCCCTTCCGAACGTAGCTAACCGGCGGCGCCACTGGCGTGACGACCGGCATACCAGAGGTTCGTCCACCCAGGTCCTCTCGTACTATGGGCAGGTCTCCTCAACATTCCAACGAGCGCAGAGGATAGAGACCAAACTGTCTCACGACGTTCTGAACCCAGCTCGCGTGCCGCTTTAATCGGCGAACAGCCGAACCCTTGGGACCTGCTCCAGCCCCAGGATGCGACGAGCCGACATCGAGGTGCCAAACCATCCCGTCGATATGGACTCTTGGGAATGATCAGCCTGTTATCCCCGGGGTACCTTTTATCCGTTGAGCGATGCCACGTCCGTACGCCGGCACCGGATCACTATCTCCGACTTTCGTCCCTGCTCGACCCGTCAGTCTCACAGTCAAGCCCGCTTGTGCGATTACACTCAACACCCGATTGCCAACCGGGCTGAGCGGACCATTGAGCGCCTCCGTTACTCTTTAGGAGGCAACCGCCCCAGTTAAACTACCCGCCAGGCACTGTCCCTAACACGGATAACGTGCTGAGGTTAGACGCCAGATATGGAAAGAGCGGTATTTCACCTGTCGACTCCACGCAAGCTAGCGCCCACGCTTCACAGCCTCCCGCCTATGCTACACGATCCACACCTAACGACAATACCAAGGTATAGTAAAGGTCCCGGGGTCTTTTCGTCCTTCTGCGCTTAACGAGCATCTTTACTCGTACTGCAATTTCGCCGGGCTCCTGGCCGAGACAGTGGGGAAGTCGTTACGCCATTCGTGCAGGTCGGAACTTACCCGACAAGGAATTTCGCTACCTTAGGATGGTTATAGTTACCACCGCCGTTTACCGGGGCTTAAATTCACCGCTTCACCGAAGTTAACGGATCCTCTTAACCTTCCGGCACCGGGCAGGCGTCAGAGCGTATACAGCGGCTTACGCCTTCGCACGCTCCTGTGTTTTTGGTAAACAGTCGCTACCCCCTAGCTTGTGCCACCCCCAACAGCTCAACAGTGTAAAACCATATCACCATCAGGGGTCTCCCTTATGCCGAAGGCACGGGAGTAATTTGCCGAGTTCCTTGGCCAGGATTCGCCCGATCGCTTCGGTATACTCTACCAGACCACCAGTGTCGGTTTAGGGTACGAGCGGAATCACACCTCACGTTGAAGCTTTTCTTGGCAAGCAGGATCACCGGAATCAGCCTTACAGCCTACCCATCACGCCTCAGCTTTAACATCCCCCGGATTTACCTAGAGGACAGCCCACACGCTTAGCCACGGAAAACCACCTCCGCAGCCGGCTACCTACCCGCGTCACTCCCACGCTAACCTACTACCGATACGCTCCCAACACAAACAAGCCAACAACCCCGAAAGGAAGCCAGCTTGCAAATGAAGGTTAGTACTCTCAGATTCAGTTCGAACGGTGTAACACCGGTACGGGAATATCAACCCGTTCATCCATTCGACTACGCCTGTCGGCCTCGCCTTAGGACTCGACTCACCCGGGGACGACGAACGTGGCCCCGGAACCCTTAGTCATCCAGCGGACGGGATTCACACCCGTCTCTCGCTACTCATGTCTGCATTCTCACTCCTGTAAAGTCCACGACACGTTCACACGGCCGCTTCACCCCTTACAGGACGCTCTCCTACCCCGCATGAAATAAATCATGCAGCCGCGTCTTCGGTGGCGTGCTTAAGCCCCGCTACATTGTCGGCGCGGAACCACTAGACCAGTGAGCTGTTACGCACTCTTTCAAGGATGGCTGCTTCTGAGCCAACCTCCTGGCTGTCTATGCGACTCCACATCCTTTCCCACTTAGCACGCGCTTCGGGACCTTAGACGACGATCAGGGCTGTTTCCCTTTTGACGACGGAGCTTATCCCCCGCCGACTCACTGCCGTGATAAACCTAACAGGTATTCGGAGTTTGGCTGCTATTGGTACCCGGTATGGGCCCGCAAGCATCCAGTAGCTCTACCCCCTGTAAGCAATAACACGACGCTGCACCTAAATGCATTTCGGAGAGAACCAGCTATCACGGAATTTGATTGGCCTTTCACCCCTAACCCCAAGTCATCCCCCCAGTTTTCAACCTAGGTGGGTTCGGTCCTCCACACGGTCTTACCCGCGCTTCAACCTGCTCAGGGCTAGATCATCCCGCTTCGGGTCCAGGACATGCGACTAAAACGCCTTTTAAAACTCGCTTTCGCTACGGCTCCCCCACCCGGGTTAGCCTCGCCACATACCACTGACTCGCAGACTCATTTTTCGATAGGCACGCCGTCACCCCACAAGAAGGCTCCGACGGATTGTAAGCGCACGGTTTCAGGAACTATTTCACTCCCCTCCCGGGGTGCTTTTCACCTTTCCCTCACGGTACTAGTACACTATCGGTCAGACAGGAATACTTAGGCTTACCCAACGGTCTGGGCAGATTCACGCGGGATTCCACGAGGCCCGCGCTACTTGGGAATAAGCATAAAGAGACATCGCACGACAAGCTACGGGGCCATCACCCTCTACGGCTGGGAATTCAATCCCATTCACCTAGCACGACATTTTATCACTCTTCTCAACCCCGTCAGAGGCTGAACAACCAATCCCACGACCCCGAATGCGCAACACCTGACGGCTATCACACGCACCCGGTTTAGCCTGATCCGCTTTCGCTCGCCACTACTCACGGAGTATCCTTTCCTGCAGGTACTGAGATGTTTCACTTCCCTGCGTACCCCCCACAAAAACTGTGGTGACCACCCATAACAGTGGCCGGGTCTCCCCATTCGGAAATCCTCGGATCAAAGCCCACTCGGCAGCTCCCCGAGGCATATCGCAGCCCGTCACGTCCTTCATCGGTCCTGTCTACCAAGGCATCCACCATACGCCCTTACCAGTGACACACACCAGTAAGAAACCTAACAGCAAAATTCTCTAGACAACAAATCATCACACTAAACGATCACAAAACGATCAAGACGACTCCACCAAAATGGAGCCGGTCGAAAATCAGTAAAAGCAAAAACATGAAACCCTAAAAAGAATCTCACATAATCACTCGCGTCCACTATCCAGTTCTCAAACCACCACAACACCAAGAACCCAAGCCAAACGCAGAAAGCATCAACCTGAAATCCAAGGATCGCAAAGGACCGCAACCCCAAAACAAAGGGGGGTGGCAATCCGGGAACCCAAAAGCATGCCCAACAAACTCACATAAAACGTTAACTATTGTTTTCCACACCAGTAACCACACTCAAAACCGAGCGTGCACAAAAACTCCGTAGAAAGGAGGTGATCCAGCCGCACCTTCCGGTACGGCTACCTTGTTACGACTTAGTCCCAATCACGAGCCTCACCTTAGACGGCTCCATCCCAAAAGGGTTAGGCCACCGGCTTCGGGTGCTGCCCACTTTCATGACTTGACGGGCGGTGTGTACAAGGCCCGGGAACGCATTCACCGCGACGTTGCTGATTCGCGATTACTAGCGACTCCGCCTTCACGTAGTCGAGTTGCAGACTACGATCCGAACTGAGACCGGTTTTAAGGGATCCGCTCCATGTCACCATGTCGCATCCCGTTGTACCGGCCATTGTAGCATGCGTGAAGCCCTGGACGTAAGGGGCATGATGATCTGACGTCATCCCCACCTTCCTCCGAGTTAACCCCGGCGGTCCCCCGTGAGTTCCCGGCATAACCCGCTGGCAACACAGGGCGAGGGTTGCGCTCGTTGCGGGACTTAACCCAACATCTCACGACACGAGCTGACGACGACCATGCACCACCTGTGAACCTGCCCCGAAGGGAAACCACATCTCTGCAGCTGTCAGGCACATGTCAAGCCCAGGTAAGGTTCTTCGCGTTGCATCGAATTAATCCGCATGCTCCGCCGCTTGTGCGGGCCCCCGTCAATTTCTTTGAGTTTTAGCCTTGCGGCCGTACTCCCCAGGCGGGACGCTTAACGCGTTAGCTCCGACACGGAACCCGTGGAATGGGCCCCACATCCAGCGTCCACCGTTTACGGCGTGGACTACCAGGGTATCTAATCCTGTTCGCTCCCCACGCTTTCGCTTCTCAGCGTCAGTAACAGCCCAGAGACCTGCCTTCGCCATTGGTGTTCTTCCCGATATCTACACATTCCACCGTTACACCGGGAATTCCAGTCTCCCCTACTGCACTCTAGCCCGCCCGTACCCGGCGCAGACCCACCGTTAAGCGATGGGCTTTCACACCAGACGCGACGAACCGCCTACAAGCTCTTTACGCCCAATAATTCCGGATAACGCTTGCGCCCTACGTATTACCGCGGCTGCTGGCACGTAGTTAGCCGGCGCTTATTCGAAAGGTACACTCACCCAAAAGGCTTGCTCCCAATCAAAAGCGGTTTACAACCCGAAGGCCTTCATCCCGCACGCGGCGTCGCTGCGTCAGGGTTTCCCCCATTGCGCAATATTCCCCACTGCTGCCTCCCGTAGGAGTCTGGGCCGTATCTCAGTCCCAATGTGGCCGTCCGCCCTCTCAGGCCGGCTACCCGTCGAAGCCTAGGTGGGCCATTACCCCGCCTACAAGCTGATAGGACGCGACCCCATCCCATGCCACTAAACACTTTCCCAACAAGACATGCGTCAAGTTGGAGCATCCAGCATTACCACCCGTTTCCAAGAGCTATTCTGGAGCATGGGGCAGGTTGGTCACGCATTACTCACCCGTTCGCCACTCTCACCAGTCAGCAAGCTGACTAGATCCCGTTCGACTTGCATGTGTTAAGCACGCCGCCAGCGTTCATCCTGAGCCAGAATCGAACCCTCCACGAAAAACTTCAATGAAGAGCCAACATAAGGCTCCAATATAAAAGAAAAAGACGAGACATTCTTTAAGGAAAGAACATCCCAACAAAAAACCTCACCACCATTTAACCATCTCTCAGGCACCCCACAATCTGTGAGGCTGATAATGAACTGGCAATAATTAACTAATAAGTAGTACAGACACGCTCTTGAGTTCTCAAACCACCACCACACCAGTCGGCTCAATCAACCCCGAAGGAGAAGAACCAGCCGCGCTGAGCAGCAAGAGATAAACTTACACCAAACCACACTCAAAAGCAAATCC
>NZ_ADEV01000002.1 GCF_000263635.1 Gardnerella greenwoodii 00703Dmash
CAGCCACAAAGTCCAGCCAATACCGGTAAGAACATTTTCGTCAATAATATATTTCGCTACAATATTCCACTCAAATCGACGATTAGTCGCTATAGAATACAGTAAAGAGCAGGCCACTAGCGCAACAATTACGCCGGCAATAATAGGACCCGGCTTTTTAACTGGAAGAATACGCTCATCGTTGTTCTTTTTAGAAAACATATTCACAATACTACTCTAAACTCAATCAAAATCAGAAGATACCAGAAAATCACACATTCGGATTTAATTCAGGATGCTTAACCATAATATCTTCCACACCCCAAGATTTCATGATTTTCTCATAATCTCCAGTTTGTATAAGTTTTTCAATACCAGCTTTAACAGCCTGAGCAAGCTGCTTATCCCCTTTTTGCATAATAATGCCCATAAGCGCCTTGTCTTTGCTTGTTCCCAAAGCCTCAAGCTGATTATCGGTTTGCTCAATAGCAAAACTAGAAACAGGAGTGTCGGCGTACATAATATCCGCTCTACCAGCCACAACAGCAGTCGTAGCATCTGTTTGTTCTTTAAAAGCAAGAACATCTAAAGGACTATTTTTACTCGCTTTACAAAAGTCTCTAGCACTATACATTTGCGATTCGCTGGTAGTGCCTACTTGTACAGAAACTTTTCTGCCGCACAAATTATTAAGACTTACATTCGTTGGGTTTCCTTTACGAACAACGAACAGCAATCCAGCATTTGCGTACGTTACAAAATCGACAGCTTTTTCTCTTTCCTTACTTACTGTAAAACCAGAAACACCTATATCGAATTTGCTGCCAACAGAAGGCAAGATAGCATCAAAAGGAGCATTCACAATAGTAAGTTTTAAGCCCATTAATTTTGCTAAAGCTTTATTAAGATCAATTTCGTAACCGATTACAGTTCGGCCATCTCTGGCATAAAATCCTGCAGGAGCATAACCAATGTTTGTTCCCATAACAAGCTCGCCTTTTTCCAACAGTTTTTTAGGAAGAAGAGAGGCGATTTTTTCATCTTTTTTAATGCTGTTAATGTTGTAGCAGCGGTCAAGAAGAGGGTCACGGCCAACAGCATCGGTTGTTCCACAAGCTCCAGAAAATCCTATTAAAGTAGCAGAAACAAAAGCCGCAATAGAGCGCATCCACCTAGAAGATCCTAAGAACGTCCACTTATTCTTACGATGCACATCAAGTTTCTTAACATCGCAATTCGCTTGAATCATAGAATCCCTTAACAACTATATCTACTTGAACATGCACAACTGTACCACTAATCATAAAGCAATACTGTGCTGTTCTTTTGAATTTTATAAAAGATTTACTGCGGCTTTACTGCAAATTTTAGGAGCTTCATAAAAGCTTCGTAAAAGCTTCGTAAAAGATTTAAAGCACGTGATGCAAGAAATCTTTGAAACGATTAGTTTGCGGATTGTCAATAATATCGGCAGTTCCGCACTCTACAACCGTTCCATCATCCATAAATACTACTTGATCCGCAACTTCACGCGCAAAACCAATTTCGTGCGTTACAACAATCATTGTCATGCCATCTTTTGCAAGATTTCGCATAACATTCAAAACTTCACCAACAAGCTCAGGATCAAGAGCAGAAGTCGGCTCATCAAATAGCATAATTTCCGGCTTCATAGCAAGAGCGCGAGCAATAGCCACACGCTGCTGCTGGCCGCCAGAAAGCTCAGCAGGATAATGATTCATTCGCTCAGCCATGCCGACTCGCTTAAGCTCTTCAATTGCTAAATCATTAGCTTCCTGCTTACTCATTCCCAACACGTGAACAGGAGCTTCCATAACATTTTCCAATGCCGTCATATGAGGGAATAAGTTAAAACGCTGGAAAACCATTCCAAGTTTCGAACGCTGCTTAGAAATCTCTTTATCGCTAAGAGCTTGAAGACATTCCTCGCCTTTATGCGTTACTTTTTTTACACCAATGCGCTCGCCATAAATGCTAATACTTCCAGCGCTAAGAGTTTCAAGCTGGTTAATTAAGCGCAATAAGGTTGATTTACCAGATCCGGAAGGTCCTAAAATAACAGTTACAGTTCCAGGATTAACGGTTATATTAATATTTTTTAATACGCTAAGACTACCGAATGATTTCTGTACGTTGCTTAAGATTACTGCGGGAAGATTGCTTTCGTTATTTTTAATAGTCATATTCGCTCCCTCATTGTAATTTTCTAAAGTATTACTCATGTTATTCACCAAAATTTCGTATATGAAGCAATGCTACCACTAGGCGTTAAAGCCCAACATAGCCGCGTCGTTACGTCCTTTAACATTTTTCTGCTTAGCGTGCAAAGATTTGTCGCCGCGCTGATCCGCATCTGTGTCTAATTGCGCATGTTTTACAATATCTCTAGCTTCGAAGCCTTTGCCGAAATGA
>NZ_ADEV01000003.1 GCF_000263635.1 Gardnerella greenwoodii 00703Dmash
AAGCTCCAAGCAGGAAGTACCTGCCTTTGGAGTCCAACCCTTACCTGTTAGAGTTGCGATGTTTCCAACAGCGAAGGTAAGATTATCAATCTTATCAGTTGCGCTTGCCTTACTATCATCGTAATTGGCGTGCAAGAATTGCTTAACTGCAGCTTGGAAATCCTCATCAGGAATAGTATCTGGATTATCAACCCCGTACGGATTTGTATTGTACTTATACACAGCCTTTGTGGCGTCGGTAAGCTGGCGAATGAGCTTGCGAAGCTCCTTTTCGTCATTCATGCTGTCAATCTTGCTATCATTGAGCTGACCAGCATCTTTGATACCAGAACGCTCGAGATCATTGTTGCTCAGCTTGTCAGTATCACGCTTCTGTTGAAGCAAAGCTTTTGCTTGCTTCTTCAAGTCTTCAAGAGTTGTATCTTTCTGAGGCTTAGCAACATAAAGCTCACTAATTGGCACAGTAAACAAAACCTTAGGGCTATTGTCACCTGATTCATATCCATTAACACTTACAGTTCCATCGGAGTTAGATTTGATAGAGGTCACGCCAGCATTGCTATTTAGACCTTTTACATAACGCTGTAAGCCATTTGTATTTGCAACTGGCATATTGCTTCGATTAAGACTGTACGAGCCAGATTGAACATTAGCTACAAGCAAATTGGCATCATAATTCGCATTAATGAAGTTAACAAGCGCCTGCAAATGCTCTTGTGAGTTTGTACTATTTGGATTATCAACCTGAACAGGATTAATCTTATACCTATAATAAGGCATATTAGTTGGAGAATGAGGATTAGCGGTATCTGGCTGCTGAGTATTCTGATTACTAACCTTCTGCTTAAAGAACACGCTCATTGGATATACAGCGTCTTTGTATCCTTGAGCCTTAAAGGTAATGTAACCACTACCGTCTTTAACACTGTATTCAACACTTGTGATGTTTACTTTTGTGTCTGGGCTCTTAGAGTCTTTACCTTTCTCGCCAGTATACATAGATTTAACGCCATCAATCTGCTGTTTATTATTTGTTAAATCATCATCGGTCATATTAAACGGATTAAAATTAACCTGAGTAGGTGTCTTCGGCACATCAACCGTAAACATTTTTTCATCAGTAGGAGTTTGTGGTTCTGGAGTTTGCTTCTTCTTTTCCTTAAGGAACTGCCACGCGTCGATGGTGGTGGTGGAGCCATCTTTCCAGGTGATGGTTACGTCGCCGGTATCAGAAACCTTAACAGGTGCTTGGTTGCTGTTCTTTTCCTTTGACTCATCATAAGGAGTAATGCCAGTGTTGGCATCATCAAAAGCCTTGATAATTTGGTTTATTTCGTCTGTCTTAAGCTGCTTCAGATTATCAACAGTAATCGTGTCCGGCACAACGTAAGGAGCCCAATCGGCGATAGTTGCTCCCTGATACACGAGTTCAGAGGCAGGAATTTCAAGCTTTGAATCATCTTCGTACGTTACAACGAGCTTCGTGCCGTCATCGTTGAACTTAATCGAGTCATTGCCAGACTTCAGATGATCATTAAAGTCATTGTTGTTCTTATTCTTTTCCTTGAACGCCTTAAGAACAGTCTTCTTGTCCTCATCGGTGAGCTTATCCGGCTTCACCACAGGCGTGCGCTCAGGCATCTGTGGCTTATACTTATCGCTATCGGATTCGCCCTTTGCAACAAGAATGCTTGCAGGAATTGTGCGAGTCGTCTTGTCCTTAAAGGTAATAGTGGCAGAACCGTTATCATTTATAACAATGCCATCTTGATCGTCTTTAACTAATTTATCAAACAGAGTTTGAGCACCAGCTTCACCGCGGTTTGCATCCTCAATAGCCTGCTTAACTTTACCCTTTTCGCCATTGTTAAGCTTCTTAAGATTCTTAACAAGTGTCACATCAGGATACTTAAGCGTCAAATGATCTGCAATCTTTGGCGTATTGTGCTTTTGACCAGCCGCATAATGCCAATTACCAGCAAAACGATACACGCCAGCCGCAAAACGAAGCGGATGCTCATCGCGCTTTTCCCAAGCATCTTGAGTCATTTCTGCAACGTAGGTCATATCGTAGTAGCGCGTACCTGCAGACTCCCAGTCTACAAAAATGCCTTGCAAGCCGGCGGTTTCCTTCTGATAATCTTCCCACTGCTTTTCAGTATTACCGACTTTGTCGTACCCCTTGCTTCCTTTATCATCAAGGCCAAGCAGCTGCTTCCAACCCTTGCTGGCGAGCACTTTACTATCCTTAAAGTAGAAGTTGGAAATATTACTCCAGTCTTCCGGCTTATTGTAGGTCTTCTGCGAAACCTGGCCGTATCCTTTATTATTTGTAAACTTAAACTGCGAAGAACCAACTGGAGTAAATGGTTGCTTTTCCCCCTCTTTTGTCAGTTTTTCAACGCGCGTATAAGTAATATCCTGAACGTTCTGCAAGCCCTTTGGAACACCAAACCACCACATTGGGCGGAATCGCCAATCGTCGGCCGTGCCGTCCTTTTGGTTGCAATTAGAAAGATAATGAACGCGAACAAACTTGCCAAGCGGGTTTTTGCCTGTCGTACCGCCCACCTTAGCATTCTCAAGTGTGTCGTAATAATCCACCTCAATGTGGAAACGAGCTTCGCTATAACTTGCGTCTGTTTTATAACCGTAATAAATGTTGTTGCCAGTGCCGTCTACATAACCGTCAGCGTATGCAGGAGTAGAAACGAATACCCCCCCCCGAGCACCATAGCACCTGCAAGCATAGCTGCGCACACGCTCTTAGAAATAGGTGCATACTTAGCATTTTGAGCAGACTTTACTAAAGCAGCAAAATTATTCGCTTCATTAATCTTCTTCATTTTTTCTTCACTCCGTTTATTCGACTATCACTGCTTAATGCGTATTTCGGCAGCAGTAGAAAAATTAGCGTTTATAACAATAGTCTTCAACCGCAGTATAAATGCTTTGGTTATAACAGTTATAACATTGTTTATAACTTTTGATATAAGCCAAATGACTTAATACTGCGGTTGAAAATAGTACAGTGTGTATAATACTCAAAATTTTATACATTTCAAGTATTACAATTTTGTGACTTTCGTCACCTTATGCGCAAATCAGCAAATCAGCAAATCAACAAATCAGCGCGTAAGCTTCCTGTGCAAACGATGCGGACGAGCAGCTTCCTCACCCAAGCGCGCAATCTTGTTTTCTTCGTACGCTTGGAAGTTACCTTCGAACCAGTACCATTTTGCAGGATTCTCGTCGTCGCCTTCCCACGCAAGAATATGCGTAGCAACGCGGTCAAGGAACCAGCGATCGTGCGAAACAACCACCGCGCAGCCTGGGAACTCAATCAAAGCATTTTCCAAGCTTTCCAAAGTCTCAACATCCAAATCGTTCGTAGGCTCATCAAGAAGAAGCAAGTTTCCACCCTGCTTAAGAGTCAAAGCCAAGTTCAAACGGTTACGCTCACCGCCGGAAAGCACTCCCGTAAGCTTCTGCTGATCCGAACCCTTAAAACCAAAGCTTGCAACGTACGCGCGCGTAGGAATTTCAACTCCTGCAACCTCAATATAATCAAGGCCACCAGAAACAGCTTCCCACAAGTTCTTGTTTGGATCCAAGCCAGCGCGATTCTGGTCAACGTAAGAAATCTTCACCGTATCGCCAACAATAAGCTCGCCGCCGGAAAGCGGTTCCAAGCCCACAATCGTCTTAAACAGCGTAGACTTACCAACGCCGTTCGGGCCAATCACGCCAACAATACCGTTACGCGGTAAGGTAAACGACAAATCGTCGATTAGCACGCGGTCGCCAAAAGCCTTGTGAATATGCTTTGCTTCCAAAACTTGAGAACCCAAGCGTGGGCCTGCTGGAATCTGAATTTCGGAAAAGTCAAGCTTCTTAGAATTGCGTGCTTCCTGCTCCATTTGATCGTAGCGTTCCAAACGCGCCTTGTTCTTTGCTTGGCGAGCTTTCGGCGAACTACGCACCCAGTCAAGTTCGTTCTTCAAACGCTTGGCGAGCTTGGCATCCTTTAAGCCCTGAATCTCCATACGCTTGGCTTTGGTTTCCAAGTACGTGGAATAGTTGCCCTTGTATGGGTAAAGCTGGCCGCGATCAACTTCGCAAATCCACTCTGCAACATTGTCCATAAAGTAACGATCGTGCGTTACTGCAATAACAGCGCCTTCATACTTGTGCAAGAACTGTTCCAGCCACAAAATAGATTCCGCATCCAAGTGGTTTGTAGGCTCGTCCAAAAGAAGCAAGTCTGGAGCTTCAAGCAAAAGCTTGCACAATGCCACTCGACGCCTCTCACCACCAGAGCACACAGAAACGGGAGAATCCGGATCTGGGCATTGCAAAGCGTCCATAGCCTGCTCAAGTTGCGAGTCCAAATCCCAACCGTTTGCTGCATCAATCTCGGTTTGCAGCTTGCCCATTTCTTCCATTAAGGCATCAAAATCAGCGTCAGGATTTGCCATTTCTTCGCCGATTTGGTTAAAACGCGCTACTTTTTGCGCAATCTCACCAAATGCCATCTTAATATTTTCGCCAACTGTTTTAGTTTCGTCCAGCGGCGGCTCCTGCTGCAAAATACCTACCGTATAGCCCGGAGTCAAAGAAGCTTCGCCGTTGGTAACATTTTCCAAACCGGCCATAATTTTCAGCAGCGTAGACTTACCCATGCCGTTCGGGCCAACAACACCAATTTTTGCGCCCGGAAGGAAGCTTAAAGTAACGTCGTCGAGAATTACGCGATCTCCATAAGACTTACGCGCTTTAATCATCTGATAGATAAATTCAGCCAAAGTAATATACCATCCTTATAAACGTTGAAATTCCAGCGTTTACTGCTTTATTAAAAGCAATAAGTTATTGAGCGAAACTAAATAGCATTACGTAAAACTAAATAGTTATACGCAAAACTAGCAGGTTGCCGGCGTACGGTCAGACTTTTTTGTAGACTCCGCACCATCTTCTGGCGGCAACTGGCAAAGAAACTCGCCCAAAATGCCAACAAGCATATCTACAAAGCAAACAAATCCTGCAATAGAACACTCGCGCACAACAACCGAGTTATAAAACACCATTTCGCTGTGCGGCAAACTCATTAACAGCTGACCTATATACCAGCCAGCCAAAATAGCTCCAGCCATTCCCAATGACTTCGACAACATCAAAGCGGCAACAGCAAACTGCGGACTTGTGTGCTTATTGTTTTTCTTAGCTTTTTCACTAACACTTAAGTGAGTTTGCAAAGCCATAACAAATGTTGCAACACCGGCAACTACCATGATTGACACAACAACCCACGGCGCTCCGGCAAGAGACATAGCACTAGACTCTGTTGACGACACAAGAAATGCGCCTAGTACAAAGCCAAACAGCAGACCTAATACCAGATACCACCAAGGTGTACGATACGCTTTCATTAATAATCATCCCCTAAAAGCCATTGATCTGAGTATATACCAACAGTTTGAGTATCTAAAGCAAGAGCTAAAGAATACGAAAGCGGGTTGTGATCCAAAGCAGCGTCCGACTCAATTTGCATCCATGGCATAAGTTCAGGTGATTTAGGATCCACTGTTACCATTTCCGCAATTTCTTGTGGCAGCCCTTCCGGATTTATTGATTCAGTTTCCGTAGCAGGTGCTCCGTATGAACGAGAGCCTAGAACGCGAAGAGTTATTTTGTCTTTATCTGAACAAGAAACAATACGAACTAAACGCAACATTTCATACTCGTCGACAGTTGAGGAAAGAAGGAAAACGCAAGTGTAGTAGTCAGCATCAAGCGCATTTGCAACATATAACGCAGATATGCCGTCTACACGAGTTTTTCCATCTTGCTCAAGAAGTGCAACTATTTTCAGCATAGCAGAACGCGTAGCATGATTAGCGACACCCCTCATTGAGATTACCAAAGTTGTGCGCATTTGAAGCGGGTCTACGTCGAAAAATCGGTGTCTTTCTTCGCCCGCAGCCATTTCGTTTCCTGGATTATTTAATTGGTTTTCGTCCAGATTTTCGTACAGCTTTTCGTACAGCTTTTCGTACAGGTTTTCACCCAGGTTTTCGCAAGTATTTTCGCAAGTATTTTCGCCGTCATTCTCGCAAGTCTTCTCGCATGCATTTTCGCAAGAATTCTCAACTTTTTCAGCCTCGCCGTCAGCACTGCAAGACTTATTAGCAGCGTCACCTTCTGCAGAATTACCCATATAATCTTCAGCTGCAGCATTCGCAATATCTATAGCTGCTTGAGCCGCTGCAGCAGCTTCTGCATCTTCAATACGCTTATTTTCTTCTTCGTTCTGTTCTATAAGCTTACGGAAGTAGTCTGCATTCGGACTATCTTCTAAATCATCAATATCAACTTTTCCACTTCTAACAGCAACATGCGCAATACTTTCGGGAACTGCTCTGTTAGACATGTCGTACTCTCTTTTAGCAACACGATGCACAGTAATAGCAACGTCGTCAACTTCGCTTTGCAAGCCGTAGTAGTTGCTGCGAACCGAAGCGCGAACAGTAACATCTGCTTCCACAACCTGCCATGTGCGCATAACAGAATCCGCAACCTTATTAGTTATAAGCTCCAAGGCGATTGATGGATTATCTTCAATTTCATCATCGTGCTCGCACTGCCTTAACGAAAAAGCAAGACGATCCGTCAATTGAGGAATATCAATTGCGTGAGTATCGTTACCAGCAAACGCTCTGCTCAAATCAACTTTTAGAACCGCGTCAATGCGAATATTCGTGTATAAGCCAATAACAATGTCGTTAACATTAGGCCTCACACCGTTAAGCCGTATAAGGCTATAACTATTTTCTTCCACTGCTTTTCTCCCCGCCTATACGAGAAAGCGCACAATAGCAATATTTACGATTGCTGTTGTGCTGCTTTCTCAGTTTTAATATTCGATTTTTACTTTTTTGCTTTACTTTTGATTTGCGCTTTTGTTTTTGACTTTGTTTGCGCAAACCAGCGTTTTGTTACATTCTACTAGATGCAAAATGAAAATACCTAATTTTACTCAGATTTTCCTTCTACATTTCGTCTTAAACTTTCCGGAATTTCCACAGGCGGAATATCTGAATCCGGACGCTGGTCGTTAGAAAGCCAAAGAGTACGCTCCGGAGCCTTACGAATCTTACTAAAGATTTCCTTAAGCTCCTTCTCGTTAAGCGTTTCTTTTTCAAGAAGCTGACGAACAAGCTCGTCCAAAACGTCGCGATTATTGTTAATAATCTCCCACGCTTCAGTATGAGCAGTTTCAATAAGCTTATGAACTTCCTCATCAATAACTTCAGCCGTGCGGTTCGAGAACTTGCGTGGCTGCAAAGAGTCAAGAGATCCGGAAGCGTCATCGTCCGCATCCATCCACTTAACTGCTCCAAGCTTTGCAGAGAAACCAAACTCCACAACCATCTTTCGAGCAATAGCCGTAGCTTTTTCAATATCGTTAGAAGCTCCGGTTGTTGGATCGTGGAACACAACTTCTTCAGCAGTGCGTCCGCCCATAGCGTAAGCCATTTGATCAAGAAGCTCGTTGCGCGACTGCGAATAACGATCCGTAGTTGGCATAACAGCCGTGTAGCCAAGTGCGTGGCCTCGTGGCAAAATAGTCACCTTTGTAACAGGATCCGTATTGTGCAAAGCCGCTGCAACCAAAGCGTGACCACCCTCGTGGTAAGCGGTATTACGCAACTCGTCCAAAGCCATTCCCTTAGACTTTCTGCGAGGACCCGCCTGAACGCGGTCAATTGCCTCATCAATAGCGCGATTATCAATGTATTGCGCGCCTGAACGAGCACAAAGCAAAGCAGCTTCGTTAAGAACGTTAGCCAAATCTGCGCCCGTAAAACCAGGAGTGCGCACAGCAACCATATGAAGATCAACGTCTGGAACAAAAGGCTTGCCCTTTGCGTGAACCTTCAAAATTGCTTCGCGGCCTTCCAAATCAGGAGCCTCAACAGCCACCTGACGGTCAAAACGGCCAGGGCGAAGAAGTGCGGAATCGAGCACATCCGGACGGTTAGTTGCGGCAATAATAATCAAATTAGTGTCGTTGTCGAAGCCGTCCATTTCCACAAGAAGCTGATTAAGAGTCTGCTCGCGCTCATCGTGGCCGCCAGTCATGCCGCTTCCGCGACGACGACCAACAGCATCAATCTCATCAATAAAGATGATTGCAGGAGCATTCTTCTTAGCTTCGTCAAAAAGCTCACGAACACGAGACGCGCCCAAGCCTACGAACATTTCAACGAAGTCAGAACCTGCCATTGCGTAGAACGGCACTCCAGCTTCGCCTGCAATAGCGCGCGCAAGCAATGTTTTACCAGTTCCTGGAGGGCCGTAAAGAAGAACGCCTCGAGGAATACGCGCACCCAAAGCCTTGTAGCGCGAAGGATCCTTTAAGAAGTCCTTAATTTCCTCAACCTCTTCAACAGCAGCCTGCTCACCGGCAACATCTGCAAACTTAGTCTTAGGAGTTTGACCTTCAACAAGCTTTCCACGGCCGCGACCGCCGCCCATTCCAAGCATTCCGCCGCCGGCACCGCCAATGCGACTAAACATGAACCAAATCATGCCAAGGAAGAAAAGAATAGGCACAAGCGAAGTTACAAGATAGGAGAAAATTCCGGAAGATTGCAAGTTTGCAGTCCAACCATTAGACGGCTTGGCTTTTTCAACTTCCTGAATAATCGACTTGCCTTGAGCAATAGTGTAGTAGAATTGCACATCTTTGCCGTAATCATGCTTCTGCTTATCTCGCTTACTATACTTACTAAACTTTTTGTCGAGAGTAAGCTTCACAAGCTGCTTGTTATCAATAATTTCGGCATAGTTTGCTTTATGCGAGCGCAATAACTCAATACCGTCTTGGGTATCAATAGTTTGCGAACCTGTTTTTGCAAACATTTGGAAGCCGACTACAGCAAGAAGTACTAGCAGAACAATCCACGTCCATGGAGACTGCCAGATTGGGCGACGAGACTTATTGTTGCCGTCTTTGCCGTCTTTGCCGTCGTTATTGCCTTTATTATTGTTGTTACGCTGGCCGTTATTTCGCGAATTCCTAGGGTTTAGCGGGGTTAAGAACGGGTTATTTCCGTTATTTCCGCGCCCAGGGCCGCCCATTGGGCCTTGCGGTGTCATAGGAGAAGCGCCCATGTAATAAGGCTCCTTTCAAACTCCCTAATTTCTATAAAAATTCAGGTAAGAATTTTGAATAAAGAATAAAGTAAGCTCTATACACGAAGCTTAATCGCCATAAACTGATGGCTTTAATACTGCAATACTATTGAGATTGCGGTAACGCTCGTCGTAATCCATACCAAAGCCGACGACGAAAGCATCCGGAATTTCAAATCCCGTGTAGTCGATTTTAACGTCAACTTCGCGGCGAGCTGGTTTGCTTAGCAGCGCAAAAACTTTAACGCTGTTAGCTCCGCGACCCTTCAACTCGTTTACCAACCAATCGAGAGTTCGACCGGAATCAACAATATCTTCAACAATAAGAATATCTTTGCCACGAACATCCGTACTTAAATCTTCACGAACCTTAATCTGCCCGCTAGTTTGAGTACCACTGCCGTAGCTTGACAAACTCATAAAGTCCATTGGCGCATTAACGCTCAGCTCTTGAGAAAAAATAGCAAGCGTATTAACAGCGCCTTTAAGCACTGCTACGAGCAAAATATTACGATTTTTGTAATCTTCGCTCACTTGCTTTGCAACCTCACGAATACGCTTCATAAGGTCTTCGTGGCTGATTAATTCATAGTCAATGTCATCTCGTATATCTGCAACTTGCATGTTCACTATCTTGGCATAAACGAATGACGATGTTACGAGCGTGCCGCAACGCTTCATAATGATTCGGTAGCGAAATAGGCTTTTGTCCGTGCCAATTTACGCAAAGTTCGTCGATTGCTTTTATGTGACTTGCGCTAAAACGCAGTAAAAGCGCTGTTAAAGCTCTTGCTATAACACGACGGCGAATTGAAGGGTGATACTGGGATAATTTTTTTGCGTCCAAAACTATTTCTTGAGATTTTTCGTTAGATTGCAAAATAGTTTCGTAAGCTTCGTCTACTTTAGAATTTATGTAGTCAAGATCATCTTGAGCAAAATCGGCGCCTCTGGAAAGTATAGTAACCATATCTGCTTGTAAAAAGCGCGAAATATATGGCATAAGAGTGTGCCTAATCCTAGAGCGCAAAGGGTAATTTTCACAAAGCTCAAGATTTTGTGCAGACGTGTCTCCATTAGTAGGATCATCCCACCAAGAAATTCCCAAATCTTCGCAAATTCCAGTAGTTTGATTGCGTGTAAGCTCAATAAGAGGACGCGCGAAACGCACGTTTTGGCGCAAGGTTACAGCTTTCATACCAGCAACTGCTTCTAATCCTGCAGAATCTTTTAAGCCAATAAGAACTGTTTCTGCTTGATCGTTAGCAGTGTGAGCTAGTAGAACTACGGCTGCTTTCTGAATTTTTGCGACTTCAATAATAGCTTCGTAGCGCGCAAACCTTGCTGCAGATTCTTCACCTTCGCCAGAATCTTTTACTTGAACAGACTTAATAAAAACGTATTTTTCGTTTATTCCAGCCTGAATACAGCGTTTAGCAGCTTCGCCGGCAACTTGTGTTGAATTAGGTTGAATATGGTGGTCAACAATTACTACGCCGCAACGAAGCCCTCGAGATGCGCAAACAATTGCACTAAGCGCTGTAAGAGCGAGCGAATCCCTGCCTCCGGAGCAAGCAACAAGAACTAAAGGAGCATCGATTGCAGTCTCATGCGTGCCGTGCTCGTTAAAACACGAATCTTGGCTTTGAAGCGAAAGCTTGTCGAAGCAACGATTTATTGCGCCGATTCCTGCGCGCATACAAGACGAGTAAACCATATCGTCTAGTGTAGCGCGACTAATAGCAGAAAATCATCAAGAAAAATATTAGAGGTTTGGAAGCTGAGCCATGAACTTGTTAATTGCCACAAAAGCTCCCCAAAAATCGTAGGGTTGATTTGCAACAACAGCGAAAGTTAAAACGCCACCGCTTTTTCGAGATACGTTTCCAGACATGGAACTTACTTCGCTTAATGAACCTGTTTTTACGCGCAAAAGTCCTGCAGCAGACTCATCCGCCAAACGCTTCCTAGAAGTGCCAACTAAGCCCGGCAATGACAATCCTTCAGAAGAAGCAGCTCCCCCAGAATCTGCCTTAATATTTAGCACCTGAACTTTTGCCAAAGTTGTAACAAGAACATGAGATTTTGGAGACAATCCCGAGCAATCAGACATATGCAATCCGCGCGTGCTGATTTTAAGCTTATGCAATCCCTCTTCTACAGCCTGAACTGCACCCTCTGGAGAATTGCTTTTATGAGCCGCAATAGCAGTTAAACGGCCAAATTCTTCTGCCAAAGTGTTATCTGAAAGTCGAAGCATATAAGACATAACTTCATTAAGAGGCGCTGAAGAAACTTGCGCAAGAAGACGCGAATTTTCAGATATTAGCGGGCGCGTTTCGCTTACTTCAATTTCAGGATTTTGAGAATCTTCCGACTTATTTTCATCTTCGGAATTTTTGCTACTATTCGAGGAATTTTCAGTAGAATTTTCCGCATTTTTATCTGTTTTATCGGAATAATTTCGTACTTCAATTCCTTGCTTAATAAGCAGCCTTGCAAAAACTTGGCCTACGCTTAAAGCTGGATGCGGATCCGAAAGCGGAAAATCTGTTATTGCATCGGCATCAATACCAAGAACTTGAAGATCACGCTGACGAGCATCGTCAATAGCCATAGACGAAGTTTCGGCATAAAAACGGCGCTCAGTATCCGTTTCGTAAACAAGAGCAGGAGCGCGCTTTGCTCCAAATAGAGAATCGTCAAGCGAAAGAGAAACTTCGTGAATATTATCTAGCTTTAAGGCGGCTGCAGTTCTTTTAGCTAAAGTTGTTAAACCAGCCCTACCGTTTACGTGAGACCAATCGTTTTCGCCAACACCAAGAAGCATATCGCCATTGCCGCGAAGCACAATTTTGCGCAAGTTTGAGCCGGACTTTGATCCAGACTTTGAGCCGTGCGATTTAGCAGAATCTTTAGCTGATTTAGGCAGCAAAAATACTTGAGTATCAAGAGTTGAGCCCATATCCAACGTTCTTGAAGCAACGGCTGCAGTTAGGGTTTTAAGAGTTGACGCAGGCTCTCGAGGAGTATTCGCTTCGTGAGATGCAATCACACTTCCATTAGCATCCATAATTACTACAGAAGTATTATCGCTTATTGAAGGATCGGCAATTAAAGCGTCAATAAGCTTCTGAGATTGCTCGCGATCAATAGGCTTTCCGTAAGTTGCACCTTTTGCTAAAGAAGGAACACTAAGCAAAGAGCGCGGAGAAGACACAACAGTTGATTTGTGTTGCAAGCGCAAAGTTAACGGACCTGGCAAAATATCGCATACGTCAAGCGAAACGTATGTAACCATAACAATAAGGCTAAGTATTGCAGCCAAACTTGCAATAAGAAAACGCCAACGAGATGGATACCGGCTTCTTAAAACCATAGCAGCGTATTTGCTTGGTTTTTTAGAATCGATTGATTCCAACGAATCGATTGATTTTATGGAGTCACTTGATTTTAGAGAATCGATTGGTTCTGGCGAATCGCTTGATTTTGGCGTGCTCGCATTAGAAGCATTTAAGGCATCGTCTGAGCCTTTACTACTTTTCATGCGAGCACACCTTTAAATCGATTGCAAATACCGCGCTTAACTATACATTGCGCTTGCAACAAAGCGTGCGTAAGTTACGCAGTAATAGACGCGAATCTGCGCAAGTTTTCAACAATGCGAATCATGCGCTTATCCATTACTTTGCCGCCAAGAATCACGCCAACAACTAGAACAACCAAGCCGTTTACTATGAACAGAATGCTTGCAATCCACAAAAGATTCATGTTAATAGCCAAAAATGCCATAGCTGCAGCAATAGATGGAATCATGCATACTGCAGCAAGAAGCGTAAAACCTATTGGAGCAAGGGATCTAGCGCCTGCAGAACCTTGCGGCCTAGAAAATGGCTTTTCGATTGACGCTACAGGGTACATTGCAATGCACGAAGAAACTGAGCCAATACCTATGGAAGCAAAAGCTACTCCGATTGGTGAAAGAATCTGGAACATAACCGCATTTACACTTTGTTGAATATTTGCTACAAGGAAAAGGAAAACGTAAAATCCTACTCCAAGAAGAGCAAAATACACAACGCAAATCACGGACCAAACTATTGAATGCGCTAATCGATCGTTCACGCCTTTTACGCCAATAATCGCGTGCATAGTAAAAGCTGTGCCATCGTAAGCAATATTGTTTCCAACAACCATGCCAATCATCAAAGCAGCATACATAAGCCAGCCAGATACGCCTAAACCATCTGCCAAACCCTTAAAGCCTATGGAACCAGTAAGACTTGCAGTTGGAACTATCAGCATAAAAAGAGGCATAAGAAGCAAAAATAGCTGGCGCATATCTCTTCTCATAACGCTAATAATTCGTGCAATAATCGCACCGACTGTGTTGTCTGGAACTGCTGCAAATAAGCCAATTCCCTTAGTTTTAACAACTGTTTTTTGTTCACTGCGCAGTAGCTTAGGTTCTAATTTTGCACAGAACACGGAGATTGCAAAGCAAACAGCAATCGTTACAACGCAAATAAGGAAGCGAGTAGCAAGGGCAAGCCAATTTCCATTAATAGCATCGAGCGGCAAAGCCATAGCTGCACTTAATGGCGTAAAAGCAGATACAGAGCACAAACTTGAGCTGATCAAAATTTTATTTTGTGAACTACCATGCCCGTTCATTGATGCAACAAAAATCATGTACGCTATAAAAATAGCAAAGTAAAAAATGTTTCTTGAATGCTTGTTTATTAAAATAGTGTCTAAAAGTTCAATAAGCATTTTGCTTAAAGACACGATTGTTGCAACGTAAAGCGGAGCCGCGATTACGCTTACTAAAACTGGCACAATTCCAAAGCTTCGGTACGCTAAAGACCACAAAACAAGCGCGATTGTGCTGCTTATAGAAAGCGCTCCAAAAAGAGAGCCAAGAAGCATACCAGCTTGCTGCTTTACGTAAGGAATGCCGTAAAGCGCAAAACTACGCGACTTTAGTGTTGTGTCACTTCCAAACATAAACAGGTTTATAAAAAGCGTAAAAATTGACACAATAGACGCAACCATTATTGGAAGAGCTTGGAATTCCTGCCAATTTTTAGTATCTGGAAGCATGCCTGGATCAAGATACTTTCCTGCTTCCCAGCCTGCAAAGCCAAGAGCGCATATAAGCGCAAGTCCAAAAACAATTGCTATGCCAAAGCCGATTTTTTGCCAAATAGACTTTCGCATAACAGAAAAAGTAAGCGCCCAGCGAAGGCGAACCATTGTAAAAATCATAGACATGATTACTTACCGCCTTTCGCTCACGCGTTGTAATTACTTGCGATTGGTGTTGCGCTATTGCCGCCGTTAAGCCAGTCGATACGCGCAGCAGCGTGGCGTCCGCCAACAAGCTCCATAAAGCGATCTTCAAGATTCTTGCCTTGAGCCACCTCTTCAAGAGTTCCAGCAGCTGCAACATGACCTTCGTTAATAATTGCCACGTGCGAGCACATTTTTTCGACTAATTCCATAACGTGCGAAGAAATAATCACCGTTCCACCAGTAGAAACATATTCGGCCAGAATATCCTTCAAATTTGCGCTAGAAACAGGGTCCACTGCCTCAAAAGGCTCATCGAGCACAAGCACGCGCGGGCTGTGAATCATAGCTGTTGCAAGGCAAATCTTCTTAGTCATACCAGTTGAATAGTCAGAAACCATAGTGTTTGCAGCTTCTGTTAAGTCGAATGCAGAAAGCAGGTCGTTTGCGCGCTTTACGGATTCCGCGCGGCTCATATCGCGAAGCATGCCAGCGTAAGTTAAAAGCTGAAGGCCGGTAATAGTTTTAAAAATTTCGTCCGCTTGTGGCATTAAACCGATTGCGCGCTTAGCACTATTTACGTCACTCCAAACGTCGTTGCCAAAAATCGAAGCAGAGCCAGCATCTGGCATAAGCAAACCCGTAAGCATTTTAATCGTGGTAGTTTTACCAGCACCGTTAGGGCCAACCAATCCGTAGAAAGATCCTGCTGGAATGTCTAAGGAAAGATTATCTACAGCAACTTTTTTGCCGAAAGTCTTAACAAATCCGCGAATAGAAACCGCTGGAACTTCTTCGCTGTCAGCTGCGTAAGTGTTTGCGCCAAAAACTGGAATGCCCTCAGCAGAAGCATTTCCGGACGGATACTCAGACGGATACTCAGACAGATACTCAGACGAAACAGAATCTACCATAGAAACCTCGCAGTATACAGATAAACGCACGCATTGCGCCACATTATGCGCAATCGCACGTTTACACCAGGGCTTCTATTATCTCATACTCGCGATTTTTCAGCAATCCCCCCCCCTCATCACACCACCACCTGTTCCGTACGCTAACTCCAATGTACTAATATTCGCGTGGTGAGATTTGAGATTTTTCGCACTGAGAGAGGCGAACGTCAGAGCCGTAGGCTGCTGATTCGTCGAGCGAAGAAGAAAAATCGAAAAATCTCTGCGATGTGCACGGTTATTAACGAATTAGCATGCAGAGTTTGGGGGATTTCTTTACGAGCACTAAAAGAGGACTGAGAAGCTACATTCTTTAAAGATAGGCGAACACACTAAACGCCTTTAACAGCCAGAGCGCCCGAAGGACGGGACGTGCGAGGAGAGAAATCCCCCAAAACTCGCGCAACACTAGAGAATTTCATTCTTTCGCTCAGTGACCGGTGTGCTGAATCGGCTTCCACTCACTCTTGGAGAAAATAGCTTGGAACGCAATAGGCACGTACGAAAGCATAAAAATCGGGAAGCTAAGAGCGTACGCAAATAGCTCCTTATTCGTGGCCCCAAGCTTATCGTGCTCAACTAAAATCGTAAGCGACACGAACACCATCATTCCAAAAACGCTTGTAACAGTAGTGGTTATGAGGTTTAGCGAGGACTCTATTTGACTCGTCCACGTTACGAAGCCGAATGCGGCGAACACGAATCCCAAAATTAATCGTATAATCGCCAACACCATGAATGGGCAAAGCATAAGCGTAAAGTCCACGGAGGAAAAATCGCGTTCTCGAATACCGTGGCGAATAAGAGCGGCTCCGTAGTAGCGGAATACTTGCAAAAAGCCTTTACTCCAGCGAAGGCGCTGCCTCCAACTTTGTCTAAACGACACTGGCTGCTCGTCGTAAAGCACAGCCGAACCGCAGTAGCCAACCTTGTCTCCGTGAAGAATTGAATCCATTGTAAACTCAAGGTCTTCGGTAAGAAGATGGAATTTCCATCCGCGATTTCTGTGCATAATTTCGCGAGAGAACATGAAGCCGGTGCCGCCTGCGTGGCAGCTGGAGCCAAAAAGCATGCGAGAGTTGTTAGTAAAGCGCGACTCTCGAATAAACCAAAGCGCAGATCCGGAAGAAACCCAGTTGTCGGAAAGATTTACGGAATTTCGGTAGCTGGTTAAAATCTGGTAGCCAGCGTGGAAGCCTTTGTTCATCTCCTCAAAATAGTGAAGGTCGAGTTTATTGTCGGCGTCAAAAACGAAGTAAGCGTCGTAAACCTTATCCGCACCAATTTTCATAATGTGGTCAAGCAAATAGCTGAGCGCAAAACCTTTGCCAATATGCTCTTTATCGAAGCGCTCGATTACGTTGCATCCAGCGTCTCGCCCAACTTTGGCGGTTTCGTCTGTGCAGTTGTCGGCAACAAGCCAAATATCAATTAGATCATGCGGGTAGGTTTGCGTTTGAATACAGTGAATAAGATTTCCGATTACAGCTTCCTCATTTCGGGCAGAAATAAGAACTGCGTAATGCTTATCCATTGGAGCGTCTGGAAAAACAATAGGCTTAGCAAATAGCGACGCCACAGCGCACACGCCCTGGTAGGCAACGCTGCTTATGCCAATAATTATTACTAATACGTCAAATATTGATAGAAAAATCATCGCTTCCAACCGCTCCGTGGATTATTTTTTACGTTATTTTTTACGTTTTTAGTATTTTTTTCGCTACTAGCGCACTGCTGACTACTAGAGCGCTGCTCGCTACTAGCTCGCTGCTGTCGATTCGCGCGCTTGCGACTATTCAAAGCAAGGTCTTTATTTACTTGATCTAATATTTCGCGAGAAATCGGCATCGTTTCTAAAGCTTCAAGCTGATCTGAATCAGAAGAAGTTGCGTTATCGTTATTTGCATCTTCCGAATCAGCCACATACGCTTGCTTATACCAGTACAAAATATCTTCATTCATAGAAACGCGCGAACTCGTGCCCTTCATAACGCGCTGAACACTATCGCTTACAGGCTTCATAAAGTTGCATCTAATAGATTCAAAGCACCTTACCATAATCGACTTATGCTCAGGCTTTGGATCGTCCATAAGAGGCGAAGAAACCAGATAATACTGCTTAGTGCAAACCTTAAAAATCGCCTGCAAACTTGCAGTAACCGGCAAAGCCAAGAACGCTCCAAGAGCGCCAAAAACAGCGCCCAATATAAGAACAGAAAGAAACGCAACAGCAGGATTCAAATCCATAGTCTTTTCGGAAATCTTAGGAGAAATCACCATATTTTCAATCTGCTGATAAATCGTAATAAAAATTAACGTTGCAAGAGCTGCACCAAAACCTTTAGAACCCCAAGCAAAAAGAATCGGCAAAGCACCACCAAGATAAGTACCAACAGTTGGTACAAATTGCGAAACAATTCCACAGAACAAAGACAAAGGCAGCCAGTAAGGAACGCCCATTATTACGAGGAAAATTGCAGTTCCAGCTGCGTTGATTGCGGCTAAAATAATTCGCGAAAACAGGAAGCTGGAAATCTGCTCCTGTACAACCGACCAAATAAATAGGAATCTGCGCTGAGACTGAGGATTCATCCAGCGGCACATGCTTCTGCGCATTTTAGGGCCGGCTGCAGAAATGTAGTAAGTCACCATAAGAATTGTGAGCAAATCAAGCAAGAAGGTGAGCACACCCCACGTTGTATTCAAAGCTTGACCAGCAAAATCAACCACCCAAGAAGTTTGCACATGCTTCAAAATTTCCATACCAAGCTGCTCAATATTCGGCATTCTAAAACCAGTGGAATGAAGCACAAATCCAGCAAACTGATTGTATAAATCTGGCAAACCCAAAACCATAGAAACAGCCTGCTGAGCAAACAAATTACCAAACAAGCCCAAAAGTAAGCCAATAATAACAAGAAGACTTGTTAGCGTAAAACCGGAAGCAACACCACGACGCCAGCCGTGCTTAACTAATTTGATTACAAGAGGCTCCATTGCGAGCGCTATAAAAATTGAAACAATAACGTCGAAAACAATGAAGGAAATACTTCCCCATGCAAACCATAAGAAAATCGACAAAAAAGCAACAATTGCAACGTAAATAAGCGCGCGCCCAAGCCAGTCTGGCGGACGCCTATCGTCACCTTTTGCAGGGAAAAGCGAAGCTAAATCTAGCTTATTTCCGCCCTGCTCACTTTGATTATGCATTTCATGCTCACGCGGCGATTGCGACTGCGACTGCGATTGCGGCTCTTGATACGTCATACTCACTATTGTACTTGCGCGAACTGATGAACAGTATTTACGGCATGTAACGGCTCGTACACAAAAACAACAGCATGTAACACAAACGTAACGAGATAGTCGAGTCGCTGAAATCCAAAAATAAATCTAAAGTTCTAAACTCGTTAATGAGTTTTAAGAAAGGAATGTGTTTCCATGACCACTTTGCAAACGAAAGAAGACGCCGCAGCCCTTATTGAAAAGGAAGGCATCGAGTATGTTTCTGTGCGATTTACTGATTTGATTGGCGTGCAGCAGCATTTTACCGTTCCAGCCGACGAGTTCTTGCACAGCGCATTTACTGACGGAATGGCTTTTGACGGCTCCTCAATGCAGGGCTTCCAGGCTATTAACGAATCCGATATGAAGCTTATTCCGGATGTTGATACTGCTTATATTGATCCATTCCGCAAGCATAAGACTTTAAACGTTGCTTTTTCGATTGTGGACCCTGTAACAGACGAGCCTTATTCTAGGGATCCTCGTCAGGTTGCTATTAAAGCTGAAGCTTATTTGAAGGCTACCGGAATTGCAGATACCGCAAGCTTTGCGCCGGAAGCCGAGTTCTTTATTTTCGACAAGGTTCGTTTTGCAAACGACATGCAGCGTTCCTTCTACGAGGTTGATTCTAACGAAGCTCCTTGGAATTCGGGCATTGATACCGAAGACGATGGCAGCAACAACATTGGTTTTAAGAATCGCGTAAAGCACGGCTACTTCCCTGTTCCGCCTGTTGATCACAACCAAGATTTGCGCGACGACATGGTTTACAATCTTCAAAAGGTTGGTTTGATTCTTGAGCGCTCCCACCACGAAGTTGGCGGTGCAGGTCAGCAGGAAATCAACTACCGTTACAATACGCTTGTTCACGCTGGCGACGATTTGATGAAGTACAAGTATGTGGTTCACGAAACCGCTGCTTTGGCAGGCAAGGCTGCAACCTTTATGCCTAAGCCAATTGCTGGAGACAACGGCACCGGCATGCACTGCCATCAGTCGCTTTGGAAAGACGGCAAGCCATTGTTCTATGCGGAAACTGGTTATGCTCAGCTTTCCGATATTGCGCGCTGGTACATTGGCGGCTTGATTAAGCACGCTTCTTCCGTACTTGCATTTACGAATCCTTCGCTTAACTCTTACCATCGCCTGGTTCCAGGCTACGAAGCTCCAGTCAACTTGGTTTACTCTGCTCGTAACCGTTCTGCAGCTATTCGTATTCCTCTTGCTGGAGATGCTCCTGCTGCTAAGCGCATTGAGTTCCGCGCTCCTGATCCTTCTTGCAACCCATTCTTGGCATTCTCTGCTCAGCTGATGGCAGGCTTGGATGGCATTATGAACCACATTGAGCCTCCTGCCCCTGTTGATAAGGATTTGTACGAGCTTCCTCCAGAAGAGCACGATGGAATTAAGCAGGTTCCTTCTTCGCTTGGTGAGGCTTTGCAGGCTTTGGAAGAAGATCACGACTTCCTTATGCAAGGCGATGTGTTTACTAGCGATTTGATTGATACTTGGCTTGATTTGAAGCATGGTGAAATGGATATGGCTCGCTTGGCTCCAACGCCTTTGGAGTATGAGCTTTACTTCCACATCTGATTTGCAGCTAAGTTAAGATAAGCTAAGCTACTCTAACGAAAAGCCGGCCCTACGATTTCGCGGGGTCGGCTTTTTTATTAATCAAGCAGACTGTCGCGTCAGCTTCTTATTTTCTAGCACGTATTTCACATCAGCTTCAGACGCAACTTTCGAATCGTGCGTAACAACAATCACACATTTGCCATGCTCGCTAGCAAGATTCTTTAATATTGAAATAACTTCTTTAGTTGTTGCAGGGTCAAGGCTGCCCGTAGGCTCATCAGCCAAAATTACCGGCGCAGAAGATACCAAAGCTCGCCCAATTGCAACACGCTGCTGCTGTCCGCCGGAAAGTTGCGTAACATTGCGATTTACTTCTTCCTCCGTCAACCCAAGATCTACTAGAACTTGAGCGTCCGCACGCGAATTTACTAATCGCAAATTTTCTAATGGTGTCAAATAGTCAATAAGATTAAAATTCTGGAAAACAAGCGAGATATGCTTTTTGCGATGACCGCAATATCCTGTTTTTGCAATATTTTCACCGTTAAAAAGCACTTCTCCACTATACGGAGTATCTAATCCAGCTAAAAGCGAAAGCATAGTAGACTTTCCAGCTCCGGAAGCTCCCATAATGCTGTACATTTTGCCAGTTTCAAATTCCGCATTAACGTCATTTAGTACTGCAATATTTGCAGGTCCATAAGTGTACTTCACATTTTTTAATTGCAATAAATCCGACATAATAATCTCCTTATTCTTGCATTATTTAAATACGATTTGTGCGTTTGCATGATTTGCATGATTACGATTTCAGCAAAAAATGCGCATTTGCAACTAGATTTATCTGCTAACTCATAGCACTTAGTATTTGCCGAGGCTTCTTTATAAACATAGGTATTACAGAAATAATTAACGCCACTATTGAAATAAGCAAACCAATAACAAAAGCAATAAATGTTTGAGTCAAAGGCAATACTGCAACACCATCCGCAATAAATGACGAATTTGCACTATGCAAAATCGCAGAACCAATAACTCCAGAAAAAGCAGCACCCAAGCCCAGCGAAATAATAAATGACACAATGTTAAGTATCACTATTTCAACAAGCAATTGGCTAACTATTACTGCTTTCGACAATCCAATAGACATAAGTACGCCAATCTCGTGCATACGTGCCCTAACCCAGAACACTAGTACAAGTCCAAGCACTAAAACGCCAACGAAACTTAGCGCAACGAAAATCATTTGCACAAGTTGTTGTACAGAATTAACTGAGTTTATTACACCAGACAATTGCGAAGCATTCTGCTCTACATCCGCCCACTTTCCGGCAATAGTTTTAGACTGCCGTATTGCATTAGCTAATAAATCAGAACGCTCAACAACACAGCGCAGAACACTTCGCTTAGCAGAGCCAGCTAAAAACAAAGCCGAACTTAAGTCAGTAAATATGCGATTTTCTGAAGCATCCGAAGGAAGAGCTCCCTTAGTTTGCAATTTGCCGGCAAAAATGCCAACAACGCTAACTTTTACATTAAACCCCTGCTTAAGAGTTATAGTAGAGCCAATCTTAAGATTATTCTTCTTAGCAAAATCACGATGCACTATTGCTCTACCCGCAGAACGATTAGTAATATGCTCACCCTGCTCTAAACGGTACAATCCTTCTTGAAAACCTTGAGATAATCGAGAATCTGTTGTGCCAGTAATTCCGGCAGCATGAACCAAAACATCATCGTCTAGTCGAGGGCCCTGTAAGGGAAGCACAATTTGCTTTCCAACAGGCGTAGCTAAAACATCGCGCTCTTCCACTACAGTTTTTACGCCCGGAATCGCAGCAAATTTACGAATTTGACTAGAGTCAATTCCTTCATTCGCATCCAAATCTTGCGGAATTGGGGAATTAGACGTAGCAACAGAATTAGAATTTGCATTCATTTTCTCTGGAAGAGTTTCACCGCGCGTTTTTGCTCGTACAGTAAAACCTAAACCAATACTGGATTGAAGATGATTCCTAGCATCATCAACGGAAGCACTAATGCCAGCTTGCGAAACTAGCGCGCTTAAAACAAGAGTCATAATCAGCACAATTATTGCGTTGCGTCGAGGCTTGCGAAATATTGCAAGCCACGCTCTAGAGCATAGGGAAATTACATCAACACTCATAATCGCTCCCAATAAACTTTTATAAACTTGATAAACTTTGCGAAAATTTGCTAAAACTTGCTAAAAATACGCAATATTTTATTTTTGCAATCCAAGCAGTTCTCGAGGAGATTTGCACATAATTGGCAAATAAGACAGCACTACTACAGCAACAACTACAGCGCATACTATTGCAGAAACTCCAACAAAGCACTGTAAGTCTACTTGCACAATAAGTTTGTCCAAAGTTCTAGTTGCCAAAGTTGATTCAAGATTCCCGCCAGCTTGACCCATAGTGCTCAAATCATCAGCAGCAGCAGATTTTACGGATCCGAGAGCCGCAGCACTCATCCACGGAGCTATGATTCTTGCAAAAAAGTATCCAACAACTAGCGAAGGTATTGCAATAAGTAGAACCTCGCTAACGTACTGACAAACTATAGACAGCTTGCTGTTGCCAATCGCAGTAAATACACCAATCTCATGGCGCCGCTCATTCATCCACAACAAAAGCACCAATCCAAGCGCAATAATAGCGAAAGATATTACAGCAATAGTCGTAATAGTCATCATTGAATGAACGCCTTTAGCGACTCTCAATAAGCCAGCAACGAACTGATCATCACGAGTTAGTTGATAATTTTGCAAATCAATAGGCAATTTGGCGGCTTGCGCCATAATATTATCCGCATCCTCACCGCGCTTCACCCTAAAACTTGCGTCCTGATATATTTCTTTTCCTGGATTATATTTATACAATTCGCGCGTAGTCTGCAAATCTGTATACACAGTATTGGCAGTAAGTTCCGCCCTAGTTGCAACTTGTCGCTTATTTGCTCCCGAATAAATTCCAACAATACGAGTTTTTACAGTTGCGGTTGATTGCTTAATATTGTCGGCATCGTAAGGATTAGCGCGAAGTGTAAGAGTATCTCCTACATGTAATCCATTAGCTTTAGCGAGATCTTCATGAATAAGAGATGCATGAACATTGCTAGAGAGCAAATGCTTACCTTTAGATACGTTTATTGCTTTTGTTTTAAACGCATTAAGAGCAGTAGAATTATTTGTTCCCTCAATATTAACTGCATTTCCAAACTGCTGCTCGCGCTTTTGATCATAATCCTGAACGCCTGGAATTCTCGCAGCTTTGGCATTAACCAAATCAGCTGTTACATTTTGGCGAACTACGTACGATGCAACTCCCTGCAACTTTGCGATTGCTTGCACATCTTTAGGTTTTACAGTTCCAGCTCCTCTAGGAGTTCCAGGATTTACTTGCGGATTATTTGCAAGTACGAAACTAGATTCTGCTTGCGATTCAACTTTTCGCACTTCTTTATTAGCGGCACTCGAAACGGCAGAAATTGCAAATAATAATGTTGAAATAAGAAATAGAACAATGAAAACTATTAATGTTTTTATTCGTTTCCTCAGAATGTAGCGTATTGCACGAGAGATAAACGTCATCGACTACCTTTCCTCATTGAAAAAATAATTGTATATAGTATGAAAACATACAGTATGCCAGTATAACATATGCACACTTATAACTTCTATATGCAAAAAGCCGGCCCTACGATTTTGCGGGGTCGGCTTTTTGTTAGCTAAAGAAGCGTTAAGACATCATACTTCCTACTATTCCTGCAGTCATTACGTACAAAATTACGAAAATAACAACCACAGTAAATACGAAGATAATCCACATCCATCCGCGGTCCATCTTGCGCGTGTATCTCGAATGGCTTACAAACGAGAACGGTAGCAGCAACAACAAAATTGAAGCAAAGCTCTGCACAAAAATAGAAGGAACTGCTAATGTAACAACGCTTAGAAGCACTGCGCAAATCTGAATTGCAACTATAGGAATCATTTTGTGCGCAAACTGCATGTGCAAAATAGGAATAGGAATTTCGTCTCCGAACATTTTTGCACCCATAATCGCCACAGCGAAAGTTATATATGTGAAAAGAATCGACGACACAAGCTGAGCAATGAAGACGGAAATAGGAGGCATTCCGCTTGCAAAACTTGCTGACTGCGCAAACGAAGTTCCAAAATTGCCACCTGAGCTAATCAAGGAACTTAATGCAGTTACACCATAGTGCGCTGTTAAATATGACTGAATGCCAGACAGCAATGCGCTTACAGCAAAAACACAACCGGCGTATAACGTAGACACATTGTATTGGCGAGAAGGCTGCTTCAAAACATTCATAACCCAAACAAAGAAGTTAATTTCTTGTCCTTGATGCGGCTGATTTACAGGGTGACCAAATTGGCCTGGCATTGGATGCCCTGGCATAGGATGCGGCATAGGCTGACCTGGCATTGGACGGCCCGGCATTGGTTGGCCTGGGCGGCCCTGCATAGGATTGCCTGGCATAGGCTGACCCGGGCGACCCTGCATAGGTTGGCCTGGCATAGGCTGGCCAGGCATTGGTTGACCAGGCATTGGCTGGCCAGGCATTGGACGACCCTGCATAGGATTTGCTGGACGAGCTTGCATTGGCTGACCTGGCCTTCCCATAGGCTGGCCAGGCATCGGTTGACCTGGACGAGCCTGCATAGGATTTCCTGGCATAGGATTGCCCTGCATAGGATTTCCTGGCATAGGATTTCCAGGTGCAGGCTTACCATTCATAGGCTGACCCGGCATAGGCTGATGAATTTGCTGTTCGTTAGTTGGTTTAGCATCCGCCTTAGCAGGCTCATTTGGCTTAGCAGAAACTTCTGGTTTAGAGGAATCTTCCGGCTTAGCAGATTCTTCCGGCTTAGCAGATTCTTCCGTCTTAGCAGACTCTTCCGGCTTAGCGGAAACTTCTGGTTTCACATCTTCAACCGGCTTAGTTTCTTCCGGCTTAACTTCCTCAACCGGCTTGACTTCCTCAACCGGCTTAGTTTCTACTGGCTTAACTTCTTCAACCGGCTTATCAAGCTTATTTTCCGATTCTGCAACCAAATTTTGCAAGTTAGAAGCAGGCTCACTATTAGGCTGATTAAACTTCTGCGTCTGATCAACATTCATTGGATTAAGCTGAGTCGGAGCATGCATAGGACGCTGCACTGGGAACTGAGTAGTGTACTGCTCTTGAGCTTGCATAGGAGCATTAACAGGAGCATGAGCTGGCTGCTGCATTGGAGCCTGATTAGGGTGCTGCACAGGGAACTGCGTAGTGTACTGAGCCTGTGCTTGCTCTTGCATATTTCCCATCGGAGCCTGATTAGGAGCCTGCATTTGCGCATTCATATTCGCTTGCATCGGCATATTATTTGGCATATTCATAGGTGCGCGCATTGGCTGATTAGTTGGACGCATACCTTGAGGCATCTGTGCACCTTGTGGCATCTGCATGCCTGCACCTTGTGGCATCTGCATGCCTGCACCTTGCTGAGCTGGCGCACCTTGCGATGCCTCTAATTTATTACCGCATCCTTTGCAGAATTTTGCAGCATCAATATTTTGAGTACCGCATTTATTACATACTTTCACTCTTCAATCCTTCTTTAATAACGTAACAATCACGCGCGCATACCTTAAAAAGTAAAAACGCATACAAATATTCTATTACCACTATTGCAATGAACAAACTTAATATCGCAAATAATTTTCTAAAATATAAAAAACGATATTCTAGTTACGATTATTACAGAAGAATAAAAGAATAAAAAATATTCAGATTGCAAAACCGAGCGTACGAGCAGCAGCTACTGGAACTGCTTCATCCGCCCAATAATCTTCAAGATTTTCGTCGGTGGAAAGCGAACGCATTTCCGCGCGATCAATATAAAGTTCGCCGCGAAGATGATCAGTTTCGTGCTGGAAAATACGTGCAGGCCAACCGTGCAAACGCTCGGAATGTTGTTTGCCGTCTTCATCCTGCCAGGTTGCCTGAACGTCAAGCCAACGCTGGCGAACAGCCTGATAGCCAGAAACGCTTAAGCAGCCTTCGTAAAAACTGCGGGTTTGAGTGCCAATCGGCTCGTAGTGAGGGTTAATAATAGCACGGAATGGAAGCTCTGCAATGTCTCGAGGATCGTCTTCATCGTCACGAACATGATCTTCAATAACAGCAATCGCAAGACCTAAACCAATCTGTGGAGCAGCCAAACCTACGCCTGGAGCCTCCAACATTGTGCTATGCATTAACGAAATTAGCTTAGTAAGAGTTGCACGCGTAAGCTGGCCGTCATATGCCACAGTGCGCTGGCGCAAAACAGGCTCACCAGCCTGCACAATCGGCAAAATACCATCTTCTGTAGCGGAATCAAGCAAGCGCTCAACAGCGCGACTGAGCTTAGTATCGACACTTGCGTGATGCGTAAACATAGGACTCCTTTTCACCGTTTTAAGTAACGCGCACAGTAACGCGAAAATCTACAAAATTTGCATGCCGCGAGCAGAATTTGAAAGCCGCACTAAAGATATAAGTGTATCAAAATTATTTGCGCACTGCTAGAGCCTACTAAAATGTAAGCAAATAGCAGGCGCAAAAAATAAGTAAGCTTATAGCTTCAGATTATCAACCACAACTTGAGCTAGACGAGCGCAAACCTCATCCGCTTGAGCCTGAGTTGCAGCCTCGCACATAACGCGCACAAGAGGCTCAGTGCCGCTAGGGCGCAAAAGCACGCGACCAGTATCTCCCAAAAGTTTCGACTCTTTCTCCACTGCTGCAAGCACGGCTGCGTTAGTTTTGGAAGCCATTTTGTCTACATTTGGCACGTTTACAAGAGCCTGCGGAAGCTGAGGGAAGTCAGCTGCCATTTGCGAAAGTTTCTTGCCTGAACGCACAACTTCACGGCACAAAGTCAAAGCTGTAAGAGTGCCATCGCCAGTGGTTGCAAATTCGCGATTAATAACGTGACCAGACTGCTCGCCGCCGAGTGAATAATCGTGCTTAAGCATTTCTTCCAAAACGTAGCGATCGCCGACGTTTGTTTGAACGGTTGCAATACCCATATCTTTAAGAGCAAGCTTTAAGCCGAGATTGCTCATTACGGTTACAACAAGCGTATCGTGATTAAGCTTACCTTCAGCCTGCTTTGCGCGCGCAAGAATGCCCATAATCTGATCGCCATTAACCATATTGCCGTTCTCGTCAACAGCTAAGCAGCGGTCGGCGTCACCGTCAAAAGCCACGCCTAAATCAGCCTTAGAAGCTTTAACCATGGCTTGCAGCTGCTCAGGATGAGTCGAGCCTGCATGATCGTTAATATTGTAGCCGTCAGGAGAAGCGTTAATTACGATTACTTCCGCACCAGCACGGCGAAGAGCTTCAGGAGCAACAACGGAAGTAGCGCCGTTTGCGCAATCTGCCACAACTCGCAAACCCGCAAGCGGCTTTGGGCGCGTAGTAGAACCATTGCTTAAAGGCGCAACAGCAGAAACCAAGTGATCAATATAAAGATTTGTTGCGGTAGTAGTGTCATGGCTGACTCGACCAACACCAGCTCCTGTTGGACGCTCCCAATCTTGACCAAGAACAGCCTCAATCTCATCTTCCTTGCTATCTGGAAGCTTAAAACCGCCGCGCGCAAAGAATTTAATGCCGTTATCTGGCATAGGATTATGCGAGGCGGAAATAACAGCACCCATTTCAACGTTTAGCACGGAAGTTAAGAATGCAACTCCAGGAGTTGGGATAATTCCGGCATCGATAACATCAAAACCACCGGCGCTCATGCCTGCAGCGAGCGCAGAAGCTAGAAAATCTCCGGAAACGCGCGTATCTCTGCCAATAAGCGCGCGGCGACGAGCGTGAGAGGAAGGTTCGCTTTCATTAGAGCTAGATGCAACCGGCGCGTGCTTATCTCCTAAAACTCGAACTGCAGCATCACCCAAATCTAACGCAAGTTGCGCTGTTAAATCGCGATTTGCTAATCCACGCACGCCATCCGTACCAAACATCCTTGGCATAATAAAGCCTCTTTCGCAAAAATCACTTTCTTTGCGCGCAAGCAGACAACATTGCTTACTAGCGCGTCACACACTGCTTGCCATCTTACTCGTAGCATTACATGACGCGCTAGCGCAAGGAAGCGTTGTAGCGCTGCACTTTAAGCGTGCGGCGAGAAGAATCGAGACCGCCGAGCACCATGCGACGCAAAGCCTGATCCGCATCCTTATGCTCCTCAAGCCACTTTTCACCGCGCTCAACCAGTTCCTCAACCGGTGCATACACAGGATACAAGCCCTCAATCAAAGCCTCAGCCATATGGAATGTGCGATTCTTCCAAATCCACTCAACTTCCGCAAAGTAGCGCTCAACATAAGGCTTAACCAAATCGCCTTTAGCTGTGCTTGCAAAACCAGCAACCACAGCGCCCATCTGCATATTAGTCAAATCAAGATTGCGCAAAGCCTGTTCAAAAGCCCAATCCTTAGCTTCTGCAGTTGAGCGAGCTGCACGAGCCTGATATGCATACTCACGATTCTCAGTCGTGTCTCGCTTTTGAAGTTCAGCGTCAATTCCAGCTTCGTCCAAAGCGTTTACGCCTGCGAGCGCAATAAGAATACTCCAACGCAAGTCGTTGTCGATTTCCAAGCCCTCCAAGCTCACGGAACCGTCGAGCAAACCGCGGGCGACGCGCACAAACTCAGTATCTCCAACTTCGCCGTATCCAAGATAAGCCTTGAGCAACTGGAACTGTTCATCCGAGCCTGCGTTAGCCGCTAAAGCCAACTGCCACAATTCGTGAGCAACATGCTTTGCGACTTCTGCTTGACGCTCTGGAACTACGTAGTGGCTTGCAGTTACTTTTACTTGGCCAAGAGCATAGCGGAAAGTAGTTGATTCGCGCTCAGTTGCCAAAGCTTTAAGGCTTAATTCCACAAAGCGTTCTGCTGGGAATTCTGCGTCGCGAGTCATATCCCACAATGCGAGCCAAATAAGCGAGCGAGTCAAAGAATCCTTGAAACGATACAAATTTTCGGCAGCAAATTCAAGCGACTTTTCGTCGAAACGTAGCTTCGTGTAAGTTAAGTCGTCGTCGTTTACGAGGATAAGCGCAGGCCTTTGCAATCCGCGAGCCTCCACAACTTCCGTAACTTCGCCGTCTACGTCGAGTTCGATTCGCTTCGTGCGCTTAATTTCGCCAGTTTCTTCGTCCAAATCGTAGAAGCCAACAGCCAAGCGGTGTGCGCGCAAAACAGGATGCTCAGCCGACGCGCTCTGACGCAAACGCAAGGAAGCAATAGTGCCATCACCTGCTTCTTCAACTTCGGTAGAAATCGTGTTAATTCCAGCCTTTTCAAGCCACTGAGCACTCCACGCCTTCAAATCGCGGCCGCTTGTAAGCTCAAGTTCTTGAAGCAAATCAGCCAAAGTAGCGTTGCTGTAAGCATGCTTGCTCAAGTAATTGTGGATTCCTTCAAAGAACTTTTCGCGACCAACGTAAGCTACGAGCTGCTTCAAAACGGAAGCGCCCTTTGCATAAGTGATGCCGTCGAAGTTGACGGAAGTGTCGTTCAAATCGTTGATTGGAGCCACGATTGGGTGCGTTGTTGGAAGCTGATCTTGATTAAGCGCCCAGCTTTTTTCGCCGGAATTGAAAGTGCTCCAAGCGTCGTGCCATTCGGTTGCTTCAGCGGTTGCAAGAGTAGAAGTGAATTCTGCGAAGGATTCGTTAAGCCACAAGTCGTTCCACCACTTCATAGTTACGTAGTCACCGAACCACATGTGCGCAAGCTCGTGCAAAACGGTTACAACGCGGCGCTCAGCGTAAGCGTCCGTAACTTTGGATTCAAACACGTATTGGTCTCGAATGGTAACCATACCAATGTTTTCCATAGCTCCAGCGTTGTATTCTGGAACGTAAATCTGATCGTACTTTGCGTACGGGTATGGCACTCCCCAAGTCTTAGCGTAGAAGGCAAAGCCCTTCTTCGTAATATCGAACAAGTAGTCAACGTCTTTTGCAAAAGCGTCTTTAAGTGCTTGGCGGCAGTACATTGCCATTGGAACTACGCGACCGTCTTCGTTGTTGTAAGTTGTGTGCCACTGCGCGTAAGGGCCTGCGCAAATAGCAGTTAAGTAAGAACTCATTTTTGGAGTTGACTCAAATACCCAGCGCTTCATGCCTTCAACATCGCCATTTTCCAAAGTGCCATCTTCCGTCTTGCGACCTTCCAGCACGGTTTCGCTGGCAGCTGGCATGTTGGAAGTAACAATCCAGCTTTCTGGAGCGTCCACGCTAAAGTCAAAAACAGCCTTTAAATCTGGCTGATCAAACACAGCATAAACGCGGCGAGCATCCGGAACTTCGAACTGAGTATACAAATAAACGTTTCCGTCGGAAGGATCGACGCTTCTGTGTAAGCCCTCGCCCGTGTTGGAATACTGGCAGTTTGCTACAACTTCTACAGTATTGTGTTCGAGAAGATTTTCGAGCGCAATTCGGCTGTCTGCAAAAACTTTAGAAACGTCAAGAGCAGTGCCGTTTAACACCACGGATTCAACGCTGTTTGCAATCAAATCGAGGAAGCTTGACTCTCCAGCTTTAGCGTCGAACTCAATCTTTGTGCGCGACTTAAAATCGCGGCCGCCCTTTCCTAAATCAAGCGCAACATCGTAATGAATTGGCATTTGGATAGCGTCGAAACGTTCCGCAGCTTCTACGCGAGTCAGATTTGCTCCTGGCATATATACCTTCCTTATATTTTTCTTATTTTTGATTATATTTACGATTATTTTCAGCTATTTACGAATAATTGCGAATATTTTCTTTATTTTTGATATTTTTTATTATATTTGATTATTTTCTGCAATATCCGCAACTACCGGCACAAGCATTGGCTTCCTGCGCAAAGCGCGAGCAACCCAACTACCCAAAGTGCGTCGCATAATCTGCTGCAACTTATAAGTATCATGTTCACCGCGCATCATCGCATCCTGCAACTGCTCAACAATCTGGTGACGAACCTTCTCAAAATCAGCCTCGTCTTCAGCAACAGCGTTCAAGAATATCTTCGGACCAGAAACCACATTCGCATTGGCGGTATCAACCACAACAAAGCTCGACACAAAGCCTTCTGTGCCCAAAATTCTGCGCTTTTCAAGCTCTTCATCTGTAAGCTCACCCACAGAATCGCCATCAACATAAACGTATCCGCAAGGAACAGAACCAACGACTGCAGCGTTTCCGTGGTACAAATCAACCACGTCACCATCTTCTGCCAAAACAACATTCTTTGGATCAACGCCAGTTTTTACAGCAATCAATCCGTTTGCAACCAAGTGACGATGCTCGCCGTGAATTGGCATAGCGCACTTTGGTTTCACAATGTTGTACAAGTACAAAAGCTCGCCTTCGTTGCAGTGACCAGACACGTGAATTGCAGCGTTATCTTTGTTGATTACGCGAGCACCCAACTGCACAAGCTTGTTAATAACCTTATAAACTTCGTGCTCGTTTCCTGGAATAAGCGAGCTTGCAAGAATAACAGTGTCAAACTCATTAACAGTAATATCTCGGTGATTTCCGTCCGCAATACGCCCAAGAGCTGCCATTGGCTCTCCTTGAGAACCGGTGCACATGTACACGAGCTTGTCGTCTTGAACATCCTTGGCCTGCTTTAAATCCACAACCGTGTTTTCAGGAATATGCAAGTAACCAAGGTCTGCGGCAATAGACATATTGCGAACCATAGAACGGCCAACAAACACAACTTTTCTGCCAAACTTGTGAGCTGCGTCAACCACTTGCTGCACGCGATGCACATGACTTGAGAAGCTGGCAACAATAATTTTGCGCGTAGCTTCAGCAAAAGCGCGATCCAAAGCCGGGCCAATCGAGGTTTCAGGCTTCACAAATCCCGGAACTTCAGCGTTTGTGGAATCAGCCATAAGTAAATCAATACCCTGCTCGCCTAAACGCCCAAACTCAACTAAATCAGTAATACGATGGTCAAGAGGAAGCTGATCAAGCTTAATGTCGCCAGTATCAATCAAAGTTCCAGCAGGAGTTTTAACACAAACAGCAAGAGCATCCGGAATCGAATGCGTCACCGTAATAAACTCAAGATTAAACGGACCAACTTTCATCTTATCGCGGCCTTCAACGCGAGTAAGTTTCGGCTCAATATGATGCTCCTGGCACTTTGCTTCAACAAAAGCCAAAGTAAGCTTAGAGCCAATCAGCGGAATATCCGGTCGCATCTTAAGAAGATACGGCACGCCACCAATATGATCTTCGTGACCGTGCGTCAAAACTAAAGCTTCAACCTTATCAAGACGATCTTGAATATAGTGGAAATCAGGCAAAATCAAATCAACGCCCGGCTGCTCTTCTTCAGGAAATAGCACACCGCAATCAATAAGAAGTATGTGGCCGTTATATTCAATTACGTTCATATTTCGGCCGATTTCACCCAAACCGCCAAGAGGAACGATTCGCATTGAACCTTTGCGATATTTTGGTGGAGCAATAAGCGCTCCTTCACGCTGATCGTTCACTACAGGAGGCAGCGCATTTGCATTGCGACGCGAGGAATTACCCTTTTCTTTGCGGGTTTCTGTATTCTTTTTTAATTCAGTTGTCATATTCATCTCACTACATCTTGCGCTATTGCGCACTTCTTCCTAGTGTACCGTTAGGACTCAACTCAGCTTTTGCTTCTAAACCGACATAAACTACTCACACTTGCGCTGTTTAGGTCGTTTAAGCACAACCACAATAAACCAACCAAACGCGGCTATAGGAATTGCAACCAGCGTAGACATCCACGGAACCATCATTCCGCCGTGCGAATCCCATGCGTCAATTGCAGTACCTGCCGCCATCGACCCAAGAGATGCTCCTACCGCAGAAGCTGTCGGCAGCCACGAAAGACCTTCCGTAAGCGATTCTTCAGGTACAGTTGCCTTCACAATAAGATTTCCAGTTGCGAAAATTGGTGATACGCAAAGTCCAGAAAGCACCTCAAAAACGCTCATAAGCATAAGCCTGTCAATATTCAAGCTCATAAGCACGTAACCAATAGTCAGCACCGTCAAAAATACAATAAGATGCGACCAGTTAGATCCGCGGAATTTGTGCGAGCCGAAAATTATTGCGCCCACAAGAGATCCGCACGCAAAAAGTGCCAACTGCATACCAATAAAATGATCAAGACCTTGCGATTTCATTGCAGCCGTAACAGACACGTCAAACGCGCTAAAGCTCATGTTGAACACAACAAACATGAGCACAAGAGGAATAATTCCACGGTATAAAAGCACGTTTTTACCGCTCTTTTTTGCATGATGATTATGCAATTGTTTAAGACTGAATTTGTCAATAAACTTGCGCTTAGAATTTTGTTTTTGCGATTCTGATTCGTCTGCAGAGATTTCGCTTTCTTTTTGAGATGCAATCATAACGTCTACATCTTCGGCTGCAGCCGTTGGCACTTCCACGATTTTAAGCACTGCAGGCTGAGTATTTTTTAACGAAAAGAACCATGCTCCACCCAGTCCGCTCGCTAAAACTGGCACAAATAATTGAGAAACTGGGTGCACAGAAGTAGCCAGCCATGCGGCCAAAATAGGGCCTAGAATAAACACGATTTCGTCAATTCCAGACTCAAGCGCATACGCAACATTTAGCAACGAATCGTCATCTTCAGCGCGCAAAGTGTAGGCCCAGCGCGTACGCACTAACGCTCCAAAAGCAAATTGCGTAACTCCCATCGCAATCGCAAGAACAAAAAGCAGCGCTAGCGGAACTCTAAACAAGGCTGCAAACGCAAACGAAATCATTGCAATAACCTGTGCACTAAGCGCAATAACACCAACTTTTCGCTGACCAAATCTGTCAAAAAGTTTTGCATAAACTGGCGTTACTGCAGCCTGCGCAAGAACGTAGGATGCGGCCATTGCTCCAGCTACAGTCCAATTGTTATACAAATGGTTTAATGCCAAAACAATTCCCAAACCAATCATTGACATTGGCAAGCGCGCAATTGCCCCCGAAATGCAAAACGCTTTAGCGCCGCTCAATGAAAAAAGTCTAGAATATTTAGAAATTATTGAGGATTTCCCCATGTCTTCTTTAGACTTTGCTTTTTCTTTAGACTTTGCTGCCGCTTTAAACGACATAAATTTTATTACTCCTTTTTAATTACCCAACTGTTACTTTTACATTCACAAATAAACTCTCAAATAAACTTACAAATAAACTTACGAATAAGCTTCTCGAAGTTACGTTTACGCTCTAGTTTGAGATCTAGCGGTTGCCATTTTTGCACGCTTTGAACGAATCATTGGCTCACCAGAGTAAATGTACAAGTCATCTACCAAAGATTTCATATTCTTCGCTTCTAGCATATGATCCTCGCGCTTCCAAGAAGCATCTTTTCTAAGCCCGTGATAATCGTAAAAACTCACGTCACAAGCTGAATCTGTGTGCAAATAGTAGCGATTTACACCATTATTTCTAAGCAAATGCATTGTATGCTTCCACAATCCGCCGCCAACACCGTGACCGCGAGCATCTGGAGATACAAGGAAAAGCTCCAATTCTGCTTGAGTTAAATTATTAATATGCGATTTTGCTTCAAGTTTTGTTTCCAAAGCGCGCATGCCATGAGCTTCTTCTAAAGCGCGAGCATAATTTTTATCTGCGTTCGCTTTCATAAAAGAATCCTGCTCTAAAAGCATTTGGCTTACTTCTGGGAACAAAACTGGAGCGTCAAAAACGCGCGCCAAAAGCAATCCCATAAACTTTCCGTCGAGTTGTGCAATAGTACCGTGAGTTGAAGGCTTCAAATAGTGCAACACGCAGCGGCGAGAAAGGCTTAACGAAGCCTCTTTCCCAACTTGTTGCGAAATACCCCAAGTACGTTCGTATTCTTTTACGATTGCGTCAATATCGCTAAGTTTTACAGGACGGAACTCTACGTTCATAATTCTGATTCTTCCTTACTTCATACTCAAATCGATGTTGTGCGTATGCCCGCCCACACACACTGCACGAGGAATCTGCACGTTTTCGAAGTGATGCACGATGCGTTTCAATCGCGGCGCAAAATCTGGCACAGCAAACAAAAATTGCAGCAAATAAGTTGCGGCAAAATGATTGCAATAGCAACATTTATGCGTCATCATCATCGAGGGAAATTAACGTGCCAGAGTGTAACTCGGCAAGGATTTCATCTTTTGTTTTTGCTTCGGCATGAATTTCACGTTGTTTTTCATCCGATACGTTCACATAATAAAGGGTGGCATCGATAGCCTCGAGTGGAGCGTTCGTCATAAGCGAAAGAAGCAGACGATACCAGTCAAGCTGACCGAGTTTTAACGCAATATCTTGCGGATCAGTTGGTTTACGACCAGTTTTCCAATCAACTACTGTATACAATTTACTTGAATCTTCTGGATCTAAACCACCTGCAAAGATTGCGTCAATTTTGCCATTAATAATTTGATCGCCTAATTCTGGCACGTGTGCAACAATCGGCTGCTCTGCTGCTATAGGTCGACGATAAGCCCATTTTGAAGTAGCTAAACGTTTTTCCCAGATTAGTAATTTGTGTTCAGCTGATTTTTCAGCTTGCGCAGTTTTTTCGACTTGCGCAGTTTTTTCGATTTTTGCAAGTTTTTCAGAAATATTTTCAACAACATCATCTTGAGTGGAATTTTTATTCAAGCAACCCGCATTTACAAACTGCTCCGCCCAAGCATGGAATCTCGTACCCAAATCAGATGCAGGAGAAGCAGTCCGCGGAATAGGACGAATAATTGCCATCCACTCACTTCGCAAACGATTAGCTTCTTTCGCTTCGAAAGAGTTGTTATTTTCGTCAGCATTTTGATTAAATACTGCCCTGCGCTGCACAGCCGTAACATTTACATTTTCAACTTTTGAAAGCTGATCCGCCCTCTTTTTAAGCGCAACCGTATTGTGATACCAATCAATTTTCGGCATCAAATCTGCATCCTGCAACAAAGCTTCTGCCCTAGAAAGTAGCGAATTTTCGTCAAGCTTGTCACTTTCGCAAGACTTGTCAACTGCACCAGCCTTGTCAATTGCACCAATCTCAGCAATTTCAGAATATTCAGCGGACTTATTAAGCGCATCTCGCACATATTCACTTGACGCACTCGGCCAAGCTAATGGCTGATTATTGTTTTCGCTAGGAATTTCGCTAGGCTCACTAAATAATTCAGCAAACTGAGAAGCAGACTCGCCAATAGCATAACCAACTTCATCTAAATCAACTTTTACTTCGGAAACAGATCCGCAAGATTCTTGCATTTCTTTAAATACTTCATTCCAAAAAACAGAAGGCTTTTTTGAGCGCGAAGATGAAGTATTGGAAGCAGAACCAGCAGCAGAACCAGCAGCAGCAGCGTTTACTGCACCATCTTCACTATCTTCCCCATTAACATCCGCCGTCATAGCACTAGACTGACTGCACGTAAGCAAAGCCGCAAATTTCGCTCGCGTCAACGCCACATACATAAGATGCCTCTCATCAACGTGCAAAGCTCGTCCACGCTCCTCTACTTGCGAAAGAGGAAGAGTTCCGGTTTTCATTGCAGCATCGTAAATTTGACGCGCTTCTACAGGAATTGCTCCCTCTGGAACATCTTCACGCTCATAGAATTTTTCGGCTAAATCAAGCATTGCTTGCGCGCGAGAACCGTAGATTTCCGCATCGATTTTTTCAACGGTTTCCATATTTTTCAAAGATTCTTGCGGATTCATACTAACGCTCAAATCTGCATTGTGAGGAAATCGCGGCAAAATATCCGCATCGACTCTAATTGGCACAGGCACTTTTGATGCGATTTCAAGAGTTGCGTACGCGCTTTCAAAATACACGCCATCCTGCTTGGTTTGCTTTACGCGCAAACCATCTCCCTGACTACTTGGGAAAGCACCTTCGTTAAGCCCCACTATTGCAACAGCAGGCCATTCCAAACCCTTCGACTGGTGAATCGTCATCAAAACCACGTCTGCAGGCTCGTCAACTGAAGCAGGCTGATCGTCAATTTTGTCAATATTTTGGATCCAAGCAATAAATCCGCGCAAAGTAGGCTGCGTAAAATCACTCATTTCTTGCAAATACGCGTCAGCAAGCGAAGAAATTGCGTCAAGCGTGCTGTGCATATCGTTAAGAAGCGTTGAATTACTTGAATTTTCATTCATAAGCGCACGCGAAACAGCCACATCAATATCAATATTTAACGCTTCAACAGCAGTACGAACAACATCATGCAAACTTCCAGATTGAGCACGCTCCACAGCGTCAAGAACTTTGCCTGCGCGAAGAATTGCTGCATAAGCCTTCTTGCTGAGCATATTTTTAAGATGATTAAGCGTGTCTTTCGTAGAATTTTTTGCAAATACAGTAGAGTTAAACGCTTCAAACAGCACATCCGCAATAAACACTCCGCCGTGAACACTATTAGTTTGAGAGCCTTTAGACTGCTGTTCGCGCACAAGCTTCGCCCAAGATGCGCGCGGAGCTTTAGAATCCACTAAACCTGCTTGAGCCAAAGCGTTGAAAACATACTCAACGTTTTCATCGGTTGCAGCATTAGCTAAAGCCTCTAAATCGTCAGTACTAAGCGCAAATCGAGGCGTGGCAAGAAGTCGCATTAGCGCGGAAGTATTCGTGTGATCTGCAACAGCAGAAAGAAGAGCAAGAACGTCTTTTACTTCCGGTTTTTCAAGAAGAGCGGAATATCCAACAGTTAAAGTGCGCAAACCTGCTTTTTGCAAAGCTTCTTCATACATTGCAATATTGGTTTTGCTGCGAAATAGCACAGCGGCTCTCGCTTGTAAGTCAGAAGCTAGAATATTGTCGTTTTGCGCTAAAGCATTTTGTTTTACATATTTTACGAAGCGCACAACTGCTTCAATTTCTTGATATTGCGTAGGCATATTTAGCACGCTAACGCTGCCTTGCGGAGCATTTTCAAGATATTGAAGATTTTTGACTTCTACTTCCGAAGCCAACGAACTGCTTTTGCGAAGAGACGGCACACGCAATGGTTTTGTAATAGCGTTTGCCGCCTGCAAAATAAGCTTAGAATTGCGGCGCGTTTGAGTAAGAGAAAACTCGCTTGATTTGTCAATATTAAGCGCTTGCTGAAGTTTTCTAAAAGCACCCGAGCTTGCTCCTCTAAATGAGTAAATTGCTTGGAAAGGATCTCCAACTGCAGCAATATGTGTTTGCTGATTAACGAAAGAATCACCAACTGAAGTATTCTCACAACTATCATTACTCTCACTACTCTTACCGATTGCTACGCTTGAGTTATGGAACAGCGTTGCAATCAGCATTGCCTGCGTTGTGGAAGTATCCTGATACTCGTCCAACAAAACTTGACTGTACTGTCTTCGATATTGCGCCGCAATAGAAGGAAAATGCGTTACCAAACGGTATGCAGCAATCGTAAAATCGCTAAATTGAGCCATATTTGCGCTACGTTTTGCAGAATCAAAAGATAGAACTAAGTCGAGCAAAGCAGCACGCTTTTTAGCGGCTTCAAATAATTTATTACAAGAATCGTAACACGTATTTTTTAGCGTAATATTTAAGTATTCAACGTATTCTTTTCCGTAATTTTCGCATTTTTTGAAATATTTTTCGTCTGATTCTGTTTTTGCGCGACGCAATTTAACAGCGCTTGGCTTTTTGGCAACAATCTTAGTTGTTTCGGCTGAGCTCAGCGCTTTTTGCAAATGTTCAATCCACGCGTTATTCCAATTTTGAATTTCTAAAACAGCTGAAGAAGTGCTGTCTAAAGACTCACCCCTACTATTTAGACCAATCATCGAGCAGGAAATATCTGCAGCGAGCGCAAGAACGTCGTCAACCAAAGCATCAAATTTATACAATTTAACAATTTCCGGATGCTTATCAACATACTCGTTGACTAGAGGCTTAATTAGTTCACGCGCGCCAGCGTCGCTAAGAGGCTGAGTATTGTGATCAAAACCAACTAGCAAACCATATTGACGCACAATTGACTGAAAGAATGCGTCGTAAGTCATTACTTCTGGCTTCAAAAATGCGTTTGAAGAACTTAAAGAATTTGAAGATGACGCACTCGTACCAAAGCTTTGTTTGCTTACGTTTGCATGTTGACTTACGGCTTGCGCAACTCTTGCCAACAATTCCGACGCAGCTTTATTCGTAAACGTAAGTCCTAAAATGCTTTCTGGAGCAACACCGCGGTCAATAAGATCAATAACACGACGTGTCATAGTATAGGTTTTTCCGCTGCCAGCTCCAGCAACAATAATCATATTCTTGTTTGCGGGCGCTGTAATTGCTGCAGACTGTTCTGCACTATCCGTGTTTTTGCGAGGAGATTTTGCTAGAACGGCATCTTCACGAAGAGCTTTTTCGTGCAAAGATTTGTTATTCATTTCATCAATCATGATTGACGCACCTCGTATACGGTATCTATGCGACCTGCGCAAGCTGGGCAGACTTGTTTTGCACGGCAATATTTCAAATGCTGCGAAGTTGGATGCGCAATAATTTGCTTAGATCGAACTGCAGCAGCCGCGTAGAAAACGCGCGAAATCATAGTAAGAGACCATTTTGCAGTTTCACTTAAATACCGGAATGACTGCCAGGCTTGCTCAGTTACACCTTTCGGGCATGTTTTCATAATTTCTTCCAACTGCGGGCAATCCAACAATCTTGCCATATTTTTGAATCCGGCGCGACTTTCAAGCGGCTTATTGTTCAAAGCGTCAGCAATGCAAAGAGGCGGTTGATACAAGTTTTCTGCAACGCTGTGGTCTTGAGCCGGGTAATCGTTGTCAACTACGTGAAATAGCACACTTCTTGCAATTGTTGGCGCATTAGAGTCGGAAATAAGTGGATTTTCGTCTGCAAAAAGCAAAGCAAGCTGGTAGCAAACTAACTGCAAATCATTAAAAACTCCTGTTGAAGGAGGAACTTTTCCTGTCTTATAGTCAAGTAAGCGAATATTTTCTGAACCGTCCGCATTTTTTCGCTTTTCAAGTCGATCAATTCTGCCGTGAATATGCAATTGCAAATCTTCGCACGCACCATCCGGCCAACCGCCTATCAATGCTCCCATCAACTCGTAACAGTCGCGAACAGAAACGGTTTGCAAATTTGCAGCTTTAAAAGTATTGTTCAGCACGCGCGCAATGTCATCAAAACCAAAATGAGCGCTTGTTGGCATCTCACAGCAGGCTTCTAAAAGACTTCCAATGCTACTTTCTAAAGATTTTTCGCTTGGCGTAAGAGATTCAACAACGCCATCATCTGACTTTTTTGCGTCAAAATCGTAAGTTTCCTGACTAAAAGATGTAACGAAATATTGTGCAATCGTATGAAGAGCACGACTTATATTAGATTGCCTAGAAAGCGCAGAATACCGCTCTTTTGCATCTCGAATATCGGCAAGTTCGGGAGCAATACTTTCGTAATACTCCTCCATGCGATTTGCGATTTCGTTTATTCGGCTCACTTGCGCAGAATACTGAAAATCATCTACAGAAACTTCTTTAGATTCAACTTCCTTAACAGGCAATTCTTCAAGCACAGTGTCCATAAAATCGTAGTGCTTATTTTCACTAGCCCACCTTGCAGTTTCGTGAATTAACGTACCAAAATACGTTGCAGCACTTCCTGGCTGAGGACCTGCAAGTTGACGATTCAGTAATCCACACACCGGGCAAGCCCATAAACTGTCTACAGCAGAAGGAGACAAGCTCACCACAGTACTGTTAGATTTAGTAGAAATATTTTCTACAGAAGAATTTTCTGTAATTTCGCTCATAAAATCCCATTGACTACAATCGGCGCAATCAACTCCAGATTCTCGCAATAATCGCAATGCTTTAGCAGCGTCTAAAACTCCGCCATTTTCATTCGCATTATCGCAATTATTCTTACCGGCAGCATCTCGCACAAGTTTTGCACGCGCGGCACAAACCAATCCGCGAACATCCATATCTAAGCCTGCGAAAGGAATTTTAAAATCGGTAAAAGGCGTGCGTGAATTTTCGTTATTGTAGTAGCGCTCAGGCAAATAATAGTAAAGAAAATCGCTTGGAACAGCACTATCACTGTACTGCGCGCTAATATACAAACTTTCAGTAGCACGAGTAATAGATAGCAAAAAGCTACGCTGCTCGCCAGCAAAAACAGCGGATTTATCGTTTGCGGCAAGAAGATTTACAGATATAAATAGAGGCGAATTAGATAATTTATTAGTAGCATTCGCATTAAACTGCTGACTCATAGCTCGCTGCTTGGAATCCAACATAATACTTGCCAAACTTTCCGCGCCGAACATTGTGCTGCGCGAAGCAAGATTTGGCCACACACGCTGCTGCAAAGTTGGCATCCAAACAAGCGACCAATGCTTTCCTGCAGCACCTGCAGGAGTTGTAAGCGTTACAGCATCTGGCACAGGAGCGATTCGAGCTAAAGAATCTGCCTCAATTTCCATGCCACGAACCTGCGCTATAAAATCGCTAATATCAGCTGGAAGTGCAGAATTTTCGTCGTCAAAATCTAATGAAACGCTGCTATTTTGCAAATCTGCTTCAAAACCGTAACTTTTCTCATCGCTGTACGAAGAAACGTAGTCAAAAAGACGCATTGCAGCATCTAGGCGATCGTTTGCCCTATAGCCTTCACGATTGTGCTGCAAAGCCGTGCGCTGCCAACGTTCAGCAACATTGCAAACATTCCACGCTTCACCAAGAGCATATTTAGCGTTGCGTAAATCTGGGCGAGAGGCAAATTTCAAAGCCAAAGTTTGCACATTTTTCCAGATTTTTACAAAGGCTGCAACATTAGGATTTCGAGGAGCCATATTTTGCAAAATACTTAGCACTGTTGAATCAGACTGCTGGGAATCAGTATTGCAATGTGCTACATCTGCAAAACAAAGAAGATAGCACGCCTCTAGCGAAAGAGCACTCATATCTTCGTTAATATCGTCATCTAAATTGATAACTAAATTAACATTAGAATCACCATTAGAGCTGTTATTAGAGGCGTTATTCAGATTACTCCTAAATTCATCCCACGAATCCTTAAGCTTTCTTAAAGGAATATTTTGATTGCTAAGCGAATTATTTTCGTCTTTTTGCTCATCTAAAACCGCAGACAGAGAAGCCAAAGATCGCATAAGCGACTCAACATTTTTAAGCTGCGAAGGAGTTTCAAACTCGCAATCACCATAAGAATGATTGTTATAGTCGCGAGTGACATAGTCGCGAGAGCTACGAACTATTGACGCAATAGGACTTTCCATAATGCACTTAACGCGAGATTGAATCCAAAATGCTATATTTTTTAAACTTTTGCCGCGCTGAATTTTATACGAAATACAAGATACAAGATTCCCAGAAATGCAACGTTGAGCAAACTGAGCAAGCTCAATAAGAGCAAACAATCCTTGAACGAACGGCTCGTCCTTTAACGGTCGAGTTACTAGTGAATAACGCACTGGAACACCGTCCGCGCGAAGCTGCTCACCAAAAAGACGAACGGTGGAATTATCGTGCGCAATAAGCGCCATATCGCTCCACTTGCGACGATTTTTTACGTGAGCGTGTTTCATTTGCCAAATAACAGAATCTAATTCTTCACGCTGTGAACGATAAAGTGCAGTATTTACTGTTCCATCTTCATCTAACCGTAAATATTTTTGCGCATTTTGAGAATTCTGAAGATTTTGAGGTTGATTTTGAGTATTCTCTTGATTCTGCGCTTGAGGCTGATCTGTAAGCTGATCAGTAAGCTGATTCAACGGCTGCAATGGAAAAGCACCAACAAAAGCCGGCATTTTCCAAGGTCGATTTGGAAGCGCAACCGCAGTACTTAACTGCGAAGTCAAGGAAAGAGAGACGCGAGCAGCAAGCAAATCACGCATTGAAGGCGCTGAAATCTGATTTGAAGAAGAATCGGAAGTTAGCGCGGAAGAAACAGAAGAATCGGAAGAAATCGCATATTCCAGAGTTTGCTCAGCTGCATTAAACACACGCAAAGCAACCGAAATTGCATAATCCGGGTACGCTCCCCTAAATGTTTGAACGGACTCGTCCGGGTTGGCAATCAAAACCAAACGCGTCCCAAGATTCAGCAAAGTTTCCACAAAACTCAAGCCGGCAAGAGTAATATCTTGATAATCATCAACAACAAGAAGAGCTGGGATTTCTGAAGAATTTACGTTAGACGCTTCACCAAGCAAGCGAGCAGCTTTTGAACCTTCAACCAAAAGCTCAGAAGCATCCAAACGGAACGACCCTTTATAAGTGTCTGCAAGCATTTTGCGATACTCAGATCTAAGCGCAAAAACAAGACGCCACTGCGTGCTGCGACGGTCAGTCAGAAGAGAAGTTGGCAAAATATTTTCAGATTCTGCGGTAGATTTTGCAAAATCAAGAGAATCTAAAACAGACTGTTCGTCGGAAGAATCGTTAATTCCAAGCTCATCCAAACGCGCAAGCATATCTCTGAGCTGATGCATAAATGCGTTGCTAGTTTCAACATTACTATCTTCGTCGTTGCCGGTTTCAACGTTGCTGGTTTCAATGTTTCTGGTTTCAACGTTGCCGCCTGAGTCTTTAGAATTTAGCGAAGAATCAGAATCATTTCCAACGCCAGTTAAAGGCGAAACCCAAAGCGGAGTCCCAAAATAATCCTGAAAAAGCTGGCAAACATCGCAATCACCATTATCTCCCCTAAAAACATGCTCAATATGCTCGCGAACAACTTTGCGAAGAAGAGCATCCTGTTCAGCGCCATTAAGAAGCTTAGGATTAGGCTTATGCTGCAACTTACAATTGGCAGAAATAATACGAAAAGCAAGCGATTCCAACGTTCCAACCGGACGCGACTGCTCGCTTACTCCAATAGAACGAATAATAATATTGTCAATACTTGCAGCCAAATTTCTGTTTTGCACAGCCATTGCTGTTATGTTATGAGGCCAGCGCTGGTATCCCGCAATTGTTGCACGCACAGCAAACTGCGTTTTTCCAGTATTTGGAGCGCCACAAACTAGCAGCGTACTGGTTAAATTCCCAGCACAATTGCGTAACGTGCCATCAAATAGCGCTTGTAATGCAGAATCCTCACACATACGCTCAATTCTATCAATTGGGCAATAGTGGCGCTCAAGTTTTGACTAATTTTGCAAAACAGCGCGAGCGCGCGCATCTTTCAACGCAAGAAATACGCGGCCAACACCAATAAAAATAAGCGTAAACACAATAAGCAAGTAAGCAACTCCAACGCCTAAAGTAGTGGCGTTAAAAGTCTGAGGAGCAAAACCAAACCAGCCTGCAGGAGCGCCATAATTAAGGAAATTATAAGGCGCACGCATTGCGTGAACACCCCAACGAACACCCGCAAACTCACTGAGCATTGCAGCATAAGCAACATAAGCTAAAGGCGGAATCGTAGCAAAATAAATGTGTGCGCTGGTTGAACGGAAGCGATAGTCAAAAAGTATAAAATCTACGATTGCAAGAAGCGGAGCAATTGCGTGAACGCAAAGACTGCTGCAGCCGTTGCTCATATATGCACCAACAAAACCAAGCTTATTCGTAGGAGCTAAGAAGCAAAGATAAAGCGTAAATGTTACCGCAATGGCGATTGTCATCATGAATTTAAAAACGTACCAAGCGTTGGATTTTGAATCAAACCAAACCTCGAGTGACTCTTGAGAATCGGAAGAAGTGGCTGATTCTGCAGAATTAGTAGCTAAGCTGCGAGCGCGCATAAAAGAGGTAGTGTCTAGCACAAGAGAGCCGGCCAAAGCTACGCAAATCATAAGATTAGAAAGATTTGTAAAGTAAGTAAAAGTCATAAGACCTTGCCACGAAGCTGCCATTCCGTAAACAGACGCGATTATTGCAATTGCTCGAATTGCAGTGCGCGTGGCGTATTCATGCGCATCGAGAGGATTTGCGGCGGCTGCGGTTTGTTGCTCTAGCATGGAGTTGTTTGCCATGTTGACTCGCTTTCGTAACGTATGTTGATTAGGTAGTTTATAGCCTACTTACTTACCATATTTATGTTTACACTACCGGAAAGCAAAAATCTGTAGAAGAAGTTGCAAAAATGCGGCGAGATTTTTGTAGATACGTGCAAACGCCGGGAATTTTCCGGCAAATGTTTCCATGTAGCGCCGAAACGAAAACAAACGCCAGAGAAAAAACACGGCATTTGTAGTCAAACATAGTCGAAACGAAAACAAATGCCGGGTAAAATACACGGCAAATGCGCGACGACCTGCTTGAGCGCAGCACAGCGCGCGCGAAAGCAATTCGGAGCGGAAACTCGCTCAGGTTGGAAGTCCAGTGGACTTCCAACGCGAGTTTCGCAAGCGAGCGCTTAGACCGCGCGAGCGTCACTTACACACGCTCTAAGTCCACAATCTCGCGGTAAATAACCGCAGCGCTCAAGCAGAGCGTCGCGTAAAGAACGTAAGTCACGAACAAAAGATATAGTCGAAGGATGGTTCGGAGTGCGCAATCGCCGCAAAATCGCGGGCGGCGCTGAGATTACATCCGTAGGACCTGATCTAGATAGTGCTAGCGAAGGGAAACATTATGACAATAAGTAACGCTGCAGAAGCAAGCAATAGCTCACAAAAAACTTACGCAAACGAAACAAAAAACTGCGCATCTACTACTGAATCAGCTGCAACAGCAACAAAAGTAGACACACTATTTTCCGTGCGCGCTAGACGCCGAATGTTCCTTAACGACGTTCGCCAATGCATTGAACGCGTACGCGCCCAGCAGCCTCTTACACACTGCATAACAAACGTAATCGTACAAGACATAACCGCAAACGCACTTCTTGCCGCAGGAGCATCGCCAATTATGGTAACCGACCCGGAAGAAGCGCACGCACTCGCACAAATTGCCTCCGGCGTGCTAATAAACGTAGGCACATTCCATCAGCCTGAAACTTCCGAGTACATGCGCGCAGCCGTTGAAGGTTGCGAAAAAGCCGATACACCATGGGTGCTTGACCCGGTTGGCATTGGAGTGCCGGCACTTGCCCCACGCACACGCTTTATACACGAAATTATTAAGCATCACCCTACAGTTATTCGCGCGAACGCTTCCGAAATAATGGCTCTTGCCGGCAAAGAAAGCAACGGCAAAGGTGTGGATTCTCACGATAACGTGAACGATGCTCTTCAAGCCGCACGCGAATTAGCAAAAAAGTACGGCTCAGTAGTGGCAATTTCTGGCGAAAAAGACGCGATTTACGCTCACGGTTGCTTAGCTCGCGTAACCGGCGGACATAAAACTATGACTAAAGTTGTTGGCACAGGTTGCGCTTTGGGTGCGCTTGTTGCAGCATACGTTGGCGCAAATCCGGAACGTCCGCTTGCCGCAACAGTTGCAGCACACGTGCATGCTGCAGCCGCTGGAACTTGGGCAGCTCGCCAAACCACAGCTCCAGGCACTTTCCGAACGCTGTGGATGGATGCGCTTTCAACTCTTAGCGTAAACGACATGTTTAGTTTGACAAATATTGAGTTTACGGTTGAGCCAGTGGATTGGACTCTGTATTTGGTAACTGATCCGCGCATGGGAAATCGTCCGGAAGAAGAAGTTGCTGTTGAGGCAATTGAAGGCGGAGTTACAGTTGTGCAATTGCGCGATAAGTATTCCGACGACGCTGAGATTTCAGCTAAAGCCAAAAAGTTGCGTCATGCACTAATTGATTCCGGCCACGGAGACGTGCCTGTGTTTATTGACGATCACGTTGATTGCGCAGCTAAGCTTGGTTTCAACTTGCACGTTGGGCAAAAAGATACGCCGTTTGTTGAGGCGCGAAAGGCGATGCCGGCTGAGTGGATGGTTGGTCTTTCTTGCGCGCGGCCTGATTTGATGGAGAAAGCTTACCTAGAGTGCAAAGAAAACGACGTTCCACTGCCGGATGTGATTGGCATAGGTGCAGCTTTCGAGACGCATACCAAGGCTCACGACGTGCCTCCGCTTGGAGTTGAAGGCGTGAACGAAGTTGCGAAAGTTGCGCACTCTATGGGCGTAAAAACATTGGCAATTGGTGGAATCCATGAGAATACGGTGTTCCCTATTCGCAATCTTGAGCTTGACGGAGTTTGCACCGTGTCGGCGCTTATGTGCGCTGAGGATGCTGGAAAAGTAGCGCGCGAGCTTAAAAGCGTGATTACTAAATAATTACTTAGTGATTACTCAGTGATTACTGAGTAATCACTAATTCTTAAAGCTGTGCACTGGAGCTGGAATACGCCCGCCTCGCGTTACGAAAGCTTCGCAACTGGTCTGATTCACAGGAATAATAGGCGCATATCCCATTAAACCGCCGAAATTAGCCATCTGCCCAACGCCCTTGCCGATCACAGGAATAATGCGTACTGCAGTAGTTTTCTGATTGATCATTCCGATTGCGGATTCGTCAGCAATCATTCCAGAAATAGTAGCTGCGGACGTTTCTCCCGGAATAGCAATCATGTCAAGACCAACCGAGCACACGCAAGTCATTGCCTCAAGCTTTTCAATAGTCAAACAACCAGACTTTGCTGCAGCAATCATGTTCGCATCTTCAGAAACAGGTATGAACGCTCCGGAAAGACCACCAACATAGCTGCTGGCCATAATTCCGCCCTTTTTCACCTGATCGTTCAGCATTGCGAGTGCCGCAGTTGTGCCAGGAGCGCCAACCTGATCCAAACCAATCTTTTCGAGCACTTCACCAACGGAATCTCCAACTGCAGGCGTTGGCGCAAGCGACAAATCAATAATTCCAAACGGAACACCGAGTCTACGAGAAGCCTCCTGCGCAACCAATTGCCCAACTCGCGTAATCTTAAACGCCGTGCGCTTAATCGTTTCGCACAGAAAAGCAAAATCTTTGCCTTTAGCAGCATCGAGTGCGCTAGATACTACGCCTGGTCCGGAAACGCCAACGTTAATCACAGCATCGCCTTCAGTAACTCCGTGGAATCCGCCTGCCATAAACGGATTATCGTCCGGAGCGTTGCAAAAAGCCACGAATTTAACGCAACCGTAGGAGTCATTGGCGGCAGTCGCTTCAGCAATCTTTTTAATCGTGCGACCTAAAAGCTCCACGCAATCCATGTCAATTCCGGTGCGCGTTGAGCCAACATTCACAGACGAGCACACAATTTCCGTCTCACTTAAGGCTTGAGGAAGCGACTCAATAAGCATGCGGTCTGCTGCTGTCATCGACTTAGCAGGAAGAGCAGAATATCCGCCGATTAAATCAACTCCAACAGTGTGCGCTGCCCTGTCTAACGCGTGCGCAATTTGCACAAAATCTTCAGGCTTTTTACAAGCCGACGCTCCAACAAGCGAAATCGGCGTTACTGTAATTCGCTTATTTACGATTGGAATGCCATAATCGTGCGAAATATCGTTGCCAGTTTTTACGAGATCTTTTGCAAGACGCGTGATTTTTTCCTCAACTTTGCGGCACACATCCTGCAGGTTTTCGCAAGCGCAATCAAGCAGGTTGATTCCCATGGTGATTGTGCGAACGTCGAGCTGTTCTTGCTCAATCATCGAATTAGTTTCGCTTACTTCCATCAGGTTGAGCATGGCGTACTTCCTTACGTTTACTTAGATTGCTACGAATTTGCTACGATATTGCTACGAATTTTAGATTCTGTGCATTGCGGTGAAAATATTGCTACGCTGGCAGCGAATACGCACGCCGATTTCGTTACCGAGCGCTTCCAATCCGTCCGCAAACTCACCAAATTCACAGTCCATAGTTGACACGTCAACAATCATCATCATATTGAAGAATCCGTCAACAATAGTTTGAGAAATATTCAAAATATTGACGTTATGATTAGCTGCATGCGAAGTTACTTTTGCAATAATACCAACGGTATCGCAGCCAACAACTGTAATAATCGCCTTAAAATCGTCGCCTTTAGAAAGCGATTCCTGATTTTGTGCAATTGTAGTATTGGCGACCATATTTGCCTCCTGCTGTATTGCTGTGTGTATTTATCGCTTTATTAATTTATTACTGCGTTAATTTTGCATTAGCTTTTCACTAATTATTTTTATGCATAAATATTATGCTGCTTCATATCTTCCGGAAGCGCATTTCGAAGAGACACAAGAGATCCAGAACGGAACACGGAACGAATGCCAGCAGCAAGAAGAGGCGCAATCGAAAGAACCGTCATATTTTTAAGACGCTTTTCTTCCGGCACAGGAACGGTATCCGTAACAATAATTTCGCGCACACCCGCATCTTTCAAACGCTCAACAGCAGGACCGGAAAGCAAAGCATGAGTTGCAACCAAAGTCACAGACTTAGCACCAGACTCGCGCAAAGTGCGCACAGCTTCACAAATCGTGCCAGCAGTATCAATCATGTCGTCAACAACAATGCAGTCACGACCCTGAATATCACCAATAATTCCGTGAGCTTCAGCATGATTTGGACGAGTAATATCGCGCGTTTTGTGAATAAAAGCAAGAGGCAAATTGCCAAGTTTTGCAGCCCACTGTTCAGAAACTTTAATTCGCCCAGCATCAGGAGAAACAATAGTTGCGTTGTCTAGCTTCATAGAGTTACGCACATAATCAATAAGCACAGGCATAGCAGTTAAATGGTCAACCGGACCATCAAAGAAACCCTGCTCCTGAGTTGCGTGCATGTCAACAGTCAAAATACGAGTCGCGCCGGCAGCGCGGAACAAATCAAACATAAGTCGCGCCGTAATAGGCTCACGACCCTGATGCTTTTTATCCTGACGAGAATATCCAAAGAACGGAGCAACCACGTTAATGCTGCGAGCAGAAGCGCGACGCAACGAATCAACCATAAGCAGCTGTTCCATAATCCAATTATTAATAGGATTCGTGTGCGCTTGAAGCACAAACACATCCGCACCACGAACTGGCTGAGTAAAACGCACATACATTTCGCCGTTAGCAAAATCGTAGGCAGTAGTCTCAAGCACATCAATACCAAGATATTTTGCAGTTTCCGCAGCAAGTTCCGGATACGCACGACCGGTAACAAGCATCATCTGCTTTTTTGGATTGCCTTCAAGAATTGTTGACATGATTGCCTTCCCGTTTGCAAACTTGCATGTACAGTGACAGAGTCGCTTTTTATTCTAGCAGGTAACGCGCCGGATTAGACACAACCGGTGATTTACGCATAAATTACGCATAAATTAGGCAAATAATCAATTACTTAATTAACTACTTAGCAAAATACGCGCGAACTTCGTCTGCAGTTCCGTAAGAAGCCTGAGCACCAAAGCGAGTTGCAGCATACGCAGAAACATAGGATGCTAAAGCTGCAGCGTCTGGCAACGACATTGAAGCAGCCAAACCAGCCAAAATTGTACCCATAAACGCGTCTCCACAACCTGTAGTGTCTTGAGCATTAACACGCTGTGCAGAAATGCGGCAAACAGGATCTTCCTCAGCATACTGCAAAACAACAGAACCGTCGCCGCCCAAAGTCACAACAGCCTCGTCAAAACCAAAGTTGTGCATAACTTCAGCCGCATGATTCCAATCAAAACCATCCCAATTGCCATCTTCTGGCTCGTCAATCTTAAGCAACTGCGCCATCTCATGCTCGTTTACAAGCAAAATGTCGGCAGCATCAATCAGCTCCTTCGGCAAAGTGTCAACAAAAGGAGAATTGTTAAGCAAAACTTTTACGCCAGCCGCGTGAGCCATCTTCGCAGCAGCAGTAACAGTTTCCATTGGGCTTTCCAAGCAAAGCCCAAGCACTCTAGCGCTAGTCAAAGCGTCCTTAACGGACTCAACATACGAAACCGTAACGTGCGCATTAGAACCAGGCGCGTAAACAATCGTATTTTCGCCGCCCTTAGCATCAACCGTAATAACCGTAGCGCCGCTAGGAGTGTTGTCGACGCGCAAAATATTAGTGGTGTCAACGCCAGCATTGTTCAAAGAATTAAGCAAAAAGTCGGCATTCTTATCACTGCCAACTGCACCAAACATGCGCACGTGCGCGCCAATTTTTGCGGCAGAAACAGCCTGATTTCCGGACTTTCCTCCAGGAAGAACCTTAAGATCACCACCGTTAACTGTTTCGCCTGGCTTTGGAAGACGGTCGGCAACAATCGTGTAGTCGGCGTTCATTGAGCCGACCACCGCGATTGCAGAATTTGCACAGTCGGCGGCTTTCACTTTTTCTAATACATCCAGCGAGTCTAAAGTATCGTGGTAGCGCATCAAAATTCCTTTCTTTGTTTGGTTTTTATTTTATAACTTAAGTCAGTCAGTACGTTTGCACAGCAGAATCATCATAATGAAAATAAGACCGAAGCCCACAAAATCTGCCCACGAAAAAACAGCGCCTGTAAAAAGCACCGCCGTAATCGCAGCAGTAACCGGCTCGCTCGCACCAAGAAGAGTTCCTCGCACAGAGCCTACGCGCATAATACCTTCAAGAAACAGCCAGTAAGCTCCAAAAGTGCCGGCAACAACCGTAAAAGTAAACAGCAAAAGCGCGCGCCAATCAAGCGGCGGCATAGTTTCCCACGGACGCACGAACGGAAGCATAATCAGCCCCGAAATAATAAAAGTAATGCCGTTTACAGTAAGATTTCCCCATTTTGCAATCAACTTCACCGGCATAATCGCAAGCGCCGCCGTACTTGCAGCATCTGCTAAGCCCCAAAGCAAACCCATAATCGGCAAAGATAGCGAAGAAAGATTTCCGCCCGTTGCCATTAAAGCAGTTCCTGCAAAAGCGAGTACAACACCAATTGTTTCGCGGATAGTTGGAACGCGGCGCGTATGCAAACATGCGTAAACCAGCACGAACAGAAGATTAAGGCTTTGAAGCACAGTTGCAGTGCCGGAATTAGTCCAGTCGATTGTGCACAAGTACGAAACTTGCGTAAGAAGCACGCAAACTACGCCTGTAACCGCCATTGAAATCCACGTGCGACCAGATTTAATTGCTCCAGTAAGCTTTTTCGGAGTGCAAGCTGCTGCAGTGATGCTAAACAATATGCCTGCCGCAATTTGGCGAACGCACGCAATTTGCAGCGGAGATACGTGATACGTTGACATAAGGATTTTTGACACTGTTGCGTTTGCGCCCCAAAATGCGCCGCCTAAAAGAGTGAGCAGAATGCCAATAAGTATTGCGTTCGTTGAATGGTTGAATGCAGGATTAGGGCGATCCGGAGTGCTCGCTATTGCTTTTGCAGCGGATTTTGAAGTGTCGAAAGTTTTAGAGCCAGTTTGCAACGTAAGCTTTGACATATCAGATTCACCTCGCATCCCCAAAACAAGCGATTATGCAGCAATTATTGCACGCGCGCTCAACTAATACTCGGAGCGTATTACGTAACGTAGGTGCGCACAGCGTGCAACAATCGGAAAACAAAAAGCTCCCGACGCTAAATCAGCGTCAGAAGCTTAAGCGCGGAGAATACGAGATTCGAACTCGTGAGGCTGTTACACCAACACGCTTTCCAAGCGTGCGCCATAGACCACTAGGCGAATTCTCCAAACTGCTAACTTAGCAAGCAAATCACCCGCTAAGCAAACAACTTAAACAGAATACCACGAATCGCGGATATTGCAAATTAATACGCGCGTTGACACGCCGAAACAGCGGAAACAAACGCCGGAAAATTACACGGCAAATGTTTGCGGCGGTGAAAGTTGAGATTACTTAAGCAGCGGCGCTACTTGCGTTTCGTAAGCACGCAAAGCCATGTCGATTACGTTGTGCATGTCGTAATAGCTGTAAGTTCCCAAGCGACCACCGAAAACAGTGTTAGGCTCTGCAGCCGCAAGCTCCGCATAGCGCGCGTACAAGGCTTTGTCTGCCTCAGTATTCACAGGATAGTACGGCTCATCCTCGCGAGTTGCAGCTCGCGAATACTCCTGCCAAACCACAGTCTCTCCGGCTTTCACACTCTTTCCAGGCACAAAATCAGCTTCACCAGCCTCGCCACCAACTTCCTCACGCTCTGGATTAAAGTTCTTAAACTCAATCGCGCGCGTAAACGGCACGTCAGCATCCGAATAGTTCATAACTGGGCAGCCAAAGTGGTCACTTTCCTCGTAACGCACTTCCTTAAAGTCCACAGTCCTCCACTTCAATTCGCCGAGCGCATAGTCAAAATACCTATCAACCGGACCGGTATAAACTACCGGCACTCCAGCTTCCGCCAGCGCGCGCTTATTAAACGGCTGAGATTCGTCGAAGAAGTCTACGCCAAGCGAAACGTGGATTCGAGGATCGTCAATCATACGCTGCATCCAAGCCGTGTAGCCGTCCGTAGGTAAGCCTTCCCAAGTGTCTTTAAAGTAGCGATTATTGTAGTTGAATCGCACTGGCAAGCGCTTAATAATTCCAGCTGGCAGCTCGGAAGGATCCGTCTGCCACTGCTTTGCCGTGTAGTTTTTAATAAACGCTTCATAAAGCGGACGCCCAATTAAGCTAATGCCCTTATCGTTCAAATTTTGCGGATCTTTGCCAGCTAACTCCCCCGCTTGGCTTGCAATCAAAGCCTTTGCTTCCTCTGGCGTGTAGTGTGCGTGGAAGAACTGGTTAATTGTACCCAAGTTGATTGGCAGCGGATACACTTCGCCGTCGTGCGTTGCGTACACGCGATGTACGTAGTTAGTAAACGACGTAAAACGGTTCACATAATCCCACACGCGTTTGTTGCTTGTGTGGAAAAGATGCGCTCCGTACTTGTGAATTTCGATTCCTGTGCGCTCGTCAAAATACGAGTAAGCGTTTCCACCGATGTGATTTCGAACGTCAATAATTTCAACGCGAGCACCCGTATGCTCCACTGCTTGCTGAGCTACAGTTAAGCCAAACAAGCCCGCTCCAACAACTACTAAATCTGGGTAAGTTGTATTTTGAGAGGTTGCTGCTTGCGTCATATTATTTACCTTTCGTACTTTCAGTTTTTGCGCACAATACACTTTAAGAATAGGCTTAAGCGTATATATACGTATATATAATGTCTAATATGACTAAGGCAACGAGTGCAGAAACTAAAGAAACGCAAGAAATGCAAAATGTTAGCAGCGCAAATAGCAGCAACGAGGGCTGGGAAGTTGTAAATCGCGTTGTTTACCCGGTAAAAGACGCGGAAATTACTATGCCGCTTTACGTAATTCCGTGGCATCGCTCCTACTTGCAGCGCACTGTGCTCGATCCTCGCATGAACACGCGCGCAATCGATATAAATAATCTAAATCTCACTGATTTTAAAAAGCTTCTTGCAGACACTAGCAGCCACCTGACAAACGTTGAAACTCAAGGCGTTTGCACTGTTCTTTCGCGCAACTCACTTTGCGTTGATGCCGGAAAACACGTGTCTCTTTGCACTTTCTTTAACGCTTTTCCTGCAAGCTATTGGCAGCATTGGACGCGCGTAAAAACTGTTAAATTTACTGCTCTTGTTGAAGGCGAAGGCGAGTTGCAGCTTATGCGCTCGACCGGTCGCGGACTTACGTATCCGGTGCAAAAGTTTGAGTTTGATTCAGCTAAGCAGAAGACAGCGCAATCTGCTCAAATTATTAGCTACGAAATTCCTATGACAGGTCTTGCAGACGGCGGATATTTTTGGTTTGATGCGAAAGCAGGCGATTCTAGCCGCTTTACTGTTAGCAATGCTGAGTGGAGCGTGCCGTGCGCAAATAAAGTGCAATCAGGCAAAAAGTCGCAATCAAATAGCACTTTTTCTATTGCTATTACTACGTTTAATCGCCCTTCATACTGCCACAATCAGCTGAAGGCAATAGCAGAAAACAAAGCACTTCGCTCGCGACTTGACACAATTTATTGCACAGATCAGGGCACGGATTTAGTTAAAAATCAGCCTGGATTTGACGAAACAAGCGAAAATCTTGGCAGTCAGCTTACCTACATTCAGCAGGCTAATTTAGGCGGTTCCGGCGGATTCTCGCGCGGCATGTTTGAAACGCTTAAAGCCGGCAAAAGCAGCTACACTATGCTTCTTGACGACGATGCAATCAGCGAAACCGAGTGCATTCTTCGCGCGCTTCAGTTTGCTGACTACACAATTAAGCCAGCTATTATTGGCGGCGGAATGCTTCACTTGGACAATCGCACGGTGCTTTACACTCAAGGCGAGCGTTTTACACGCAACAATGTGTGGATGAAGCCTTCGCAGAATCTTGATTACAATCATGATTTTGCTGCGATTACTTTGCAGGATTGCCCAGAGCGTCACCAGCGAATTGACACGGATTACAACGGTTGGTGGATGAGTCTTATTCCTACTGCGATTATGAAGGAAATTGGGCTTTCATTGCCTGTGTTTATTAAATTTGACGACACTGAATATTCGATTAGAGCGCTTGAGCACGGGTATCACACGATTTGCCTGCCGGGAGTGGCGGTTTGGCATCAGGCTTGGCACGATAAAGATCCTTCTCGCACTTGGGAAGAGTACTTCTTCCAGCGCAATCGTTGGATTTGTGGATTGCTTCATTGCACTCAGCCAAGCTTGCGTTTTGCGATTGAAATGCTTAGAAGCGACTTAGCTTCCGGCTTAAAACTTGCGTATTCTGCTATGCAATTGCATCATATGGGATTGCAGGATATTTTGCTAGGGCCTCAATATATTGTTGATTCGATGCCGCAAAAGCTTGGCGAGGTTCGTAAAGCGCGCCAAGCCTTTAGTGATACGCAGCCTGTAAGTGACGAAGCGCTTATTAGTGAGGTTTTGCGCGAGCACGTAAGTCCGTTTACTGCGCACGACGCTAAGGCTTTGCGTAAAGCGCAGAAGCGCGCTACGATTAAGGCTTTGTTTGCGCACGAAAAGCATGCGAAGAATCCTCGTCCGGAAGTTGCGATTCCAGCGCAAGACGTTTCTTGGCCTTCGTTTGTGGGAGTTAATACTGCAATTGTTACGGCTCCAGATGGCACTACGCTGAATCTTTTCCAGCGAGATAGCAAGTTATTCCGTAAAATGTTGCGCGCGGACGTATTTTTGGCGTTAAAAATGTTGCGTAAGTGGAAGAAGCTTTCGAGAGAGTATCGCAGCTACGATATGGCGAGCGTTGAAAGTTGGGAGCAGATCTTCCGAGCCGCTAATAAGTAACAGTGACATCAGAAACATTTGCCGGTAATTTTCCGGCAAATGTGGTCAAATGCAGCCAAAACGACCACAAACGCCGGAAAAATACACGGCAAATGTTTCACGAAACCTGCTTAATCGTCATCGCGCGATCGCTTAGCAAAGCATAGTCGCGATTTCGACTATCTCTAATCACAAACGTACAAGCGTTAGCATCCACTGCCACAGCAAGCAAATCCGTGTAATCATCCTCAGTTGGGCTAGGCGTACGCAAGGAAGTAAAAAGCGTAAACTCGCCATTATTAAACAAATTTAACGGCATTTCAAAATTCACTATTTGATGCCCGCGCTTCTGCATTTTCAGCACTTTAGAGCCGGTATCGTAAGTAATTCCGCCGCGACGAATGTCGTGCAAAGCAATCGCCAAGTAAAAATCACCTGGCTCATCGTACTGATATTCCACAGCAAAACGGAAAGTATCGCTGCTCTTGTAAATCTTGTCTTCTAAAGCATAGGTTCTAAGCAGTGGGCACTTTGCATTCAAGCCCTGCGCATACTGCCCCTTACCTAGCTTCTCGCCAAGCTTATTCTGCTTTTCGCGCTCTGCCTCAATATTTGCCAAAGTGTACTGATCTGCCACGGACTCAGTGTTTCCAATCGCCGCAACTTCCCCATCGCTAATCATCATTGCGCGCGTGCAATATCGCTTTACAGCATTCATATCGTGCGTAACAAGAATAACGGTTTTAGTTGGATCTTTGCGAATATCTGTAAAGAACGCATCGCACTTGCGCTGGAAAGCTTCGTCGCCAACGGCCAAAACTTCGTCAAGAACTAAAATATCTCCCTGCGCTTTAATTGCCACAGAAAACGCCAAGCGAACTTGCATTCCAGAAGAGTAATTCTTTAATTTTTGATCCATAAAGTCTTCAAGCTCGGCAAATTCCACAATATCGTCGTACATTGCGTCAATTTCTGCGCGAGTAAAGCCGAGCAGCGCTCCGTTAAGATACACGTTTTCGCGGCCGGTAAGCTCCGGGTTAAAGCCCACTCCAAGCTCAATAAACGGCACGAGCTTGCCTTTTACTTTTACGCTTCCAGTATTTGGATAGTAGATTTGCGAAATAATTTTTAAGAGGGTTGATTTGCCGCCGCCGTTTCGTCCGACTATGCCAAAGAATTCGCCGCGATGCACGTTAAAGCTTATGTCTTTAAGAACGTTTTGGATTTTGTAGCCTTTAATACCTTTAGTAAGATTTATAAACGCTTGCTTTAAGCCTGTTGCTTGCTCGGTTGGTAGCTTAAAATATTTTCCTACGTGATTGACCGATAAAACAATATCGTCTTCGCGCACAGCATCTTGCGCCGCTTCTTTCGCTTCCGCCGCTTCTTCCTGCAACTTACTCATAAACTCCACTTCCCCATCGTAACTTTCATAAATATCGTAAAATTTTTCGTAAATTTAGTATGCTACATAATTTCTACGAAAGTGCGACTATTTTTTCGGAATATATACACTCCAAGCCACACTATTAGCACGGTAAGCAAAAGCGGCACGCAAGACATCCACGAGAATCCAAATTCACTCCACACAGTTGGCTGCGTTTCTGGAGCCAACATATTGTGTCGCATATCTTGAATACATTGCGCTATAGGATTAAGCAGCTCAAGTTTTGCAAGAACCGCAAAAATGCCGCCCTTATTAATCACGTAACTAAGCGGATAAATAATTGGCATTCCGTAAAACAGCAGCTGCTGAGCTACTTCCCAAATATGCAAAATATCGCGGAAGAACACATACATAGTAGACATTATTAGTGCCATTCCGATTGCAATTGCATAAAGCTGAATCAAACTTATTGGAAGCAGAATCACTCTCCACGTAAAATGCACTCCGCCAATAATCGCAAAAATAAGCACGACTACTAAGTTGATTAAGAAGCTTATTAAAGATCCAACCGTTGCCGAAACCACCACAATGTAGTTTGGGAAATGGATTTTGCGCAGCAAATCGCCGCGATCAACAAGCGAGCGCAATCCAATCGAAGTGGATTCTTGCACAAACTGCCACGCGCTAATTCCCATCAAAAGAACCACAGGGTATGTTGGCGTGCCGTCTGTCATTCGCAAAAACTTGCCAAAAATAAGGTACATAACGCAAAACATCATCAACGGCTTCAACGCCGACCACGCTACACCCAAGAAAGAGCCTTGGTAGCGCAGCTTAAAATCGGTTTTTACTAAACCGCGAAGCACGATATTTGCATACGCGTACTTTTTACGACAACGAGCCATGAGATTTTTCACGCTCTTAATAATATCAGTTATGTTGTAATTGAAATGATACTTTAGCCAAAACGAGCTTATTGACGAAACGAGCTTATAGCTGAAAATAGGCTTTAGTTAAGACGATTGCGCGCCACATTTGAATACGCTAAATCAACACTAATAAACCACTTATGCTAACATCGTACGTATGCCGAAAGTATCGATTATTGTTCCAATTTATAACGTTGAAGCCTTTTTACCAGAATGTTTAGAGTCTATTAAAAATCAAACTTTTAAAGATTGGGAATGTTTGATGTTTTCGGATGGAAGCAAAGATGGTTCCATCGATATTATGAAGTCTTTTGCCAAAGAAGACAGTCGCTTTGTGGTAATTGAAAAAGAAAACGAGGGCTACGGAGCTACTTGCAATCGCGGTTTGGAACGCGCTAAAGGCGAGTGGATTAGCATTATTGAGCCGGATGATTTTATTGATCCGCATATGTATGAGCGTTTGCTAAGTAATGTTGAGATTGCTGGAAAAAATTCTGGCGAAAACGGCGAAACCGGCGAAACCCTCGATATTATCAAAGGTGGATACTGGCTTTTTTACGACGGCAAAGATGGCTATAAGTCGGCTGTAGAAACTCCAAACTTGTGCTATTTCATGCCTGAGCATCGCACTATTTTTAATCTTGGCGAATTTGCTGAGCCTTTTTATCATCATCCTTCTATTTGGTCCGCGCTTTACCGAAAAGATTTTCTTAACGGCAATAACCGCAATCACGAAATCATACGTTTTAAGCCGATTCCTGGAGCCGGCTGGACGGATAATCCTTTCTTTGCGCAAACAATGGTTTTGGCGAATAAAATCTGCTGGAATCCTGGAAAGTACTACTATTATCGTCAAACTAATCCGGGCGCATCTAGCCTATTGAAAGATTTCCATCTTCCTTTCGACCGTTTGCGAGATATGCGCGAGTTTCTTAGTAAGCAGAATGTTTCTCGCGAAATTTTGCACGCTTTTTATTCGCGCGAATTTGATTACGTAAACTCCTTGATTACAGAGTTTGGTTTTGACGATAAGAATCCAGAAATCCGCAAGCTTATTTATGAAGTTTTTAGTTCCATGGATTCAAAAGAAGTTTTCCTTATGGCATCACGCCTTAAGCCAGAATTTATGGATTATTACATGGATTTCCTCGGCTCGTCCTACGAAGTTAAGCCACAAAAAGCAGAGGCGAATCCTAAGCTTTCGCTCGTAATATTTACGCATAATGCTCATTCTTGGATTGTTGATTCGCTTAAAGCTTGCAGCTCAATAAGCGGTATTCCTTGCGAATTTATTATTGTTGACTCTCATTCAAACGACAGTACGCTTGCAATTGCCCAAAAGTTTACTAGCAAAGATAAGCGTTTTACAATTCAGTCGCATGAAGATACAGCAAGTATTAAAGATATGCTTGCTAAAGCAATTTCGAGCGTGCGCGGCACATACACAATGTTTATGCCTTCAAGCTACATAATTAACGAAAAAGTGATATGCGAAGCACTAAATCAGGTGCAGTATTATAACGAAATTTGTGCAAAAGATAATGAAACCGCGGCTAAAGACGCTAGTAAAACAGCCAGCGTCGACCTCGCTTTCTTCAACAATAAAAGCAAACACAGCGATTATTTGATTGATTGTGCGTTAAAAAATAGCGCAAAAACTAAAGAATCTAATATTTTGCAGCAGCAGTTTATTATGCCAACAAATTCGGAAGATGCTAATAAAGACGTAAGTTACGGTCTTTATAAAGCTAGCGATATTTCGGAACTTTTGTTAGACAGCTGCTACAGTTACGGCTGGCAAAAGATTTGGCGAACCGACTTTTTGAAAGCTTCTAAAGCTGAAGCTGGAGAACACGATTTGCCTTCAACTTTAATGACTTTTACAACTCGCGCAGCATTAAAAGCACAGAAAATACTGTATTGCGATTTGTCTAAAACTTACGAAGATGCTTATGGAAGATTCAGCGTTGGAGCTGACGAAGGATTCGAAAACCTTCACCGCACTAATATTCCAGAAAACTTCTGGCTTTCTATTGAGCATCACGCTACTCAAGATGAAGCACCTCTTGAAGTTGATTCTGTGATTGAAACCGGAGAATGGCTTAAAAGCGAAGGCTTGCTTGATCAGTACAATCGCGGATACGTAAATTCGCTTGTGAACAGTTTTGTTCACGACTGCCATACGCGAGTAACGTCTGAATCTTTGGCAGATATTATTCACAATAAGCTTCAGACAGTGCTGCAAATTATGGATTATGATCAAATTTCTAAGAATTTGCCAAGCTACTTCTACGACGAGCTTTCGTATAACGAATTCCAAAAGTTGCAACTAAATACCGCTTCACGCACTTTGTGGCTTAAAGAGCGCATGCTTAAATTTGAGCGCAAAAGCAATACGTATAAGCAGGAAATTAGCAGTATTCGCACTTCTGCACGCTACGTTATTGGCGAGAAAATCGTGACGGCAGCAAAAAAGATAACTCTTCCTGTGTTTATTGCAAAATTGCAGAAAAAGTTCCGTCTTATGAGGCGAAATAGCAAATAATTTACTAAAGATAAGTGCAAGTGCGCGCGTACTTGCGTACACACCTACTTGCGTACCTACTTACGCATGTAAGAGTTTACTTAGCTGCGTAAGGATTTGTTGCTATATCTTCCTCAATCGCATTTATAATGCACTGATTCTCAAGGCAATCGCGGCTAACATGCTGGAAGTGTGAGAACATGTCTGCTGGAAGCTGATAAATATTTCCGTAATAACCGTACAGAACTTTTTGCGCATCATTTGGCACGCATACCGAAGAATCTTCAAATTGATCTTGCTTTAGCGGGAACATGTTTTTGCAGCTAACCATGTATATGGATTCTGCATCAACATTATCAATACCGTAAATAACACCATAAGTTTCATTAGTTGAAGATTTAGAAATAATGTTTTCTTTTTGCGCAATTTCGCGATACTTTGTAAAAATACTTTCGATTTCGCTAGTAAACTTAGCACCGTCTTCACGATACCCGCCTTTAAGCCACTCATCATAGAATGGCTGCGAGCGCAAATCATCCTGCAAAGTTTTACGAATATCAATAAATCTGCGCCTAATCTGCTCATTGTACTCAGGCAAATAATCGTAGAAGAAAATATCTATAAAGCTAGGATTTTCAGGATTTTTGTAGCGCAAACGCAACTGCCTGCAGCATACGTAAGGATCAAAAACAAGAACTGCACGGTAGCGTTTCGACAATTTCTCATCATTTTTAAGAAGATTGAGTAAGGTATCAATATCTTCTCTAATCATTCCAAGATCAACATCATCATCCCACGGAATAAATCCGCGATGGCGAACAACACCAAGCAAAGTTCCAAAATCAGCCCAATATTGCAAATTATGTTCGCGCGCAATTTCGGCAAACTCATTTAAAAGACTAGCGCAACCGCGTTGAATAAGTCGCACGGAACCTGTTGCTTTAGGAAGCGAATAGTAAAAACGCTTACGCGCGTCCAAATCGCTTTCATTATCACGCCTGTAATTAGACCAACCTAAAAGTGACGAATGCTCACGATTCGTAAGCATATCAACGTGCAGCATACGCTGATTTTCTAGTATATGTACCAGCTGACCGTCGAGAATTTCCTGCATGCGAGTTAAGCGAGTCTGCAAATCGCCAACTTGTGCGCGAAGATCTCTTATTGAACGCTTAGAGGAAGGACAACGGTCAATAAGCCCACGGAATAATCTACGAAATACGGACGCCATAATTCACACCTTCTGTATGTTTCTCCACATTTACTCTCGATAAGTCATATGGTTATTCATTATATACGCTTTGTTGTTTGCGAGCGACCTATTCTTTACAACGCTGAGTAGTTTTGGCTGGATTTTTTGCGTAAAGGCGGCATAAACTACTCACTTCTGAGTAGTTTTGGTCGTATTTAGATGCACGCTGTTCAAAATAAAGATTTAATAGCTATTTTTGAACGCTTGTTATATAATGAACAAAACACCAATCACAAGTGAGATGCGCATGGCTATTAATCACAACGAATTTAGGCTACTTACTGCCCTACTAAATAACACCAACAACTCCCAGCAAATAAGTCAGCGAGATATTGCCACGCGCGCAGGCATTTCGCTCGGAACCGTCAATTCTTCAATCAAAAGCGCAGAAAATAAGCATCTTATTAAAGCGGAAGAAACGTTGCAAATTACACCTAAAGGTCTTGCTGAACTTGAGCCGCACAAAGTTAAAAACGCTATTATTATGGCCGCAGGATTTTCGTCAAGATTCTCACCAGTTTCGTACGAAACTCCAAAAGGCTTGCTTACAGTAAAAGGCGAAGTTCTTATTGAGCGCCAAATCAAGCAACTTCACGAAGCTGGGATTAACGATATAACTGTTGTTGTTGGCTACAAACAGGAGCAGTTTTTCTACTTAGAAGACGCTTTTAACGTAAAAATCGTGCCAAATAGCGAATACAACACTCGCAATAATAACAGTTCGCTTATGGCTGTAGCGAACCAGTTATCTAACACTTATATTTGCTCATCCGACAACTATTTTGACGAAAATCCCTTTGAAAAATACGTTTGGAAAGCTTATTATTCCGCACAATTCCAGCAGGGTTACACTAAAGAATGGTGCATGACTTGCGGAGCACATAATCGCATTACAAAAGTTACGATTGGCGGAAGTAACGCTTGGTACATGATTGGTCACGTGTATTTCGACACCGAATTTTCTAAGCGATTTGTGCAAATTCTTCGCAAAGAATACGATTTGCCGCAAACTGCAGGAAAACTTTGGGAAGATATTTTTATTGAACATATTGACGAGCTAGATATGCAAATGCGCAAATACGATCCGCCAATTATTCACGAATTTGATTCTATTGACGAGTTGCGCGAATTTGATCCGCTTTTCCTAGAAAATATTGATAGCGCAATTTTTGATCATATTACTAAAACGCTTAATTGCAAGAAATCCGATATTTATAACGTGTATCCACTAAAAAATGGTCTCACTAATTTATCTTGCCATTTTTCAGTTGGAAAAAGCGAGTACGTTTATAGACATCCTGGCGTTGGCACAGACGTGCTTATTAATCGAAAGGCGGAAGTTGAAGCTTTAAATCTTGCTAAGCAGATTGGTTTAGACGGCACTTTTATTGCAGCAGACGAAACTGTTGGCTGGAAGATTTCGCACTTTTTGCCCGATTGCAAAACAGCTAATATGCACAATTTGAAAGAGCTTAAAGAGGGATTGGCTTTAGTGCGCTTATTACACGAAAGCAACAGAAAGATGCTTAGAACTTTCGATTTTTACTTAGAATCTCAACGTTACATAAGCGAATTAAATAATAGAAAAGTTACGATTCCGCAAAAAATTATTGATCTGGGATTGAGCGCAAAAAAGCTTCACGAATTAGTAGTATCTAAGGATCCACAAAACTACTGTCCTTGCCATAACGATGTTTTGGGAGCAAATATTTTAATCGACAAACAAAATCGATACCATCTTATTGATTGGGAATATGCCGGAATGTCTGATTATGCGCAAGATTTTGGCACGTTATGCGTTTCGGACGAATTTAGCGATACTGAAATAAACGAAGCTATGCCTATTTATTTAGCACACGCTCCGTCAACTCAAGAAAAGCGTCATTTGCTGGCTTTTGTGGGATTTGCAGGATGGTGTTGGCATTTGTGGTCGCTTGTTAAAGAAGCGGAAGGTGAAAACATAGGAACTTGCATGTATACCTACTACCGGTACGCAAAACGCTATATTAATGAAGCTCTTAAAATGTACGAAAATTAAAACACGAAATTAGGTACTTATGAAATACGCGTTTTTAAGCGGATTCCTTTGGGGAATTGACACTGCCCTACTTGCAGTTTTAACCACATTTCTTAGCTATAACAGCAGCACTAATTCAGTAATATTCGTTGGTATTCTTGGAGCTCTACTCCACGACGCTGTATGTGCAATTTTTATGTGGGTTTACATAAGTACTCGAAAAAAATGGCATAAAACGCTTGAAATACTAAATAAACCACGGATTCTGGCACTTATTATCGTAGGATCTTTACTTGGCGGACCACTCGGCATGAGCGGATACGTTTTAGCAGCAAGCAATATAGGAGCTGGATACGCTGCTGCAATTTCCGCCTTCTACCCTGCAGTTGGAACCGTACTTTCTGCGCTAATACTTCGCGAGCGATTAAGTGCGTCAAAATATGCAGCTTTTGCGTTAGCTCTTATTGCGGTTTCTGCTTTAGGATACTTTTCTTGCGCTCAAGATGCTCAATCTTACGTAAATTCAAACACAATACTTGGTTTAGCCGGAGCAATTTTAAGCGTAGTTGGTTGGGGAAGCGAAGCGGTTGTGTGCGCTTGGGCTACGCGCCAAAAAAGCATAGACGACGAAATAATACTTCATATTCGCCAAACTACATCCGCATTTGCTTACGTTATTATTGCGATTATTGCCATTGTTTCTAGTATATTTGTCTCTTCTACAGGCGCTTCTACAGGCACTTCTGCAGTCACTTCTACAGGATTAGAATCCTATATTTTACTAAACACAAGCTCGCTTCAAGCTTTCAAAATAGCAGGAATGGCGATTATTGTCGGCCTTCTTGGAGTGAGCTCGTACCTTTGCTATTACCGCGGTATTGCGAAAGTTGGAGCATCGCGCGCAATGGCTGCAAACGTTACTTACGCAGCTTGGAGCATGATAGTAACAGCAATAATCTCATGCACAATGCCGTCAGTTTTGGCTTGGATTTGCTGCATTACTATTATGTGCAGCACGGTTTTCGTAGCACGTCAGTAACATATCAAAGCCGCGAGCTGCAAACGGAATCATAAGCAAATACGCAGGAAGAATATACTGCGACTGCGCTTCCCAAACAATGTACAAAACTGCCATTCCTAGCACTATAACAAGCGGAGTCAAAAGCGGAGTCAAGTATTCGTAAGAAAATTCGCAAGAAATCTTAGACAAAGAAGAAGGCGACTTTCTTTTACGCAACAATACGCACAAAAATACTGCTGTAAACGCAACAAGCATAAATTGAAGAGCATCTAGGAAAGTAAAAACAACCATATTTAACTTTCCAGAATAAAGCGAGCGCAAAGCAGGATTCATTTTGCGATCAATTAAAACCTGCCTGTACGGACCGTTCCACTTCCAACTGCTTGCAAGCAAAGATTCGTAAGTTGGTTCAAGCCACTCTCCCGCAAACTTTTTAGTAAAGAAAGTCGCTATTTGCTTAGGATTTTTTAAGAAGAAATTAATATTTTTGCGTAAAAATTCAGTAGATTCCTTCTTTATAGTCTCTTTATTATAGGTTGCAACGTCAAAGCTAGTTGGGTATCCGTTATACCAGCCAGGATTATTTGGACCGCCTTTTCTGGCAGGATCCGTTGCCATTGCAAGCCAAACTGTAGAAGGCAAACCATCTTTTGCACTGTGACCAAAAGAATTAGCTGCATCTGCAACCGTAACATTACTTAAAGCAAAGAACGCGATTGCAAGCAGCACACAAACAGCATGCTCCCACTTTTTAGAACGCAAAGCAGACACAATCCACACAACAATCATGCCAAGTAAGCAATAAACCATAGTCGACTTAAGCAATATTGCAAAGAATATGCAAATCAACGATTGCATTGCATCACGCCAACTGCCGCCACGAATATTTTTTGCGTGGAAAATAAGCGCTCCAAACACAAACGGCAAGCAAAGAGTATTGCCGTAAGCAAAAGTCGCGTAAAAAATCATAGGCAAAAATGCTGCGTAAAAAAGCAAAGAAAGAATCGTCACATTTTTATTGCGGAATAATAAATTCACGTAGTACGCAATAAGAACGCCAGTAATAGCAGCACATAGTACATTCAAAACTTCAAACGCAGTGTATGCGTTAGATCCAAAAACGATTACCAAAAATCGCATAAGGCAAAGAAGCGGGAATTGGAATGGGAAGCGAGTCAAGTAGCCGCCCGGGCACACAATCCAAGATAATTCCGAAGTGTCAACTCCACAAACTACAGGAGTTCTATTAGGATCTGCATAATATTGCGCTGCACTAAACAGGTAGACTGGATCCCACTCCGGCCATGCGTGAGTAACATGTACCCAAATTAAACCTGCCACAAAAACATAAGCAAAAACAGCGGCCGCAACGTAGCGTACACGAAGCTTATTAATAAGCTCACGTTTTCGTAAAAGCGCAATAATAAAGAATACTGCTGCACTTATAACAATTACGAATGGAGCTTGGAACCATAAAAATTCAAGAGTGTAGTCGCCTGGTAAAAGATGAGCTGAAATAACTAGATTAAGCAAAGATAATGCGCTGAAAAATACTGCAGCACACCACAGTGCGGCAGCGCTAAAAAAGCGCCCAAGCGTTACGCTTATATGCTGCAAACACTTAACCATACTTTCAAACCCCTTTAAAAGATTACTTTTACAAAGTGCCTTTACAAAGATTATTTATAAAGATCGTATTTACAAAATTATATTTATATTTATTTACAAAGATTGCTCAATATAGTAGCGCGGACGATGCTTTGATTCCAAATAAATCTTGCCAATATAACTTCCAAGAATACCCATGGAAATCATAAGGAATCCGCCAATAAACCATATTGAGCACATAAGCGAAGACCAACCAACAGCAGTGTGATTAGTAAACAGCGACGCAATTACGTAAATAAACATTGCAAAGCCAATAACAATAGAAAGCAATCCCATATACGTAACTAATTTCAGCGGCTTAACAGAAAACGACGTAATTCCCTCTAAAGCAAAGGAAATCATCTTTTTCAAAGGATATTTAGAAACGCCAGCCGTTCTTACTCCACGCTCGTAATAAACTTTTCCGGTTTTAAAACCGAGCATTGGCACAATTCCGCGCAAGAATAAGTTGACTTCACTGTACTCAGAAAGAGCTTCCAACGCAATCGAACTCATTAAACGGTAATCCGCATGATTTGGCACAACTTCTGCACCCATTGAGGCGAAAATCTTATAAAAAGCCAATGCCGTATTGCGCTTAAACCAAGTGTCTTTTTTGCGCGAAGAGCGAACGCCGTACACAATTTCGCAACCATCTTGCGTAAACTTTTTAAGCATTTCGTCAACAGCGTTTACGTCATCTTGCAAATCTGAATCCATAGAAATTGCGGCGTCACAACCTTGCTCGCGCGCATACATAAGACCCGCATACAGCGCATTTTGGTGGCCGCGATTATGTGCAAGCTTTACTCCGCCAAAAAGTGAAGGATTTTTGCGATTAAACGAGGCGATTAAATTCCATGTGGAATCTTTTGAACCATCGTCAACAAAAATTACGCGACTGTACGAATGAATAAGTTTCTGATTCATAAGATTAGTCATCTTATTTTGAAGAACCGCAGCCGTTTTAGAAAGACCTTCTTCCTCGTTAAAGCAAGGTACAACAATGTACAAAATTGGCACACTTTCACGCGTGCTGTTTAACGAAGTATTCATAATCTAACAATCTCCAGAAACTGTATTTACAAGTAGACAGTATAGTCTAGTACAAGAATCTAAAGTCACATATAGAAATAAAAAACGATATTTCTGTTGATTTTGCGCCAATTTTATGGTGCTGTTGCTATGGTAGTAGCAGATAAACACGTAAAAAACATGTCTGGAGGACTCGTGGGACAGATTATCGTGCGTGTATTAGCTGGATTAGCTTCGATTGCTACCGCATTTACTATGAACGTTGTAGCACCTAAGCAGACCTCATTGCCTACTGGCGCTTTGAAAAATAACGTTGTAAATCCTATATTGCAACCTCATGCTTCTGGCGTTGTGCGTCAAACATCGCTTTCTGAAAATGAATATGGCGCTCATTGGGAAGATTCCGATGGTTCACCTGCGTTTATTGACGGAACCGGTGACGCATTCGTTAAAAACGCCAAGGGTGTTATTGACGTTTCTGAGCATCAGCATTTAATTGATTGGGATGCTGTAAAAGATTCTGGCGTAGATGGTGCGATTATTAGAATTAGCTACGGTTGGGATAACGGATACGACAAGCAGGCTTTGCGCAATATTAGCGAGTGCAAGCGTCTTGGTATTCCATTTGGCATTTACATGTATTCTTACGCAGAAAAGCCGGAAGATGGTGCAGCTGAAGGCGCGGATATTGTCAATCTTTTGAAGGGCGCTGGAGTAAGTCCTGAAGATTTGACTTACCCGGTTTACTACGACTTGGAAAGGTGGAGCTGGAGCGGCCACCAACCACCAACCTCACCTTACGTTTACCAGGATATTGTGGCTTCGTGGTGGAATCAGCTGGTTTCTGCAGGCTACCATAAGCTCGGCGTTTACTCTTATGCAAATTATTTAAAGGGACCATTAAATTCTCAGTATATTCACGAGCGCACAAGCTGGGTTGCCAGCTACGGTTCTCGCGTAGGCTTCCCTATTTCTACAGCTTTGCGAGGATGGCAGTACACTTCCAACGGAAGCGTTGACGGAATTGAAGGTCGCGTTGATTTGAACGCATTCGGCATGGCTGATGGCGGCGAAATTAACGGTGTTTCTGAGTTTGGTAACACGATTACTAATACCAGCGCGAATTCTTCGCAAGATGTTGGAGACGGCTGGAAAGTAAGCAAGAAGGCAAATCGCCGAGATCTTTGGACCAACGGAGATAAAAGCTTTATTCTTCAGTACGAATTGCGCGACTCCTACTACAGTCACGGCGGATACGCTCGCCTTGGCGCTCCTGTTGCAGACGAAGAAACTTGGGCGGCGGCTGGTGGCGTCAACGCTGCAAGAACGGCGACGTTATTACGCAGGGTCGAGATAAGAAGTACGTGATTCAGTACGAATTGCGCGACTCCTACTACAAGCACGGCGGATTCACTCGTCTAGGCGCTCCTATTTCCGACGAGGAAAACTTGGGCGCAGGCTGGTGGCGTCAGCACTGCCAGCACGGCGATGTGTTTACGCAAGGCCGAGATAAGAAGTACGTAATCCAGTACGAATTGCGCGACTCCTACTATAAGCACGGAAGCTATTCGCGACTTGGCTCGCCTATTTCCGACGAGGAAAACATGGGTGGCGGCTGGTGGCGTCAGCACTGCAAGCACGGTGACGTCTGGACGCATGGCAGAGACATTAAGTACGTGATTCAGTTTGAGTTACTCGACTCTTACCAAGGACATCGTGGTGCTGCTTGGCTTGGCGCTCCTGTTGCCGAAGAGGAAAACATGGGCGGCGGCTGGTGGCGTCAGCGTTGCCAGAATGGTGACGTTTGGACGCATGGTAAGGATAAGAAGTTTGTTCTTATGTTCAATCTTCGTAAAGATTACTACGCTCGCGGCGGCTTCGAAAAGCTCGGTGCTCCTGTTGAAGATGAGCATTATGACAGCAATGGTATTTGGCGTCAGTCTTGCCAGAAGGCTACATTGCAAGCTAAGTAATTAAGCCTACTAATCTCTACTAATATCTAAAGTGGCCGGTGTGCTAAACAGCATGCCGGCCATTTTTATATAGTTTGTTTTGCATTTTGTTTACTGTGGCGCGAGTTTTATTTTCGATATTCTTTAGTATCGTCTATGAGTTTTGTAACTGATTTAGTTTTTTGGTTTTGACGAGGCTAGAAAATTTGTGTTTGCGCTTATAGCGCTCGTACACTTTGCGTGTACTCGCTGCTGAGCTTGCGTTGAAAGCACACTGTGCTTTCAACTTGAGCAAGCTCACGCTCCGAGTTGCCTTCGCGCGCTACGCTTTAAGCGCTCCGGCAGGTCGTCGCGCAATACTAAAATCAGCGACCAATCGTAAATAAATCACTCCACTTAAGGAATAAATCAGGGTTTACGTTTTGTATATCTGCAGCCGGCTCAGTATGATTACTGAATACTAATAAACCAACTATTACAATAGTTGCCGCGGAACAAAGCACAGCCGGAATATACAAATGCAAAGACGATTGCTCAGCAATTGCGCAATCTTTTTCAAAAGTAATATCAGTATCTTTGCTATAAGGCTTAACTCTGTGAAGCATGCTCATTATTGCAATCAAAATGAATATAATAATCGAATCGCAATAGTAGCGGTACAAATTGCCGCCTAAACAGTAGTTAAGATACAGCAGCAAGAAGGATGCTACTAATCCAACAACCGTCATAATATACTCAATTTTTTGCATAAACTTGCGTCGCATCGTGAACAGCCACCAGAAAAGCGGAATCATCATAAGACCGAAAATCATATGCGTGTAGAAAGAGTTTCCATAACCCTGATTATTTGCCCAGGGTATAGAAATATATGGGAAATTTTCCGAAATATTAAAAGGTTTTAAGAAATAATTAAGGAAAATATCGCGAATCTTAGTAGGATCAAAAGATTTACTATTAAATCGCAAATCGAAATTAGTAAGCTGCTCTTCATTTCCAAAATTAAAGAAAGACTTAAAGCGCAAGTAGTTATAAGTTAATATTCCAGCTACGCCTATAATCGCAGGAACAAGGAAGCTTGAAGCAGCCGCAACGCGATTTAAAATACTTCGCTTTGCGTCAAATAGTAGCGCAATAAACAGCGGCGCTATAAAAGCAACAACAGGAATGCAAGCGTTTGGCCTAGATCCACACTGTAAAGCAAGACTTATGCCAGCGAGCGCAAAAAGCGCATACCCCGCGCGCGGATGAGTTGCGTAAAGTCGCACAGCTTTAAGAGAAGCGTATACGAATAAGATCCCAAACAGTATTGCGCTAAGAAGCGGCATATAGTAAAGAGACGCTGAAGATTGCAAGTAGAAAATTAAGCACCCAAATGGGAAGGCTGCTGCAGTAAGCAGAAACAGGCAGTAATTAGCACGTATTGCAAAGAATTCAACGACTTCTCTAAGAAGCGCAAACATAGACGGAATAATCGCAAACGCAAATATTGTAACAACTAATATTGCGGAAGGAACTGCATGTGGGAAGAGCAGATTAAAAGGCAAGTAAGTGAGAAGGAACGGCACTATGCCAAAGTAGCAGTAGTAATGATTGTTGTGGAACACAACATCCCAAGGTATGGATGCTCCTTTAGAGCCCAAATCCATGCGCTCGCCCCAGCTAAACGGGTTTGCAGATTCTACTAATTCTTTAGGCGGCTGCTGAAGAAGAGCCAAAGAGTTTGATTTCCAAGCTTTAAGCTGCTCGGTGTACGGATTTCCGTTGACGCGATCGTATAAGTCAGATGGGAACGGCACTCGTATGCCGTGACCGCGGTACACAACAAAGCACAGGTAGAGCGAGAATCCCATAAGCATTGCGCACACTGCCCAAAAAACTATATTTTGCGCAAGATTGTGGCGGTCGTAATTAAGCAAATACCACTTTTTCTTGTATACCAAGAATATAAGCGAGCTTGCAACGAAAAGTATTGCCCACATTCCAAAATTTACATGCAGCGCAAAAGGCGGATTCACCGTAACAGCTTTGAGCGTAAAAGGAGCTCCTGTTTGATTAAAATGCAGCTTAGCTTTGTACGCAGTTCCGTGACTTTCAAAACGAAGAACTCTAGTATTGTGCTTTCCGGTAGACATTTGGAAAGAATCCGCTAGAGTGTACGCGTTTGGAGCTATGCCGAAGTCTTCAATTTCTAGAGTGCCAGTGACGAAAATTGACGGTTTTTCTTGCTGCAACTCGATTTTTAAAGCTTTAGTATTTTCGTTAATTCCGCTTAATATTACGTCTGCTCCCGAATTTGGGATAGAAATGGAATTGCCGATAATTCGCGCTTGTTCTCTGTTATTTTTTTCGCCGGTTTGCTCGTTGTAACTGCTTAAATCCGGTATGATTGCTTTGCTTAAAACAAGAGGTTTTTGCGCGTAATTACGTGAGTTGTACGCAAGGTACAGGTTGCTGAAAAATGCGATTGCAATAAGACCAGTTATTACAAATATTGTTACAAACGGTAATATTTTTCGTATTGCGTCATTTTTTTCTAAAAATTTTTCTAAAAATTTTTGCAATTCCGTATTCCTAATCAACTATAAATTCTTTATACCCTTTGATATGCAAGTATATTGCAAACGCATGATGGATGAGGAGAAATAGTAGAAAATAGCGAAATAATACGCGCAATTAAAAAGTGGAGCGGACGACGGGAATCGAACCCGCGTAATCAGTTTGGAAGACTGAGACTCTACCATTGAGCTACGTCCGCAAAATAGCAACTTGTTCAAGTATACAGAAACTTATGACATAGAGCAAGTTTGCGTTTGTGCGGCGATATGATTAAGTAAAAAGGGATATGTACTCAGAAAAAAGGGTACATATCAGTTTGTGAGCGCAGATTAGTAAGGAGAGCGCATGATTGCAGGATTAGGTCACGATGTGGTGAATGTTGCGCAATTTGCTGAGCAGATGCGCGATGGTGACGGATGGCGCAAGCTATTTTCCGTGCGCGAACTTCGGCAGTGCAGCTTGCTCGCGGAATCTAAGCACGACGACGAAGCTCTGCATATTGCGGCGCGTTGGGCAGGAAAGGAAGCCGTTATTAAGGCGTGGTGCGAGGCGTTGGCTGACTGCAATACCGACTACCCCTATACTCTCGATAACATGCCGTGGCCTGAAATTGAGATTCTTGACGATTCGCATGGCTGCCCGCGCGTGGAGCTTGCGCAAGAAGTGCAGAATAAGCTTTACGAATCAGTTTCACGATTAGTTTCACAAAAAGTTTCGCCAAAACTTTCGGATTTGACTAATACTACGAATCTTACGGAACTTGCGGAGCTTATGGAAACGTCGAAGATTGCGGAAGAGCCGCAGCTTACGGATCTTCCAGATTCGCATAGAGATATTCGTAACGCAATTTGCTGGCATATCTCGCTAACTCATGACGGATCAGTGCAGAACAATACGGCAGTCGCCTCCGCTGTTGCCATACTCGAAATCATGTAGGCACAAACGCCGGAAATTCTCTCGCAAATGTTCCTGTAGCTTTGCAGTATTACTATGCTGACGCTGATTACTTGTTGATTAGAGAACACTAGCATCATTGCTTCTGCACACATCACACCAGGCACTCCTACCTACGCACCCACACATAGCTTAATTTCGCGTCATTCAGTCGTGTGAATATTCGCGTGGTAGAGATTTGAGATTTTTCGCACTGAGCGAGGCGAACGTCAGAGCCGAAGGCTGCTGATTCGCCGAGTGAAGAAGAAAAATCGAAAAATCTCTGCGATTAGCACGGTTATTAACGAATTAGCATGCAGAGTTTGGGGGATTTCTTTACGAGCACTAAAAGAGGACTGAGAAGCTACATTCTTTAAGAAAGGCGAACACACTAAACGCCTTTAACAGCCAGAGCGCCCGAAGGACGGGACGTGCGAGGAAAGAAATCCCCCAAAACTCGCGCCACGCTATGATCACGAAAGTAGGTTAGAGCGCAAACGCCGAGGAAAATTCCCCGGCGTTTGTAGTCAAAACCAGCTAAAGCAGCAGCTCAGCAGTAGTAGCCATTCGCGTTAAGGCGAGCTTCAGGATTAAGCAGCATCGCCTTTTCTGCTTCGTGACCGTCATAGCGAGTGCCATCCGGCAGGCGCGTACCATCCTTGAGCAAGTGGCGATTTTCCACTGGCTCAAACAGTGGCGCGTGACCCATCATGCCTTCCTCAATCCTTCTCTGGCCGGCCGCCAAGCGAGCGTTTGCACGCTTGCGCCACTCCTCCAGCGCCTCAGCACCAGCGCTAGCAGCCACAGCAGCCTCGAAAGCACCAGGGTGAACCAAAGCTACGAATCCGCTCACGTGGCCAAAGCCTAGCGAAGTTGCGAGCGCAGCCTTCACAGTTCCTGCACCAATACGCATCGGCTCACGCAACCAAACCATGTGGTCGTCTCGCGAAAGCTTAGGATCCACGCAATCAAGCGACACATTCGCTGGAATTACGCCAGTTCTAAACAGTTGCGTCAAACCGTTGATTTGGAAGATGCACGCGCCGCCCTTTGCGTGGCCGGTTAGCGTCTTTTGGCTGATTACGAACAGTGGATTTCCGTCAGTGCGTCCGATTGCGTGCGCAAGAGTATTGTGCAGCTCGGATTCGTTCGGATCGTTTGCATTCGTAGACGTATCGTGCTTAGAAACCACGGTAATATCGTCCGGAGTAACGCCGAGAGCTGCCAAATCGCGCACGAGCTTAGACTTAGCACCGCCCATGCCTGCAGCCAACGCACCCAAGCCCGGGGCAGGTATGGAAGTATGGATGCCATCAGCGTAGGAGTGAATGAAACCAACAACTCCCGCAACCGGCAAGCCGAGCTTCAGCGCAATATCTCCGCGTGTAACCAAAATCGTACCTCCGCCTTGCGCCTCAAGGAAGCCGCCGCGTCTGCGATCGTTCGCACGAGAGAAGAATCGAGGATTTATGCCCTTAGCATACATTTCCTCACTATTGGCAGTTGCGTTCATGTTGCCGAAGCCGACCACAGATTCCACGCCAATATCGTCGATTGCGCCAGTTACTACGAAGTCCGCTTTGCCGAGCGCAATCTTATCAACGCCTTCTTCAAGCGAAACCGCTGCAGTTGCGCAAGCCGACACAGGCTGAACCATGTTTCCGTAGCCGCCAATGTAGGTTTGCATTACGTGCGCTGCCACAACGTTTGGAAGCGCTTCTTGCAGCACGTCGGTTGGGATTTCGTGGTTAAGGAAGCGATCCAAGTACAGTTTTCGCATTGAGCTCATGCCGCCAAAACCGGTGCCTTGCGTAGAAGCAACCAGCGATGGATGCACAGACTGCAAAATCTCCGAAGGCGTGAAACCGGCGGAAATATAAGCATCCACGGTTGTGACGATATTCCACAACGCAATCGTGTCAACGCTTCCAACCATCGAAGCTGGAATTCCCCACTTCAGCGGATCGAAGCCCTTAGGGAATTGTCCGCCGACAGTTCTGGTCATTGCAGCCCTGCGCGGCACGCGAATCATAGAACCTGCCTTGCGAGTAACTGTCCATTCGCCAGATTCTGCATCGCGAGCAATTGCAGTATGCGCTTCGTCGAGAGCCACGTATTCGCGCGCAATTGTTTCTGTTGGCACGCTGAAGCTCACGTCGTGATCGAGGAAGATTTCTGCTTCTTCTTCGTTTGCTCCGTCCTTGTAGTCGCCGCCCATTCCTGTTTCGAATGGTCGAATACCGGAGCGCGCAACTACTTCATCGCGATATTTCTCCGCAATATCTTCTTCTGGAACAAGCGTGCCTTCAGCATCGTACCAGCCTGGCTTTGGCGAGTCCTGCCAAGTAAGCAAGCCCATATTCCAAGCCAATTCCAGCACTGCGTCTGCAGAAAGATCTACGGAACCATCTTCCTTAATTCCAAGTTCTGCTTCGAAACGAGTACGTCCGGAACCCCATGGTCCAAGCTCGCCGACGGAGACGATTACGATTTCGTCTTCTGGACGCGCTGTTACGCTCTTCCAATCAGACAAGTTGACTTGCGGCTGAGTTGGCACGTAAGGAGTTGGAAGTGCTTTGTTGGTTGATTTAGCAGTTGATTTAGCAGAAGATTCAGCAGTTTCTTCAGCAGATTCCGCAGCTTCTTCTGCAGCTTCCGCACGCTTTTGATCTTCCAAAGCTTCTGCACGAAGCGCATTCAAATCAAGCGGCTCCTTGCCTAATCCACCCGTAAGATCAACATCCAAAGGCTCGATTGCAGCCTGTTCGCGAGCTTCGCGAGTGCACAAATCAAGCAAACGATCAGCCATTTCTTGCGTAGAGTAGGTAGTTAATCCGTGACGCTCAACCACAGCCACAAGCGGATCATTTCCGCCCATTAAGCCGGTTCCGCGCACCCAACCAATCTTTGGATGCGCAAACGTCACGCGATCCGACCACACGCTTTCCGCGTGCGCACGGCTCACAATCGCATCAAACGCGCTCTTAACTTCGCCGTAAGCACCGTCGCCGCCGAACATACCGCGGTTTGGAGAGCCAGGTAACACAACGTGCATACGATGTTGCACATCCGTATCTGCTCCAATTTGCGCAAATCCAGCAATTGCACGCTCCACGCCCCAAAGCATTAAGCGCGATTGCGATTCAAACAGCGAACCGGAATCAGCCAAAGTGCCGTGAACTGGAGGCGCTGCGAACGGGAAGAACATGCTCGGCTCGTAAGCTGGCTTCAAAATAGTAGTGGTTGCGCCGCTAACTTTCTTCGAAACCGTGCCAACCCACTTCACAAGCGCGTCAACATCGCGGTAACTAGACAAGTTTGCTGGCACAAGCCAAAGCTTCGCACCCATTGAAGCATATCCGCGATACGCTTTCTTTGCCCAAGACTTTACGCTCGGCTTGAAGCTATGCGAAGTTGCAACAACAGTCGCGCCACCTGCAAGCAAGCCTGTTACTACGCGAGCTGCGATTGAGTTTGGTGCAACGCCTGTTACAACCGCAACTTCTCCCGCAAAACGAGTTGCGTAAGCTGCGTCGGAATCGTAATTGTGAGAAAGCTTAGTACGTGCGTCGCGCGCAATACCAGCAAGTATTGTGGAAAGATTTTCCAATCCGCGCGATTTTGCAAGACCAGCAAACCACTCAGCTTCCGAAGCTACAGCCTCACCTGCGCTCAAGAAACTACCGAATCGACTTGCAATTGCCGAAACTTTATCTGCTTGAGCATCCTCATTCTTTACAGCATGCTCGTAGTACAAGCGCGCAACATCCTCGCGAGCAGAAGCCCAACGGTCGTCGAAAAGAATCGCCTTTCGCTCATCAAATCGAGGCTCAACCTGCTTTGGCCAATCCGAACCAAGCTCTGCTTCAACAGCAGCTACAACAGCCGCATTTTCGTCGGATTCAGTTTCTGCTTGAGGAGCTTCAACACCAAGCTTTGCAAGCACAAACTTAGCGGTTGCAGCAAGCACGCCGTCAGCTCCAACAACCTGCTGAGCAAAAGCGTCAAGAGCTGCGGAATCAACCACAGCACCGCCGGCACTACCGGCAGCACCAGGCTGAGAAACACTAACGCCGTGAGCTTGAGCAACCTGCTGTATAGCTGCGTCGATTAAAGCGTCGGCTGCAGCAGTATTCTTTGCAGGATCCGTAGAAAGTTGCGCAAGATTTTCGCCGCGCACGCTTGCACCTTCGCGAGTTTGCAAAACCAAAGCCGCAAGCACGTGTGCACGCCAGCCTTCGCCAAGCTGCCAGACTTCCGAAATTCGCTTGTCGATTTGCGCAGGCTTCACACCAGCAGCACCGAAAAGCGCGCGCAAACGTTCGCGAACAATGTCGGAAAGCACGGCACCAAAAGCCTTATAGCGCGGAGCAACCGAATCCACAAGCTTTCGCAATGCGCTCATTGGAGCTTCTGCAGCACCGTCCACACTTGCCACGCCAAGCTCGGAGCTAATATCCATAAGCAGCTGGTTTCTGCGGGAAGATACGCCGTTTGTTAGCGTGTCGGTTGTGTCTGCATCGCCAATTTGGTCGAGGCGAATTTTTGCACTATAGGCGATTAGCATTGAGATTGCGTCGGATGCTTTAAATGGCAAGTCTGCTACAGGACCGCTTGCTGCTGCGTTAGCTGCAGGAGCAGCAGATACAGGAGCAGCAGATGCAGCATTTGCGGCGGAAGCTGCAGGAGATGCAGGTGCAGAAGTTGCAGCAGGAGCAGCTTCAGTCGTGCTATCTTCCTCATCAAACACTTCCGGCACAAGCGAATCAGTATCTGTCATATAAACGCGACCCTCGTCTCGGCCAACGTTGTAAACAGTCACCTTTTCGCCACTAAACTCCGGCAAAGCAAGAGTTTTAGCACCAAGATTTGCCAAAGTTGGAGCGTTTCCTAAACCAACTTCCACGTATTCTTCAACGCCAAGACCGCCGCGAGCGCGATCAGCAAACATAAGAGCCTGCGTTTCAATCCAGCGAACTGGGGATGCAAACTGCCACGAAAGCAACTCTGTAAGAAGCAGTCGGCCGAGCTTCTGCTCATCGTCAGCGTAAGACTTCCAGGTTGCTTCGTCTTCCAAAGCTGCTTCAATTCGCTCGGATGGCACAACGTCCAAAATCTTCTGCGCAAACTCGCGAGTAAGCTCAAACGGGCATGCCACAAGGTTTGGAATATAGCGGTCCACAAGCACAGAGTAGTCAATATGCTTTGGCAGAAGCGAATCGAGCTTATCGCGGAATTCCGGCACGCCCTTTCGAAGAATTCGAGAATGGAACGGCACGTCAATTCCAGGAACAAGCATGAACGGCGGCTTTCCACCATACTCTTTCGCACGCTTAGAAGCGTCCGCTTGCAAAGCCTTCAGGCCCTTAATCGTTCCAGCAATTGCGTACTGTTGGCCAGCCAAATTGTAGTTTACAATCTGCAAGAATTCGCCGGTAGCTTTGGAAATTCCTTCAACGTAAGCGTTTACGCCTTCGTCTCCAACACCAAACTGGTTTGGTCGAAGTGCGCCCATGCGATAGTTCGAGCGGCCTTTTTCGTCGCGCTCAATCAAATGATGCATAGTAGATCCACGGTGGAACACCAATTCGAGCACAGTTTCAAGAGGAATAATCTGAGCGAAGGAGCTTAAAGCGTTGTATTCGCCAAGCGAGTGGCCGGCAAAGTAGGCTGGCCAAATATCGCATCCAGCTTCACGCAAACGCGCGGTTTGCGCAAAAGCGACTGTTGCGAGCGCAACTTGCGTAAATTGCGTCAAATTCAGCAGTCCTTCAGGGTGACGATATGTTACGCCGTGAGCTGTAAGTTCCTTTGGATTATCTCGCACGACGGCAAGAATTGAGAACCCAAGCTTTTCGCGAGTAAGCTTATCTGCCCTCTCCCAAGTTTCGCGCACAGCCGGCGACTTTGCACGCTCATCCAGCGACATTCCTTGCTTTTGAATACCCTGACCTGGGTATACGAATGCTGCGCGTGGAGCGCGAGTAAGTGCGCTTGCTTTAGACACGATTTGTCCATCAACTCGGCACGTAACTTCCAAAGCGAGTCCGCCGCGGCGAACTTTACCAACGCGCTCAACTGTGATTTCTACTTCGTCATCCAGCTGAACCATGCCATACATGTTGTAAGACCAGCCGATTAGCTCGTAGCGAGCGCCCTTTGCGTCAACTGCTTGAGCCACATGCTGAGCGGTTGCAGAAAGCCACATTCCATGCACGAGCGGCGCGGAAAGTCCGGAAATTGCAGCTCCCCTAGCAGAAGTGTGGATAGGGTTAAAATCTCCAGAAGTACGCGCGAAAGCGGTCATATTATGAGGCGCGCGAACGACTACTCTGCGCAAAGCTCTGCGAGGAGTATCTTCAATTTCATAACCGTGCAATCCTTCTGCGTCACCATATTCGGCAGCAGGTTCCGGAAGAGCGTTACTAAAGCTGCGTCCGCGAATAGCAAAACGCTCGGTTTCGTGCGCAAGTCGCGTTCCGTCAGCAGCAGTGTGCACAACGTGAATTGTTACAACGCGTCCGGAAGCGGATTCTTTATAAGCTTCCGCCCATCCGAGCAAGTTGATTCTCTTGTCAACATACTTGCGCAAATCTTCAGCATCAACGTCAAGCTCAACCAGGTGATCTAAATGAACCGCGTTAAGCAAGCCCTCAATAATCGGGTATCCGTCAACCATTACAGAGCCTAAAGCTGAGTAAATTGTTGGCCAAGCAGGACCAACCAACGCATCCGGCACAATATGCGATGCAAGTAAACCATCCGGCAAGCGGCTAGCCGTAGCCGATTCGTGGTCAATTCCAAGATTACGAGAGAAAGTATAAGCTGAACGAACCAAACCAAATGGCGACTCAGCATAACCTTCTTTAATCAAATCTTCCGGCAATTTTGCTTGAGCACCACTTTGATCAACCTTTGGCATAGCGTCGAGCACATCGCCTGTAATTGCAGTATTTCCAATGCCTGCGGTTGCTGCAAGCATTTCGTACACGTGCTTTGGCAAGCGCTCGCGGTCAACTACTGGAATACTTCCAGCGCGGCTTGCGTCAACAGTAAGCGGAATTACAATATCTCGAACTGCATGCTTGCGTTTTGATGAATTTGCAGCATTTTTAGCAACATTCTGCGCTTCTTGATTTTCTTGATTATCCCAGAAAGTATCTAGCTTAATATCTAAATCGAGAGAAATTACGTCGTTATTTGTAGAAGTTACAGTAATTACGTAATTTTCGTCACCAAAAGCGCTTCCATAAGCTGGATTTGCAGTTACGTGACCAACCCAAGAAATATTCGGGCAAGCACGAACGTAAGCTTCTACGTTTGCAGCCGCCGCAATTTGGCTGAATGCAGTCTGATTTGCGCTATTTTCTGCACGATTTTCTGCACGCTTATTAGCACCTTCTGCACGATTAAGCATTGCTGCTTCAAATCGACCAAGAATATCCGCAATCGGCTCATCCATAGTCGTAATTCCAGCCACAGAAATAGGACCTGGAATTACGCGCACAGCATCTGCCGAGTAGCGCGAATCTTCCGACTGCCAAAGCTGATCTTGACCCCACCAACGAAGCAAATCGTTGTCAATAACCGGCACGAAAGGCATTGGCTTCGGGTATTCGCGCACCAAAGTTGGGAACCATGCGGCATCCATTGGCACGACGTTCATCTCACGAGCTTGAGGCAACGCTTGCAAAAGTGCGTCTAAAGCAGCTTGCGGCTTTTCGCTAACTTGTGCGCGAGAAGGCAAAATCGACGTAAACTCGCCGGAATCTTGGCTTACTAATCGCGCTTCAATTCGCTGCAACAAGTGCAGATAGCGGTCTGCATAAGTAGGATCCACCCACGGGTATGCCAAATCAAGGAAACGCTGAGCAAACTGAGCGTAAGTCATGTTTTCAACGTCACCAAAATATGGTTTTGCAGTTGAGTTAAGTGCCGCAATTACTTCGTCGCGGCGAGTTTCAAGCTCTTCCGGATGCTTCATCATGTGAACAAGCAAGCGTCCGCAGCGTGCAGAAGCGTTTTCAAGCTCGTAAATATCCGCGTGCAAATGGCTTAAGCCACTAGTCACACCGCCAACAACTTTTCCAGAAGGAACCCAACGCTCGCCCATTGGTGCGAACGGATCGTCGTCAAAACCTTCAACGCTTGAAGCTTTTGGCATTACAATTCCAGGCGTTTCAACAAGCATGCGCTTTACTTCAGGACTTGTATGCGCCTCTTTTGCTGTCATTGCAGCCGTGCCAATCATCACAGCATCAACTGGCATATTTGGCAAACCGTATTCATTTGCCCATTCGCCAGAAATGTAGTCTGCAGCACGCTCAGGAGTGCCAATACCGCCACCTGCAACAAGCACCAAATTATTGCATTCACGCACTTGTGCGTAAGTTGTCATAAGCAAATCGTCCAAAGACTCCCACGAATGGTGGCCGCCTGCAGCACCGCCTTCAACCTGCACAATAATCGTGGCAGGAGCAACCGCCTTAGCAATTCGCACAACTTGACGAATTTGCTCAACTGTTCCCGGCTTAAAAGTTACGTAAGGGAATCCGTCTTTTTGCAAAGACGCTACTAATTCCTTAGCTTCGTCAAGTTCTGGAATGCCAGCAGAAATAACTACGCCATCAATTGGAGCACCCGACTGCCTCTTTTTTGGCACGATTCGCTTCGAACCAAATTGCAAATTCCACAGGTAGCGGTCCATAAACATTGCGTTAAATTCAATAGTTGCGCCTTCACGAAGCTGATTTTCAAGCGACTTCATATGACGATCGAAAACTTCCGCAGTTACTTGACCGCCGCCAGCAAGCTCAGCCCAGTAGCCTGCATTCGCTGCTGCAGCAACGATTTCTGGCTCTACTGTTGTTGGAGTCATGCCAGCAAGAATCACAGGCGCTTTGCCGGTAAGCTTGCTAAATTTAGTGAGCACTTTGCGTCCGGAAGGAGTGTTGATTACTCGAGGCGCAAAATCAGCCCAGCAGCCGGTGCGCTGTGGCTCAGAATCCGAGTCTGAAGTTGAAAGCTCGGCGCGAGAGCGCATTGTAGCCGCTTCCACAACTCCAGCGCCCGTACCTTGCACAAGCACGCCTGTAAGCTTTCCAAGCACTTCGCTAGGACCCATATCTAAAATCCAAAGCGAACGCGCATCGTTTCTAGCCAAAACTTCGCCAATTTGCGCAGCCCAATCAACAGGAGTTACAAGCACTGCATCCGCTAATTCGCGCGCAACTGTAGTGTTCAAACCGGCCTCGCTCGCCCACTCTACTACCTGCTCAACTGCAGGCTGAAGCATTGAAGAATGGAATGGCACTGTAACGTCTAAGTATTCAGCAACCGGAGCAAAAACAGCACCGCCGCGAACTTTCATTTCGCGCAATTTTTGTGAGCGCTTCGTTTCTTTTTGCGCTTCGTTTGCCACAGATTCCATATCTTCTGGGTAGCCTGCAATAACCACGTGATTGTAAGCGTTTTTAACAGCAATTGAGATTTCTCCTCGCGTGCGCTCTGCGCGGGAAATCAACGCTTCTGCCTGCTTTTTGGTAACTCCTTTAAGCGAGAGCATTGGAGTGCGCTCACCGTCGCCGGTAATTTCAAGCATGCGAGATTCGCGGTCTCCTGCAGCACCAATTAAGTATGCGATTGCAAGAAGTTCTTCGATTTGCGCGCGAGCTTTTTGCCAAGATTTTGCTTTTAGACGCGCTTTTACCATTTCTGCTGCGATTACGCCTTGAGAATGGCCCAAAACTGCGCAAGGCTTGTTTACTTCAAAGTTGTATCCAAGATTTGTTAAGTCGCGCACAGCACCCAGTTGCGCTAAGCTAATTCCCGGCACGCTAAGAATAGCGTTTGCAGCGTTAATATGCTTATTTTCAAGCGCGTCGAAAACATTTATGTCTCCGCCGGCGTTTGCTAAAAGTTCAGCGTAAATTGGTGCAAGCAAAGCTTTTGCGCCAGCCTCATACTCGTGAAGCTCGGCGTTTAGCTCCTCGTCTTTGCCGAGTTCTTTAAGAGAATCAACCCAAGGAGTTGATTGGCCCGCAAAAGTTAAAGCGTGTGGATTATTAGCGAGTTGGTCGAAAAAGTAGGTGTTCATAATATTTCCTTCTCGTCGATTTGAATAAGTTTTATAAATTTTTATAAGTTTTATAAGTTTTGCGATTTCTGTAATTTATGCAGATTTCTTTAGATTTCTACATTGGCTGATTTCCGTGATGCTTGCCAGTTCTGGAAACCCGCTTTTTACTTCGCAAAAGCTTCAGCGAGCCGGCAATCATATCGCGAGTCTGCTCCGGATCGATCATTGCATCAATCTGACCAGTTTCCAGCGAAAGATTTGCGTTCACAGTAGTCGCTTCGTATTCGTCAACCAGCTGCTTTCTAAGAGCCGCAACATCCTGTCCGCGCTCTTTAGCTTTTTGCAAATCCTTGCGGTGAATAATATTCACAGCACCTTGCGCACCCAAAACTGCAATCTGGCTGGTTGGCCACGCGTAATTCACGTCCGCACCCATCGACTTCGAGCCCATAACAATGTAAGCTCCACCGAAAGCCTTGCGCAAAATCACCGTAACCAGTGGCACTTGCGCATTCGCATAAGCGTAAATCACCTTTGCGCCTCGGCGAATAATTCCGGCATGCTCCTGATCCGAACCAGGCTTGTAACCAGGGGTGTCAACCAAAGTCACAACCGGCAAATTAAACGCATCGCACAATCGCACAAATCGCGCAACTTTTTCGGAAGAATTTACGTCCAAAATACCAGCGTTCACCTTCGGCTGATTTGCCACAATTCCAACCGGATGCCCCTCAATGCAAGCAAAACCAACCACTGCAGAAGCAGCGTACAATTCTTGCACTTGCACAAACTCGCCGTAGTCAACAATTCGGCGAATCACGTCGAGCACATCGTAAGGCTGACGATCGTTATCTGGCACAATACTTGCCAACTCTCGCGCAGTTTCGCGGTCCGCACGCGTTGCAGCGTAGGCAAAAGTTGGAGGATCAACCTCACAGCTAGATGGCAAATAAGCCAAAACTGTGCGCGCGTAGTCAATTGCGTCCGCTTCATCTTCACCCAAATAGTGAGCAACGCCGGAAGTTGCGTTATGCACAAGGCCGCCGCCCAAATCGTCCATGCTAATAGCCTCGCCGGTTGCAGCTTTAACAACATCCGGGCCAGTTACGAACATGTTTGAGTGCTCGCGAGTCATAATAATCAAATCCGTCAACGCAGGGCAATACACAGCACCGCCAGCGCAAGGTCCAAGAATAATGGAGATTTGTGGAATTAAGCCGCTCGCTTCGCAAGTTTTTTTGAAGATGCGACCGTATTGCATAAGCGCGCTAACGCCTTCCTGAATGCGAGCGCCGCCGGAATCAATTACGGCAACAACTGGCACGCGAAGTTCAACAGCCATGTCTAAAAGATGGCAGATTTTCTCGCCTTCCGCTTTGCCAAGAGTTCCGCCGCGCACAGAAAAGTCTTGTGCGTAAACGGCAACTTTTCTGCCATAAACTTCGCCAAAACCGGTGATTACAGCGCATCCGGCAACATCGTTATTAATGTCACCGCCGTTAAAGCGGCCGATTTCCACGAAGGAACCTGTGTCAAAAAGCAGGTCAAGTCGCTCGCGAGCAGTGCTTTTGCCTTTTGCGTGCTGACGCTCTAAAGCTTTTTGTTCTGCGTCACGAGCAAGTTGCGCTGCGTGCTGAACGGCAGCCTTGCCGCGACGAGGCTGCAAGTTTGCTGCGTCAGAATTATTCACACTTTTCTCCGAAATTTCAGAAGTTTCAGCAGTTTTATAAGTTTCAGACTTTTCTTTTGCTAAAGTGCTCATTTCTGCTCTCCTTGCGGCTTTTCAGCGCTTTTTTCGGAAGATTTTTCGTAGGATTTATCTGCACTTTTTTCTGCGCTTTTATCTGCGCTCTTATCTGCGCTTTTATCTCCAGCAAGATCAATCGTCACAAGCTTTGCGCCAGATTCAACGCCGTCACCAGGCCCAACAAAAATGCCAGTAACCGTTCCCGCAGCCGGAGCGTAAACGTAATTTTCCATCTTCATAGACTCAAGCACCACAAGCAAATCACCCTTAGCAACCTGCTGGCCTTCAGCAACATTCACGCGCGTAATAACAGCTTGCATAGGGGCTGCAATTACGCCTGGAATCTGCTTTTGTTCTTCAGATTTGTGAGTGCTACCGCGCAAAGAACGTCCGCGCAAAGGCTGTGAAGCCCTAGAAACGCTACGAACTCTAGCCGAACCGGTCAAATTATCAACAATATCTTGCGGAATCGTAAGCTTTACGCGCTTATTATCAACCTCAATAATGAAGGATTCCATTGCAGGCTGCTTATTTTCGGATTCATCCGCAGACTTTCCAGAAACAAGCGAAGCCGGCTGCCCACCCAAAGAAGCTGCAGGAACACGGTTCAAATACTTGCGTTCCATCCACTTAGTAGACACGTCAAAACTGTGATTTTCCGCCGTAAACTCAGGGTCGTTAAAAATCTGCTCAAAAAGTTTCGCCGGAGTTGGCACGCCCTCAATACAAAGTTCCTTCAAAGCGCGACGCACGCGAGCAACAGCAGTTTCGCGACTTTGCGCAGTAATAATAAGCTTGCCCATCATGGAATCGAATTTTGGAGAAATATTGTCTCCAACTTCAACACCAAAGTCGACTCGAATACCAGGGCCGGAAGGCCACTTTATTTTCGTTAAAGTGCCGGAACTTGGAGTCAAATTCGTAGCGGGATCTTCCGAAGTAATGCGAAGCTCGAAGCTGTGTCCGCGAGGCTCTGGATCTTTAGTCAACTCGCCGCCGTCAGCAATATTGAGCTGCTCTCGCACCAAATCAAGTCCGCTAACTTCCTCACTAACCGTGTGCTCAACTTGCAATCGCGGATTAACTTCCAAGAAGTAGACTTTATGCTGAGAAGTCACCATATATTCGCACGTGCCAAGACCAACGTAGTCAACAGCTTCAAATAGGTTACGAGAATATCTGTAAAGCTGATCTTTTTCATCGTCAGTCAAGAACGGTGCCGGAGCTTCCTCAACCAGCTTCTGGTTTCGGCGCTGCACCGAGCAATCGCGCGTGGAATATACGGTGAAATTTCCGTGAGCGTCGCGGCCGCACTGCGTTTCAACGTGGCGAGCTTTGTCAATAAAACGCTCAATAAAATATTCGTCTAAGTCGCCGCCCTGCAAAGCGTCGTGATTCATGTAAAAGCCGCGCAACTCGTCGTCGTTACGAACAACTGTAATGCCGCGTCCGCCGCCGCCATCCGTGCGCTTCATCATCACTGGATAGCCGTGAGTTTGCGCAAAAGTTAAAAGTTCTCGAATATCTTTTACAGGCTCCGAAATTCCTGGAACTGGCGGCACTTTCGCGCGAACTGCCACGCGACGAGCCGTAATCTTATCTCCCAAATCAATAAGCGCTTCCGGGCGCGGACCAATCCAAATAACCCCAGCATCGTTGACTTTCTTAGCAAAAGACGCAACTTCCGAAAGGAAACCATAGCCAGGGTGCACAGCATCCGTGCCGCTTCTTTTAATAATGTCAAGAATTGCATCTTCGTTTAAATAAGTGTCGCGATACGTGTCTCCGGAAAGTGCGTACGCTTCGTCTGCCATTTCTACAAACTGCGCGTTTCGATCAGTAGGCGCATAAATTGCAACGGTAGAAATGCCCATTTCGTGAGCCGTGCGAATAACTCGCAAGGCGATTTCACCGCGGTTTGCGATGAGGATTTTTTTGATATTCGTAACCATACGTTACAAGATATTAGAAAAGTCGCGTTTGCGTATGAGCCGACATACACAAAAGCTAGAGCAAAATTTTGTACACTTCTCCAATGCACATGATTTTTGTGGCACGTAATGTGATTAGCGAAACGGAAAACAGCCGGCAAAGGCTTAAGTCTTGAGTAGCAAATTACTTAAGTTGCAAACTACTCAAAGCATGCCGGCAATAACCAAAAGAAGGTTTTCATGACTAACATGAATCAAAATAATGCAGCAACAACTGCAACCGCAACATCTAATGCAACCGTTAGTAAAGTAAAGGCAGCCGCAACCTGGCTTGCTAAGCCGGTTCTTCTAACCGCGCTTTTGGCACTTTCTACTATGGCAGGCGCAATTTATTTGCCTATTACTCCTGTGCCAATTACGTTGCAGACTCTTGTTTTGTGCATTATTGGTTTGACTTTGAGCTGGCGCAAGGGCGTTGCTTCCGTTGTAATGTATTTGGCTTTGGGCGCTGCAGGTTTGCCTGTGTTCGCTGGATTTAAGGGCGGCTGGGCCGTATTCGTAGGTCCTACTGCTGGCTTCCTCGTTGGCTTTATTTTTGGCGTTGCTGCAACTGCCGCTTTGAAGCGCGTATTCGACGTTGCTCTTGACGCAATGATGCCGGAACGCTCGTTTAAGAAGACTTTCGCACGCTTCTGCACCTACTCAGTTGCTTCCATAATCGGCACGATTGTGATTTACGCATTCGGCATTTTTGGTCAGAGCTTACTTACCGGCATGCCACTTTCTACTGCTGCAGCAACCTTAATTATCTTCATGATTGGAGATTTGATTAAGGCTTTTGTTGCGAGCGCGGCTTGCTCCGGCTTGTACAATGCACTTAACAAAAAGCGCGCGTAACGAATAAATCTAAATACTCTAAACGGGAACATTTGTCGGAAAATCTCCGGCAAATGTTTCCACAAAACACAAAAACGACAACAAACGCCGGGAAAAAACTCCGGCAAATGTGGTCAAATACGTCCAAAACGACAACAAACGCCGGAAAATAATACGGCAAATGTTTCACTACTACGGTCTTCAGACACGCGCGCAGTAACTCATCTGCGCTAGTGTCTCAAAACAAGCAAAATGAGACACTAGCGCAGAACGACGACTGCACGAATGTCCGAAAACAACCAACCATAGACACGCGCGCAGAAAGCAAGTCATCGCGTCTGCTTTCTTTAAATCTCACTATTCATACGCAACGGCCTGCACATCGCCGCTTTTTACCACAATCTCCTCGCCGGAATCTTTGCGAATCGTAAGAGACGCATCTTCCCCAACGCGCACAGCCGTTCCGGTCACCACGCTTCCATCAACCGGATGCACATTCACTTTGCGCCCAAGCGTCCAACACACATCGCTTAGCTCTTTAAGCAAACCGGCGCAATTACTTGGATAATCACGCATAAAATCGCATAATCTCGCTCGCAATCCAGTGACGATCTTCGCAGCAATCACATCGCGCAATTCCGTAGCTTCCGGCAGCCCGCTCATGTGCATTTGCAGCGAAGTTGCCATCTTAATCGGCAATACTTCTTGCGGCACGTGCAAATTCAATCCGATTCCAAAAACTACTCCAACAACATCATCCTTGCTTGGATCAGCCACAATTTCCGTTAAGATTCCGCCTTCTTTGCAGTCGTGCAAAAATACGTCGTTTGGCCATTTAAGCTTAAGCGCACACGCATCCGCATGAATTGGCGAACTCTTATATTCTCGGAACGTTTCCAGCAGAGCATCTCGCGCCGAAAGCCCTGCAATTATTGGCAGCCAGCCGTTTCGACCTTCGTCCATAACAATCGTTTTTGGCAGCAAAGTTACAAAAGATACTAGGAAACTTTCCCCAGGCCTACTCACCCACGCGCGTCCAAGCCTGCCGCGACCAGCCGTTTGCTCGTCTGCTACAATCGCAAATATTGTTGGTTTTCCATCATCTCGAGCGATTATTTCGCCTTTTTGTATGATTTCGCGCGCAATATTTTGCGTAGAATCCGTAATTGCGAAATATTTTACTAAATCTGCTACATTTGATGTGCGCGGCATCAATGCCACACTTTGCGAAGAAAAAGTAGTCATAGGTATAATTTACATCAGATTATATGCTTATGCTTTGGTGCGTCGGAATGTACAGACAAGCCAGATTTAATAAGCATATGTGCAGTTTTATTAAATTTTTTAAGCAGGTGTTGATTATGAATAGCGCACGTAACGCACGTAGCACAGATAACGCACGTAGCACGCGTAGCGAATCCTGCGAATCTGCCAAAACGACAACAAACGCCGGAAAATTACACGGCAAATGTGGTCAAAAACATTCAGAACAGAAACAAACGCTGGAAAATAATACGGCAAATGTGGTCAAAAACATTCAAAGCGACAACAATTGCCGGAAAATAATACGGCAAATGTTTCCGAATAACGCCGAAGCGACAACAAACGCCGGAAAACTACACGGAAAATGTTTCCGCATAGCATGCGCTGCACTTTCCACCATACTTTGCTTTATTCTTGCACTTTGCACAAGCCTCGGCCCAATCTTTCGCAACAAAGATATTAAGGTTCATTTAGGTTCTATTACTGATTTTTCTTGGATCAATGCGCTAATTTTTATTGCCGCGTTAGCAATATACGCGATTATTTTGTGGACGATTGTTTATTACGGCAAGCATGCGGCTTTTCCTAAGCAATACAGCCGTTTTGGGGCGTGGATTAAGTCGATTTTTAGAAAAAAGCACAAGAATAACGCAGAGAAAACAGATAAAACTGTCGAAAAAGCTGACGAAAAAACCGACGAAACCAAAAGCAAAAACACAGCCAATCACAAAATCAAAAAGCACCGCGCATCCGCAATCTGCCGCCTAATTCGCAACATTTCTAAGCGTTTTTATAACGCAGCGCTTTGGTTTATTAAGCATTCCACACGAAACCGCCGCAATCTTTTCCTCACTTTCTTCCTAGGTTGGCTTTGGGCTCCAGTCACTTTGCTTGCCGCGTACGGCGCCGATATCTGCTCGCAAATTCGCGAGTACAGTTGGGCTTGGAATCAGGTTACCGGCTTAAATCAGCCCTATATTGGCTTCTTTAGCTTCGTTCCAATGGACATTTACCCCACAGCTCACTACCTTTGGCCTTCGAAGCCAACGTATTTAACCGATCAGCACAACATTGTGCTAACCGTTATTTACGGTGCTACAACCGCAGTTTCACGATATTTTACCGATTCCAACGATGCCGGAATTATACTTTTAGCTTTTATACAGTTTGTATTTGCAGCTTGGTGCGTTGCAGCGAGCGCGAATCGCTTCTTAAATAGACCTTGGTTAAAAATTGTGCAAGCACAACAATCGCAACAATCGCAGCAATCCCAGCAATCGCAGCAAACCCCAACGTTCGCAAGATTTGCCGTCTTACTAATGTTCTTGCTAAGCCCGCTTGTTGTGTGCTCCACAATTGCGCTCACAAAATCGCCACTTTTTGCCTTCGCATTCCTGTGGTGGTTCGGCATAAATTATGAACTCAGCAGCGAATATTCAATCTCCAGCAAAACTACACAAAACTACACAAAACCCAATTGGCACACCGTTTTAGAGCTTCTTATTTCTGTATGCGTCATGCTTATTGCCGCAAAATATGCATGGTATATTCTACTTATACAATGCGTGCTTCTGCTTATATTCATGCGCAAACGTTGGCGTCTGTGGCTCTGCACTATTTTGCTTCCAACAATTATTATTCACGGCGCTCTGCTGCTTCTTATTTCTAGTGGCGCAATTATTAATGGCGATCCTATTGAAAGCCGCGGCGTGCAATTGCAGCAAATCGCGCGCATTGCAAAACTCGACCCACACAGCATTCCTAAAAGCGCAAAACGCATTATTGCACCTATTTTTAACCTAGATCAAACCGCCGAAGCGTACAAGCCTTACGATGCCGACCCTGTAAAATCTTCCGGTTTGCAGTCAAAGAAGGTAAGTTACCGCTGGCGCTACGTTAGTCGTGAAAATATTAGTAAATTAAATATTGCATGGTGGCAAATGGTAACGCATAGTCCGCTTGTGGCAACGGACGCTTTTCTTGCGAAATCTTACGGCTATTTCGATATTTTTGACCGCCCATACGTTGGTCCAGAATACTATATTGACACGGATAATATTCGCAATTCAGATTGGATTCGCTACTGGAATCCTCAGTTCCGCACAGATTTTGCAGATTTCATAAGCACTTGGAGCGATATTCCAGTTATTGGATGGCCTATTCACGGAAATACTTTTGTGATTGCAACGCTGCTGATTGGGGTTGCGGAAATTATTCTTCGCCGCTGGCGCACGGTTTTGTGGCATATGCCTTTGGCTTTGCTTATTGGAGTAATGATTTTGGCACCTGCGAATAATTTTGAGCGTCACATGCTGCCTATTGCTTTTGCTTTCTGCTTTGTGGTTCTTACTTTTTGGAGAGATACTTCTACTCGCACGCGCTATAATAGTAAAGAATGTTTAGAGTTAAAGGCACAAGATGGACGAGAAGCATACACAGCAGTTTGCGCAAAATAGCAGCGAGCGCGCTTCACTTGTACCTTCTGAAGATTTTGATTTTCTCTCGCTTTTAGCCGGCGTGCAATCTTACGAAACTAATCAGGCTGAAGCTAACCAAGCTGAAACTAGCCAAGCTGAAGCTAATAATGCTGAATTTAGCCAGGCTGAAACCAATCATACTGAAAATAATCAGTATGAAAATAATCGTCCCGAAAATGCTGCTGCGGAAGCCAAATCTAATGAAGAAAAGCACCGTCACCATTTGTGGCATAGGCTTTCTGCAAATCAAAAAGATAATAAAAACAAAGACGCTAAAAGCAAAGACGCAAAAAGCAAAGATAATAGCAAAGATACTCAATCTTCCGCAAACTCCGCCCCGCATTTTACTCCCCTACCGAGCGCTCCTAAACCCACTGATTTTGGCATTTTTGACACTCGCGACGGCCAGATTTTCGACTCAGCTATGCGCCTTCGCCTGCACACTTTAATTGCAACTTGCTTAATGAACGGCATTTGCGATTCTAGAATTAACGCTTTTATGCATTTACTTCAGTGGCCCGACTTTCCAAAAATAGTTATTATTGCCGGAACTTTTGGCAAGGAAATCACTCCGGACGACGGTCCAAATCGAAAACCAGCTCCCGTAGCTCCTGCCGACAACACGGATGCCTTACGTCGCAATATTTGGCCGCAACTCGGAAGCTGCAACGCCTACGACGCTATTGTTGAGCGCGTTCAAAGTAGCGCATTGCAACGCATTTCTAAAGCCTGGCAAGCAACTAAGTCTTTTGCTAAAACTACTAACAATTCCGCTGCTTTAAACACTAACGATTCCGCTACTTTTGCAACACCTTCGCATATTATTCTGCTTGCCGTGCGCCAAGAGCCTACCGAACAAGCTTTAGAGAAGATTTGCAGCGTGTTTGCTCCTTCTAAAAAGCCTATTTGCGTAAGTAGTTTAGTTGAAGGAGTTAGTGAGATTTCTTCCGAGCTTACCGCAACTCTTGCGTCGATTGCTGTTGCACCGGCCGTTAAACATTTGCCGCAGATTATTCACACGGATGACGTGCTTCCAGAGCGCGCGCTTATTGGCGATTCTACTGCGTTTAACACTTTGTATAACAAGGTGTATCAAAGCCTTGCGCCGTATAGTAATGATGATCCTACTCTTGAAACAATTGATATGTTCTTGCGTTTTGGCGGCGCGTTAGATCAGACTGCGCACGAGCTGAATGTGCATCCAAATACTGTGAGATACCGTTTGCGCAAGGTTGCGCAGACTACAGGTTGGGATGCGACTGATCCGCGCGCAGCTTACGTGCTGCAAACGGCAATTACTATTGGTAGAATTCGCGATTCGCACTAAAGCAATGCACGCATAAGCAATGGCGCGCGAAAATAAAAGCGCGCGGAAACAAAGTCACGCGAAAATAAAGCATGTAAAAAAAAATAAAGTCGCGCGGAAACAAATCATAAAGAAAAGGCTTGGAGATAGCACCCCTACAGTGCCAAGCCCAAGCCCTTTAAAAACCGGATCGTTTTCCCTAATAAACAGAACCGGCCTACACTCAACAGTTACGCTGACGAACCGCACATAATCACACTGTAAAGAAAGAGATTTGGCAAAACAGTAGAATCATGCAAAAGCCCGAAAGCAAACCCGCTGCAAAAACATAAAGCACTTGCAGCACGTTGAGTGAAAGATTTAACAAGTGAGCGCACCATACTCACATACAGTGCGCTCACAAACAAATCATTAAACGATCAGCACACTTAGTGTGCTAACAGCTTAGTGACGGATCTTGCGAAGAGCAACACCCATGCCAGCAAGCACGGAAGCAGCAACAGCAGCCAAAGCTACAACAGCACCGGTCTTAGCCAATGGAGCAGCCTTCTTAGCATCAGCCTTCTTGTCAGCCTTCTTGTCGGCCTTAGCACCCTTGAGAGCCTTCAAGACATCCTTGGCGCCAGTATCGCAGCTCAAATCGCGAGCGTGATCATTAGCGGAATCCAAGATAGCTTCAGCGCGAGTGCGGTTGTGATGAGCAACCTCAAGCAAGCCCTTAGCCTGAGCAATCTTACCCTTGATTACCTTAGCTGCATCCCAATCCTCAGCAGCCTTAGCATCCTTGTAATCCTCGTTAAGCTCTGCAAGGATATCCTTCACAGCAGCCTCAACGTGGCCGTAGTGCTTTACAGCCTTCTGGAGCTGACGACGAAGCTTACCCAAGTAAGCGCAGTTGTCGCCACCGAAGTTCTTAATGATGTTAGCCCAACCGGACTGCTTCAAACCGAACTCGAGCTTGTCGAGAAGAGCATCGTAAGCAGCAATGTTGGTGATACCCTTCTTGATAAGTTCAGCGGTCAAACCCTTGTAGTTGGTGTAAAGAGTGCTGGTACCGAATGGGGAAACCATGGTAGCGCCAGATGGTTCATCGCCACCCTTCAAAAGATTAATAAGATCAAGCTTCTTATCATCCTTTGGAGTGGTTGGGGTGGTTGGGGTGGTTGGGGTGGTGCTAGATGGCTTACCAGCATTAATCACATCATTATCAGAATCAACCTTATTCTGAGCATTAGTGACATCGTTCTGAGCCTTAGTGACAGCTTCCTTCTTAGCCTTGGTTACTCCCTGAGCAGCTTCGTAAGCAGTCTTAGCATCAGCCTTCTTAGCTTCCTCGGCGTTATCGTAAGCAACCTTCTTAGCCTGCTCATCAGCCTCAGCAGTCTTCAATTCCTTCTGAGCCTTCTCGAGAGCCTTCTTAGCATCATCGAGAGTCTTCTGATCCTGCTTGAGAGCCTCCTTAGCCTGCTCAACCTTAGCAGCATTAACATCCTGCACGAGCAATGGGCTAAAATCAGGATCTTGAGCCATTGCTGGAGCAGCAAAAGCCAAGCCAGAAACGAGGGTGGCGCCAGCAGCGAGTGCGGCGATAGCCTTCTTGTTAAACATAATATTTTCCTTTCTTCTTCTCCTTCGTGCTAGGTACACGAAGAAAAATTTGCTATGCAGCTCCAAGCGGAGCTACACACGCCTGTCAAACTAGGACTGACCGGCGCTTGCTATTTAACATACCCCCCCCCCGTTCGCAAAAGTCAAGAGCAAAAACAAGCGTCCAACAAAGAAAATATCATCAAAATTACAAAAATATTCCAGTAAAAGCTCGTAAAACCATAAAAAATACGCTAAACAGCACTGTTTAATCGTAAAAAATACTATTTCACGATTTTCAAAGATTTTTCTCAGAAAACTCTCAGGAAACTCGCGGCAGCTCCCCCACACCGCCCGCAAAGCCTTGAAAAACCGCCATTCCTAAACGACACGCCGACGCCACGCGCACCCCCGTACGCCCCGTGCGCCCCACGCGCCGCGAACTACATCGTCACCTATTCGTTACTAACGCAGTCTACATACTGCACCAACAACGCTAAATCACATTTATTCGTTACTAACGCAGAAACGCAGCGACGCAAGTAACAAAAAACGCTGAAAACGTAACTCAAAAAGAGCACATTTTCAGCGTTTAAGCCTTAGCGCTTAATTATATTGCGCGCAAAATTACGCAGGCAATAAATCAGGCAGCGATGCTTGCAATATCCACTGGAACACCAGGAGCCATTGTGGAAGTCACAGTTACCTTAGTAATGTAACGACCCTTAATGGTTGTTGGCTTCAAACGGCGGACTTCGTCTGCAACAGCCTTGAAGTTCTCTTCAAGAGCCTTGGCATCGAAGGAAAGCTTGCCGAAGAGGAAGGACAGGTTGCCCTGGCGATCCACGCGGAACTCAATCTTGCCGCCCTTAATGTCTGCAACAGCCTTGGCAACATCCATCGTCACGGTGCCAGTCTTTGGGTTTGGCATCAAGCTACGAGGACCGAGAACACGACCCAAGCGGCCAACCTTACCCATCATGTCTGGGGTTGCAACAACGGCATCGAAGTCAAGGAAGCCACCGGCAACCTTTTCAATAAGCTCGTCATCACCAACGATGTCGGCGCCAGCTTCCTGAGCCTCAGTAGCCTTTGGACCGCGAGCGAACACCAAAACCTTAGCGGTTTTACCGGTGCCGTTTGGCAAGTTCACAACGCCACGAACCAACTGATCAGCCTTACGTGGATCCACATTAAGGCGCATAACAGCTTCAACAGACTCGTCGAAAGCGTGCTTTGGCATGCTCTTCAACAAAGCGATAGCTTCAGCTGGGGTGTAAAGATTATTGCGGTCGATCTTTTCAGCCGCTTCACGATACTTCTTAGAACGCTTCACCATTTTCTCCACTCACTTTCAGTCGGTAACGGTAATACCCATCGAGCGAGCAGTGCCCGCGATAATCTTCATACCGGCCTCGACGTCACGTGCGGAGAGGTCAGGCATCTTGATTTCAGCGATTTCGCGCACCTGAGCCTTAGTCACAGAACCAACCTTGTGAGTCAATGGATTCTCGGTGCCCTTCTGAATGCCAGCAGCCTTAAGCAACAAAGCAGCGGCTGGTGGGGTCTTCAAAATGAAGGTGAAGGAACGATCTTCGTAAACAGTGATTTCAACTGGTACGATCTGACCCATCTTGTCCTTCGTCTGGTCGTTATAGGCCTTGCAGAAGTCCATGATGTTCACGCCGTGGGAACCCAATGCTGGACCCAGTGGTGGGGCTGGATTTGCTTTACCAGCCTGAATCTCGAGCTTAATAAGCGCGGAGACTTTCTTTTTCGGAGCCATAATATGGTTCTTCTTTCTTGTACAAGCGGTTCAAACGGTTGCTGCAAACGCTGATATAAAGCCGTTTTGCAGCTTCCTCCCGCATCTTGTATTGCTGTGCTGTGCTAGCGGATTACTCCTCCAGTCACAAGCCTTCCTATTATGCCACATCTTCGCGACACGCTGCATTACAACAGCTGCAACTATTTTTGCTCAATCAACAAAAACCGGAGTGCAAATTAACGCACCCCGGTTTGTGTTATAAAAACTTAAAGCTATAGGCTTAAGATTTCAGATTAAGCTTTCGGCTCAAACAATCGGCTCAACCTGGTTGAAACCAAGCTCCACAGGAGTTTCACGGCCGAAGATAGAAACCAAAACAGTAAGCTTCTGAGTTGTAGGCTCAACGTCCGAAACCACAGCAGCCATAGTAGAGAATGGACCGTCGGTAACAGTAACCTGATCGCCAACCTTGTAAGCAACTTCAACCTTGCGCTTACGTGCGGCAGCCGGCTTATCTCCAGCATTCTTCAAAGCTTCGGAAGCAATCATTGGAGCCATCATTGCCACAACTTCCTTGCGGCTCAATGGAGCTGGCTCTCTAGAAGGCCCAACGAAACCGGTAACGCCTTCGGTTTCGCGCACAATGCGACGAGCGTTTTCATCCGGCCACATGCGAATGAGCACATAACCTGGCACGCGCACGCGGGTAATAACTTTCTTACCCTTTTCCGTATGCTTTTCAACTTCTTCCATTGGAACTTCAATCTGGAAAATCTTATCTTCCAAACCAAAGTTCTGCACACGAGATTCAACGTTAGTCTTTACGCGCTTCTCATAGCCAGAGTAAGTGTGAAGCACATACCACTTGCCTTCCAAAGTGCGCAGCTTCTTAGAAAACTCAGCTACAGCAATTGCGCCGGCATCAGTTGGGTCGTCTTCAGTAGATTCAGAATCAGTTGATTCGGCATCAGTTGCGCCAGCTTCAGCTTCCGCGTTATCTGCGTCAAGAGACGCAACAGCAGCTTCAGCGGCAGCGGCATCGTCAGAAGAATCAGCAGCATCAGAAGCATCGTTAACTGGAGCTGCATCTACGGCTTCAACATCTTCTACAGCATTTGCAACTTCTACAGCTTCTGCTTCTTCGGGATTGAACTCATCAGTCATATTTTATACACCTTCAAAATTTCAACTCAGCCGAACAACCACATTACGAACTTGCCTAAGCCAAGATCCATGCAGGTTACGAAAGCCATTAAGAACACAACGAATATGAACACAGCTATAGACCAAGCGAACAACTCTTTGCCGTGAGGAGCAACAACCTTGCGCGTTTCGTCGATAGTTTGCTTGACGAACATGCCAATGCGCATGAACAAGTTCGGCTTTACTGCTTTCTTAGTGCTGCGTGCCTGTGCCATGCCTTATTCCTTCGTGTAGAATTTGTGAACTAAAAACTGGCAGGGACGGCGGGACTCGAACCCACAACCTACGGTTTTGGAGACCGTTGCGCTACCAATTGCGCCACATCCCTATGGTGAACTTGCTTATCATACCCCAAAAGGTGCGACATAGCAAAACCGCCAGATAGCTATGTTATCTCATGGGCATGATTTCGCGATTAATAGCATTTAGCGAGTGTCGTATAAAGCTAAGCCTCAACCCACTTTTTCATGCGACGCATACCTTCTGCAAGCTGATCGTCCGCGAGCGCGCAAGAAAATCGCAAATAACCTGGAGCCCCAAAAGCTTCACCAGGAACGGCAGCAACATGCGCTTCATCAAGCAACATTTCCGCGAATCGCGAAGAAGTATGCGGAACTTCACGTTTTTCTCCAAGAGGACGCTCAAGAAGCGCCTCAACGTTAGCAAAAGCGTAAAAAGCGCCGTGAGGAAGCGGGCAGGTAACGCCGTCAATATTATTCAACGCTTCCACAATTGCCTTGCGACGAGCGTCAAAAGATTCGCGCATTGTGGAAACCACGTCTAAAGATCCGCCAACTGCAGCAATTGCGGCTCGTTGCGAAATATTAGAAACGTTAGAAGTCATGTGACTTTGCAGCTTTACAGCAGCTTTTGCAACATCCGCAGGCGCAACCATCCAACCAACTCGCCATCCTGGCATTGCGTAAGTCTTTGCAACACCGTTTAAAATCAACAGCTGATTTCTAACTTCTGGAACCTCAACGCCAATGTAAGAAGTTGAAATTCCGTCGTAATGAAGATGCTCGTAGATTTCGTCGGAAAGCACCCAAATATGGTGTTTTACGGCCCACTGGCCGATTGCGCGAATAGTTTGCGCGCTCCAAATAGCGCCCGTAGGATTCGACGGCGAAGTTACAATAATTGCGCGAGTGCGTGGGGTGCGTGCGGCTTCAAGCGCATCAATATCTGGCTCAAAACCGCGTTCTGCGCCTGCCAAAACCGGCACAGGCACGCCGCCTGCAAGCTTTACGGCCTCAGGGTAGCTAGTCCAATATGGGGCTGGAATAATAACTTCATCGCCATCATTTAAAAGAATTTGGCAAGCTTCGTAAACGGCTTGCTTTCCGCCGTTTGTTACTACGACTTGATTTGGTGAGACTTCGTAGCCAGAATCGCGCTTAACTTTGCGGGCGATTGCCTCTCTAAGCTCCGGCAGACCGGCAGTAGCGGTGTATCGGTAGTTGCGAGGGTCTTTGCAGGCAGCAGCTGCGGCTTCAACAATGTAGGAAGGAGTAGGGAAATCTGGCTCGCCTGCGCCGAAACTTACTACGTCAACGCCGGAAGCTTTCATAGCTTTTGCTTTGCCGTCGACTGCAAGCGTTGCGCTTGGGGCGACTTTGTTAATGCGATTGCTTAATACGCGCCAATCTTCTTGTGCGGAAGTATCTACCATATTCTCTGCCATGGTTTCTAGTGTAACCGCAAGCCGCGAAACGACAAATCTGCCGCAAATCTCCGGAGTTTGTTGCCGTTTCGGAAGCATTTGACCACATTTGCCGGAAAATTCCCGGAGTTTGTTGCCGTTTCAGACGCATTTGACCACATTTGCCGGAAAATTCCCGGCAAATGTAGCTGCAGCTAATTACACAAGCACAAGATTGTCGCGATGCACCACCGGATGCGCATACTGCCTGCCAAGCGACTCCTCAAGCTCGTCGCTCGTGCGCCCCATAATCTCCGGAATCTCCTCAGCATCAAAAGCCACTAAACCTTTCGCCAAGTGATTTCCCTGCTCGTCGTCAATCCACACCGGATCCGTTGCCGAAAACTCGCCGCGCACACCCACAATACCGGCCGCAAGAAGGCTCGCACGTCCGCCGCGCACAGCTTTAGCAGCACCAGAATCAACCACTAAAGTTCCGTGCGGATTAGACGCAAACCCAATCCAAAGTCGCCTAGAAGAATCGCGCGTATGAACCGGAGCAAACGCAGTTCCAACGGCATCTCCAGCAAGAGCAGGACCTGCGTTTCTAGCACAAGTAAGCACGGTTGGAATACCCGAAACTGCCGCCACATGCGCGGCTTCCAGCTTCGTCACCATACCCCCAGTACCTACACCCGAAACGCTTGCACCAACTTTCACTTCTTCTAAAGCGCGCGTCACATCTGGCACAAAGCTCACTCGTTTTGCGCCAGGCTCGCTAGGCGGCGCAGTATAAAGCGAATCTACATCTGTAAGCAGCACAAGCGCTTCTGCACGCACAATATTCGCAACTAATGCTGCAAGTCTGTCGTTGTCACCGAATCGAATTTCGTTGCTAGAAAGCGCATCGTTTTCGTTTACGATTGGAATTACGCCAAGTTCAAGAAGCCGCAGCATTGTGCGCTGAGCGTTACGGTAGCGAGACGGCGAAATAGTAACGTCCGCTGTTAGCAGCATCTGCCCTACTCTGAAACCAAATTGCGAAAATGCTGCTTCATATTGTGCCATAAGCAAGCCTTGACCAACTGAAGCCGTGGCCTGCTGAGTTGGCACATCTTTTGGACGCTCCGCAAAACCAAGTAGCCCAAAGCCTGCGGCAATTGCGCCAGAAGACACAAGAACAATTCGAGCACCTTGCATTTGCGCGTGACTAATTGCAGAAACAAGAGCGCGCAACTTTTGCACATCCAGCTGCCCAGACGCGTCCGTAAGCGAGCTTGAGCCTACTTTTACAACGATTGTGCGCGCCTCGCGGATTGAACGCCGAACCCCGTCTTCGGTAAGTTCAATTTCCGGATTGCTCATATGATTTACCCCTTGATTTCGTTAGTTTTCCTGCTCTTCACCGCGCCCAAATAAGCTATTTTCGTCATGGCGATCGTCGTCCACAGAAGGATCCGCCCAGTGGCCCGACTTTCGCTCAGCCATCATCGCTTCTCGAACCGCAGATTTAGCGTCCATCATGCTGTGATAATCGCGTCGACGCTCTGCATTCGTGCGCCTTGCGCCGCGAGGATCGTTCGCTTCAAGTCGCAAATCTTTACCACGCGCACCCAAGTTAGCTCCGTCCAATCCTTCCGCACCGGCTGCAATGCTTGGATCCCAGTCGAAGCAAACCATGTGATTGCCAGTGCCAATGCGAATTTCATCTCCCGGACGCGCGCCCTTCTTGCGCAATTCATCCTCAACGCCAAGCTTTGCCAAACGATCCGCCAAGTAGCCTACGGCTTCGTCGTTGTCAAAATTCGTTTGCATAACCCAGCGCTCAGGCTTGGTGCCGGTTACAGTGAACCAAAAATCGCCGTTTCTGTCTTCTTCGCGCTTAATTTCAAAGTCCGAACTGTTTCCGCGACCATCATCGCGACGCCTGCGCAAAGTCGAAGCAGGCTGCTCAAGAGGCTGAATAACAACGCGCTCTTCTTCGCGAGCCGCTTCCTCGGCAGCGAGCTTCTCACGCATCTTTTCAACCAGTCTACCAAGCGCAAAACCAAGCTCTTTCAAGCCTTCGTGAGATGCTGTAGAAATCTCAAATACAGTCAATCCCATTTTCTCAAACTCGCCACGCACAAAATCAGCCAATTCCTTAGCTTCAGGAACGTCGACTTTGTTAAGAATAATAATTCGCGGACGCTCCGGAATTGGGATTGCACCCAACGGAAGCTCAAGTTTGTTAGCGTATTGCGAAAGCTCATGTTCAAGAGCGTGATAGTCGCTAATTGGGTCGCGATTTGGCTCAAGAGTTGCGCAATCAATTACGTGCGCAATAATTTCCGTGCGCTCAATATGGCGCAAAAACTCAAGACCCAAGCCCTTTCCTTCGGATGCTCCTGGAATCAAACCTGGCACATCTGCAATTGTGTAGCGATAATTTCCGAAACTTACTACGCCAAGATTTGGCACCAAAGTAGTAAACGGATAGTCAGCAATTTTTGGTTTTGCTGCGCTAATTGATGCGACTAGGCTTGATTTTCCTGCAGATGGGAAGCCGACTAAAGCTACGTCTGCAATGGATTTGAGTTCCAAAATTACGTCGCGCTCTTCGCCCGGCTCGCCCAAAAGAGCAAAACCTGGAGCACGTCGTACCTTATTTGCCAAAGCTGCGTTGCCAAGACCGCCGGCACCGCCTTGAGCTACAACGAATTTATCTCCAACATGACGCAAATCCGCCAAAACTTCACCCGGACGCTTAGAAGCTCCAGCTGCGCCTTTGGCTGTGAAAACAACAGTTCCAACAGGCACAGGAAGCACCAAATCAGCGCCTTTTGAACCGTCTTTAGTGTCGCCTAAGCCCATCGTGCCATTCTCTGCTGTGCGATGAGGCATAAAACGGTAGTCGAGTAAGCTATTTGCGTTACGATCAGCTACAAAAATAACTGAACCGCCGTCGCCACCATTGCCGCCGTTTGGACCTGCCAATGGCTTGTACTTTTCGCGACGGACTCCGGCGGAACCATTGCCGCCGTCGCCACCCTTCACGTGCACTGTTACGCGATCTACAAAATCACTCATACTGCTACCTTACTCGAAGCTAAACACTTAAATTCGCGGAAACAAATCAAGAACAAAAAAGCCGCACCGAATTGGGTGCGGCTCGAAGACTAATCTGTCACTCAGGCGGTAACAACGTCAACAACCTTGCGGTCGCGACGAATACCGAACTTCACATTGCCGTCCGTCAAAGCGTACAGCGTGTGATCCTTGCCCAAAGCAACATTCTGACCGGCGTGGAACTTAGTGCCGCGCTGACGAACAATAATGTTGCCAGCCACAACAGCTTCACCGCCGAACTTCTTCACACCAAGATATTGCGCTTGCGAGTCGCGACCGTTGCGCGAGCTAGACGCACCCTTCTTATGTGCCATCTCACTGTCCTTTCAGGTTTATAACACCGTCAATCAGGCGATGGCCGTGATCTTGACGAGAGTCAACTTCTGGCGATGACCCTTGCGACGAGCCACACCAGTCTTGTTCTTAAACTTCATAATGCTAATCTTTGGACCCTTGGCTTCGTCGTTCAAGACTTCTGCCTTCACTGTGATCTTAGCAAGATCCTTGGCGCTTAAGGTCACCTTAGCACCGTCAACAACGAGCGCGACCGGGAATTCCACGGTATCGCCCTTCTTCGCATCGAGACGGTTCACGAGAATGGCGTCGCCAACCTCGACCTTCTCTTGATGGCCACCGGCCTTCACAATCGCGTACATAATTCGTTCCTTAGCTCAATTGAAAGCTTACTTCTGTCTTGCGCACAGCAAAATGCGCGCGGCAAGACACCGACTATCAAAAATACACCCACCCATGTACTAACGTCAAGTGGTTAGTTTCATGGGGCAATGCAGACAATATTCAATATTGTACTCAAGGCATATACTTAATAGATTATCCTTAAGATTATTAATACTCCGTAGGCTCTCTATATTCCGTATATTCTTCAGTTTTTGCAGGTTCAGAAGATTCAGTAGATTCAGTAGATTCTACAGATTCAGTAGATTCCGCATTTTCCGCGAGATTAGCAGTTTCTTTAGTTTCAATTACTTCCGCATTTTCCGCACTTTCCGCAGATTCTACATTTTCCGTATTTCCATCATTTCCAGAATTTCCAGCAGATTCTGTAGATTCACTAATTGCGGACGCTGCAGCAATACGCGCAAGCTTAGCACGCACTTCAGCGCTAGAACCCTGCTGCTTTTGAGGTTCTGGAGCAACAGTAGAAGTTCCATGACCATACTTGTTCGTTTTCACAAACGGATCGCCACCCTTAAGCGCATAAGGGTCGGCATATTCTGAAGAAACCGTCGGCTCATCGTGCAGAATAAATCCACGACCCTTGCACGTTGGGCATTCCTCCGAGAAGGCTTCAACCAAACCCTGTCCAACACGCTTACGCGTCATTTGCACAAGACCAAGCGAAGTAACTTCAGCAACCTGATGCTTAGTTCTATCGCGCGCCAAGCACTCAAGCAGTCTTCGCAACACCAAATCACGGTTGGCTGGCATAACCATGTCTACATAATCAATCATTACCATGCCGCCAATATCGCGCAAACGCAACTGTCGCGCAATTTCTTCGGAAGCTTCCAAATTACAGCGAGTAACCGTTTCTTCCAAAGACTTACCGCGTCCAATAAAACGACCAGTATTAACGTCAATAGTAGTCATAGCTTCAGTTCGATCAATAACAATCGAGCCACCCGACTGCAAGTAAACCTGACGCTCCATGCCCTTTCGAAGCTGGCTATCAATCTGCCACTTGTCGAAAATATCTTTGCCTTCATGCTCAGCAGGATCCCAATACTCAACCTTGCTCAACAAATCAGGTGCCATCATTTCAAGATATTCATTAATGCGCTGGTGCACGCCCTCGCCTTCAACAATAAGCTTCTGGAAGTCATCGTTGAAAATATCTCGAACAACACGAATAGCCACATCCGGCTCGCCTTGAAGCAGCTTAGGACGCTTGCCGTGCAAATACTCCTCGCGCTTCGCTTCAATACGATCCCACTGCTTAACAAGCGATTCAAGATCCTTTTGAATTGCCTCTTCGCTTGCACCCTCAGCAGCAGTACGAATAATAATGCCCATATCTTTTGGAGCAATCTTAGAAACAATAGCGCGCAAACGCGAGCGCTCACGATCTGAAAGCTTGCGACTTACGCCCGTCATTCCGCCAGAAGGAACAAGCACAAGGAAACGACCAGCAAGAGTTACTTGCGAAGTTAGTCGCGCACCCTTGTGACCAATCGGATCCTTAGTAACCTGCACAAGCACAGGATCTCCGGACTTAAAAGCAAGCTCAATTCTGCGAGGCTGGCCTTCCAAACGCGTCATATCCCAGTTGACTTCGCCAGCATAAAGCACGCCATTTCGAGCCTGACCAATATCCACAAATGCAGCTTCCATACTTGGAAGAACGTTTTGAATACGACCAAGATAAATATTGCCAACAGTTGCAACTTCTTGAATATCGGAAACGTAGTGTTCAACAAGAATATTGTCTTCGATAACAGAAATTTGCGTGTGACGATCGCGCTCGCGAACCACCATCAAACGATCAACATTTTCGCGACGAGCAAGGAAATCCTGCTCCATAATTAAGTTTTGACGCGCGCGCTCACGGCGATTGTCACGACGGCGCTGACGCTTTGCTTCAAGTCTAGTAGAGCCCTCAATATCTGTGATTTCGTCAATATACTGCTGCTTGCGAGAGCGCCTAGAAGATAAATCGTCACTACTTAAGCGAGAAGAAGCAAATGAATCATCCGAGGAAGACAACGACGACTGCGAAGACTGCGATTGCGACGAAGCTGCGGAATCATCCGAAGACTTAGAGCGGCGACGACGGCGACGACGCGTGTACAGCGTTTCTTCTTCGTCTTGAGCGCGAAGTTCTTCTGGATCTGGGATTAAATCGCGATCTTCCTGAGGTACTTCGTCAAGATTTTCGCGCGAAGAACGACGACGGCGACGACGACGCGTTATCATTCCCTCATCGTCATCTTCATCAAAAATGCTGCTTGACGAGTCGCGAATACGACGGCGACGACGCAAGCCAGCATCCTGATCATCATCTTGACCATCATCATTACTGTCTTGATTATCATCTCGAATGTCGTTGCGATCGCTGCGGTCGTCGCTATTGCTGCGATTCCTTCGATTGCGAAGATTTCCTCGATTGCTGCGATCGCTTCTGTTGCCGCGATCGTCGCTATCGTCTCCATCTAAAATATCGCTAACATCAAGAGTTTCATCGATTTTAGTATCAATAGGCGCATAAACAATATCGTCATACGCAAGATCCTCTTCAATTTGCTCGACTTCGGCAGCAGCTCGGCGCTCAACCGCGTTAAGACGACGCGAGCGGCGAGAACGTTGGCTTTTTTGAGAAGATTCATTGCGATTGCGATTATTGCGACGGCTTTGACGCTCATTCGCACTGTTTTCAGATTCGTCTTCAAAATCCGATTGAGAATCAGAACGCGCGTCCGCGCGAGAATTTGCGCGCGAATCAGAGCGAGAATCAGAGCGAGAATCCGCGCGGGAAGACGAATGTGAATCCGCGCGAGAATCATCGCTGGAATCTGCGCGCAAACGTTCGCTTTCATTCCCACTATTAACATGAGCAGGCAAAACAGGCTCTTGGAATAGCAAAGAAGTGATAGGGCGCGATGGCGTGTGACTTTCAGCGTTACTTTCAACGTTACTTTCAGCGTTATTGTAGACTCGGCCGCCAAGATTGCTTTCGGAGCGGCCTTCAACGTTATTAGAGCGAGCAGCAGCGCGATTATTATCGCGACTATTAGTGCGTGTGCTGACATTTGTGCGATTATTATCACCGCTATCAACACCACTATCGAAAATCTTCGTGCTCGACTCTTCTACCTTCAATTCCATTGCTTCTCCGGCGGCACCAGCACCACGCGTCACACGACGACCGCGGCGACGACGCACAACTCCAGCAGAAGCAGCGGAACCAGCAGCTATACCTGCAGCAGAAGCGCCAACAAACGACGCATCTTTAGCATCTTTAGCATCTTTAGCTGCAACCGGATTTTTAGACACAGTTATACTATTTTCAGCTTCAGATTCATTGAAGCGTTCTCTCATTATTCTGGGCACTATGCTCCTCACGAAACGCTGCAATCGCCTCGCATCCCTGGCTTTAAGATGAACACGCACACACGCGAGCCACCCCAAGGCTCTCTACAAAGTCTAATTGCGCGACGGCGGACGCCAGCCTCGGAAAAACACTCACGAGGGGATCGACGCCATCAATCGCTCGGCGGCTTGCAGTGCCACCGTTCTCTAGTATGCCATATTGCCGAGTCAAATATCTAATTTACTGAATATTAAAATTTACAACGTTGCTTTTAAGCCAAAAGCAGAAAAACTACACACGCGCTACTATCTGCACTAATGCAAATCGTTTGCGCACTCGCAAAAGTTGCATATCGCTCCTATAGTTGCAGCAGAGGTTTGTACGAATATATTTGCGCACTACTTAATATTTGGAATAATATTTGGAATAATTTGCGATACCCTTGGGAGGCACGAAATGGGCTTAATCAGCGCTATGCAAGGCTTTTGCGTAATCGGCATTGTGATTCTTGCCGGCTATATTACCGCTCGCCTTCACATTGGCGGCTCTCAAGCTCAAATGGTGCTAAATCGAGTAAGTTTCTTCGTTTCAAGCCCTTGCTTAATGTTCGCAATTCTTTCTAAAGAGCCTATTTTTGAGATTTTTCATTCTTCGATTTTTGTTGCGTTCTTTTCTGCAATGATTGTTGGACTTGCGTTCATATTGCTTAACCGCATATTTTTCCACCTTCCTGCAGCCGACTGCACAATTGGCGCGCTTAATTCGCTTTACTTAAATTCCAATAATATCGGCTTGCCAGTTGCCACTTATATTCTTGGAAATCCTGCACTCGTAGCGCCAATTTTGGTTATGCAACAGGCCGTTTTTACTCCTGTTGGCTTGACGGTTCTTGACATCACGACTACCGGCAAATTCTCGCTTAAGCGTATTGCTCAGCAGCCTTTGAAGCAGCCGCTTTTAATTGGATCTCTTGGCGGAATTGTGATTTCTGCGATTTCCGCAAAAGTTGGCTATTCCCCTGTTCCGAATTTTTTGTACGATCCTATTAAAATGATTGGCAATTCCGCAGTCCCTATGATTTTGATGGCTTTCGGTATGTCGCTTTACGGAAGTAGACCTTTGCAGAAGGATTCAAATCGCGCTGCGATTGCAACAGTTGCGGTGCTGAAAAATTTGATTATGCCAATTATTGCGTTTTTGCTGGCTTACTTTGTGATGGGTTTTCGCGGGGCGACTTTGTACGCGTGCGTTGTGCTTGCGGCGCTTCCAACAGGCCAAAACGTCTACAATTATGCGGCTAGATACGGCGTTGGCTTAAGTTTCGCTCGCGACGGCATACTGTTTTCTACAGTCACCAGCCCGATTTGCATAGCTGTAATCGCCGCCATTTTGGGGTAACTAATTCTCGCACATTCGTAGCATTTGCAACAAGAAATTTGCCTTTCGCAAGTTGGAAGTCTACTTCCAGATTCCGCAAAACTAACTCATACCTGGAAGTCTACTTCCAAATTGAAGCTACCTTTGCGCACCTACCTTTGCGCAGCAAGCGCATCAAGCCGCGCGCGGAAAGACGGCCAATCAGTGCGCATTGCCGTAAGCAGCTTTAGCTTCGGCACGTCGTCAATCGGCACCCACTTAATTTCCATACTCTCGTCGTCGTGCGCGCAAGGATCCACACTATGCCCTAGCTTTTCAAACGCAAAAACCGTTGTATAGCACCAGTTTCCGTGATCTTCACGGTAAGCTCCAACAACCTCAATATCTTCCGAAGTAATATTCGCTTCTTCAAACGACTCGCGCAACGCTCCCTCAATTGCACTTTCGCCGTCGGAAATTGCTCCGCCCGGAATGCCCCAAGTACCGCCTTCCGCACTCCAAAGCGCGCGATGCTGCATAACAACGTGCGTCACGCGCCCGGTCGCCTCATCTCGCCTAGCAAGCAGCACTCCAGCAGCACCGTTATGACCCCAGTGCCTTCGCCCACAATTGCACTGCACCCAGCCATCCCCCGGCTGATGCACATTTTCTTTAGGAACTTCTGTGGAAGTCGGATCGTTCTTCGCACCAACTTCTTCCAAGGTATTCTTATTCCACAAATCTGGCCACGCGTATCCAAGCTCGGCAACCATATTGCGAAGAAGAGGCAAGCTGATTCCAAGAACTCCGTGCGGATCTCCCTGAATTCCCTCAATAAAAGCTCCGCCGAATCCTTCTAGCGTAAAGGATCCCGCAACTTCCAGCGGCTCGCCAGTTTCTACGTACGCGCGAATTTCAGCGTCGCTCATTTGCGAAAAAGTTACGCTTGCGTGGCTTGTTTTGCACACAAATTTGCCAGTTTTTGCGTCGATTAAGCAGTGACCAGTCCACAATTGTCCTGTTTTGCCACTCATATTCTTTATTCGCTCAAAAGCAATTTCGGGCGTGTGTGGCTTTCCGTAGCATTCTCCATCGAGCAGGAACATGGAATCGCAGCCAACAATCAGTACACCGCTACAATCATTAGAAGATTTATTTGTATATGCAAAATCGTGAATATCGAAAGTTTTTGTAGGAACAGTTACGCCTGAAAAGTCGCGAGTTTGCGCGGTATCTACGTTATGCGTTACGTCTGCTTGAGAGTCGCTTGCTAAAGCGTTGCTAGAAGATTCACCAATTTCAGAAGATTCAGATCCCGCAGTTTCAGCTTCAGCTTCCAGCGGATACCCCACAACCAAATCGCCACTAGCCGAAGCAGCAGAATCTGCCACACGCTTCCATGACTCATATACAGCCTTAGCCTTCGCGCACGCCAAAATCGAAACGCGTTGCTCAGCGCTCAACTCTTCAACGTTTGTTCCGCGCTCACTAGCCGCATAGCGCAAAGCCGCCGGCTCATCCACTTCACTCTCGTGAATCACAGGGATCACGCCGGCCGCCGCCAAAACCGCTCTACGCGCAGGCGACTTTGAAGCCAAAATCAACGTAACTGCCATACTTTACTCTTCCTTTTTATACCTTCGCACAGCCTATTCGCGAGTTATTTCTACGCCCGTAGAGTTAACCGGTACGTGCAAAACGCGCCAGCCATCGCGCGAAAGCCACGGCTCCGCAATTTTGTCGATTTGCTCGTTTGCGAGCGCACTGTTTCCTGCATAAAATACAGCAACACAAGAACCTGCTCCCGAAATCGCGGCCGCAAAACCGGCATCTCGAAGCGATTTCACCAAATCCCATGAATCCTGCATAAGATTCGCGCGATACGGTTGATGAAGAGTGTCTTGAGTTGCCTCAAACAGCAGTTCATTTCTAGAAAGATTTGATTTTACAGCATCGCAAGATTCGCTATTTAGTTCACCAAACGCAACCGGAAGCATTGCAGCTCGAGACACGTTAAATATTGCGTCACCATACGGCACTTTTTCTGGAAGAGCTTGACGCGCTTTTTCTGTAGACAGCTTAAAATCAGGCACAAAAATAGAAACGGAAATGTCTTTTGAAACCTTATATTGCACCGTGTGAAACTCTTGCGAATCCTTCCAACTCATTGTCAATCCGCCAAAAACTGCGGGAGCAACGTTATCTGGATGGCCTTCAATTGCGGCCGAAATCTCAAAAATTGCCTCACGATCAATATTGCCTTCGTGCGCAAAACTCCATGCCGCTGCTACTCCTGCCACGATTGCGCTGGCGGAAGATCCCATTCCGCGCGCTTGTGGGATTTGATTATGCGCTTCAAGAGTAAATTTCAAGTTTGGCAATCCAAAAATTTCGCAAGCTTTACGAAATGCTTTTACAACCAAATTATTTTCGTCGCGCGGAAGAGTATTTTCGCCTTCTCCGTGAATTATTACGCGAACATCTTGCGACTCATCTAGTGTAAACACCAACGAATCAGCGTAGTCAAGCGCAATTCCTGCAGTATCAAACCCGGATCCAAGATTTGCGCTGGTTGCTGGAACTCTAACTGACACGCTGTTGCATACTGGTTTCATTTCGCACCTTTTTCGTTAGAGCGTTTACTTAATAATTCGCAAAGCAAGCGGCTTGCCCAACACAAAATCTAAATCTTGCAAATCCTTACAAATAGATTGCACAGTAGCTTTAGAACATTCGCGCACAAGAACGCGCATACTTCCAGGCCCGCCAAGACCGCACTGTGGGCAATCCGACTCCCCTTCAGCCTGCGCGTATTGCGCTTCACAAGCCGAAGCCAAACGCTCAGCCTTAACGCCATAATCTGCAAAAACATCCATAACTTCGCTGCGCAAAGCCAAAGAAGTGTCTTCCATGTTGCAACGAATCACAAAATCAGCACAAGTCTGCTCGCTAGAAGCCGGCACATACTTGTTATACATTGGCACACCAAAGCCGGAGCATCCGCGCACAATATTTCTAGCTGCGCTAACAACATCTCCCACAACAGCGCTGGCAGTTGGAGCGCCGCCGGCACCGCGTCCGTAGAACATTAAGTCGTCTGCAGCTTGAGCCTTAACAAATACAGCGTTAAAACTACCGTGAACCGATGCCAAAGGATGTTCCGCACCAACAAGCGCCGGATACACGCTAACACTCACTCCGTCATCTGCACTTGACTCGCCGTCACAGCCGTCTCCGCCATCACCGCCATCACCGTGCCTCTCAACTGCCGCAAGCAGCTTAATCACACGATTTTCTGCGCTCGCCACCGCAATATCTTCAGCCGTAATCGCGCTAATTCCTTCAACAGAAACGTCGTCAATGCTTACTGGCATTTGGAATGCAAGAGTTGCAAGAATAGCAGCCTTATTCGCAGCGTCGAATCCTTCAACATCTCCGGTTGGATCCGCTTCCGCGTAGCCTTTTTCTTGAGCTGCGCGCAAAGCAGAGTCAAAATCGAGTCCGCGCACTGTCATTTCGTCAAGAATATAGTTTGTAGTGCCGTTTACTATGCCAAAAATTTGCGTAATTTCGTCCCCAATAAGAGACTCTCGAAGCGGACGAAGAATAGGGATCGCGCCTGCAACAGACGCTTCAAAGTACAAGTCAACTCCGTGACTTTCAGCACATTCGTATAATTCCGGACCAAACTTTGCAAGCAGCGCTTTATTAGCTGTTACAACGGATTTTCCGTGGCTCAGCGCTCTTTTTACAAAGGTATGCGCCGGCTCAAGTCCGCCAATAAGCTCGACTATAATATCAATGTCTTCGCGAGTACATAAAGAGGCGGTGTCTGTAGTTAGCAAATCGCGCTTAATCCAAGGCACATTAACTTCCGCTGGGCGTAAGCATGCAACTGCTGCAAGCTCAATTTCAGCCCCAGTTCGCTTCTTAAGCTCATTGAACTGTTCAACTATTAGTCGCGCTGTTTGAGACCCAACAGTTCCAGCCCCGAGTAGTCCTACGCGAATAGTTTTAGTAGACTGATTGCTTTGCATGACTTTCGCCTCCTTCGTTGATTTATTTTATATTTTATTTTTATGCGATTATTTTTTACTCGCTTTTACACAAATAACATTAGCAAATTAAGAAGTATTGAAATAATCAAAAATGCTATTACTCCAACAGTTCCGTACAATGCTTTGTTGCCAGCTTTATTCGGAAGTTCTTGCGGAGTATTGAAGAATACAAGATACTTGCGGCGGCGAACTAGCAAAACCACGCCTACTATAAGCATGGCAATCATAAACATCCCATAAATTCCAGCTAGAATAAAACCGGTTGGCAGGCTAGTTAATTCCTGACGAGACATCTTTTCTACGTCAATCATATTTCCGCTTGCATCAACCAGCTGCTTTTCCAACCACATTGCAACTATGCTTCCTTGGAAATTCACAATCATATGAAGGAATATGCTGTAGCTCAACTTGGACGTGCGAATATAAATGTAGCCAAAAACAAGTCCGAGTCCAAATGCGTAGAAGAATTGGAAAATGTTCATATGGAAAAGCGCGAAAGCAAGTGCAGAAAATACAATAGCTCGCTTTTCTCCGTACGCGCGCAAACGAGAAAGCAGCTGTTTTCTAAAAAGCCATTCTTCCACAATTGGCGCAAGAATTACCACGAATATGAAGGTTTCCCACATATTTCCCGCTGCAATAGTGTCTGATACGCGATTTTCTGCTTTGCCGCCGCTAAGAACTGTTGCTAGGAAAATGCCAACTATATTACCAATGTACATAATCGGTATGCACACAGCAAAGAATCCGCCAAATTGGCTAAATTTCATAGAGAATTGTTTGGTTTTTGCCGCAGGAACAGTGCGCATAATAAGCATTGCGATTGGCAAAGCGACTAAATACTGCGAAATATCCGACACAAGTAATGTGTTAAGAGAGTCACTTAGCATGCTCTTAGGCACAAACTGTGAAGAAAGAACTCCAAGAACATAGGCAACAGCAATCCAAACTACTAGGAATACGCATAAAGACATGCCAATAGTTCCTTGACGTTTGCGCGCTAACAAATAAGTGTCGTCGCGCCATGAATTTTGCAAATCTTGCATACTTATTCCTTTTTGTTGCTGCTTTTGTTGCTGTTTTACAGTTGATTAAATTATTTCAAAACGCCTTCAATAAGCTTTGTGATTAAATCGCTGTAGCTTATTCCGGTTGCTTCCCAAGCTTTTGGATACATGGAAATTGGCGTAAATCCAGGCATCGTGTTGATTTCGTTAAGAATTACGCGACCATCTTTAGTTACAAAAGAATCCACGCGACTTAATCCACGCCCATCTGCCGCTTTGAACGCTGCAAGCGCCGTTTTGCGAACGCGCTCTAAAGTTTCCGCTGGCAAGTTTGCTGGAACTTCAACGTGCGAAGCTGCGGAATCCATGTATTTGCTGTCAAAATCGTAGAACTGGTCTTCACCAGCCTCGCGCTTGTCGAGCACAACTTCTCCAGGCCAGCTTGCTTTCGGTTCTTCGCCGTCGCGAGCTGCAAGAACCGCGCACTCAATTTCTCGCGCGTCAATTCCTTGCTCCACCAATACTCGCCAATCGTGCTCTGAAGCCTCAAAAATAGCTTCTGCTAAGGCTTTAGCATCGCGCGATTCAACTTTTGTAACTCCAAAACTAGATCCTGCGCGGCTTGGCTTTACAAAAAGCGGATACTCGAGTTTTGCTGCTTCAACTTGAGCAAGAATTTCGTTTGCATATGAATCAAAGCGATTTTCCGCGTCGCTTGCAAACTTGCGCGCATCAAGTGCAATTCCAGGAGCAACATTAATTCCGGCAGCTTTAAACAGTTGCTTTGCATAGTATTTATCCATGCACGCAGCCGAAGCCAACACTCCGCAACCAACGTATGGAACTTGCATCATTTCTAGCAAGCCTTGCAAAGTGCCATCTTCACCGTTTGGACCGTGAAGAACTGGGAAAACTGCGTCAATATGACCCAAACTTGTAAGTGTACCGTCATTTTCGCGGGCTAAAAATCCGTCTGCGCCTTTGGCAGGGTCTAGCACAACATCGCGCGTTCCAGCAGTTTTTGTTATTACCGGAAGCTCTCCTTCTTCCATGCGGAAGTTTCGCGGATCTTCGCCGCCAACAATCCACTCGCCCTGTTTTGTTATAGCAATGCGCACAATTTCGAATCGACTTTCGTCAACCGCACTTAAAACGCCAGCAGCCGATATACACGAAATCGAATGTTCGTCTGCTTTACCGCCGTACAAAAATGCCACACGCTTTTTTGCCATTATTTTCCCTTAGATTATTTTTGATTATTCTGAATTATTTTGTATTATTCTGGATTATTTTCAAAAACGCTTTGTTTTTACTCTTCGCAAACGTCGTCGTCGAAAAGCATTGCGAGCATTTCTTGGCAGGAGATTCCTTCTTCCAGCACGCGAGCCATTGCACTTGCAAGAGGCGTTTCAACGCCCAAACGCTTGCCCATTGCCACAACTGCGCTTGTAGTTGGAACGCCTTCTGCAACGCCATTGCTTACGGCGGTTGCCTCTTCAACGCTCATACCTTTACCAAGATTTGCGCCGAAAGTATAGTTGCGACTTAGTGGAGATCCGCAAGTTGCAACTAAATCACCAAAGCCTGCAAGACCTGCAAAAGTGCGAGAATCTGCGCCTTCCGCAACACCCAAAGCAGTCAACTCTGCAAGACCGCGCGTTTCAATCATAGCTGCAGTGTTTTCGCCGTATCCTGCGCCTCGAGCCATACCAACTGCGAGCGCAACCACGTTTTTAAGCGAGCCGCACATTTCTACGCCGATTACGTCGGTTGATACGAATGCTTTAAAGTAGCTGTTTGAGCATGCTTTTGCAACTACTTCTGCCTGAGATTTTTCTGCGCAAGCAACTACTGCTGCAGCCGGGTGGCGAGATGCAACTTCCTTGCTTAAGTTTGGTCCGGAAAGTGCAGCAAAACGGTTACGAGGCAAGTTCAATGCTTCGCACACGACTTCATCCATGCGCTTTCCTGTTGTGCGCTCAATGCCTTTCATAAGCGAAACAACAATCGCGTTTTGCGGAATAAGCCCCACAAATTCTGCTAACGCAACGCGAGCAAATTGTGCCGCAATAGCCACAACTACAATATCCGCGTTCGCAACAGCTTCTGCGCGATCCCCAGTTGCAGTCATATTTTCTGGAAGTTTTTCCACACTTGGCAGGCGCACGCCGTTATGATGATGGTCGCGAATTCCTTCAACGATTTCCGGCTCTATTGCCCACATCGTCACTTGATTTCCTGCGTCCGCAAGCACTTGACCAAACGCAGTTCCCCAAGCACCAGCACCCAACACCGTAACGTTCATGTTTACGTCCTGCCTTTCGGTTTGAAGTTTCGTGGGCTGCGTTATAGTTTCGCGCATTTCGCAAGCTAATTTGCAGCTCAATTTTGACTTATAATCACACTATTACTTAATACTACACACGCCGCTTTACGGGATTTTAAAAAGATACTTTATTTTATTCTTCCGTATATTTTTTATTCTTCCGTAACGCGTTTCATCTGCCTGTAATCAAAGTATCCAGCAGGCGCTTTTTCGCCGCGAATCTCTTCCATAATTTGCGTCATACGCACTCGCACGCGACGAGCAAGCTCTTCAGCAGATTCCATTGGAGGCAATTCTCCCCAATTTTCGCTTCCCTGCAGCAAGTCGGAATAATCAAGCTGAGTATCGTAGCACATTACAACGTTTTTCTTCGGCCAAGGCCACCAGTGGTTAATGCTTGCAGCACCCCACACAACAGCGCAAAATAGCGGAATCTGATGCCCTAGTCTTCTAGAGGCTTCAAGCGCAATAATTCCAATGCCTGGCTTCATACTCATCGGCCATTTTTGAGGGTCGCGCGTTAAAGTACCTTCTGGCCAAATGCTTAAAGGTCTTCCGTTTGTGAGGATTTTGATTGATTCTTCCTCAATTTCGCGCGCTTTTCCGCTTCTGCGCGGAACCGACTGCATACCTACTAGCTGGAACCATTTGCCTAAGATTGGCCAGTGCGCAAGTTCTGCTTTTGCCATGTAGCGAGGTCTACGACCTTGGTGAAATAGCGCTGTCATTGGTATAAAAACGTCAAACATTGTAACGTGCGTGCAAGCGGTAATAAACACGCCTTCTTCTGGCACGTTTTCTAATCCCCACGCGCGTACTTTGCAACGCGAGCGCAATACGCGCGACGTTCCTTCGAGCAGTCTTTCGGCGGCTTTAGGATTTTGCGCGTCAATTTCTGCCTGATTTGGCTTACGTGCGCCGGTTGGGTAGTAATACGTTGGGTCAACTAAGTTGTGTACGCGAGCTAAGCGTTCTACTTGCTCATCACTTAAGTGTTTGACAGCACTTCTTGGCGAAGGTTTTCCTTTTGATACCATACGTCTATTGTGCCGCACGCTATAAACCTGCGTTACACTATTTTCTTTACACACGCCTTCGCAATCAGCCCATGCTTAGGCGAGCAAACCCATGCAAGCACAAAAAGCACCGTTGCAACTAGCACAATCGTGCCGCCTGTTGCAGTATCAAAGCTCCAAGAAATATACATGCCCACAATCGACGAAACGCAACCAATAACCGGTGCCAAAATCATCATCCTAGACAGCCTATCTGTAAGCAGTCGCGCAGTTGCAGCAGGAGTCACAAGCAGCGCAAGCACAAGCACGTTTCCAATAATTTGCACAGAAACAACCACGGCAATCGCCACCAAAACGTACAGCATTCCGTCTAGCCACGCAACTGGCAATCCCATTGCGCGCGAAGTTTCGCGATCCATCGACACACAAACAAGTTCTTTGTGGAACATGCTTAAAAGCGCTAAAATAATCAGCCCTGTAACAGCTACCACAGCAATATCCGAGTCCGGAATGCCCGTAATAGAGCCAAAAAGGAAGGATTCCAAAGATCCGGCGTAGCCTGAAGCTTTTGAAATTATTACGATTCCAAGCGCGAAAGCAGATACGAAGAATACGCCAATAAACGAGTCTTCGCGAAGCCTGCGGTTTTGGCTAAAAATAGATACGATTAGTGCGGTTGCAACTCCTGCGAGCGCGCCGCCAAGAAGCAGATTTCCTTGTAATACGAAGGCGATTGCGAGTCCTGGGAATACGGAGTGCGCTACGGCGTCGCCAATGAACGCCATTCCGCGAAGCACCACATAGCAGCCCACTGCTCCGCAAATTACGCTAGAAAGGCAGGCTACAATAAGCGCTTTTAGAAGAAACCAAAGGTCCGGATTGCTTAAGTCTTGTATAAATTCGATTGGAGATAACATTTACTTTTCCACCTCTATTTTTTCCCGATTACTCGCTCAACTGCTTTAATAAGCGGATTTTCAGGCGCTACATGGAATGTTTGCACCCACTTTTCCGCGCTCAAATTTTGCGGCTCGTCATCGCCAACAATAGTGCCATCAAAAAGCATGATTCTTGAGCATGAGTTAATTGAGCCGATTATGTCGTGAGAACTCATAAGAATTGCTTCTCCAGACTTTGCTAAATCCAAAAATAGGCTCGTAAGTAGCTCTTGAGTTGGCATATCGAGTCCGGTAAAAGGTTCGTCAAGTAAAAGAAGTCTCGGCTCGCCTGCAAGTGCTCGCGCAACCAACACGCGCTGACGCTGGCCGCCGGAAAGCTCACCAATTGTGCGGTCTCGAAAATCAGCCATTCCTGTGCGGTGAAGCGAGGCAAGCGCAATTTCGTAATCTTCTTTTTTTGCGCGACGAACGTAACCAATGTGACGAATCCTACCCATCATCACCACATCTAAAACAGAAAGCGGAAAATCCCACGCAATATCGTGACGTTGAGGCACGTATCCAACGTAAGATACGCGCGAATTTACACTATCGCCTTCTGCGCTAGGAGCTTTAACTTCTAGTTTTCCGGCGTGCGGAATCAGCCCCATAATTGCGCGGAAAAGCGTTGTTTTCCCAGCGCCGTTCGCACCCAGTAACCCAACGAATTCGCCACTATTGATAGTAAAAGAAACGTCTTTTACAACAGTGCGATTTGCGTAGCTTACACTCAAGTTTTGCGCGTTAATAACAGTACTATTTTCGCTAATATTTTTATTCATAAATCCCATCCACTTCGCTATCACTTCGCTATCACTTCAAACATTTCGCTAAAGAATCCGCGTTAGCTCGCATCATATCCGCGTAAGTTCTAACCTTCGCGTCGAAAGCGTCACCATAAATTGGGCAAACTTTCACATGCGCTTCGGCTGCAAGCTCTTTAAGCACAGACGAGCGCGAAATCAAATTCGGCTCCAAAAACACTGCAGGAATTTCCAAGTCGCGCAAAATTTGCGAAAGCCTGCGCCTATCTTGCACGCTCGGCTCGCTTGAAGGGTTAATTGTTACAAATCCTGCAATATTTACACCGTAAGCTTTACCCAAGTATGCAAAAGCGTCGTGCGTTGTAACTAAGTTGCGGCGCTCTTTTGGAATTGACGCAACTTTTTTGCGCATATACGCGTCTACGTCAAGAAGTTTGTTAATATATCGGTCCGCATTTGCGCGATATTTGCGAGCGTTTTTAGCGTCCACTTCGCACAAGCGATCCGCAATTGTGCGCACATAAGCAATACCGTTTTTTACTGACTGCCACAAATGCGGGTCAATATCTCCGTGAACATGCTTTCCTAAAACAGCTTGCGGAAGCTGATACAACTTTTCGCGAGCAGCACCCAAAAAACGATACCCCTGCTCTGCCGGAATCTCCTTCAGCGCATTAGTCGGCACTTCTACTACTACATCGCGAGGCGCATAATACACGCGTTTTGGCGCAGCAGAGCGCTTTTCTTGCAAAGTATCCACTCGGTACATAAACCCGTGCGACGCCAAATCGTATGCTAAATCAGCGTGACCTTGATTCAAAACCACGCGAGCTTTGCGCTTTTTCGCTACTTTCTGTGCGTTTACACCAACAGCAAAACGCATACTGGTATTACCTAAGCTTGCAACTCTTGCGCCTTGAGCATCTAAAATATCCGCATGCCAATCAAGCGTGTACTCTCCTGGCTTGCTAAAAGCCCAACTTAAGTGCGTGTGCGCATCCGCTGGCAAATCCACATGATCTTCGTCGCTAATTCCGTTCGCTGAATTTACGTAAGTTTCTACGCTTCCAAAAGTGCCTGTAAGGTAAGCGAATAATGCTCCAGGTCCTTTTACTTTTGTTGCAGTTAAGCGGATTCTGTCCGAACGCTTCATGTTGTATGCATTTGGCTTTATTACGGTTGCGCGTCCTTCTTTTGTTACTGTTGAAGGCGCGTTTGATTGTGAAGACTGCGAAGATGTAGAAGATTGCGATTCTTCAGAAGATTTAGAATTTTGCGATTCTTCAGAAGATTTCACAGTTGCAGATTTCACAGTTGCAGCTTCTGCTCCAACTTGCGCAGCCATGCGTTCTGTAGCAAGACCTAGCCAAATAGTATCCAAAGACACGTCTTCGACCATTGGAATAATATCCGCCGCATGTTTCACGCTTTCTTCAGCAAGCTCAACATTCGGCACGCCTTTTCGCAAATTTGCGTCCAAAGCTGTAATCACGCCGTGCTCTTCAAGCATCATGTAATTACTAAAAGCCACGTCCGCATACACAACGTCTCGAATTGATCGCAATCGCGGCTCGTAAGAGTGCGGATCTGCATTATCCGGCACTATTGAACTCACATTTGCAGCATCTCCTGCTACATTCGCCACCATATCGCGCAAAACGCCTGTAGTAGTAACCACATTAATACGGCCATCCATATGTCCTGCGCGCGTATTGCCGTTTGCGCTGCCACAAGCAGAAAGCGGAAAAATAAGCGCAACCACTGCAATTGCGTCAATCGCAGCAAAAAAAGTTTGCTTTGTTTTTCTGGGCCAACGAATCACCCTTACACACTCCTACTACTTTTAATAGCGAAATAAACCTTAATAGCGCAGTAACCAATTCAAACTAATGAGTCCGCGCTTGTAGAGGAACCAAATTCCGGCAGCAGTAACGGATAGAACAGTTAATACTCCACCAATAATAAGCGAGTATGCAAGCACAGGATTCCTACTAAACAATCCTGAAATTCCAGTTGACTCATCATCTTTTACATTGCTAAGCAAGCTTCTTCTAAGACCCTTAACGCGCTTAGAAGCATATTTTGCTTCAACACCTTTGCGCGACTTGCTGCCGATTGTGCCGAATAGCTTCACAGTTCTGCCGGTTTTTGAGGATTTAGATTTTCCGGATTTAGATTTATTGGAAGCAAACCCTCCCCCAAAGAATGATGAACCACCATTACCAGAGTATGATGCAGCAGCTAATGGCGTGCTCCCACCATTATTATTGCTTCCAGAATTGCTTCCAGAATTTCCGCCGTTTCCGCCATTTTCAAATGAAGTTGCACCGTCAGTTGCGCCTTCAGTTGTGCCTTCAGTTGCGCCGTCGCCGTCACCATCAGCAACATTGTCTCCTTCATCTCCACCAACTTCGCTTACGGAGCAGCCCATAGGTGTTTTAAGCGCGTCCACACCAATTGCGAAGTGGAAATCCTTAGCAAGAGTTTTGCCATTAGCGCTAACTGCAAGACGAATCGTGTAGTATCCAGATTTTGAAAAATCCCAGTTCAAGTGCATATGCGTATTAGCCGGAATTGTGTAAGTTCGATTTCCGTTACTAGACATAACAGTTTTCGCTTTTGTGCCAAGTCCACCCTGCAACCAAATGCGCACACTGCCAGGCCCTTTTACAGATTCAAGACTTATTTTGCTGGATTTATGCGGATGCAAACCTTGGTTGCTCCAACCAACCCATGGAACGCTTCCTTTTTGCGTTTGAGGAAGTCTCCACACATTTCCATCTTTTGCTGCATTTCCTGCGTAAAATACGACTTTACTTGGGTCGCGCTTTACGTGAGATCCAGTTACGTCTTCTTGCACTGCAAAGCCGATTCCGCTACCGTTTGAGTACGTTGCTAAATCAACGTGCCCATGTTTGATAATCAGCTTATCTTCTTTTATATCGTTAAAAGTTGAACATTTTTTAGTTGTTTTTTTATTCTTATTTTTAGATTTGGATTGTTTAGAATCTAAATTATTTTTACTAGATTCTGTTTCGGCTTCTTCTTCATCTTCAGAGCCACGATTTGCCAATCCGCCACTTGGCTTAGATCCAGGCCAAGGCGTTACGTACACTCTGTTGTTATTGCCGTTTATAACAATTGAAGTCGATGAATCCTCATCGTCATCATCGCTGCCATTTTCGCCTTCAGATTCCTCATCGTCAGAATCGGAATCTGAGTCACTTTCACCTTCGCCTTCAGATTCCTCACCGTCGGAATCTTCCTCAGCCTTCTGCTTTTCTAATTTAACGAATCCACTGTAATCATTAAATTCTTCATCAGAAGCTGCAATCGATTCATTATCGCTAGAGGCAGCAGCATCCATATCTACTTCAAACGTGTATCGTTGTACATTTTTATAAATAGAGCCTGCTTCATTCCTTCCAGCAGCTTCCACGTCAAGAACATACTTTCCAGCTTTGGTAAATATCCAATTAACATGCATATGCGCTTTTGAACCCACATACATTTTGTGCGGGAATTTTGTGTTAGGCGTTCCTATAACAGGTGTTACGTCACCATGAGCATCATCCTGATAAGCGTACACGGCTCCGCCTTTTGGAACTGTTGCGCTTTTTATAGCAAATCTTACGCCTGTTATACCAGATTTTTCACCTAAAGTTTCGGTTGCAAATCCCGGCCACAATTTACTAGTATCTTGAGTTTGAGGTAATCCCCAAATTGGCACATCACTGCCATTTTTGGGCAAAAACTTTAGTCCTTCACTAGATTGTTTAGTGTTGTTTCCAAGTACAAATACTAATAGAGTTGGATTGTATCTATGCTTTTCATTAACTCCAGGGAAACTATCTCCGCGAGTTCCTAAAACAAATTTTCCTTTTTTGCTAATATACGTTGCGAACGCGTCTGTATGACCTTTGTTTACCATGCATTTTGCTGTTATATACGAACGGTCTTCACTTTCAGCATCGTCAGATACAACAGCATCCTTGCAATTCTGCTTATTTTCAGCGCCATCAATTTTTTCACTATTCGCACTAGAGCCAGAGCTTACGCCAGCCTCGTCCGCGTACGCACTACCGCAATTGCAGCAGCACATGGAAGCTAAAAAGCCGACTGAAATAATCGCGCTAACAAAAGCACTAAACAGCCTCATGCAAATTAATGTAGATTTTTTAAGCATTACTTATCCTAAACTACTTATTTATTACTAATTCGCTACTTATTAGCTACTTATTCAAATCAGTTTTTGGCAAAATAATTGTTTCTTCCGAAGCATTCACTAAATCTCCGAGAGTATTTTGCTGCGAAATCGCCTGTTCGCGCGCTTTCTTGCTTTTTATTACAGCGAATAAAATAAACGCAATAATAACGACGGTAAGAATTACAACAATAATCATCACAATCTGCGCAATTACAACAGTATCATCTGCTTTATGAGACTTTTGATGCTTTTTGCTTGAAGCTATACCAGATTTATTATTGTCAGCATTTCCATTATTCTGTTCTGCGTTTTCATCCTCGCCATTATCTTCAGAATCTTCACTGCCGTTTTGTGACTCAGCTTCCTGCGCTCCACCAGCAGCGCCACCAAGAGCAGCCTGCGGATCCGTATTGTCTCCAACCGCAAAATTAAGAACGCGAGTATCGCTTACTTTTCGCCCATTCTTCAATTTTCCAGAAAAAGTGAGCTTCACATGGTAAATACCAGGCTTAGAAAACACCCAATTCACGTGAGTATGAGCGTTAGTTTCAATCCAGCTGTTTTGCGGATAACCTTTAGTACTATCCCAAAGTTGCTGCGGATTATTATTGCCATTTTCTAAGTAAACGTGCAATTTTCCTGGACCGCTTACTCCTTCGAGCGAAAGGTTAGCTCCGCGATCAAGCTCGTTTAACACTCCACCTTCTTGAGTATTCCATCCAAGCCATGGAACATCAGGATTCTGAGTTTGTGGAATTACGTAAAGTTTGGTTCCAGGCTTTTCACCAATAAAACTGTAGGTAGAATCGTTTGGCATTGAAATAATCGAGCTACTACCCAGCTTGAACACAACATTTTCTGGATCTCGCCACACTGGATCGTCACCAGTATCGTCACGAATTTGTATTTTCCAATTTCCGCCCGCAAGAGTTGGTCCAAAATCGGCGTGACCTGCCTGAATCATAACAGGTTGGTTGCTGCTTGCCGCGTGAGCAGATTCCACAAAAGAAGTCGGCAACAACAAAGTTGCTATTATCATAATCGCTGTTGCAGCAAACGCAATAATTCCTTTTGAAATATAACGCTTATTATTTATCATTTTTTATCCTTTATAACATTTTCAAGCGTGAACGAAGTAAGAATGCTCCAACTCCTGTTATTGTGCACAAACTTACGCTTGCGGCACCAATAGCAGCAGCCACCCATTTTGTTTTATAATCTTTTTCTTCTTGAGATTCTTCGCCTTCAGTTAAGTTTTCTGAATACTCATCGTTGCTTTCTTCAGACTCATACGAGGCATTCTTAGTGGATTTTTTGCTCTTTTTTCTAAGAAGCTTAACTTTTTTCAGCTTTTTAGCATGCTTTGAAGAAGATCTACTATGACGCAACCCACCCAAGGTTCTAGAAGCTGATTTTGTAAAACCGCCACCAGAATTTGCAAATCCGCCTTTTGATTGAGTTTTCTTAGCTAACGGAGTGCTACCAGCGTTCTGAAGATTATTCTGCTCAGCGCCGGAAGTTTTAGAATTATTATTTGCGTCAGTCTGATTCTGGCTTGAAGCATCTATGACTTTATCAATATTGTCTTCTGAGCTGGCATTTTCATTTTCGCCTGCGTTATCGCCTGCATGCTCAGCTTTAGAATTATTTTTGCTGCCTGCCGGCTTACCATCTTCAGGCTTACCATCTTCAGACTGTCCATCTGCTTCACTATTTTCGCCAGATTTACGCTTCTTATTCTTATTGCGCTTAATTTTTTTATTTTTACGCTTCTTACTGTTCTTCTGATTCTTATGCTTATTCTTGTCTTTAGATTTTTCAGCTTTTCCTGGATTGTTCTTGTTCAAATTTTTAATATTAACAGTCCAATCGCAGAAATCGTCATACCCAGCATTCCTGTACAAAGTTCCGTCGTCCAAAACAAGCGAAGCACGAATAACAGCATCCTGCATACTTTCGTCAACTACTAAATCAAGGCTTTTACCTTCAGCCATTGGTATATTAGTAAAGTTTTTTTCGCCATCCTTCTTAATCATCCACCTGTATTTTTTAACTATGGACGTAGCAGGCTCTTCTGGATCTCCAGCCCCACCATTTACAACAGGTACACGAGGCGAATACAGCTTTGCATTAAGATGCACAGTTTCACCAACATTAACCTTGTTTTTGCCCTTAATTGCAACAACTGGCCTACCGTCGGCTCCGTGATCTTCTACAACTATTTTTCCGGTTGCGCGTTGTTTTTCATAATCAAAAGTGCCTTCAAAAGCCGTAACAATAACAGAAACTTGCATATTATTCATTGCAGGCTCTGGAGGAAGTATAAGCCTTTCTCCCATAAAGCAAGTTCCTTCTGTACCTTCTTGCTCATCCGCGCGAGTTATGCACCAACGATACGTAGGCCTTTTTATTTCACCACTTGCAATTTTTTCCTTTAAACCATCCATGTAGGTGTAAAGGTTTAAGTCTCCGCCAATTTCATAAGAATGATAATGTGGGTGTAATCCCTTATTTCGTATGCCTAAAATGCACAGCTGACCATCTTTACACTCAGGATTATCGCTCGGATCTTCGTCCTTAGTATTTGCGTCCAAAACTGGGATTTCAGCTTTTCCTCGCTCTTTAATAGTTGAGCCAAGAGGAACAGTGTGATTATTACTTGCTGCAATTTCAAAAGTATATTCTGCAGTATTCGTAGTAATAGTTTTTTGAGTTTTCTTATTCTTAATAACCGCATACACTTCCAGCTTATACGTACCAGGTTGAGTAAATACCCAGTTTGTATGCTGATGAATTACCTGAGGTTGATGAATTACGCCTGGAAACTCAAAGCGGCTACCTTCTTCGCCTTCAACATCGTCTTTATCTTGGTACTCAAAAGATTTAGCCCTAGACTCACCCTGCTTATTTTTATCTGTTTCCCATACTAAGACTTTTCCGCCTTTAGGAGCGATTACCTTTTGCACAACAATGTCTGCAGTTGCTCCATCTGGATTTTCGGCACCAACAGCGTATCTTGCTACAGACGTATCCCACCCTGGGAACAACTCTTTATCTTGTTTATTACCAGACTCATCTAAAAGCCAATAACCCTTTGATGCGTCAAATGGTAATTTGTTTTTGTAGTTGTCAAAAGGCTTAGTGCTATATGAAGATTTTCCAACCTTCATCGTAATGTTTTCCGGCTTGTAAAGCATAGAATTTGCTTCAAAACCCATAATTAATTTGTCGTTAAGCATAAAAGGATAAAAAATATCCATGTGACCGTTTGAGAGTACGTCTTTCTTAGATGCGTCGTATGCGTAAGTAGTGTGCCTTTCGCTCGCAAGCGCAGGCACTGCAGCACCAAAACCAGATACCAGCACTGCAAAAGCAAGCACAAATACACTTGCAGAAGCAAGCGCTCGCTTAAACATAGACTTCACTGCATGAGTCATAATTACTATTTCGCTCTCTACACTTCATCTTCTTACCGTTATATGCGCTCTTCTTTTCGCAAATAATTATGGAAGATTTTAACAACGTCTACTAATAATAATAATGATTCTCATTAAAAGCAAGTCGACACTCCGAATAAACAAAAACGCTGGCGCATCAAGCAACCAGCGTTATTAGATAATCTTTTTTAAGCAGATTTAGTAACTGCTTTTAAAGTACTTTAGTAAGTAACTTTAGTAAGTTAGCCTTCTACGATATCCGCATTAAGACAAGTCTTAAAGTGACGAAGCGCCCACTCATGCCCTGCAGGATCAAAGCTTGCTACGGCATCCTTATGAACCACAATCTTAAATCCAAGATTATACGCATCAACAGCAGTGTGAAGCACGCAAATATCCGTGCAAACTCCCACCAAATGCAACTCCTCAATGTGGCGTTCGCGAAGCTTAATCAGCAAATCCGTGCCATTAAACGAAGAGTAGCGAGTCTTGTGAATGTAATACACGTTGCTTTTATCTTTATTCGCTTCGTAAAAATCGCCAAGCGTGCCATATAACTTCTGACCGTGAGTTCCGGCGATATTATGAGGTGGGAAAAGCTTAGTTTCAGGATGATACGTGTCATTCAAATGATGCGTATCAATCGCAAAAACAACAAACTCACCAGCGTCAAGAAACTCTTGCGAAATCTCAGTAATACGCTTCTCGAGCTTTTGCGCAGGCTCGCCTACAGTAAGAGAGCCATCACTTGCCACAAAATCATTCGTATAATCAATGTTAATAAGGGCTTTATTCATACCTACTCCTTGTATGAAATTTACAGAATAATCGCTAATAGCATAATCGCAAATAGCACACGCTTTAGTTACAATATTCCGCATTATTAATTGCTTAATTTTATTTCAATTGATAGCCCAATTATCAACTCAATTGCTGGCCCAATTGTAATCGACGCAATACTTAATACTCAAAGCTCACTGGAATAAGCTCACGGAAATCTTAACGATAGCTTAGGTAAAGCTTTCCTAAAGCTTACCAACAGCATACCGAAAGCTCATGCTTCTGCGCCGACTACAATTATTTAATCACCACCATGCGGCAAATGCGATATTCCGCGGATTCTTATGACTGTTTCCAACAACATTTGCCGTAAGTTTTCCCCGGTGTTTGTTGTCGTTCCGCTCTTATTTGACCACATTTGCCGTATATTTTCCGGGGTTTGTAGTTGTTTTGACGCTGATATGGAACATTTGCTGGGAATAAT
>NZ_ADEV01000004.1 GCF_000263635.1 Gardnerella greenwoodii 00703Dmash
ACACACATGCCAACAAGCCAAAACCGTTGAAACGAAGCCAAAACATCGGCGTGTTGAAACAACGCCAGTAGCGCTCAAAAAAATCGCAATCGCACAAACAACAGCAAATACGCAGCAAAAATAATCAAAAAAAATAATCAAAATACCCAAAATACGGAGTGTTGCACAAAAGATCAAAAACAAAATAAATAAAAACTCAGCAAAAACAATATGCTCGCAATATACGTGCACACAATATATATATATGCGTGCTATATATATGTATATGAGAAATAGCGAGAAAAATAGCAAGAACAACGCACACAACAACGCACACCATCATATTGTTGTGCTAACAGGCGCGGGAATATCTACCAGCGCGGGCATTCCAGATTTTCGCGGTCCAGACGGCGTATGGACCAAGCACCCAGAACAAATGAGCGTTTATGACATAGACGCATTTTTAAGCAGTAAAGAGGAACGCATATATTCTTGGCGATGGCAAAAAGAGTCGCCCGTTTGGAACGCACAGCCGGGAACAGCTCACAAAGCACTTGTAAAACTCGAGCAGGCAGGCATGCTCGACCTTATAGCCACACAAAATTTTGATGCGCTTCACGAAAAAGCTGGTAATAATCCAGACATCATAGTGAATTTGCACGGAAGCATTGGAACATCGCACTGCATGAGCTGCCACGCGAGCTATAAAACTGCCGATATTATGGCAGATTTAGATGAGCACCCGGATCCGCATTGCAGGCGCGCTCTGCCGTACCGCGGGAATATGCCTTGCAACGGTCTTATAAAAACAGACGTTGTTTATTTTGGAGAAGCACTTCCCGAAGGCGCTATGGAACGCAGTGCGCAAGCAATTATTAAAGCAGATGAATTATGGGTTATTGGCTCAACGTTAGAAGTATTTCCAGCTGCCAGCCTTGTGCCGTTAGCTGCGCGCGCAGGAGTACCGATTACGATAATGAACCTGGGCGCTACACAATATGATTATTTGGCAGAGCGTATTATTCGCGAAGATATTGCGAAAGCTCTGCCAAAATTAGTAGACGAAACTATTGCAAAGTAATTATTGCAAGGTAACAGCGATACCTTCCCAAGGCGCAAGAGTACCGTTTTTAAGCGATGCAAGCGCGTGATTTACGTCGTAGGTTGTAACCATTACGTCATGCTCTGTAAAGCTGCCAGAAGCGCGATTTTGCAACATTTTCGCACTCTGCGCAGGAATAGGCACAGTTGAATCAGTCATATTAACCATTACGAGCATGCGTTCTGTAGATTCTGAAGAAGATTCCGCATTAGATTCCGCAGAATTTGCAGCAGATTCCGCATTAGATTCCGTAGAATCTTCCTTCATCCCGCAATCAGATTTAAGCTCGCGCACAAAAGCGTACACGCACTCGTCATCCGCATCAACCAAATTCCAAGAGCCAGCAGAAACAATCGGCTCCGAATGACGAAGCGCAATCAAATACTTATAAAAAGCGTAAACGGAATCAGAATCTTCCATCTGCTCAGCCGCATTAATATCCACATAATTAGGATTCACACTAATCCACGGCTCCGCATTATTTTTCGATGCGACATTAAAAGGCATAAATCCCGCATATTTAGAAGCATTCCACTGCATTGGAGTTCGAGAATTATCGCGGCCGCGCTTTGCGAGCGCATTCATCATCGACTCAGCCGACTGAATATGCGCTTCTTCCACTCGCTGCTTAAACATGTTCAACGCTTCCAAATCGCGATACTGCTCGAGACGAGTAAAGTGCGCGTTAGTCATACCAATTTCCTCACCTTGGTACACGTAAGGTGTGCCGCGATGCATGTGAAGAAGCATTGCAATCGCCTTAGCAGAGCGCACGCGCATCTCGTCGCTAGACTCACTTCCCCAGCGAGAAAGCGCACGCGGTTGATCGTGATTATTAAAGAACAGGCTCGCCCAGCCAGCATCCGCTACCGCTTGCTGCTGCTCAGCCATCACGCGCTTTAATGCCGTAAGCTTTAGCGGCACAGGATTCCACTTAGTGCCGTTTTCGCAATCAATATCCACGTGATTAAACAGGAATAGCATGTCAAGCTCGCTGTGATCAGGGTCAGTAATATACGTGTTGCGATGCGGAGAAATTCCCGGAGCTTCGCCAACAGTAAGATAGCCTTCGCGCCCTTCGAAAACTTCTGCACGCATCTCGCGCAAGAATTCGTCTAAACGAGGGCCGTCCGAGCAGAACGGGAATGGAGAAGAATAGCCGTCGGCTCCGGCTGGCAAATCCTCAATCTTGCAACCAGCCTCACCCGGCAAACGGCCTTCCGAATCAACATGCTTTGAAATTTGCGTAATCACATCCATACGGAAGCCGTCAATTCCGCGATCCATCCACCAATTCATCATCTTGTACACGGCAGCGCGAACCGCGGGATTTTCCCAATTCAAATCTGGCTGCTTTGGAGAATACTGGTGAAGATAGTATTCGCCGCGCTTTGGATCGTACGTCCACGCGGAACCGCCAAAATACGAGCCCCACTTGTTTGGCTCCGCGCCCGGCTCACCAGGAACGCATCCTTCGCGCGCAGGTCTCCACCAATACCAATCTGCGTAATCACTAGTAGCATCCCTAGAAGCCTGGAACCAAGCATGCTCGTCAGAAGTGTGATTTACTACTAAATCCATCACAACTTTAAGCCCGCGCTCGTGAGCTCCAGCCAGAAGCTCGTCCATATCTTCCAAAGTTCCGAAAAGCGGATCAATATCTTGATAATCGGAAATATCGTAACCGTTATCGTCTTGTGGGGACTTGTAAACAGGGCTGAGCCAAAGCACGTCAACGCCTAAATCAGCCAAATAATCGAGGCGCGAAGTAATTCCCTTCAAATCACCAATGCCGTCACCGTTAGTATCTTGGAAGCTTCGCGGATAAATCTGATACACAACTGCATTCGCCCACCAAGGGTTTGGCGTAGCGCCGTTTGTGCGCACGGATTGCGGCAAGTTTGGTCTGTCAAAAGTAGTCATACATTCCCCATTTATTTATAAGTAAGTTTTACTGCCTATTTTGTATTACGAATAATTTTATATTTAATAGTATTTGTGATTTTAGACTCTAAATTCTAGCAGAATATCAGATATTGCACAGCTAATAAAAAAGCGGCCCACAGCAAAAGCCGCGAGCCGTGCCTCCTTCTCATTCATTGCAAGATCTATAGGGATGCTCTCCAAATCACTGCTGATGATGCAGCTTGAATGCAAGTTCCGCCAAATGCACGCCGTGAGTTAAGAACTCGTGAGTGCGGCAAACGTAATCATTTTCGCGACCAAGTTTCGCAATATAACCGTTGATATAATCGACTTCTGTTTTTCGGCCGCGACTCATATCTTGGTACATAGAAGGATAGTGCAAAGGATTTGCCACACGACTTACGTAATCAATAGCCTCCAGCTCCTGCTGACGCGTATTAACCATACGAATTCCGGCACGATCGCACACGTCGTACGCTTCGTTAATAAGCTGTCGAGCCATATCCATAGCTCCCGGGTAAGAAATAAACTGACCCATCTGAATCTGATACATAGTGCACAAAGTGTTAACTACGGAATTAAAGACCACCTTCGCCATGCATGTACCCTTAAAATCTTCCGTAATAGTAGGGTTCAAGCCGGCAGCTTTAAAATCGTCTCGTATAGCAAGCTCAACGTCACTCACCTGCTCGTTTAACGCGCACATGTTCATTGTGCCAACGCCAACTTTACCAATAAAATCAACGTCGCCCGGGCCGTTCAAAACGGTTGCAATCATTGCAGTTCCGCCATAAATATGGTCATCCGGGAAGTACTGCTGCAACTTTTCAAAGTGTCCCCAGCCGTTCATTGCAGCAAACACAACCTGATGCTCTTTGAACAAATGCTTGCAACGCTCCAACATTTCCGCAAGCTGCATTTGCTTCATAAACACAATCCACACGTCTGGATCACCGTCATAATCTTCAGGCGTATACATATTAATCGGCACTAAATGGCGGTTTTCATGGTCTCGGCTAACCATTACGCCGCCTTGCTCGCGAACCTTATTCACATTTTCATCCCAGGCGTCAATGAAATCAACATGAATGCCAGCCGTTTCCTGCAACAAAACGCCATAGCGATATCCCATAGCTCCCGAACCGATCATTGCATATTTCATGCCACTCATAGTGACACCTCCTTTTAGGTAAAAATGTGCTTAGGCGAGATTCATGCGTTTTACAGGAATTACGTCGAAGCGACTACAAATATTGCAAAAGCAAAAGTAAGAACGATTGCTTTTTGTTTTTATAGCATATTACTCAATTAGCGGAGATTGTCAAAAATTTTTCTGATTGCGTTTCTTATGGCGTTTCTAATTAAAAAATTATTCCGTTTTAACGGTGATTTTCAAAAAAGTTTCGCAAAACTTGTGCACATTCAGATTCACAAACCGAACCAATAACTTCCGGATAAGATCCCACGTGTGGGTCTCGTAAAATATCCCATACAGATCCGCACGCACCCAACTTTGCATCCCAAGCACCAAACATTACGCGACGAAGTCTAGTTTGTAAGATTGCTCCAGCGCACATAGGGCAAGGTTCAAGAGTTACTACCAAAGTGCAGTCAGATAAATTCCAAGATTTGCGCGAAGAAGCAGCAGATTTCATAGCGAGCACTTCTGCATGTGCTAAAGGATCATGCATTTCCTCGCGCAAGTTTGCGCCGCGGCCAATAATATTTCCGTCACCATCAAGCACAACTGCACCAACTGGAACTTCTCCAGCTTTAGCCGCTTCGACCGCCAACCGCAACGCTTCCTTCATTACGTAAGTAACGGAATCATCATTTTTGTTCATAAAATCGGCTCACACAATCAACTACACAATCAACTCACACAATCAACTCACAAATCGCAACTGCTACAGAAGTCCCGACGTAATATCGTGCAACATGAACCACTTTCGAATATCCCCAAGTTCTTCCATATGCACAGCGTGATCAAGGCCTTTGTAGCGCTTTTCTTCCAACCATGTGTGCTCCTCAAGCCAAGCGGCAGCTGCAGAAAATTCGTAAGGCGGAATCACGGCATCTTCTAAACCGTAGCCGAAAAATACAGGCGTATTGTGCTCAGCTAAATCGTCATCTTTTAAAGCAATTTCGTCTGCAGAGGCAGGAACGTTAGGAGCTATAAATCCGGAAAGCGCAACGGATGCGCGATAACGTGCAGGATTCAAGCGCAATAAATGAACTGCGAGCGCTGCTCCCTGAGAAAATCCGAATGGAACAACATCTCGATTTTCGGGAATATTCGCGCACACCCACTCGTCTATTGCGACTGCAGCAGCATACATGTCATAATCTAAATCTTCTCGCTGCGGCACAGCATCATGAAACCAACTGTACGCACCTTGCGCAAGTTTAAGCGGAGCACGTAATGAAATCGCATCATTATACGGAGCTACTATTCGCAATAAATCTAGTAAATCTTCTTCGTTAGAACCCCATCCGTGCAAGAACAGCAGCAACGGATGCGTTGGGTGCGCAGCAGCATTACCTTGTGAATATTGTGCGTGAGTTACTTTTAGCGGCTCTCCAAAACGACCCGGCACTACGTGAGATTCGCGGCCAATATGCGGTTCGTAAGAATTGATTTGCGCATTATTGCGATTTGGTTCATCGTTAGTAGACATAGTAGTCATTGCCTCACCGCCGCTTGTATAAATTGTTACGTTACAAATCTTTATTTTAATAAATATTTTGTATCAAATCATTATGATTTTCTCATTTACAGCATACACATATAAAAATTAATTAATAAAAATTAATTAATAGAAATTTAAAGAATGAATATTTTGATTTTAGTAACTTTCGAATTAAAAAGCAGAGTATCGCAAATTTAGTACGATTTGATAATTTATCAGACGTCTGACGAATTGTAACGTGCTTACTGTAACATACAAAGAAAGCCAATTCAGCCGCGATTTCAAGGAGGATATCATGCTGAAAACTGAATTCGTTGTAGGCGCGTACGCGTCACTGCCAAAATCACGCGAAGAACAACAACAATACTACGATTTACTCGGAAGTCAAAACTGGGTTGCCGGAACAGAAATCCCATACCCGGGTGATTTAGCAGATTCGCAAACCCGAGAATGGCTAGCAAACGCAATACCATCAAACTGGCACAAAAACACAATAACCGCAATTCCCGGAACAATGCGGCATATAAATTTTGATCCCGATCCAGAATTTGGCTTAGCAAGCCCGAGCGAAGAAGGGCGACTTCGCGCAATCGACTTCTTCAAAAATATTCGTAACGCAATAGCTGATTTTGCAAACCTTCGAAACAGCTGCGATATTTCGCATATTGAAATACACACGGCACCAACTCGAATAGCGCGCGCGGACGCAATGAAAAAGTCACTAGACGAGCTCGCGCAATTAGATTGGCTTGGAACAAAGCTCGTAATAGAACATTGCGACAGGTATATTGAAGGGCAAAATCCAGAAAAAGGCTTCCTTCCGCTCGAAGACGAAATTCAAATTGCAAAAGATGCAGGAATTGGAATCACAATTAATTGGGGTCGTAGCGTTGTTGAAGAACGCAATGCTAAAGCCGCTATAAATCACGTACGCGAAGCAAGAAAAGCTGGAGTGCTTAAGGGAGTAATGTTTTCGGGAGCAGGCCCAGAAGCTACGCAATACGGGTACGAATGGATTGATGGACACTTGCCTATGGCTCCAGACGAGCCAACGTCCTTAATGACTCTTGCAGAAATTCAGGAAACTGCGCGCGAAGCTTTAAAAGACGATTATTTAATCGACTATTTGGGTGCAAAAGTATGCGTACCGCAAGATTCCAGCGTTCCAGAACGCTTGAACTATTTAAAGCATATTTACGAAGCTGTAAACGCAACACAAATTGCGTGAATTAAAAACTCAATCAATCAGCAAATAAAATATATTTCTACGGATGTGACTTATGAACGAAATAAAAGATTCTCGCTCTACATATCTTGCTTTTGACATAGGCGGAACAAAAATATCTTACGGATTGGTTACATTACCGGAGTCGGCATGCAGCAAAAATATTGCAGATGCGGCTGATACAGCAACGGCAAATATTGCAGATGCTGCAGGTTGCGTTATTCCGTCCGTGCAAGAATACGGTTCAATACCAACCGAAGCGTCAAAAGGCGGCGAAAGCATAAAAAATCGTTTAGTAGAACTAGCGAAACAAATCCTGGAAAAAGCGCAAAAAAATGGCAAAACCATTAGCGGAATCGGAATCGCAGCCGCAGGAGTGCCGAATAGTAAAACTGGCGAAATAGTTGCAGCAACAGACATTCTTCCCGGTTGGCGCGGACAGCGAATTTACGACGCGTTTAAAAGCATAACTGATTTGCCAGTTTATATGATTGGAGACGTTGGCGGACACGGACTAGGGGAAGCTATTTACGGAGCTGGGCGCGGAAAATCAATCGTACTTTCCGTTGGAATAGGAACCGGCGTCGGCGGCGCAATTATTATAAACGGCAAACTTTTTACTGGAGCACACTCAGTTGCCGGTCACGCCGGTCACGTTGTTAGCGATTTGGGAGTTGGATTCGAATGCTCTTGCGGAACGCACGCTGGGCATATTGAGCCAGTTGCGTCCGGAACTGGTCTTGCAACTTTATACAACCATAATTTGCCTGCAGGTGTTCAAAAAGCAGAAAACGGGTACGAAGTATGTGTTTACGCAAACGAAGGTCAACCGCACGCTAAAGAAACGCTTGCTAAAAGCGCAAAAGCATTAGGAGAATGCATAGCTGGAATGGCGAATCTTATAGACCCGGATGTTATTGTGCTTTCGGGGTCTGTTGTAGAAGCAGGAAATATTTGGTGGGATTCAATGCGAGCTGGATTTGAAGATTCTGCTTTAGATTTGGTTAAAAGCACGCCGATTTTTAAGGGAAAGCTTGGTGGCACAGCTCCGCTTATTGGTGCTGCTTTCGCCGCTTTTACAGCTTCTCAAATTTGAAATATTTTTAAAAAGGAGAAAAACTATGAATTCTGTAGTTGAAAAAATTAAGGGCGGCTTAATTGTTAGCTGCCAAGCTTACCCTGGGGAGCCGCTTAGGCACCCGGAAACAATGGCACAAATGGCAATGGCTGCCGTAGAAGGCGGCGCTATTGGAATTAGATGCCAAGGATTGTCGGATATTTCCGCGATTAAAGGTCAAGTTGACGTTCCTGTAATCGGCATTTGGAAAGATGGCCACGATGGAGTTTATATAACACCTACTTTGCGTCATGCGCGCTGCTGTGCGGCGTCTGGAGCAGATATTATTGCGATTGACGCAACTGATAGGCCGCGTCCAGACGGGCTTACTTACGAGCAGACTGTTAGCGCTTTGCACAATGAGGGCATAGTAGTTATGGCTGATTGCGGAAACTTCGATGACGCTAAACGCGCTGCGGATTGTGGAACGGATATTATATCTACTACTTTGGCTGGTACTTCTCCAGGAAGACCGAAAACAGACGGGCCTGATTTTGAACTTTTAGGCCAGATTTTGCAAGCTTTCCCAAATTACCCTATTATTTGTGAGGGGCGTATTCACACCCCTGAGCAATTGCATGAGGTTATGCAAATGGGCGCGTGGGCTGCAGTTGTTGGGACGGCAATTACGCATCCAACGTCAATTACGCGTTGGTTTGCAGCAAAGCTTTAAAAAGAATAAAAGAATTTTCACAATCTCGACACACGCACAACTTGACATCAGACATCAGACCTCTTATGTTTAAAGTAACGTGAAAATCACACGAGCGCATAATTGAAAACTATTCACATTCAAAGATGAAATGTGAATCAACAAACTCAACGGTGAGGAGAAAACATGAAACGGATTAGCTCAAAGCTAACCACTGCAATAGCTGCAGGCCTAGCCGCATTAGTTATGCTATCTGGCTGCGGTGGAGCAAAAAATAAGTCAGCAAAAGCACATACTGCTGTAAAAGATACGATTACAGCTCAAGTTGCGTACGCAAGCCGCGATTTCGCACCATCTACAACCTCTGGCGCGTTGCCAATGGCAGCAAACTGGCATGTTACGGAGCCACTTTACGCTCTTGACTACAGCAACTTTAAAGTTTTCAACGCACTTGCAAAAGGAGAACCAAAGAAGATTTCCGACACCGAGTACGAAGTAACCATTCGCGATGCCGCTAAGTTCTCGGACGGAACAGAAGTAACTGCAAACGACGTAGTATCCTCATTCAAGCGCACAACCGCGCAAGGAAGCCTCTACATATCAATGCTCGACTTCATTGATTCCGTAGAAGCAAAAGACAATCGTCACGTAATCTTTAAGCTAAAGAAAGCCTTCCCACTGTTCAAGCAGCGTCTCGCTTTGATTCAAATTGTTCCAACCGCAAAGTCGGATGCAGACTTAAAGAATCAGCCAATCGGATCCGGCCCATGGAAGTACGTATCAATCACCGATAACCAAGTAAAGTTTGAGCGCAACGATTTGTACAACGGCAAGTACAAGGCACAAACCAAGAACATGGTTTGGAACATAACCGTTGACGATACCGCTCGCGTAACTGCTATGCAAGGCGGCAAAACAGACGTAATGGAAATGGTTCCAGCACAAGCCTTCAATACTTTGAAGTCCTCCGGTTCTGAACTTAAAACCGCTCAGGGCTTCACTCTCCCATTCGTTATGTTCAACACGAAGCAGAAGCCATTCGACGACAAGCGCGTGCGCCAAGCTGTACTCTACGCAATCGACGTAAACAAGCTCATAGCAAACCAAATGAGCGGTCAAGGCGATCCTGCAACAAGCTTCTTGCCGAAGAATTACGCAAACTACCATAAGGCAAAGAACGTATACACCAAGAACATCGACAAAGCAAAGAGCTTACTCAAGGAAGCCGGCGTAAAAGGACCTATCAAGTTCACCCTTTACACAACCGACCACACTTGGATCACCCAGCTCGCTCCGCAAATCAAGAACGATCTCGCTGAAATAGGTATGGAAGTAGACATTCAGTCTATGAAGTCTTCCGCACTTTACCCATCAATCACCGATCGCGACGACGCAAACTACTCGATGGTTTTGGCACCAGGCGACCCATCCGTATTCGGAAACGACCCAGATTTGTTGATGAGCTGGTGGTACGGAGACAACGCTTGGACCCGTCAGCGCACATTCTGGAAGACTTCCGAAGGATACACAAAACTTCACAATCTTATGGACAAGGCTTTGGCAGCTAGCACACCAGCCGAGCGCCAAAAGTATTGGAACCAGTGCTTCGACTTGATTAGCGACGAAGTTCCTCTGTACCCACTCTTCCACCGCAAGACTACGACTGCCGTAAAGAAAGGCTCTTTGGCAGAGTGGAATGCAATCGGCTCTACCGGCATCAACCTTGTAAAAGCAAAGCTTACAAAGTAGGTGCAGAACCAGAAGTATTAAATAAACGTCAATCCCCTAACCTCTAACCGCAAAACCGGCCCAACTGTTTACCTTTCTCGCTTCTGTGCAGACGGGCCGGTTTTGTTATAAAAATAACAATTTCTTCAATGGATGTGTGGATGTTTTATGAGTAATTTTCTTAGACTTTTAGGTAGGCGACTAATTGCCCTGCCGTTCATGGCATTCGGCGTTACGTTCCTCGTATTCTTCCTTATGTCATTTTCAAAATATGATCCAGCAGTTGCAGCTTTAGGCGAAAACTCGTCTCCGGCAGCGCTTGCAGCTTTCCGCCACGAAATGGGCTACGACCGCCCGTGGTGGGAACAGTTCGGATCCTACATTCTTGGTCTTTTCCAAGGAAACATGGGTGTTTACGGCGTAAATAAAGACTCCGTAGCAGAACGCGTTGCAGAAGCATTCCCAATCACTCTGCAGCTAACTTTCATCGGCTTATTAATTGCAATAATTTTTGCAGTAGTGTTTGGCGTTTTTGCAGCACTTTACCGCGATACTTGGGTTGACCAAACAGTTCGAATTCTTTCGATTATTGCAATTGCAACCCCATCCTTCTGGCTTGGTGTTCTTTTGATTTACGTTCTTCAAATTAAGCTAGCTTGGCTCCCAGGTTCCGGCGATTTTGTGCCGTTCTTTGAAGATCCAGAAGCATACATGGCAAGAATGGCAATGCCTTGCTTCGCACTAGGACTTCCAGTAGCCGGCCAGCTTACGCGAATCATACGAACCTCAATGGTAGAAGAATTGGATAAAGATTACGTACGAACCGCAATCGGCGCAGGAATTCCAAAAAGCGTAGTAGTTGCTAGAAACGTATTCCGCAACGCCCTAATCACCCCAATTACAACTTTGGGCATGAAGATTGGTTACCTTATGGGTGGCGCAATCGTTATTGAGGTTATTTTTGCTCTGCCAGGAATGGGCACGGCAATGTTCGATGGCATTAACGGCAACCAGCCAATGCTTGTGCAAGGCGTTGTACTGGTTGTTGCAATCGCATTCATCTTCATAAACATCATTGTTGATTTGCTCTACGTATTAATCAACCCAAGGATTAGGACGGTGTGACATGCTATTTGGAAAGAATCAGGTAGTAGATGCCGCATCAAAGCCAGGCATCAAGTTTAATAGATTTAACAAAATGAGCTTAGGCTCCAGAATTGCGTTCATTGTGATTGCGCTTCTAGCATTTTGCGCTATTTTCGCGCGATTTATAGCTCCGTGCGATCCAGTAAAGATTACGCAAAACTATCAAGCTCCAACAGGTGCGCATTGGTTTGGTACCGATAACCTTGGCCGAGACGTGTTCTCTAGGGTTATGTACGGCGCGCGCTATTCGCTTGTGATTGGCTTGTCATCTGTGCTTTTCGCACTGGTTATGGGAGCTATTATCGGCTCAATCGCAGCAGTAAGCCGCACCTGGATTGCTGAGCTTATAATGCGATTGATTGATATTGTAATGTCCATTCCAGGAATCGCATTAGCGGCCGTATGCCTTGCAATTCTTGGACAATCCATGATTGGCATCATCATTTCTATCGGCGTGCTTTACGTTCCACAAATCGCAAGAATTGTGCGAGCAAATATTATAAGCGAATATGGAAAAGACTACGTACGAGCAGTAATCGTTTCTGGCGCTCGAGCACCATGGATTTTACTCAAGCATGTAACCCGAAATATTGCAGCTCCAGTTATGGTGTTCACGACGCTTTGTGTTGCAGACGCAATCGTTTTCGAAGCCTCGCTTAGCTTCATTAACGCAGGTATTCCAGAGCCAACTCCAACTTGGGGCAACATTTTGTCTTCCGCAAAAGCGGGCGTTATCTTTGGATACTGGTGGCAGGCATTGTTCCCAGGCCTTGCGATTATGATTACCGTTCTGTGCTTGAACATTCTTTCTGAAGGAATTACTGACGCAATGGTTGCGGCACCAACCGCTCCAGTTTCTAAGACTGCAGCCGACGCTGATGCAGCTCGTAAGGAAGACAGGATTCTTACTGACCCAGTTGCAGCATACAAAGAGCAGCACGCAGCTTTGGTTGAATCTCTTGCGAAACTTCGCGAAGCTGAACTAAAGCGCACGGATCGTTTGCAGCCAACGTCTACAGAGCCTCCAGTTATTGAGGTTAAAGACTTGTGCATTCAGTTCCCACGCTACGGCAGCGTAAATGTTGTAGACCACTTGAGCTTCTCTGTTCGCCCAGGCGAGACAATGGGCTTGGTTGGTGAATCTGGTTGCGGTAAGTCAATCACTTCGCTGGCGATTATGGGCTTGCTTGATCCAAAAGCTAAGATTAGCGGACAAATCCTGTTTAATGGCAAGGATCTTGTAAAGCTTAGCCCAAAGGAGCACAATGCTTTGCGCGGCCACGAGATTGCAATGGTTTACCAAGATGCTTTGTCTTCCTTAAACCCATCAATGCTGATTAAAACGCAGATGAAGCAGCTAACTTCTAGAGGTGGCACTCGTAGCGCCGAAGAGTTGTTGGAGCTTGTAGGCTTGGATCCAAAGCGCACGCTTGAATCCTACCCGCACGAGCTTTCTGGCGGCCAGCGTCAGCGCGTGTTGATTGCAATGGCACTTACGCGAGATCCAAAGTTGATAATCGCAGATGAGCCAACAACCGCTTTGGACGTTACTGTTCAAAAGCAGGTGATTGACCTTCTTAACGAATTGCGCGAAAAGCTTGGATTTGCAATGGTGTTTGTAAGCCACGATTTGGCTCTTGTTGCCAAGGTTGCGCACTCGATTACCGTAATGTACGCAGGCCAGGTTGTTGAGCAAGGCTCCACTAAGGAAATCCTAACCGACCCGCATCACGAGTATACGCGTGGTTTGCTTGGCTCCGTAACCTCCATTGAGGCTGGTGCTCCAAGATTGCACCAGGTTCCAGGAACGGTTCCAAGCCCATCCGACTTCCCTAAGGGAGATCGATTCGCTCCTCGCTCTTCTCATCCAGATCAAGGACTAGACGTGCGCCCAGTAATGAAGCGCATTCCAGGAACGTGGCACTTCTACGCCGCGCCTCCAGAGCCTGAATCGGATGCACCTTCCGCAATTTTGACCGCCTCCGATCAAGGAGATGTGCGATGAACATGAATGTTAACGAAACAAACAAAGTACAGAACGAAAATGGCGATGTTCCAATCATCGAGCTGCGCGACGCCGAAGTGGTGTTCACTACTCGAGCAGGATCTGGCTTATTCCATAAGAACAAGATTACAGCCGTAAACAAGGTAAATCTTAAGCTTATGCCAGGCAAAACGATTGGTATTGTTGGTGAATCTGGTTGCGGAAAGTCTACTACTGCAAACATTATGTGCGGACTCCAGCAGGTTACGAGCGGCAAGGTTTTGTTTAAAGGGCAAGACGTTACGCACCGAACCGCAAAAGAGCGCATGGATATTGGACGCGTGGTTTCCGTTGTGTTCCAGGATCCAGCAATGGCTTTGAATGCTCGTATGAGTGTGATTGATCAGCTGATTGACCCGCTTGTTGTGCACAAGATTGGAAGCAAAGCTGAGCGCGATGCTAGAGCCAAGGAGCTAATCCGAATGGTTGGTTTGCCTCACTCTGTTCTTGGCGCTTTGCCAGGTCAGCTTTCTGGCGGCCAGCGTCAGCGTGTGGCAATCGCTCGTGCGCTTTCGCTTAATCCAGATGCAATAATCGCAGATGAGCCAACTTCTGCTTTGGATGTTTCTGTGCGTGCTCAGATTTTGAATCTTCTTTCCGACTTAAAGAAGAGGCTGAATCTTTCCATGGTGTTTATTAGCCACGATATTCAAACAATCCGCTACATATCCGACGAAGTCGTTGTTATGAATCACGGAACGATTGTTGAGCGAGGCGAAACGCATCAGGTTATTAACAATCCTCAAAATGATTACACGAAGATTCTGATGGGAGCGGCACCGTCGCTGTTGCACCCAACGGAAGAAGAGTGCAAGTAAGGTGCGTTAAATAAATCCACACAAAATCTTGGGCGGTTCACTATCCCTCACAACAAAATTCAAGCGAGCCGCCCATCTCACTCAACTAAATTACGAAAACAAAATATTAAACAAAAATTTTAAATTCGAAATTTAATATCGAAATTTAATATCGAAACTTTAAGCACGAAAGAAGTGTAATTATGACTGAAAAATTCCACGGCGTTATTCCTCCAGTTGTTACGCCATTAACTGCAGATGGCGAAGTAGACGTTGTTAGCTTTGAGCGCTCACTTAATCGCATGATTGATGCTGGAGTAGACGGCCTGTTTACACTTGGCTCTTCTGGCGAAGTGGCATTTAGCACAGATAAGCGCCGCCGTGAAATCATTGAAAACGTAATGCGCATTGTAGACGGCCGTGTGCCAGTTTTGGTTGGCTGCATTGACACGGAAACAAACCGCGTAATTGAGCACGCAAAGGAAGCCAAGGAGCTTGGGGCTTCTGCAATCGTTGCAACAGCGCCATTCTACGCACTCGGCGGCATGGCAGAAGTTGAGCGCCACTTCCGTCTTATTCACGAAGCTGTTCCAGATTTGCCATTATTTGCTTACGACATTCCAGTTTGCGTGCACACGAAACTTCCTGGCAATTTGCTTGTAAAGCTTGGAAAAGATGGCGTGCTTGCTGGCGTTAAGGATTCTTCCAACGACGACGTGTCGTTTAGGTTCCTTGTAGACGACAACAACAAGGCTGGCCACCCATTGACTTTGCTTACGGGCCAAGAGGTTGTTGTTGATGGAGCATACATGGCTGGCGCAGACGGATCTGTTCCAGGCCTTGCAAACGTTGAAGCAACTGGTTACGTGCGAATGTGGAAGGCTGCTCAGGCTGGCGATTGGGCAACGGTTAAGAAGGAGCAGGATTGGCTTGCTGCTTTGATGCGAATTGTTACCGTACCTAGCGGCGTGGCAGGCTTCGGCGCTGGCGTTGGAGCATTTAAGACCGCAATGGCATTGCTTGGCGTGTTTGACACAAATCAGATGCCAGATCCAGTTTGCCCACTTAAGGGAGAAAATGTTGAAGCCGTGGCTGGCGTTCTTAAGGAAGTTGGCTTGACTTTGGCAAAGACCCCGCAAGAAGTGAGCGATTCCACTAAGTAGCGGCTTAAGTGCGTATCTTAAGTAAAAATCATAAATAATCATAAATAATCTAATAAAGCCTTTTATTTATGGTGCATAGTAAGTAAATAGTGTTGCGGTGTGCGTTAATTCGCATGCCGCAATGCTAATAATTGCTTAAAGCTTTAAAGGAGAAGCAAAGATGGCAGAAGTTATTATTGTAAAAGATCAGGATGAAGCTGGCGAGCTCTACGCAAAAGCAGTTGTAGATTTGATTAGTCGCAAGACAGACGCAGTACTTGGCCTGGCTACAGGGTCTAGCCCATTAAAAGCCTACGAGCATCTTGCAAAGCTTGTTAAAGAAAATAATGTTGACGTTAGTCGCGTGCGCGGATTTGCGCTTGACGAGTACATTGGATTGCCATTAGAGCACGAACAGTCCTACCACAGCACAATCCGCAGAACCGTAACCGACTTAATCGGCCTAAACCCAGATTTAGTGCACGTTCCAGGAGATGTTCTTAACGGAGCGCCATTAAGCGAAGGCAGCAAGATTGCGCACGCTGGAGCTGACTACGACGCTGCTATTGCTGCTGCTGGTGGAATCGACGTGCAAATCTTGGGAATTGGCTCCGACGGCCACGTTGGATTCAACGAGCCGGGATCTTCGCTTGCGTCTGGAACGCGCGTAAAAACCTTAACTGAGCAGACTCGTGTAGATAACCGCCGATTCTTCGACGGAGATATTAACCAGGTTCCAACTCACTGCATAACCCAAGGAATTGGAACGATTTTGCGCGCTAAGCATCTTGTTCTTCTTGCGTTCGGCTCAAATAAGGCAGATGCTGTAGCTGCAACGCTAGAAGGCGGAGTAAGCTCGCTATGCCCAGCTTCCGCGCTTCAAATGCATCCACACGCAACCGTGATTATAGACGAAGCGGCAGCAAGCAAGCTTAAGTTGGCAGACTACTATCGTTGGGTGTACACAAATAAGCCATCTTGGCAGGGAATCTGATAGATCCGATACCTCTGATAGATAAGTCTAAAATTAAGTAACGTATTCAAAAGCACAAACGCAGGTGGGTTAAATGTCAAAAAATGCATACTTAGATGCCGTAAATAAGATTGATGATTCACTAAAATCAAACGAGGGACGCAGTTTTGTAGTGCGAAACGTTAGCGTTGTAGACGCGCGCGGGATTGTTCCTAACGCTTGGATTTTGGTTAAAGATGGCGTGATTTTAGAAACGGGCATTTTAGACGAAGACCTTGCGCTGGCGATTAATGCTTGCGGCTTGCGCGCATCTGACTTAAATGTTGTAGACGGCGGTGGCTATTTTGCTGCGCCAGGCTATATTGATTTGCACGCTCATGGAGCCTGGGAACATTCGTTTGACGACGGTGCCGAAGGGATTGCCATTGCGCGCGCGTATCACATGCTTCACGGAACAACTAGGCAAGTTCTTAGCTTGATTACAAATCCTCTTGACGTAATGCAAGAGAATTTGCGCACCGTTAAGCGCGTTATGCAAACGCGACCAGATGTGCTTGGTTCGCATTTGGAAGGACCATTTTTGGCGCTTTCTCGAAAAGGCGCGCACGACCCTAATTGCCTAGTGGACCCTACTCCCGAGCGCGTTGAGGCGCTGCTTGAGGCGGCGGATGGCACTTTGCGCCAGATTACTTTGGCTCCAGAGCGCGCACACGGCATGGAAGCCATTAAGCGTTTTGTGAAAGCTGGCGTGATTCCAGCAGTAGGCCATTGCGACGCAGACTATAACACTGCTCGCGCCGCGTTTAATGCAGGTTCCACGCTTATGACTCACATGTTTAACGCTATGAACGGCATTCATCACCGAAAGCCAGGCCCAATTCCTGCAGCCTTGGAAGATCCGCGCGTAACGATTGAGCTTATTAACGACGGCTTCCACGTTGAAAACCCAGTTTTGCGAATGGCGTTTAAGGCGGCGGCTGGAAGGATTGCGTTTGTAACAGACGCTATGGCCGCCACCGGTTGCGCGGATGGCTCTTATAAGCTTGGAGCACTTGACGTTCAGGTTACAGACGGTCATGCAAGGCTTGTTTCTAATGGCGCTATAGCGGGGTCTACTTTAACGTTGGACGTTGCGATTAAGCGCGCTGTTAAAGAGCTTGGCATTGGCTTGCCGGCGGCAATTGCGGCTGCAACTCTCGTTCCAGCCCGCGCTCTTGGGGTAGATAAGCAGAATGGTATAACTAACGCGCCTTTGGGCTTGGTTGAAAAGGGTTACGCAGCCGACTTACTTTTGCTTAATTCTGGGACTTTGGCCGTCGAGCACGTTTGGCTAGAAGGCCATAAAATTTCGTAACGGAAATCGTGTCGTTGCGATTAATCGTGATGCTGTAGTACTCAGGCATCACCATTGAAGATGGAAGAACCGCTCTCTAAACTAGAGCGGTTCTTCCATTTTATAGAATGTATGTGCTTCAGCGCTTTTGCAGTCTATTAAGCAAAATCGACTGAATTGGCTCGTAATGGCTATTTACAGCCTGCCTATATCCGTCTGCGTCTCCCGCAATAGCAGTTTTAAGCATAAGTTCATGCGCTCTAGCGGTTTTTTCAAGCTCGTCCGAAACTTCCAGCCCCAATTGTGGCAAAACAGCCATATGCACAAGCCACAAGCATCGCACAAATTGCTCTGCAATCGTATTGTTTACCGCGCGCAAAATGCCCGTGTGGAAAGCAATGTCTTGTTCCAAGAACGTTTTTCCAGCATGCGCCTCTTTTGTCATTGTTTCCGAAAGCGCTTCCAGCTCTGGATGCTGCGTTCCCTTAAGCGACTCAACAACTTTATCCGCGCATCCAAGGTCTAGGAATTTGCGCATTTCTACAACGTTACTCAAGTCTTCAAAATTCTTATTAATGGAGATTAAGGAGCGAAAAGCGAGTGTTTCCACCATTGGGTCCAAAGATAGCGAGCCAACAAACATGCCTTTCCCTTGCTTAACTTCCACAATGTTAAGTGCTTCCAGCTTGCGAATCGCCTCGCGCACCGATGACCTTGATGCGCCAATCAAATTGCATAGCATTGGCTCAGTTGGCAGCATGTCTTTTGGTTGCAAACGTTCTCTTAAAATAAGCGATCTGATTGCATCCATCGTTTCGTCGCAACGTTTTCTTGCAACAATCGGAGCGGAGTTAGAGCTTGCTTGCAATAACGATAAGCGGTCTAGTGTTGTCATCTCATCGTCTTCGCAGCTGCTAAATGTCTCTTCCATTTTGGCTCCTTTCAGTTCGCATGAGTCTTCTCTCTTTTATTTCTTCCATTTTTTCGTTTTTGTGTACTTTGTTTTTGAAACCTGTTTGCAAACTATCTTGCCGACAAAGCGAGGAATCTATTGCTGTTATATAAATTCCAGTAGTCTCTTTTTCCCACAGTAGTTGCAAATTGTGTTTATTGCTAGAGGTAAGGCATTGATAAACGTGGTGGAATGGGTTTATGCACACATTTTTTTGCCACGTTTTGCCGCCGTCGAAGCTAAATCGCACAACTCCGCGGCCGCGGTACGGCATCATTTGGCTTGCGTTTGCAAATGCTATGCAGTCTGCGTTTTGCGCGTTTTCGCCGCTGAAGCAGGTTGCGCTCGGCTGGCTGAATATCTCGGGCAAGCTTTGGTCAAAAATCAGCTCGCTCCACGTTTCGCCGCAATCGTGACTAATGGCCTTGCCTACGCAGCCCGAGCGATTTTGATTGCGGAAGAACGCCAGAATATCGCCATTTTTGCGCTCTACAAACACGGTTTCGGAGCTTGTTGCATCGTCGTCTTGCATTGTTGCGGGATCTACGATTTTGCCGCCCATTAATCGCCCTTCGTTAATCATTTTGCCTCGGCGCCACGTTTCGCCGTCGTCGTCCGAAATAAGCGCTCCCGAAGAATAGTGCGATTTGCTTTGGCCGCTGCAATAAAATGGCACGAGTATTCTGCCGTAATGTTTTTCGCTATGCCTAATAATAATTCCGTTCCCTGGGCATACTCCAGCGAAGCTCATCCACGGTTCTTTAACCATGTGGTCAATTAAGCGTGGTGCGCTCCACGTTTCGCCGTCGTCGTCCGAGTAGATTTGCGCTATGTAGCAAGTTTTTTCGGCGAATAATGGCTGACTTTCGCTTGCAATTTCTGGCGATTTCCATATGTCCCACGTGGAACTGTCGCAAGTTTGATTATTGTGCAATCCGCTGCTCAGGTCTCCGCTCAAATCGCCATTTTTTATGCTTCCATCTGGGTAAATTAGCCAGTTTGTTGCGCATTCTTTTTCGCTAGAATTGCATGGCAATTTTACGGCTGCGCTTGCGTCCATTGCCGCCGCGTAGTGGCCACCTAAGCGGTCTATAAGCTTGATTCTTCCGCATGCGTCTACGCCTACAGCTGTTTTGCAATTTGTTAGCCCAATTCCGCCAGGATTAATGTCAATTAATACGTTGATTCTTTCGCTTTTGCCTTCTGGGTCTAAAACAGGGCAGGAGTCGATTGCGCTGGCGCCCAGTTTTCCAAGGTTTTTGCCAGGCATGTTGATTACGGTTTGCAAAGGCCCCCACGTTTTGCCGCCGTCCGCAGACCTGCGAATCACAAAGTTTATGTGATTTGGAGCGTCGTTCGAAACGCTTGTTCGCTGGTCTGCTCCCGCGATTAGCGTTCCCATGCGCGTTTTTACAAGCGACGGTATTCTGTAGCTGCGAGAGCCTGCGTAGCCTGTGTCGAATAATGCAGTTGTTACAAGCGGTTTTACTCTTGATATTCTTTGGATTTGGCCTTCACTTAGCGCACTAAAGTAGATTCCGCCCGTTCTAGCTTCGCCCATTAATCGCACTCCGCGCAGGTTTTCGCCAATGCTTACGGCGTTTAATCCCGTTATGTTTGCAAACCAGAATTGTCCTATGTTGTGCGACTGGCTGTATCCGTCTACGTAAATGTCGATTGCTCCGCGATTTGCGCGAATAATCAAGTCGTGCCATTCGCCGTCGTCAACACTTGCGGCTGCTTCGATTACGCTTTTTACGCACGTTTCGCTGTCGATTAGCGTGATTTTTATGCCTTCTGGCCCTGCATACACGCTTATTTTTTCGCTAGATTCTAGATTAGTTTTCGTTCCAACAGTTCCGGCTGCAAAAAGCACTCCGTGTTGGCCTGGCCCGCGCAGCCTAAATTGAATGTGCAGCGTTCCGCTGGACTTGCAAGATACGCGTTTTATGTCTCTTGCGCAAATCGTAGCTCCTGCAAACCATATGTCTGGCTGTGCTTGAGTGGCCGAATTTGCGATTTCTTCTGGATTTGGCAAGTGGTTTGAGTAGTAAAAGTCGTAGATTTGCGAAGATTCTGCCTGTACTGCACACACTTCGGCCGCTTTTTCGCTCACTCTTTGCGGTCCAAGATTCGTTGCGCTCGCAAAGCACTGGTATCCGTCTAAATAAAATCGGCTCCCAAAACTTCCGTACGTTATTGCAAAATCGTGTTCGCGCCCATCGCATGCGCCTAGCGCATCTTCCATGTGCAGTGCAATTTCTTTTGCACCGTTTGCGTCGGCGTTATCTTCTAAAAGATTTTGCGCACTAAGCAGGGGAGCATCTTCTTTAATACTTATTTTTATTATTGGAGTTGCGTGCTCTTGATGCGTGGAAGCTTGCGATTTTTGCGCGGGCTTAATATTCAATAAATCGCAATCCGCATTTGCTACAAATTTGAACCCTATTATTCCTTCGTTTTGATTCCCGCGATTCCCGCGATTCCCGCTATTTTCGCTAGCTGCCGTAATTTTTATTGTGGTATGATTGAATCGCGTGTGTGCCGAACCCCAGATATTGGCAATTTCTTCACCCAGGTTCGTCGTCTTCGTTGAACGACGTTCCATTTTAGTCCTCCATGACCGTAAAAATTAAAACACCAATGTTTTAACACATCTGACGTCTTACGACGTTCACTATTCAGTCTATCACACATTTTTAAGCAAATGCACAATTATTACACATGATGTTGCAGCCGTTGCCACAAAATAAAAAAGAACGTTGAAAAATCAACGTTCTTAAAGAGTGCGAACGGCGGGACTTGAACCCGCACGAGTATACACTCACTGCCACCTGAAGACAGCGCGTCTACCATTCCGCCACGTTCGCATACAAAGTGCAAGGCTATCATATTTGATATAAATTCGCAATGTTTAGCCTAGCATTTTGTGGTCAAAACTGCTCTCAGCCTTTAGAACCGTTTTCGTAATAGTGCGCAAGAGTCTCATCGCGGAACTCTTCAAAATATCCGCCGTCAATAGAAGCTCGGATATCGTCGAGCAGCTTCACAAAGAAACGCTCGTTGTGAATTGTTGCAAGCGTAAATCCGTTCATTTCACTAGCGCGCAACAAATGATCCACATACATTCTGGAATAATGAGTGCAAGTGTAGCAATCGCAGCCTTCTTCAAGCGGACGCTGATCATGCTTAAACTCTGCGCGCTTAACGTTATAACGCCCATGGCGAGTAAAAATTGCTCCGTTTCTTCCGCATCGAGCCGGAGCAACACAGTCGAAAGTATCTCCGCCGTTTTCAACGCAAGCAAAAATATCATCCACGGCTGCAATACCAAGCACGTGGCGTGGGCGATTTTCCGGCATAGCATCGCAAATCCAAGCGCAAGTATCACCAATAATTCGCTTCTCAATAGCGCCACCAATGCCAACGCCATCAAAATCTAAAGAAGCAATCTGCTCGGCCGCATGCCTACGCAAATCCTCATAATTCGCGCCCTGCACAACGCCATATAACGCTTGATACGGCTTGCCTACACGCTCCTTAGTTAAACGCTGATGCTCTGCAACACAACGCTTTGCCCAGCGGAAAGTGCGCTCTACAGATTCCTCTTGATATCGGCGAGTATTCATCAAAGTAGTAAGCTCGTCGAAAGAAAACATAATATCCGCACCAAGCTTATGCTGAATTCCCATAGAAATTTCGGCACTAAAACGGTGCTTTGCTCCGTTAAGAGGAGACTTAAAAGTTACGCCGTCCTCGTCAACAAAAGCCATACGCTCTTTTCCAGCTGCAATAACATCGTCTGACTTCATGCCAGTAACATCCATTGCAAGCGTCTTTTTAAAACCAGCGCCGAGAGATAGAACCTGAAAACCGCCAGAGTCTGTGAAAGTTGGCTTATCCCAGTTCATAAACTTTCCTAAACCGCCAGCCTCATCAAGAACATCCGCGCCCGGACGCTCATACAAGTGAAAAGCGTTTGAAAGCATGCATTGCGCACCTAAATCTTTAATGCTTTCCGGCAATACAGCTTTCATTGCAGCTTGAGTTGCAACAGGCACGAAAGCTGGAGTTTGAATATCTCCGTGAGGAGTGTGTATTACGCCAGTGCGCCCGTAGCGAGCGCCGTCACGACCTTTACCTTCAGCAGTATTAGAAAGTCGCGTTTTGTTTGTAAACGAAAATTCTTTGCGGTCACCAGGCTTCCCAGGCTCAGCTCCGCGTGGATGTTCAAGAAGACTTGTCATAACCTTTACTTTATTAGAAGGCATGACGATAGCATTAAATAAATTTAATAGTGCATAAATAAGAAGATGGTTTATGATGGTGTATCAAGAGTCTTTTTTAAGGAGGATGAATGGCTGACGATTTGTATGGTACCAATCAGCAGGAATCCAATAACAATGTAAATACTGAGGCTATTGCGCAGCAACAAGGCCCGCAGAGCCCGCAAAATCAGCAGGATCAGCAGGATCAGCAAGCTGCGCAAGCTCAGCAGGATTCGCAGAACACACAGCCGCAACAAAACTCGCAGCCGCGTACTGCTCAGAATGTTCAAGCTTATAGTCCTGCGCCAGAGTTCGGCGCATACGGACCTGTGAACAATAGGGAAACAGCAAGTCAGCCTGTAGTAAACCAACCTAGCGCAAATTATCCTAACGCGAATATGCCTAACGCTAATGCGGCACCTTCCTCATATGTTGGGCCACAAAATCCTTATGCCCCTTCAGCAAATACTCCTAATGCGTTCGGGAATCCATACGAATCTAACGAAAACACTAGCCACACAAATGGCGATAATGTTAATCAAAATGCGCAGCAAAATCTTCCTCCAGTGTTCAATAGCACAAATGAAGGAGACCACAGCGAAACAAGCGCAGTAAATAAAGGCGAAAAGTTTGTTAATCTTCAGGAAAATAACAACACTCCGCCTGTTATGATTGCTATTTTATCTGCAGTAATTTCAGCAATAGTTTGTGTTGTTGTAATGACTTTCGTAGTTTCGCAAGGCCTTATTGCAATTCCACAAGGAAGCTCCTTAGAAAGCGTCGGTTCAAAAGCATCTGGTCCTGGAACCGCAATAGTTAAAGGCGCACAATCTCCTGATTGGCGTGGAGTAGCTCGTCAAGTTTCTGGCTCTGTAATTTCTATTCAAACGCGCTTAGCCAAGGGAATGGGCAAAGGTTCAGGCGTAATAATTGATTCTAAAGGATACGCAGTTACGAATAATCACGTAATTGCAGACGCAAAACAAATTCAAGTTACGCTTTCTAACGGCCAAATATATTCTGCAACTTTAGTTGGAGCAGATAAAACAACAGATTTGGCTGTTCTTAAGCTTGATAATCCGCCAAAAAATTTGAAAACTGCACAATTTGCAAATTCAGATTTGCTTGCTGTTGGTGAAGCAGTTATGGCTATTGGCAACCCGCTAGGCTACGACGATACTGCTACAACAGGTATTGTTTCAGCGTTAAATCGTCCAGTATCTGTTATGGACGATCAAAGCCGTTCAGAAATCGTAACTAATGCTGTACAAATCGATGCCGCTATCAATCCAGGAAATTCTGGCGGACCAACTTTTAACGCGGCAGGCCAAATTATTGGCATAAACTCTTCTATTGCAGCCACTTCTACTCAAGGCGGAACAGCAGGCTCGATTGGTATTGGTTTTGCAATACCAGCAAACTTGGTAAAGCGAGTAGTTTCAGAAATTATTAAAAATGGTTCTGTTAAGCACGTTGCTTTGGGAATTATGATTAAAAGTGTTGCCGTGGAATCAAATGGTATTACTCGCAGCGGCGCTCAAATTGTTTCTGTAAATCAAGGAACTCCGGCAGCTAAGGCAGGACTTAAAGCTGGAGACACCATTGTGGCGTTTGACGATAAACCTGTTGCTAATAATTACGCTCTACTTGGTTACGTTCGAGCAACAGCGTTTAACAATAAGGCTACACTTACTGTAGTTCGCGGCGGAAACACTCTTAAATTGACTGTTACGTTCAACCAAGAAGAAGCTGCTGTTAGCGGAATGAATCGTAAAGAAAAGACGCTGAAGAATAATAAAAAGAATTCTCGAAATCGTGGTAATAAATCCGATGACGATGACGACGATTTACAGCAGCGTGACGATAGTGACGGAGATGACGGCGGCATCTTTGATCCGTTCGGATTCTGGTAAATTAAATAACGCCTGCAAATATTTAAGGCCATAATAAGTACGCCCCAACAGTAAGATGCATCTTGCGATTATCTTACAATTGGGGCGTATTTGTTTATTTATTCACGCTACTTTTTGCGCTCGTATACAGTTACTGTTCCTTCGGAAACATTCGATTTGAAAGAGGATTTAGTTTTAGCAATAACATGCGCCGTGTAATGCTCAATATTGTAGTCCAATGCAACAAAGTAGTACCACGGTTCGCTTGATTCGGTTACAAAGAATTGAGGTTCTTTTTTAGCCTTGCAAGCTGATATTTCACCCCACGCTTGAGACTCAGAAGGACGTTCATTAGTAATAAACGAACTGTTTTTATAACTGCAATCAATAAGATTCTTCGCAAAATAAGGGTTTGCTGTAATAAGCTGCCAAGAATACTGGTGAACATCTTCAAATTCTGGAGAAATAGTATTACCGTTACTATCTAATTTTTCTTCTTTATGAAGCCAAGATGTTACAAAACGCTTATTTTCTGCGTGATTTCTCTGAATGAATTGCGCAAGAGCGCGAGAACCTGAGTAGTCGAATCTAATATCATTAACGCAAGCAAATATATTCCAAATCAAACTTGGCGCCAACAAAATAACAATAATAGATTGAGTAAATGCACACTTATTACTTAACTTATTTGCAAGCGTAATATCAAAATTAAGCGGCTTATTAGCAACACACATCCACAGTTGCGCAATAAAGAATACGAATACGATTCCTGCATGATGCAAAGTAAAATATTGCGTTGCAATAATAGCAAAAGTCAAATAAGGAAGAATAAGAGATACCAACATTTTCCTACGTTTTGCAATACAAATAGCAAAAGCCCAAATCAGTATTGAAATAAGAACGCAAATAATAGTTGGCAATATTCCTAAAGACATTCTTCTCAAAGAAACGTCTCCAGCGAATGCTGTAAACATGCTTTCTGACGGAACTACGAAAATAAAATACAAGAATTGAATAAGATGAGAATTTCCGCTAAAAGTTGCGCGAGAACCAAATGCGTTAGCAGCAGGCCAAATGCAGGCAATGCTTGCAAAACCAACAAAAGCAAGTAAAATCCAGCCAAGCAAACGATTTATATTAGAAAATATTTCACAAACAGCATTCTTAATTCCAGCTATCTGTACGCTTCGCACAACCCAAGCCAAGGCAAAACCTGCAGCAATAGCAATTCCATAAGAGCTAATCGCACACATTAACACAAGACTTAGCACAAGTTTCCAAGTATTAGATGGCTTAGAATCCGCATATTTCCAATAATGTGCAACCATTAGCAAAGAAACACATAGCAATGCGTAAGGGCGTGCAGTAACTCCGTATTGGAAGCAAATAAAATAAGTAAATGGCAGAAGCGCAATAGTAAGGCGATTAAAAGGAGCGCGGAAAATCAGCCATCCTCCTAGAAGAGCAGCGCACAAAAACTGCACGCCTTTAAGACCAATTTCGTACGGAACACCTGTTTTTGCAGGGATTGAAAGAAGAAGCGTCCAAAGTGGCGGATGTCCTTCGTAATGCGGACGAAGAGTTAACAAATCAGCAAACGAAGAATCACGCGCAATAAGCCAACTCTGCGCTTCGTCAAACCACGGTTCATGGAAGTACATAACTACTGCAACAACAGCCATGTATGCAATAAAACTAAGCGCGCGCGCATGCTTTACAATCCATAGTTTATTTGTTGTTTTCGGAGTATTTGTATTTGCAGTACTCGTATTCGTAATAGTATTTTCGTTCATAAATGTTTTATTTTCTTCTATAGTATTTTCACTAATATGCATATTTCTATTTAATTATTTCTTTCAAAATTGCGTCAGTACTAAACTTCAGCAAATAAAAGCCCCAACCAAATAAAATCACGCTAACACCGTAACAATACAGTGCAAGCGTGATTTTAAAGTTTGAAATTTTTTTAGTTTTGATTCAATGCAGCCAAACGACGAGCGTTAGCCACAGCATACAAGCTGATTCCAGCCGCAACCGAGGCGTTAAGAGATTCAACCGCGCTAGAAATTGGGATTCCAGCAATAGCATCACAAACTTCACGAGTTAGTCTGCTCATGCCCTTACCTTCAGAGCCAAGAACCACAACCAGCGGATCAGTTTCAAAACCAGTTTCGCCAACGAGCTTATCTCCGCCACCGTCAAGACCAATCGCATACCAGCCGCGTTCGCGCAAACCTTGAATAGCCTTATTCAAATTAACAACTCTAGCAACTGGCAAATGCGCCGCAGCTCCAGCCGAAACCTTCCAAGCTGCTGCAGTTACGGAAGCGCTTCTACGCTCAGGCAAAATCACACCGTTAGCTCCGAATGCTGCCGCAGAACGAATAACAGCGCCCAAATTTTGCGGATCCGTCACACCGTCTAAAGCAATAAACAGAGGACGAGCATTAATTCGAGCGGCTGCAGAATCGGCGGCTTCCATTGCGCGAGACTTCTTTTCTGCACGCTCAACCAATTCCTGCAAAGAGTAATACTGGTAAGGCTGAACTTTCAAAATAATGCCCTGATGGTTGCTAGAACGCGCAATTCTATCCATTTCCAAGCGGTCAGCTTCCAGCAGACGCAAGCCCTTAACTCCAGCAAGTTTTACAATTTCGCGAGTGCGATCATCATGTTCGATTCGGCTTGCAACGTACAACTGTAAACTTGGAACTCCAACTCTAAGAGCTTCAAGAACAGCATTACGGCCAATAACCAACTCATCCGAATCAGAAGCGAACTTATCTACCCTTCGCCTTGCAGCTAAACGCGGATCAGCGAAAGTGCGCTTTATAGCAGCTTTCTTAGCGAAATAAGCCTTATGATATACGCGATCTTCAGCCTTTGGCGTAGGCCCTTTGCCTCGCAATGCATTGCGATGTTTTCCACCCGACCCCTTGGTCGGTCCTTTTTTCGTAGTCATACCTCTATTCTCACATGCCCCCGAGGCATTGAGTTTGCAATAAGCAGCATTAACTTTTAATAAATATCAATAAATTTTATTAATTTTACATACTTCTTTTTAGGTTCGCGCACTTATTGGCGCGTTATATGACATAATAGAACGGTACTTATTTATTGCAGGAAGCTTTTAGAAAAGTGCGAATAACTGCTTTTTAAAAGTGACGCAATATTCCACAACCGCGCAATAGTTACAGTGCTGAACGTACAAAATAGCGTTCGCGTTGCGATTATTGACTACTCCGCGGCGCTCCCAAGGGGGAAAACATGGTTGATCACGCTCTTGATCAATCCAAACGCAAGGCCTCTGATGCCAATAATCAGGATCCTTCATTGCAAAACGTTCAACAAGTGTCACAAGCTTTAAACGTAGACGTAACTTGCGGCTTAAGTTCCGAAGAAGCATCTAAACGACTTGCACAATTCGGTCCGAACGCGCTTGCTGCATCCGAAAAAACGCCTGCATGGAAGCGATTCCTTGAACAGTTCAAAGATCCACTTGTTTACTTGCTGATTGCAGCTACTATTATTTCTGCAATTGCTTGGTTCGTGGAGAGAGCGCAGCATAAAGGTAACAGCGGCGGAGAAATTCTACCGTTTGATTCCATTGTTATTATCATAATTTTGATTGCAAATGCTGTTCTTGGATTTATTCAAGAGTCGCGCGCGGAGGAAGCGGTTGAGGCTTTAGCTAGAATGAGCGCGCCTCAAACTTCGGTTTTGCGAGATGGGCGCGTTATACGCATCGATACTACCGAGGTAGTTCCTGGCGATATTCTTGTTCTTGGCGAGGGCGATGCTGTTTCTGCGGACGGTCGTTTAATTGCTGCAGCATCTTTGCGTGTTGCCGAAGCAAGTCTTACTGGCGAATCGGTTGCTGTAAGCAAGCGCCCCGATACTTTGCAATCCGCAAAAGCTTTGGGCGACCGCACAAACATGGTTTTCAACGGCACTGCTGTAACTCAAGGAACTGGTCGCGCTATTGTAACTTCAACCGGCATGAGCACGCAGGTTGGAAAAATTGCGGATATGCTTTCCAAGTCGGACGAAGAATCCACTCCTCTTGAGCGTGAAATGGTGCGAGTTTCTAAGGTTCTTGGTATTGCGGTGTGCATTATTGCAGCTATTGTTCTTGCATCAATGTGGCTGCTAGAAGGCTTCCATAGTATTCAGGATATTATTGATTCACTTCTTCTTTCCGTTTCTCTTGCTGTTGCTGCAGTTCCAGAAGGCTTAGCTGCTATTTTGACTGTTGTGCTTGCTCTTGGCGTGCAGCGCATGGTTAAGCATCATGCGGTTGTGAAAAAGCTTTCTTCTGTAGAAACGCTTGGTTCCGCTTCTGTTATTTGTTCCGATAAAACAGGCACATTAACTCGTAACGAAATGACCGTTGAGCGCGTAGTGACGCCGAGCGGCGAAGTTCAGCTCACTGGTAGCGGCTACAAACCGGAAGGCCGAATGGTTCTTCTTGATTCTGCAGATGCAGATCTTGCTGTTCCTCAAAATCTTGCAACGGAAGTGTTAGGAGCTTTAGGTTCCGGCTATTTGGCTAACGATGGAGATCTTCATTACGACGAATCTACTAAAAGCTGGCAGCCAGTTGGAGACCCTACAGAAGTTTCTATTGTTGTTGCATCGCGTAAAACAAAGGCAGATAAGCGTTACGCTCACTTAACTCGTGTTGCTGAAGTTCCGTTTACTTCTGAGCGCAAACGCATGTCTGTAGTAGTAAAAGATGGTTCAGATTCTGGAAATCTTATTGTTTGCGCTAAAGGTGCTCCTGATGTGCTTCTTTCTTACTGCACTCGAATTGCAGTAGCTGGCGCTGTACGTCCACTTACTGATGGCGATCGCGAAGATATTTTGGCTACTGTCGAGCGCCTTTCTGGGGAAGCTTACCGAACTCTTGGCATGGCGTACCGTCCGCTTGGCGTTGATAGTTTGACGAAAGTTGACGGCATGGTTTCTAACGCTGCCGGCCAGATCGCTGACGTTGCTGAGCAGAGCGACGTCTTGGAATCTGATTTAATTTGGAACGGCATGGTTGGAATTATTGATCCGCCTCGCATTGAAGTTCGAGATAGCGTTGCTCAAGCTCACCGTGCTGGAATTCGCACTGTTATGATTACTGGCGACCATCCTCTTACAGCAACTCGTATTGCTAGAGATCTTGGCATTGTTGGCAAAGACGAGCGCGCGCTTACTGGAGACGATCTTGACGAGCTTCTTTCTCTAGACGATGACAATATTGCTTTTGATGAAGCAATAAACAAAACCAGCGTTTACGCGCGAGTTGCTCCTGAGCACAAGCTTGCTATTGTTTCTTCATTGCAGCGTCAAGGAAACATTGTTGCTATGACTGGTGACGGCGTAAACGATGCTCCAGCCGTAAAGTCTGCCGATATTGGTGTTGCTATGGGCATTACTGGCACTGAAGTTACAAAAGAATCTGCCAAGATGATTCTTGCAGACGATAACTTCTCGACTATTGTTGCGGCTGTGCGCGAAGGTAGAGGAATTTTCGACAATATTCGTAAATTCTTGCGCTACCTGCTCAGCTCCAATGTTGGTGAAGTTTGCACCGTTTTCGGTGGTGTTGTTTTCGCTGGAGCTCTCGGCATCACGCAGCCTAATTCCGTAGGCGTTACGCTTCCACTTCTTGCAACTCAGCTTTTGTGGATTAATTTGCTTACGGATGCCGCTCCTGCCCTTGCTATGGGAGTTGATCCTCAAACTGACGACGTAATGGATAGAAAGCCTCGAAAACTTACCGATAGCGTTATTGACCGACGAATGTGGGGAGATATTGTATTTATCGGCATCATTATGGCTGCTATTACGTTACTTGGAATGGATATGCATTTGGCAGGAGGCTTATTTACTGACCGTTCTGTTGGCATTATGAGCCACGCTGCACAAATGACGCACGCTCGCACAATGGGCTTCACAATTCTTGTGTTTGCGCAAATGTTGAACGCACTAGCTTCTCGTTCCGATTCTCAAAGCGTATTTGTAGGTTTGTTTGCAAATCGTTGGCTTTGGGGCGCTATTGCAGTTTCTGTGCTTCTACAGCTGGCAGTAATTTACATACCATTCTTGAACGAGCCATTTGGAACTGTTCCTTTGAGCTTAAATGAATGGTTTGAATGCCTCGGCCTTTCAATGGTTGTACTAATAGCTTCCGAGCTTAGAAAATGCGTGTTACGTTTCATTGCAAAGCACAAGGCTCAAAAAGCTTTAACTGTGGTTGCTTAAAAGCGAGCAAGCACAGACCGCGGCACGCGCTACAATTATCAGTATTGTAATTTTCGCGCAAAATAGCAGTAAATATTTCGTGCGAACAATGAAGTTACTGATGTATAAGCTTTATTGCAAGGAGATTTGACGTCATGCTGTTGTCTGATCACGACATTCTCAAAGCTCATGATGAGGGTCATATTGATTTGACCCCATGGACCCCTGAAATGGTACAGCCTGCGTCGATTGACGTGCGACTTGACCGGTTCTTCCGCTTATTTAACAATCATGCTTACACGTATGTTGATCCTGCAGAAAATCAGGGTGAGCTTACTGAGCAGTTTGAAGTTGCTCCAGGCGAGCCTTGGATTTTGCATCCTGGCGAGTTTGCTCTAGGAGCCACTTGGGAGTACGTAAAGCTTGACGCAACTATTGCTGCGCGTTTGGAAGGCAAAAGCTCACTTGGTCGCCTTGGTATTTTGACTCATTCCACTGCCGGATTCATTGATCCGGGTTTTGAGGGACACATTACTTTGGAACTTTCTAACGTGAGTACTTTGCCGGTTAAGCTTTGGCCTGGAATGAAGATTGGTCAAATGTGCTTCTTCCAGTTAAGCTCACCGTGTGAAAATCCATATGGCTCAGCTGTTAACGGCTCGCACTATCAAGGTCAGCGCGGTCCAACTCCGTCACGTTCATATGAGCATTTCTACCGTGCTGATTTAAGTTAGCAATGCTTTTATGGCGTGATTTTTGGCAAAAATCATAAAAATTCAGAAGAAAAATATAATATTCACAGAGAATTTTCAGGTTGTATTACTGTACTGCTCAGAATAGTATGGTTTTATAATAGTATCGAACAAAACGACAGGTGCAAAGCACCTAGAATTTATTCTTTTCTTCTCTCCTTTATTTCCCCGGCGCACAGGCGCCGGGGTTAAATTTTTTTCGCAACATAAATTACTTATCTGCCAGCAGAAGTTAAGATCTGCTTTGCGGGCTACGAATAATGTAGTCAAATGCAGACAATGCAGCATTTGCGCCAGATCCATACGCTGTAACAATCTGCTTATACGGTTCGTCTGAACAATCTCCAGCAGCAAAAATACCAGGAACTTCTGTGCATCCTGCTCTATCCGTAATAATTTCTCCTCTTTTATTAAGAGGCAGCTGATTTTCCAGCCAACGAGTATTTGGAGCTAAACCAATTTGCACAAAAACTCCATCGGTTTCAACAATATGCTCTCGGTTTTCATCATTGTCTGCTTTATTGCGATCCGTGTAACGTATTGCAGTAACTTTACTACCATTGCCTTCAACACTGCTTACAGCAGCACTTGTAATAACTTCGGTATTAGGTAATTTATGCAAAGTATTAAGCAATACCTGATCTGCTTTAAGCGCATCCATAAACTCAATCACAGTTACGTGTTTCGCAACTCCCGCTAAATCAATAGCAGCTTCAACACCAGAATTGCCTCCGCCAACAACTACTACATTCTTGTCTTTAAAAAGCGGGCCGTCGCAATGAGGGCAGAATGATACTCCTTTGTTACGATACTCATCTTCTCCAGGAACGCCCAACGTACGCCATGTTGCACCAGTTGCAATAAGCACTGCACGCGCTTTCAAAGATCCGCCAGAACGCGCATGAATCGTATGCAAACCGTATGCTTCTTTAGCTAAATCAAGCGAATCTGCCCAATCAGGAGTAAATACGTCAATATCGTATTGCGAAATATGCTTAGTTAAATCTGCCGCTAGTTGAGAACCAGTCGTATGAGTTTGTGAAATATGATTTTCAATACTTTCAGTTTCTACAACTTGTCCGCCACGATGATCCATAATCATAGCTGTACGCAAGCCTTTGCGAGCAGTGTAAATTGCGGCAGCAGAAGCAGCAGGGCCACCGCCAACAAGAACAATATCGTATGGGTCTTGCGCATTCATTTTTTCTGCGAGCGCAACATTTGCCGAAGAAACACTATTATCATTATTTCCATTCTCATCCTGAACAACAGATTTTTCTTGCGCTTCGAGAACAGATACAAGTTCGTCAATTCCCGCTCGTCCGGAAGAAATAAGCTTGCCATTTTCAAATACTGCTGGCACGCTCATTACGCCAAGTTTGTCCACTTCTTCGCGGAAAGCGCTACCTTCTACTGAAGTATGCTGAATTTTAGGGTTGATAATAGAAATGGTATTAAGTGATTGCACAACTTCTGGGCAATTTAAGCAAGTTACCGACATGTAAGTTGTTACATTGTGTGCACCGAGTTTAAGTATTGCTTCGCGCTGCTCATCACTAATTTTTGGCGCATAGCCGCTTACTTGTAGAAGCGCTAATATTAAAGAACTAAATTCATGTCCTAAAGGCAATCCTGCAAAACTAACCGATACAGTAGATTCTCCATTTACTGGATTATCTAATTTTCTGCGCAATTCAAAGCTTGGCTTACGCTTTGAATTGTTTATTTCATTATTATTTACTTCAACAATGCTTATTTTGTTGCTTTGTTGAGATACTTCTTCTAACAATGCTCTAACTTTTTGAGATGTTTCAGAATTGTCAACGTAAGAAACGATTTCTATTTTAGATACCATCTTTTTTAGTAATTCTGAAAGCTGAGCAGTTAATGACGCATTCAACAAAGACATAATCTACTTCCTTCGGTAATTTTAGACACAATCAAAAATAAGCTAAATGCGTAGGAAGCTAAGAACGTAGCCCCCTACGCATTGCGAAAATTCTTTAAGAGATTATTTAATTATTTAATTGCAAAAATCAGATTTTGCCGACTAAATCGATGGAAGGTTCCAAGGTTTCTTCACCCTGCTCCCATTTTGCTGGGCAAACTTCTCCTGGGTGCGCTGCAATATACTGTGCTGCTTTAACTTTACGAAGCAGCTCGTCGGCATTACGGCCAATACCATCAGCTGTCATTTCGAAGAATTGAATCATACCTTGCGGGTCAACTAGGAAAGTTGCGCGGTGAGCTAAACCTGATTCTTGATTCCAAGCATCAAAGTTGCGAGAAAGCGCTCCGGAAGGATCGCCCAACATAGTGTACTTTACTTTTGCAATTGCTTCAGAATCGTCATGCCATGCTTTGTGTACAAAATGTGTATCCGTAGAAACTGAGTAAACTTCAACACCCAGCTTTTGCAATTCTTCATAATGGTTTGCAAGATCTTCCAACTCAGTTGGGCAAACAAATGAGAAATCTGCCGGATAGAAGAAGAAAATAGCCCACTTGCCGAGTACGTCAGCATCGCTTACTTCAACAAATTCACCATTCTTATAGCCATTTACTTTAAATGGAAGAATATGCGTGTTCATTAAACTCATATTATGCTCCTCAATATGTTTAATTGTGCTTTCTAAGCGAAACTATCAATACTGATTATAGGCAATAAATAGTGCTGCTTCCATAGTTAAAATGTATTCTATATCACTAATTATGGTATTTAACAGCCTTGTTTAACAGAATATATAGTATAAAATCTTGTTTTTAGTCGTATAAGACTATAGGCACTCATGTTGATTTATTAAGCAAGATACGCGTATACCGTATAATGTACTTGGAATGACGCACTAAAACAGATAAAGGATTAGCGCAAACATGAAAAGCAACGCTAGTATTTTCAAAACCATAAGCGGCATAATAGTAGCTTTCGGATTACTTTCTACTAGTTTTATTGGTTTACCATTAGCTACAACTACAGCTGCATTAGCAACTGAAAATAGCACTACTGCTAGCGAACCAGCGCACACTCCTTTGACTGCGCAAACTGCTCACGACATTTCTACCGGTCGAATTCGTTTGGAAAATAATCAGATTGATTCATTGCTTTACCATAAAGCCGCGCTAGACCCAGATCAAGATAGCGACGGCGACGGTTTTAAGAACAGCGAAGAGCTTTACACTTACGTAAAAAATGGGCGCACATATTACGGATATAATTCACATCCGCTTATTAAGGACACCGACGGCGATGGCTTAGATGACAAAGCAGATACAAATCCTCGCAGGTGGGATATTAGCCCTCGCGACATGGCGCTTTTTATGGAGCTTGCGTATAGAAAAGACGAGTATGTCAAAGAAGTACTTGACTACTCAAGACCACTCACTAAAATTCACAAAGATCGCAACGAATATAAGCTTATGCATAACGAGCTTGCGCCATATTGGAAAATCAAGGAAACCTACCACTTTGGAAGTGGATTTGATGCTGTTCTTTTTGAAAATGTGAATCCCGCGTACCCATTTATTGAGCAAAACGGCGTGCAAGTTCTTGCAATCCGAGGAACTGAAAGCGGCGGAGATTTTACTAATGACATTAAACTAGCAATGGGATCAAACCCAAGCCAAGCTCTAGATGTAAACAATGTGATGGATAAAATCAATAGAGAAAAACTTGCTACTAATTTATACATAACAGGGCATTCTCTCGGAGGTTATTTATCTCAACGTGCTTTAATTTACGCTAAACAAAAAAATTATCAATGGATTACAAAGGCTTATACTTTTAACGCTCCAAAGATTAAAGGAAATCCATTCGACAGATGGCTTTGGGAAACATCTGATTTTGGCGATAAATTAACAAAAGAAGGTTATGCTGTTCATTATAAAGTTGATAATGATAATGTAATAGGACTAATAGGGAACCTTAACGGCGCAATAAGCATAGGAAGATCTGGAGAAGGTCACGGATCTCGTAGTTACTTTGAGCCTAGAATGAATGATTTCAAAGGATTCACAGTTGGCGAACGCAATAAAATTGAAGGAACCGGTCGCAAAATTGATGCACTTGACGGATTAGTTAATGAACCAGTTATTAAAACTGACGAACAATCTTTCGAGCCTAAAATTAAAAACATAGACATTTTTGAAAACGATAAGTTACCAAAAGTAACAGATTATCTTCTTAACGCATCTGATAGACCGCAAGGATCTACTATTACAGATATTACAGATGAAACTTCTATTAACACTTCTAAAAGCGGGAAATATCAAGGTAAAATATTACTTGTATTATCTGATGATTCAACAAAAACTATTATAGTTCCAATAATTATTCATAAACGATCGGCTAATATCGAGGAACTTCCAAACGTTACGGTAGTAAAAGATAAGAAAGTAGAAGTCAAAAAAGACGCTAAAATCCCTGCAGATTTCGACTTTAAGCCATACTTGCAAGGTTTACCAGAAAATAGCACAGTAAAAGTTGTAGAACAACCAAACACAACAAACATTGGTGAAGCAACATTTAAAGTAGAAGTAACTTTTGCGAGTGGCGCAAAACGGAAGGTAATTCTTAAAGCTCACGTTGTAAAAGTTATTCCTGCAACACCATTAAAACCAGCGAAGAAAACCATTCCTTGGGCCAATCTAACGCCAGCAACTCCAGTTACACCAACGCCTGCGCCAACACCTGCGCCGCCTGCACCACCAGTGCCGCCTGCACCAACACCTGCACCACCAGCACCAACACCAGTGCCACCAGCGCCTGTACCACCAACTCCTGCGCCACCGACTCCGCAGCCACAGCCTGAGAACCACCCTCAGCCACAGCCACAGCCACAGCCGCAACCGCAACCTCGGCCTGAGCACCCTGCAAACCCAACTCCAAACCCGCAGCATAATGAAAACAATCATCCTGCTGAACCTGAAAATCCTACAAATCATAGCAAGACCAATCAGAGTGCGGGAACTACAACAATACCGTCAGCTCCAGCAAGTGTTAATAAACTTAAAACCGAGCTTGCAAACACTCTAAAAGCAGGCGAACACAACATTGTTTACGCAGGCAAAAGTAACAAAATTACAGTTACTTTAAATGCTCGCGCAGACTTTCTGAACAAACTTAATAAAGAAAAACAAGTAAAAGCCTACGCGTACATTTATTCAAATCCTCGCCTTCTAAATGGACAAGATGGAACCGAATACGTAACGGTTCATTTCAGTGCAGATGGAAAACCATCTTTCGACGCTGTTATTCCACAAGAATATAGCAGCAATCACACTATTGTTCTTATCGACGAAAATGGCAATCAAGTTGCTTGGACGAAGGTTTTAGTAAAGAGGGATGACGCTTCACAGAATTCTTCCACAGGTGAAACTGGTATTCCACAAATACAAAACACACAAAATGTGCAAAATACTAGCGAAAATGAATTAACTTCAACCGCAAGCACGGAAGAAACTGTTAGCGCGAACAAAAACGTAATTGCGCAGCCAGAAGCGAGCAAGCCAGCCACAAGCAGCCATCCTCTTGCGAATACTGGAATCCAAACAATTCCAGTACTTATTAGCATCGCAGTAACGCTATTTGCAAGCTTCGTTGTTGTTTTAAGCGTGAAAAAGCAAATCGAATTAAATACTAAATAGTAAAAGAACTTGTCGAAGAGCGGATGACGGGAGTCGAACCCGCCTCTGAAGCTTGGGAAGCTTCCATTCTACCGATGAACTACATCCGCAAGTTGCAAACAAAATATTGCATGCAACTTTTTAAGACTAGCATGTGCTATTGAGTATGCAAATACTTATGCTTACTTAGCGCTAAATAATTACATAAAAGAGCGCTTGCTGTTTGATTGCGGCAAGCAACACCGCAAATCAACAACCTAAGGCAATAGCTATAAGATCTGCAGATGATACTACTTTCTTTCGAGCACGCTGCTCTTTAGCACCAGCCTCACGCTCATACGCATCAACTCGCTTCCAGCCGGCGTAATCAATAGCTTTCACGCCTCGAGATTTAAGCAGCTCATCTATGGATTTTTCGTTACGATCTTCTGCAATAAGCCCGGATTTTGCCAAATCTTCAAGCATGCGATCAACAATAAGAAGAGCGTCAGATTTAGTAGAACCAATTAAACCAACAGGTCCTCTTTTAGCCCATCCAGTAGCGTACAGACGTTCGCGAATATCACTTCCTTCCGCAGAAGTTACGATTCTACCGTCATTATTTGCAAGCAGAGTGCGCTTTTCGTCGTAAGCAATGCCTGCAACTTCTGCAGGGTGGTAGCCAATCGCATGATACACGGCTTGCACAGCGTAATCTTCAAATTCACCTGTGCGAGACATTGTGCCATCAGCGCTCGTTACAGTTCGCTCAACTCGTATTGCTTTCACACGCCCATCTTCGCCAAGAATTTCTACAGGAGCCGAGTTGAAATGAATAACGTAACGTCGATTGGCAGGATTGCCCTCAAAATCAACGTTTCCGCCATCTTCCATGTCTTCTGCCATGTCTCGAATCGCAAAAAGTTCCTCAACCATTTGACGCGTGAGCTTATCGTTACCAGCGACTTCTATCGTTTCATCGTCTAGCTCAAAATCGTCCTCGTTAATAATTATTTGCACGCCCTGCAATTTTTCCATTTCGCGCAATTCTTGCACGGAGAATTTCGCTTGAGCAACCCCACGTCGAATAAATAAATGCAAGGTTTGAGTTTGATTTTTTTGCAATCCTTCATACACGTCGTCTGGAATATCCGTATGCGAGCGCAAATAATCAGGGTCACGCAAAAGCTCACGAGCAACATCCATTGCCACGTTTCCGCCACCAATAACAGCTACTTCCTTGGCTTCAAGCGGCCACGTGCGCTTGCTAGTTGGGTATCCGTCGTACCATTCTACGAATTTTGCAGCTCCGTACACTCCATCTAAATCAGCACCCGGAACCCCTCGCAATGGCCTATCCTCCACAGCTCCTGTAGCAAATAACACTGCATCGTAGCGCGCCAACAAATCTTCTAAAGTAATATCTTTACCAAATTCAACATTTGCATAAAGATGAATATTTGGATTATCAAGCGTTTTTTCAAGCGCGTCAGCAATAAATTTAATACTTGGATGGTCAGGAGCTACTCCGTAACGCACTAAGCCGAAAGGCACAGGCAACTTTTCAAAAAGATCAATGCGAGCGCTTGTGCCAAGACCTAATTCTTCGCCACGTTTAGCAAGCTGTCGCAAGAAAATATCAGAAGAATAAACACCTGCAGGGCCTGCTCCTATAACTGCAATTCTAACTTCAGGAGCATGCGCCTCAGAAATCTCAGAAGCCTGAGACGTTTCTTGTGAAACATTTTCTATTAAATTATTTTTCATTATTATCCCCATATTGAACTATACAATACGGCACTTTTGCCGTTTTTGCGCGCATTATGCGCGGACTTCAAGCACAGATTTCCTTCAAGTGCTTTCATAATTAGACTAGCGCATTGCTAAGTCTTACAAAATGCTTACCTTAAAAAGCTTAGATTAAAACGCTTTATTTAATCTTTTCACGCGAGCGCAAAGCAGTTAACGCCCAAGTAATTGAAATAACGTCAATAATTTCCTGCATCATTGCTCCAATAACAGCTGGAATAAAACCAAAAGCAGCTAAAATCATGCTTACAATAGCCAAACCTATTCCGAGCAAAACTGACTGCATCATAACTCGTTTTGTATGCTTCGCAACGCTTACAGCATTAGCAACTGACGCAATATTGTTGTTCATAATAACTACTTGAGCGCATTCAGATGCTGCCGTATCTGTGCCATCCGTTACAGCCACACCAATATCTGCAGCTGCAAGCACAGGAGCATCGTTTACGCCATCTCCAACCATCATGGTTACGGTTGAATCTTTCTTATTTTTGGCCGCATTGTAATTGTGCTTCTTTACATACGCTAATTTATCTTGCGGAAGCAAATCTGCATGCACAGAATCAATACCAACGCTTTTTCCAATGGTTGTTGCAGCTTGTAAACCGTCACCAGTAAGCATTGCTATTGTTCTAACACCCAAAGCACGCAACGAAGCAATAGTTGATTTCGCATTATCGCGCGGCACGTCTTTTAATACTATTCTTCCAACCAGCACTCCGTCAAAGGAAACGTAGGTTGCCATTTCGTCTGCTGCAAGAGATTTGCCTATAGTTTGATTCGCGTCTTGCTCTGTAACGTACTTGTGTCTGCCTACGCGCACTAAAATGCCGTCTACAACGCCCTGAATACCCTGGCCTGCAGTTTCCTTAACACTGTGCACTACTGGGTACTCTCTAACGCTAGGAAGCTGCGGAACCGACGATGGATGAGCGTTTTCCCACAAGCTTGCTCCCGCTTTCGCAATACCACCTGCAAGTATGTGCTGAGAATAAGTTTCTAGAACACCTGCGAGCATCACAATTCGATCAGCATTCTGCGTAGTATCGATTACGTCTACGTTTACAACTTGCGGCTGTTTAACCGTCAATGTGCCGGTTTTGTCAAAAAATACGTCTGTTACTCGGCTTAATTGCTCCAGAACATCCTGACTTTTAACAACAATTCCAAGTTTTGCTAGACGCCCAGTTCCAGCCATGCAAGCAACTGGAACTGCAATAAGCAGAGGACATGGGGTTGCTAGAACCAATACTTGCGCAAATCGCAATGCGTCGCCAGAAAAGCTCCAAGCAAGACCTGCAATCGCAAAAGATAATACTGTAAACGGCACAGATAGCATGTCTGCAAATCTAACTACTGCAGCTTTAGAAGACCTAGCAGACTCAACAAGCTGCATGATTTTCTGATACTGCGAGTTTTTAGACAGCTTTGTTACGCGCATAATAAGCACAACTCCACCGTTTACACAGCCTGAAAGCACTGCAGCTCCCGCATAGACTTCTCGGGGCACGGATTCTCCGTTAATAGCACTTGTGTCTAAAATTGCAGAACCACTTAGCAGCTCGCCATCAACTGGCACAGTTTCGCCAGGAAGCACAATAATTACATTTCCAATATTTAATTCATCAACTGGAACCGTTTTGTAACGCTGCAAATTTGAGGAGATTTCGCCGTCTGTAGATGCTTGCAAAAATGGACACATATTGTGTTTATAGTCGCAATTTTGCTCGCTAATATTAGATTGCTTAGAATTAGCGGCATCTACTTTTCTAAATTCAGCATGCTGACACAGCACACACGAGCTAGGCTTGCACTGATTTTCACTCAAACATGGCGGTTCGTAGGATTCATCATTTGCTTGATCATTATTCATTCCATGCTCAAGGCCTGGCAAAGTCATAAGGTGAGCAGTTTTTGGAGCTGCGCTTACTAAAAGAGATAGATTGCGCTGGGCTTTCATATGCGCAAAATCTTCAATTGCCTCTCCCGTCCAAACCATTACAACAATCAAATAACTTGCCCAAAACTCACCAATAAAAAGCGTTGCAAGCAATGCAACAAAAGCTAACAAATCAATACCTAAAGTTCCGCGCAATAAATTTTTAATCATGTTGCGCAAAGAAATAAGGCTGGTATATAAAACGAGAATAGCGATAATAGTTTTGCCAAGACTAATACTTATTGAAATATCGAAATCAAGATTTAAGAAATCAAAAATTCGTTGCGAAAGATTATAAATTTTCTCATTAAAAGTAGCCAATATAGGCAAATTGCATGAGTAAAAAGCCACAATAAATGGGAAAGCAAGAATTACGACTGTTAATTGAGGTGCACGACGGCAATATGCTAAAAGTTTACGCATACACTTTCCTTACGCTGATCAGGTTAACCGCTTAAGACGTTTAACACACGATTTCACGCCTTGTTAACCCACTGAGTGCAACTTAAACAGCGCACTCAATACACGGCGTAAAGATACTTATGTTTATTTATATGTAATTATTGTACCAATAGGCATTGATGAGAAACATTCTCATAAACGCAAGCTTAAACAATAAAAACTAAAGCAAACTCAAAAAATAAATTAATAAACAAAAAGTTCTGATTGAAAAATCAATCAGAACCCTGTTCGTGGAGCTAAGGAGACTCGAACTCCTGACCCTCTGCTTGCAAAGCAGATGCGCTACCAGCTGCGCCATAGCCCCATTCGAAAGAATGATGTCATTCTATCGTGGGCCCGGGAGGACTTGAACCTCCGACCTCATCCTTATCAGGGATGCGCTCTAACCACCTGAGCTACGGGCCCAACTTATATGCTTAAAACATACAAGTAGTTACTGTAGCACAGCCACAGAAAATGTCAAACCGCAACACGCCATAAAAAAGAAAACGGCATGTTGCGGTTTTTATGCAAAAATCAATTAGTCAAGATGGCTGCGCATAAACCACTGGAACTTTTCCAGCTGCTGCACGTGATCCTGAATAATGTTAGAGCTCACAATGTCAAGATTGTCAAGCTCCGCAATAGCCTTGCGATCGTCTGCAATCATATCGTTGTAATACTCAATAAGAGCCTGCAAATATTCTTTAGTTGACTTGCGACCAGTTAAAGCAAAACGCTTCCATGTGCGAGCAGAAACAACATCGTCTGCGCGTCCAAGTGGAGAGCCGCCCAAAGTTGCAATTCGCTCAGCAGTTTCATCCGCCTGCGCCAGAACTTCAGCAACCTGCGGATCAAGCATTTCATGTACTGCAATAAAATCTGGGCCAGTAACATTCCAATGAGCATGCTTAAGAACTAAAGCAGCCTCCTGCTCGTGGCTTAAACGATTCTGCAAAACAGCAACAGCCTTTTCACTGGCCGCTTCGTCGAGACCTGGCAAAATATGCAATAAGGCCATATTTATCCTTCCTTAGATTTTTTATTACTATTACATTCTACTGCTACGGCTTAAATTATGCGCGGCGACGCACTTCAAGAGTTGCAATACGTCGACCATCAACCGCAGTAACTGTCATATCGTAGCCGTCTGCATCATGCAAAACCGCTCCAACACTTCCCATAGAACCAGTATGCGCCAAAAAGTATCCTGCAACCGTTTCATAAGGGCCATCTTCAAGCTCAATGCCGGTAATGTCAGCAAAATCTTCAATAGTCATACCGCCATCAATTTTTGCAACGCCATTTACAAAAGCAGTTGTTTTATTCGTATTACTTTGTTCAGATTCTTCAGGCAGATCGTACTCGTCGCGAATATCTCCAACAAGCTCCTCGGTCATATCTTCAAGAGTTACAATGCCGTCAGTTCCACCGTATTCGTCAATAACAATAGCCAAATGGATTCCGCGCTTTCGAAGTAGCTCTAGGCTTGGCAATAGTTTGGAAGTTCCAGGAAGACTGATTCCTTCGCGAGTTACATCTGCAACAGTTTTTGCGTTAGGATCTCTAACATCCAACAAATCGCGCACATGCACAAAACCAATAACGTCGTCAAAATCCTTGCCAATAACAGGGTATCTGGAATACGGAAGCTCACGAATTTTTGCAGCTGCTTCTTCAAGACTTAACGAGCCGTCCAAAAATTCCACGTCAGCACGCGGGCGCATCACTTCAGCAACAATTGTTTCCGAAGCATCAAACACGTCATCCAAAATATTGCGCTCATCCTGACTTAAACGCTTATTGCTGTTAACAAGCACGCGCAATTCTTCGTCAGAAACTTCGCTTTCTTTTTCATTAGGATCAAATCCAAGCAAGCGCACAAAACCGTTAGTATTCTTTCCAATAAGCCAAATTAAAGGCTTGCAAATTTTCGAGAAAATATCCACAGCCGGCACAACTGCTCGCGCAATCTGCTCAGAACGCTGCATTGCAATACGCTTCGGCACTAATTCAGAAATTACAATAGAACAATACGAAATAATAAGTGTTAAGAAAATAGTTGTAAGCGGGCCTGCAACGTGCGAAGAAACACCCCATGAGCACACAACAGGCACAACGTAAGGAGCTAACGCAGATTCGCCGAAGGATGCAGAAAGAAAACCAGAAAGCGTTACGCCAATTTGCAGTGCAGATAGAAAAGTGTTAGGGTCTCGCGCAATTTTCGCAACTCTAGCCCCACGAGCATCCTGAAGCTCCATGCGATCAATTTGCGAACTTCTTAAGCTCACTAAAGCTAATTCGGTTGCCGCAAACACGGATCCGAATAGCAGGAAAATCATGATGAGCAGAATATTAAAACCAATCGCCATACTTGTTATCTTAGTTTACTTCTATGCGATATCAACAATTCTTTAATAGAAAATTATTACGGACGGTAAAAATATCCAGTTGGCGCTTTAGCAGATTTTAACGATATAACTTTTAGTACAACCCCGGAACGTTGGTATCCTTTAACTCCTATGCTCCCCCTAGAAACGCGGGCGCGAAGCATAACCCACTCATGTTCGCGGAGTTTGTTGGCGTTTTTATAGTTTACAACTAAACCAAAAGGAGACATATCTAGAATGCAGCAAGACATAAGTTGACGAGATAGGCGAAACTGATTTGCTCCCAAAGTAGTATCACGACTTACGAAACCTGTGATCGTAATCGTGTAGCCTTCATATTTTGAAATATTATGGTCGATTTCGTCATACCATAAGCCGAAATCATCGTTTTTTACTTTTATTTCACGAGATTTTTCACTCAACCCAGAAAGTTTCGAATTGTGGCTTCGAATAGCAATAGCCCTGCCTCCTGCGTAACGGTCGAAACCGCCAGCGCTAAATCTTTGCGACGACTGCAGCGGAATAATAATTAGCAGAGCAGGAAGTGCTAAAGAAACTAGCATTTTCCAAGAATCTCGTGCAGAAACATCAAACCATCCCAATGCAGCACAAAATGCTAAAACTAAAAGCAGAACGGCTGCAATTATCAAATATGCGAACGCTCGAGGAGTGGTAAAAAGCGTGTACTGTCCGCTTAAAGTTACTGTGGCAATAACCGCTGCTAAACATAGAAGCACGAAAGATTCTAATATTTTTGCAAAAGTAATACGATTACGCTTTTTATTTTCTTCACTAACAGAACTTGTATTTTTCATAGCATGAACCCCCAAGCCCAGTTAGAAAACAGTGAAGCTAGAAGGCAAACTCCTGCAATTGATAGCGTTAAGCGCAATACGAATTTGCCGCGGCAATCAGAAATAAGCATAAGAGTATTTTTTAAATCTAACATTGGTCCGAATAGCAAAAATACTAAAACGGAAGACATTGGTAAAGAAGCAGCTAAACTTCTAGCAATTACAGCATCCGAACTTGAGCACAACGAGCTGAAATAGGCAATAGCCATCATTGCAGGTATTGCAATCCAAATATTGTTAGCTTGTATTCTGGAAGCAGGATCCGCCCCTAACCAAGCTCGTATAACAGAAGCAACAATAGTTCCGCACACAATAATTGGTAAAAGTTTCAAAAAATCTTCATGAATATGCTTTATGTACAGCTTTATTTGAGCGCAAATACTTGATTTTGTGCGATTTTGTGTCTTTAACTGTTCTGAAGAATTTTGATTTTCTTCATGATTGCAACCACAATTTAGTTCACAAGAACATTTTGATTCAAGATTATTTTTTAATAAATTTTCGTTACGCAAAACAGATGATTTTGGCGGAAATATTGCAAAACTTAATCCAACTAATAATGCAATACCAACTCCTAAAGCAACGCGCATAACGGCTACAGCAGGCGCATCAGCAAAAGCGTACCAAGTCGCTAAAACAGACACAGGATTTACAACAGGAACAGCACAAAGGAAAGTTATTGCGCAAGGAAGCGGCAATTTTCTTGCAACCAGTCTAGAAAATGTTGGCACAACCACACAGTCGCATACAGGCACACATACTCCAGCAATTATGGCAGCTAAAAAACCGTTTGCAGTAGATTTTGGAGCATGTTTTTCAATAAAATCAGCCGTTACCCAAGTTTCCACAGCAGCAGAAACAAGAACACCAATAAGAGTGAAGGGGATTGCTTGCAAAAGTAAGCCAGCAACACCTCGAACAGTGGTGTCAATAAGAAGCCAAGGGTAGCGCAATTGCAAAGCAGGGGCCATGGCAATAATAAGAGCCGCAAAAGGCACTCCTGCGATCAAAAAAAGATAATTTGCAGAATTTGCTGGTTTTGCCTGCTTTACTACCTTCACTGCTTTTTCTGCTTCTCCTGGTTTTAGCATGACAACACTTCCACCAAGCCATCACTCATGCGGTATCTTGCTCCAACAAGCATTAAAGCGTCGTTAAAAACAGCTTCGCGAATTATTTGTGATTTATCGCAAATCTCAGCCAAGATATTAGATACGTGAATACGCTCAATATCATTCGTATCTAAATCTTCTTCAACACCTGCGAGAGCAGCAGGTCCTAAAGAACACAGCAATATTGACTCGCTAGACTCAATTATTTCGCTTGTTTCATCTTCGCCGTATTTAGAAACCAGCTTTTGCACATTCGGCAAAACGGCTTGTACAGCACCGCAATGCTCATGACCAAGCACAAGCAACACTTTTACTCCCAAATCGCTTACAGCGTATTCTAGCGAAGCAATCACAGCATCATCCAACACTTCTCCAGCTGTGCGCACAGAAAAAATATCTCCCAAACCAGCGTCGAATATAAATTCTGGAGCAACTCTAGAATCTGCGCACGAAAGCACAACAGCTCCAGGATGTTGACCATCAATAAGTTTCATGCGCGCTTGTGAATTTACGCCTGCATGCGCCGAATTGCCTTCTGCAAATTTGCGATTCCCTGCAAGCATTGCACTTAATACCGATGTAGCTAAAACTGAATCTTCATTAGCAAAATCTTCGCTGATTGCGTCTTGCATTATTACCTCCTACATTGGCATTGGCAATATTTTTAGTTGCTTAAAGTCTAAAATTTTTTGACTTAGAGTATATTGTATCTTTCATAGTAAATAAGAATTTTGTTTAAGAGTATAAGCCTGTTATTAAAAAAGCTCCCGTATTGCAATTCGCAAATACGAGAGCCTTCTTGATTTAGTAATTTATTAAATATCATCCAGTATTTTGCAAGCCTGCAGCAACACCGGAAACAGTGCAAAGAATAAGGTAGATGAACTCTGCCTGCTGGCTTTCGCTAAGCTCTTCTTTATCTACCTTGTTACGAAGCTTGTGCAATGCAAGAGATTGGATTACAGAAAGCGCGTCCACGTAAGGAGAGCGCACGCGAATAGCCTGGCCGAGCACGTGACGATGCTGCAAAGGCCACTTGTCGTCGACTATTTGCAAAACCCACTTGCGAGTAAGCTGCATTTCCGAAAGTACTTTATCGCTCAAATCTTCGCGATCTCCAAGGCTTAAGTACATGCGAGCAATACGCTCATCCGTCTTAGCCAAAGACATCTCAATATTGTCAATAAACGTACTAAACAGTGGCCACTCTTCGTAAGCTCTGCGCAAAGTTTCCAAGTCGCCAAACTTTTCGCAAGCTGTACCCAAACCGTACCATGCTGCCAAATTGATTCGAGCCTGAGCCCAGGAGAACACCCACGGAATTGTGCGCAAATCGTCCAAAGACTTAGCACCCAAACCGCGCTTAGCTGGGCGAGAGCCGATTGGCAGCAAACCGATTTCACTAAGCGGCGTAACTGTAGAGAACCATGGAGTAAAGTCATCCGTTTGCAGCAAATCAAGGAATCGCTCGTGAGCTGCAACGTCAAGTTTTGCAGCCATATCCGCGTACTTCTTCGTCATATCAGTGTTAGTTTTTTCAACACTTGGCGAAGATTGCAGCAAAGTTGCGGAAGCAACGGATTCGACGTGGCGAATAGCCAAAACTGGATTTCCGTAACGCGCAAAAATAACCTCACCTTGTTCAGTAAGCTTAAATCGGCAGTTGACGGACCCAACAGGCTGAGCAAGCACTGCACGGTTTGCAGGACCGCCACCTCGACCAACAGCGCCACCGCGGCCATGGAATAGTGTCAAATCAATATCATGCTTCTTAGCCCACTGAGCAATACGCTCCTGAGCAGAGTGCAAAGCAAGCGTTGCGGAAGTAGGGCCAGCGTCCTTGGAAGAATCCGAGTAGCCGAGCATAACTTCCATCTTGCGGCCAGTAGCCTTAAGACGAGCCTGCACTTCAGGAATTTTAATAATCTCCTCAAGCACGTTTACTGAGTTCTGCAAATCTTCCAACTGCTCAAACAGTGGAATAACGTCGATTGTTGGCGCATCCTGTGGGTGAGCAAAAGAAAGACGATTTAGCTCAAATACGTCACGCACATGCTGAGCAGATTTTGCGAAGGAAATAATGTAGCGTCGAGCAGCACGCATGCCGTTGCGCTTTTGGATTGCTCCCAAAGCGCGGAAGGTGTCGAGCACTTCTCGAGTCATTGGCTGAAGCGGTCCGCGCTCTCCGTGCAATCCGTGTTCGCGAATATCTTCCAAAGCGCGAGAATGCACGAGAGAATGCTGGCGGAATTCCATCTCAACCATGTGGAATCCAAAGGTTTGAGCCTGCCAAATCAAATCCTGCAAAGGACCATAAGCTGCTCGAGGATCTCCACCTTCTGCCAAAGAACGCTGCACAATTTGCAAATCTTCAATAAAATCTTCGCAAGAATGATACATTAAGTCAGTATCGCGGCTAATAGTGCGATGCAAACGGTCAGCCATTACAAGCATTACAGCACGATGCGGCTCATTATTAGAAACATCTGAAGCGTTTTCTGTAAGCTGTTCGCTCATTTCGCGCTGACGATTCCACAACTCGAGCAGCTCCACGCTTGGAGGAGTTGTGCGAGTTTCCATAGTTAAGCATTTGCCAACTTCGCGCGTGCGATTTTCCAAAGCCGCAAGCACATGATCGCTAAACTTTCGAGCAACCTGACGGCTTACTTTAGCAGTCACATTCGGGTTGCCGTCTCGATCCGAACCAATCCAGCTTCCTGGGTGGAAGAAAGCAGGGCAGCGAGGCGGCACAAGACCTGCCTTATTGCCAAGCAGCCAATCGTCAAAACGACGATACACAACTGGAATAGTGTCAAATAATGTAGCGTCGAAAATGTCAAGAATAGTGTCAGCTTCTTCAACTGGAGTTGGCTTCTTTAAAGCAATAGGCGAAGTGCGAAGAAGCGCATCAATTTCGTTATAGAGACGACGATAATTTTCTCGCTTGTCAGATCCGCCTAAACGATGATGTTCGCTTAATAATTGCGAAATTCTGCGAATCTTTCCAGCCACAGCCTTACGACGAGCTTCAGTTGGGTGTGCAGTAAACACAGGATGGAACTCAAGTTTTGCAAGCAATTCCTTAGCTTGAGCTGGACTCATTTCCGTTAATAATTTGTGATACGCGCAAGTTAATTCGTTAACTGGATCAACCGGCAACGAATCCTCAACTTCACATTCACGCTGATGAAGTACAGAAACGCGATAATTCTCTTCGCACAAATTAGCGAGATGGAAATACGTTGCGAAAGCGCGTGCCAGAAGCTGAGTATCATGCAAATTCATTCCGTTGATCTTGCTAACAGCCTTACTCAAGCCATCGTCTGCTGTTACTTTTGCATCTACCATTTGCGCAAAATGCGCGGCACTAGCTTCAACAGCATTCAAACGCACATCGTCAAATACTGCCAATAATTTTTCATCAAATTCACCAAGAACATCGCGAAGAATATGCAAGCACAAATCCATGTCTTGCTTAAGCGATGCTGGAAGGTCACGCTCCTCTGGGCCTTTTCGTCCTAAGCCAGACGTAACAATAGTTGCGTCCGCTGGAGTAACCTGCTGATTTTCTTCTGTCATCAGACCTCCTTGCGCTAGCAAATAAGGTTGCTTGGTCATCTGACTTCCGCGGCTCCTCCGCGGTTATTTAGGTCAAAAGTTGCAAGCCCACAGCCTTGTTTACAGCGAAATACCAAGTTAATTTTGAAACTACCACCGGACGTAGCATAAATAGTATTTTGTTAGCAAAAATTTACTAGGCAACAGGGGTGCGTATACTGAAAAATTGTGAGCACAGTAGATAGTAATGAAGACAATAATACTTGCAATAATACAAGCAGCGATAATTGCGATAGTTGCAACAATAATTACAACAACAGTCGCGATAACAAGCCGGAAATTCTTCCAACAGGACACGTAGTAGGAAAACCTTCTGGACGTTTTCATACTCATGCTATTCCGCTCGACATGGACGACGTTGAGCGCGATTGGGATAAGCCTGTTACCGAAGCGTGCATAGCTGCAAAATCAAGCATTATTATTCGCGTTGGTGCTCTAGGTTTAGGAGCCGGAACCGGAAGCTACCGTGTTCGCGAGCTTATGCACAGAATCGGCGAACCGATGGGAGTTCACGTTCGAGCAGACGTAAATCTCACGGATATTGAAGCAACTTGCACAGATAAGCATGAGCGCATTACAGAGGTTGTTGACCTTCCAACTACTGGCGTAAATACTGAACGAATTTGGCTTCTTGAGCATTTTGCCGACTGGTTTAACGTTAAACTTGGAAACGATTCCCTCTACCACTCAAAAGCTACGGTTTCTAAAGAATTAGTTGACACTCTTCAAGAAAGCGACGTTGAGCGCGATATTGTACAAACAGCTAAACAGTCGGAAGAAAATGCTGCAAAAATAGCGGAAAAACAAGCTTTACAAGAGGCAATCAAAAAAGAAAAGCCGCGAGGAATTTTCGCTTTACAGCCAGAAAATGCTTACGCTGAACATTTTTCGCATGTTCAAAAAATTACAGAAAATAGCAATAAGGAAGATGAAAATAATCATCCTCTTACAGTTCGCGAAGTACACGATCGTCTTGATTTGATTAAAAATCGCAAGCCGCTTTATAAACCGTGGTTTGCTGGTCTTGCTTCTGCTGTTGCTTGCGCATCCTTCGCATTTTTGCTTGGCGGCGGAATCTACGACATGATTGGCGCTTTTATTGGAGCTGGAATTGGCCACTATATTCGTCGCCGCATGTTTATGCATCATCTTAACCAATTTGTGGTCACGTTCGTTGCTGTTGCAATTGGCGCTCTAGCATGCATCGGTTCATTGCGACTTATTGGCTACTTCGACCCAAGCGCACTAAATCACACAACAGCATACATAGGCTCTGTATTGTTTGTTATTCCAGGCTTCCCGCTTATTACAGGCGGATTGGATATTGCAAAAATAGATTTCCCTTCCGGAATTCAACGTCTGTGCTATACGCTTGCAATTATTTTAATGGGAACTCTTGCAGGCTGGACTGTTGCAAGCATTGTTCAGCTTAATCCTCAAGGTTTCCCTCCGCTCGGATTAAACCCTTGGCTTAATGCAGTTCTGCGGCTTATTACAGCTTTTGCTGGCGTGTGGGGCTTCTCCGTGCTTTTTAATTCTCCACAGCGCATGTGCATAGTTGCAGGAGTTATTGGAGCTATTACAGATACTCTGCGCTTAACTATGACGGATTTTGGTATCGCTGCTGAAATTGCAGCGTTTAGCGGCGCTTTACTTGCAGGCTTACTTGCTTCTGCTTGGAGAGCTATTGTTCGCCACGGATTTGCACCTCAATATTTGGGGTATCCGCGAATAGGTCTTACCGTTCCATCTATTGTGATTATGGTTCCGGGACTTTATATGTATCGCGCAATGTTTTATCTTGGACAGTTCCACACGCTTCCAGCGTTAGATTGGACTTTCCGCGCTTTTATGGTAATTATTTGCTTGCCTATTGGTCTTGCTGTAGCTCGCGTTATTACCGATAAAAGCTGGCGTTACGACGTGTGATGTTCTAAATTTCAGTCTATTAATTTTCAATAAAAAAAGCCGCTTACAAGTTTTCTTGCGAGCGGCTTTATTTTTTATTACTTTACTTATTGAAATTTAATTAGTACTTCATTCCCATAGCGTCTCGCACTTGGGAAAGTGTTTCTTCTGCAATAGCATTCGCACGCTTATTGCCATCGTGCAAAATGTCTCGAACAGCATCCATGTCTTTTGCTAATTCTGCACGACGCTCACGGTGAGGAGCCAGGAAGTTATTTACGTTTTCAATTACGTAAGCTTTCAACGCACCTGCTCCAGAGTTGCCAATTTCTTCAGCAATATCTTTAGGATCCCTACCTGTTACTAAACCTGCAGTAGTAAGAAGCGCTGAAACTTGTGGGCGAGCAACTGGATCAAAAGTAATCATTCTTTCCGAATCAGTCGGGCTCTTCTTAATTAGTTTGGCTGTTTCTTCGGCAGTAGCTCCAAGCATGATTGAATTACCATAAGATTTGCTCATCTTACGACCATCCAATCCTGGAATTTCTGGAGCGTCAGACAAAATTGCTGCCGGCTCTGGGAACACTGGATTCTTTTTTGCGTATCTTTCGTTAAATCGTCGAGCAATTGTGCGCGTAATTTCAATATGAGGCAAATTATCTTTACCAATCGGCACAACATTAGCTTTGCAGAACAAAATATCGCAAGCTTGATGCACTGGGTAAGTAAGAAGCAATCCGGTTAAAGCGTGGCCGGAAGATTCCATTTCTGACTTTACAGTAGGATTCCTGTGCAATTCCGCTTCTGTAACCAAAGATAAGAATGGAAGCATAAGCTGATTTGCGGCAGGAACTGCAGAATGCGTAAAAATCATTGTTTTTTCTGGATCAATTCCTGCAGCCATGTAATCAAGTACCAAATTCAGCACATTGTTTTCAATATGCTCGGTTGTGTCACGATCAGTAATTACCTGATAGTCTGCAATAATAATATTGGTTTTTACACCACGCTTCTGCATTGCGACACGCTCACGAATAGAACCAAAATAGTGTCCTAAATGCAGGCGTCCTGTTGGACGGTCTCCTGTAAGCATGGTAAATGAAGAAGGATTACTTTCTAGTTTTTCAAGCGTTGCATCCGAACGTTTACGCGCTGCAAGAAAGCTTGCACTCATCTCATTTCCTGCTGCTGTTACCTGTGCTTCTTCCTGCATTTTTGGCTCCTTACGTACACGCATTTTTACGCTTAAAATATGGCTTTTATGGTAAAAGTTTACACAGACAATATACTCGGTTGCGGTTAAGTGGTACGCTCTTGTGTGATGAACTGATTGTTACGGTAATTTTTTAAGAGGGGGTCAGATGGGCCGCGGACGACAGAAGGCAAAGCAACAGAAAATTGCCCGTAAGCTCAAATACCTGACGACCGATACGGATTATGACGAGCTTGCTAAGGAGCTTAACTCCAGCGAACCCGGACAAGGATCCTTCGATCCATTTGCGTCGAGCGAAACTTACGAGGAAAACTCGTATCTTCCAGATCAGGAAGCAACTGTTCAAGAAGATGATTCTAATGAGTCTTCCAACGATGACGATTTAGACGAATATGCAAAGTGGGCGGCAGAAGCTGCAGCTAAGGCTGTAAATAATGAAAATTCTGCTACAAATTCTGGCACGCACACTCCTGTGCACCATCACATTCCTATGCCAGTGCCGAGTTTCATGCATAAGCACGATAAATAAATTTTAAAATTACTAATAATTAGGTTGCTAATAATTATTTTTTAACTAAATATCCTGGGTCTAAAAAATGAAGGCCCAGGATATTTGTAAATAAGCACTATAAATAGGCTTTATAAATTTATATTAAGCGGCAAAATATTACTTAAATCATCACGCTCGCCGATTGCGCTTATGTTTCCGCACTGTTTTTCTTGCTGCCAACTTGTAATACCGCACGAAATTCTTAACCAAACTTGCGGATCGAGCTCAATAACATCCGGCGGAGTAAGATTATGCGGGTCAGAAGCTGGTCCTTCCAAAATTTTTACCGCACCAAAAGGCGCCACTCTTACTTCTACTGCACAACCAGGAACTTTGTTTTCAAGAAGATATAAAGAATATCTAACTGCTAAAGCTTCGTCAGTTGGAGAAATATCTAAAATATCGCTACTTATTTGCATAGCCTCTTCGCCATTATTAAGCGCTTTATTAGCAGACATACACCATGCTTTCCAAGCACATTGTCCTCTTTTTATATCTCGCTCAAGTATTACTACCATATTTTTATTATCTTCTAAACAACATACTTTCATAAATACATTTGTATTAAGAAGTTATATATCAATATTTAAAGGTGTTAGGTTGTGGTACTATTAGGAACATCGTGTGCATTAACGTACCTTTTGTAGTTATCTACAACAGTTATCTACAACGTGGTATTGGTTTAACTGCCTAAGCATAAAGTTTAAGGCTGCACACTTTTTAGGAAATATAACAAACGGCACAAGGAGTCAAATATGACTAAACACGTCGCGCCGAAAGCCAAAACTACTGCGACGGCATTTGCCAAAGAACTTCAAGAGCACCTCAAGTACACCCAGGGTGTAACGCCAGAGCAGGCCACTACGGCAGATGTGTATGTTGCCGCTGCAACTGCAGTTCGTCGTCACTTGATGGACTCTTGGATGCAGACACAGCATGACATGGTTAATGGCAATACAAAAGCTGTAGGCTATTTAAGCGCAGAGTTCTTGATGGGCAAGCAGCTTGAGAATGCTTTGTTGAACGCTGGACTTACCGACCAGTTCGAAAAAGCTGTTACGAAGCTTGGCTTCGATCCAAAGGCCGTTATCGATGCTGAGTATGAACCAGGTTTGGGTAACGGCGGTTTAGGTCGTCTCGCAGCCTGCTTCATTGATTCTCTCGCCTCTATTGGCGTTCCAGCATTCGGCTACGGCATTCAGTATCGTTACGGTATTTTCAAGCAGCGCTTTGATGAAGAAGGTAAGCAGGTTGAAACACCTGATTACTGGCTTAGCAACGAAGAGCCATGGGGTCACATTGATTACGGTCGTGATCAGCGCGTCAACTTTGGCGGCGAAGTTGTTGAAGAAAACGGCAAGCGTGTTTGGAAGCCAGCTTGGTCTGTTCGTGCAGTACCAGTTGACTACATGGTTCCAGGCTACAATTCTGGTCGCGTAAACACTCTTCGCTTGTGGACTGCTAAGTCTTACAACGAATTCGATTTGCTCACCTTTAACAAGTCCGAGTACTTGGACGCTGTTAAGCCACAGGTTGAAGCAGAAAATATCTCCAAGATTCTTTATCCAGAAGATTCCACTCCACAGGGCAAGGCTTTGCGTCTTGAGCAGCAGTACTTCTTTGTTGCTGCTTCTATCCATGACGCTATCCGCGTGTTCTATCCAGGTCAGGATAAGCCGGATCTCACCACCTTCCCAAGCAAGATCAACTTCCAGTTGAACGATACTCACCCAGTTATTGGTATTCCAGAGCTTATGCGCGTTCTTATGGACGAGTACGGCTACGATTGGAACACCGCTTGGGGTATCACCACCAAGACCTTCAACTACACTTGCCACACCTTGCTTCCAGAAGCTTTGGAAGTTTGGCCAGCAAAGCTTATTGGCGAACTTTTGCCACGCCACCTTGAGATTATTCAGGGCATTAGCGAGCAGTTCCGCAACGAGCTTCGCGGTAAGGGCGTTGCTGAGGATCAGGTTGAGCGTATGCGTATCGCTACCGACGCTGACGAAAATGGCGAAGGTGCTGTAGTTCGCATGGCTTACTTGGCTACCTACGGCGGCTCTTACGTTAACGGTGTTGCTGAGCTTCACTCTGAGTTGTTGAAGGATGTCACTTTGAAGGACTTCTCCAGCGTTTACCCAGATAAGTTCAAGAACGTTACTAACGGCGTAACTCCTCGTCGCTTCGTGCGCTTAAGCAACCCACGCATGTCTGCTCTTATTACTGAGGGCTTGGGCACCGACGCATGGCAGGGTGATTTGGAGCTTCTTGAAGGTTTGAAGCCATTGGCTGACGACAAGGCATTCGTTAAGAAGTTTGCTGAAGTTAAGAAGCAGAACAAGCTTGCCTTCGTTGATTTCGCAAAGCAGAAGTATGGCTTCGAAATCAACCCAGACACTATGTTTAACACCATTGTTAAGCGTTTGCACGAGTACAAGCGCCAGTCCATGAAGATCCTCCAGGTTATCTCCACATACGCTGGAATTAAGAACGGCACAATCGACGTTGACAAGATGCTTCCACGCACCGTGTTCTTCGGCGCTAAGTCTGCTCCAGGCTATGCTATGGCAAAGCTCACCATTCAGCTCATTAACAATGTTGCTCGCGTGGTGAACAACGACCCAGCATGCAAGGGCAAGCTCGCTGTGTTCTTCCCACCAAACTACAACATCGAGTTGGCAATGAACTTGATTCCTGCCACCGATTTGGATGAGCAGATTTCTCAGGCTGGTAAGGAAGCTTCCGGCACTGGTAACATGAAGTTTGCTTTGAACGGTGCTTTGACTGTTGGTACTCTCGATGGTGCAAACGTTGAGATTCGCGAGCGCGTTGGCGCTGAGAACTTCTTCCTCTTCGGCATGACCGTTGACGAAGTTGATAAGCTCTACGCTGAAGGCTACGATCACGGCGGATCCCGTAAGTACTACGAGTCTGATCCTCGCTTGAAGACCGCTGTTGACATGGTTGCTGACGGCACCTTCTCCAATGGCGACAAGAGCGTGTACGAGCCACTCGTCAACGATTGGCTTACCCACGATTACTTCATGGCAATGGCTGACTTCAGCTCTTACATGGATATTCAGGCTCAGATTGAGGAAACTTACCGCGATCCAATGAAGTGGGCTCGCATGGCAGTTTTGAACGTAGCCAACTCTGGTTACTTCTCTTCTGACCGCTCTATCGAAGATTATCTCGATCGCATTTGGCACACTGGTGCTCTTCCAGTTGCCGAGTGAGCATAAAAATAGCGTTTTAATCGCTTAATAACAAAAGGCGGAGGCTGTTAATCAGCTTCCGCTTTTTGTTTCTAGTAATTTAAATCGAAATTAATCACAAGTAAGTAAGTAAATAAACAAGTAAATAAACAAAACAATAAAGGCGGCTGCGCGTTAACACAGTCGCCTTTATTTGAAGTATTTTAACGTAACACTGCTGTTTTATTCTTCAACAGCAGGAGCGTCTTTACCTTCAGTCTCTTCTTTTTCTAGCCCCAGATCAATTGGTGAAGAGCTGTTCTCCCACGGCTCCTCCCAAGGGTCATAATCAGGATTATGCTGCTTGTAAACATACAATGCAGCAATTCCTGCGAGCAGTGCTCCGAAGAGCAGTGCAAAGAACTTCCAACCGCCAGAGGATCTGTTCTCCATGATGGCTCCTTTCGGGTTAAGCTGACCTGCTCGTCCAAGTCAACGATTTACATAGCGTTTTGTCGCTTACTCACTATCATAGTTGCTTTTCTTCAGAGTTGCATCTTTTTAGGCAATGTTATTGATTAAATTTGTGAAGTAAAACCTATATCATAAAGATATGCATAATTTGGATATAAAAAATTTATGGAATAGAATACGTTTTCGCAGCAATACTGTTACTGCAATTCTCATATACGCTTGCATTGTTACTTGGCTAATAGAAATATTTTTATACTTCGTAACTAAAGAAACCTACATTACTTTTATAGAATATACTGCTTTCGTGCCGGTTACTGCGTTGAATACTCCATGGACTTGGTTTACGTCAATGTTTGTTCATGCGCCAAACATCACGCATATTTTCTTCAATATGTTGTGCCTTTGGTCACTCGGCGCAGAACTTGAGCGTTATTTTGGCAAATGGAAATTCTTTGGACTTTATTTAATATCTGGTCTTGGAGGATGCGTTGCAGATATTATTTGGTGCAGAATAATTAACAATTGGCTGTCCGCCTCTTATGGTGCTTCGGGCGCAATTATGGGTCTTATTGGCGCGCTTTTAGTAGCTCAGTGGCGATTAGGTGAAAACATGCGAGGAACAATTATTTGGATTGCGATTACTCTCGCTATGCCAATTATTATTCCAAATATAGCTTGGCAGGCGCATGTTGGAGGTTTAATTATTGGTACAGCACTTGCAGCATTGTTAGGCGTACAAAATCCTCTGCTTAGAAAAGCTTCGTTTAATACGCGTTTCTTAACGTATTTTATTTCGATTTTTATTATTCTTGTTGCGTGCGCAGTATTCTGCCTACAAGGATTAGCTTAGTTAAATTACACGCATGTAGTTTTCCACCATTGTGTACAGAACTGTGGATAACTTGGGTATAAGTTGGGCATAAGATGCTAACAACTACTCAAGTTATCCACATATTTATTCACAAACGCTAATAACTCGCCCTTTTTTGCGCTTGTGCAAAAGTGTATAAAAGTTATCCACAATTACGAATCTATGTGAATTAAGCTTAGAAAAGCACAGAAACGTAACTAGAAAAACAATCTACTCTACTGTTTTTCTGGCAGTTTATTCCAATTAAAAGGCTGTTCAACCAAGTAGTATGCGTTATCGTCATCAGGCGCAGGCGCAAACTTCACAGGCTTAGTTTTATATGATGGAATAAATGGATTTAGGAAAGAATCTATAGTTTTAGCAGGCTTAATAGGTTCTTCAGTTTTCTTATATAACTTAGGATCTCTACGCAGAATAAACGGTCTATCCATATTCGGCTTATTTTTTCCTACTCCTTGGAAGTATCCGTCTTTTTCTAATTTGATTAAATCAGCTCCTACAGGAACAAGAAGATAAAAATCAGCCATTCTAAAACTTAAACCGTGATTTATACCAGGATCTTTATTAAGAGTATCGAGATAGTCATAACCGTAATCACCAGTTTTATAAAGCTTACCGTTCACGCATTTATCACCGGTAATATCGTCAAATTCAGAATTACCACAGAATGTTTCAAAACCTCCACGATACAGTTCTACAACTCCTGTATCTCCATAAATAAGATGATTCCTCATATAATTTTCTTCGCGAGGAGGGTAATTAACACTGCACCCAACAACATTCTGATTAGCATGACACATATGCAATTCATTGTTTAAATTCAGACCTGTATAAGTGCTCACATTATCAGCCTTTCGCATGTTAATATAATCTTTTTCATGCGACCCATGTAAATTCAAAATCTTATAATCAGGATCTTGTGGATTAAACGGCTCTAAACGAAAATCGAGACAATCTCCAGAATTTGTGCACCATAAACCAACAAAACTATCTAGTTTCATAGCGTCCATCAAAATATGGTTGTCGTAAGTATCTGAAGATTCAGTAAACAAAGATTGTCCTGCGCCAACACCGTAATAAAGAGTAATGGAATCACTAGTAGTTTCAGTTCCCAACGCAGGATCCGAATCAACTATTTTATACATATTATTACGAGAAGAAAGTCGTTCTTTCGTTTTAACATCTTTGAATCCTCGACTCTTCAATAAATCCTCAGCCTTGGCAAAATCCATGCCGTACAAATCAGCTGGAACACCTTTGCCTTCAGTACCAACTAAAACATGAATAGTACGATCAGCAGATTCATTAATTGAACTTCCAGGCTGAGGCGTAGTTCCAATTACCGTACCCGGATTAATAGCAGTTGCAGTATGCACTTTTACTGGTACGTTCATCTTTTTTAATTCGCGCACAGCATCTTCCGGCTTCAATTTAGTAATATCATCCGGAACTCCAGGCCCCAACGATTCATACACTGTTATTCTCGAAGAAGGTGATATTTTTTCGCCTTTTTTAACTCCTTTAATAGAAAAAACTTCACCTTTCTTTTTTGCGGAGAATTTTTTAACTACTTTTACAGCAGCTCCTGATGACGATATTTTTTCAATGATTTGTTGAGCATTTCCTCCACTCAAAGAAGAAATAACATTTTTCTGCGAATACGAATAATAGAAAATTCCAACAGCAACAAGAGCTACGATAACAAAACTAGAAATGCTACAAGCAATTACTTTTTTATTAGGTTTTTTAAAATTATTAGGTTGAACAAATTGATTTTCTAATTTGTCTTCTTCAACAGGAGTTCCACAGCTATTGCAAAACCTACTATTTTCAGAAAGTTGACTACCACATTCGATACAAAATCGCATTGTTCCTTCTTCAACTGTTTAACCATTTAGCGCAAATTAAGTAAAAATCTTCTCAGCTACGCTATTTCTCTAAAATTTATTTTAATTATTATTAATCTGAAGAACAAGCGCTTATTCGCTTAAAACTTTACGTTTAGTATGCAAACACATCCATATGTTACGTAAGAATAAGATTATGCTTTCTGAGTTACATGCACCTTATGAAATTCCTTGCGCAACGCCTCAAACGCTTGCGTTTATTAAAGAAAATGCGAAATCAAATCCAAATAATGCAGCTCTTAAAGCACCACGTAACGCGGGAATTGATGTTCCTTTTGCAGTAAATCAAATCGCAGGCAAACAAATAGCACAACAAAAACTGCCAAAATGGGCGTCCTGCGAAGAGATTATATATCCGGCACATATATCTATGGAGCAATGCTCTTCGCAAGCCACAGCGCAATATAAGGCTAATATTGCACAAAAATTACTTAGTGAGATGAATGAAGAAAACACTTCGAACACTCTTGTTGATCTTACAGGTGGATTTGGTGTTGATTGCGCAATAATGGCTGAGGTTTTTGACTCTGCAATATGCATTGAACAACAAAGTGATCTTTCCGCTATTTCTCAACACAATATGCGAGCGCTCGGTCTTTCTAAAGTTACGTGTTATAACAACAATAGTCTTGAGGCGCTTAATCAGATTTCTAGCGCAACAATGATATACATTGACCCTGCACGTCGCAATAATCAAGGTTCTAGAACTTACGCTATTGAAGACTGCACACCAAACGTGCTATCTATTAAGGACCAACTTCTTAAAAAAGCACAAATTGTTATTATTAAACTTTCTCCAATGCTTGACTGGCATAAAACGGTAAGCGATTTTGGCGGTAACGTTTCGCAAGTGCATATTGTTGCTCATCATAATGAATGTAAAGAGCTACTAATAGTATTAAGCAAATCTCAGCACACAAAACTGCCAATATATTGCGTAAACGACAATCAGTTAACTGTTATAGAAGCCGCTTACGATACTTCAAAAAATCAGGTTTCAATACTTTCTGGATTGGATGGTAAAAGTAAGGAAAACAAAACTTTAGACGTACAAAAATGGCGAGAATGGGCTCGGTACGTTTATGAGCCAAATGCTGCAATTATGAAAGCGGGATGTTTAAAGTTTTTAGAAGAAAAATATGGCATTAAGCAAATAGAACCAAATAGTCATATTGGTGTTGCAGAAAAACATTATGCTAATTTTCCGGGAAAAATATGGAAAATTGAGAATATTTGCAGCCTTAACAAGAAGGAAATAAAGAAAGCGCTTGCAGATATTACACATGCAAATATTGTTACTAGAAACTTTCCAATGTCTGCAGAAACTTTGAAAAAACGCCTTAAAATTCAAGATGGCGGAAATATTAGACTTATTGCAACAACTGACAGCAATAAAGATCACGTAATTATTCGCGCAATTGCAGAATAAAAATAATTAAAGTAGCCGCACAAAACGCGCAGCTACTTTAATAGAATCGTTTTAAATTAGTCGTAATTGTATTAACGCCACCACATGGTCATTAAGAAACCAACTACAACAAATCCGAAGGCAATAAGTAGATTCCATGCTCCAATTCCTGGGATTGGCAGCATAGGGTTCAAGTAATACACAACAGCCCACACTAAGCCAATAACCATCAACGCGCAGAACAGTGGCACGAACCATGCTGCATTAGCCTTCGCACCTTTAATGCTTTCTTCAACGCGTCGCCTATTTTCTGCTTGACGCTGCATCATCTTCTGAATTTGTGGAGAAAGCGATGCTTTATCTGCAGTAGCATTCAACACTGCTTCAACTTCATCCATAGGAACGCCATAAGTATTCTCATTTGACGTATCGCTCTTCTTTGCAGCGTCGTCAGCTGCAGTCGTGTGCAATTTCTCATCAGCCATAACTGTAACTCTCCAATCAATCGGCTACACGCTATAATAGTGGTTACACTCGAACGTAGGAAGAATGAGAGCAAATTATGGTAAAAAGAACAGGAAAACATAGAGCTCAACGCTCGTTGTTAAGTAGTGTTGCTGTTGCCGTTGCCATCTTTCTTACAGGATATTTATTTGTTACTAACCTACGAGTCAACCGCACTGCTTTCGTCACTTCCAACACGAGTCAAATGGTTGAAAGAAACTCGCAGCGAACAAAATCTTTGCGAGAAGATATTAAAGATTTAGATTCCAGAATTAGTTTGCTCAACAAAACTCTCGTAAGCAGTAATGAGAATAAAGATTCTTCAGATACTGGCAGTAGCACTGTTCTTCCTAAGCTTGAAGGACCTGGAATAGTAGTAACTCTCAACGACTCTTCACTGTGGAAGGGAGCAGTAAACGGTTCTGGAACTTCTGTAAATATTAACGATTATGTTATTCACCAGCAAGATATTGAATCCGTTGTAAACGCGCTTTGGCAAGGTGGAGCAGAAGCTATGACCATACAAGATCAGCGCGTTTTGTTCAATTCTGCAGTAATTTGCATTGGGAACGTGGTTATACTTCAAGGTCATCAGTACTCGCCACCGTATAAAATATCTGCTATTGGCCCAGTAGACGATATGGTTGATGCGCTTAATAATTCACCAGCCATACGCACCTACAAGGAATACGTAAGTTCATTTGGATTAGGATGGAAAGTAGAGAAGAAGGAGAATTTGAAATTCCCAGAAGCATCTGCTTTGTTACAACCATTAAGGTACGCATCCGTGCTTAAAGAACTAAATAAATGATTTGTGTCGCAAGACCCTCACATCAATAAAGGAGTAACGTATTATGCAGTCTGCTTACACGCAGGAAAATGATACGAAGAGCAAAGGCTCTAACTTCTGCTGGCAAATTGCCGGAGTTATTGGCGAAGTTTTAATCGCTTTTGCAATTATCTGTGCACTATACATTGCATGGCAAATGTGGTGGACCGGAGCTCAAGCAGAGCACAATCAGGTAGAAGCACGTAAAGAAATATCTTGGAAGAATCCTAAAACAGGTGACAAAACAAAGATTGCTTTACCTCAAAATGGCGAGCCGCCAAAAGTTAGCAAACCAAAAGGTGACGTTTTAATAGCTCGACTTTATGTTCCTCGCTTCGGAAACCAGTGGGAGCGCAATATTATTGAAGGAACAACACCAGATATTTTGAGCAAACGTGGCTTAGGACACTATTCAGAAACTCAAATGCCTGGAGAAATCGGTAATTTTGCAGTAGCTGGACACCGTAATGGCTACGGACAGCCTTTGGGTGATGTTGATTTGCTTAAACCTGGCGATGCTATTGTTGTTAGGACTAAAGATTACTGGTTCGTATATAAGTACACTTCTTATAAGATTGTTACGCCAGATCACGGTGAAGTAATCGCTCCAAACCCTGATCATCCTAACGAAAAGCCAACAAAACGTATGCTTACTCTAACTACATGCGAGCCTAAGTATACTACTGCAACACATCGCTGGATTAGCTACGCTAAGTTAGCTTATTGGGCAAACATTAGCGATGGTATTCCAAAAGAGCTTTCCACAATTGATGAGCAAGGAAAGGTAAAGTTTATTAACAACGAGCAGCAGTCTCTTGTTTCTCATCTTTCTTCACTTGTTCCAGTAATGCTTGTTATTGCAGTGCTTTATATTGCTATTTTTGCGGCTGGCGCTATTGCTTGGCAGTGGCCGGCACTTCGCGAAATTCGCGTAGGAAGAAGGAAAAGGCCAGATGCAAGCATTTTTGGCGGAATCCTCTTAATACAACCAGGCATTACAGCAATTCGTTGGATTCTTGCAATACTAATTCATTTCTTCATCATATTAGCTCTATTCCAATGGGTATTCCCTTGGGCAGCTGCAACGGTTCCATTCCTTCAGCAGATGTCTAATTACACAACAACTATCTGAAATAAATCTAATTAAATATTTAATTGAAATATTTAATTAGATTTAGGACATACTCGAATAAAGTCTAATAAAAAATAAATATGTACAAATAAGGGCGATACTTAAAAAGTTATCGCCCTTATTTTTATTCGATTCTAAAATATTTTCTAGTATCTAATATCACTTACCTTGAGTATCAGTATCTGAAGAAGAACTAAGCCCTGGTCTAGTAATCAAAGTGATTGCAGAACCTTTATCTACCTTAGTTCCAGCATCTTCAGACATGCTGATCACTACGTCGTCATCTTTATTAGAAATAGAATCAGAAACTACTCTTAAGCCCTTTGCCTCAAGTATTTTCTTAGCCTGCTTAAACGTAATAGTACCAAGATCAATATGCGGCACTTCTACCTTTGTCGAACCTTGTGACACATAGACTGTGATCGAGCTATGAGGCTTAACAGAAGATCCGGAATTAGGGTTTAATCTGGTTACGGAATCTTCAGGTACACTATCTGAATCTTCCTTTACAACATCCGCAGTAAAACCAAGATTTTGCAGCTGACTAATCACAATATCCTTGCTCTGACCAACAAGACCATCAGGAATCTTAGTTAAACCAGAAGCAATATAAAGCGTAATCAAAGTACCTTTATCTGCGAAGGAATCAGCATCTGGATCAGTACGAGTTACATGATCTTTCTTCACATCAGCACTATCTTCTACCCGAACATTAGCAATCTTAAAACCAGCACGTTCGAGTATCTTACGAGCTGCTTCCTGCGATTTACCACTCACATCTGGAACACGTGTTGATTGAGGTCCTACAGAGAACCAAACCGTAACTTTAGTGCCAGACGCAACATGCTCGCCACCACGCGGAGACTGCTTTGTAAACGTGCCTTCAGGCTGGGAAGAATGATCGTCTTCGCGAATATCTGGGACTAATCCTAATGCTCTAAGCTTTTCTCTAGCCGCATCCTGAGTGGTTGTTTCCATAAATGTTGGAACAACAACATTACCAGACATTCGATTATGACCCAGCATAAACAAAACGCCTGCTAGAACAACGATTGCAACAACAGCACCAATAATAGAGCCGATTACAGCACGCTTACGACGCTTAGCTTGAGATTGAGCGCGTTGAGCTGCACGAGTGCTTGGAGCAAATGCAATATTTGATTGCTCAACCTGACCTGTAATAGGGTTAAACGATTGCGTTGCAGCACCATCAGTAGCATTAATAGCCATTGTTGCAGCTGTTTGCTCAGCTTGTTTGCGAGCTTTCATATTCGCTAAATCAGTAAGCGGATTAAAAGCTGCTGCAACAGGAACTCCGCCGTTCATGAACGCTAGAATATCGTTCTTAAATTCCGAAGCTGTAGCATAACGGTTCTGACGGTCTTTTGCCATTGCTTTAGCGCAAATTTTATCCCACATAGAAGGCATTCCAGGCACAAGAGTGCTTAAAGGAGTTGCAACTTCAGAAACATGCTGGTATGCAATGGCTACAGCGGAATCACCAATAAATGGTGGACGACCAGTAAGCATTTCATAAAGTACGCATCCTGCAGAATACAAGTCAGAGCGCATGTCTACTTGCTCTCCGCGAGCCTGCTCTGGAGACAAATATTGTGCAGTTCCCACAACGCCTTGAGACTGCGTCATAGTTGTTGCAGAATCGTCAAGAGCACGAGCAATGCCGAAGTCCATCACCTTCACCATGCCCTGCTCGGAAATCATAATATTTCCAGGCTTAATATCGCGGTGAATAATTCCCATTCTGTGAGAATATTCCAAAGCATTAAGCACACCAAGCATAACTTGCTCAGCGTCACGCTGACTTAAAGCACCATTCATCTTAAGGATATCGCGCAGCGTTTTGCCTTTAATATACTCCATTACTAGGTAAGGAAGACGTTCTTCCAGGCCGTTGTCAGCAGTAACAGATTCCTCACCAGAATCATAAATATTAACAATATTAGGGTTGTTCATTTGCGCAATTGCGTGCGCTTCCCTGCGAAATCGCGAAAGGAAGATTTCATCGTTCGCTAAATCAGAACGCATGATTTTCACAGCAACAGTACGACCTAGACGCTTATCTACCGCAACACGCACTTCTGCCATGCCGCCGCGGCCAATAAGTTCTCCTAATTCATATCGACCATTCGCTAATGAGGTGGGCATTGTGGTATTCATTGCTGCTCCTTGCGATTATTGGTATTCAAAATGTTAATAATATTGACTTGATTCTGCGGCATACTCTTAATACATCGCGTTTGTCGAGAATCTGTAGAAATAAATCCTGTTGTATTGTTAAAAGCTGTTTCTTGATCAAGCAGCCTACGTTCAATACGAGATAAAACTTTTGACACAACAAGCGCATCTTTTGGCCGATCTTTTGGATCTTTTGCAAGCATCGACATAATAAACTGTCTTAATTGCAGATCAATATTTTCAGGCAATGGCGGAACAGGATCATTAACATGAGCCGCGGCAATATCTACCGGAGTAGCTCCAGTAAACGGCCTATGCCCACATAATCCTTCGTAAGCAACAACTCCTAGCGAATAAATATCGGATTGTGCTGTTGCTTGTTCGCCTTGTGCTTGTTCAGGAGAAATGTATTGTGCTGTGCCAACTACCATACCGTCCTGAGTAATCTGCTCCTGATCGCTTGAATAAGAAACACCAAAGTCGGTAATTTTTACGTTTCCTGTTTCAGAAACCATAATATTTGCAGGTTTTACATCACGGTGAATAACACCATGCGAGTGAGCTACAAAAAGTCCTCGTGCTGTTTGAATAAGAATAGGCAACAGTCTGGTTGGATCAATAGCTTTTTCTTTATGATACAAGTCTGCTAACGACTTACTTGGCACGTATTCCATAATTAAGAAGCCAATGCCATCATGCTCATAATAGTCAAATAGTGCTGCAATATTCGGGTGCGCAAGATTTGCAGAATTATGGGCTTCCGCACGAAGCCTACGCAACTTTGCTTCTACATTCGCAGTATCTGTACGCAGCGCTTTAATAGCAACAATTCGCCCAAGTTGAATATCAAAGCCTTTCCAGACTTCTCCCATACCGCCTTGCGCAAGGCGGCGATCCAGTCGATAACGATGATGAACTAACTGTCCTTCAACAAGTTTCATTGTGTAAGCGCCTCCTTCATCACTTGTCGCATAATTGGTCCTGCTGCGTAACTGCCCAGAACATTAGTATTGTGAACAATTACCGCTATAGCTATTTTAGGATCTTCTGCCGGAGCAAATCCAATAACCCACCCATTTGCAGACTGATTATTAACTCCAATCTGTGCAGTACCTGTTTTTGCAGCAACATGCATATTTGGTAATGCAAGATTTGGATTTTCTTTTATTACTACAGCTTGCATCATAGCGGATAGTTTTGCAGCACTATCGCTGCTCATGGCTTGATTCATAATTGTTGGCTTCGTTTGCGACAACACAGACAAGTCACTTGAACGCACACAATCTACAAGCGTAGGTTTCATAAGCGTACCGTTATTTGCTATAGCTGCTGCAATCATAGCATTTTGCAAAGGCGTAACTTTTGCGTCACCCTGTCCAATAGATTCCAAAGCTAATCTGTCTGGAGTTGGTTTAATTGAAAATGTTGAGCTTACGGATCTCATTGGGAAACCTGTAGAATCAGATCCATCTATAGAAAGAGAATCAAAGAAGCCAAACTTTTTTGCCTGTTTTACAATCGCATCTGAACCCAAAGAATTGCCCAACTGAGCGAATGCAGTATTTGAAGAATAAGCTAACGCGTCTTCAAACGAAATTTTTCCGTCAGTGCCGTTTGCTTGAGAAACAACATTAGTTAAAGCAACACTTGTTCCAGGAAGAGTGTATTTCGCACCAGCAGGTATTAGCGTATCTGGCTGATATTTTCCAGTTTCTAGTGCTGTAGCAGCAACAATAGTTTTAAATGTAGAACCAGGTGCGTAAAGCTCAGAAATCGTACGATTTAACATTGGATTCCAAACATCTGATGTTATTTGTTCGTAAGACTTATTTACAGCACCAATATTGTGCATGGCAAGAATATTCGGATCATAACTTGGTGTGCTAACCATTGCACGAATCCTGCCAGTTTTTGGTTCAATTGCAACAAGAGCTGCGTCTTTGTCTTTTAGAAGATTATAGGCAAGATTCTGCAGTTTTGAGTCAATTGATGTTTCAATAGAAGCTCCGCGGTTTGTAACTCCAGTAAACAAAGATTTGAACCGCTGCCAGAATAATGCGTCAGATTCGCCGCTTAATAAACTATTCCTAGAAGCCTCAATACCTCTATCTGCACGCTGACTAATAGAAAAGTAGCCAGTAATTGGAGAATATACAGGACCGTTAGAATATTTGCGCTGATACACGAATGCATCTTTAGAGGGATCTGATTTAGCAATAACAATTCCATCCGAAGTAAGAATTGCCCCTCTAGGAGATCCAAACTCATGATATAAGGCTCTACGATTTCTAGGATCAGCATTTAAAGCATTAGCATTAATAGAGGTAATAATAGTACTTGAAATACCAAGTATAACGAACAATACTAGTACAGCAATGAATAATTCTTTTAAGCTTTTATTCATTTGTCTCACCTCGTTCCTGCGAAGAAACAAGGGTTTGGCTATTCATACTATTCGCTTCTTCCTGACTATTAATTAAATTACTTTCACCAAGATCATTATTTTCAGATTTACTACGAATTCTCTCCTGCAATTCTCGCTCACGCAACGCTGCCAAAGCCTCATACTGGAAGGCGTCGGAAACTGGAGCTGATTCAGGTTTATTCGCAGAGTTAGAAATAACAATAAGCAATGCTGCAAGCAAATAATTTGCCACTAATGAAGATCCGCCGGCAGCCATATATGGCAAGGTTAAACCTGTTAAAGGTATAACCAAAGTAATACCACCAACAACAGTAAATACTTGGAATGCCATAGTAAAAACAAGACCGGATGCTAATAATTTACCGAAGCCATCTTTAATTTTCATTGCGGTAATCATTCCGGAAGTAATAATAATTAAATACAAAACTAATACTGCAAGAAGTCCGGTAAGACCAAGTTCTTCACCAATAGAAGCATAAATAAAATCAGAATTAGCCAGCGGTGTTAAGGAAGGATGACCCTGACCTAAACCTGTTCCTGTAGTTCCTCCGGCTGCAAGACCAAATAATCCAGATACAATCTGAGCCGAACCTCCAGGGAACCTGTTATACACAGCATTATCAAACGGGTGAAGCCAAGCATCCACACGATACTGCACATGTGCGAATAACTTTACTGCAACTAAGCAGCCTAATGTGAATGCAATAGATCCAACAACCAGCCAACCTTTGCGACCTGTGGAAACATAAAGCATTGACACGAACATTGCGAAGAACATAAGAGAAGTGCCAAGATCGTGCTGCACAACTAATACACCCATTGATGCAGCCCAAACTAACGCAATAGGACCCATATCTTGCAATCTTGGCAAATGCACTCCAAGAACTTTTTTCCCTCCTACAGCAAGCCTGTCGCGATGATTAAACAAGTATGCTGCAAAGAAGAAAGCTAGGAAAAGCTTAGCAAATTCTCCAGGTTGAACAGTGTGATTTCCAAAACCAATCCAAATTCTTGCGCCGCCAATTTCTTTGCCTAATCCTGGAATCATAGGAGAAAGAAGCAAAACTAAGCCGATTACCATATTTACGTAAGAAAAACGCCTTAATATGCGATAATCTTGCAGCACAATAACAAAAATAATAGATAATATAAGCGCTACACACACCCACACTAACTGTTTAATAGCAATATCAGTATTATTTTGTCTATCGATTCTTGCAATAAGAACTGTTCCTATTGCTGTAAGAAGCATAATACACGGCAAAATTGCTTGGCTTGCATAAGGCTGCTTAACAAGAAGTACACCCCAAAATACTAAGAATAACAGCATAACAATTGTTAGCATTGCAACATAATTAGCCGATATGCAACTGTCTATACGAAAGAACATTTGCAAAAATGCAATTGCTGAAACAAAAATTGCAAAAAGCAATAACGCTATCTGTCTAATACGCGTAGCAACCAAATTCATGAGGATTTACCCCCTTGCTGCGCATTATTGTCTTTATTATCCTTATTTTCCTTACTATCTACGCTTTCTTTGCCGCTTTTACTATCTTTGCTGCTTTTACTATCATTTGAAGAAACTATTTTTTTCTGACGCTTAGCATTTAATTTTTCTTTCGCACGCTGGAACATTTCTCTACGAATTAAAGAAGCATGACCGCGAGCTTCAGCTAAACTTCCAAAACTAATACCTTCACGCAATTGATCCTGCCATGATTTATCAAGATTTTTTACAGGAATATCGGTTGATTCAACTTCGTGAGATAACGCAATTCCGAAAATATTTGTTGGAACACCTTGATAAATAACAACGCGATCATTGTTCTGACTAATGTAATACTGCGTTTGAGTCCACGAATAAACTCCATAACCAGCACCAGCAATAATCAACAATCCAAGCAAAATTCCTAGAATAATACCTATGCGAGTCCATCTACGACGCAACGAATAAGCTTTATGAGCTTCATCTTTCTCATATTTAACCGCGCGCGCAACATCCGGATCGTGCGGATCGGTAGATATTTTGCCGTTTTTCTTAGTTACAATAGGAATTTCATTCGTATCAGGAGTGTGTAAATCTTCTGATTCTTCGCGAATATGTGAAGGCTGAACAATTCTAGTCATTAATACGGAAGGATTAACAGCATCTGACTCATCCGCATTGTTTTGAACTAAAGCTGCAGCACGTTGCGCTGGAGAATTTTTATCTTCTCTCAGTGCCGGCGAGGACGATACTGCTTTATTAACAATATCTGCAATAGATTCAAGATCTTGGCTTGCAGCTCCACCAATCAATGGAGTTTGATGAGGCAAATCAAACGCGTCCGCATCGAGAGCAAGAGTCGCATCCGCAACAACAGCAGTAACATTATCTGTGCTTCCTGCTCGAAGAGCCATAGCTACAAGTTTTTGAGCACATTCTTCTTGATTAGAAATAGTGCTCATAACATCTTGAATAGTGGAATCTTCTAAAACTCCGCACAATCCGTCTGAACAAAGTAACCATCTGTCTGAAGGATGAGCTTTTCGTAAAGCAATATCAGGACGCGGATCTATATCAAAATCTCCCAATACGCGCATAACAACATTTCTTTGAGGATGATTCCTAGCCTCTTCGGGAGTAATATGCCCAGTATCAATAAGATGCTGAACATAGCTGTGATCTGTAGTCATTCTCATAAGATGATTGTCACGAAGCAAGTATGCTCTTGAATCACCTAAATGTGCCAAAACCCAATATCCGCATACGAGAGTTACTGCAGTAACAGTTGTTCCCATTCCAGCAAGACGTCGCTCGCGCTTAGCTTTTCCAACAATCGCGTCATGAGCTGCCATAATCGACGTTTCCATCATTGAAGACACAGCTTTTATATCGTACGGCCTGGAATCTTGCTCAATATGCGCAAGCGAACGAATGGCAATAGTAGACGCTGTATCTCCCCCAGCATGACCACCCATACCATCGCAAATAGCTGCTAAATGCTCTCCAGCAAACGCAGAATCCTGATTGTTGCTTCTAACTGTGCCAACATCACTAACAGCAGTAGAATACATAAATAATATTTTTTCAACTGATTCTACATACGCTGATTTATTAACATTCTGATTATTATCGTCTGCTAATTTTTCAATTTGGCCAGTTTTTTCTGTATTGGATTCTTCCTCATTATTTGAATTGATTTGCGTCATATTATCACCTCAATTCAAACATGGTTGCGCCTATTCTAACCGAAGTGCGCGGAGCTAATATAACTGGTTCACTAACGCGAGAATGACCAATCATAGTCCCATTAGTACTGCCTAGATCTTCAAGCACCCATGCGTGAACTTTTTGATTAAAATACACGCGAGCATGATGTGAAGAAACAAATTCATCATTCAAAACTACCGTATTAGATGCAGCTCTACCAAGAGTTACTCCAGCAGCATTTAATGGGAAAGATGATCCTGCCAAAGGCCCATCAATAACAACTAGCAAAGTAGGATTAACATCAGAATTTTTTGAAGACGAGTTAACCATTACAGGTGATGCTTGTCGCTGTACAGGCTTAGAAGAATTTACGTCATGAGATGCGCGTCGAGATTTTTTATTCCAAAAATGCGATTTTTTAGGACTAAAAACCTCAATATCCCTACGAAGCGAACGAATAGCGCATAACACAAAAACCCAAAGTAAGACTAAAAAGCCATACTTGAATATTGCAAACGTTAATTCAGTGAATATCATACGCGTTATCGTCTCCTCATTCGGAAAATACTTTTTCTCCTACTCTTGAGACGATGCCCAGTAGAGAATACGCGTACGCCCAATAGTAATAGTGTTTCCATCTACCAAGGTTGCAGCTGGCACTTGATGACCTTCTACATAAGTACCGTTTGTTGAACCAAGGTCTCGAGCAATAACACCATCAGGAGTGACGTCGATACTAAGATGATGTCGAGAAATACCAGGATCATCAATTACAATATCGCAACCGGAACCTCGTCCTAAAATTGTGCAATCTTTAGTAAGCAAATACTGATTGCCATTAATCTCAAGCATTGGATGATTCTGCTGCTGGTCGTCGGTAGTAACAGGAACAGCATTTCCTTGAACTGATTCAGAAGTCAAATGGAAATTACCCTTAGTTAATTCCAAGTCTTCTTCAAAAATAACAACTACTGGTCCTACAAAAGCATAATGTTGACTTTTAGCATATTGCGTAAGATTGTCAGCAAGCTCATTAGCTAAAGCTTCACTGCCCCATTGTTCAATATGATCAAAATCAGGAGTACTTAGCTTAAAACGATATTCATTTGGAGCAACAGTATGATCTCGGCCAATAGGCATAGCTTCAGCATCAATTTCACGTTCCAAAGCACTAGAAAAATCAACTGGCTGTAAATCTTTGGAGCCGAATTTTGCGAAGACGCCGTTCACTGCACCTTCCACGCTCTTCTCAAATCGGTCAAAAACGCTCATGGTAAACCCTTTCTATCTGTTCACCATAGTACTCGTCACCGGGTACGGTACTCAAATTTCACACACTTTTTTCTAATATTTTATTATTTTTAATGCTACTTGACTATTTTCAACGTGCATTTACATCATGGTAAGTGTACTCTTAGCAATTATGACGCAAAAAAATAATAACAATCACAGCAGATTGTCGGTAATTACTCGCAATTTCGCTACTATTTTTACTTTAATACTCGCGATTATTGTACCTTGCTTAGGTAAAGCACTACTTATTAGTAGTAAAGAAAGAAATTATGAAGCAACTATTGTAGCTTATTTTCACAATAGTGTTCCTTCTTCGCTACTGAGCTTTTCAAAAATAATTGCGATTGTTTTTTCCACTAAAGGCTGCTTGGCAATACTATTATTGCTTGCAATAATTTCATTGTTTGTTAGTAAAAGCTTAAAACTTACAATTACTCAGCTTCTTATTTCTCTGCTTCCTATGATTTACATTTTTGCAGTTAAATTTGCTGTACACAGACCAAGACCATACATTGGTTTGAATATTAAACTACCTTCTGATCCAAGTTTTCCTAGTGGACACACTTCTGCAGCAGTCGCAGTCTGTGCAATGATAATGCTAATTATTTATGTAACTAAGCCTTCTCTTGTTAAAGTTGGATTGCTTTTTAGCGCAATACTAGTTGTTATCGTCGCTATTTCGCGACTTATTGTTGCAGCTCACTTCCCTACAGACGTATTAACTGCAGCAATCATGTATCCTCTTCTTTCTGTTACAGTATTGCGCTCATGTCAGAGACACAACCTGTATGTAGATAATAGAAAAAACAATAAAGATAACAAAAATTACTCTGCTAAAAAATTAGTGGAAGATTTTTCTTCAGAAAGCGAAAACACTAATGCTTAAAGGTTTTAAGAAGTTTATTTTACGCGGCAGCGTTATTGATATGGCTGTCGGTGTTGTTATGGGTAGTGCAGTAACTGCAGTAGTAACAACAATAGTAAATCATATTATTAATCCTCTTATTGCAATGATTTGCGGAAAGCCAGAACTTAATGGCGTTCTAACTATTACTATGAACGGTGCAACAATTTCTTTTGGCGCAGTAATTGGCGCATTATTAAATTTCCTTATTGTTGCTACAGCAGTTTATTTCTGCATTGTTTTACCTATTAATAAATTGCGTGAAATTGGTGCAGATTTATTGCAAATAGAACATGAAAAAACTGAAGAAGAAAAACGTAAAGAGCGCGAAGAAAAAACTATTCAACTCTTGCAAGATATTCGCGATGAATTAGCTAGAAAATAATATTCTTGCTAATTAAAAAAGTATTTAGAAAATATTAAAATTCCCGCTAGTTAGAAACAATTAGCGGGAATTTCTATTAAAAATAAAATCCTATTAATAGGCTGTTACCTATACGTTTTCGCTTATTAGTCGTCACCTAAAGTAACGTGTATTCCGCCGACCAATGAGCCAACTACGTTATAAAGTAGAGCAATTATTGCGGACAGTATTGTAATAATAACAATTTCAACAATAGAGAATATAGTAACTGCGCTCAATACTGTTGGAAGAGAAAATACGTCGGCAAGATTAAAACCATTACTATCCAAACCTGTTGATGAAACAATCTGCGTTACCTGATCAAAAACACCAATCATGTTCAGGAACAACCAAACTAAACCTGCGGCAATAACTTGAATAATACCGCCTGCAACGCTTAGAAGAAATGTAACTTTTGCAACTGACCATGCGTCAACACGAACCAAAGAAAGGCTCATACGACGAGCTCTAGGAGTATGACCTGCTTTAGAAGAATGTAATTGACTTGCTGAAGATGTTGATGATGCCATACCACCAATAGTTCTACGCGAAGAAGATGAACTACTATTAGATCCACCCAACGTAAACTGTGATTTTCTAACAACCCTTCCTAAAGAAGAATCACCAAACTCTTCATTAGAATTATTGTCTTCTCTAATCGTATAAGAAGATTCTTCATTAATATTCGTTGGATTTTGCGATGGCTCAAAATCTTCGCTCATCTTAAGTTTTCCTTCTCTTATTACTTTTCTTATAATTAGACTAATTATACTAATGAGAGTACCAATCAAAACGGACTATATCCGCTCAGTTGGCACTCTCATAAGTTATTGATAATTAAGTTTTTAGCAAAGAAATTTTATTATTTACTACTTTTCGTAAATAAGATTTTAAGCTTCCTCGTTCGATGAAGTTGTTTCAACTTCTTCTACTTGATTTTCCTCATCATCTGTTTCTTCATTACGAGCAATAGAAATAATTTCATCACCCTTGTCTGGCTTAGCAAGAGTTACACCTTGCGTAGTTCGTCCTGTACGCTTAACTTCGTTAACGTCGGAACGAATTACCTTACCGGACTTCATAATTGCCATTACTTGGTCAGTTTCTTCAACAATCAATGCACCAACCAAAGAACCGCGTCCTTCTGCAAGCTGTACTGCCTTAACGCCGTAACCGTTTCTGCCTTGCAAACGATACTCTTCAATAGCAGTCCTCTTAGCAAAACCTTCGTTAGTAACAACAAGAAGATCTTTACTTGTTTCAGCGGCAACAACATCCATATCCAGAAGTTCATCACCTTCACGGAATCTCATGCCCTGAACACCTGCAGTTTGGCGTCCCATTGGTCGAAGTTGCTCATCATCAGCTCTAAACTTCAAACTCATACCAAGCTTAGAAACAAGAATAATGTCATCTTCTGGGTTGCACAAAGCTGCACCAATCAGCTCATCAACAGGTTCACCAGTTTCTTCGTTTGCCATTAGTCGAACAGCAATCAAACCACCTTGACGAGGAGAATCATATTCTTGCAAAGCAGTTTTCTTAACTTTTCCAGAACGAGTTGCCAAAACCAAGTACTTTGCCACTTCGTAGTTTTGAATTGACAAAACTGTTTGAATTGTTTCTCCAGGAGTAAACTGAAGCAAATTAGCAACATGCTGACCTTTAGAATCGCGAGATCCTTCTGGAAGTTCGTAAGCTTTCAGACGGTAAACTCGACCACGATTAGTAAAGAAGAGCAACCAGTTGTGTGTAGATGTTAAGAAGAAATGATCTACTACATCATCTTCACGAAGCTTTGCACCCTTAATACCTTTACCACCGCGGTGTTGAGCACGATACTCATCTGCTTTAGTTCGCTTAATATAACCTGCGCGAGTTACTGTTACAACAACATTTTCTTCAGCAATAAGATCTTCAACATTCATTTCACCAGAGAATGGAAGAATCTTAGTTCTGCGATCATCACCATATTTTGCAACAATTTCATCAAGCTCGTCACCAACAATCTTGCGCTGACGTTCTGGACTTGCCAAAATATCGTTGTAATCAGCAATCTTAAGCATCAAATCTTCATGCTCGTCAAGAATCTTCTGACGTTCCAAAGCTGCGAGTCTACGAAGTTGCATTGCAAGAATTGCATCTGCTTGAACTTCATCAACATCAAGCAAATTCATCAAACCAGTACGAGCTGTTTCAACATCTTTAGATGATCTAATTAAAGCAACAACTTCATCGATCATATCCAAAGCTTTTAAGTATCCTTGCAAAATATGATCACGCTCTTCAGCTTCACGCTTTAAGTAACGTGTACGCCTATCAATAACTTCAAGCTGGTGACTTACCCAATGACGAATAAACGCATCCAAACTCAAAGTTCTAGGAACACCATCAACCAGAGCAAGCATGTTTGCGCCGAAAGTCTGCTGCAATTGTGAATGCTTATACAAGTTGTTCAAAACAACTTTTGGAACAGCATCACGCTTAAGAACAAGAACCAAACGCTGACCTGTACGACCAGACGTTTCATCGCGCATATCTGCAATGCCTTGAATCTTGCCGTCGCGCACAGCCTCCCTAATAGAAGCAGCTAAGCGATCAGGATTAACTTGGTATGGAAGCTCAGTTACAACCAAGCACATACGTCCCTTAATTTCCTCAGTATTAACTACTGCGCGCATTGTAATTAAGCCGCGGCCCGTACGGTACGCTTGCTCAATTCCCTTATGACCTAAAATGGTTGCGCCAGTAGGGAAATCAGGTCCTTTAATTCGCTGAATTAAAGCTTCAAGAAGCTCTTCTTTGCTTGCATCCGGATGTTCCAATGCCCAGTGCACACCATCAGCCACTTCACGCATATTATGAGGTGGAATATTGGTTGCCATACCAACAGCAATACCAGCAGAACCATTAACTAAAAGATTCGGGAAACGAGCTGGCAAAACAGTAGGCTCTTGAGTTTTACCATCATAATTTGGCAGGAAATCAACGGTATCTTTATCAATATCTCGTACCATTTCCATAGCCAAAGGTGCCATACGGCATTCCGTATAACGCATTGCTGCTGCAGGATCATCACCAGGAGAACCAAAGTTACCTTGTCCATCAACAAGCATGTAGCGCATAGACCAAGATTGAGCCATACGCACCAAAGTGTCATAGATAGCAGAATCACCGTGAGGGTGATACTTACCCATAACATCGCCAACAACACGAGAGCACTTGTTATATCCGCGATCAGGCCTATAACCACCGTCATACATTGCATAAATAACTCGACGGTGAACAGGCTTTAAACCATCTCGAACATCTGGTAAAGCTCGCTCAATAATAACGGATAATGCATAAGCAAGATATGATTCGCGCATTTCCTGCTGCAAATCCATATGCTTAACTCGAGCACCCTTCATTAATCCATAATCAGTATTATCGGCTTCCTGAGGGCTTTGTGGTTCCATTGAACCATCTGGCAGTTGATCTCGATCTTCGCTATTATTAGCGGCGTTTATTTCGTCTACCACTGCAATTCCTTTGTATTCTTATAGGTTACTAACGTTTTTATTTTTCTATCTTTGTAGATATATCAATAACTTTTAAGCATCAATAAACCTTGCATCATGAGCATTTCGTTGAATGAAGAGTCTACGTGGCTCTACTTCATCACCCATAAGCATTGAGAAGGTTTCATCAGCTCGAGCAGCATCTTCAATATGAATCTGCTTCAAAATACGATGCTCAGGATCCATAGTGGTTTCCCACAATTCCTGATAACTCATCTCACCCAAGCCCTTGTATCTCTGAATACCTTCACCTTTAGGAAGTTGACGACCAGCAGCTTTACCTTCTGCTAAAACTCTGTCTCGCTCAGCATCCGTATAAACAAAATCATGCGCTCCCTTGCTCCACTTCAATCGGTACAAAGGTGGCATAGCAACATAAACGTATCCTGCTGTAATCATAGGACGCATGTAGCGGAAGAACAGAGTCAAATTCAAAGTTGCAATATGAGCACCATCGACATCAGCATCAGCCATAATAATAACTTTGTGATATCGAACCTTGCTTAAATCGAAGTCTTCACCATAACCACCACCAACAGCAGTAATTAATGATTCGATTGTTTCAGACTTCATCATTCTGTCAATTGACGCACGCTCAGTATTCAAAATCTTACCGCGCAAAGGCAAAATTGCTTGCGTAATAGGATCTCTACCTTGAATTGCAGAACCACCTGCAGAATCACCCTCGACTATGAATAATTCGCACTCTTCAGGATTACTAGATTGGCAATCCTTCAGCTTATCTGGCATACCAGCTGTTTCAAAAATAGATTTACGTCTAGTATTTTCACGAGCTTTTTTAGCAGCCAAACGTGCACGAGAAGCTTCAACAGCTTTTTGAATAATATTCTTAGCTTCACTTGGATGAGCATCTAGCCAGTCACCAAGCTTTTCTGTCATAACTCGCTGCACAAAAGTTTTAGCTTCAGAGTTTCCAAGCTTTGTTTTAGTCTGACCTTCAAACTGTGGAGTTGTAAGTTTTACAGAAACAACAGCAGTTAAACCTTCTCGAACGTCGTCACCAGAAAGATTAGTATCTTTTTCTTTTAAGATATTCTTTTCACGCGCATAACGATTAATTAAAGTTGTTAAAGCAGCGCGGAATCCTTCTTCGTGAGTACCACCTTCAGTAGTGGAAATCGTGTTTGCAAAAGTGTGAACAGCTTCAGAATAAGCAACAGTCCACTGCATAGCAATTTCCGCAGAAATACCAATTTCAAGATCTTCAGCCTCAAAATCAATAACATCTGGTTCAACTGGAACAGCTTTACGAGACTTAACTAAATAATCAACGTAATCCTTAATACCATGCTCATACTGATAACTTACGCTTTGATTCTTATTTTCATCAGTAGATTCACCATCTCCTGCAACCTCATCACCTGCCTCATCAGGCTTACGCAAATCAGTTAAGGAAATTTTCAAACCTTTATTAAGAAATGCCATCTGCTGGAAGCGAGATCGCAAAGTTTCAAAATCATAAGTAGTGGTTTCAAAAATTGTTCCATCTGGCCAGAATGTTACAGAAGTACCAGTAGATTCGCCATCTTCCATTGGCTTACCCTTTGCCAATGGTGCTGTTGGATGCTGATCTACATAAGTTTGAGTCCAATGGAATCCTTGACGGCGAACTTCAATTTCTACACGAGTAGAAAGAGCATTTACTACAGAAATACCAACACCGTGAAGACCACCAGAAACAGCGTAGCCGCCGCCGCCAAACTTACCACCAGCGTGAAGCTTTGTCATAACTGTTTCAACACCAGAAACACCTTCACCTGGTACTTCATCGACTGGAATACCACGACCATCATCAACAACACGAATAGCATTATCTGGCAAAATAGTCACTTCAATGTGAGAAGCATAACCTGCCAACGCCTCATCAACGGAATTATCAACAATCTCATAAACCAAATGATGCAAACCACGAGGTCCAGTAGAACCAATGTACATACCTGGCCTAATTCTAACTGCCTCTAATCCTTCAAGAACACGAAGATCACTTGCATCATAATGTTCAGGAGCAAGTGAATCATCAAGTTGAGCATCGTCAAGCTTATGCTCTTCGACAGCATTATCCATCGAATTATCTTCCGTGTTTGTCACTTTTTGTCCCTTCACAATTTGCCTCATATTACAAGGCTTTTACAGAGCCAACATATGCCAGAAAGCACATAAAAGGGGATTCTAGCGCTTCAACTATATTACATGACATTCTATACATATAATATTGCCTCTCGTTAATGAGAGGCCTTTTTACTATTTTTTTGAAATTATAATATTTATAAGTTAAAAAATTACCTTCTCCAAGAACCTAATCCGGTTGTAGTAGGACCTATAACTTTAATTTCTCTAATTTTAATATTCGAAAGATTATTATTAATTTTTTCTTTTAATTGAGGAAGCAAATAAGAAAGTTGAGTAGCCCATACAGCAGATTGTGCTCTAATAATAAGCACTTCATTTATAACTTGACTTATTTCACAATGATTTGCAATATTTTCACCAACTACTTCATTCCAAGAACTACGTAATTTTGCTATATTAAGTTGCTTATTCCAATTATTATTAGAAGCAAAAGATTGTAAAATACCGCAAAAAGTTCTAGGATCTCTACCTGGTTTGCCAAAATTTTCCCAAGCTTTATCTGCTCTTACAGAACGATTATTTTCTCTTTCAGCTTTTATATTAATCGGTTCAAAAATAAGAGCAGGTAATTTTCTTGTGTCTAACTTAAGTATTTTATAAACAGGAATCATAAATAATCCTCTGAATTTAAGCAGTTCTTTGTTCTAATATACTTTTCAAAATACTGTTATGTTCTTCATAAGTATTATTAGCACTATTTTGTTGACTTAATAAATCTTCAATATTTATTAAATTATCTTTTTGAACAATACTATTTTTTGGTATGTCACTAAGAGAAGATGTTGTAATAAAAACCTGATTTTGATTTTCTACAAAATTCAAGATTTGTTTACGCCTATTTTCATCTAGTTGAGCAAAGACATCATCCAAAATAATAATAGGTTTTTCATTATTTTTTTCTTCTAAAGCATTGCATAATGCCATTTTTGCGGCTATTGCAAGCGTCCAAGATTCTCCATTAGAAGCAAAATCTTTTGCCAACATTTTATCAAGCATAAAATCGATATCATCTCTATGAGGTCCTATAAGATTACATCCTCTAGCTAGTTCACCCTCATAAATGCGTTGAAAATGTTCACTTATTAGATTAAAAACGTTATTTTCCTCTTCTGTTTCTTCTTCAACTACTTCTTGAAAAGAAGGATTATATTTTAGTTCAGCATACTCTTCACTATTAGTAAGATATTTAATAATTTTATTAAAATATTTATTAAGAATATTTGCTACTTCTTGTCTAGCTTTTGTAAGAATAATTCCAGATTCAATAAATTTACCAGTCCAAATTTCTAAACCAGATAATGAAATTGGTTGATTATTATTTGACAATTCTCTAATACTTTTTAATAATGCAGCACGCTGTTTAGAAATATGCCTAAAATTTTGCAAAATTTGAGAATAGTTTGGTAATAGTAATAATCCTGCCTGATCTATAAAAGTACGTCTAACAGTTGGATCTCCAGAAATAAGTAATTGATCACTAGGCGTAAAAGAAACTACTGGTAAATAGCCTAGAATATCTCTCATATAAAGTGATTTTCCGTTATTAATACGAGCTCTATTTGTTCCTTTTAAAAAAATATTAACTTCATAAGTTGTTTCTTCATCATTTTTACACGTATTTATTCTTATAGTGGATTTTTCATATCCTCTTCTTATAAGAGGCAATGTTGAAGATGTACGATGACTTATTCCAGTACCAACAAATTCAAGAGATTCAACAATATTTGTTTTACCAAGACCATTGTTGCCGTAAATAATATTAATTCCTGGTTTGCAATCAAAAATTATATGATTCCAAGAACGAAAAGTATCAAGGGCAATTCTCGAAATATACATTTCTTTATTACCCTTTCTTTTAAAAATAAAACATAAAAAATTGTGATATTACATTCTACAGTAAAAAGATGCTGCAACAAAATGTAATATCACAATTAATATTAAAAACTAATTATTAAAACGCATAGGAACAAGCAAATAACGGTAATTCATAGATTCGTCACCGTCTGATTCTTGTTGACCATTAAATTCAACAGGTTTTACTGCAGTTGCCATTTTCATGTGAACGAATGGTTCAGTAATTGCACTTAAACCTTCAATCAAATATAAAGGATTAAAGGCAACCGTAATTTCTTCACCATCCATATCAATGTCAAGAACTTCTTTTGCTTGAGATTCGTCAGCAGCACCAGCACTTAAAGTTAATTCTTGATTTGCAAAAGTCATTCTAATAGGAGCATTCTTTTCTGCTACCAAAGAAACGCGTTTAATAGAATTAATTAAATCTTGCCTATTTATAACAGCGTGAATTGGATAGTCATCAACAAAAAGCCTATCTACAGAAGGAAATTCGCCATCAATAAGTTGTGAAGTACTATTTCTACCAGAATTTTCAAAACCTAATAGTGTTGGCTCTTTTTCATCAAAATCAATAATAACGTTCTGATGATCATCAAAAGAGCGAGCAATATCTCGTAATAAAGTACCACGAACAAGAGTTACAGAATTAGTATTTTCATTTTCTGGAGTCCACTTAAAAGTAGAACGAGATAAACGGAATCTATCAGTTGAAGTCATAGTAACAGTGTCATCTTCAAACTGCATTCGAATACCTGTTAAAACTGGCCTATTTTCTTCTCTAGAAATAGAAACAGAAGCCTGGTTAACTGCTTGAATAAATGTTGGGGCGTCAACTTGACCCAGCTTATTAGGAAGAGCAGGTAAATCAGGATATTCTCCTAAAGGCATAAGTTGAAGAGTAAATGTTGACTTTCCAGAAGTAATAGTAAGTAAATTATTTTCTGAACTTAAATAAGTATTTTCTGTAGGAAGTGACTTTGTAATATCAGCCATTAATTTGCCTAATACAAGTACACTACCTTCTTCATCAACGCCAGCTTCAATATGGTTTAGGCTAGAAATTTGATAGTTGAAGGCAGAAAGTTGCAGTGTTCCATTTGTTGCTTCAATTTTTAAACCTGCAAGAATAGGATTTGCAGGCCTAGAATCTATAACGCGTGTAGTCCAAGCTACAGCATCAGCAAATGATGCAGAGTTGACTTCTACTTTCATGCTTCCTCTTTTCGTTTAAAGTCTGCAATCATTCTACAGTATTAGTGCACATATCTGTAGTCTTTAAAATTTATAAGGCAGAGAAGATTTATAAATGCTATTAATAAATAATTAAATAAGATAGTAGTCATAATAAAAGCTGTGTATATGTGGAAAACTCTTATTTAGGCGCGCAATTTATAGGTTATTAACATTGAAAGATTGTTAATAAGTGTCTAACAATAATGTGTATAACTTGCGGAGTTATCCACACTAAAAGCTATTTTTTGATGTATTAACATTTTTAAGACTCTTATACACGACTTATTAACATTTAAAAACGGCGTTTTCCACGAGTTATACTCAGGTTTTACCCACATTTGTTATTAAGTATGTGGATAACTTTAGAAAAAATTATAAACAAATCTTTATAAAACAGTGGAAAAGTTATTTTTTAATTCCTATGATCTGCAGGATTTTGCTTTAATCTAACCGTTAATTCCATAACGTAATTGTAAATTTCCTGCTTTTCCTGCATTTCTCCGCTTACACGAGTATAAGCGTGCATTACAGTTGTATGATCTCGGCCGCCAAAAACTTCGCCAATATCAACCAAGCTCATACTTGTCATCTCTCGAGCAAGATACATAGCAATTTGACGCGCAAGAGCAACATTTTTTGTACGTTGACGACCAACAAGTTCGTCAAATGTCATATGGAAGTATTGAGCAACTTGACTAATAATGTCAGTTGGACGAACTTCAATATCTGTTGCAAAAAAGTCTTGTAAAGCTTGTTCTGCCAAAGCTTTACTAACAGGCTGATTACTTAAGGATGCTACAGCTGTAACACGAGTTAAAGCACCTTCAAGTTCTCGAATATTTTCAGTAAATCTTTCTGCAATTAAATCAAGCACGTCGCTTGGAACATTGCAGTGATTCATTGAAGCCATCATTCTTAAAATTGCAATACGCGTTTCCAAATCTGGCGGCTTAATGTCTACGGTAAGACCAGATTCAAATCTGGAAATTAAACGAGCTTCAAAGCCTTTAAGATTTTTTGGAGCAACATCAGAAGCAATAACTATTCGCTTATTTGCCTGGTATAAGGAATTAAAAGTATGGAAGAATTGTTCAAGAGTTGCTTCTTTTCCACCCAAAAATTGGATGTCGTCAATAAGAAGAACATCAACTTCGCGATAACGCCTATTAAACTCAGCTATTTGACCTTGACTTTGATTAGGTGTTTGAAGAGCTTCAATAAATTCGTTAGTAAATTCCTCGCTAGTAACATAACGAACTTTAAGTGAAGTGTCTTTTACTAAAGCGTAATTGCCAATTGCATTAAGCAAATGAGTTTTACCAAGGCCAGATCCGCCATAAATACATAAAGGATTAAAATCACGTCCGGATCCTTCGGCAACAGCAAGTGCTACCGTTCTTGCAAAACGATTTGAATCTCCCGGAACGAATGTGTCAAACGTTGCGCAAGTATTTAAATGCGTAATCGCATCTCTCTGCACAGAAACAGTTTGTTGTGCAGATTGTGCTGAAGGCGAAGAAATTTGTGTTTGTTTAAGAGTTGATAATCCAGTAGCATTATCAAAATCTGGTTGCAAAGTAGAATTTGCTGAAATTTTTTTATTATTAACTATTTCATTAACAAATTCAGGCGAAGTAAGGTTAGAAGATTTTGATAACAAATTTTCAGAATCTTGGCTTGGAACAGTAACAACAGGAGGAACAGCTGCAGTTGAAATATTATTATTTAAATTAGCTGCACGATTGTTTTGCTGAGATGATTCAGATGCTCCATTTGCTACAGAATTGTTCTGAACATTAGAGTTAGGAACAATTTTAAAAGCAGGGAACATGTCTTTGCCTGTGCAAATTTTTAGAGCTGTTAAAAGTGGTGAATTAAGCTCATTTTGCAAAGCCTGCTGTGCTTCCGCATTTGACACACACAAAACAATAGTTGTTCCAAAGATTGCTTCCGGCGTTACACCTTCAAACCAACCCTTATCCCTAGCGGTTAAAAGGGCATTATGCTGCAAGACAGTAAGCGTATTAGACCAAATTGATTCAGCTTCCGATTTAGGTTCGCCTAATGTATCAGCCATTTCACCCCCAACCTGTGATTAGTGCGTAGCTTTTTCCAACTTCGCGCGCACGTGTTTTCAAAGTGTCAGTAAATCATGTTTACTCTGACCCTACGAAGTTATCCACCGTCTAGCGTGTTGAAATTGCTCAATTGTGAATAACATGTGTGTAATTTGTGGATAAGTTAGTGTTGAGATTTTGGCTATTTTCCAACGTTTTTAATAAATAATAAAATGTGATAAAAATGTGAACAAAATATTTTTTAGCGCATTTAAACAAGTTAAATAAAATGCTCAAAAAATATGGAGTTTTGACTATTGGTGAGGGGTAAGAGTATTTTAGTAGAGCTTGACTCATACGGGGCCATGCTTTTGCATGGTTGAATACAGGAGCATATTTATGAAGAGGACATTCCAGCCAAATAACCGTCGTCGTCACATGAAGCACGGCTTCCGCGTTCGTATGCGTACGCGTGCTGGCCGCGCCGTAATCAATCGTCGTCGTGCCAAGGGTCGCAAGACACTGTCTGCCTGAGTTAAGGTAGCGTCGTAAAACATGGAAAGGCTGAAAAGCCACCGCGATTTTGTTGCGGTTCTAAAGAAGCGACGCAAAGTGAGTTCGCGAGATATCGTCGCGCATTATGTGATGCGTGACGATACAGCCCTTAAGAACACACCTAACGAAGATAGAAGTGCAGTTTTAGATTATATTGCCACGGGTTTTGGAAATAGTATTCCCGCGGCATTTTCTGATACCTTAATGCCTTCTCAAAATAGTGAGGATGCCAAGAGGTTAGGTCTTGCTGTATCTAAATCGGTAGGTAAAGCTGTAATTCGCAATAAAGTGAAGCGCAGACTTAGGGTTATTGCTAAAGATTGTGAATCATTACTACCTTATGGCTGTGATGTTGTGTTGCGTGCAAAACCTACTGCAGCAGAATCCTCATTTGATTCGCTGCATAGGCAGATAGAAAAACTTTTTGCTAAAATTAGTGAATTATTAAAAACTGTGCATGAACATGATTTTCACGAAGCAGTTAAAAATAATTGACAGAAATAACTGATTTTTAATAAAGGTATGGTGACTATTATGATGCGTAGCAAGAAAAGCTATATTGCTCGCGGAATAATTTGCGCCATACGCTGGTATCAGAAAAAAATTTCTGCAAATAGACCAGCTTGCTGCAGGTACTACCCCACATGTTCTAGATATGCTATAGAAGCTGTTTCTCGCTATGGTGCATTTAAAGGTGGTATTCTTGCAGTATTGAGGCTACTTCGCTGCAGACCATGGACCAGCTGCAGTATTGATGATGTGCCACGTAAATATTCAATCTTTTATCGTTGTGCTTGGTCTAAAGCGCATGAAGAGCCACGGCTAACTCCCTTGGCTGAAGAAGACAAGGAAAACTAATGTTTAATCAAGATCACTTCTTACTTGATAATGGATTCTTAGGATGGTTCTATAAGATTCTTACCCCAATTGAATGGCTTATGACTCAGGTAATGTCTTTGTGTCATAAGTTCCTAGTTCTTATTGGTATGAACGAAATTGGATTCTCTTGGGTTCTTTCAATCGTTTTCCTTGTGATTGTTGTGCACGCGTGCATATTCCCTGCTTTTATTAAAAGCATTAAAGGTATGCGTAACATGCAGGCTATTGCGCCTAAAATGAAGAAAATTCAGCAAAAATATAAGGGCAAAAGCGACGCTGCAAGCAAGGAAGCAATGCAGCGAGAAATGATGAAGCTGTATCAGGATAACAATGCAAATCCTGCAGGAAGTTGCTTGCCTATGATGATTCAAGGTCCTGCATTTATGAGCATTTGGTACACGCTTTCGGTTATTCCTTTTATTGCTCGCGGAAAGCATGCTGCTCTTGGCGCTTTTGATACTGCAACAGCTCAACAGTTTATAAAAACTCACGTATTTGGAGTAGGTGTTGCAGACACATTTATGACGGTCGAACTAACGGGCAAAATCGTAATCGTAATCTTTGTTGTACTTATGTGTGCAGCAATGTGGTATATGCAATTTAACAATATTCGTAAAAATCTTCCTCCAGAGTCTAAGCAAGGCAGCCAATATACAATGCAAAAGCTTATGATGTGGGGCTTCCCGCTGATTTATGTTTTCTCTGCTTTTGCGCTTCCGTTTGCAATGCTTGTTTATTGGTTGGTTAACAACATTATGAATATGCTTCGCTCTATTTGGCAGGTATATGCTTTCCCAACTCCTGGCTCTCCTGCAGCTGAAGAGAAAGAGAAGCGAGATTACAAAAAAGAAACAGAGCGCAGAAAGCGTGAAGGTTTGCCTTCTATTGAAGAAGAAAATCTTCAGAAAGCTCGCGAAGAGGCTGAACGCAGGGAAAATGAAGGATTCCAGCGTAAGCAGCCACAGCGCAAGCGTAAAGTATCAAAAAAGTAGTAATTAAATATGTTAAGCGCTTAATAAAGGTAAGAAAATAACTCTTTAAAAATTATTTATTTGGCTTTATTATCCGCTAAACTAGACTTCAGAATTTTGCAACGTGAATTTTTAAGTCACGATAAGGAGTAAGTAATGGTACAAGACGATAAGAAGACGGTTGACCAGCTCAACGAAGAAGCTGATATTGCTGCCGATTATTTAGAAGGTTTGCTTGATATTGCTGATTATGAAGGCGATATTGAGATGGGCATTCGCAATAATCGTCCAATGATTCAGATTGTTGCAGATGATGACACTGATATTAAGCATTTAATCGGTCGTGAAGGCGAAGTTGTTGATGCTTTGCAACAGTTAAGCAGGCTTGCGGTTCAGCAAAAAACTGGTGATCGTTCCCATCTTATTGTCGATGTTGATGGTTTTTTGAAGCGTAAGCGTCAGCATTTGCGCGATATTGCTTTGGATGCGGTTGATGAAGTTCGCGAAACTGGTGAATCTGTAGATTTGAAGCCAATGAATTCCTTTGAACGCAAGGTTATTCATGACACTGTTCGAGATGAGGGTTTGCGTTCTCGCTCCCACGGTGAAGAACCACATCGCTATGTTACTGTTTATTTGCCTGCTAGGTCTGATGAAGATGTGGTTGATGATATGAATGATGCACTTTCTTCTGATGACGAATATGTAGAGGAATAATTTTAAAGGTTGCATTTTAAAACATTCTATTGCTTTTTAAATGTAAGTTTTGAAAAAGCATTTAGAAGAAAGTGTTTATAAAACAGCATAAAGTAACATTTTTGAACAAAAAATGTTTAGTTATGTTACTTTATATTTTAATAGATTTAGATATTTTGAAAATATCAAGATACGAATAAGTGTGGGGAAAATGGCCGATAATCAATCTACTCAGATGGCAGAAAACACTCAGCCTGTGATTGATGAATTAGAAAATTCTCCATTACTAAATGACGTTCTTGGTAGCGCACTCCCTCAATGTTCCATGTTTCACGTGAAACTGCAAAGAGAAGGTTTGCTACGAGGACTTGTTGGCCCTCGAGACATGGGAATTTTATGGGAGCGTCACATATTAAATTCTGCAGCAGTTGTGCCTTTTGTTCGCAAAGTTGCGGAAAAAAGTAAGCAAAAAAGAGTTGCTGATGTTGGCAGCGGCGGAGGATTTCCTGGTTTAGTTTTAGCTGCTTGTTTACCTGACTATGACGTTACATTAATTGAACCAATGGAGCGTCGCGTGGATTGGTTGCGCGAGTGTATTGCGCTTATGGGGTTAAAAAACGTTACTATATTTCACGGCAGATCAGACGAAGTTATTGAAAAAATTAAATCACATGAAATTCCTGCGTTTGATGTAGTAACGTGCAGAGCTGTAGCTCCTATGACAAAATTGGCCGGATGGACTATTCCTTTATTAAGAGCGCATGGAAGTTTAGTCGCCTTAAAAGGTAAGTCTGCTAAAGCAGAAGTAGAAAAAGCTGCAAAAATGATTCGCAAAGCTGGTGGCGCAAATCCTCGAATTCTTGAAGCGCCAGTTGCGTCTGGTTTGCAGCCGACTACAGTCGTATTAATCGATAAGGCTTGATTTTTAATTAAAATTTGTGTTTGCGTGCGTGTTTACTGTGGTTATGAGATGTGGCTGCGAGAGATAGGAATTACTTGTCTCGCAGCGCTACGCTCTTATACCTTATTTAGACTTAAAGGTTGCATAGTTAAGTTTAGTTTTTTACTTACTTTCTTTCAAAAATAGTTATTCATCAAAAAGATATTACTATCGCTCCGCTTTTATATTGCTCGACCAAGCAATTCCTATCTCTCACTCGTAAATTCACCCACCGTTTTTTTGGTGTGGTAGGAAAGAGTGATTGGTGTGACATGTGCGGCAGCATGAATGTTAGTGTGCGCTAATCAACAGGAATCAACGTTAGCAAAGCACTGGTGCAAAGCTACATTAGCAGCGTCAGCAGAGCATTGATGCAAAGCTACAGAAGCATGCAAGCATTCAAGCAATGCAAAAAATCTCAAATCTCACCGCACTGGTATTCGTACGCTAAAGTCACACAATTAAGCTGCGCATTGACTTGCCGGAGCGCTCAATGCGTAGCGCGCGTAGGCATTTCAATGCGGAAACTCGCTTAGGTTGGAAGTCCAGTGGACTTCCAACGCGAGTTTCGTAAGCGAGCGCGTTATCCGCGCGAGCGTTACTTTGGTGGTTGAGAGTTAGTTTGGTGTGGTGTGGGCATCGGCACGGATGTTAGTGTTTTATGATTAGAAAAATACGTAGCTAGTTATGGAATAAGGTGTTGATGTTTCATGTGAAACATTACGTGATTTTAGTTTTTTATGTCCATAGAAACAAGGAAACTTAATAAACGTATCGTATTTTTTAGGCATTTTCATTACTATGCGGGGGTGATTGTCGTGGAATCAGCTGAAGAAACGATTCAACGCATTTTTGGAGATTCAAAATCTTCCTTAGGTATTGAATTAGCAAATTTAACATCGCGCTTTCGTGCCCTCGAAAAAGTGAAGTATCCTAAGCCAGAAAAAACTCGTTTTATTGCAGTTGCAAATCAAAAAGGCGGTGTTGGTAAAACAAGTTCTGCTGTTAATCTTGCTGCAGCTATGGCAGTCGGCGGATCTCATGTGCTACTAATTGATATGGATCCGCAAGGCAATGCGTCTACTGCGTTAAATGCTCCGCATTCTTCTGGAGATTTATCAGTTTACGATGTTATTGAAGGTCGTAAAACTATTGCTGAAGTAAAAAGATCTTGTCCGGATATTGAAGGTCTTGATGTAGTCCCCGCATCTATTGATTTAAGCGGTGCTGAATTAGAGCTTGCCGAAATGGATAATCGCAACAATCTATTAAAGAATGCTCTTTCTGATTATCTTAATAATTGTGAAGAGCCTTACGATTATGTGTTTATAGATTGCCCTCCTTCACTCGGTTTGTTGGTTATTAACGCTATGTGCGCAGCACAGGAAATGCTTATTCCTATTCAAGCAGAATATTATGCTTTGGAAGGTTTAGGTCAGCTTATTAGAACAATTGGATTGGTGCAACAGCATTACAATCCTATTTTAACTGTTTCGACTATGCTGGTAACAATGTTTGATAAGCGCACACTATTAGGGCGTGAAGTTTTTCAAGAAGTTAAAAAACATTATCCGAATATTGTGCTTGAAACGACTATCCCTCGCACTGTAAAAATACCTGAGGCTCCTAGCTTTAATCAAAGCGTAATAACTTATGATCCTCATGGAGCTGGCGCAATATCGTATCGTGAAGCAGCACTAGAAATTGCTAAACGATCTAAAACTGTATTATCTGTTATTGCGGAAAAACAAGAGAATAATAAATAGGAATAACAAGAGGAGATAATAATGAGTGTAAGTAAGTCTCGTTTAGGCAAAGGCTTAGGCGCATTGTTCCCAGCTTTGCCTGGCGAAGATGCTCTTGTTGATTCATCTATAAAATTGCAAGATAGTGTTTCACATGAAACATCTTCCGAAAATGATTTGCAAAAAAAGAATTCTTTAGAAAAGCAGAACAAAAACACAGAACATGTTTCACGTGAAACTGTAAAAAAAGACAGCAATAGCGAAAAAAGTGTTTCACATGAAACAAAAGTCCCTAGCATGATAAATTCTATTTCGCCACACGCAAATATAGATAGCAATAAAATAAAGAATGTTTCACGTGAAACTGTACCATCATTGCAGGGTAGTGAACAAGGTGAAAAGCATGTTGGAAAGCATGCTCATAAACGTTCTGCAATGCCATCTCTTGGAGATGTAACTCGCCCAATTGACTTCTTCTTCTCTGACTCAACTTCACCTAATTTCAAGCTAGATAAGCAAAAAAATGCTGAGTCTAATAATCTTGAAAAAGGCGCAGAAAATCAACAATTAAAGCCAATTAAAGGCGGTTATTTAGATTATTTGAAGCCTCTTGATATTGTTCCTAATGCGCATCAGCCTAGAACTATTTTTGACGAAGATGAATTGCGTGAGCTTGCATCTTCAATTAAAGAAGTCGGCGTGCTTCAACCTATAGTTGTTAGACCAATTAAAGACGCTGATAAGAATAATAAAGAAATTGCACATTACGAACTTATTATGGGCGAGCGTCGTTGGAGAGCTTCTCAAATTGCGCAACTTGACACAGTGCCAGCAATTGTTAGAACCACGGCTGATGAAAATATGTTGCGCGATGCACTTCTTGAAAATCTTCACCGTGTAGCTTTGAATCCTTTGGAAGAGGCTGCCGCTTATTCTCAAATGATTGACGATTTTGGATTGACACAAATCCAACTTTCTAAATCTGTGTCAAAGTCTCGTCCACAAATTGCCAATACTTTAAGGCTTCTTAATTTGCCTGCTAGTGTTCAAAAGCATGTTGCTTCCGGAGTTCTTTCTGCAGGTCATGCTCGCGCATTGCTTGGATTAGAAAAGCCGGAAGATATGGAGGAGCTTGCTAATCGTATTATTTCTGAAGGATTGTCTGTTAGAAGTACTGAGGAAATTGTTTCATTAAAAACAGAGCATCCTGCTAACGGTGTGACCCGTACGCGCGCTAGGAGAAATAACTACTGGTCTTCTTCGCCTATTCGTCAGCAGCTTGAGGAGCGTTTTGCTACGAAAGTTGCTATTAAAGGCACGCAGAACCACGGAAGAATTGAAATAGTGTTCTCATCTCCGGAAGAAATGAAGCGTATTGTTAATCTTCTTTCTCATTAAGATACGCCTGCGCGTCAAGAGCTGCTCTGCACCCCATGCCGGCTGCAGAAATAGCCTGTCGGTACACGCTGTCTACAACATCTCCTGCAGCAAAAACTCCGTCTACGGAGGTTCTAGTTGAAGCGCCGTCAACCGCAATGGTTCCGTCTTCATTTAGTCTTAATGCGCCATTAAGGAACTTTGTTGCGGGAGTATGCCCTATTGCAACGAATAATCCTGAAGACTCAATTTCTTGCGTTTCTCCTGTAACAACATTTCTAAGAGTTAACGATGTTGCTTCCTTGCTGTTGCCGTGCACTTCTTCTACAACACTGTTAAGTATGAAACTAATTTTTTCGTTCTCTTTTGCGCGATCAACCATAATTTTAGAAGCGCGAAACTCGCTGCGTCTATGAATTAAAGTCACAGAAGATCCAAATCGAGAAAGGAATTGTGCTTCTTCGAATGCGGAATCCCCGCCGCCAACTACCGTAATTGGTTTGCCGCGGAAGAAGAATCCATCGCAGGTTGCACAATATGAAACTCCTCGCCCAGAGTATTCCTGTTCACCAGGCACGCCCAATTTGCGCACTGTAGAGCCCGTAGAAACAATAACAGCCTCCGCCTCATAAGTTATACCATCTTCGGTTGTAACGCGCTTTACAGGGCTGTTAAAGTCTACAGAAGTAACGTCGCTTAAAATGACTTCAGCACCAAATTTTTCGGCCTGCTTTTGCATTGCATCCATTAAATCTGGTCCCAAAATGCCTTCTGGGAATCCTGGATAATTTTCTACCTCTGTAGTATTAACTAATTGGCCGCCAGGGGTTAAAGCTCCAGCTATAACAAGTGGATTGTATCCGGCGCGACCCAAATATATTGCAGCAGTATATCCAGCAGGTCCGGATCCAATAATAATAACTTTGTGAATTTTATTTTCCATTCGTTATTTATCCTTACTTGTTATTCACAGGGGTTTATTTGGTTAATTATTTATATTTATTTGACTATTGCAAAATTAGTAAAGCTTTACAGAATTAATGTAAAGACTGTTCTTAGGCATAGTATCCTTTGGAACCCAAAGCATAAAGTCTTGCGATTTTACAATCTTTTTAAGCTTCACATCAGTTGTTCCGCTTTCGTCAAACGTAAATTCTGCAAGTTGTGTGCCTTCTCTAGGATCATCTTTTGTATTTGCCAGCAAGAAAGCGTGTCCGCCTGAGGTTCGTATTGAAATAACAAAACGATACACAGTTTGAGGCTCTGTTAAGTGAATGTAGTAGCCGTATCCAGGTTGTTGGGCAGGGAAGCTAAGGAACTGATAGCGATCTGCCTTATATGCAACAGTGTTCGTAGGAATTTTAGGTTTTGGAACAGCCTTTACCTGTTTTCTTCCTATGTGCTTCTTTGCCTGCTGCTTTTCTTGTGGCAGCACTCCCTGGCTTCCAAAAGGCACATTTTCAACGGTTGTACTATCCCATGAACCATTATTGCTAAGACTGTCTTGGCTTTCATGCGTTCCAAATAAACCATGTATTGCTAAAACTAATCCAATAATAAGAAGTAAGCATACGGCGCCAATTGCAATAACTTTTGTTGAAAGGCCTAACCATATTTTTGCATTAGCAATGGCATCTGTACCATTTGGATTATTCTTATTTTTACTGTGTAAATCAGCAGATTTCTCGCGAGGCTGGAAGCTAGGCGGCAATGAAGGGGAGCTTGTTTTAAGAGCATCTTCGGCCTGATTATTATTAATTTCATCCTGCAGTGCTCGCGCAGATTCTTCGCCAGGCGCAATAAACCTACCTCGGGTATCGACTACTGGTACGCGACCAGTAGATTCAGCCTCTGAAGTTAAGCTTTGCGGTCTTGACATAAGCTCTGTATGCTGAGCATTTTCTGCAAGTAAATGTTCAAAATCAAAGCTAGAAGCAACACCAGTTTCGGTTAAATCATCTCTTTGACTTTGATTGCGAGAATTATTAGCACGATCAAGAACATTTCGAGAAGTAGCAGATTCAGGAAAATGCTTATATGATGCAGATAAAGTTGGGAAAATAGCGTCATCAGTATCTAAATCTGTAGGAGCAAGAATACTTGCCATTTCTGCAGCTGCAATATCGTGAAAATCAATGTCAGTATTGGTGTTTGTATCTTCGTCAAAATCATCATCAATGTTTTTGTTGGCAGAATTAGCATTATTTCGCTTAAGAAGCGAGCCAAGTGTTCTGCCAGCATTTTTAAAACTGCTACTAATCTTCGCAGCTCCACTATTTGCGGCAGATCCAGAATTGTTGGACGAGTCTTGCAAATTAAGAGAATTAGCATTTTGCTCATTTGCTTGCTGCATAAACTGAGCGTCAAACTGTTCTTCACTTTGTGTTAAACCTTCTGGCAAAGGAAGAATTACATCATCTTGTGCACTAAGTAAACGAGCATTACTAATAGATGCAACACTTGTTTTATTGCTAAACTCAATATCTTTATTGGAAAGCTTAGAAACAGGCGTGTATGAGCCTAAAAGCGCCATTAACTCAGCAATAGAAGCCATAGGAACTATATGATTATTCTCGTTAGCATCTAAGCTTCGTGTGCAAATCATCCTAAATTCTGAAGGAGTATCATTTGCAAGCATAGAAGCGTCAAAATTCGCTTGTACGCGCGAAGAAGTTCTAGTAAGAAGAGCATAAAGTAAAGAAGCAAGTTGACGAGTAGCAGCGTGTTCTATGCTTTCGCTTGCTGCATTTTCTTCGCTATTTTGCGATTTAGTTATGTCTTCTAAAAGCGGGCTTACAGCAGTATCTGCAAGTTCAATGCCGTTAGGAGTAATACGTACAGTGTCGCTTGAAACAGCATGATGAGTTATGTTATTGGAAAGAAGCTTGCTTAATGCTTGAGCTGTTTCGGCAACAATTGTTCTTATAGCTTCGTAGCTTAATGGGGTTTCTTTTTTAGCTAAATAATCGCTAATTGTAATACCGCGATCGAGAGCTGTAACAATAAGAGCAATCGAATCATGATGTTGAAGCTGCAAAACCTGAGTGAATTTAGTGCTGCGAGATAACGCCAAAGTAGAAGCAATCGTATTAACTTCTGGCAAAAAACGAGAATCGCGCACAATAAATAGTTGGCAATCTTGAGTAAGTATGCGGTCGTTCGCCTGCCATACTTGTAGTCCAGCCTCATTGCGCAAAAGCGATACTAAAACGTATCGGTTTAGTACAATATCTCCGAGCCGAGGTTCCATTTGCTACTCATCTTCCTACGCGTGCGCAATAAACAATGACAACATTTTTTTAACTACAATCTAATTGTACTTATGAAATGACAACTTATGTACAGTAATTTTGTCGATATTGTAATAATTTCTAAAACAACTAAAGAATTACATAATAAAGTTTGATTGTAAATAGAAATATTACAAATTATGCTTGTCTGTTTTCTTATTTGGCAGCTTACCGGATCGAACTACTCGTGCAGTACGATTAGCTTGCTTTTTCTCAGATTGTTTGCGAGCAGTGTCTTCAAAAATCTTTGCAAGAGGAATAAGCACAGGAATTTTCTTAGAAAGTTTGCTAATTATTGGTGAAGATAAATCAATAAGTTCGCTAGTTTTCAAAAGAAGAAGTACCGCAAGATAAATAATCGCAATAATAATTGTTGTAATTGCGCAAACAAGTAAAGCGTTAAGCCACCTCAACACTCCGTGCAAATGTGGAGAATTAATAGTAAAAACTTGTAAAAGAGGTTCTCGTACAACAAGACCTATAAAAATAGAAATTAGTGCAGACGCAACAATTTTTACATGCGTGGTTATAAGTCTTTTTTCGTCTAAATCCTTGTTAAAACGATTTCGCAGCATGTGAACAAGAGATGGGAAAGTTAGGAAGTAACTTATTGAAACACAAGCTCCTAAAGCTGTTACCCAGCATGTAGGAGGCAGCAAATTAACACAAGATACAAACGCAATAATCTCAGTAAAAAGCTGAGCAAAAGCAAAAATAAACGGGCTTTTGCCATCTTCAAACGCAAAGAACGTGCGTTGAATAATCAAGTAGCTACTTGTAAGTGGTAATCCAAATGCAAGCATTGTAAGAGGAGCAGCCATAAGATTAGCTTCTTGCAAACTTATAGACGGAATCAAAGCTAACGAAATAGGCGTTGGTATAACAATAAAAATAACCGTAAAGAAGCACATTATTAAACTTACGTGCCTAAGCGCTTCGCTTAAATCTTTGCGTGCGTCATTTAAATCATGATTTGCAATAGCCAGCGAAATTTTAGGGAAAATAGCTGTTGCTACAGATACTGCAACTAGTGAATAAGGGAGCAAAAACATTGTGTAAGCATTTTGGTAGGTGGCATTACCAGCTACCTCAAACTGGTCTAATCCTAAACGCTGTTCTGCAACAAATGGGACGCTTGTTGTTATATGCGTAGTAATCATAACAACTATTTGCGTAACAACAACAATGCCCATGCTCCACGCTGCAACAGGGCCCATTGAGCGTAAGCCAATATCTCGTATACCAAAACTTGGTCGGTAGTGTATTCCGCTTTTCATTAGCGGCCAGAATAGAACTAAAGCTTGAGCGGCAACGCCAAGAGTCCAAAAACCTGCTGTAAGAAGAAGAGTATTTCCGTTCCAGAAACTCAGAGGCTCTCTATTAGCTTTTCCAAAAATAAAAATGAAGACGCCAAAACCTAGGCAACTAATAATATTCGCAGCTACAGAACTCCACGCATACATTGCAAAACGGCCCTTAGCGGCAAGAACTTGCCCTAATACGGTGTATAAGCCGTAGAAGAAGATTTGTGGCATGCACCATAGCGTAAAAGCACAAGTAAGCGTTTGCATTTCCTGGCTTCCGCCCGCGTAAAGCATTGTGAGTACAGGCGTTGCTGCAGCCATAAGAATTGTAACTGCAAGAAGTAAACCAATAGCAAAAGTAATAAGCTTATTTAAGCGCTCTTCTGCATTCTTCTTTTCGAGCGTGCGAACAATTTGCGGAACAAGCACGGCGTTAAAAATTCCACCTGAAACAAGAGTGTAAATAAGCTGAGGAATCATAGATCCAGCTTGATACGCGTTTGCAGCAAGTCCCGTGGTTCCAAGTGCTGCAGCTAGCAGAATAGTACGTATTTGCCCTGTAATTCTAGATGCGGCTGTTCCGCTAGCCATAATAACGGAATTTCTACCTACTGAGCTCATTCGTCTGAATCCTTCTTACGGTTAAATTGCCTCCAAAGTCCAAGAAGACCAAGCATGAAAGCAAATATTATAATAATCGTACCGCTTTTATCACTAATTTGCAGAGTACTCGTAATAAGCGTGTGTTCAGTGGCGGAAAATGCTTGATGCTGATCATCTTCCAAAACGAAAGTAGCTTTAGTGTGAAGAGAAGTCGTAATTCTCAAAGGTAAAGTAACTTGCACTTCGCTATTTGCTGGAACTTTTACTAAAGTCTTTCTGCGAGTAACAATTTCCATAACGTGCGTATCTGCAGATAAATACACTTTTACTGGATAAGCGTAAGTATTGCTGATAGTAATCGGTATGCTTGCCGTTTCACTAACTGCAGTAATATCTTTTGGAGGGATTATATGAATCCCAGAAAGTAGCTTATTTACAAAGTATTTCGCTGTGCTATTTTCGTTATAAGCTGTTTTTTGTTGTTTACGATTTGCGGATTTTTTTGTTTTAAGCGGAAGACTGCTTGTTTTATTTGTTAATTCTTGCAACGCAATATCGTCGTATAAGCGTAATAAATACAATCCCCAATCTTTAGCGCTAATCTTATTTTTTGCTTTAGCAGCCTGTTTAGCTAGAGCTTGAGCGTCGCCTTCAGTATTGCGTAATTTCGTATCCTGCTTGTAATTAAGAATATTTTTAACAAAACGCGAAACTTTTTGCCTGTAGATAATAAGATTCTTTAATTCTAATCGTCTTTCTTTGGCTGAAGCTACACTAATTGCGCTACTGTGAGGCATTGAGTGCATAAGATTATTATTTTTCCAGGAAGGCAGCTTTTCCTGCTTAATTTTTGCCATTGTATTTAAGTCGCTTAGTTGCAGCCAAGGCGATTGTTCCAATGCGCTCATAACGCCATCAATATTTTTTACATCTGTTTTGTTAGAAAAAGTAATAAGAATATTGCGGTCTACGTAAGGTTGTTCCATTTGGTAGAACGCGCTTTGTGCAACTAAACGATTTATTCGACCGGCTTGAGTGCGCTCGCTAAGAGCTGTAGAGTTTGTTGCCTTGCCGTTTGCCAGCATTGTTAGCACAGATTGAGCAGATAATACGCGTACGTTTCCTGCTGGAGTTTCAACATCGTATATGCCGTTGCTAATAGCAAATTGTGAAGCTGTAGAATCAAATTCATCTGTGGAAATAACAGTGTTATAACCGTTGCGTTTTGCAAGCTCAAGCGCTGAAAGTGTCCATTTTCCTCGAGTCTGCCAAGCGTATGTATTTTGTGATCCGTTGTCAACCTTCGCAATCTGCTTCGTTTCATGAGGATGATCGTAGGAGCTAGAAGTTTCAGCTATTTGTGAAGATTGTGGAATTTTTGAATTTTGTGGAATTCTTGAATTTTTAGCAGACCATGTGCTTTCATTAATGCCAGCAGAACGATACATTTTGCGATTGTGATCATCTGCATAAGCGCTAATATCAAAACCTGATTTTTGCATAAAAGCGTTAGGAACAAATAATAATCGAGCTGCTTGAAGCGTATTTATATCGGCAATAGTCTGTAATTTGTTATGCTTGCTAACTAAATCTGCCTGCTCAAGCACATAGTGCGTATCTTGCTTGTTTGCTTGCAAATTCGATACAACTCTACTATTTGTGCTTGTGAAATTATCTTTTAAAACATGTTGCTTATTTGCAAGAATTGGCATAACTGCCGTAAGTTTTATTGCTGGAGATTCAGGCACATTAAAGCCTGCGTTCGATCTTGTTAAGAAGGAACGAATAGATTTATATCGTGAAGAATCCTTAGAAAAATACGTGATTTTTAAAGGTTTTGGACCCCAATGCCAAATAGATTTAAGTTCTTGAGAGTCTGATGGTATATCAAAGTGGAATGTTGAAGTTTTTCCTGCTGCAATCTCGCCAATTTTTATTGAGCCAAGTATTTGCGGAGTTGGTATAAGAGATTCTCCTTGAGCCCAATTTTGCAAATCTGTTCGTGAAACAAAAGTGTAGTTGGAATTAATAGAAAGTTGCAAAAGGCCTTCCGGAAGTGCTTCTGTTGTAGCTTTAACTGTTGCAGTAAGATGGTAGCCGCTTTTATCGGTCACAACCGGCGTAGATTGAAGAATATTAAGATCGATTCCCTTTATGTGAGGATTTTCGTAATCGTTCTCTTTTTTCTTAGTGTTTTTACCGGGTTCATCTTCTAAAGTCGTATTAGACGTAACCGCGTTTGCCGTATTCAACAATCCCACATATTTTGCGCATTGCATATTAGTTATTGCAAGAATAATGGCAAGAGACGTAATAAAAATAATAGTAAAATGCAAAACTTTTAAGCACAAAGCTCGCGCGGATTGCAGTAAATTACGCATGTAAAAACATGTTTTGTGACATGTTAAATTGTGCGCTTCGTGCGCTATATGGTTCTTACGCGTGAGATTCGTCACTGTGAGACCGCCTGTTTGCTTTTTTTGCGTAAAGCCATGCAACTTTACGTTCATTTGGATAACTTAAAATCGCGCTCAGTTCTTTGAAATTTACCCATATTGCATCTTCTGCTTCATGATCTGGATCTCCCAATACAGAAAGATCGCCGCCTACGTAGCGTAACGCAAAATGATGAACTAATTTATGAACTCGATGAGTTGTTCCTGTAAACCAATAGTCTATTGTGGCAATTGAATCAACCACTTCGCCTATAATTCCAGTTTCTTCATGAATTTCACGAACAGCAGTTTCTTGAGGTGTTTCACCCTTCTCAATATGGCCTTTTGGTAGACACCATTCAAGGTGTCCGCTTCTGGAATGTCGAGCAATAATTGCGACACGCCCGAGTGTGTCAAATACGAGTCCACCTGCGGAATATTCACGAATAATTGGCAAATCTTGAGCGTATAAAGAGGCAAAAGTAGCAGGCGTATCTGCTAGTCTACGCTGTGGCATAATAGCCGGAGATGCTCCAGGGATTATTGAAGTTTTTTGAAGAATATCCTCATCTTCAACCACTTCTTGAGACTCTTGCTCAAGCTCTGAAAAGATTGGAATATCAACGAAAATCTGAGATTTTTCTTCGTTTGATTCTAAAGATTTTTTACTATGAATTTTAGATAAATCAAGAGGCGTTATTGAAGGCGCAGACTGATTTTGGGCATGATTATCCGCAAGCTTGGCGAGCATACGTCGTAAATCTGCAGGAGTAACCATACACTCCACCTTACTCAATCCGCTGTGCATTGGGGTAACTGTATGCTGGAATATAGATTAATTTTTGCTGAAAGGGTGTCGGTAAGGGTGACTGAGAACTTCAAAGTTTGGCCTGAAGCTATAGAGTTGGGGCGACTTTTCGCTGAACACGATTATGAACTTGCATTAGTTGGTGGACCTGTGCGCGATATGTTGTTGCATCGCGTGTCGCATGATCTTGATTTCTGCACTTCTGCTCGTCCAGAAGAATTTGAACCCATTTTAAGACGTTGGGGACATGACGGTTTTTGGGATATGGGTCGCAAATTTGGCACTTTGGGTGCTGTGCGTCGACGCCCGGATGGAACGGAAGTAAAAGTTGAAATTACTACATACCGTTCAGACGCGTACGATCCTGATTCTCGTAAACCTGAAGTGCAATATGGGGATACTCTTGAGGGCGATCTTTCTAGAAGAGATTTCACAGTTAATGCCATGGCTTTGCGTGTTCCAGATTTGGAATTTGTAGATCCGTTTGGTGGTGCTAGTGATTTAGCTAAAGGCGTGTTGAGAACACCTGTTGATCCTCGTCAATCCTTTGATGATGATCCTTTGCGAATGATGCGTGCGGTTCGTTTCGTTGCACAACTTGGGTTTACTATCGAAACTAATACTGCTGAAGCAATTGTAGACATGGTAGATCGCCTTGATATTGTTTCAGCTGAGCGTATTCGTGACGAAATTACTAAACTTCTTCTTTCGGACCGTCCGCGTAAAGGTTTGGAAGCGCTTGTTGAGTCTGGTATTGCAAAGCGAGTCTTGCCAGAAATTCCAGCTTTACAGCTTGAAATTGATGAGCATCATCGTCATAAAGACGTTTTTGAGCACACAATGATGGTTCTTGAGCGCGCTATTGCCCTAGAAACCGATGATGAAGGCCCTGTGCCATCCCCTGATTTAACTTTGCGACTAGCAGCCTTGTTGCACGATATAGGCAAGCCTCGTACTAGAAAGTTTGAAGATGGTGGCAAAGTCAGTTTTCACCATCATGATGTAGTTGGTGCAAAAATGACGCGTAAGCGTTTGAAGGAATTGCATTTTGACCATCATCTTATTGAAGATGTAAGCGAATTAGTAAATCTGCACCTGCGTTTTCACGGTTATGTTGACGAACCTTGGACTGATTCTGCAGTACGACGTTACGTTAAGGATTCAGGGCACTTGTATGAGCGTTTGAATCGACTTACTAGAGCTGATGCAACTACGCAGAACCGTCGTAAATCTTTGATGTTTGAGCACGCAATGGACGAAATGGAACAGCGCGTGCGCGAATTGAAAAAGCAGGAAGATTTTAATGCTATTCGTCCAGATGTTGACGGAAATGAAATCATGAAACTGCTTGATTTACAGCCAGGGCCAATAGTTGGTGAAGCTTATAAACATATGCTTGATTACCGTCTTGATAACGGGCCTGTAGCTCACGATATAGCTGTTGCAGAATTACAGCGCTGGTACGAAGAAACGTATAAAAAGTAGATTATTTAACAGCTTTATGTGAATCTGCTTTAGGAAGTTCCTTCATATCTTTTGCTTTAACGCATCCAGGGACTTCTCGTATTGCGGCTCCTGCAGCTGGAACATCAACTTTTGGACGAAGATTATTAAAAGTCGAGCCAAGAACAATATCTACGAGCTTATCTTGGCGATCGTCCATGCGCATAACAGCATCAGCAAAATTAGAATTTACTGTGTATGCTTCATTAATAGCGTTCTTACCGAAATAAATAGTTGTTCTTTTAACATTACTTGTTTTGTTATTATTTACTTCTGTAAGATTAAAACCTCGAGCATTTAATGCTTCTCCTACTGCTCTTGCCAAGCCGCGGAATTTCGTACCGTTTAATACTCGAATTGACACAGCACGATTATCAACATAAGGAGTTTTAGAGCCTTCTTTGCCTTTGGTCGCGCATGGTGCTGTTATGCCGAAATTAGGATTATCTTTTGGTGCAACTATTGAATTAATCCCAAAAACATGAAATTGTATTAACAGCGCGAATACAAACGTAACTGCCAAAGCTATGCTAACAGTAGTAATAACAGATCGCTTCTTTTGATACATGAAAGCCTTACGAGCAATACGTTCGTCGTATTCTTGCGTCATGTTCACTTCCGATCTGTAAGTTTATTTTGTTTGCAGCAATTTTCTTAATCTGCAAAGCGTAATATAAATCGCATTTTACTGACTATGTATGACTTGATTTTTACGCGTATAAGCGTTTGTTAGCAAACTGTTCTTTAGTGAAATTGTTATTTTAAATTTCGAATAAAAAGCTATTTTTGATGCAACTCTAAAGTTTTACAAGCGCGATACAACGCAATAAAGTCGTCGCATGTAAGCGTTTCTCCGCGTCTTGTAGGATCTATATTAGCTTTTTCGTACGCTTCGTCACTAACTAGATGTTTAAGAGCCGCGTGTAAGGTTTTTCGTCTTTGCTGAAAAGCTGCGTCAATTAAAGTAAACACACCTTCGCGCTCGCTATTATCTCCCTTATTTTTGCAATGGCGAGTGAAAGATACTAGTGCAGAATCAACATTTGGTGCTGGCCAAAAAACGTTACGCCCAATAAGACCCGCTCGCTGAGATTGACCATACCAAGCAAGTTTTACGCTAGGTGTTCCATACACTTTATTTCCTGGCTGAGCGCATAGTCGATCTGCTACTTCTTTTTGAACCATAACCAAAAAATGCTGTAAATTACTAAATTTTTCAAGTAAAGTAAGCACAATTGGTGTTGCAACATTGTATGGAAGATTTGCAACAAGTGTAAACTTATCTGCTTTTGAAAGTTGCGGAACGTCGTCTGCAGTTACAGCCAAAGCATCTTTTAAGATAACGTTAAAACGTTTAGAAGCGTTTGGCATAAATTCTTCAACAGTGTTAGGAAGGCGGCGTGCAAGAGGTGGGTCTATTTCTACAGCTGTAAGATTAGCTCCAGTTTGCAGTATTGCAAGAGTAAGAGAACCAAGACCAGGTCCTACCTCCATAACGGTATCGCCAGATTTAACTTCAGCTGCCGCTACTATTTTTCGCACTGTACCAGGATCAATAACGAAATTTTGACCAAACTTTTTGGTAGGAGTAATGCCTTCTTCTGCAGCAATACGTCGAATATCTGCTGCTCCTAAAAGCTGGCCTTCAGTTTCAGTGTTGATTTCTGTCAATGCTGTACCGCCCAATATGTGTGCTGATTAAAATAATAAAGTTTTAATCTATAGTTTTTAACTTAAAATAGGATGAGTGTCTAATTTAGTACCAGCCAACCTCGTGCGAATGACGTACGGCCCCGCTAGGATCTTTGTATCTTCCCTTTATGTAGCTAATTCCCCAGCTAATCTGCACTGCAGCATCTTCATGCCAGTTTGCTCCAGCGCTACTCATCTTATCTCCAGGAAGAGCTTGAGGAATGCCATAAGCGTGCGAGCTTGGATTTTCCGCATTCCAACGCCATCCAGATTCCCTATTCCACAGCCAAACAAGATCTTCCCACTGTTTTCCAGTCCAGCCCATTTGTGCCGCAGCTCCTTGCGCAAAAAGCTTTGCCTGCTCTGGTGTAGCGTGAACAAGGCTATTTGGGTTTGACTCAGGAGCAGGAGCGGGAGGATTTGATTCCGGAGCAGCAGGTTGCGTTTGTGATTGAGCTTGCTGATTTTCCTGCGATTGCGCTGCAGCATCTTGCGTAGACTTTTGTGTGTCGTTTCCCTGTTTTGCTTGTGATTGCTCCTGGCCTTGTTTTGAAGGCTGCTGGTTTTGAGAATTTGTATTCTTAGTTTTAGACGCTTGAGATTCAGATTTTGGCTCCTGCTTTGGCTCCGACTTTGGCGCAGGCTTAGCAGCAGGCTTTGGTTTGTTAACAGGCTTCGGCTGAATTGGAGCTGCTTTTCCAACAGCAATAACCTGATTAATAGCAGGCTTTAATACATTTTGCGAAACGAGAGTAGAGCTTTCAGCTTTGCCATCAACATAAGTTACGTTATATACGTCTTCGCGCTCGCCATTAACGCCAGCTTGTTGCACAACTCGAGAATTTGCTGGAAGCTTAGTGTCGATTACGGTTTGTGTAGCAAAAGGCAATGAAACTGTTCTAGTTTCTTTACCATGCGTGACTCTGGAAATACGCAAAACAGTATTACCTTCGTCATCTTCAACGCTAACTCGATCTTCTTTTCCTAATACAATTCCTTGCGCGTCAAGAATAGCGCTTGCAGGTAAGCTTCCGTCCGGAGCAATCCGAGATTTTCCATCCGCAATAACAGTTATTGGGCCTTTTTTATTAATTGCTAACCCGCAGGTGAGTTTATCGTAAATATTTTGCAAATTTACGGTAATTCGTTTAGCGTTTTTAGCGTTTGCTTTAAAGAATCCAATAAGCTGATCAACGCTGGTTGCAACTGTCCAAAATGGTATAGTAACGCCGTCTACAGTAATAGAAGTTTGATACGCGCTTCGCACAGTAACGGTAGCGTGATTTGAAAGAATATCGCCGGAAGAAGATATAACCTGATCGTGTGTTTTTACAGGCACATGCTGCTCTTGTAGCAGGCGAGCAGAAGTTGTGGCATAAGTGTTAACAATGGTTGCTTTGCCATTTACAACTAAAGCTACTGCTTTCTGAGATGTAAATGCAAAAATGCTTATTGCAGCAATAGATAGAGACAAGACGCATGAAATAATACGAGAGCGCCGCATTATAATCAGGCGTCGAGGCGTCCATCGACGTGCCATGTAATCACTCCATTCACTGTAAGACTAGCTTTTATTATACCTTCTATTCTGCATTGGGTTTAAAAATGCATAACAAATAAAATGGGGGCGGGAGAGAAGGGGATATTCCCGCCCCCTATGAGGTGGAGCTGGTTGGGGGACGCTCCACACTCACCCCGGAAACCCTGAGTTGGGGGAAGGTTTCCGAGTTCTTACTCGCGAAAAGTTTTATTATACAGATGATTATGTGCGCAGATATAGATTTGCTATTTTCATAATACGCCATAATTTGGCACTTTATATGAAAAGTAAATTTTTTCTATTTTAAATAGTTAAGTAGTTACTATCCCCTCTGCTTTAATCATTTCACGTTATTATATGCGATATTGAAGATAAGAAAATTATTGTTTTCGAAATTGGCATAAAGTGTTTTTAATCTTTACTATTTATCATACAATAAATCCAGTTATAACTTATCATCTTATTATTGCTATTGTAAATTTAATAAAAACTTTTTATACGCTTTTGACTCATAATATGCGGACAAGTGGATTTTTATAATTTAGCTATTTTATTATGCAAAATGCCCATAAAATGAACCAAAGTTGGTCATGGATACGAATACTGAGATGGGTGCGGGCTGAGAAGTCGTATGAATACTTATCCTGAGTCTTATTAGATAAAAGCCAATTTAAGCTAATTGTTAAATCGTTTGATTGTTTATCATACGCTCTACTTTTAGAAGCCCCGCAGTTAGGACAACGGTATCTAGTAGTGCCAGCATTGGTGTGACCGTTCTTGCTCATTTTGTGATGACAGTTATCGCATAGTGGGTTATTCATACAAATGAAGAATAACCAACATTCGATATACCGCGAGCCCTACTGCTATAAGGGTTATGAGCTTATTTTTTACACACTTTTTGTCCAGGTGGCGAATGTGCAGAAAACAGATTCGATTACCGCAAAACGCTTGTAAACAAGGGGGTGCGTTAATGGTGTTTATCTGATAACATGAAAATAACCGTTCAGCCCGCTGCTCTCTTGGAGTAGACGGGCTGGATTTCTACTCGGGAAGGTGAGGGTATGGAGGTCAAGCCGTCAACCACGTTGGAACAGCAGCTGAATATTCTGTCTGAACGAGGAATGAAACTTGATGAACCACTTGCGCGTCAGTGGTTAACGAGTGTCTCTTACTATCGCTTGTCTGGCTACTGGTACGCCTACCGCGTTCTACCAGAGGATGCTAATCCAAAGCAACCAGTTCGTTTAGACCAATTCGTAGAAGGCACATCGTTTACTGAGGTCGCTGGATTATACGAGTTCGATCGTAAGTTACGCACGTTAGTACACGATGGAATTGAGCGTATTGAAGTTGCCCTACGCACTCGCGTTGGCGAGTGGATTGTGCGGAATGATGCATTGGCTTATTGTAATCCATCGTTGTTCCGCGAGGGATTCGACCATGTTGCTTGGCTTGCAAAAGTGTATGGTCGAATTGTGCGAGCCAGGTCAAGTAATGCAGCAATTTTACATTACGCGAACGAGTACGGTCATTACCCATTCTGGGTAGTAGCGGAGGTTCTGGATTTTTCAGATGTGTCCCTTTTATTTGATGGATTACCTGCTGATGCTCAACACAGTATTTCTACTGATTTTGGATTTGATGTTGATGCCGGTAAGCTAAACTCGAAGCAGAAGAAAAGCTATCACGATAAGGACCCTCTTGTGCGTTGGTGCGAGCAGCTGACTGTTGTTCGCAACGTTTGTGCACACCACGCTCGTCTGTTCAACAGGCATCTGACGCCAGCATCAACGAACGCTTTCCGCACCATTCCCGCTCTCTCATCGTTACCGGATGGGCAGAGCGATAAACTCTATGGGGCGCTACTGGTGATGGCATTCATGCTGCGCACCATATCTCCGGGCACAACATGGCCATCAAAGCTCACAAAATTGATACATACGGACTTCGAAAAACTCAGCCTACGCAGTATCGCTGAAATGGGGTTTCCTGACAATTGGGAAGACAGCCTAAACGCCTCACACAAGTCCGAATCCTCCATATAAAACTCGGGTTATTCCCCAAAATGTGTATACAGAATTTCTTGTTTTTTTTTTGTTCTTATTTGAGGCGTGTTATGCGCACTGCATACTAAAAAGTATTCAATACGCGCCCATAAGTAGGACGCAGAATTCCTGCAATTGTTTTAAGCAAGATTGACTTACCTGCATCGTTCGAACCGATTAATGCCACACGCTCGTGCGGAGAAATCTCGAAACTGACATTATTTAAAGAACAAAAAGCGCTTGAAAAGCACTAGCCTTACATTCGTCTCACTCATCATCTCACCGCCAAAGTGAGGTAGGTATGGAGCCTCCTGCCGGGATCGAACCGGCGACCTGCCGCTTACAAGGCGGCCGCTCTGGCCATCTGAGCTAAGGAGGCGAATGTTTTGCCATGCACGCTATTAAGTCATGCTAAGCAGAACATTGATTAGTGTACCATATGCCACGTCATTACAAAACATTTGGAATGTTTGTATAAAAAATTTTATTTATTTCTATACTCATATAGCGCAATTTGGTAACGTTAAGCACTACCATAATGGAGTATGGAAGATATGAGCATGTTCGATTTGCAGCCAGGTAACAGTGTTGGCGGGTACACTCTTATTGCAAGACTTGGCGGTGGTGCAATGGGCTCGGTTTGGCGCGTTAAAGACGATGGCGGAAATCAATATGCAATGAAAATATTGCGAGCTTGCATAAGCGCTAATCAAAGCGAAAAAGAATATGCTGAGCAGGAACGGGAACGTTTACGTTTAAAGCGTGAAGCTTTAGCATTGCAAAAAATTCACCATCCTGGAGTGTGTTCAATAGTAGATATGGAACTTGATGCTTCAGTAGCATTTATAGTTACGGAGTTGATTGAGGGTAAAAATCTTCGCGAAGACGTTGCAGAAAATGGTCCATATGTTGCTGACGACTTGGAAAGATTAACGCATAAGCTTATTGAAGCTGTTAAAGCGGTGCATGAAGCCGGAATTATACATCGAGATATTAAGCCGACGAATGTTATGATTGCCGCTCATGGACCTGTGCTTGTAGATTTTGGTATTTCTATGGGCGAAGGCGAAAGTCATGTTACGCGTACTGGATTAGTTATGGGAACTCCAGGATTTATTGCTCCAGAAATTATTGAGGGCAAAGATTCCGATGAGTCTACTGACTGGTGGTCGCTTGTGGCAGTGTTGGCATTTGCTGCAACTGGTAAGCCTGTTTTTGGCACAAAGCCTTTGATGGCTGTTTTGGAGCGTGCGGCTTCTGGCAATGCGGATTTAAGCGGTCTTCCTGCAAAAACCATGGACGCTTTTAGAAAAGCTCTTGATCCTAATCGCGAAAAACGTTGCTCTCCCGCTGTTCTTGAGCGAGCAATTAGTGAAGATGCAATAAATCCTTTAGCGTGGCCAGATAACCACCCTTTTGATCGAGACGCTACACGCGGAACTATGCGCGAAATGTGGCGTGAAACAACTCGTGAAACAATTAGTGAAACAATTAGTGAAACAGCTCGTGAAGAAGAAACTGTTGTGTCAACTATTCAAAGTGGTTCGACTACAGTTATGGAACAATCTTCTAACGAAATAAATAATAATAAAACTGATGAAGACTATGACGAAGAATCTTATGCGGAGTCTGATGAATCTTCTGACGAAGCAGCTGATGATGCTGCAGATAAACCTTATGAAGATTTAGAAACCAGCAAGTATGGTTATTTAACTCGCGGATCTTGGATTTTATTGCTATTTGTGCTTATTTGTGCCGCTATAAGTTGTTTGAATTTCTTATCTGCAGTTATATTAAATATATTTATTATGTGGGCCAGCTCAACAGCTGGATACAATATTTCCGCGCGGTTGCGTAGAAAAGAGCTTAATAACGGCGTTGCTCCTCGCGGGGACACTTTTATGAGAGTTGCCGCTCTTCCGTGGCATATTATTCGTGGGCTTGTGTATACGTTGCCAAGAATTGTACTTATTTTAATTTGTGCTGTTATTGGGGCTTGTGTGTATCCGCTACTGTTTGGTAGTTCTGCAGAATTTATGGCTTTTAATATTTGGTCAATTCGTATGATTTTCCCAACTTATTTGCCAACTATTCTTTCTTATACTTCTGCCGGGTATGCCATAGGTTTTGTTATTGCGTGGATTATTCTTGCCGTTTTTAAGGGTACTGACATGTTCCGCATAGGCCTTGGCTCATTTTTACGTTTCCGTTGATGCCATCTATTAGACTGTGGTGAAGTTATTATTTTATTGACAAGCATGCGCTAGGACTAAGTCTTAGTTTGCAAAATAAAGGGTTTAAGGATAGTAATGCCTAAAATTCAGATACAGGACAATCAGCAGGGGAATCCATCTTCTACTCGTCAGCAAAGAAACATTGAGAAGCGTGAGCGCGCATTGCGTGAAGCGCGTGAGCGTCGTCAGCAAACAATTATCGGAATTGTTGTAACAGTTATTGTTATGGCTATGTTAGCTGCAGTTGGCGTTACAGCTTACCAAGCTTTTTATCAGTCGCCGCAAACAAATATTGAAAGAACGCAAATTGAGCGTTCTGAAAAATCTAAAAAGCAACTAAAGAAACTTGGTGCTAAATATAAGCCGGAAGTTGCCAATTCTAAAGGCGGAATTCTTATAAGCAAGCTTGGCTACAACAAGCCTGTTGCTAAAGCTCCAACGGTTGCAACTTATTTTGATCCTTTATGCCCTGGATGCGGAAACTTTAATCGTGAAGCAGATAGAGTTTTGGCTGCAATGGTTCGCGCAGGCCAAATTAATTTGGAAATACACCCAATGTCATTCTTGGATAGGATTTCTACTGATAAATATTCAACTCGTGTATCTGGCGCTATTGCCTATATTGCTAATAATGACAGCAATCCAGAGCATTTGCTGCAATTTATTAACAACATTTTTGCAAAAAACTTCCAGCCAGAAGAAGGCGACGACTATAAGCCGGTAAGTAACGAAAAGTTGATTGAACAAGCTAAGAACGCTGGAGTAGACGATTCTGTTGCCAGCAAGGCTTTTGATCGCAGATACTTAGAGTGGCAGAATTTGATTAACAAATACACTCCTGATTTTATGGAGTTGTTGAATGTTTCCGGATCTAACAAAGGTTCTATGACAACGCCAACTGTAACAATCAATGGAAAGTTGCTCGATATTAATGCTGCTAGTAACAAGAATATGCACACTCTTGAGGCTTTGCTGCATTGCATTGGTTTGAATAAGGACCAAATTGGAGTTGAAGGTCAAATGCCTAAAGTTTCAAGCACTGACTCTCCTATAGACTTATAGTTACATAAAATATTTAACTAAAACGGGCGTTATGCTTATGCTTAACGTCCGTTTTCTTTTTTAATATTTCTTTTTAATATAAACAAATGATTACATAATTTCGTATTTTTTATTGCAAAAACTAACTATTGTTTAGGTGTTTATTAATAACTTTCCGTCCGTTCGACACGCCGAAGTGTTGAAAAATACTGATTTTTTACTGTTTTTCTAAGATAAACATGGTATATTAAGGCTTGGCTCAACGAAGAGAAACCTTCAATGGACCAGGTAAGTAAACTGTGGACGATTGATACCCGCCGATGTAGGAATTGGGGTCATGAGTGCACACCCTTCACTACGGATCGTTCGGCACGTACCTGCCGATGAAAGGACATATCATGGCAGAAGTTGTATTTGATCATGTGACTCGTATATACCCGGGCAACGATAAGCCTTCGGTTGACGATTTGTGCATGACTATTAGAGATGGCGAGTTCCTCGTACTGGTTGGTCCATCTGGTTGTGGTAAGTCTACTACTTTGCGTATGTTGGCAGGCCTTGAAGAGGTTAACAAAGGACGTATCCTCATTGGCGGTCAAGATGTTACTACAATGCAGCCAAAGGATCGCGATATTGCAATGGTCTTCCAGAACTACGCGTTGTATCCACATATGACAGTTGCAGACAACATGGGCTTTGCTCTTAAGATTGCAGGTGTTCCAAAAGAAGAGATTCGCGCTCGCGTAGAAAAAGCAGCTGAAGTTTTGGACTTGACAGAGTATTTGGATCGTAAGCCAAAGGCTTTGTCTGGTGGTCAGCGTCAGCGCGTTGCTATGGGCCGCGCAATTGTGCGTGAACCAAAAGTCTTCCTTATGGATGAGCCTCTTTCGAACCTTGATGCTAAGCTCCGCGTGCAGACTCGTACGCAGATTGCTGCTTTGCAGCGCCAGCTTGGTGTTACTACCCTGTACGTGACCCACGATCAGACTGAGGCTTTGACAATGGGTGATCGTATTGCTGTTATTAAGCTTGGTGTTTTGCAGCAGGTTGGTGCTCCAACTGAGCTTTACGACCGCCCAGCAAATGTGTTCGTTGCAGGCTTCATCGGTTCTCCATCCATGAACATTAACCAGCATCCAGTGGTTAATGGACGTGCTCAGATTGGTGAGGATTCTATTGTTCTTCCAAGCGAAGCTGTTGATAAGCTCACCGCAGAAGATCGTGGACAGATTATTGTTGGCTTCCGTCCAGAAGACGCAAGCTTGGCAACTTCCGATGATCCAAATGCGTTCTCCTTGAAGGTTATGAACGTAGAAGATCTCGGTTCTGATGGTTACATCTACGGCAACATCATCACTGATGGTTCTCCTGAAGAAGCATCTACTATGATGTCTGATCAGAACAAGCTTACGACAATCCGCGTGAATCCACGTGCTTTGCCGAAGGTTGGCGATACTGTCAAGATTAAGATTGATCCATCTAAGATGCATCTGTTTGCACCTTCTACTGAGCTGCGTTTGAACTAAAAGCGTAGGTTTGCTGCTTACAAAAGCAAAATAAGCAAACTTTCGGTATAAGGGTATGGCGGGGTTCGCAATGAAAGCGAACCCCGTTTTTGCCAGCAAAATCGGTAAAAATCGGTAAAAACTTGCAGAAAAATAAAAGCAAAAACAGAATTTAAAACAAAATAAAAGCAAGCAAAAGTTTGTACATTACTGAACATGCTTTATTATGTATAGTTGTTATCAATAATTAGCCAGTGGTTGATTTGCGATAAATAGTTATTGCAGATTGTATTGTTGGCACGAGCTTGATTGTAAATGGAAACTATGGAATGGAATGACGCTCCTCAATTGGATCCGCGTGCTGTGCAGGCAACTTCTGTATCTGCACAGGACGAGAGTGCGTTGTCTCAGGAGCCTACTGCGCTTAAGATTACTGCAGCTAGTTCAAATCCTAAGATGTTTACGTTGCCATGGGAGCTGCCACTTTCTCAATGGCCGTCTGATTTGTTTGTAAACCTTCCTCGTGGTATTTCTCGACATATTGTGCGTTTTGTTCATGTTGGCGATGAAGTTTATGCCATGAAGGAAATCACTCGTCAAGTTGCAGAACGAGAATACGAACTTTTGCGTAGATTGCGCAAGCTTGAGTTGCCAACTGTAACGCCTATAGCAGTTGTTGCAGGCCGCAGAGACGCTAATGGCGAAATGCTTGAAGCAATACTTGTGACGAAGCATTTGAAATTCTCTCTGCCGTATCGTGCTTTATTTGCTCGCACATTGCGACCAGACACGGCTGAACGACTTATTGATGCTCTGGCTGTGCTGATGGTGCGCCTGCATCTTTCTGGCTTCTATTGGGGCGATGTTTCACTTTCTAACGTACTATTTTTGCGAGATGCTGATGCGTTTTCCGCATTCCTGGTTGACGCAGAAACTGGTGATTTGCATGGAAGCTTAACAGAAGGCCAGAGAGAATACGATATTGATTTAGCTAGAACCAATATTATTGGCGAGCTTATGGATTTGAGCTCCGGTCAGCTTTTGCCTACGGAAGTAGATGAAATTAGCATAGGCAATCGTTTAGTGGATCGTTATCATTCACTTTGGAGCACGCTTACAGACGTCGATAAGTTCAGTCCTGATGAAATGTGGCGAATTGAGCGCCGCGTTAATCGTCTTAATGAATTGGGATTTGACGTTGACGAGTTGGAAATGAAAACTTCCGAGGATGGCCGCAGAGTGCTTGTTCGTCCTCGCGTTGTGGATGCTGGTTATGCTTCACGCAAGTTGCTACGTTTGACAGGCTTGGACGTGCAAGAAAATCAGGCTCGAAGGTTGTTGAACGATTTGGATGCATACCGTACTTCTACATGGCGTCAAGGTGAAGAGCTGGAAATCGTTGCGACTGATTGGATGCGTGAGATTTTTGAGCCTACTGTTCGTATGATTCCACCTGAATTCCGTTCTCAGATTGAGCCAGCGCAGTTCTTCCATGAGGTTTTGGATCATCGTTGGTTTATGGCAGAAAAAGTCGGTCACGACGTTGCTATGCAAGATGCTGTGACAAGCTATATTAAAAATGTGCTTCCTCAGTACAAAATGGACAAACGTGTGCTTGCTGCAATTAACGCGGATGCTGATTCTGGCGTAGTAGATGATGAATCTACTTACTTGCAAGCAAATAATCCTGGCGTTGATATTGACGAAGACGATCAAGACGCAAGCGTTTGGGCAAGTTGATTTTTAATATAATTACTGTTTGATTTAAGCAGTTTATTAAAGCCTAAGTCTAAATTTGGGTATAAAAAAGTGCCCCCTGTGGGACTCGAACCCACAACCCAAGACTTAAAAGGACTCTGCTCTGCCAATTGAGCTAAAGGGGCAACAGATGCCCAGTATACTACATTCAAGAGACGAAGTGAAACTAGCATACTGTTGTGCGTGTTATAAACAAATTATTTCAGTATTCCTAATGTTTCCAGCTTTGACTTAATTTGCGTAGCAGACGGTTCAACCATAAAAGTATTGTCAGCAAAAGTAACTACCGGAATATGCTTTTGGCCACTAATCTCTACGGCTTTTTCTGCAGCGCCTTCTTCAGTTTCTATATCGTGCCAAATAAAATCTACGCCATACTTGTTAAGTGCAGCTTTTGCTCGTATGCAATCACCGCACCAGTTAGCACCGTATACTTCTATAGATTTATCTGCCATAAAATCTCCTTAAAACTACTAATCATTGCTAATCAGCACTAATTATTATTAGAACATTTAAATTGCTTATTTTGCGCAATATATTGCTTTTAACAGTGTAATGGAATCTATTGTGTTGCGGTAGTTAGATTTTAAAGTGTGACGAAGATGAGAAAAAATAGTGAAATCTATTGCTAGTGTCCCTTGATTTTCATAGGCTTAATTCCATGAACATGGTTTTAGATATGAATATGGTGATTTGGTTTGTGGCGGCGACCATAGTTATTGCCGTATTGCTAGTGGCTGTTGCGGTAATCTTGCGAATTTGCAGCCATAGCCGAGGCCCTGAAATTCCAAAAAGTGTTGATGACTCAGTTGAAGTAGGAAAGAACGAGTCTAAGATTCCAGAATCAACAACCTCTCGCTTACAGCGCCTTCGGAAACGTTTATCTAATAGCGCAAATCCATTCGGCCGCACACTTTTCAATATCATAAGCAAAGATCATCTGTCGCAGGAAGACTGGGAAGATGTAGAAGACACTTTATTAATGGCTGATGTTGGTGCGAAAGCTAGTGAGGAATTAGTTGATTCGTTACGCCAAGATGCGCGTATTTCTGGAACTTCTAGTGCAGAAGATGTGCGTGCGGCTTTGCGCGCAAAACTTTTGGAACTAGTTGGTGAAAATACTGATCGTCGTCTGAATGAAAATAAGCCGGGCGCGCATCATCCAGGCGTTATTATGATGGTTGGCGTAAATGGAACTGGAAAAACAACAACTGCAGGCAAACTAGCAAGACTATTCGTTGCTCAAAAGCAATCTGTAATGATGGCTGCTGCAGATACCTTCAGAGCTGCAGCAGCGGATCAGCTTGAAACCTGGGCATCCGAAGTAAATGTGCCAGTTGTTCGCGCAGATAAAGATGGTGCTGACCCTGCATCCGTAGCTTTTACAGCCGCGCAAAAAGCTGAAGAAAATAAAACTGATGTTCTTATTATTGATACTGCTGGACGTTTGCAAAATAAAGCAAATCTAATGGATGAGCTAGGGAAAATTCGTAGGGTAGTAGAAAAAACTATGCCTGTAGATGAAGTGCTGCTTGTTTTGGATGCTACTACTGGGCAAAATGGAATGGCTCAAGCAAAAATATTTGCTGAAGCGATTGGAATTACTGGAGTTGTGCTTACAAAGCTCGATGGTTCTGCTAAAGGCGGAATTGTTGTTGCAGTTCAAAAAGAACTTGGTGTTCCTGTGAAACTTGTTGGATTAGGAGAAGGACCGGATGATTTAGTCCAATTTGATCCGCAAAGTTTTGTTGAAGGCTTGCTGGCATAAGATATATTTGATTTTCCGACTACAATAGGTAGAAAGTGATGTATCAGCTGCAATGATTATTCCTTGCACTGTTTGAAATAATTGAGGTGAAAAATGACCACAATGGATCCGCAGTGGGCGTTGTTGGCCGGCGCATTGGTGTTTATTATCACGCCGGGTATTGCCCTATTTTATGGCGGCCGCGAACGCGCTACTTCCATGGTAAATATGATGATGTTATCTGCTGGCGCTATCGCTGTTACAACGCTTGTATGGACTTTGTGGGGATGGTCACTGGCTTTTGCTGGCAAAGATATGGCTGGCGGAGTTGTTGGCGACCCGTTAAGCGGTTTACTATTCCGCGATTCTATGGTTGCAGATCATGGTGTATTTACATCCATGGATGCTAATTCCGGACTAGCTGGAGGAATTCCTGCCGCATTCCGCTTAGCTTGCGCAGTTGTTGCAGTTGCTTTAATTACTGGAGCGTTGGCTGGGCGTGTGCGCTACTCTATTTGGCTTATTTTCGTGGCTGTTTGGGTTACTTTAGTATTTGCTCCTCTTGCGCATATGGTTTGTGGCGGCGGATTGCTGTCTCCTAATGGAGCTATTTCGCAAGCTTTGGGCATTCAAGTGCATGATTTTGCGGGCGGATCTTTACTTCATATTGCTGCTGCAGTTTCAGCTTTTGCAATTGTTATGATTATTGGCGGCCACGCTCACTTCCCATTGAAGCGTTTGGTATTGCATATTAAAAATGTTGCTCATGCTGGAACAGGCGCCAGCTCGGCATCTGCTAAAACTAATTCTCGCAATGCAAAGAGTCGTTTATCTCGAGCATTGTGGGCTGATGTTGCAAAGGCTCAGGATAATTCTTCTACCGAATCTGTTGTTTCTTCAGTAGCTACTGTAGCTGAAGTTGCTGAAACTTCTTCTCAGTCATCTGTTGAAAACGGTTCTGTTCGTCATCCGCATAATGTTCCATTTGTTATGCTTGGAATTTTCTTGATTTGGTTCGGATGGCTTGGCTTAATGATTGGCTCTTCCGCTGGAGTTCCAGGTGTTGCTGGTTATGCTTGGGTAAGTTCTACAATAACCGCATCTGCATCAATGCTGGCTTGGGGTGTGACTGAACGTTTGCGTTCTGGATGCTTCTCGGCATTGGGTGCTGCGTCCGGCGTTATGGCAGGTTTGTCTGCTAGTGCAGCTGCTGCAGACGTTATTGCGCCACTGTGGGCTTTGGTTTTGGGCGTGCTTTCCGGAGTTATTACTTCACTTGTAACTCATTCTCGCACTTTCGCACGTTATGACGGAGCTTTGCATGTTGTAAGTGTAAATGGTGTTGCAGCTCTTATTGGTGTAATTTCCGTTGGACTTTTTGCAGATGGTTCTGGTTTGCTTTCTGTTGGAGATTGGCATCAGCTTGTTGCGCAACTTTGCTTAATCGGAATTACAGTGCTTTACTCTGGCGCTGTAACAGCTATTGTTGCTTTTGCTCTTGAAAAGCTTTTTGGCTGGCGTATTTCTGAAGCTAAGGAACGTAAGGGCGTTGACTTAGCCGATCAAGGCGAGCGCGCTTATGATTTCTCTGCCATTGCTCAAAGCCATGAAGGTGCTGTTGTTGCAGTGTCTGACGATGAGTCAAGTAAAACTCAGATGGCCGTTCTTACTTCGGTTGATATTGCAGTTGATGACAATTCTCTGGAGTCTGAATCGGCTAGTGCAGATAAGCAAGCAGATTTGCAAGACGGTAAGGAATCAGATTCTGAAACTAATGACGAATCTAAAAAGAGTCAATCCGAAGATAATTTAGACGAAAAAACATTAGAAGAAGAACACGAATCTAATAAAAACAATAAAAAATCTAGTAAATCTCGCGAAAATAACGATAAGTAAAGCGGGAAAAATAGGTTCCGTAAGACACGCACGAATTATTAAATGTGGATAAAAAGATAAGTTATCCACATTTAAGGCGTGTCTAAGTGGACATCTCACAAAATTATCCACATGCTGGGGATAACCATGTGGATATCTTGCGAATAACTTTGCGGAATCATATTTTTATTTGCGCTTTACACATATTTGTGTTAGCTCACTCGCGAATATTTTTATGTGGTATTTGCACAATATTGCATTTGCTGCGATTTACTAGATAGCAGTGAAATGAAGCATTATGACGAATCAAGAGTTGGATAATCAGAATAAAAAAGAGGTACTTCGCAATATTTGGATACTTGCCGTACCAACTTTTGGACAGCTTATATCTGAACCTGCGTTCGTACTTATTGACACTGCTATTATTGGCCATATTGGCAAAAACGCGTTGGCTGGACTTTCTATTGGTTCAACTGTACTTCTTACCATTGCAGGTCTTTGCTTATTTTTGGCATACAACACAACTTCTCAAGTTGCTCGTCTTTTAGGCGCGGGAAAACGTCGAGAAGGTTTTAGCGTTGGAATGGACGGCTTGTGGCTTGCATTGTTTCTTGGTGTAATTCTTACAGCATTGCTTATTTTCGCCGCCGAGCCGCTATGTTACGCAATAGGCGCGCGCGGATCTACTTTGCAAAATGCTATTGTGTACACTCAAATGGTTATGCCAGGACTTCCAGCAATACTTCTTGTGTATGCTGCAAACGGCATATTTCGTGGGCTTAGAAAAGTCCGTATAACATTATTTGCTGCTGTTAGTGGAGCTGTGCTTAATACTATTCTCGATGTGATTGCAGTTTTTGGGTTAAACATGGGAATTGCTGGCTCTGGAATTGCAACAATGATTGCTCAATGGTATATGGGGCTTGTGCTTAGTATTCCAGCTGTTATTTGGGCTATGCAAAGTGGAGCACGTCTTAAACCTCATTTTCAACATATTTTGCATTCTGCAGGAACTGGCATGCCGCTATTCGTGCGAACACTTGCATTGCGCGTGTGCATGGTTGCTACGGTTGTTGCTGCAACTCGTCTTGGTACAAATACGCTTGCTGCGTATCAGGTTGCTAATTCTTGCTGGAATTTTGTTATGAATATTCTCGATGCTATTGGTATTGCGGCACAAACTATTGTTGCCTCAGTGCTAGGAGCAGGCCTACGTAAGCGTGCTGGAATTATTGCACGCATTTGTGCCCAAGTTGGTGCTGTAAGCAGCTTAGGAGTCGGTTTATTCATGATTTTGGTGGGGTGGAGTTGTTCGCCACTGTTTAGCCCGCATGCAGATATTCAGCTTTTAATTTCTGTAGGCATGACAATTCTGGGCTTGTTCTTGCCTCTTGCCGGATGGATGTGGGCGCTAGATGGAGTATTGATAGGCGCTGGTGACCATTCTTACTTAGCAAAATCATGCTCAGCGATGGCAGTTGTATATTTAGGCGTACTTATTTGTACAAGCTGTTTTGACGTTGCGCTTAACGCGAACGATGTAATAAGAACAATCACATTGTGGATTGTGCTAAATTCAGTGTATATTGGCGGTCGTGCGCTGGGAAATAGTTTGCGTATTAGAAACGATTTGTGGATGAATGCTGCACTAAAACTGTAAATATTATTTGTAATATTACTTGTGCAAATATTTTGAATTTTTTGTTCTTAAATACGTGCGCGCGTTTATACTCGTTTTTATGGCAGATAATGATATGTGGCAGTCTACTAATGGCAATGCTGGCCGAGCAGGAAGCAATCGTGGTGGCAATGCTGGCGCACCGATATATGGTTCTGGAGCTCCTCGTAACGCTGAAGGAACAAGCGGTACCACACTGTTTGATCGCGTTCCTCCGCACGATGTTGATGCCGAAATGGCAGTGCTTGGCGGAATGCTTATGAGCAAAGATGCTATTGGTGAAGTATCGCAAGTGCTAGAAACAGCAGATTTTTATCAGCCTCAGCATCAAACTATTTACGATGCTATTCTTACGCTTTTTGCAGGATCTCAGCCTGTTGATGTTGTGCTTGTAGCTAACGAATTAATGAAGGATGGGAATCTCGATAAAGTTGGCGGAGCTGATTATTTGCACAGCCTAGTAGCTTCTGTACCAACGGCCGCAAACGCAATGTACTACGCAGATATTGTGCATCAAAATGCTGTTCTTCGTAACGTTATTACTGCTGGAACAAAAATTGCGCAAATGGGCTATTCTGCATCCGGAGCTCAGGCAGAAGATATTGTAAATCTTGCACAATCAGAAGTGTATGAGATGAGCGCCGGCAAAGTGCGTCAAGATTACGTTGCTATTGGTCCAGTTTTGCAAAATACTCTTGATCAGCTCGATAAAATGCAAAATCACGAACTTGAGCAGGGAGTGCCAACAGGATTTCGTGACATTGACGAAGTTACTCAAGGTTTGCAGCCTGGTCAGATGATTGTTGTTGCAGGCCGTCCAGCAATGGGTAAGTCAACGCTCGGCATTGATTTTGCGCGCTCTGCGGCACTACACCACAATATGACGTCTATTGTGTTCTCTCTAGAAATGAGCAAAGTGGAATTAGCACAACGTATTATTGCTGCAGAAACTAATATTCCACTCGCTGCCATGCGAAGAGCAGAAGATATTACTCCAGATCGTTGGAATACTCTTAATAATTTCTGGACAAAAATGCAGGATGCTCCGCTTTTTATTGATGACAGTCCAAATATGAGCTTGATGGAAATTCGCGCAAAATGCCGCAGGCTCAAGCAGACGAATGATTTGAAACTGGTAGTTATTGATTACCTTCAGCTTATGAGTTCCGGCAAGCGTGTAGAAAGCCGACAGCAGGAAGTTTCGGAATTCTCGCGTGCGCTAAAGCTTCTCGCCAAAGAGCTTGAAGTGCCGGTTGTGGCATTGAGTCAGCTTAACCGAGGGCCGGAAATGCGAAACGATAAAAAGCCACAGCTTTCGGATTTGCGTGAATCTGGTTCTATTGAGCAGGATGCTGACGTTGTGTTCCTTGTGCATCGCCCTGATTTTTACAATAAGGAAGATCGCCCGGGCGAAGCTGATATTATTATGGCAAAGCATCGTAATGGTCCTACAGACACGTTTAATCTTGCCTTCTTGGGTGCAACTTCTAAGTTTATGGATATGCCGCAAGATTACCAGCAGGCGGGAGTGTGATTTAGTATGTCAAGCGGCGACCATGAATCGCGTAAAGAGTTTCACAAAAATTTGCACAAGCATTGGTACAGTTTTGCCATGCCTGCTGTTGGTAAACTTGTTTGCGCGCTTTCTAGGCTGCTTCACCATGGTGGAAGCGCGTTACCTGGTAAAGTTATTGAGAGCCTCGATTCAGGCTTTTTAGCGCGTACTATTTCCTCATTGCCATATGGGATAGTGCTCGTTTCTGGCACTAATGGTAAAACTACTACAACGCGCATGGTAACTTCTATGCTGCGCGACGCAGGACTTAACGTATTTACCAATCCAACCGGTTCAAACTTTACTAGAGGAGTAGTGGCAGCTCTTGCAAAAACTATGCCGGCTTTTGGTACGAAACTAGACGCGGATATTGCAGTTTTAGAGCTTGACGAAGCGTACGCAGTACATTTTGTGAATCAAATCAAGCCAAGCTACTCTTTATTGCTAAACGTTATGCGAGATCAGCTCGACCGATTCGGCGAAATTGATACAACTGCAAAACTATTAAGCAACGTAGCTGCTGCAACCGAAGGAACAGTAGTGCTAAACCGTGAGGATCCACGTATTTGTGCGCTCGCAAGCTTTGTTCCTTCCGGCGCTCGCGTGCAATATTTTGGTTTAGATGATGCTGTAAAAAGCATGTTTCCAACTGATGATGATTTGCACAATAGCGCTGAAAAAAGCGAAAATTGCGAAGATATTGCAGTGGGTAAAAATAGCAATCTTCCTAAAGCAGACGTTGTGCTTTCAAAAGTTGGAGACCATGAGGCTGAGTTTATACTTGATGGCAAGCGTAAAACCACATCTGTAAAACTCGACGGCGCTTACAACATTTTCAACGCTGCTGCTGCAGCAACAGTAGTTCGCGCTATATTAGCGGACGCTGTAAAACAAAATTCTACGCTGCAAAAATTCGATGACGATGCGCTTATGGAAGCGATTTCGCACGTAACTCCTGCTTTTGGTAGAGGCGAAGTAATTGAAGTTAATGGAGCTCCTGTTGAGCTTGTTTTAGTGAAGAATCCTATTGGTTTTAGGCTTGCAATTGCTTCGGACCATCCGAAAAATCACGATACCATGATTGCAATTTGTGACGAATATGCGGACGGTAGAGACATGAGCTGGCTGTGGGACGTTGATTTTGCAAGCTTTAGCGGCACTGGAGTTGCGTGTGTTTCTGGTACTCGCGCATGGGATATGGCTTTGAGGCTGCAGTACGATAAAGTCTCGGCTTGCAATGTGAATACGGATTTAGAAGAAGATACTAAAGCTTTCGTAAACGGCGATTTTAGTGGCAATGCTAAAAACGCTAAGCGTATATATTGCACGTATACTGCAATGCTTCGCGTGCGCGCGGCTTTAGCGCAACTTGCGGAAGTTAAAGACGTTGGAGTTGGGAAGTAATAGTCATGAATGGTTCCAGTGATATTAGTAAAGCAAATGCTACTTTTGAAGAAAATCTCGTGCTAGATATTGTGTCGCTGTACCCGAAAGACATGAATATTTACGGCGACTATGGCAATGTGCTTACTATTATGCGCCGAGCGGAATTGTACGGTTACAAGCCTGTGCTACACGAGTACAATGTTGGCGATTTATGGCCAGAGCGCGTGGATATGATTCTTGGCGGAGGCGGTCAAGATCATGGTCAAAGCAGAGTCACGGAAGATTTATTTGCGCGCGCGGACGCGATTCGTGGGCTTGCAGAAGATGGCGTTCCAATGCTTATGATTTGTGGTCTTTACCAGCTTTTTGGAGAGTATTTTGAAACCGTTGAGGGGCAAAAACTTCAAGGAATTGGCGTACTCGGCGAGCATACGGTTGGTCAAGACGTGCGCATGATTGGAAATCTTGTGGAGCATAGCGCCGATTTTGGCGATATTGTGGGCTACGAGAATCATTCTGGGCGCACAAGCTTGGAAGATGGAACGCAGCCACTTGGCTCGGTTGATAGCGAAAACTGCGGTAATAATGGCAAAGATCACACGGAAGGAGCGCGCAAATACAATGTTATTGGAACGTATATGCACGGCTCAGTTTTGCCGAAAAATCCGCGTCTGGCTGACTTTTTAATTCGTACTGCTGCACAAAATCGTTACGGCGAATTTTCGCCCAAGCAAACTGATGCTCAACGCGCGGAGCTTGCGAAACTAGACGAATTAGCTGAGCGCGCTCGCAAAGTGGCCGTAACTCGTCCGCGGTAAGAGAGTTATCTGCGCTAAAATTTGTCAACTCTAAACACAAAAGCCTGCTGAAGTTGCAAAGTGTTGCAAATCAGCAGGCTATTTTGTAGTTTTAGGAATTTTTAACTGGATTTTCCTTATCTATTCACCTTGATTTGGGATTGGTGGGATAGTGTTGAATAATGATTTTAATTCATCAACAATTGCAGCTTTTTGCCATTCTTCCATTCCATTCTTCCACACCAAATCATTGGCAGTTAATTGTCCAGAAACGGCCATTTGCGTCAATGCTGGAATGTTAAAAGGTCCAGTTGGCTTACCGTTGACAGCAACGTAATAAGATGAAGTAGGAATTGGTGGTGGCGCTACGTTAGATTGTGCTGGCTGGTTTATGCCGCCGATTATGTTATTCACAGCTCCAGCAATATTATTTCCAACTACGCCTCCAACAGCCATGCTTGCCATCATTGCTGCAGGATTAAAACCACTTAAACCGTCATCTCCAAGATTTATATTTCCAGCTCCATTCTCGCCCATTTGGCCTAATGCGTTTGCTCCAGCAACACCTACTTCTGCTTGCTTCTCAATCTGGAACGCGCCGATATTTGTAGATTGTGTTGCCTTATGCTGAGCATACTGGCCTTCTTCGCGTTGGACTCGCAAAGTTTCTTCATAGTTTTTTATTTTAATTCGTTGTTTATCTGAAATATTTTTAATATTAGCTGCAGCTTCTGCTTCAGCAGTAGCACTTACTATATTCTTGGTTACCCGCATAAGTTGCTTGTATCCGTCGCTTGTTTTATCTATTTCAATAGCGCCAACATCAACAGCAGATAACATAACGCCAAATGTTGTTTCTAGTCGTTCTCTTATGTCATGTTCTACTGCGTCGTTTATTTGTTGCGTTCTTGTTTCAAGCTGAATTACAGGAATCCTATAATTTGTAGGCGCATTAGTCACAATATTTTTTATATAGCGATTAACTGCATCGCAAATTTGGTGACTAAAATCTTCAAGGTTAAAGTTATTAAGCCTGTGCAATTTAATAAATTCTCGGTAATTTTTGATGCTAAAGCTAATTGTTCCTCGAACCGCAACAGGTACACCAAAATCTACAAACCTTGGATCGTATACATCAAAGAACGGCACAGCGAATTTTACTTGAATAATTTGAGCAAGATTAATAAAATAAACCTCTGCTTGGAAAGGAGTTCCACCTTTGTACGCAAGACCAACGATGCTTGCAAGAACAGGGAAGTTATCGGTTTTAATTGTTTGATCAAAAGGACCAACAATAAAATCCTGCATTATGCCATTTTTTTGGTTATATACAAAAACTGCCACTTCGCCATCTTTGACTCTTAAAGATGATCCAAAACGAATAGCATTCTCTCTATTATTTTCCCCAAGCTCTGAGCCAGAAGGACGCCATTTCCATATTAGATACGAAGGCTCATCGCAGCGTATTTCGTCCATAATTCCTACGCCTCTTTTTGTTTTATCAAATAAAAACATTTTTACAACCTATCTAACAAGTTATAGCGCTTTTTTAACAGAAATATAGTCAGAAGGGCAATTATTACGATAACGACTGTGATGGCAATAGTAGCGATAGGATTCCATTCGATTCCAGCTATGAATAATAGCAATGAAAAAGGTCCTATAAAAAGCCCTGTAACAATCGAATAAAGTTTTAGCTTTGCTCGTCTTATCTCCTTCTTTTTATTTTCGTACATATTTTTTAGTTCAACAAAGCTAGGATTATCAGACATGATAATTTTTGCTTTCTGATAGACTTGATCTAATTTTGCAATCCACGCCTTCGTGATTACATCATCAGTTCCCTTTTTCACATTGATATTAGATGCTGCTAATATCATAAATTCCATAATATCTTCTTTGGAATTTGGGACAGTAAAATTAATTATAAGAGATGCTTTTTCTTCATCTTTCTGATCTTCAAAATCGTCAAGAGCTTCTTTGAGTTTGTTTTCATTCTTAAAATCTTTGCCAAATACCATTTTCATAACAGATCTTTTTTCTTCTGCAATTGGCATTTTCTTGGCAGATATATTTTCTAATTTTGTTACCAACTCCTGAGTGGAAGATACGGAGTGAATTCCCCTAATTTCTTTTCCACAAGTCGGGCATACGGTAACAAATGAACCTATTATCTCTCCACAGTTTGAGCATTTATGAACGCTGCCATCATAAATAGTTTTGCGTTCTGTATAATTCTCCATAAAGGATTGGTTGGTTAGTTGTTCAGAAACCTGAGTATCGTCATTGACTTTCTGACCACAATTTTTACAAAACTTGGAATCGTCATCTAATTTCATTCCGCAGTGAAAACAAAAATCTTTTTTCATATTTTTCACCTTCTAGCTTCTATCATCATCTCAAAATTAATAGATTTTCTATTTTTGCTTTAGTTTGACTAAATAAACCGTATCTTCTAAATTTGCGCTTATCTTCTTAGTTAAGATTTAGTGGTGCAGTTTAGTACAGCAAGACTTAATTTTTTTGTTATAATTTATTCCCCTTCGTTAAACTTATAAATAGGTTAAGAAGAGTATAACAAATAATGTTAGTTTTTTTAAAAACGTATTATGAAACATTCTAATTACGCGAGTGTTTTGATAATGCTTGGAATATTTATAGTGGAAACGCTCGCAAAATCGCAATAACTCGTCCGCGGTAAATGAACATAGGCGTATACGCGATTTAGTAGAAATTTGATTGATTATTTTATTTTATGCGCATAGTGTGTATAATCTACGCATTAACCCATCGGTTGTTAAGTCAATCTGGCGCCAGGCAGGAATTAGTGAGACAAAGGTGAAATGATGAAATTAGCGTATCCTGTTATTCTTACTCCATACGAAGATAATAGTGGGGGTTTTGTTGCAGAAGTTCCTGATTTGCCAGGGTGTGTAACTGGCGGTAGTAATCTTGCAGATGCTTTGATTATGGCAGAAGATGCAGCAAGCGGATGGGTTCTCACAGAACTAGAAAGTGGCAAGACTGCGCCAAAAGCTAGCGATATTAGTGATATTGTTGTAGAAAATCCTAATTCAAAGTTATCGATGGTTGCGCTTGATATGGATTCTTATGCTGCAAAATACGGTTCTCAGTCAGTTCGTAAAAATGTTACTCTTCCAGCTTGGCTTGACACTTGGGCGCAAAAAGCTGGCATCAGCTACAGTGGGACTTTGCGCGATGCTTTAGAATCTTTATATGCTAAAGGAGCTGTGAATAAAGCTTAGTTATATTAGAGCTATATTATCTGATTTGTAATGCAATATTGCGCAATCAATTAATACAAAAGCCTGCTGAAGTTGCAAAGTGTTGCAAATCAGCAGGCTATTTTGTAGTTTTTGATTTTAGCTTTTATATTCTAGCTTTCGCTTGATTTGGTAAGTATATTAGTCAATCAAACCATACAAGCGATCGCCAGCGTCGCCAAGACCTGGAACGATATAAGATTTGTCGTTCAAATGCTCGTCAACAGCGCAAACAACAACCTTAAAATCGATAGAAGGATCAAGTTCCTTCTCCAAGCGCTTCAAGCCTTCTGGGGCTGCCAAAATGTTAATAGCAGTAACGTCCTTAGCGCCGCGCTCAGCCAAATAGTGCGTAGCGGCAATAAGAGTGCCACCAGTGGCAAGCATTGGGTCAAGAAGGAAGCACTGACGGCCGGTTAAATCTTCTGGTAAACGGTTGGCATAAGTGATGATATCGAGCGTCTGCTCGTCGCGCTTCATGCCAAGGAATCCAACCTCAGCGGTTGGAAGAAGGCGAGTCATGCCGTCGAGCATGCCGAGACCAGCACGCAAAACCGGCACAACCATTGGGCGTGGGCGGTTCAAATGCTTGCCAGTCATCTTGCAAATAGGAGTTTCAATCTCGCGATCGCTAACTTCCAAATTGCGGGTTGCTTCGTATGCTTCGAGGGTTACCAATTCGGAAACCAACTCGCGGAAAATGTTAGAAGGTGTATTCTTATCACGCAAAACGGTGAGCTTGTGGTCCACCAGCGGATGATGTAAAACATGAAGATCCATACCTTCTAGGGTAATGCAAGCATGGCATGTTAAGCTATCGGCGTGCCGTTATTTTTGCGCGAAATATAAACAAATGTTGAGTAAAAATATATTTTATTTAAACTTATCTAGCAAAATTTAAAATCTAAAATCTAAAAATAAAACTAAAACTTAAAATTCAAGATTCAAAAACAGAAACGATACTGACTTGCGAAAGCGCCTGTCGGCGCAAACGCCGCTCGCAGCGGCAAAAAATGGAGCCCGGGGCTTAAACACAAGCCAGCATCATTTTGAGTATACCTTGTTTTCTGTTTTCACGCGCCGCACAATTTTAATCGCAAATAATTTATTCCAATTTTCCTGCTCGCCATAATTTCGCTCCATGAGCAAAAGATAACGAAAGTGCGTGCATATTTGCGGATATGTGCAAAACTTTTGCAATTTTCTGCGTGTGCATTGTATTTGCTTGCTCATCTAACTTTTTTGCGTAAACTCGCATTCCGCGCGCAATAATCGAAGTAAAAGCTGAAGCGCGGTAAAGAGCTACGGCAAAATCGCCTGTAAAAGCACCAGAAAGAATAGAATCTGCAAGTTGCGCAATATCTTCTCCGGTAGGAGCCTCATCAATTCCTGTAATAGCCGAAGCGCTTGTTGTTTCAGGCTCGCCAAGACTCCAGTATTCAGCGTAAGCTTCGCGCTGCTTTCGTAGAGACATGCGCAGTAAGTACAGTCGCCACAACATTCCAGGAAGAGACTCAGCTTCTGCGTGATTCCACAAATCTGCAATAACTTCAATGCCTTCATTTTCAACTAAATTCAGCACGCGCTCAACGATTTCCGGCGACTGCGTTTTATGAACGCGGTTAAGCAAAACGGCAGCGGAAGTGTGGCTAATTTCGTTTACAACCTGCGGGTCTGTGCCGCCTTCAATCTGCGCGAGCATTGCAGGATCCATTTGTGCAGGCCGACTTGGGCGTGAAGCTCCAGTAGGGCTTGGCATAAAAGCAGATCTACTTGAATGAATAGAACTCGATTGTGAATTTAAACTAGTAGACACTTGGCAGAACCTTTTCAATATCAATAATGCTAGCACCTTTAGGGGTATTAATTATATGCAAAACTATTGCGCTTCCTGTAGGCATATATGGAGATTTTTGACTGAGTATGCGCTTGTGTGCTCTAGGTTTTGTTATTTCGCGCAAATAATCAAAGAAAGTGCCAATAACCGGTCGGTGCAAGCATATGACTGTTGCATTGTTGGATGCGATTGCGCTGTTGGATGTGCTTTCGCTGTTGGCTGTGCTTACATTGCTAGTTTTGCTTGTATTTTGTGCGTTGCACTCAAGATTTTGTATTTCTTTTATAAGCACAGATAGCGTAGATTTTGGTTGTTTCTCGTGATGATCTTCAGTAAGTTCCGCAACTTGTTCTATTGGAAGTGAAGAGTCGTGTGCAAAAGCCGCAACAGTTTCAACGCAACGCTTCCAAGGTGACGATATGATTTTATTCGGCGCGTAGCAGGCAAGCTCGCGTCCTAGAGCGTATGATGCGGCTGCTCCAAGAGGTGTGATTGGTCGAGTCGCTTCGCTTCCTTGCCAAGTTTTTCGAGACTCAGCTTTACCATGACGCACCAGAAGCAGCGTGCTATATTCTCCTTGACCTGCGTGGAGCTTTTCTAAGAAAGCATCCAGCACTTCGCGGTCGCTATCGTGCGTAAGTTTTTTGCGCGCTTGAGAAGGAGTAAGCCATAAAACATTGCCAATTTCAGTAGGCTTGGCTGGCTTAATTGGTCCGAAAGCAGGAAGACGCTTTGCTGCAGTTGGCTTGTCGATTAAGCGCATCATCCAGTAGTGGATTCGCTTTATTACTTCCGGCTGGGAATTGCGATTTTGGCTGTTATTTGATGAGCTGTTCTTGGAAGATTTTTTACCTTCGCGCTCAAGCGGATACTCTATTTTGGCAATGTGTGGGCCTAGCGTGACTGAATATCCTGTTTCTTCTCCAACTTCGCGCACGGCTGTGTGGCGATGTGATTCCTTCGGCTCATTCTTTCCTTTTGGCCAGCTCCAATCGTCATATTTAGGACGGTAGACTAGGCAAAGTTCAAAATCGTCGTCGCTAGGCTTTATTGCATTGCTTCCTGTTTTTGCATCTTCGCCTGCGTTTGAGTTGTTTGTAATATTGCGCTTGCGATAGATTATTCCGCCAGCTGCTTCAACGTATTGCGTCGTTACTGCACTCATATTCACTATTTTAGCGGTTTTCTTTCGCAAATTTTAGTTGTGCTTTAATGTTTTATATTTTTGATGTTTTATATTTTGTACACAGTCATTACTGTGATAAAAGTGCGTAGCAAAAGTGCTGTTATTGTTCTATAATCCTTAAACTTCCCAAAACTGGCAAATAGTGCTGTAGAAGATTTCGGCTATTGCGGGAACGCTTGAAATTTAACGGAGATAACAGCTTACAGTCTATTTGTGTTAGAATCGCCGAAGCCGAGCCCAAAACAGTTTGAGCCCGGCTTCAGATGTTTATTCAGGATGGCAGGCAACGTGTTACTTGCAATGCAGCACTTGCAATACGTTACCAACCAAGTTATTTTATTTAATTCGCGCCGCGAGGCTTACGCGTGTGAGTATGAATCAAGTAAGCCTGGCTGTCAACGAGCGGACGACCTTCCTTATCGCGAGAATGCAAGGTATACGTGCCGTCGCCATCCATCCACCACGAAACAGTTGAATCAGCCATTTGCAAATCAATGTACTGAATCAAAGCTTCAACCTGATCTGGCGCGCTAATTCTAACCAGAGTTTCAACGCGGCGGTCAAGATTACGGTGCATTAAATCAGCCGAGCCAATCCACACTTCTGGGCCACTTGCAGGACCGTCACCAATCTGAGGTCCGCAAGAATTAGCAAAAGCGTAAATGCGGCTGTGCTCAAGGAATCGGCCAAGAATAGAGCGAACGCGAATATTGTCGCTCAATCCCTCAATTCCAGGCTTAAGCGAGCAGATACCACGCTCAACAATATCAATCTTTACTCCAGCTTGAGAAGCTCGATACAATGCGTCAATAGTCTGCTCGTCAACCACAGAATTGACCTTAATCTTAATCCAAGCTTCCTTCCCAGCAAGAGCCGCGGCTTCCTCGCGCTGAATTCGCGCAATAATACCAGTTCGAACTGTACGAGGAGCAACAAGCAGGCGGTGGAAGCTCGACTTTGGTGCATAACCAGAAAGCTGATTAAACAAACGAGTCAAATCCTGGCCGACTACAGGATCGCAAGTAAGCAAACCCAAATCCGTGTACAAGCGAGCAGTCTTAGGATTGTAATTGCCTGTGCCAACGTGGCAGTATCGGCGCAATCCTTCTGCTTCCTGACGAACCACGAGCGAAAGCTTGCAGTGAGTCTTCAAACCAACAATGCCGTACACAACGTGAACGCCTGCGCGCTCAAGCTTACGCGCCCAAGCAATATTTGCGTCCTCGTCAAATCGTGCCTTAATCTCAACCAACGCAAGCACCTGCTTGCCGGCGTGAGCTGCGTCAACAAGAGCGTCAATAATTGGCGAATTGCTAGACGTACGATACAAAGTCTGCTTAATTGCAAGCACTTTTGGATCCGCAGCAGCCTGAGCAAGGAATGCCTGCACAGAAGTAGAGAACGAATCGTAAGGATGATGCAACAAAATGTCATGCTCGCGAATAGAAGCGAAAATATCTTGCGCGTGGCTAGTTTCAACTTCCGCAATCTGACGGTTCGTAGTAGGAATGAACGGACGATACTTCAAATCTGGGCGGTCAAGCGCCTGCAATTCAAACAATACCGTCATGTCAAGCGGAGAAGGCAAGCGATAGACCTCCTCAGGGCTTACGCGAAGCTGATTTGCAAGAAGCTGAGAAAGGAATGGGCTGGCCTCGTTAGAAATTTCCAAACGAATAGGCGGTCCAAAACGACGGCGAAGGAGTTCCTTCTCCATAGCGTTAAGCAGGTTCTCTGCATCGTCCTCCTCAACGTCAATATCCTCGTTACGTGTAACGCGGAAGGAGCGGGCTTCCTTAATAATCATGCCTGGGAAAAGCGATTCCAAGTGTGCTGCAATCAGCTTTTCCATAGTGATGAAGCCGTAGCGCTCTTCGCGACCTTCTTCGTCTGTTAAATCGTCAACTGGTACAAGGCGATTCAAATTATCTGGAATTTTTACGCGCGCAAAATGCGACTTTCCAGAATTTGGATTTTCGACGATAACAGCCAAGTTAATAGACTTGCCGGAAATGTATGGGAATGGGTGAGCAGGATCCACTGCAAGAGGCGTAAGAACAGGGAAAACTTGCTTTTTGTAGTAATCAGACAAACGTGCTTTTTCTGATTCTGTAAGCTTATCCCAGCTGAGCAACACAATGCGCTGCTTTGCAAGCTCAGGAAGAATGTGCTCAATAACATAGTGAGCGTGCTCATCTTGGCGGCGGTGAGTGACCTCACTAATAGCGCGCAATTGCTGACGAGGGCTTAATCCGGATGCTGCAGTTACTGCTATTCCAGAATCTATTCTGCGCTTTAATCCTGCAACTCGAACCATAAAGAATTCGTCGAGATTTGACGCAAATATAGCAGCAAAATTAGCGCGTTCAAGTAGCGGCAAATCGGTATTTTGTGCCAACTCAAGCACGCGACGATTGAACTTCAGCCAGCTTAATTCGCGGTCGAAGAAACGATCTTTTGGTAACGGTAGCTCGCCCTCACGAGCTTCACGCTTTTCTGCCTTTTCATCTTCGGCGATGTGTTCGGCAATTTGACCGCGCAGTATCGCCTTTGAGGGAGCGTCAAAAATCTGTACCATACTCTGTAATTGTATGCGCTGTAAGGGAAGTGCGCGAATGAGTGTCGGGTGATTCGACACGCCGTCATTTGCTTAATTCGAACGCAAACGCACATGATAACCTTTGCATATTCACAAAAGTGTGCAATAGTTACGATTTTTTCAGTGCAATTGAACAGTATTTACAATATGTGAACAAATGCTATTTTGCGCTTTACTATTAGGCAAAAAACGATGATAATAATAATTACAAAAACAAAAAAGAGATAGCGGTAACCCACAAAAGTGTATGGATATAGAATCCGTGGACGTTGGACGGGATATTTAAGACTTTAACCGTTGCAACGAGGATGTTGTGAAGATGAAACCGCAGATATTGTTTTTGTAAATGAGAGGCTCGCCAAAGTGGCGGGCCTCTTTTGATGTGAGGGCGATTTTACTGTTTACGAAGACTGTCGCGCGCATAAGGGAAACTATCAAAGAATAATTGTTGGAATTCATTTTCTTAGCTTCTTTGAAAATGAGGATGTATTGTGTTCCATGCTGTGCTAATCGCAATTGCGAGTTGCTAATTTATTGACGCGTGATTACGTGTGCGGAGTTTGAAACAGGTAAGAAGGATCGAAGGACCATGCAATATTCGTTTATGACGAAGTTGGCTGCAGAATTTATTGGCACTGCTATTCTTATGATTTTTGGGAACGGTGCTGTTGCAAATGTTGAATTAAAAAATACTAAAGGACACCATGCTGGTTGGTTAAATATTGCCATGGGCTACGGTTTTGGCGTGATGTTCCCAGTGCTAATGTTCGGAGGAATTTCCGAAGCGCATATCAATCCTGCTATGACGATTGCGCAAGCTGCAAATGGAATGTTTGAGTGGCAAAACGTTGCGCCTTATATTGTAGCTCAGCTTTTGGGCGCGTTGGTTGGACAGCTTATTGTGTACGTAACGTATTTGCCGCACTACAACGAAACTGAGGAGCCTGGAGCTATTCTTGGCACTTTCTGCACTACGGACGCTTATAACAACAAGCTTAATTACTTCCTTAACGAATTCTTCGGCACGCTTGTGCTTGTTTTGGCAGCTCTTTGTTGCCTTAAGTCTCCATGGGGTGAGAAGAATTTGGCCGGTGCTTCAATCGTTGTTGGCTTCGTTGTTTGGGGTTTGGTGACTTCTATGGGCGGTCCAACTGGTCCTGCTTTGAATCCTGCGCGTGATCTTATGCCGCGTTTGCTTCACGCAATTTTGCCAATTCCACACAAGGGATCTTCTCGCTGGGGTGAAGCGTGGATCCCAGTTGTTGCTCCTACTGCTGGTGCAATCTTGGGCGTGGTTATGTATAAGTCGTTATTTGCATAAACATTTGCTTTTAACCGCGATTGATTGCGGTTTATTGCGGTTTATTGCGATTGTAAGAAGCGCGTAATGCTAGTATGAATGCGTTACGCGCTTTTTATTTTGCAAGTTTATGCTTTGCAAGTTTGTGCTTATTAAAAAAGATATTGGAAGATATTAAGAAAGATATTAGAAAGACGAAATCATGTTTTCGAAGTCAACTATTGCAATTGGTCGTTTTGCGCCGACTCCTTCCGGGCGTATGCATATTGGCAATATGGTAGCAATGTTGGCTGCGTGGCTCTCTGCAAAATCGCAAGGCGGCCACATGCTTTTACGTTTGGAAGATCTTGATATTGCGCGAATGCCGAAGGATGCTAGTGCGCGAGTTATTGACGATTTGAAATGGGCTGGTCTTGATTGGGTTGGTGAGCCTACTTATCAGCATGAGCGCACTGAAATCTACCAAGAAGCTCTTGAATCTCTAGAATCTTTGCAAGATGACGACGGAAATTCGTTAATCTACCCTTGTTTTTGCTCGCGTTCCGATATTCGCGCAATCGCAGCTCCGCAAGAAGGCGACGGTTTTATACGCTACCCGGGTACGTGCAGAAATCTTCGCAAAATTTCGGAAGGCTTGGCGCAAATCGAAAAGCGTTTGCAAAATAATCAGCAACATTCTTTAAGGCTTGCTGTTCCATCGGCTGATTCGCCGCAAGCAAATATTGATTTTGAAGACGCGATCTTTGGCGCGCAATCTTTTAATATTGATCGCGATTTGGGGGATATGGTGATTCGCCGCGCGGATGGCGTTTTTTCTTATCAGCTTGCGGTTGTTGTTGACGATGTTTTGAGCGGAGTAAATGATATTGTGCGCGGACGCGATTTGCTGCGTTCTGCAGCGCTTCAGATTTGGATTGGTGAGCTGCTTGAAAAATCGGGATTTTTTGCGGCTCACGGCGTGCATTATGTGCGTCCGCAATTTGCGCACTTGCCGCTGATTGACAACGCACAAGGCGAGCGACTTGCAAAAAGTAAGCATTCGCTAGATGTTGGTGCTCTTCGTGAATCTGGCTGGAGTGCCGAGCGCATGATTGGCTATTGTATGTATCTTTTGGGATACAAAAAGCCTGGTCAAAATCAGCCTGTAGATATGAGTGCCGACGATGCGCTTGCGTTGTTTGAAAGCTTTGACACGCCGTGGGGTTCTGTTCGCGCAAACCTAGCCGACAAATCCGTGCCCTTCCTCGACTAAACTATGTAGTTAGGTTTGATAGATTGGGGCAATAAATGGCATATATGACGCAAAAAGATTTAGCGAATACTGAGGTTGATTGTGTTCGCGCGCGTCAAATTGCCGACGGCGTGCACAGCGTGCAAGACGCCATTGTTCAAGCCGAATCGCATTATGGTCGCAAAGCTGAGTCGGTTACACTGCTTGCCGCAACTAAAACGCGAGATGTTGGCGAAATCATGGCAGCGCTTAAAGCTGGAGTGCGCGTAATTGGGGAAAATCGCCCGCAAGAAATCGTTGCAAAAGCCGAGATTTTACGCGCACAAGCTGCTAGAGAAGGTTTAAGCGTTGGCGTGAACGGCGAAATTCCGCTCTACTTAATCGGTCAGCTGCAAAGTAATAAAATAAACAAAGTTTTACCACTTGCAAATGGTATTCAGTCGGTTGACGGCATTGAACTTGCGCAAAAAATATCTGCTCGCGCGCAAAATTTGGGACTTTGCACAAACGTTATGTTGGAAGTGAATGTTTCGGGAGAATCTACAAAATCCGGGTGCGCTCCCGAACGCGCGATTGACGAAGCTCTCGCTATATCTAGCCTGCCTGCGCTTAATTTGCGCGGATTTATGACTCTTGGAGCGCGAGTGGATGATGAAAAAATAGTGAGAAGTGGTTTCGCAAAATTGCGAGAAATTCGAGATTGTGTAAGTGGACAACTCGCGCAAGATCATGATGGAAACTCTGCAAAATTAGAGCTTTCGATGGGAATGTCCGGCGATTTTGCGTGGGCGATTGCCGAAGGTTCAACAATGGTTAGAATCGGTTCGGCAATCTTTGGCCCACGCGCATTTGTGTAGTTTTAAGTCAAAGTTTTAAGTCAAATCGATGATTTTAGTTACGCATGCACAATCACATTGCGCAGCGAACCAATACCATCTACGTGTACAATCGCTTCGTCACCAGCTCGCAAAGTTCCAGCCGGGTACGGAGTTCCTGTCAAAATCACATCTCCCGGAAGAAGAGTTGAGAAGCTTGAAATTGCAGCAATTTGCTCAGGAATACTGTGAATAAGTCGAGCTGTAGTGCCGTCAGCTTCCGGCACATTTTCGCCATTAAGCGTAAACGAAATATGTGCATCGCGCCAATTTAGCTCGGTTGTAATCCAAGGTCCAAGCGGACAAGAAGTGTCGAAACCTTTTGCACGCGTCCACATTGGGTCACTTCCTGCGCAATCTCGTAAAGTTACGTCGTTTACGCACGTAAAACCAAAAACGTAATTCATTGCGGTATCTGCCGTTACGTTTTTGGCGATTTTGCCCATAACAACTGCCACTTCTGGCTCAAAATTCATATCGTTCGAAAAAGCAGGAATAACAATCGGATCGTCAGGTCCTATTACAGAAGTGCTCGGCTTTGTAAAAATCACCATATCTGCAGCAGTATGCGAAGAAGCCGCAGGAGAAGTAGCGCGCTCGTCATCGGAACGAGTATCGTAATTTTTTGCCAATCCGTACACTTTTGACGGAATCACAGGCACAAGCAAGCGCACGCCATCGGCGTCTAACGCGTAACGTTTACCAGTTGGTTTAACTCCTTGTGGACTTAAAGGATGCCCTTCAAGCGCTACTAAATAATCTTTACCGTCGGTTTCGTCTTTTTGAACGAAAGCGTATTGCGGAACTTCATTATATGAAAAACGTGCAATTCTCATGTTTTTAAGATTACGACATATTTACTACTTAATTAAATTATTTGCGTAAATTATTTGCGATTGAAAGTTCTTGAAAACAAAACTTGAGTCTAGTACACTCAAGTTTTAGGAATAAAGTTATAGGAAAATCTGTTATACGTATCAGATACATGAAAGTGAAAGCTCGTTAGAACTCGAAAGTATTGTCAAAAAGCTTGAAATTGCAACGAGAGCTGCAATAAAAATTGCAATAAAAGTTGCAGCGATTTGACTTAACTGAAATGTGTTTTAGAGCTTTCGTGGAAATGAGGTAGATATGGAACAAAAGTTTACAACCTTAGCGCAAGACGCATTAAGCGACGCTGTGCAAAGTGCAGCGGCTGCTGGCAATGCGCAAGTTGACACTCTGCATTTGGCGGATGCCTTACTTCGCCAAGAGCAGGGCGTTGTGCGTGCGCTTATTGCTCAGGCGGGGGCGGACGCGCAACAAATCGGTGCTGAAATTCGCAACGCATTAGTGGCATTGCCTTCATCTACTGGTTCAACTACAACTAAGCCAGATGCAAGTCGTCAGCTTTTGGCTGCGCTAAGCCAGGCAGAAAAAGAAATGCGCGCAATGGGAGACGAATACGTTTCTACGGAACACATGCTTATTGGCATGGTTGCTAGCGCGCCAAACGCTGTTGCGGATATTTTCAAAAAGTACAATGTTAGCGCAGATGCGTTGCGAAAAGCTGTGCCAACCGTGCGTGGAGGTGCGAAAGTTACAAGCCCAGACGCGGAAGGCAACTACAAAGCGCTCGAAAAGTATTCTATTGATATGACTGCGCGCGCTCGCGAAGGAAAGCTTGACCCAGTAATTGGGCGCGATCAGGAAATTCGTCGTGTGATTCAGATTCTTTCTCGCCGCACGAAGAATAATCCTGTGCTAATTGGCGAGCCGGGCGTTGGTAAAACGGCAGTTGTAGAAGGATTGGCTCAGCGAATTGTGGCAGGAGATGTGCCTACGACTTTGCAAAACAAGCGTCTTATCAGTCTCGATTTAGCTTCGATGGTTGCAGGTTCGAAGTATCGCGGCGAGTTTGAGGAACGCTTAAAGGCAGTGTTGAAGGAAATCCAGCAATCAGACGGTCAAATTATTACGTTTATTGATGAGATTCACACTGTTGTTGGCGCAGGATCTGCAGAAGGTTCAATGGATGCTGGCAATATGCTTAAGCCAATGCTTGCGCGCGGTGAGCTGCGCTTGGTTGGCGCAACTACGCTTAATGAGTATCGCGAGCATATTGAAAAGGATTCGGCGCTTGAACGCAGATTCCAGCAAGTGTTCGTTGGTGAGCCGTCTGTTGAAGACACGGTGACGATTTTGCGCGGACTTAAGCAACGTTACGAAGCGCACCACAAGGTGACTATTAGTGACGATGCAATCGTAGCTGCAGCAACGCTTTCAAACCGCTATATTACCGGTCGTCAGCTTCCAGATAAGGCGATTGATTTGGTGGATGAAGCGGCAGCTCACTTGCGTATGGAGCTTGATTCTCAGCCAGAAGAGATCGACGAATTGCAGCGCAAAGTTACGCGTCTTGAAATGGAAGAAATGCAATTAAAGAAAGCGGAAGATGCTGCTGCACGCGAACGCTTAGAAAAGTTGCAAGAAGAATTAGCTAACTCGCGCGAAAAGCTTGCTGGATTGAAAGCGCGTTGGGATGCGGAAAAGGCTGGCCATAACAAGGTTGGTGATTTGCGAGCGCAACTCGACGCTAAGCGCGTAGAAGCCGACAAATTCACGCGTGAAGGCAATTTGGAGCAAGCAAGCCGTATTTTGTATGGCGAAATTCCAAGCATTCAAAAAGCTTTGGAAGAAGCGGAGTCCGAGGCTGCTAATGCTAAGAGTGAAGCAAAAGAGCCGATGGTTCCAGACCAGGTTGATGCTGATTCTATTGCTGGAGTCGTTAGCGAATGGACGGGCATTCCTGTTGGTCGCTTGATGCAAGGCGAAAATGAGAAGCTGCTCAACATGGAAAAGGAGCTTTCTAAGCGCGTTGTTGGTCAAAGTGAAGCAATTCAGGCTATAGCGGATGCTGTGCGCAGAAGCCGTGCTGGAATTGCAGACCCGAATCGCCCAACTGGTTCGTTCCTATTCTTGGGTCCTACTGGCGTTGGCAAGACGGAGCTTGCTAAGGCTCTTGCTGACTTTTTGTTTGACGACGAGCGTGCAATGGTTCGCATTGATATGAGCGAGTACATGGAAAAGGCTTCCGTTTCGCGTCTAATCGGTGCCGCTCCTGGTTACATTGGCTATGAGGAAGGCGGCCAGCTTACTGAAGCTGTGCGTAGGCGTCCGTATTCTGTAGTGCTTTTTGACGAAGTTGAGAAGGCACATCCAGAAGTATTCGACGTTTTGTTGCAGGTTTTGGATGATGGTCGTTTGACTGACGGTCAGGGTAGAACGGTTGATTTTACGAATACGATTTTGATTATGACATCAAACTTGGGTTCGCAATTCCTCGTGCAAGAAGGCTTGGACGATGCTGCTAAACGCAAGGCTGTTATGAATGCTGTTCATGCTGAGTTTAAGCCAGAGTTCATTAACCGTTTGGATGAGCTTGTTATGTTCCATCCGTTGAGCCGCGAAGAGCTTGGTGGAATTGTGGATATTCAAGTTCGTCAAGTGGCTGCACGCTTGAGTGATCGCCGTATTAGCTTGGATGTGAGTGATTCTGCTCGCGCTTGGCTTGCGGAGCATGGCTACGATCCAGTTTATGGTGCTCGTCCGTTGCGCAGATTGGTTCAAACGGAAATTGGCGATCAACTTGCGCGATTGCTGCTTTCTGGAAAGGTGCATGATGGCGCTCGCGTAGTTGCGGATTGTGCAGAGAGCGACGACCATGTGATCCTAAAGATTGCGTAGTGCCTGCATTCTTTAATGTAGTCAAATAATGTAGTCAAATAAAACAAAGCGTGCTGTTTGTTGGATTATTCCCCAGTAGACAGCGCGCTATTTTTGTATCTGAATAAAAAATATTTGTAGAATGAACTTGAAATAAAAAGGTGGAATTCCTCCTTAATTTTTCGAGTTACTGCTGATAATTGGCATTATCGAATATGCGTATCTTTTAAAATTTTAATTGGTTTTTGTAAAAATCTATTTTTTTTTATATTGAATTATTATAAAATGCGTGTATGTATTCAAGGCTGAATACGTTATGAAGCAGATTGAAAATGGAGATACGAATATGTTCGCAAAGGAAGGATTTGCAATAGTTGCGCGTTCTACTGTTGTTTATGCTATGCCAATGTCAGCTTATGCTCAGATGAGTGGTTCCGTAGTTGGAATAGACAGAGAAAATATACGAAGTTGTAGGTAAGTAGTCTAGTTATTAAGTGGGGAGATATGCAAGAATCATATACGGGCTCAGATGTGCAACTTGTTAATGTGAATTTTTCGTATGGGAAAAAACAAATTTTGCATAATCTTTCTATAGATTTATCTTTTGGCATATGTGGTCTTTTGGGGCCAAATGGTGCTGGGAAAACTACTCTGCTTAACGTTATAGCGACGATTTATGCTCCCTCTAGTGGAAAACTTTTTGTTCATGGCTTTGATGTAACTGATCGTGCGGAAAGGGCTAAAGCTCGGTCAAATATTGGTTATTTGCCACAATCATTTGAACTTATGAATGCATCGAGTGTGTTAAAAAATGTTCAATATGCCGCATGGGCGCGAGGTTTATCGTGGAGTGCTGCGTATCAAGCTGCTTGGAATGCTCTCAAACAGGTTGGCTTGGAAAAACAAGCACATCGCATCGTTGCTAAAATATCAGGAGGTCAGCGTCAGCGTGCTGGTATTGCTTGTGTGATTGCTAGTCAGCCTGCAGTACTAATACTTGATGAGCCTACTGTTGGTTTAGATCCTGAGCAGCGTATTGATATTCGTAATTTTCTTAAGTCTTATTCGCAAAAGCATACTGTTATTGTCAGTACACATTTAGTAGAAGATTTAGCAGTAATTGCGGATCGGGTTATAGTTCTTAATGAAGGAATTATATTGCTTGATGGGAAAATGGATAATCTTCTTCAATATGCTAATCGTGAAGATCTTATGGTAACTCCATGGGAATCAGGGTATAGGCATTTGCTATCTAAATTTCATAAAAATTAGTAGTAGCAGTAACTAGATATGTATAGTTTCTTATTTCGTTAATGTGGTAGCAAGTAGGGATGTGATTAAATATGCGTCAATATTCTAACTTTTTAACTGAATTCGGATTTTTTACGAAAAGTCATAAGAAGTGCACGATTGTTTCACATATTATGTCACCATTATCTCTAATAAGCAGTTGTATTTTTAGCTTATTTTTGATTGCATATCCTGTTTTTTTGGGTGTGGCAAATTTTTTAGCGCATAATAATAATTATGCGCTTTGGTTAAGAATTGATGTCACGTGGATGCATTGTTTGTCTGATATTGTTGCTTGCATTTTTGGCGCATGGTGTTCGTGTAAAGCTTGCTCGCCTAGATGTTTGGTTAATCCTGCGTGGTGTGCAGGAAAATCAGCCAGTCGTTACGCTATTCCTATACTAAAAGGCGCTATACTGTGCAGTTTGTTATATTGCGTAAGTATATTGCCAACAGTAATTCAGAGTGATGTAAATATTACAAATTTCCCGTATTTTCCACTATTATGTGGAGGCGTGACGCCAAGTGCATTTTTTGCAATTGGTTTTACTTTAGGAGTAATTATTGGCAATCGTTGGGCAATTGTATTCTCAGCTTTATTATCTTTTGCAATAATTTGGTGCTGTATTTATGGCGTCATTATAATGCGTAATGGCACCATACCTCAAGGAGATATTTTTCCTAGATATTGGGGTAGTAGTTTATACGCAATACTTCCAGTGTCGGACGCTGGTATCGGCGCCGAGCCTGGTTTGCGAATGAACCCATGGTTGGTGGGTTTGCGCACGTTCTTTGTGTGTGTTGTTATCGTTTCATGTATTCTTTGTTGCGCGCATATTAGATATTTTTGGCAAAAGGGATCTTATTGGCGTATAAAAGCAATAAGTATTTCTTTAATTATGCCAATAGTATGTGCTTGTTGTATAGCTATGTGGGGTCCAAAACCTTGGATTCGCTCTGGACCTTTTGTGCCTCAGTGTACGACGTTTAAAGATACTGCTTTTTCTGTTTGTGTACATCCTGAAGAAGCTTATATTCGTAAACTTCGTGCTGTTAAACATTTGAAAACTGTTGCTTCTTGGTTTCCTAAGAATCAGAGAGATTCGCAAGGCAAAGGAATTGTGCTTGTACTGGGGAATGCGTTTACTCCAACAAATACTGAAAAATCTTGGAATCTTACTAATAGTGGTTTAATAAAGTTACGTAATCTTAAAGCTACTGTTATTCAACAACAAACAGATACATTTGTTAGGCGTTCTGAGAAATATGGTGATATGACTGGTATCGCTCAAGAAGTGTTACAAAGATTTGTGCCTGCAAAATGTGCATCAAGTGCTATGAAAGAAGTATATGTAAAAAAGAATCTTGATTCAAACGCTTCTGTTACAGCATTTTTGCTTGCACAACTTCCTTCTCGTATAAGTAATGATGTGTATGGGTCATATGGATTTATTCCAGGTGAAGCAAACGATAAAGTGGCTATGAGTATTAATAATGCTGATGATGCTAAGCTGAAACAATTTGTAAAAAATCATGTTAAAGAACTTAATCAATGCCTCATAACTCCACAACAAGTCTTATCGGAACTTGGTGATAAGCATGAAAAATAATTTTCGCGCTTGGCTTGAAGGTAGGCATTATATTGTTGCAATCGTTGCAATTTTATTGTCCGTAGTCCTTCCCTCTTTAATGTTTGTTATATTCAGATCATTTGTAACGCAGTTGCCAGTTTATGTTGGTTATATTTGTTTGCCAGATTCTGCTAATGTGCATAATGCGGTAGAAGGTATAACGTTCCAATGTCAATCTGGTAGTAGTGCTGTTAATTTTGTTGTTACTCTGTATGAAGTTATTGTAGTTGGGTTTATTACCGCGGCATTCGTTTGTCTTGCTCCGATTATGGTATCGTGGGAACGTTTCGTGATGAAAAGGCTGCGAATATATGCATTGAGTGCTGCTTTATTGTGTTTGTTTGTTTCATTCGGCGCTTCAGTGTTAATTGTTCGTATAATTGACTTGCAGTTATTGAGTACATTGCAGATGATTTTAGGTAATGCTTGGATTGATATTGTGCTAATAATGATTGGATTAGCCTGTTTTGGAAGGTTTTACGGCCTTGCATTTGGTGTCTTTTTAGCGGTGATGAACATTGCCACACAAGGTTTGCAAAGTAAAATTGGATTGATTTTGCGATGGTATCCTTCTGGAACTTTGCCTGCAATTCCTGGACAATCCATATTGTTATACGTCATTGTTGTGCTTACTATAATTGCAGTTTGCCTATGGAGCGGCACGTGTGGACGTGGATTGCTTTATTTTGAACGCGCTTAAAAGACGTGTCTAATTATATTTCAAAAGTCAACTCAATAGTGTTTAATAGAACGTATGTTCGATAATATTGTGATGCTTGTTTTAATGGTGGCTGCTGTAGCAATAACCGCTGTTATTGTGCTGGCTATTGTTAAGCACAACTCTGGAACGCAAGGCACTAATGGCGTAAACCAACGCGAATTTAACGAATTGCGCTCGCAGTATGAACAAGCGCGCGCTCAAGCGCAAGAAAATGGCAATCAGGCTATACGATATCGCACACAAGCAGAGCAGCTTGCTGAGCGATTAAAGTTTGTTGAAGCAGAACTTGCTAAGGCGCAGCAAGCAGAACAATTGCGAGTGAATCGCGAAGAGCAATTGCGTGCAGAGCGAGAAGAACGCGAACGATTAAATCGTGAGAAGACTTTGAAAGAGCAAGGTAAAGTCTTGGAAGCGCTTGCTCCAGTAAAAGACAATCTTGAAGCTCTGAAGAATAAAGTTTCGCAGATTGAAGAAGGACGCAAGCAAGAAATGGGTGTGCTGAGCACTCAGCTTAAAGGCTTAAGCGAGCAGCAAACAAGGCTTGACCGCGAAACAAGTTCGCTTTCTGCAGCATTGCGAAATAACAAGGTTCGCGGAGCTTGGGGCGAGGCTCAGCTAAAGAATATTGTGGAATCCGCAGGCTTGCTTGAACATGTTGATTTTGATACGCAGGTTGTTGTAACTGGAGTAAATGGTGAGCAGCAGAGACCAGATATGGTTGTGCATCTGCCAGGAGGCAAAACAATTCCAGTTGATGCAAAAGTTCCATATGCGGATTATCAGCGCGCTTGCGAAATACCAGATAATGCAAGTGACGAAGAATTAGCTAGAAGAAGTGAGCTTCTAAAAGCGCACGCTAAGGCTTTGCGAGAACACGTTAGAGTATTGGGAGCTAAAGCATATTGGCAGGCTTTTGAAACAGCACCAGATTTTGTAGTTGCATTTATTCCAAACGAAGCGTTGCTTCAGGCGGCTCTTGAAGCGGACCCAACGCTTATGGATGATGCTTTTGCGCAAAAAGTAGCACTCACTTCCCCAGTTACTTTGTGGGCTGTGCTTAAGTCTGTTGCGTACGCATGGCAGCAGCAAAGTCTTACAGATGATGCAAAAGAACTTTTCGATTTATCTCGAGAATTGTACGATCGCTTTGCAGTTCTTGGAGAAAATGCTTCAAAACTTGGCGTATCTTTGGCAAGAACGGTTGCAGCTTACAATAAGTTTGCTTCCTCGCTTGAGTCGCGAGTGTTGGTAACAGCGCGTAAACTTCAGAAGTTAGATCAAAGTAAAGTTATTGCTTCAATAGATCTTATAGATTCTGATAAAGCTGATGTTAAAGAGCTGAGCGCTCCGGAAGTATCAGTAGAAGATCGTTAAGCATAAAAACATCAAAGCATCAAAAATTGAACAACTCTAAACGCTAAGGAGTGTAATAATGACGGAATTACAAGAGGAACGCGCGGAACTTAAGCGCATGCTTTGTGCGGATATGAGTGCGAAACCATTTAGCGAACTGTTTTCTGTTACTTTTGCTCAGCGCGGCTCCAAGTTGGTTGGTGATGTTCTTTTTGATGCAATTGAGAAAGCTGGGTATTCGTTAGAACGCGATGTTGACGCTATTGGTGCGTTAACTGCTGCTGCAGTGCCGATGGTTTTTGCGCTTATTCATGCTGCAGAACGTAGAGGAATTGCACTCGACGGCTTCGTTATGGATTTTGTTTTCCCTGCAACAAAAGGCCCGTCTGTTAAAGGCAAGCGAGTATTGTTACTTGACTCTTGGCTTTCTGAAAAATCGTATGTTCAAACTTCTTCGCTTGTGACTTTACGACACGGCAATGAATTAAGTCTTGATTTTGGCATTGTTAATCAGCAAGGCGCGCAAATTCTTGCTATAGTTGCATTAATTGGTGGTGTTGACGCCGACGAACAAGGCACAAGGCATCTTCAATTAGTAAATCCAATAAGTGAGGAGAGTACTAAAATGGCATTTGTTCAAGCTTTCGATGAAGAAGAATTACGCGCAGATGCAGATCACGACGATTGCTGCAACGACAACTGCTGTGACGGTCATTGCGAGGTTAAATGCACAGGAGATTGCAAGCATGATGGTTGCACTGAGCCATGCTGTGAAGATAATTGCTGCGGTGGCCATTGCAAAGTAGAGTGCACGGGTGATTGTGCTCATGATGGTTGCACTGAGCCATGCTGTGAAGACAACTGCTGTGGCGGTCACTGCAAGTCAGGTTGCACAGGCGATTGCGCAACTGACGGCTGCCAAGACTAGCTGCAATTACTAGCTGCCAATACTAAACAAAAGTATTAAACGGAGCAAAACTCACACATGCACGAACCGAATCCAATTACTTTGGCTGCAAAAGCTTCCGATGAGCCAGAATTCCGACCTATAGGAGTTGGCCCATGGGAAGAAGAACACCCAGGTGAGCCTCGTCCAGATAATCCAGAATCGCCAAATTACGATGCGCGGTTTAGCACTGAATTACTAAACGAAGGCGACCAGCGTAACGTTCTAGATTGCTACCGATACTGGAAAGTAGAAGCCATAAAAGCGGATCTCGATTCTAAAGGCCGTCATGAGTTTGAAGTAGCTGTAGAAAATTGGACTCACGATTTCAACATAGGCTCTATGGTTCGCACTGCAAACGCATTTACAGCGAAAAAAGTGTATATCGTAGGGCCTCATAAATGGAATCGCAAAGGCTCGTTAATGACCGAGCTATACCAATACGTTGAATGCTGCCCAACTATTGAAACTCTAGTAACTAATTGGCGCGAAAATATGCTTAAAGAAGCAGAAGAAGCGCATCAACTTTTGCTTAAAGCACAAGCAGAAGGCAATAAAGAAGCCGAAAAAATCGCAAATATTAAGGAACAAGACGCTAAAAACGCTCGCGTTATAGCGCTCGATATTATTCCAGGCGCTGTTGCTATGGAAAACTACAAATTCCCTAAACGTTGCCTTATGCTTTTTGGTGCAGAAGGTCCAGGTCTTTCTAAAAAAGCACTAGAGATGGCGGATGACGTTGTTTACATTTCGCAATTCGGCTCTGTTCGCTCGCTAAACGCAGGAGCAGCCGCAGCTGTTTCCATGCACGCGTGGATTGCGCAACATGCAGCACCAAATTGCTGACACAAACTACAAACAAGCGAATATAAAAAACAATCGCAAACAAATACAAAACAAAAATCGCATTACAAAACGCAGCAGCCTGTACTCATAAACGCTTACATTTAATGTGTATTTTTTTTTTATTTGTGATACTGTTAAGCTATGTTAGAATTCCAACATATTACAAAGCGTTTCGGCGCAAAAACAGCGCTTAACGACGTTTCTTTCGTCGCTGAAGACGGTAAAGTCACGGGCTTTTTAGGCCCTAATGGCGCTGGTAAATCTACCACCATGCGTTGCGCGTTAAATCTTATTCATGCCAATAGCGGTACTTCTCTTATTGACGGAAAACCTTACGCAAAAATCGCATCCCCAATGACGGAAGTTGGCGCAGTTCTTGACGCAAAGTCTGCCCACAGAGGTCGTTCCGCATATAATCACTTGTACTCGCTCGCTTTAACTCACGGAATATCAAAAAAGCGCGTTGACGAAGTGATTGATATTACTGGTTTAACTAGCGTAAAAACTCGCAAAGCGGGATCCTTCTCACTCGGCATGAGCCAGCGTCTTTCGATTGCGGCGGCACTTTTAGCAGATCCGCACAATCTTATTTTGGACGAGCCAATTAACGGTTTGGATCCAGAAGGCGTTAAGTGGGTTCGCGAATTGTGCAAGTATTACGCAAGCCAAGGTCGAGCAATTCTGCTTAGTTCGCACTTGATGAGCGAAGTTGCGCTTACTGCAGATAACCTTGTGATTATTGCGCATGGCGAAATTTTGGAGCGCACAACAGTACAAGATTTTGTTGACGCACATTCTCAGCATGCTATACGTTTAGTAACGCCAGAAGGTGAAAAGCTAAAGTCTGTGCTTGTTCAGAATCATCCTGAATGCAAGATTTTGCCAGATAATCGCACGCCTCAAGACGTTCAAGAAGGCGAGCTACTCAGAATAACAGGTTGCGAGCTCAACCAGATTGCGCGCGAAATTGCGGATAATCAGATTTTGGTATATCAGCTGAATCAAGAGCATGCTTCGCTTGAGGAAGCATATTTGGCTCTTACGCACGGTCAAGAGCAGTACGTAACAAAAGCATTGCCAAATACTACTGCTGCGACTGGAACGCAATATGTAGATGGAAGGAGCGCAAAATGAGTGGGCAAATTGAACAAGCTGTTGAATATCCGGCGAGCAATTCTTACAAAACAGGCCGCAGCATGAACGCTCAGCACTTACGCCTTACATTTATGCACACGCTTAAATCTGAAATTGTTAAGCTGCGCGGACTTGCGTCTACGTGGTGGTGCATGGCATTAACAATTGTTTTGCCAGTAATTTTTAGTTTTATTATCGCGCTTGTGCAGAAAGCAATGTCTAAAGTTGACGTTCATAACAATGGTGCAGCTGGTAGCAAATCAAGTGCTGCGATTACCGTTGGGCCGAGCGATAAAAGTGATCTTATTGCATCTCAAGAAGGCATTTTCCGCTTAGTTATTAGCTTTGCTTCTATATCTTTGATTGTTTTGGCGATTTTTGCAGTGCTTGCTGTAACCGCGGAGCATTCTACAACTTCGATTCAGGCTTCTCTTACTGCTGTACCTCGAAGGGGTATGTTCTTTACGGCTAAATTTGTTGCGGTTGCAATCTACGTTTTTGTAGCCCAACTTATTGCAATGACAGTTTCGCTAGCTGCTGCAGAATTAGCTTTTATGGGAGATAACATTTCCGGATTATCGGGAAGCAACGTGTGGAAATTGCCGCTTACTCTGTTCCTTGGCTCTCCTGCAATTATGGTTGTTGTGTCAGCAATGGCCTACGGTTTTGGCATGATTTGCAAGTCAACTGCTGGCGGAATTATGTGCGTTATTGGAGCCGTGGTGATTCTGCAGACCATTGTTAGCATTATTATGCTTGCAAGCAATTTTGCGAAGTGGACTTCAATACTTATTCAGATTTTGCCAGGCAGTGCTGTAAGCCAATTCTTAGGAGCCTCCGCTAATTCTGGGCTGCAACTTCCACCAAACGCATATGTTTTCACATGGTGGCAGTCCGGTTTAGTGGTTCTCGCTTGGGGCGTAGTTATGTACGTAATTGGCTACGTAATTGAAAAGCATCGCGATATTTAAAATATCTAAATAATATTTCGCAAATAAAATAAATAATACAAATAAAATAAGGGCTTTATCTCGTAACTGGCTACAAGATAAAGCCCTTTGTTGTATTCATTTATCTTTAATTATAAATTAAATTATCTTATTAAATTATAAGAAATATCAGTCGTTCTTCACAGTTTCAGCAACGCGTGGCCACAAGGTTGTGCCCCAGTTCTTGATTGTGCGCTGGCGAACCAGTGGCAAATCAGAACGGTCATACACTGTGCGCCATGGTTCCCAAGCCAAGCCGGTCTTCTCAACAAGCTTGATGCGAAGATTGCGCACATTGCCCTTGAACTGAATAGTTGTGTTGAAGTGAGCTGTACGATACTTGCCATTGCCTTCCCAAGCGCGAGAACGCACGTAAGGAGTGCCGTCAATCTCGGTGCCGTACTCATCCCAGTAGATGTAGTAGCGAGCTACGTAAGCTCCACGGTGATCCAAAGTCAAGTAGCCGTCGCGGTAGGAAGAAACCTTGGTTTCAACGTAATCGCTATTGGTTTGCAAAGTTGCTACTTCGTTATCCTTGACGAAGGAAGTGGTGTAAGCAATTGGAACTGCTGGGCTGGAGGTGCTCAAATTTGCGCCTTCTTGAATCAAAGCCTTCAACGTGTCGATGTTGCCGGTAATAACCTTAGCTGCACCGTTTGCGCTGCCGCCGAGAATTACAGCAGTTACAGAAGTGTTCTGCAAAATGCGGTGGAACTCGGTATTTGGCTTGATTTCAACACCCTTGATTGCAGCTTCAACAGCAGCCTGGAAATCGGTGCTCTTGCTGCGGGTGTCGAACTTTACGTACATTGAACGGCCGTAAGCTACATTGGACACATATACTGGCGGACGCTTGCTGTCTACTCCGCGGCTCTTCAAGCTTTCTGGCGTAGTGCATGGTGCGAAGAAGTCAGCTGGGCTGTCTGGTGCATCAACGCTTACGGTGTAGTAGGTCTGCTTGAAGTTCACAATTTGAGTCTGCTTTTCGCCCTTGTGCACAGCGTCGAAATCAATCTTCAGCGGAACACCAATCTTGGCGAAATCAGCACCAAACTTTGCCTTGAGCTGGTTCATGCTTTGTGCGCTTGCAGAATCGTACTGCATGCGAGCTGCAACATGATGGCTTGCAGCGTACTGTGCATTCCACTTGGAAACTAAGCCATTCACTGCGGAAGTTACAGAGCTCTTGGTTGGGCGCTGAACAGTTACAGCACTTTCGCCGCCGTGGAAGCCTGGCAAATCAACGCTCAACGTGATTGGAGCGCGGTTTGCGGAAATCAGGCTTGGCATATTGTCCATCAAATTCTTATCAGCGCGGAAAAGAGCACCTGGGTATACGCGATCATCGTTGGCGGAAGTAACCGACAAGTTTGAAGTTGTATTTGTGATGTTCTTCTTCTGATGCTCAACAACAACGAATTCATCGCCCTTGTTGAAGCTATCGCTAGAGAATTTGTTGTCAATGGTTTCGCCATGACGGGCGAGAATGTTTGTTTTATCGTATTGCAAATCCCACAAATAATTATTCAACGAGTCCTTCTTGGCTGCGCAAGATGTGGCTGGTTCAGAATCCTTAGCGGAAGGAGCGGCCATTGCTGGTGCTGCTAAGCATTGTGGAATAATAGTTGCGCCCGCGAGCAACAACATTGCTGCATTACGGTAGAACTTTGAGTTCTTCATATGTGTCCTTCGATTTTTATTTAGATTATTTTTATTTAGATTATTTCGATGAGATGCTGAAATTCATATGCTTCAATGCATAACGTGCCTCAGTGCATTAGTTTTAGCGTCTCACAAAACACGATTATTACACACTTTTTATTTATGCGATAATCTCTTAAAAAATTTTTTTATTTTTAAAACAAGAGTTTAAATATCGTTGAAATATCAACAATTTTTGGTTACGTCGTTTTTGCTTATGCGGCGTGTTGATATAGCAATTGCTGCAAATTTTGAAATTTTATATGCGTAATAATTTTGTGAAAACACGCACGTGCGGTATGTGGATATAATAGATTTTTTCAGCTTTGAAAGGTCACGCATCACACATATAGTTGGGGTTATGCCTACATTCACACGAGAAGAAATTGAGCATTTGGGTGTTCTTTCCCAGATTGCTTTAAGCGACGAGGAAATTAGTCGCTTGCAAGGCGAATTAAACGTCATTGCAGAATCTATTAATAAGGTGCAGGAAGTTGCTGGCGAAGATGTGCCACCTACTGCAAATCCAGTGCCTCTGGAAGCTTATTTGCGCCCTGATGTGCCTGCTACACCATTAACTCAAGAAGAAGCGCTTTCTGGTGCGCCTAAGAGTGAGTCTGGCATGTTTGTAGCACCTCGCATTTTAGGGGAGGAGTGATATGTCGAATACTCAAGATTTAGTAAAGCTTTCTGCTGCTCAAATGGCAGAAGCTGTAAAAGCTAAAGAAGTTTCTAGCCGTGAGCTTGTTGAAGCTCACTTGGCAGTAATCGAATCTGCTGAGCCAGAAATCAAGGCATTCTTGCACGTTTCTGCAGATATTGCACTCGAGCAAGCAGATGCTTTTGATAAAAAGAACGCTAATGGCGAGACTGAAGGCTTGCCTGAGCTTGCAGGCGTTCCAATTGCAATTAAAGACATGATTGTCACTAAAGGCATTCCAACTACTGCAGCATCCAAGATTCTTGAAGGCTGGGTTCCACCTTACGACGCTACTGTTATTGAAAAGCTCAAAGCAGCTGGTATGCCAATTCTCGGCAAGACTAATTTGGATGAGTTTGCTCAAGGCTCTTCAACCGAGCATTCTGCTTACCAAACCACTTGCAACCCTTGGGATACTGACCGTGTTCCTGGCGGTTCCGGCGGCGGTTCTGCAGCTGCTGTTGCTGCATTCGAAGCTCCTATTGCTTTGGGTACAGATACTGGTGGCTCTATTCGTCAGCCAGGTGCTTTAACTGGTACAGTCGGCGCAAAGCCAACTTACGGTGGTGTTAGCCGTTTTGGTGCAATCGCCATGGCAAGTTCCTTGGATCAGATTGGTCCTGTTTCTCGTACCGTTCTTGACTCTGCGCTTTTGCAGGAGATTATTGGCGGCAACGATAGGCGCGATTCTACTTCGATTCCAGCTCCTGTTCCTCCAATGGCTCAGGCTGCACGCGAGGGCGCTCGTCGAGATTTGAAGGGCGTAAAGGTTGGTCTTGTTAAAGAGCTTAGTGGCGATGGCTTCCAGCCAGGCGTTGAAGCTCGCTTTAATGAGGCGGTGCAGCTGCTTAAGGATATGGGTGCAGAGGTTACGGAAGTTTCCTGCCCTCACTTCCCTTATTCTTTGGCTGCTTACTACATTATTATGCCTTCCGAAGTTAGCTCCAACTTGGCTCGCTACGACGGCATGCGCTACGGTTTGCGCGTAATGCCGCCAGCAGACAAGCCTCAGACGGCCGCAAATATGATGGCTGCAACTCGTGAAGCTGGTTTCGGTGACGAAGTAAAGCGCCGTATTATTCTCGGTACTTACGCACTTTCTGCAGGTTATTACGATGCATGGTATGGTTCTGCTCAAAAGGTTCGAACCCTTATTATTCGCGATTTTGAAGAAGCGTTTAATAAGGTAGATGTTCTTGTTTCTCCAACAAGCCCTACAACGGCATTTAAGTTTGGCGAAAAGATGAACGATCCGCTTTCCATGTACATGAACGATATTGCTACGATTCCTGCAAACATGGCTGGCGTTCCAGCTTTGAGCCTTCCAGCTGGCTTAAGCGACGATGGTCTGCCTGTTGGTATTCAGATTATTGCTCCGCAATGCCATGATGAGAAGATGTACAAGCCTGCAGCAGCGTTGGAAGCTGCTCTTGAAGAGCAGTGGGGCGGTCCAATCTGGAAGTCGCTTAAGGCTGGCTGGCTCGATTCATTGGCTAAGTAAAGTGAAGTAAAGCTTAAGTAAGAAGGATTCTCATGGCTGAAAAACTTATGAAATACGCCGATGCTGTTGAGCAGTTTGATCCAGTATTCGGTTTGGAAACGCACGTTGAGCTTTGCACTCGTACGAAGCTGTTTTGCCCAGCGGAAGTATCTTTTGGTGGCGAGCCAAACACTCAGCTAACTCCTGTAAGCCTTGGTTTGCCAGGCTCTTTGCCAGTCGTAAACAAGACTGCAGTTGATTACGCTATTAAGCTCGGTTTGGCATTGCATTGCGAAATCGCTGAGTGGAGCCAGTTCGCTCGTAAGAACTACTTCTACCCAGATATGCCTCGCGATTACCAGATTTCCCAGTACGATAAGCCTACTAACGGCAACGGTTACTTGGATGTTGAGCTTGAAGATGGCACGGTGTTCCGCGTGCCGATTGAGCGTGCTCATATTGAGGATGACGCTGGTAAGAATACTCACGTTGGCGGTGCTGACGGCCGTATTGAAGGCGCAAATCATTCTTTGGTTGATTACAATCGCGCAGGCGTGCCTTTAATCGAGATTGTAACTAAGCCAATCGAAGGTGCGGGTAGCCGCGCTCCAGAAATTGCTGGTGCTTATATGCGTGCTATTCGCGATATTGTTCGCGCCCTCAACATTTCCCACGCTCGCATGGAGCAGGGCAATATGCGCGCTGACGTGAACGTTTCACTCCGCAAAAATCCGACCGATCCGTTCGGCACTCGTTCCGAAACTAAGAATGTGAACACATTCCGCGGAATCGAAAAGACGCTGCAATATGAGATTCGTCGTCAGGCTGCTATTTTGAGCGAAGGCGGCGAGATTTTGCAGGAAACCCGTCACTGGGATGAAGCAACTCAGACCACTGCTGGCGGTCGTGTGAAGTCCGACGCCGACGATTATCGCTACTTCCCAGATCCTGATTTGGTTATGCTTCACATCACTAAAGAGCATATTGAGCGCATGAAGGCCGAGATGCCGGAAATGCCTCGCGAGCGCCGTAACCGTTTGCAAAGCGAATGGGGCATTAGCGATCTTGAAATGCGCGATATTTTGAACGCGGATGCTCTTGATTTGGTTGAAGAAACCGTTAAAGCTGGTGCAACTGCAGCAGGTGCTAAGAAGTGGTGGCTTGGTGAGCTTGCTCGCGAAGCAAACACTCGTGGCGTGACTTTGGAAGAATTGCCTATTACTCCGCAAGACGTGGCTGAAGTTGAAAAGCTAATTGCAGACGGTAAGCTTAACGATAAGCTCGCTAAGCAAACTGTTGCTTGCGTTTTGGCTGGCGAGGGCAAGCCTGATGAAGTTGTTAATAAGCACGGATTCAAGGTTATGAACGATGACGGCGCTTTGGAAGCCGCTGTTGACGCTGCTCTTGCAGCCGATCCTGAAGTTGCAGAAAAGCTTAAGGCAGGCAATATGAAGCCGATGGGCGCGATTATTGGTGCTGTTATGCGCGCAACTAAGGGTCAGGCTGATGCTAAAGCTGTTACTAAGATTGTGATGGCAAAAATCAAGGGCTGAAAAACCAAAAATCTGAAAAATTTAATATTTGATAACGCTAATGTATAAACGCAAAAGCGTAATCAATATCAAAAAGTAAGTGCTGCGTACTTGCTGCATAATTTAATAAGATTTAATCATACTAAAACAGATTAAATCAGATTAAATTTGTTTCATGCGGCAGGTGCGCAGAATTTGCTATTTGGCAATATCGTGACGCATTTTTCGTCTTCTGGATTATCATATATTATGCGACATGAGAATTATGCGAAGGGCTTAATACTCAAAGGCACAATACAAGTAGGTGACTATGCAACAAACCAATGATGGTGTGAACAACTCTCGCGAGTTACCAAAATCTATAGTAATCCCTCCAATTCGTGGAGAAATGGCGCATCTTCGCCCAGCAACATGCGATGATTTACAGCGTATGGATGAGCTTTGCGCATATGATAACGCTTCGGTTATTACCGGAAAAGATTCTCAGTCTGAGCGTTCTATGGTTCATGCGTGGGTTGAGCGTTCTGTTCAGTGGTCTAATGACGGTTTTTCTGTTGAAAAAGCTGCTGAATTATGTCGTTTTGCTGGCGATGTTCAGTCTCGTCCTACAATTGCTTGGGCTATAGTGCCAGATGTTTTAGATGATGTTAAGAATACTTCTGGCGCGATTATTGGCATGATTTTTCTTATTGACATAGATGGGTGGTCTCGTTCTGCGCGTATTCAAGTTGTACTTGGCAAGGATTATCGCGGACGCGGCTATTCGCGTGATGCTATGCCTCGAGTGATGACTTACGGTTTTGCGTCAGAGCCAGTAGGATTAGGATTGCATCGCATTTGGGTTGGTGTTCCTGCTACGAATACTCGCTCGCTTTCTGTATATCAATCTCTTGGTTTCGCACAAACTGGCACTGCGCGCGATGCTTTATGGGATGCGCAAAATCAAAAGTATCAAGATTTTGTTGTTATGGATACGATTTCCGATGAGTACGATGCAATTCGTTCTCTTGATGCGTTTGGTCTGCATGTTATAGAGGAAAATCCGGGTGTAGTTGAAGCGTTGAGCGCACATGAGCACTCTGTGGCTATACCCGTGCGTCATGATAATCTTGATGAAGAATGGCCTTATAATGCAAATAACACCGAAGGTAGTTCTTCAAAAAGAGCTTGGTGGCGCATTATAGGTCGCGGTCGTAAACGTAACACCAATACGGAAGGGAAGCAATGAGCGCCGAAGATCTCGACAATTATGAAACTGATGCTGAACTTGCGTTGTATAAAGAATATCGTGATGTTATTAAGCTTTTTACGTACGTTGTAGAAACAGAGCGCCGATTCTACTTGGCGAATAAGGTTGATTTCAACGTGCGTTCGGCCGGCCAAGACGTTTATTTTGACGTTCAACTTACGGATGCGTGGGTTTGGGATGTTTATAGGCCTTCGCGTTTTGTTAAAAATGTGCGAATAGTGACTTTTAAGGATGTTAATGTTGAAGAAGTGCAGAAAACAGACATTGATATTCCGGAATCTATCGCGTGATAAGCGTATGCTCAATAAAGATATATAGAAATTTTACCTGGCACAAAATGTGTTTTCGTAAAAATTGATGTATTAAGGTATGGAGGACAAGTGACGGATACACAATCCCCAAAGAAATCTGTTGTGATTATTGGCGGCGGTCCGGCAGGGTTGACGGCAGCCTGGGAGCTCGTTAAAGATGGCGGTTCTAGCCGCTACGACGTAACGTTGCTCGAAGCAACGCGTGAATTTGGTGGTATTTCGCGTACTGTAAAGTACAACGGTAATCGTATGGATATTGGCGGTCACCGTTTCTTCTCGAAGGATGATCGCATTATGCAGTGGTGGCGTGAAATGTTGCCGTTGCAGGGTGCGCCTTCATACGATGACAAGAAGCTTGGTCGTCACCATGACTTGGAACCAGGCGGTCCTGATCCTGAAGTTGAAGACGAAGTTATGTTGAAGCGCCATCGTGTTTCGCGTATTTTCTGGAATCATCATTTCTTCGATTACCCGATTTCTCTTTCCGCAGCCACCTTGCGCTCTATGGGCTTTATTTTGACGATGAAGGTTGGTTTTAGCTACTTGTGGTCAATGATTCACAAGTTGCCAGAAACTAATCTTGAAAACTTCTACATTAATCGTTTTGGTAAGAAGCTTTACTCAATGTTCTTCGAGGGTTATACCGAGAAGCTTTGGGGTAGGCATCCAAGCCAGATTTCTGCAGATTGGGGTGCTCAGCGTGTTAAGGGTTTGAGCATTGTTGAAGTTTTGAAGAATGCTTTTTCTAAGCTTTTCCCTAAGAAAAAGGGTAAGAAGAAGGAAGTAGAAACTTCTTTAATTGAAGAATTCTGGTATCCAAAGCTTGGCCCTGGCCAATTGTGGGAAACTGTTGAACGCCGTTGCCGTGAAAATGGTGCTACAGTTCGTACAGATGCTAAGGTTGTTGCTATTAAGCAGTCTGATGGCAAGATTTCAAGCGTTGTTATTGAAGATGCAAACGGTGAACGTTCTGAATTGCATGCTGACGAGTTTGTTTCTTCTATGCCTATTAAAGATTTGGTTGCAGCTCTTGAGCAGGGTGCAAATGGTGACGAAAAGGCTGAAGTTCCAGCAGAAATGCAGCGAGTGGCTAAGGGCTTGCCTTACCGCGATTTTGTGACTGTAGGCTTGCTCGTTAAGCGTGTACGTCTGCGTAATACTACTACTATTCCAACTCTTGGAAATCCGCCTATTGTTCCAGATTGCTGGATTTATGTTCAGGACCCTGGTTACAAGGTTGGCCGTCTGCAAATCTTCAACAACTGGAGTCCTTATCTTGTTAAAGACGTTGACAACACTGTTTGGATTGGTCTTGAGTACTTCTGCGAAGAAGGCGACGACTTCTGGAATATGAGTGATGAAGACGCTCGTAAGATGGCTATCGACGAATTAACTCGCATGCAGGTTATTAATGGCGAAGAAGATGTTATTGATTCCCATCGTGAACGTGTTCCAAAAGCTTACCCAGCTTACTTTGACACTTATGCACAAATGCCTGAGTTGATTAAGTACTTGGATAGCTTCGGCAACTTGTATTGCGTCGGTCGAAACGGACAGCATCGTTATAATAACCAGGATCATTCCATGGCTACCGCAATCGAAGCTGTAGAAAATATTCACACTGGCGCAGAATCTAAAGCAAATGTGTGGTCTGTAAATACTGAAAAGTCTTATCACGAAAAGAAGTAGTAAGTATTTATAAATAACTTAAGTAAAAATTAAGCTAAAAGTAGCGTCAATAGTAGTGGCATAGTCCATTATTATTGGCGCTTTTTTATTAGAATATTCAGTTTATAATTTAAAAATAATTAGACTTGCTGGCGCGTCGCGGTTTGCAGCGTCGTAGAGCTGTAGTAGCATACATAATGTTCGTGGTTGTGTACATTGTTATGTAATAATCATGAGTTCGTGACGGATTTTTCCGTAATCTTCCATACAAAGGCTTACCGGTAGTATATTCCGTGTGAGTTAGGGAAAGGTAAAATTGTGGCAACAAGCCAAAATCTTGAGAAAATGAAGCTCTCAGAATTGAAAGATCTTGCGAAGCAAATGGGTTTGCGCGGCACTTCGACCATGCGTAAGCCTGAATTGTTAGCTACATTGAATGCGGCACGCAATGGGGGAGAAGCGCCTGCTGGTGTAACTGTTCGCACGCCTTACAATTCTACGAGTGCAAGTAAGTCTGCAGATACTCGTGCAGATAATGAAGAAGTTCGTTCGTTGGGCGACGATAAAGACTTAGAAGCGTTGGAAAACTTAGTACCAAATGCAACTAATGATCGTCGTAGGCGCGACGAAGATTTTGGATCTAAGAATTATCGACGAGACAACAATCGTAATTCTTCTTTCCAGCGTCGTCGTGTAAATGATGAGCGCGATAACAATCGTGATCGTCGCGCAGAAGGAGTAGATTCGCGCGATTTGGATCAGATTTTGGCAACTTTGCCAGGAGATGAATCTCGCTCCGAAGGCGAATCTCGTCGACAGCGTGGAGCTTCTCGCGATTTTGATCGCGAAGAGCAAGACAATAAGTCGGAGCGCTTCCAGCGTCGCATGCGTGGACGCGGTAGAGATTATGAGGATGATCGAGAGGATTATTCTGATCACGATGATCGTCAAGATCGTTCTGACCGCCAGGATCGTAAAGATCGCTCTGAGCGCAATTCTCGTTTAGATCGCGATAATCGTGAGAGCCGCGAAGAGCGCGATTCTCGAGAATCTCGCCGCGAAGAGCCTCAGGAAGATCTTGTTCCAGTCGCAGGTATTGTTGATGTGCTCGAATCTTACGCATTTGTACGCACTTCTGGCTACCTTCCAGGGCCAAATGACGTGTATGTTTCAATGAGCCAAATTAAAAAGTATGGTTTGCGCAAGGGCGATGCTGTGCAAGGCTCTATTCGTGCACCTCGCGAGGGTGATCGCAGGAATCAGCGTCAGAAGTTTGTTCCGTTGCAAACTGTTAATAGCATCAATGGAATGAGTGTTGAAGAAGCTCAGAATCGTCCGCAATTTGCTAAGCTTACGCCGCTGTACCCTAATGAGCGCTTACGCCAAGAAACTACTGCTAATCGCATGCTTGGCCGCGTTATTGACTTGGTTGCACCAATCGGTAAGGGTCAGCGCGGTTTGATTGTGTCTCCTCCAAAAGCTGGAAAGACTATTACGCTGCAAAATATTGCTAACGCTATCACTACTAACAATCCTGAAGTGCATCTGATGGTTGTTCTTGTAGATGAGCGTCCGGAAGAAGTTACGGATATGGAGCGCACGGTTCAGGGTGAAGTGATTTCTTCCACATTTGACCGTCCTGCTTCCGACCATACTACAGTTGCAGAGCTTGCAATTGAGCGCGCTAAGCGTTTAGTTGAGCTTGGTCAGGATGTTGTTGTTTTGCTCGATTCTATGACCCGTTTGGCTCGTGCATACAATATCGCTGCTCCTGCTTCTGGACGTATTCTTTCTGGCGGTGTTGATGCTCAGGCGTTGTATCCACCTAAGAAGTTCTTCGGTGCTGCTCGAAATATTGAAGACGGCGGCTCTTTGACGATTATTTCTTCCGCTCTGGTTGAAACCGGATCTAAGATGGATGAGGTTATTTTCGAAGAGTTCAAGGGCACTGGCAACATGGAGTTGCGTTTGAGTCGCGACTTGGCAGATAAGCGTCTGTTCCCTGCTGTAGATATTAATGCTTCTGGAACTCGCCGTGAGGAATTGATTACTCCGGCTAACGAGCTTCCTATTATCTACCGTTTGCGTCGCCTATTTGGCGGTCTTGAGCCTGAGCAAGCGTATCAGACTTTGATCCCTCGCTTAAAGAAGACTGCTTCAAACCGTGATTTCTTGGCTGCTATTGTTCAGCAAGCAAACGGTTCTTCAAATACTTCTGCGCAAACTGCTGCATAAGTGATTTGAGTGTTATTTTTTAGTCTGTAAACTGAAAATAACAAAATAAATAATTTTGCGCACAATCTTAAGAATCTACCCTAGGATTGTGCGCTTTTATTTATTGCTTTTATTTGTTGTTTTTAATTATTTTTTACGCATTATTAGCAGCCTGCTGCTCAAGCGCAAACTTTCGCATGCGAGCCACAGCTTCCTTAAGCTCTTCTGATTTTCCAGCGTAAGAAAGTCGCACAAATCCGCTTCCTTCTTTTCCGAAAGCTTCTCCCGGAACAACAGCAACTTTTTCTTCTTCCAAAAGTCTTCTGCTAAATTCTTTGGAAGTTAATCCAGTTGGGCGAACATCAACAAAAACGTAGAAAGCTCCTTGCGGCTCAATAAGTTTTAATGCGTCGCAATCTTGTAATGCGTTAAGTACCAGATTTCGTTTTTCGCGGTATTCTTCACGCATTTGACGAACATGATCTTGAGGTCCGGTAAGAGCAGCAACTCCGCCGTATTGTGCAGTCGAATTGACGGAAGAGTGTATCATTTCCGCAATTTTACTGCTTTGTTCAATAACGTTAGCTGGTGCAAGAATATAGCCGATTCTCCAACCTGTCATTGCGTAAGTTTTAGACAAACTTTCTACAATAATGGTTCTATCTTTCATTCCTTCAACTGCTGCAATAGATGGCGCTACAGCATCTCCTGCAGGTTCTGTTTCAGGATCACTTGCGAATACAAATGGATGATACACTTCGTCAGAAATTACCCACAAATCAAATTCTTTACATAATTTCGCAACTTCTGCAAGTTCTTCGGCTGTAGTTACTGCGCCAGTTGGGTTGCAAGGTGAGTTGATAATAATAGCTTTAGTTCGTGGAGTAATTGCTTTGCGTATTTCTTCAGCATTAACGTGCATTCCATGCTCAGGTTTAAGAGCAACCGTTACAGGAGTGGCGTCGCACATTAAAACTTCGGCATCGTAAGAAGTGAAGTATGGCGAAGGAATAATTACTTCGTCTCCCGGATCAATTACTGCTTTAATAGCTAAATATAAACCAATTGTAGCGCCGTCAACTGCTTGAATTTCAGTATCGGCGTCATAAACTAAGCCTTTTACTTTTTTTGTGTAATCAACTGCGGCTTTGCGGAATTCTGGAATTCCTAAAACGTCTGTATATTTTGTTTTTCCAGCTTCAATAGATTCGCAAGCTGCTTTAACAATATGGTTAGAAGCGGTTTCGCCAGGCTCTCCTAGGCAGAGCGAAATAGCATCAGGGATTTGTTCTACGCGATCAAATACGTCACGAATACCAGATCTAGGTATTGAGATTGCGTGTTCTGCTACAACAGCCATATTATCTCCCTCTACTCTTTCGACAATAAATATTATTATTTAGTTTATATTTTTTATTATTTTTCCACAAAAAAACTAAATAAAGCAAGGTATAAAAAAATTTTTATATTATTTTGTTCTTTTTCTGTAAAAAATAAGGTAACATAGGTATTGCTGCCTGCCGGCGCTAGCATAAATCCGACTATAATTCTCGTTCAGCGTCGATTAGAGAATGGAGAAAATATGACAGGAAATTCCCGTAAAGTTGAAGGCGCTTTGCCAATGGATTCAACCGATGGAGTTATTGTAGATATTCTTGAGCATGATGGTCGTGCCACGTTAACGCGTTTAGCAAAGGCTTCAGGCTTATCTGTTTCTGCCGTACAGTCGCGTGTTCAAAAGCTTGAGCGCAAGGGTGTTATTACTGGTTATCGTGCGCTTATTGATTACGAGCGTCGCGGCTTGCCAGTTAGTGCATTCGTGTCAGTAACTCCGCTTGATTTTGGTAAGGAAGCAACAATTCCTACAAAGTTGCGCGATATTCCTGGTATTGAAGCGTGCTATTCCATTACCGGAAGTCCAAGTTTTATGCTGGTAGTTCGTGTTGCAACGCCAAGTAAGTTGGAAGAGTTAATCAATACTATTCATCGCATTGTGCCGGTAAGTACGGAAACCACAATGGTTTTGCAGACTTATTTTGATTAAAGTTTTGGATAAATCATATTATGTGTGATTTTTCTGAAACAACAATTAATTCGAGCAATACTTCATTAAATAAAAGTTGTGAAGATGCTGCGGATAAGATTTTAACGCTGCGCAAAACGATTGATAATATTGACGGCGCGATTATTGCGCTTCTAGCGGAACGTTTTAAGACTACTAATCGCATTGGTGAGCTTAAAGCTAAAGCTAAATTTGCCCCTTTGGATTCTAAGCGTGAGCAGGAGCAGATTCAGCGTCTGCTAAATCTTTCTGCTGCTGCTGGTTTAGACGAATCAATCGCATTACAGTATCACGAATTTGTAGTTACAGAAGCTAAAAAGCGTCATCAAAAGATGCAGTCGTAACTTAAAGCGTTTTAGTTAGTAAGTTATTAAAACAGCTTTTGTAACACTTTTGTGGATTTGTGTAGCTTTGTGAATTATAAAGGCGGATAATACAAGTATGACTATTGCAACCGTTGAACGTTACGCGCATATGCTTGATGCTGCAAGTCGAGGTGGCTACGCGTATCCTGCTATTAATGTTACAAGTACTCAAACGCTTAATGCAGCTCTACAGGGATTTGCAGAGGCTGAGTCTGATGGCATTATTCAGGTTTCTGTTGGCGGTTCGGCTTATTTTTCTGGGCAGTGCGTAAATAATCGTGTTGTTGGATCTCTTGCGTTTGCTGCTTTTGCGCATGAAGTTGCATCTCAGTACCCAAATATTACTATTGCTCTTCATACTGATCACTGTGCAGAGGCTTACCTTGACGACTGGATTCGCCCACTGTTAGCTAAAGAAGCAGAGCAGGTAAAAAGGGGCGCGGAACCTCTTTTCCAATCGCATATGTGGGATGGCTCAACTGTTAATTTGCAACATAATTTAGACGTTGCAGAAGAGCTACTTGACGCTTCACAAAAGGCTCGTACAATTCTTGAAATTGAGATTGGTGCGGTTGGTGGAGAAGAAGATGGGCATCGTGCAGATATTGACGAGCGCCTATATTCTACGCCTGAAGATGCATTACGTGTTGCTGCACGTCTTGGTTTGGGAGAGCGCGGCAGATATATGGCAGCGTTTACTTTTGGCAATGTTCACGGAGCATATAAGCCTGGCGTTGTAAAGTTACGTCCGCAATTGTTGCAAGAAATCCAGCAAACTGTGTATGAAGAATATAAAGATGTTTGCGATACTCGTACATTTGGCGCGTCTAAAAAGCCTTTCCTGCTGGTATTTCACGGAGGCTCTGGTTCTACTGCTCAAGAAATTGCAGAAGCTGTGCGTTACGGCGTAGTTAAAATGAATATTGATACGGATACGCAATATGCTTTTACTCGCGCTATTGCAGGGCACATGTTTAGCAATTACGATTCTGTTCTTAAAATAGATGGCGAAGTTGGAGAAAAGAAACTTTACGATCCTCGTTCTTGGGGCCGTGAAGCCGAAAAAGCCATGGCTCAACGCGTGGTAGAAGCTTGTGTGCAGCTTGGTTCTGCTGGTAAAGCATTGAAATAGTTAGCTTTCATGCTTAAAAGATTTTTCTTCCCTCTTAATCGGTAGGGGCGTAGCGATAATCTTGTCAGGTAGGATTGTGCAAATTTGGGCAACGTTAGCCCAAAAAATGGAGGTGCGGCATGCCTGGTATTGTGCTTATTGGCGCTCAATGGGGTGACGAAGGTAAAGGTAAAGCAACAGATTTAATTGGATCTAAAGTTGATATTGTCGCACGTTTTAATGGTGGCAACAATGCTGGCCATACCGTTGTAGTTGGAGATAAATCTTACGCACTGCATTTGCTTCCAAGCGGCATTATTAGCCCTAATGTAACACCTGTAATTGGCAACGGCGTTGTTGTTGACCCGGAAGTTTTGCTTGAAGAGATTGATGCTTTGGAATCTCGTGGAGTTGATTGCTCTCGTTTGCTGGTAAGCGAAGCTGCGCACATTATTACGCCGTATCATCGCGTAATAGATAAAGTTACGGAGCGTTTCCTTGGAAAGCACAAGATTGGTACAACCGGTCGCGGTATTGGACCTACTTATGCGGATAAAATTAATCGCGTTGGCATTCGTGTACACGATTTATTTAATGCTGAGCATTTGCGTGACAAGGTTGAGGCGAGCTTGCATCAAAAGAATCAGATGCTTGTGAAGCTTTATAATCAGCATCCTATTGATATTGACGCTGTAACTGCCCAGCTTGTTGAGCTCGGTAAGCGTTTGAAGCCTTATGTTGCTGACACTTCGCTAGTTTTGAATAAGGCAATGGATGAAGGCAAAACCGTTCTGTTTGAAGGCGGACAAGCCACAATGCTTGACGTTGACCACGGCACTTACCCATTCGTTACTTCTTCGAATCCTACTGCTGGCGGCGCTTGCACAGGTACGGGTGTTGGCCCAACTCGCATTACTCGCGTAATTGGTGTTGCTAAGGCTTATATCACTCGTGTTGGTGAAGGCCCATTCCCAACTGAGCTTTTGGACGAGCAGGGTGATTGGCTTCGTGAGCAGGGTCATGAATATGGCGTCACAACAGGCCGTCCTCGCCGCTGCGGTTGGTTCGATTCTGTAGTAAGCCGTTACGCAACTCGCGTAAATGGTTTAACAGACATTGTTCTTACTAAGCTTGATGTTTTAACAGGCTTGAAGGAAATTCCAGTTTGCGTAGCTTACGACGTGACTTTGGCAGACGGAACTTGCAAGCGCGTGGAAGAAATGCCTGTGGACCAGTCTCTATTTGCTTCGGCAAAGCCAGTTTATGAGATGGTTCCTGGCTGGAGTGAGGATATTTCTCAAATTCACAAGTTTGAAGACTTGCCTCAGAATACTCAGAATTACGTGAAGCGTTTGGAAGAGCTTTCGAATTGCCGTATTTCTGCCATTGGCACTGGTCCGCAGCGAGATCACATTATTAGTGTTCACTCTCTGACTAACTGAATTGTTTATTGGTTGATGATTAACTTAACAAAACGGCACTTCTCAATTGAGAGTGTCGTTTTGGTTTATGCAAATAGTTTTGTAAAAGAGTGAGAATGAGTAAAATAAGCGAGAAAAATTGTAAAAATAGCCGCCGCTTATATCTTTTAGTTTTTATTGGTGGCGCGTGCGGAGCGTTTGTACGTGAAGTAATTTCTTTCTACGCGCCTTTAATTTACCCGGTAAATCTACAATCTTCTATATTTGGTCAGCTTACTTTAGGCACTTTCTTGTCTAATATGGTTGCGTGCTTTATTTTCGCTCTTGTTACTGCAATATCTGTTAAAGCGTTATCTAAAGAAAAGCAAACTTTTTACAAATATGCTTTAGGAACGGGCTTTTGCGGCGGATTGTCAACTATGTCTACTTTCGCATTTGAAGGTGCTATGTCGTTTATTTCTCCGCGCATGACTTTTGCTATTTTTGGTATGGTTCTTTCCTTAATATTTGGCGTCTTTATGGCGTTTGTTGGCAGTTGGCTTGGAACGGGAATTGCAAAGCGCATTAATAAAAAGCAAGAGCAAACTGTTCAAGAAGATAATACTAAGGCGGTGAAGTGATGAATCCATTGTACGTTTTTACTATATTTGTTTTGCCTTGCTTCTTTGGCGGTTTGGGTGCTGTTTTAAGATGCGCAATGACTAAAAAAATTTCTGCAAGCCATAATAGTAGAATTCCTGTTGCAACGCTGTTTATTAATTGTTTAGCTTCGTTTACTTTAGGAGTTGTTGCTAATGTTTTTATGGTTGCAGTATCAATTTTTGGCGCTAATTTTGTTTATTTGATGATTTTGGGATTTTTGGGTGGATTTTCCACGTTTTCTACCGCAATTTTTGAAGGTGTGGATCTTATTCAAAAAAAAGCGCATAAAAGATGGCATTTTTCTACTTTGTGCGGAGCTTATTGCGCCATTTTTGTCTGCTTCTATTGGTTATGTTGCTTTGCAAATTTTGTTATTTCAAATATTTTAGTATTTAAAAGTTAAGTTTTGTGCGCAGAATCGAGCAGTAGTGAGCTTTAAGAATGTAGTGAGCTTTTTAAGTAAGCAGTCAAAGCAAATATTAGAAACTTTTTGCCAGCTTCGCTGGAAAGTAATATTAGCGGGCGTTTTAGTTGGCGTAGTTTCTGGTTCTCTCGTAGCTTTTTACAGATTTGGCATTGAGTATGGTACCGATTTTGCGCGTTGGATGTACTTGCAAATTTGGCATAACGCATGGTGGATTGTGCCATGCTTAATTTTTGCCATAATTGCAGGCCTGATTATTGGTTGGATGAGCGTTAAGGAAAGCATGGCTTCCGGAAGCGGTATTCCACAAGTTGTTGGCTACGTTCGCCGTGGATTAAATATGCGCTGGCACACTATTTTGCCGGTGCGTTTTGTTGGTGGTTTTCTAGGTTCTTTATTCGGATTGTCGCTTGGGCGTGAAGGCCCATCAATTCAAATCGGCGCATGCGGTGCTCAAATGTTGTCTCGAATCTTCCGTAAAGGAAAGAGAGACGATATTGAGGAGCATTATATTGTAACTGCTGGTGCTGCTGCCGGTCTTTCTGCAGCATTTTCTGCTCCTCTTTCTGGAGTTATGTTTGCTTTAGAAGAAGTACAGCATGGAATATCGTCTACAGTTTTAATGGGCGCTGCTGTCGCTTCTCTTTTTGCTGATTTTGTTTCACAAACCTGCTTCGGTTTGCGCCCAGTGCTTGATTTCGGTCAAATTCCAGATTTGCCAATGGGATTGCATATTTGGCTTATTCCACTTGGTATTTTTGCAGGATTTGTGGGCTCTTTAATGAATCGTTCTCTTCTTGGGTTGCAAACATTGTACGGATATTTGCCTAAGTGGATGCCGGTTGCAATAGCCTGCTTAATTGCAGTACCAGTTGGTTTATTCCTTCCGGAAGTTCTCGGAGGCGGATCTAACTTAGTGCGCCTTTCGGAATATGGAAAAATAAGTATTGCAATGCTTTGTTTGCTTTTTGTTGCAAAAATGCTTTTTACTTCAACAAGTTTTGGTTGTGGTGCTCCTGGAGGCATTTTTATGCCAATACTTGCTGTTGGTGCGCTCGCAGGCGGAGTTGCAGCTCGCAGTATTACTAGCATTTCAGCATTTGGTATTGACGCAAAATTCGTATCCGTGTTTGCAGTTTGTGTGATGGCTGGAACGCTTTCTGCTTCTGTAAAAGCTCCACTTACTTCGATTTTGCTAACAGTTGAAATGTCTGGAACTATGATTCATACACTTCCAGTGGCAGCTTCCGCATTTATTGCGTTGCTTGTTTCGGATATTCTAAAAACTAAGCCGGTTTATAGCGAACTTCTTGAACGGTATATGCAATCTCATGGAGATCTTGTTCTTAATAATGCGCTAATTGCCGAATGATTAATGTTTTAACCACATTGGTTTAATTTTATTGCAAACCAACTTGCGTATGCGTTTTAATAGGCGCATGAGTACAAATATTGATTTAAATAACAAGTTGGCTAGCGCTAGGCAAACTGATTCAAGCGGTACTAGCAATTTAGCTAGATTTAGTGCGTCGAAAGACGTTAATCGTTACGTTTACCCACCTCAAGCGTCGAGCTATTCTAATCCAAGCGCAATTCGTAGTGATTGTGTTAATTCATCTACTCTTGTAGACGATCACACTGTAATAACTACTATTGCGCCCAAAAATCGCAATATTTCATTGCAAAATCTAAATCAGTCTTTTTGTGAATATTCAGAAGAAGCGCCGCTTGAAAGCGAATTGCTTGAGGCTTTGCCTTCGAATATATTGGTTGGAACTGCGGCGACTGACGGAATTGGTTTGAGTACGTTATTGTCTATTCTGGCTCGTTATATAAGCAAGCAAGGCTACAGTGTGGCGATTATAGATGCTGATTTAACGCATGGCGGTTTGGATGTTTTGTTGGGGTTAGAATCCGACGAAGGCAGGCGTTTGCAAGAAGTAGAAGCACCTCTTGGTCGTTGTGATGGATACGTGCTAAAAAATGAGCTTATTCATTGGGATGATGTTGATGTTTTAGCATTTTCTCCATGGCGAAGCGAACGCCCAGAGCCGTGGGTTGTTGAGGCTGTAATTCGCGCTTTAGCTGAAGCTTGCGATGTAGTTATTGTAGATATTGGATCAGGAAAATCCTCAGTTGAAATTTACAAAAGTATTCCCCAACTTTCTGCTTCTGCAACTCTTGCTTCTGTTGAATTATCTGTTCTTGATTTAGCTCGTTTTCGCGCATATTCGCATGTGCTTAAGTCAACTTGCAATGTTGATATTACTAGCGATGAATTTGCTGCAATAGGGATGTGCCCTAGAGGCTTAAAACAAAAATCATATGTTTTAAATGTTGACGAGGCTTCTGAATATCTTTCAACACAGATATTAGGATTTTTGCCGTATGATTCAAACCTTCATGCAGACATTATAGGGGGCTACGGTATTCGAGAAGTCCCTTCTTGCATGAAATCAGCTATGAAAAAACTAGGAAACTGGCTTTTAGCAGAGGCAATCTTTAGCAAAAAAGAAAGTTCAAACAAACATCGTCATTCTAAATTTAGTCATTTTTCATATTCAAGGGGAAAGTATGGTCGTAAATAATTCTCACGATATTGATTTTGGAATTTTGCAGGAATTTGCAAATGATTCACGGGTTACAGATATGGTTGTGAGCGAAGATGGACGTGTGTGGGTAGATTGTGGGCAGGGTTTAAAAGAGTGCAAGCCTAGAGTGCCAATGCATAGCCCTAAATTATTGAGAGAGTATGCAGTGTGGTTGTGTGCTCAGCTTGGCAAAAGGCTTGATGATGCTTGCCCTACTGCGGACGCTTCAACTAACTCTGGTATTCGTATTCACGCAGTTTTAGCACCAGTAGTAGCGCAAGGTGCAGCTTTGTCAGTGCGATTTCCAACTTTAAAAAAGTACGACTTATTAGCGTTAAGTAGTCAAGGAATGTTTCCTAAAGAAATTGCGTATGTTCTTGGATTCCTTGTGAAATTAAAGGCAAACATATTGATTACCGGCAGCACTGGTTCTGGTAAAACTACGCTTATGAAAGCTCTTCTTGCAATGGCGGATTCACATGATCGAATTATTTCTGTGGAAGAAACTCGTGAATTAGGTGAGCTGACTGCAAATCATGTTTCGCTAAGCGTTCGCGAAGCCAATGTGGAAGGGGTTGGAGAAATTGGATTATCTCAATTAGTAAAAGCAACTTTGAGAATGCGCCCAGACAGAATTGTTTTAGGCGAGTGCAGAGGGGAAGAAATTGCTGATTTGCTACGCGTTTTTACTTCCGGCCATAAAGGCGGCATGACTACGATTCATGCGGATGAGGTAGAAAAAGTTCCTGCTCGACTTATGGCTCTTGGTTTGCTCGCTAAATTAGATCCTGCAGCATTATGCGCTTTGGCTGCGGGAGCTTTTGATGTAGTAATTCATGTGGAGCGCGCTTCGGATGGAAGACGCATGCTTCGCGAAATTGGCGTTCTGCAATATTTGCCTTCCGCTTCGGCTTTACAAGGTAAAGCAGTTTTGCGTTTAGAACGATGTTTTAGCGACGGTAGTATTCGCATGCTTGTTTTACCTGAGTGGAAAAAGTTTGCTAAGTGTTGGAAGCTTCCAGAAGATATTAGTAATATTTGCGCGAGTAATTTTAGTAAAAATAGTTTTAATCAACGTAATTTTAATCAACGTAATTTTAATCAAATAGCTTCGTAACTTTCATTTTTTGATTGGGGGAATATGGATATTGAAGAAGCTCTTGCCGGTTTAATTGCTGCATTGAGATCCGGCTCAACGTTTGAAATGATATTGCAAAATGATGCTGATTCTAAGAATAGTATTTGTTCTAATGAAGTAAGTGCAAAAATGATTTACAGATGGCTTAATAATAGATGTTCTATTAAAAATCAAAATCTATCTGCGACTCAGCGTAGGCGCATTGAAAACCATATGCGATCTGTTTGCGAAAATCTTATGGCAGCTTATGAATTAAGCAATACTTTAGGCTGCGAAATGGCTACTTGTGTAGAAGCTGCTTCGGCATCGTACCATGTTCGCCGCAGAGCGGAAGATCTTCAAGCAGACGTATCTGCAATGCCAACTGCCACAATAAAATTACTCACCGCGTTGCCTTGTTTGTCTCTATTAGCAGGTGAATTGCTTGGCGGTCATCCGATTCTTATTTTGCTAACTACCGTATATGGGTGGGTTTTGTTGATTGTTGGAGCGATTTCTTACAGCCTTGGCTTGGCATGGGTTAAGTCAATGTTGCGAATATCTAATCATACTATGGCAAGTTCGGTTATTAGGAAGTAAAAATGGAGTATAACAGTCGTCTTTTGCTGATTGTGCCTGTATTCGTTATTATGGCTTGGCAATTTTGCAATATTTCTTTTGGTTCTAAAACGTTGCTTGGCTATAAAAGATTAAATATTGGCGATTCTGATACTAAATATGAGTGGCGTAATGCTTATTCTAAAGATATTGATCCTCTGCTTGGATTGCATATGATTATTGTTGCTTTGCGCAGTGGCGTTGCTATTCCTAGAGCTTTGAATGTAGTCGGTGCTGTTTTGCCTGGAGGGCATGGATTGTGGATGTGTGAGGTGTCCAGAGCTTTGATTTCTGGAGATAGCTGGCATGAAGCATGGTCTCCGCCGCATGTTCGTAAAAATATTCAAGCTGTTTCAAAAAGCACAAGCCGCAACAAAAAACTTGAAAAAATAGATTCATCGTCGGTTTTAGCAACTTGGTTAATGACTTCTTTGCGCGAATCTTGGTGTAATGGGTCTTCGCCTGTTCCGGTTCTACTTGCGCTTTCTAAGCATTACGAAATCACTATGGAAAATGTTGCTAGGCAAGAAACTTCCAGGCTGTCTGTGCGATTATTGCTACCGGTTGGATTGTGCTTTTTGCCAGCTTTTATATGTATTGGTATTATTCCTACGGTTGCTTCTCTTATGCGATAGTAGATTAAATTTTTTAAGAAAATCTTATTTTTGAATTTTCTTAAGTAGTTTCCAAAAGATTTCAATACTTTCTAGCTTTTATCCACAATGAAGATTTTTTCTTGGACTTCGCAAATCAACCTGCAAAAATATTTTTATCCGAAAATTTCGGATAACTTGAAGGGAAAGGTACAAATAATGGTTGGGATAATTCAAAAGCTTGTTGCAAGATACACTGTATCGATGCTTCAAGTAAATGACCAATTATCAGTGGTAGAAATGCGCCTTAATCAAAAAGGTAAGCAGTATATTAACAATCTTCAAAAGCAAGATTCTGGTGCTGTAACCGCCGAGTATGCTGTGGTGCTTATTGCTGCTACTGGTTTTGCGGCATTATTAGTTGCCATTTTGAAATCAGATGCAATACGCAAAACATTGACAGAATTAGTGAAAAAAGCGTTGAAAATTGGTTGATTGATTTTGGCTAATCTATTGATGCGCTATGTTTAGTGAAATGAGCTTATGATGCGGAAGAATATTTTGCGCAAATGTTTTGTGTTATGCAAAAAATTATTGCGTAATATTAATACGCGTGATTTTGGTGCTGTAACTGCTGAATTTGCAGTTGTTTTGCCGTGTGCAATAGTGCTTGTAGTTGTACTTCTTGGAGTTGGTAGAGCAGTAGTATGCAATATGAATTGCCATGATGCGGCTTCTCAGGTTGCTTACTACATGGTTACTCATCACGACGATAAAGCTGCTGCAAGTATCGTGCAGAAAGTTGCAGGTTCAGGTGCATCTGTGCAAATAAATCGTAATGGGAATATGGCTAATATTGTTGTGAAATGTCCTCTTATTCCAGATCCGCTTCACATATTGCCTCCTTTGGTGGAAAGTCACGTAAGTCAGGTTTTGGGATGAGTTTGCATTGTTATTTTAATTGTTTAGTATCTTTCGCTCGTAAGAAGAGCAGTAAGGCAGATTGCGGTTCTGGCACAGCGCTAGGCGTTATGCTGGTAATCGCAGTCTGCTCAATGCTCGCTGTTGCTGCAATTTTGGGGCATGTTCTTAGCGCTAGGCATCAAGCTTACGCAGTTGCTACTGCGGCTGCGTTGTCGGGTGCTTCCGCTTTACAGCGCATGGAAAATAATCCTTGTGAATTTTCTACTAGAACTGTTACTTCAAGTCACGCAATATTGAAATCTTGTAAGTCAGCTAAAGATGAAGTCACTGTAAGCGTTACAGTTCCTTTGAATATTCCTTTAGCTCCAAGTGTAGAGGCGTCTGCTCGAGCAGCATTGGAAGATTGTGATAAATAAAAGTAATTAATATTCTTTTGTTTATAAGAGGGTGGCGGCTGCTGCTAATCTGAAATAAGATATATCGGGGAAACATTTAGGTCGCGGTAGGTTAGAAAACATGGCACTTGCACTGTATCGTAGATATCGTCCGGACACATTTGATGGTGTTATTGGGCAGGATCAAGTTACCGTACCTTTGTCTAGAGCATTAGACCAAGGCAAAATTACTCATGCTTATTTATTCTCTGGTCCTCGCGGATGCGGTAAGACCAGCTCTGCGCGCATTTTGGCACGTTGCATTAATTGTGAAAAAGGTCCTACTTCGCATCCATGTGGTAAATGCCAGAGCTGTAAAGATTTGGCAACTGGTGGCCCTGGGTCTATTGATGTTGTAGAAATAGATGCTGCAAGCCATAACGGTGTTGACGACGCTCGAGAGCTTCGAGAGCGTGCGGGTTTTGCTCCAGCTCGAGACCGCTATAAGATTTTTATTCTCGATGAAGCTCATATGGTAACTCCACAAGGTTTTAACGCATTGTTGAAAATTGTAGAAGAGCCTCCTGAGCACGTTATGTTCATTTTTGCTACTACTGAACCAGATAAAGTAATTGGTACTATTCGTTCCCGCACTCATCATTACCCATTCCGTCTAGTTCCGCCAGAAGTTATGGGCCCTTATCTTGAAGATATATGCAAGAAGGAAAGTATTAACCCTGCTCCTGGTGTTTTACGTCTTGCTATGAGAGCAGGTGCGGGTTCAATGCGTGACACTCTTTCTGTTCTTGATCAACTTATGGTCGGTGCAGTTGATGGTGCTATTTCTTTGGATTCTGCAGTTGCTTTACTTGGTTTTACGCCTAGTGAGTTAATTTCTGAAGCCATTGATGCGCTTATTGAACATGATGGTGCTGCAATATATGACGTTGTTCGTCGCGTTGTTGTTGGCGGCTACGATACTAGGAAATTTGTTGAAGATTTGCTAGGCAGAGTGCGAGATTTGCTTCTTATGGTTTCTGCTGGTGCTAAAGCCGCGTCCGATCTGCTTAATGATATTGCTCCAGAAGATTTGGAAACCTTGCAGCGTCAATCTTCGCAAATGACGTTACCTAATTTAGCGCGTATGGCTCAAACTATTAATGAAGCGCTAAGTTCAATGGCCGGTGCTGTTTCTCCTCGAATGAATCTGGAAATTCTTGTTGCTCGTTTGCTTGCAGATAGTGACATTACTGCAAATGTACAAGGTAAATCTTTTATAGGTGCAGCAAAGCCGCAAAATAAATCTTTTGCGCAAAAGACGCAAGATAATTCTTCTGTGAAAGAAACTAAGCATGAAGAGTCTTCGGAATCTTCTTCGGAATCTTCTGCTGGATCTTTTGCTGGGTCTTCGTCGGAATCTTCGTCGGTATCTTCGCTAGAGTCTTCGCCAGAATCTTCTGCAGAATCCTCTAATTCTGTTACAAAAACGCAGAATAATGATTCTCTAAGTACAGACGAAATGTGGGATGAAGTAGTCGCTAAATTGCCAGAAGACGCGCGCGAATATGTGACGCGTAAGTATGTTCCTAAAGTGCAATTAAACTCTGAGCAATCTGGGCGTCAGCGTTTAGTGCTTACTTTTAATGAGCCTATGAGTCAGCATGCTTTTGCGCTCGCAGTATGCACTACATCTCCTTACGATGGTCAAAAAGTGCCAAAAGTGGTAATGAGCGTAGTAAAAGATGTTTTTGGCAATCAAGTAATGATTGCTCCTGCTCCAGTTGCATCTAACGGAGAAGCGGTGGAATCTGTTGCAAGAATGGATCCTAAGCGTCTCGCTCAAGTAAAACGCGATATTTTATTGCGAAAAACTGGCGTGAGTGCAGGATTTATTGGTAAAACCACTTCTGACAGCGGCGGATTTTCTGAAAATAAAAAAGAAAAGGATTCCTCGGATTTTCTAAACGCTGATGGCTCCGCAGCATCAGTAGTATTTGAGAATACTGCGGAAGATGCAAAGCAAGAAGCTGCTTTGCCGGATGTTGAAGATGATGCTTGGGCAGATATGTCATCTGTGCCTATTGCGGATGTTATGACACTTCCGAACGCTTCTACTCCGGCACTTGATGCATACACTAAAACGCAAAGCAAGCCGCAAGTAAAAATGCAGTCTGCACAATCTAATGCTGACGGTTCTAATGCTGACGGTTCTAATGCGTATGATTCAAGAGCTGCTGAGCCAAGTGTTTCTGATCCAGCTGTTGTTAATCCAAATTCTGCTGAGCCGGGTGATGATAATCCAGTTGCTGCTGAGTCAGTTGCTGCTGAGTCAAAAGAAACTATGCAAGTGCCTGTAGCCCCTACAAGCGGAGCGTCTGCAGATGAATGTTCTATGGATGATATTTCCTTGGAAGCTGCATCTTCAGTAGACATGGATGAGCTTAAGGCAATGTTTGAGGTTAAAACAGTTGAAGAATTTGCTGCAACTGATCCAAAAAATCCAAAAAATATTTCTGCAAACGTTAAGAAAAAGCAAGAGGAGTAGTTAACTGTGCATAATGCATCGTCGTACGATGGCGCAATTGGTCGTTTGATTGACGAGTTTTCAAAACTTCCTGGAATCGGACCTAAAGGCGCTCAGCGCATTGCTTTTTATATACTTTCTGCGTCTGAACAAGAAGCGCAATCTTTAATAGATGCCATAAACGATATGAAGTCAAGTGTGCGCTTTTGCGATATTTGCGGAAATGTTTGCGAGCAAAGCCCTTGTGCAGTTTGTGCAGATCCTCGCAGAGATCATAGCAAAATTTGTGTAGTTGAAGAGCCTAAAGACATTATGAGCATTGAGCGCACTCACGAATATGATGGCGTTTACCACGTTCTTGGCGGAGCTATAAATCCAATGGCAAATGTTGGTCCGGGAGATTTATCAATTACTCAATTACTTGAGCGTCTTAAAAATCCTCAAATTAAAGAGGTTATTCTTGCGCTTGACCCAAATATTGAAGGCGAAGCAACAGTTACATATTTGGCTCGTCTGTTAGATCCTCTAGGTATTAAAATCACGCGCTTGGCAAGTGGTTTGCCAGTTGGCGGCGATTTGGAATATGCGGATGAAATTACTCTCGGACGCGCTTTCAGCGGACGACAAGCTGTGTAGGAGTAAAATTTAACGAACAAAATTGTCAATAATTGCGAATAATAGGGCACAGTTGGTACTCTGATACCAGACCAAATATTTGGAATATCCGTTCGTTCATCTGTTTAGACATGAGCAAGGGGTAAAAAAATTGGCGCTTATCGTACAGAAATACGGCGGCTCGTCTGTGGCTGACACCGATTCCATACAGCGCGTTGCTAAACGTATTCTTTCCACAAAAGCAGCTGGCAATGATGTAGCAGTTGTAGTTTCTGCAATGGGAGACACTACTGACGATTTAATTGACCAAGCAATGAGTGTTAATGCGCATCCTCCTGCTCGCGAAATGGATATGCTTATGACTGCAGGCGAGCGCATCTCTATGAGCTTACTTGCTATGGCTATTCATGCTCAAGGATCTCACGCATACTCTTTTACCGGTTCTCAAGCTGGTTTCATGACAGACACGCAGTTTGGTGCAGCACATATTCGCGCAGTTAAGCCGGATCGTGTTCGTCACGCGCTAAATAAGGGCAGCGTTGCAATCGTTGCAGGCTTCCAAGGAATTAGTGAGGTTGGCGATGACACAACTCTCGGCAGGGGTGGTTCGGATACTTCTGCTGTAGCGCTCGCAGTTGCTTTAGGCGCTGATATTTGTGAAATTTATACCGATGTTGATGGCGTTTTTACAGCTGATCCGCGCATTGTTCCAACGGCTAAACGTATTCCAGTTATTGATTATGATTCAATGCTAGAAATGTCTTCATGTGGTTCGCGCGTGCTTGCGTTGCGTTGTGTTGAGTATGCTCAGCGTTTTAGTATGCCGCTTCACGTTAGGAGTTCCTTCTCTCACAGAAATGGAACTCTTATTGTGCCGCGAAATGTTAATCCACGTACTTTACCTAATTTAAGTTGATTTAAGCAAGTTTATTTTATAGATAATTATTTTTATAGATAATATTTAAGCAAATAGAAATTAAAGGCGGTAATAATGGTAAACCAGGAGATTCGTTCTACTATGGGCGACTTGTTCCCAGATTTAGGTGTTGAAACGCCTGTTATTTCAGGTGTTGCTCACGATCGCAGTGAATCTATGATTACAGTTCGCGGTATTCCGGACGTTCCTGGAATGGCTGCAAAAGTATTTACTACTCTTGCAAAAGCTAATGCGAACATTGATATGATTGCTCAGGCAAGCGCCTCTACAGGAACCGCGGATATTTCTCTTTCTGCCCCTAGTTCCTCAATGGAGGCTGTTCGTAGTGTTCTTTTAGCTGCTAAAGATGAGCTTAAGTTCACTTCTATGGATGTTGACCCTACTGTTGGAAAAGTTGCTGTTGTTGGAGTTGGTATGAAGACGCACTCTGGCTTAGCGGCTACTTTCTTTACTGCATTAAGTGATCACGGTATTAATACGCTTATGATTTCTACTTCAGAAATTCGTATTGCTGCTTTGGTTCCTGTTAAGCAGCTTGATGAAGCTGTTCGAGCCTTACATACGGCTTACGGATTGGATGCTAACCAAATAGAAGCCGTTGTTTACGGCGGCAGCGGACGTTAAAAATCGAAATTATTTGCATAACCATTATTAAGGGAGAAATAAGATGACGATTATCAATGAAACAGGCGTAAACGTAGCTGTTTTAGGTGCTACTGGCCAAGTTGGTATGGTAATGCGCCGTGTGCTTGATGAGCGTGATTTTCCCGTTCGAGATTTACGTTTTATGGCTTCTGCTCACTCTGCAGGAACAGTTTTGCAATATCGCGGAAAAGATATTGTTGTAGAAGATGTAGAAAAAGCTGATTTGCGCGGAATTGATATAGCTATTTTTTCTGCAGGAGGCGGAACTTCAAAAATCTGGGCTCCAAAATTTGCTGAAGCTGGCGCAATAGTAGTAGATAATTCTTCTCAATGGCGTATGCATGACGATGTGCCGCTGGTTGTTGCAGAAGTAAATCCCGAAGATTTAGACACAATCCCTTGTGGAATAGTGGCAAATCCAAATTGCACAACAATGGCTTGCATGCCAGTTTTGAAGCCACTTGCTGACGCTTTTGGATTAAAGAGACTAATAGTATCTTCTTATCAGGCTGTTTCTGGAGCTGGAAGAGCTGGTGCTTTGCAGCTTATGAATGAGGCTCAGGCTGCGCTAAATCAAGGCGCAGATAAATTAGTTTTTGATGGTAGCGCAATAGATTTTCCAGAACCTACGAAGGTTGTTCGAACAATCGCCTTCAATGCAGTGCCTTTTATTGGGGCAATTGTTGACGACGGATCTGAAGAAACTGACGAAGAACAAAAGTTGCGTAATGAAAGTCGTAAGATTTTGCATCTGCCAAATCTTGCTGCGTCGTGCACTTGCGTGCGCGTAGGCGTTTTTACCGGCCACGGCATGAGTGTTAATGCTGAGTTCGATCATGACGTAACGCCGGACATGGCTCGCGAAGTTTTAAGCAAGGCGGCTGGCGTTGAATTGAATGATATTCCTACTCCTCAGCTTGCTGCAGGTAAATCCGCAAGCTATGTTGGGCGCATTCGCCAAGATCAAGCTGTGGATGGCAAGCGAGGTCTGGCACTTTTTATTACTAACGATAATCTTAGAAAAGGTGCTGCGCTTAATGCTGTGCAATTGGCGGAAATTATTGCGAAAAAACGTAATTTTGCTCAATAATATTGAAATTAATTGCTCGCAATTGTGAAAGTCTCTGCGTAAACTGTAAGTATGTCAGTAGCATCGGAAGAAATACAGCAGCAGCTTGATCGTATAGTAGCACTCGGGTATCCGGATGTGGCGGATATGAGTGCTGACGCTTTTCGTTCTCTTGCTCGGCCGCTTTTGCGCGCTCTTGAAAATAGTGGTTTAGGAACGAATATTTTATTAGTTCCTACGCGAGAACTTGTTTCTCCAGAATCGTTGATTTCTCGCACTAGTATTGACCGCATGGCTGGTTTTACAACTATGCCTCCTCGCGATATTGCTAGTTTTATGCCAAAAGATGGGTTTGAGCCTCCGGAAGGTCCGTTCTATTTGGCAATTGATCCTCATGCGGGCGGATCTTATTTAAACAGAGAGCCGGATGTTGCGAGTAAGCTTATTGATTCCGACGAACGCTTACCTCTTACTTTGGAAGAAGGGCTTGCGATTGTTACTCAGCACCCGGATTGGCTGGAGAATAAGAATGGGTTTAATCTTCTCGGCTCTCAAAGCACTGATGGAAGAGTTCCTAGCATTTGGATGAGTCAGGGTGCTCCACGCTTAGGTGCAGTTTGGCCAAATTCTCGGCATACTTGGCTTGGTAATGCGTATTGCATGGCACGCCGTGGAATCTCGCTTCTTTAACTACAATTCATAAAATCTTCCCGATTATTACGTAAAATAGTTATAAGAATAAAACAAGAATCTATAACAAAAGTTGAAAACCACTATCAATGGATGGTACTTACGAAAGGCGCATTGTGGCATATATAACTTTTGATCATGTTGTAAAAGAATACCCGTCTGGTTCTTCTGCTGTTCGGGCTTTAGACGATGCTAGTTTTACGGCAGAACGTGGTGAGCTTACAGTAATTTTGGGCGCATCTGGCGCTGGAAAAACAACGGCCTTAAATATTTTAGGCGGTATGGATACAGCTACGAGCGGTCGCGTTATTGTTGGGGATTGCGATGTTACTAAGCTTAAAGGAAGAAGCTTAGTGCGTTACCGCCGTGAAGATATTGGTTTTGTTTTCCAATTCTATAATTTAGTTCCAAATTTGACTGCTCTTGAAAATGTTGAGCTGGCTTCGCAGATTTGTTCAGATCATTTTGATCCTGCCCAAACGCTTAAAGATGTTGGCTTGGCAGATCGTTTACAAAATTTCCCAGCGCAACTTTCCGGCGGCGAGCAGCAGCGCGTATCTATTGCTCGCGCTCTTGCTAAAAAGCCGAAACTTCTTCTATGCGACGAGCCTACTGGAGCTTTGGATTATGAAACAGGCAAAGCAGTGTTGCAATTATTGCAAGATATTTGCCGCAGGGAAGGCATGACAGTTTTAATCATTACTCATAATGCCGCAATCGCTCCTATGGCACATAAAGTTGTGCGCTTCCGCTCTGGAAAAGTCGTAAGCGAGACTATACAAGAGAATCCTATGGCCATTGCTGATATTGAGTGGTGATTTTAATGAGTGCATTATTTATTAGCGCCGTTAGAATGTGGATTCATCAGTGGCGACGTTTCTGTGTGCTTGCAGTTATTGCAATGCTTGGCGTTGCTGTTATGACAGGAATTTACGCGGGCTGCAACGATATGCTTCTTGGTACGAATGACATGTACGAAAAGTTGCATGCATACGATTTGCAAATCGTATCTACCTTGGGTTTAACTAAAGATGATGTTGCTTCTTTGCAAAAATTATCTAACATAAGCGAAATTGAAGCCGAACGTTTTTGGAAAGCTACGGCGCATCCTGATGACGATGCAAGTTCCACATATGCAATGAATTTTGTGCATTACGATTCGCAAAAAAATATGAATCGTCTTCACCTGCTTCATGGCAATATGCCTACTAATAGCCGAGAAGCTGTTGTAACTCAACGATTTTTGCACGATAGTGGCTTAAATATTGGCAGTACCGTTGTTGTAAATTTGCAGCAGTCGGCCGCGTCTGGCAGCAGTGTTTCAAATAATTCAAATAAAAAATCTGAAAAATATAATCTTCTAATTACTGGAAGCGTCTTAGATAGTAACGATTTAAACAACCCAGAAGGCTACCAGTCAAAAGCTTTTCGTAATTCTGTAACATCTCGCTACCCAATTTTTACGTCTGCAGCACCAAAGAACATGAGTGACCTGCCATATGCTGCAATATCTGTGAGATTGAATGATACTAAGAATGTTAATGCATTTTCTAAATCGTATCGCAATATTGTTGACGACGCGTCTGAGCAAATCCGAGAAAAAGTGCAGTCTAAGCGCGAAAAAGCTCGTCGAAATCAGATTATTGATGAGAGGTCGAATAGAGAAGCGGAAAATATTATTGCGAATGAACCAAGGCTAAAGCTTGCTCCAAATTCTGTGAAAGAACAAGCAAAAGCGAAAATTCTAGAGCAGATTAAGCCAGAAATTCAAAAGAAAGTTCCTCAAGCACAATGGCATATATCTACTCGAATCGCTAATGATAGTTACGCAAGCTTACGCTCCGACGTTGCTTCAATTCAGTCGCTTGGTTACGCTTTCCCGGCAGTATTTCTTGTTGTTGCCATGATGATGAGCTTAACAGCTATGGCACGTATGGTTGAGGAAGAGCGAGGTCTTATTGGAACGTACCTAAGCCTAGGTTATGGGCGTTCGGCTGCAGTTACAAGGCACGCGTTCTTCGCTATTTTCGCATGCTTTATTGGTGGTGGAGTTGGAGATATTGTTGGATTCCTTGCAATTCCTTCGCTTCTTTTGAAGATTTTGCGCGGGCTTTACGCTGTTCCAGATGTTATGTTGCGTTACGACTGGTTATACGGTTCACTGTGTGTGCTTGCTTTTGTGATTCCTGTAGCAGTTTGCACAATAGTTGTTAGTTGGCGTGAAACAAAGCAAGTTCCTGCCGCTTTGCTTCGTCCAAAAGCTCCAAAAGCTGGCGCTCGTGTACTTCTTGAGCGTTTGCCTTGGATTTGGAAGCGTATGAGCTTCCTAAATAAAGTAACTATTCGCAACATAGCGCGCTTTAAAGGCAGATTATGCATGACAATCGGTGGTGTTGCTGGTTGTACTGCACTTATTGTGTGCGGTCTTGCATTAAACGATACCGTCGCAACTTTAGGAACTCGCCAATATGAGGGAATCTACAATTACGATATGATTGCGATTTCTGCTCCCGATTCTTTCCAAAGCATGAAGAAACGCGTGGAACAAGATAAGTCGAATAATAAGATCGAAACTATGCTTCCTGCTTACATAAGTTCTGGCGAAATCGCTAAGCATCAAAATGCTGGCAACAACAAATCTGAGCATAGCAATGTGGAAGATTCTGAAAGTGTGCAAATGATTGTTGTAAAAGATGCAGATACTTTAGCTCGCCTTGTGCGATTGCAAAATATTGACAACAATTTGCAGCCTGTTAAGCTCACGGATGACGGCCCGCTGATTTCTCAAAGCGCAGCCGCTTCTTTGGATATTAATCGCGGAAATGAAATCACAGTAACTAACGCAAGTTTTAAGCGCGCAACAGTAAAAGTTAATGCTATTGTTCGAAATCTAATTGGTTCAAACATGTATATGACTTCTAAGTGTTATGAACGATTGTTTAACGCTAAAAATAGTAAATCTCTAAAGCATAATGCGCTGATTCTTCGCTTGCGTGGCAGCGATGATAAAAAAATCAAGTACGCGAATAATGTTTCGGAGCGTGACTCTGTTCTTGCGGTTATGAATATTACGAAAATGAAGCATGCTTTTAGTTTTGATCTTATGAATGCTGTTGTTGCTCTGATTGTAACGTTAGCTGCAGGTTTGGCTTTAGCAGTGCTATTTACTTTGGCTAGTACGAATATTTCGGAGCGTTCGCGCGAAATGGCAACTCTAAAAGTTCTTGGCTTCTATAAAAGAGAAATTCACTCTTATGTGCATAAAGAGATGCTAACTCTTACTGTAATTGGCATTGCGGTAGGTTTGCCGTTGGGAAGGCTGATTGCAGGCTTGCTTACCAAGGCTCTTAGAATGCCATCGCTTTATTTTGAGGTGGAAGTAGCTCCGTTAAGTTACTTCATTGCAGGCGTTGCAACGTTAATTTTCGCTTTGATCGTGCAATGGGCAACTAATCCTGCGCTTGATCGTATTGATCCGGTTAGCTCTCTAAAAAGTGTGGAATAGCGCAATAGTTAAGGGTACATATAGAATAAAAGGTTCGTATATACTAGGAACGGAGATTTGGCAATGAATATGACGGCGAATAATGGCATAAATGTAGATTCTCAGCAATCTGAATCTGCAGATTCAGCCGGAGAATTCGCTTCGAGTATTAAATCTTCTAACACATCGTCAAATAGTTCTAAAAATAGTTCTACGAATAGTTCGTCAAATAGCGAAAATAATGACAATTCCAACCAAATGGAACGCAGCCTTACTAAGCGTCATGTGCAATTTATTGCTATCGGCGGCACAATTGGTACGGGCTTATTCCTTGGATCTGGAAAATCAATTAGCTTAACAGGCCCAAGTATTGTATTCGTTTACATTATTGTTGGCTTGATTATGTTCTTGCTTATGCGCGGCATTGGCGAGCTAATGTACAAAGATCCAAACCAGCATACTTTTATTAGTTTTATTACGCGTTATCTTGGCAGAGGCTGGGGTAATTTTGCTGGGTGGTCTTATTGGTTTGTGCTTGTGCTTATTGGTATGAGCGAGATTACTGCAGTTAGCACGTATTGCGTCACGTTTTTCCAAACTTTCGATATTGACGTAAGTCATTGGAAATGGCTTATAGAAGTAGTCTTTTTAGCGGCTTTAGTGTGCATAAATCTGGTTGCTGTAAAGCTTTTTGGAGAAACTGAGTTTTGGTTCTCCATGATTAAAATTACTTTGATTGTTGCGCTTATAGTTACTGCTGTTGTGATGGTCATAATTGGGTATCATTACCCAGCAACTCAACTTCATGGAGGGGTTATTAGTCCTGCTGGGCATGCTAGTGTCAATAACATTTTCAATAATTTTTCGCTTATGCCAAATGGTTGGGTTGCATTTTTGATGAGCTTCCAGATGGTGTTTTATGCGTATCAGCTTATTGAGTTCGTTGGTGTGACTGTTTCGGAAACAAAAAATCCTCGCAAAGTTTTGCCTAAGGCTATAAACGGCATAATTACGCGTATTTTGATTTTTTATGTTGGCGCTCTTGTGGCAATTATGCTTATTGTTCCATGGCAGCGTTTCAAGGCTACTAATGCTGAAGGCACATTTATGTCTCCGTTCATTATGGTGTTCCAGTATGCTGGCGTGCATTGGGCCTCTGCGTTAGTATTCTTCGTGGTTATTACGGCTGCATCTTCTGCACTTAACTCTTTGCTGTATTCTGCCGGCCGCCACATGTATCAGATTGCTATTGAATCTCCTTCTCCTATTTTGGGTAAGTTGCGAAAGGTATCGCATACTAAAGTTCCTGCTCGTGCAATCATATTTTCTTCTGTATTAATTCTTCTTTCTCCAGTAGTTAATTCGATCCCTGGAGTGCATGGTGCGTTTATTTTGTTCGCTTCTGCGTCTTCGGCTGTAATCATCATGATTTACATTCTGATTATGGTTACGCACCGTAAGTATCGTAAATCTGCTGATTTTATGGCAGATGGTTTCTTGATGCCGCATTATAAGCTTCTTAATTCGCTTACCATTGCATTCTTCGTGTTTGTGTATATTACATTGTTTATTAGTGAAGATACTCGCGTTTCTGCAATTGGCGGTTTAGTTTGGCTTGTGCTATTTGGAGGTTACTGCGCTCTGCACGAGCATTGGCAGAATCGCGATTTAGCAGCCGCTTTGCGCAAGTGACATTCTTTCTTGCGCAATTTCTGTTATGCTTACTGTGTGCGAATTATTGTTGCAGATTGTAGTGCTGAATATACAGGTAGATTAAACGCTACGCTTCCGCTATCTAAGCGCGTGCTGCTTATTAAAGCAGATGGTAGTGTGCTTATTTTTTCGGAGCTTGGAGCGTATAAGCCACTTAATTGGATGGTTGCGCCTTGTACAATGCGCATACTTCAGAAAGAAAATGGTGAAGACTCTACTTCTAACGAGCTTTTTGATGGTTGCATTCTTCGAGTTGCTGCATCAAAAGGTGATGATTTACTCAAAATTTCTTTAGAGCACATATACAGTGACAGCACTTATGATTTGGGTGAGGATCCTGGATTAGTTAAAGACGGTGTTGAAGAGCATTTGCAGCGATATTTGGCTGAGCAGATTGAGCGCATTGGGGAAGGTGCGAAGCTTGTTCGTCGAGAGTATCCTACTGCTATCGGTCCGGTTGATATTATGGCTCAGGATGCTGAAGGTGTGCATGTTGCGATTGAGATTAAGCGTCACGGTGGCATTGACGGTGTTGAGCAGCTTACTAGATACTGCGAGTTATTAAATCGAGACCCGCTTTTGAAGCCTGTTCGCGGTATTTTTGCTGCTCAAACAATTAGCCCACAGGCTAGAGTTTTGGCGGAAGATCGCGGTTTTACTTGCCTTATTCTCGACTATGACGATATGCGCGGTGTTGAATCCGACGACCTTCTTCTGTTTTAGATTTAAGCGCATATGCAAAAACCCCTCATTTTCGAGGGGTTTTTGCAACTGTAATAACTTACGTATTTTGTAAATTATCTCGCAAATTATTTTGCAAATTTTTGCTAAGCATTGCGAAATTTACAAACTCACGAAGCGTAAAGAATATCCACAACGAAGTACAGAGTGGAGTTTGCAGGGATTGTTACATTTCCCTTTGCATCCTTCTTATCTTCTTTGCCGTAGCCATCTTCTGGAGGAATTACAAGAAGAACTCGAGATCCAACTTTCTTTCCAGCCAAACCTTTAGTCCAACCTGGTATTACTCCTCCTGCGAGCGAGAAGTCTGCAGGCATTGAGCGAAGCCAAGAGGAATCAAACTGATGCATTTTGCCGTCTTTGTCTGTGGTCCATCCAGCATAATGAGCAGTTACGGTGCTTTTTGCGGTCACCTTTTTGCCCGTTCCTTCAATCAAAGTCTGAGAAACAAGCTTTCCATCTGGAACGTAGTTGTTCTTATCTAAGGATGGGACTCCAGATTTATCAAGAGTTACCTTTGGCAAATTTGCAGGAATATCTGTTACTGCTTTACCTTCTGCGTGTTTTAATGCTTTTGAGCGAGACACAAGCGTTAGAACCATAACGTATGAAGGTCCCTTATTTTCTCCAGCGACTCCAAAAGCAATAGTTGTATTAATCTTCTTGCCTTTAATAAGCGCGTAGTATGGTCGGCTGGTGACGTTCTTGTCAATAGAAATTGAGCAATCAACTCGGCCCTTATCCCACGTATTCATAAGTTCTTTGCCATCTTTAGCGTTAAGCACAATGCCTTGCGAGCAGACGCGATCGCCTTCTTTAATAGTCTCACCATTGCCGTGCTGTAAGATAGCGTAAGTATTTCTTTTTATATCTGCAGGTGTTTTAAGCGTAATTTTTGGCTTTTTGCCAAGTTCCCCAGAAGCGCTTATGCCTTCAATAAGCTGCATGCCGGCTTTTTGTGCGTTTTCATCTGCAGCACCTTTTGTATTGTCGGAATTGCCGCTGCAAGAAGCTAATCCTACGCATAATGCTACTGTGCTAATAGCAGCAAAAGTGCGTGCAATAAAGGATTTTTGTTTAGATATTGTAGTTTTTTGCATAGATTCACATTACCGCTTGATATTGATTTTAAAGCAAAACCTGCAACTGGTATGAAAAGATTGTAGAATAGTATCGTTATGACTAATACCAACAATGCTCCTGAAAAAGAAGGACAACCAATGCGACAGTCTGCAAGGCGAGTAACATTGCGCACTAAAATTATGCGACGTATTGTGGCGCCATTTTTTGTAGTGCTTGCAGTATTAAGTGTTGCTCTTGGTGTTGCTAATGCAACATTTTGGAAGCCGAATGACGTGGTTATTGCTTATGCGCAAGTAACTGGAACTCGTTATATTGTTACAGATCCAGGTGTTCTTAATTTGGTTGATAGTAAGGTTCGCGTAAGTGTTGCAGCTTTGCGCACACGTAAACCTATTTGTGTTGCTGTTGGTTTAACAAAAGATGTTCGCGGTTGGGTAGCTGGCTCTCCGGTTCAGCGCATTACAGGTCTTAAAGATTGGAATAATCTGTCTGTATCGGAAATGTCTGGCAAAAGCACTTTGCAACAAGATTTTAATACAGATATAAAAGATGCTGACGTTAAGTTCCAACAATCTAACTTATGGTCTTCTGTTACGTGTCAAATTGGTTTAGCAAAGCTTCCAATAAATACTTATGATTATGTTCAAACTGCAGGTTCTGCTTCATACGACCATGCAGTTGCAACTGGTGCAGTTTCTAAGTCTGGTAAGAATTCAAAAAAGAATTCAAATCGTCGCTACTCGCGTTCTATGAGAGCTAGATCTCAAGCAGCTCGACGTGTTCTATTAATTGATTTGGGAGATAACGTTCCTGCTGCTTCTGTGGAATTGCGTTGGCGCAGGCATCAAGTTCCAGATTTTGCAACACCTTTGTACTTTGTGGGTGCTCTTTTTGCCGTGCTAGCTTTGCTGGCTGCAACTATTTTTGCCATGGCTCCGCATCGTCGCAGGAATAAGCAACTTGTGGCAAATTCTTCCGGTTTGCTATCTAAGCAATCTAAAGAGGAGGAAGTCACATTTTCTGAAGCATTTTCTGGCACAGTGCATGGAATTCTTGCTCATAAGAAGCACAAAAAAGATTCAGGATCGCATGCTCGCCATGGATCGCATGCTCGTCGTGGTAAAAATTCTGTAGAAAATCAGAATATTGTAAATAATTCTGATTCTAAGCAACTTAACCAGGATTCTTCATCGGCACAAGTATCTTCTGAAGATTCAATTGCGCAGACCGCAGTTATTTCTAAGGACGATATGCTCGCATTCGCTGCTCGTTTTATTCAACAGCATGATGATGGTGAATTTGCGTATGAATTGCCAAGCGAGACGGAAAATAGTGAAAGTGTTGCTGATGAATCTTCAGATTTGAACGACGAAAAACCAAAGAACTCTTATTCTGAAGCTAAAGACGATGCTAAAAATAATCAGGAGTTTCGCTCTGATCGCGTAGATAAGAATCGTAAGAATTCTCAAACTAGGCGAAATCAGCAGAATAAAAAGAACTCCAGAAATAGGCAGGATAGGCAGGATAGGCAAGAAAAGCAAGGTAGGCGAGACAATCAGGACAGGCGAGATAGGCAGGAAAATCAAAATAAGCAATCTAAGTCAACAAAGCAGACAGATAATTCTAAAAAAACTCGCGGCAACCGTCGTGGGTACAACGCAAATAACAATAATTCGCGATATCGCAAGAATAATAAAGGTTATCGAGGCAATTTCTCGAGTGAGCGAGGTAACGAGCAATAATGCGTAATATTAAAGTGCGTAGTATTAAAATGCGTAATCTTAATAATTATATTCGCGAGTTTAATAATGGCGGAATTATGCGAAAAACGTTGCGCGCTGCTTCTCTTTGTGTTGCAAGTGCTGTATCTGTTGCTCTTGTTGCGGGATTATCTGCTTGTGATGGTCAAGTACCTAAGCCTGTGGAAGTTCGCAGCGGTCAAGAGCTTCCTAATGTCACTATGATTCAAGAAAAGGATATTCGTCTTGGATTGCTTCGAACGCTGGAGCGGGCAAATGATGAAAAAGACGTTAACGCCTTGCCTCAAGCTGTTTCTGGACCTGCTCTTGATGTTCGCACAAGCGAGCTTATTATTGCCGGCAAAACCGGTAAATTAGACCCTAAAACTATTATTCCGCGCGCTTCGGCTCAGACGATTGTGCCAACAAATGCTGGGTGGCCTAGAGACTTAATGACAATTACAACCACCACTAAGGATCAGCAATCAAAGCGTTTGCTTGTTTTGCGTCAGCAACGAGCTAGGTCGAATTATAAGTTGTGGGCTGTGGCTCGACTTTTCCCTGGTGTGCATCTTCCTAAATTTGCTGTTCCAAGTATTGGTGCTTCAATGGGAAAATCAAATGACACTGGCTTAATTATGACTCCAGAAGAATCAGTAAAAGCTTATGCTGATGTTCTTCAGCATGGTGGTGAAAGCAAGTATGCAAAATATTTTGAGGAAGATTATCTTCGTCAAAAACTTGCAGAACTTTCTAAAGCTGTACAAGCTGGCATGGAGCGCAACAAAGGTTCGCAGGAACAGGTTTTTACTCCACAATTGAAGCAAATAAGCGTTATGCGTTCGAGTGATGGAAGCGATTTAGTTGTTGCAAGAATTGATTCTGTTTGGACGCGTATTGCCGGAGAAGGCCGTGAGTCTAGGCCGGCATCTGACGAAGAAAAAGCACTATTTGGCGACGGAAGAGCAAAAAGTACTATGCGCGTAACTTATGTAAATGTTATTGCGCTTGTTGTGCCGCCTTCTGGATCTCATATGAAAATTACGCCGGTTGGTGCTGAACGACAGCCTATTAAAGTAGAAGCGTTGTAAATATAAGAATCAACAATATTGCAATTAGCAAAAGAGGCAATAATGGTAAACGGTCAGTCGCAAGGAATGAATCCAGGAGGATTTTCGCTTGCTGGAGCTGTAGATTTAGAAGGCGTGAAGCGTCGCGTGGAAGCGCAAGCTAAGCAGGCTGCAAAAGCTGGAGCTGGTTCGGATGCTGGTTCTTCTGCCAATAATTCGGCGCCAAAAGCAGGCGGATACGTTATTGACGTTAACGATAAGTCTTTCCAGGCAATGGTTCAAACTTCCGTAAGTTTTCCTATTATTTTGTTGCTTTGGCAGCCTGGAGATACTGCTTATTACGATGTTGCACAAAAATTAGCTGATGCAGTAAATTCACTCGACGGTCGTATGCAGTTGGCGCGTATTGATGCAGACGAAAGCTCAAGTATTGCTCAAGCTTTGAGAGCTGAGCAACTTCCTGCAATTTATGGTTTGATTGGCGGACGCCCTATGCCAATTTCGCAAGGATTGCCTAGCGATGATGAGTTGCAACAGATTTGTAGCGCAATTTTACCTCAATTAGTGCAGGTGGCAGAGCGTTCGGGGGTAGCGGGAACAGCTCCTTTTGTACAGCCGGCTGAAGATACTAAGGATGATTCAGATGAATCTTCAGATAATAATTCTAGTTGCGAAAATCAAGTTCCTGAGGCTCATGAAAAAGCGCATGAACTTGCTATGAAAGGTGATTACGAGAGCGCTGCTTTAGAATATGCAAAGCTTATGGATGCGGATCCGCACGATTCTATTGCTGCGCGTGAACATGCCAAAGCTTTGCTGCTTGCGCGTAATACTAATACAGATGTTGCTTTAGTGCGCAAAAATGCTGGTGATAATCCTAATGATGTAGATGCGCAGCTTGCTGTGGCAGATGTCGATATGATTGATGGTCATATCGATGACGTTTTTGGCCGTTTGCTTGATTTTTTGGCTGCGGGGCATCGTTCGGATGCTGAGGCTATTCGATCTAGAATGCTTGAGTATTTTGCTATGCTTCCTGCAGATGATGCTCGATTAGCGCGCGCTCGCCGTCGCCTTGCAATACTTCTTTATTGATTCTTATGAAGATGACTTGTATTTTGGCGATTGCAGATTGACTGACTTATGCGTTATTAAATAAAAAAGCCAAGAACCACAACAATCGTGAGAAATTCGTGTGATTCTTGGCTTCAGTAGCGGGGCATGGATTTGAACCATGGACCTCTGGGTTATGAGCCCAGCGAGCTACCGAGCTGCTCCACCCCGCGTCGGCTACTTTTAGCAGCTCTATCTACGATAGGTGCAAATTTGAATTTGTCAAATTCGGGCGTGTTTCGCATTGAATTTGTGTAACTTTTTAACCGTATTTAACTTTAAGTAACACAATCGAAAAATTATGTACGTACGAAGAGTACAATCAGCATTTAGATGTATTTTTCGTTTCGTGCCCCGCGCCTTACGAGATACGAAATAGATGATTTAGATATAACGCCGCAAGATGATTTAATAATGTGAGTGAATGGCGTAGTTGTGAAGGCGTGTGAACGAATTGCTTAAGGAGGCACTTATGGATGGAATGGTTGACTTTTTACTGAGGACTACCAATGTAGCTTCAGCAGAGGCTTCGTCTGGACCAGAATTGCCTAATATTGGCGAATTTTTGCCTCCAGAGATTTTGTTCCAGGGCACACCGTTTGCCATGAACCGCATTATTTTGGTGCGTGTTCTTATGGCTGTAGTCGTTATGATTATTTTCGGCATTGGTGCCGCTCGCGCAAAGTTAGTTCCAGGAAGATTCCAAAGTGTGCTAGAAATCTTAATGGACTTTGTGCGCTACAACATCGTTTACGAGATGATTGGTGAAGAACGTGGCAAGCGTTACGTGCCAATGATGTCTACACTTTTCATCACGATTTTCTTCTTTAATCTTTGTTCTGTGATTCCAGGATTAAATATGGCTGCAACTGCAACCATTACTGGTCCGTTGGTATTTGCTTTATGGGTTGTGTGTCAATATCTTCTTGCTGGCATTCGTGAAAAAGGTTTTTTGCGATTCTTCCGTGAAGCGTTGTTCCCAGCGGGCGTGCCATGGCCGATTTACTTCATTCTTTCGCCATTGCAGCTCATAGAATTAATAATTGTGCGACCACTTTCGCTTACAATCCGTTTGTTTGCGAATATGATTGCTGGCCATTTGCTGGTGGCCACTTGCTTAGTATTCACCAATTTCTTTGTGGTGGATTCCAGCAATAAACTCCTTGCCTTCGGCGGTGCTTTGTGGCTGCTTGGTGGCATTCTGTTTACCCTATTCGAAATTATGGTAGCCGGTTTGCAGGCGTTTATTTTCACTGTGCTTGCTTCTGTCTACATTTCGGAAAGTTACCCGGAGGAAGAAGAAAAGTCTGCTGTTGCTGTTGCCTGATAGCATAGCTTAAATCTTCAGATTTTACCCATCTTACGGGTTTATACTGGTTACTGTTTTAACAGAAAGGAAACCAATGAATAATATCATCGCTCTCGCAGGTTTGGTCGGCAACCTCAGCATTCTTGGCTTTGCTGTCGCAACAATTTCTCCTGCACTTGGTATGGCAATAGTCGTTGCTAAAGCTATGGAATCTACTGCACGTCAGCCAGAAGTTGGCAACCGTATTCAGTTGTTCATGTTCGTCGGTTTGGCATTTATTGAGGTTCTGGGCTTGCTCGGATTCGTTGCCTACATTATGGGAAAGTGAACCGAACGAAACAACTCGTTCCAGCACAAATATAAAAGTGTTGAAGGAATAGAAAGGACAAGCCATGTCACATGCAACTGAGAGTAATGGTTTGGCGTTGTTCTTGCCTGAGCCTTATGACTTAGTGTGGTCGTTAGTTGTTTTGGTAGTTCTTGCAGCGTTTTTCTACAAGTTCGTTATGCCTAAATTCCAGGCAATTCTCGACGAGCGCGCAGAAAAAATCGAAGGCGGAATAGCTAAAGCAGCAAACGTGCAGCATGAAGCTGACGAATTAAAAAGTCAGATGGAAGAAGAGCTTGCTCAAGCTCAAGCTGATGCTGCAAAAACTCGCGAAGAGGCTCGTACAGAAGCTTCAAAAATCATTGGTGAAGCTAGACAACGCGCTGAAAAGGATGCTGCCAAAATCATTAGTGAGGCACAGCATTCTATTGAAGCTCAGCATCAGCATGCCATGTCCAGCCTCCAAGGAGAGGTATCGGTTCTTGCAGCAGCGTTGGCTGGCAAGATTCTTGCATCCAAGCTGGATGACGATACTGTAAGCTCCAAAATTATTGATCATGTGATTGATGAAGTTGGAGAAACTAAAAATTCGGATCAAAGCAAGTAAAGCTTGATGCATTAATCTCAATAGTAAGTTATTGAGTTTGATGCATTCGTTGCATTACTTCATTATTACAGAAACGAGGAGGTAAGAATGCCAGAAAAGGCATCGCGTGCAAACGACAGTTTGTCGCGCTCTTCTCTTGCGCAGGCCATTTCAGATGCGCACGATGAAGCGCAGCGCATTGCTGACGAGCTTTCGTCAATGATGGGCATGATTGATCAGTATCCTGAGCTTTCTGATGCGATTACCGATCCGAATAGATCTTCGGAAGATAAGTCTCGTTTAATTGACGAGCTTATTGGAGGTAAAGCGCACCCTGTTGTATTGCGCATTATGCATTATCTCGTAGGAACCTGGCACGGTGGAGCTGAAAGTGGTAAAACTGGCAGCTTTGGTGGTGCTTGGTCAGGATTTGAGCGTGAAGCTGGAGAAACTTTGGTTACAGTCACCACTGCTCAGCCTCTTACAGATAAGCAAATTAAGCGTTTGATTGAAATCTACAGCAATAAGTTGGGTCATCGTGCATACATTAACCCAATTGTGGATCCAAACGTGCTTGGTGGCATGCGTATACGAATCGGTGATGAAATAACCGATCGCACCATGTTGATGCAGCTTAAGCAGTTGCAGCGTTCTGCGCGAAATGGCGCTTGGACACAGGCAGTGAAGTAGTAAATTAAGGAGAATTATGGCGGAACTATCTATTGATCCCGCCCTGATACGCAAGGCGCTCGACGGGTTCGTTGACTCGTACAAGCCTACCGACATGCCAACGCAAGAAGTTGGCTATGTTGTTACGGCTGGTGACGGCATTGCGCACGTAGCTGGATTGTCCGGCTGCATGGCAAACGAGCTGCTCACTTTCGAGAACGATACCTTGGGTCTTGCGTTTAACCTTGATGCGCATGAAATCGGCGTTGTTATTCTTGGCGATTTCACAGGCATTGAGGAAGGGCAGGAAGTATACCGCACAGGCGAAGTTTTGTCTGTGCCGGTTGGTGACGCTTATCTTGGTCGTACCGTTGATCCTTTGGGTAATCCAATTGATGGTCTTGGTGCGATTGAGTGCAAAGAGCGTCGTATTCTTGAAGCCCAGGCTCCAGACGTTATTCACCGTCATCCAGTTGACGAACCATTGTCTACTGGTTTGAAGGCTATTGACGCAATGACGCCAATTGGTCGCGGTCAGCGTCAGTTGATTATTGGTGACCGTCAAACCGGTAAGACGGCAATTGCAATCGATACGATTATTAACCAGCGTGCTAACTGGGAAACTGGAGATCCAAAGAAGCAGGTTCGCTGCATTTATGTAGCAATCGGCCAGAAAGGCTCCACTATTGCTTCTGTTCGCCAAAGCCTCGAAGAAGCTGGCGCTATGAAGTACACAACGATTGTGGCAAGCCCAGCTTCTGATTCTGCAGGCTTTAAGTATATTGCGCCTTACACAGGTTCTGCAATCGGCCAGCACTGGATGTACAACGGTAAGCACGTTTTGATTGTTTTCGACGATTTGTCTAAGCAAGCAGAAGCATACCGCTCAATTTCCTTGCTTTTGCGTCGTCCACCTGGGCGTGAAGCATACCCAGGCGACGTGTTCTATCTTCACTCTCGTCTGCTTGAACGTTGCGCTAAGCTTTCCGACGATTTGGGTGGCGGCTCTATGACCGGTCTTCCAATCATCGAGACTAAAGCAAACGACGTTTCTGCATACATTCCAACCAACGTGATTTCCATCACCGACGGTCAGATCTTCTTGCAGTCTGATTTGTTCAACGCAGGTCAGCGTCCAGCAGTTGACGTCGGTATTTCTGTTTCTCGTGTTGGTGGTGCTGCACAGGCTAAGGCTTTGAAGAAAGTTTCCGGCATGTTGAAGATTTCCTTGGCTCGTTACAAGTCTTTGGAATCCTTCGCCATGTTTGCTTCTGATTTGGATGCAGCTTCCAAGGCTCAGCTTACTCGCGGTGCGCGTTTGACGGAGCTGCTTAAGCAGAAGCAGTTCTCTCCTCGCGCAATGGAGCAAGAAGTTGTTTCTGTGTGGGCAGGTACGCACGGCAAGCTTGACGATATTCCTGTGAAGGATGTTTTGCGTTTTGAAGACGAATTGTTGGATTACCTCGATAAGGGAACTGACATTTTGCAAGTAATTCGCGATACCGAAGACTTCACTAAGGAAACTGAAGCTAAGCTTGATGCGGCCATTGAAGATTTCCGTAGGACGTTTAAGACTTCTGTTGGCAAGCCTTTGATTGTAAAGGATTCGTTGCCGCCGGCTGAAAATCCTGCTCCTGTTGAAAAGGAACAGCTTGTAGCTAAGCCAAAAGCAGATAGTCGCGAGCCTGAGGGGAAGTAGCGTATGTCCTCCCAACTTGCATTGAAATCGAGAATTATTTCCACACAGTCTTTAGGTAAAATCTTTAAGGCTCAGGAAATGATTGCGTCTTCGCATATTGCAAAAGCGCGTGATATTGCGCTTAATGCTAAGCCTTATAGTGACGCAATTTTCGATGCCGTGCAGGCGTTGGTAGCTCATCACGAAGCAAATATTAAGCATCCTATTTTCGGTAAAGAGCATGCTGGCAATCGCGTAGCAGTTCTAGCTCTTACTTCTGATCGTGGAATGGCTGGTGCGTTTACGTCTTCGATTATTCGTGAGACTGAAGCGCTTTTAGCCAAGCTCGATGCAGAAGGTAAGCACGCGGAACTGTACGTGTACGGTCGACGCGGTGCAACTTACTACAAGTATCGCAATCGCGATGTGGCAGGTACGTGGGAAGGTTCTACTGACCATCCTGACGTTACTATTGCAGAAAAGATTTCCGATACTTTAATGGACGCTTATATGACGCCGGAAGCAGAAGGCGGAGTTTCGGAACTGTATATTGTTTTCACCGAATTTATTAATATGGTGAGGCAAAAAGTTCGTACGTTGCGTATGCTGCCAGTTGAGCTGGTTCCTTTGAAGGATGGTGAGGAGTTTGCTATGCACCGTCCTGATTACGAAGCAGCTTCTGGACCTTCAGCATCGTTGTCGTCTACTAGTGCAGTTTCAGCTCGCGAAGAAGCAGTGAGTCGCAGCAATCCAGAGGCTGTTGAGTATTGCTTCGAGCCAAGTCCGGATGAAGTGCTGGATGCTGTTTTGCCGAAGTATATTCAGTCTCGTATTCACGAGTGCTTACTTACTTCTGCTGCTTCTGAAACAGCAAGTAGGCAGAACGCTATGCATACGGCTACAGATAACGCCCGCAATTTGGTGGATGATTTGACAAGAAAGCTTAATGCTTCTCGTCAGGCATCCATTACTCAAGAACTTACCGAGATTATCGGCAGCGCTGATGCGCTGAATAATGAGGAGGATTAGGAGCATATGGCTGAAAATCAGACCACAGCGCCTCCAGAAGCTGAGCAGGAGGTCGATCCAACAGCTGGTCGCGTAACCCGCGTTCAGGGTTCCGTGATTGACGTTGAATTCCCAGTCGGCTATCTGCCGGATATTTACAATGCTCTCAAAGTCGATATCAACACCGTTGGAAACACGGAAGGTGATACCGTTCACGAGATTACGCTGGAAGTTGAGCAGCACCTTGGTGATTCGACTGTGCGTGCAGTTGCGTTGAAGCCTACTGACGGCTTGGTTCGTGGTGCTTTAGTGCGAGATACCGGCGGCCCAATTTCCGTACCTGTTGGCGATGTTACTAAGGGTCACGTTTTCGACGTTACCGGCAACATTTTGAATGCTAAGCCTGGCGAGAATATTGAAGTAACTGAGCGCTGGCCAATTCACCGTAACCCACCTGCTTTCGATCAGCTTGAGTCTAAGACTCAGATGTTCGAAACCGGCATTAAGGTTATCGATTTGCTCACCCCTTACGTTCAGGGCGGTAAAATTGGTCTGTTCGGTGGTGCAGGCGTTGGTAAAACCGTGTTGATTCAGGAAATGATTCAGCGCGTTGCACAGAACCACGGTGGTGTTTCTGTGTTTGCTGGCGTTGGTGAGCGTACCCGTGAAGGTAACGATTTGATTGGCGAAATGGCTGAGGCGGGCGTTTTGGAGAAAACGGCACTTGTCTTCGGTCAGATGGATGAGCCTCCTGGGACTCGTCTTCGCGTGCCTCTTACCGCGTTGACTATGGCTGAGTACTTCCGTGATGTGCAGAATCAGGATGTGTTGCTGTTCATCGATAACATATTCCGCTTTACTCAGGCTGGTTCTGAGGTGTCCACTTTGCTGGGTCGTATGCCTTCCGCAGTTGGTTACCAGCCAAATTTGGCAGATGAAATGGGTGCGTTGCAGGAGCGTATTACTTCTACGCGCGGCCATTCCATTACGTCGCTTCAGGCTATTTATGTGCCTGCTGATGATTACACCGATCCTGCGCCTGCAACAACCTTTACGCACTTGGATGCAACTACTGAGCTTTCGCGTGATATTGCAGCTAAGGGTATTTACCCAGCTGTGGATCCTTTGACTTCTACTTCTAGAATTTTGGATCCGCGTTACGTTGGTCAGGCTCACTACGATTGCGCAAACCGCGTTAAGGCTATTTTGCAGCGTAACAAGGAGCTTCAGGACATCATCGCCTTGATTGGTATCGATGAGCTTGGTGAGGAAGATAAGACCACTGTGAGCCGCGCTCGTAAGATTGAGCAGTTCCTTGGTCAGAACTTCTACGTGGCTGAAAAGTTCACAGGTCGTCCAGGTTCTTATGTGCCAGCAGACGAAACCATTGAGGCGTTTACTCGCATTTGCAATGGTACTTACGATGATATTCCGGAACAGGCGTTCTCGGGTATTGGTGGCATTGACGATCTTGAGCGTCGTTGGCACGACATGCAGCAAGAGTTTGGTGCGTGATCATGGCAGAGAAGCAAGTAAAATCGCTGCACGTTAGTGTTGTGGCAGCCAGGCATCCTGTTTGGGAAGGTGACGCCAAGTTTGTGGTCATTCCTTCTGTGAATGGCGCAATGGGTGTGCTTCCTGGGCATGAGGCTGTGCTTGCGTTGATTGATCACGGTTTTGTGAAGGTTGACGATTTGAAGGGTGTGCGTCACGTTTTTAAGGTGACGGATGGCTTCTTCTCGGTTGACTCTGACAATATTACGATTGCTGTTGAGCACAGTTGTAACGTTGATAAAGACGGCAACGTGCTGCCTAACGCTAAGGTGATTTAGGTTGCTTTTGTTGCTTATGTAAGTTTGTTGCTTTTGTAAGTTTGTTGCTTTTGTAAGTTTGTAAACTTACGTAAGTAAGGTAATCTCTTACAAGGTGGGAGTTTGGGTATTCTCAAGCTCCTACCTTTTTGTTATTATGTCTGATTTTTGATTAATTTCTGGGTAGGCGGCATAAACTGCTCAGCGGTGAGTAGTTTATGCCGCTTTTTCGCGTGATTCCGACCAAAACGACTCAGCTGTGAGTAGTTTATGTCGTGCGTGAAGGTGACCTCTGCGCGTGTCGTGTGTAAAGTGGCGGTTTTTCAAGGGTTTGCGGGTGGCGAGGGGGAGCTGCCGCGAGTTTTCTGAGAGTTTTCTGAGAAAAATCTTTGAAAATCGTGAAATAGTATTTTTTACGATTAAACAGTGCTGTTTGGCGTATTTTTTTGTGGTTTTACGCGCTTTTACTTGAATATTTTTGTAATTTTGTTGATATTTTCTGTGTTGGACGCTTATTTTTGCTCTTGACTTTTTCGAACGGGGGGGGGGTATGTTAATAACAGCTTTCAGCTAGATACTCTATCTGAAAGTTATCCACAAGAGATTGATTTTGTGGGTTTATGTTTTTCACTGCGTTTTAAGCGTGGTGGAGAAGAAGAAAGGAAAATATTATGTTGAATAAGAAGGCTATCGCCGCACTCGCTGCTGGCGCCACCCTCGTTTCCGGCTTGGCTTTCGCCGCCCCAGCAATGGCTGACGGTGATCAGACTGCTCCAAAGACTGATCAGACTGCTCCAAAGGCTGATCAGGGTAAGGCTCCTGCTGCTGGTGAGCAGGGTAAGGCTCCTGCTGCTGGTGAGCAGGGTAAGGCTCCTGCTGCTGGTGATGAAGCTACTTATGATAAGTCATTCTATAAGACTGAGGACTCTCAAGATCTTGCTGATCGTTTGAATAAGGAGAAGAAAGAGAAGGAAGAGAAGGCTAAGGCTGAAGACGAGAAAGATAAGTATGAGCATTCTCCATTTGGCAATAAGGACATGGATTACAAGAAGTGTGTGAAGCTTTACGGTAAAGATTCTCTCGAGTGCAAAGCTGTCGCTGACTACCTCAAGCGTCATGGTCAGAAGGTTGATGACAAGACTAACGATAAGAAGGCTGACAAGAAGGCTGAAGCTAAGAAGGCTGCTCCATTGGCTAAGACTGGTGCTGCTGTAGCTTTGGCTGCTGTTGCTGCTTCCGTGCTTGCTGGCATGGGTGTTGCTCTTCGCAAGATCCGTCACTAAGCTTTTAGCACATTAAGTGTGTTGATTGTTTAATGATTTGTGAGCGTGCTGTATGTGAGTATGGTGCGCTCACTTGTTAAATCTTTCACTCAACGTGCTGCGAATGCTGTCTAGTGCTTTGTGGCGGGTTTGCTTTCGGGCTTTTGCATGATTCTACTGTTTTGCCAAATCTCTTTCTTCACGGTAGTGTTGTGCGCTGGCTTTCGGGGGCGTGACTGTTGAGTGTTTGGCTGGCTTGTTTGTTAGGGAAACGAGTCGGTTTTGTTAAAGGGCTTGGGTTTGGTGCTACTAGGGGCATCAGGCTCCAAGCCCTTTCTTTTTGCGTTCCACTGTTTGGCTCAGTTTGTTTCAAGCAGCCATTGCGCTATGTCTATTACGCGGATTCCTTCAATGTCGTAAGAATCGTGACGAGTGTTTGCAAGCAGATTCGCACTTTCACTTTCAAAACTGTAAAATTTTTTCACTTTTGAAAGTGAGTGCCTATTTGCGCTCGTGCGCGAAGGCTCTTTCTTTTTGCTTAAGTTTTGCGAATCTTTACTTTTGAATATACAAGATTGCAATTATCTTTACTTTTTATGTTGATTATGGGAAAATAAGTAAAGATTTTAGTGCGTGAGTATTTAGATTCGTCATGATTTATCTCAATCAAAACTATGCAAGCAGAAGAAAGCGAACTGTTAAAATGTATGATTACGCGGGATTTAACAAAAGGCTACAAGAAAAAGGCGTTAAAAAATCGCAATTAGCAGCCGAGCTGCATATTTCTTCTCGTACGATTGCAAAAATCTCAAAAGGCGAAAAACTATCAAATTCAGTAATCACGAAAATCAGCGACTATTTACAATGCAAGCCTAGCGAATTGTATCGTGTAATTTCTGGTAACCATATTTTGCAAAGACTTAGGGAAGAGAAGGAGCATCGTATGCCTGGTGGAATTTATCACGAGCTTCAAATTCGCATGACGTACAACTCGAATCATATTGAAGGTAGCCAGCTAAGCGAAGATCAAACTAGGCGAATTTTTGAAACTAATACTATCGGTTCCGAAGAAAATGCGAATAGTGTATTTGATAGCGCGGATTCAAGCGTTGGCGTAGCAGAGAGCGCATCTATTAAAGTTGACGACATTGTTGAAACAGTGAATCATTTTCGCGCGATTGATTATTGCATTGATGTTGCCGAAGAGCCTCTTAGTGAAGACATGATTAAGCATTTACATTTGCTGCTTAAGCGTGGAACGAGCGACGAGCTTCTGCCTTGGTTTCGTGTGGGTGATTACAAGTCGCGCGCGAATGTTGTAGGTGGTGTGCAAACTTGCGATCCGCAAAAAGTGCATGAGGAGATTAGCAGGTTGTTGGCAGAATATCTTGCTAAAACTGATTTGCAGCTAGAGGATATAGTTGATTTTCATTACAGGTTTGAGCGAATACACCCATTTCAGGATGGCAATGGTAGAGTTGGGCGTTTGATTGCTTTTAAGGAATGCTTAAAGCATAATATTGTGCCGTTTATTATTGAGGACAGAAAGAAATACTACTATTATCGCGGTCTCAAAGAATACAGCAATGAGCGCGGATTCCTAGTTGAAACTTGCTATGACGGTCAAGATACGTTCCGTGCGTTGTTGAAGCTTTTTGGGTTGTGACGCGTTTTATTTATTGCATTCTGCAGCTTGTGTGAATATCACCTCACTTCGCAAAATTAAAAAATTTTCAAATTTGCGAAGTGGAGTTTGCTTAGTTTATCGAAATTGATTTTGCTTGGCGCTAAAGCGTGTAAATCATGCTACGCCGAAACGAGTGGCGTAATGTTGCCGATGTTGGATTCGTCAAATCGCAAAATATGCTGTAATCAAAATGCATTGCGAATAGTAAAATAGTGTGTAGATATTTTTGATTTTTGAGCGGGTTCTGGCAGGGAGAAGAAATGATTGATAAAGAAACGCAAAAATTACGACTAGAAAACGTTGCAATAGCATTATCTTCAGCAAAGTTAGAAGGCGGTGTGGTATCTTCTGCATGCTTGGCTGATACAAGAAAATATATTCGAGGTTCTATAAGCGCTGATGAGCTTATATCGCTGACTCGTAAGCGTTACGGTCTGGAATAAGTAATCTTAAGCTGTTTAAGGGTTAAATGATGGTTGATGAAGTTTTTGACCCATATCTTATTCCTCATACGCGAGTGCTGAAGAACAAGCTGAATGTACAAACTCAGGAAGATCTTGATTTCTTTGAAAACGATTTAGTTTCAGTTCGCAGCTATAAGTTGTACGAAAACTTGCCGCATGCTGAAGGAACTGTTAAACAATTGCAGTGGATTCATCATTATCTTTTTCAAGATGTTTACGATTGGGCTGGTCAGATTCGCACTATAGATATGACTAAAGGCGGCGGCGAGCCGTTTCATCCGCTTGAATACATGGGCGTTGGGATTCGTTACTGTGAGCAAACGCTTAAAAATGATAATTTATTGCAAGGTTTATCTATTGATGAGTTTATTAGTAAGCTAAGCGTAAATTACAATAATTTTAATGTTTTGCACCCATTTCGTGAGGGTAATGGTAGAACGCAACGCGTTTTTTGGGATATAGTTGCGAGAGATGCTGGATACCATTTTGATTGGGGATTAATAACGCAGCGCGTTAACGACGAAGCTTCAATCCAGGCTAAAGATGCTAACGATACGAAGCTGATTGAGGATATGTTCCACATTATTACAAAGCCTTTGAATGTTGAGCTTTTAGCTCAGCAGCAGTTTGCACATCTTGTTGAAGAAGAATACGGATATGCGCCGAATGTGGCTAGTGTTTTGCAAGATAAGGATTACGCGGCGTATAAAACGCGTTACGGCATAGATTGAATTTAGCGTTTGAGTATTGCTAACGCCGAAGCGAGTGACATGATGTTGCTGATGTTGCCAGTTCTGCCGATGTTTCTATAGTGCGTTTTTGCCAAAATGTAGGTATAGGCGAATATATTTTGCCTGCTATACCGCTGTTTTGCGAAAATGTCGGTATAGATGAATGTTTTTTACTCGCTATGCCTTCATTTTGCCAAAATGTAGGTATAGAACATGTTTTTCTGTAAACTATGACGACATTTTGCTATTTTGTGGCTTTTGGTGGATATTATTGTGGTTTTTGATGATTGATAGAGTGTTTGATGTTGGGAGTGAGGAAAGTGATGTTCGGGAATGTAATGGCGATTGAGCGCACGCTTGGCACTGGGATTATTATCTCTAGCAGCAAGCCGATTGCGCAGTGTGTTGAGCAGCGGATTCGCGCTTTTGTTGAAGAGTATGAATCGGTGCTTTCGCGCTTCCGCGCAGATTCGCTTGTTTCGCACATGGCTAGTGCGGAGCATGGCGGCGCTTTTGAGTTTCCAACGTGGGCGCAACCGCTTTTTGCTATTTATGACGAGTTCTACGATGCAACGCACGGCGCTTTTGATGCTTGTGTTGGTGAGGATTTGCTTGCGCTTGGCTACAGTAATTCGGTGCAATTTTTGCCGGAATTGGCGAGTAGTGTGAGCGAGGATAGCGCAAGTTGGCGCAAGTATCATCGTTCGCTTCCGGTTAAGTGGGGTGATATTTCGCGATATGACGGCAGCACAACGCTCCACACAAGTCAGCCAGTGCAACTTGATTTTGGTGCAGCCGGTAAGGGCTATTTTGTAGATCTTGTAACGCAGATTCTTAAAGACGAGCTTAGTGGAGATTCGCGTGCCGATTTTGATTTTTTGGTAAATGCCGGTGGTGATATGCGCGCTTGTTCTAGCGAAGAAAATAGCCAAATAAAAGTTGCGCTAGAAAATCCTTTTGATACAACGCAAGCGGTAGGTGTGGCATCAATTGCATGCGGATCGTTGTGTGCTTCGTCTGCTGCAAGAAGGCGTTGGATAGTAAAAGACGCAAATTGCCTTGCAGACAATGCTTTTGAATCTAATTGTCACAAATCTAATGGTTGCGAATCCAATGCTTTTGAATCTAATTTAATTGCGACTCACTTAATCAACGCTTTAGATGGCGTCCCTTCGCAAAAACTTTCTGCAAGCTGGACTTACATTCCTGCTAAAACTTGCGCTTTCCCAACTGCTTACGCCGACGCGCTCGCAACTGCGCTTTTTATTTCGCAAGAAAGCGATTTGCAAAAAATCGTGCAAACTACCGGCGCTGAGTTTGCTATAATTTCGCCAAATTATGCGCTTCGCAAAACATCCGCCTTCCCAGCGCACTTTTTTGCTGAATAATCGCAAAAACGAAAGATAATTCTCGTTATCAACATATTTTTTGTAATATTTGCGTGTTTTTTGCTCCGAACTATATCAATCTACATGATATGTCGATATCATGTACCTGTGGGGCCTTTGATGGCAAGTTTTAGTTGGGTGCGCTCAATCGGGGTAGAGCGCGTTGAGAAGCAGGAAGTGTAAGAAGACACGAGGAGATGTTATGCGCGCGTGTAAAAGTGTGCGCCGAGTTGTTTCCGGTGCTACCGCGCTCATGCTGGCTGTATGCATGGTTATGTGCATGTCTATGTGCACGTTTGCGAGTTTTGTTATAAGCTCGTTTGCTGTGACTATGCCAGCTTTTGCAACAGACGCAGATCGTTCGTACGCTAGTTGGTCGGATGTTTCTAAGGCGATTGATAGCCAATTGAATCAGGGCCAAAGTGAATATAAAAGCGGCAATAATTCGGGAGCTGCCACACGATTCCAGGCAGCTTACAATTCCGTTTATGTTGCTTCGAATATGATTACTGTTGTTCGAGATACTTTTGGTCAGAATAAAGTTCAATCGCAAAGTGATCAATTCCAGCAGCTGCAAACGCTTGTGTACCAGCAAAATCAGGGAGATCAAATAGCAGCTGTGTCGAAAGCTCTTTCGGCAGATGTTGCGCAGACTGCAGCTCAGCTTGACTCAAACTCAAAAATAGATAAGCCGAACATTTACGCGCAAAAACTTCGTGCGCAAATCAAAGCAGAGCGCAAAAAGCTTGACGCTGCAAAAAAGAAGAATCTTGGACGCAATGGTCGTACGTGGAGTCAAGTTGCTCGAGAAATGAACGTTATTCTTGACAAATCCGTTGCAACCTACAAATCTGCAAAAGGCAACAAGTCTCAAGTTGCAGCAGCAGTTGATTTAATCAACGAAGCCTACTATCAGTATTACGAAAAGCTCGGTTTTGAAAAGAACGTAATGAATGCAATAAGCGGTAGTCGAGTTTCAACAGTCGAATATCAGTTCAAAGAGTGCCGCCAAGCAATGAACAACGGAAAAACTGTTGAGCAAGCTAAAAAGTTCGTAACGGATCTTAAAGCAATGCTTATTGAAGACTCGGCGAAATTAGACAAAGGCGCATCTTCAAACGCGAATCCGTTTATGCAGTTTATAACAAGTTCTTTCGGACAAGCTTTTGTGATTTTGCTTCGCGAAGGCTTGGAAGCGCTGCTGGTTGTTGCAGCAATTATTGCGTACCTGATTAAATCCGGCCACAAAAACATGGTTAAGTACATTTACTTAGGACTTGCTGCCGGTATTGTGGCTTCGTTGATTGTTGCAGCTCTGTTTGGCTTACTTTTCAACGGTTCCGGACCTCAGCAAGAGATTACAGAAGGCGTGGTTGCACTGTTTGCAATGCTTATGCTTCTTTACACAAGCAACTGGATGATTTCGCGTTCTTCCGTACAAGCGTGGAATAAGTATATTAGTGATCAAACTACTGCTGCAGTGTCTAAAGGCAGCCTGATTTCACTCGCTCTGCTTAGCTTCCTTGCGGTGTTTAGAGAAGGTGCAGAAACTGTAATCTTCTATCAGGCTATTTTTGCTGTTTCAAGCGGAGCTGACTCCCTGATTTGGGGCGGTTTTGCTGCCGCTGCTGCAGTTCTGGTAGTTATATTCTTGCTTATTCGTTTTGCTTCCGTTCGCATACCAATTCGCCCATTCTTTACCGGCACAAGTGCTCTTATGTCTGTGCTTGTGGTGATTTTTGCCGGCGGTGGCGTGCATGCTCTTATTGAGGGTGATGCGCTCGCAGGTATGTATATTCAAGGCTTGCCAACTAACGATTGGCTTGGGTTCTATCCGTACGTGGAAACGATTACGGCTCAGATTGTTGCTGCAATCGTGGTAATTTCGCTACTTTGCGTGTCTATTGCGCGGAGTCGTGGAAAGCGCGCGATAGAAGGTAAATAGGCAAAATTAAATAAACAACAAATAAATAACTAAATAACAACTAAACAATAAATAATAAAAATAACTAATCAATCAAAAGAAAAGGTTAGATATGAAGAATAAAAAAATGATGGCAATTGTAGCTTTGGCTCTCGCAGGTGTGCTTGCGCTTGCTGGCTGCGGTTCTAACGGAAATTCCGCAAAGTCTGCTTCTAAGTCACAGTCAACAGAGCAGAAGGCTGACGACAAGGCTGATGACAAAGGCGGCGATAAGGGCTTTGAAGAGGTTCCAGTTGGCCCTCACCAGGATCAAAACATTGGACCTCTTACTATTGGCGCTGTGTACTTCCAGCCAGTGGACATGGTTCCAGCTGGCATGGGTTTGAAGGCTTCAGAGGCTAGCTTCCACCTTGAGGCAGATATTCATGCTAACCAAAAAGGCACTAAGCTCGGCTACGGTAAGGGTGAGTTCATTCCAGATTTGACTGTGAACTATGAGATTGTTGACAAGGCAAGCGGTGAATCTGTTGTCAAGGGTACTTTCATGCAGATGAATGCTTCCGATGGTCCTCACTACGGTGCAAACGTTAAGCTCGACAAGGCTGGAAACTACAAGCTCGTGCTTTCAGTCGAATCCCCAGAAAAGAAGGGTTGGATGCTTCACGTCGATCCTGCTACCGGCGTAACCGGCCGCTTCTGGACTGAGCCAATCAAGGCCACATTCGACGACTGGAAGTACACTCCTCGCCAGTGGTAGTAATAGTTAGTAATAATTAGTAATAGTTAGTAAATATTAGAAACTATTGAATAATAGATTGTAACTAATAGCAAAGGAGGGAGTTATGCTCAGACTGTTCGTAACAGTGCTTCCTGGGCTGCTCCCTCTTATGCTACTTACAATGGGCTTAAGTGCTTCTCTTACAGTGGGTGAGGGGCGAGATAAGCCGCTGAGTGCACGCTGGAGACTGTACGGATTGTCGTTTGGCACAGTTGCTGCACTTATTTTTGCAATTCTTCGCGCAAGCGTAGTAATTAATCAGCGTAACTTTGTGAACATGCCGGCGCTTTGCGTTGCAGTTCCTTTCGATATTGCAGCGATTGCTGTTGTAATTCGCTCTCGCAAAACCGTTGAAAACTGGCGTGAGCATCCACTTGCAATGCACATAAGCAACGCAATCGGCGCGTGCGCACTAGCATTTACAGTATTTTATGCGCTTCCGGATGTTATTTTGCAGCTTACTATTTTTGTAGATTCAAGTACGCCGCCTTTTACATCCGACATGCTTCTTCGCGCGCTCGGATTCGTGCTTGGTGCAGCTGCCGCGATTTGCATAAGTCTTATGGTGCGCTCTTTGCGAGCCACATCTAACGCAATTTCCTTCAAAATTGCAATTGTGCTCAGCATGATTATTCTGCTTGTGCAGCACGTAACTTCACTTTTGCAGATTATGCAAGGAAGTATTCTGCTTTATATTGACGACTTTTCTTTCAGCGTGCTTGTTTGGCTGATTAACAATAATCCGCTTATGATTATGGCGCAAATTAGCGTATTTTTGATTCCTGCAGTTGCGTCTCTCGTAATCGGTTTTAAGACGGCAGTAGTTGGCGAAAATGCTGCAGAAATTCGCACAAAGCGAGCTTTTAAGCGGAAATCTCGAAAGTCTGCGCTCGCAGCACTTTTGGCTGCGCTTACAGTAATACTTACGCTTACTGCAGGCGTATCTATTATGAATATTAAGCCAACTCTTACGCCTCCTGAACCGTACGAATTGCACGATGGCTTGGCAACTATCAACTTTGTGCAAATTTCAGACGGCCACCTTCATCGTTTCCAATACAAAGCAAAAGATGGCACTGTTACGCGCTTTATAATCATTAAAAAGAATGGTGGAGCGTACGGTGTTGGCTTGGACGCGTGTGAAAACTGTGGAGATGCAGGCTACTACGAAAAAGACGGTAAGATTATTTGCCGTAAATGTGACGTAGCAATTAACTTAGCAACTATTGGATTTAAAGGTGGTTGCAATCCGATTCCGTTCCCGTACAAGGCTGGGCATGGCAAAATCACAATTCATACTGCTGATTTAGACGTGCTTAGTTCGCACTTTAAGTAAGGAGCAACTAATGTTTATGATGCGCATGGTTGCTCGATCTCTTGTGAGGCAAATAAAAAAGCGTGTGCTGATTGCGCTTGTAGTGTGCTTAAGTGCGTGCGTTAGCGTGTCAATGCTTAGCGTTGTGTACGACGTTGGAGACAAGATTAACGCCGAGCTTAGCTCGTACGGTTCGAATATTGTTGTTCAGCCAAAATCTAGCGCTGTTGTAAATGATTTGTATGCTTCTCGCGAGCAGGAAGACGCTGCTTCTTTGCATAATTTAGCAGCTGCCGAAAGCCAAGAGTCTACTGCTTTTTTGAAGGAATCAGACGCTGCAAAAATTAAAATGATTTTTTGGGCGTTTAATATTACGAATTTTGCGCCGAAAATAAAAGTTCACGCAAATCTTGAATCGAAGTCTTCTACTAAAACTGTTGTGCCTATTGTTGGAACTTGGTTTAATCGCAAGCTTGCGCTCGCTTCAGGGGAAACAACTGTTGTTGGTGTTCGAGGCTTGCGCTCTTGGTGGAAAATTAATGCAGGCCGTTGGGCAAAAGATAATCAATCCGAAGCAATGGTAGGTTCGCAGTTAGCTGAGCGCTTGCACTTAAAACTTGGCCAGCGTTTGCATTTGCTTCGCGACGGACGTGAGGTTTCGCTGCGCTTAGTTGGCATATACGATTCTGGTGACGACGATAATAACGCAATTTACGCAAGCTCTAGCGATGCTCAAAACCTTGCAAATAAGCCGAATATGGCTGATTTGATTGAGGTAAAAGCGCTTACTACTCCGGAAAATGATTTAGCGCGTAAGGCGGCTAAAAATCCGGCAGCGCTCAGCCAGGAAGAGTGGGAAACTTGGTATTGCACTGCTTACCCGAGTTCGATTACTTACCAAATTGAGGAGGTAATTCCTGGAGCTGTTGCAAAGCAGGTTCGTCAAGTTGCAGCTCTTCAGGGTAACGTGTTAAATAAGACGCGCGCTGTTATGGTTTTGATGACTGCTTTGAGCTTGATTGCTGCGGCTGTTGCTGTGGCGAATCTTATGGCTGCTTCTATTTCTGAGCGTTCGGGCGAGCTTGCCTTACTCAAGGCTTTAGGTGCGCGTGATGGTGCTGTTGCTCGTCTTATGCTTATGGAAACCGCGGTTATTGCGCTTGGCGGAGCGCTACTCGGCATGGTTTTGGGATTTGCGGTTGCGCAGATTATTGGTTTTACAGTGTTTGGCTCTGCGATTTTGTTCCGACCAATGGTATTTGTTCTGGTGTTTGTGCTGCTTGCGTTGACTGTGCTTGCGGCTGCAGGCTCGTCGATTCGTTCGATTCTGAGTGTGCGTCCTGCGGAGGTGCTTCATGGCAGGTAAATCTTATATGACTTCCAACAATTCGATGTTTATAACTATGCTATTTAGCGCGGTATTTCGCCGAAAATCGCGTGCTTTAATGGCTGTTATTGCAACTCTTGTTGGTGCTGCTACGCTGTTTTGTTTGGCTGCAATCTGCTTGGTTGTGCCTCAGCAGATGAGCGACGAAATGCGCGCGTACGGAGCGAATATTATCGTAACTCCTTTAGAGGGTGAGTGGAAAAACGGTATTGATCGCGCAATGGTTTTGCACACAAACGATATGGTTCTTGCAAAAGGTGCTATGCGTTCTGCTACATATCGTTACGAAAATGTGCGTATTAACGCAGCTCCGTATGTTTTAGCAGGCATTGATGTGCGTTCGGTAAAGTCGCTTAATAAGCATTGGAATGTGGATGGCTCTTGGCCGAGCAGCGGAAATGTGATGGTTGGGCGAGATGTTGCTTCGGCGATGGGCTTAAAAATAGGTTCTCGTATTGCGATTGCGTATAGGTCTTCGGATAATACTGACGGTTCGCATAAGCCGGCAGAAAAGTCCGCAAGTAAGTCCGCAAGTAAGTCTGCAAGTAAGTCTTCATATCAGTCTGCGCAAAAATCTTCTCAACAAAAGCTTGTTGAAGGCCGCGTTTCAACGGATATTATGGATACTCACGGCACAACTTTCCGCGTTTGTGGCATTTTAGACACTGGCGGCGCGGAAGATTCTATGCTTTATGCTCTTAATGCGGATGTGAATACTCTTACTAGAGTTAAGCGCGGAGCAGACGTGATTGCTTACTCGTCTTCTGCGCCTAGTGTTGATGCTGTTGTGAGAAGTATTAACGACATGACTTCTATGCGTGTGCGCGCTCAGCAGGTTACTAAAGTTACTGCTGCTGACACTGGTATTATTACAATGCTTCGCAGCCTGTTCTGCATTGTGTCGCTAGTTGTTCTAGTGTTGATGATGGTTGGTGTGAGTACCACTATTTCTTCGATTGTGCAGCAGCGTCGAAACGAAATTGGCTTGCGTAAAGCTTTGGGTGCAAGTGCCAAGAGTATTGGCGTGGAATTTACTGCCGAAGCTGGATTATACGGCTTGATTGGTGGCATTGCTGGTACTGCAGTAGGGTATGTGTTTGCTCGTTTGCTTGCAGCAATGGTGTTTGCTAGAGATTTGGGCGTGAATTGGTGGCTTGTTGCATTTTCTGTTGCATTTAGCCTGATTGCTTCTTGCGTTGCTGCGTTGCCGCCTGTTTTGCGCGCTTCAAAAATTGACCCTGCGATTGTGCTTCGAGAAGAATAGCTTTTAGAGTGATTTTAGAGTGATTACTAAGGATTTGAGTTAAGGATTTAATATGACAGAGAATAAAGAAACTAAGCCGGAGAACACAAAAGCTACGCCAAAAATGCTTTTGACTTTGGACCATATTTCCAAGATTTATGGATCTCTTCGCGCGGTTGACGATTTGTCGCTTACTGTGCCAGAAGGCGAGTGGCTTTCAATTGTTGGCTCGAGTGGTTCTGGTAAAACCACGCTTATGAACATTATTGGCTGCATGGATTCGCCATCTAAAGGCTCTGTGTCTTTGCAAGGTCGCAAACTTGAGGATTTGAATGCAGGTCAGCTTGCAGACGTTCGTAAAAACGTAATTGGCTTAGTTTTTCAAAAGTTTTATCTCGTGCCGCATTTAACGGCAGTTGAAAACGTGATGGTTGCGCAATACTATCATTCTGTTGTTGACGAAGCTCAGGCAATGGATGCTTTGGATCGAGTTGGTTTGAAGGACCGCGCTCACCATTTGCCAAGCCAGCTTTCGGGAGGTGAGCAACAGCGTGTTTGCGTTGCGCGTGCGCTTATAAACTGCCCGAAGTTGCTGCTTGCGGATGAGCCGACTGGTAATTTGGATGAAAAAAATGAGCAGATTGTGCTCGACTTGTTTAAGCAGCTTCATTCCCAGGGCACTACGATTATTGTTGTAACGCACGATTCTTTGGTTGCTCAGTGTGCGGATCGCGAAATTATGCTTAATCACGGTGTGCTTGTTGGTGAGCGCTGGAATAATGAGGATGCTCGCAAAGCGTACGAGGCGATTGGTGGAAAGCCTGCGTTTACGAGTGCGCATATTGATGAAAGCGTTGCGGAAGCTTTGCAAGACCATGAGCCTACTAAATCGCCTAAGTTGGCGAATTTAGATGATTAGTTGCGCGAAGTTTTAAAATATACAAGATTTAAAGGCGATGATTTTATGGTTTCAGATAATATGTTTCACGATGTTTCACGCGATGATTTGAAATCCAAAAAAGTTGCAAAAACCGTTGCTACACTTGCGATTGTAGCCGCGTCGTCCGCTATGTTTTCTGCTTGTGGCGAGCCAAGCGCTGTGCCGATGAACGATGAGTTCGCTGGTAATTCCGGTCAGAGCGCGGATGATGGTGGTAATCCTTCTGGCAAGTACGATGCTGGCGCTCAGCAATCTAAATCTTCTGCGCAAATTGAGGATTCTGGAGATTCGCAAGATTCTAAAAACCAGCAGAATCAGCCTAAAACAGACACCGGCAATTATAAAGATGGCGACTACAAGATCAAAGCTACGTATGGCCCTGTTGCAGAAGATAGTATTGAAGTAAATTTAAGCGTTGCAAATGGAAATGTTAGCGATGTGCAAATAACATCTCATCCGTTTACGCCGATTTCAAAGGGTCATATGGATGCATTCTCAAAGGCTATACCCGGCAAAATCGTTGGAAAACCGTTAAAAGATTTGCATATTTCGGTTGTTGCTGGAGCAAGTTGGACTAGTGATGCCTTCAACAAAGCGCTTGATGTTGCTCGCCAAGAGGCTTCAATTCAATCCGCGCAATAATCTTGAACCACCTTAATCTTTGACTTCAAAAATAGTGCCTTCGTTTCGAGTCATCGTTGCTGTGCTTGCTCCGGTAGTTGCTATAAATGGAATAATAGCATTACTGTATTCGTGCATGAACTGTACAAAATCATGATTCCAAGAAATAATCGCAACGTACAAAATAAAGAATTCGAATGCTGTAAATATTGCCCACTTAAGAATCCAAATAAGCGTTTCTTTAATAAGTTTTATAGAGTCCTTGCTCATGAGTTGTTCCCTTCCAATTTGCTGTTTTGTTTGTGAGCATTGTAGCTAATTCGCGTACACTGCCTATCGTTCGTATGTATTTCTAGTATAAATGCCGCAAGTCTTCGAGCAATATTATGTACTCAGAACTTAGTACTCAATATTGCGCGGAAAAGGTTTGTAATTAGACTTAAATCAACGCACAAATATGTTGCAAATATATGTTGCAAATATAAGTTGCGAATATATTACAAATATAAGGAGATACAAACATGAGTAGCGCAAATATGGATAGTGAAAATACTGTCAATCAAATTAAAGAGCAGGAAGATAACCTTGCGGAAAATAATAGCGAAGAGCTTTCACAAGATGAAATTGATGAATTAGCTAAGCAATTAGAAGAATTCTTTACAAAATATATTGTGCTAGAAAATGGCTCTTTTGTTGTAAAAGAAGACGCTATTATTGCAGACGGTTATGAAGATCGCATAGAAGATTTTCACAAAGCTGCAAAAGGATTTAACGTTGTAATAGAAAAACAACATAAGCATTAATTACTTAAAGATCGCTTTCATCAATAGGGTGACCTTGTGGGCGCTTTATTACTCGCCACAAAATCACCAATGTTAAGACGCCATTTGCAATTCCGTAGTAATAAATCCAAGGAACGTGAATAAGCCCGCAAATAAAGCATGAAATAATATTGGTTAAATTATTTAGATAATTGCTAAGTATTTGCTTATTTTGTGATTCGACTTTTTTGCGTTTTTGCTCAAGAGTTGTTATGTAATCTTTGTTGTTTTCTATATTCTCAACATCACTACTTATGCTGTTAGCGCCTGCGCCGTCAATCTTAGATATATTATTTTCTATATACGCATTTTTTGCTTTAATAACGCTTTTGCGCAAGAAAAAATATGCATAAGAATACAATGCAACAGAAAGAAGTCCTGGAACAAGCCACAAAACGAAAAAGTCAAAGCTACGCATAAAAGCAGCTGTTGAGGCAAGTGCCATCGCAGCTACTTCTGCGGAGTGCAATACTACTAATCGTTTTGTCATATAATCCTGCTGCAATCATTATTGAAACTGCATTTTCAAACGCAACTAAAAGTCACATATTGTTACTTATTATAAGCACATATGATTTACGCGCAGTACTTGTAATCATTTTTTACTACACAATTTGCCCTACTTTGCGCGCGTTTATAAAGTAGAATATAAGAAAAGTAGCGTGTGATTGCAAGAAAGCCATTATGCCAAAAACGTATGCAATAGTAGATAACGACCCGCTAGTTTTAGCGGTTATGCGAAACGTGCTCAGCAAGCTTTTGCCGAGTGAGTACGTGTGCAAATGGTGCGTAAAATCAGGCGTTCAAGCTTTGAAATATTGCCTCGTAACAAAAACAACTCCGGATTATATTTTGATTGATATGTCAATGAAAGACATGTCTGGAGTGGAAGTAATACGCGCAATTCGTGAGCAAAACAATAATATTGTTTTAATTGGCATGACCTCTTACGATTGTAAATCCTATGCTTCGTCAGTAGCGCAAGTTGGTGGGCAAGCTGTGGTTGCTAAAGACAATTTCAAAGGATTGGCAGAAGCTTTGCAATATTGCGATAATCAGAAGGTGTATGGCTGCCGTTGCGTTAAAGATGTTGCTTACGATTTTGCTACTCCGCAAGAATCTTTTATTAGGCTTTCTAAATCAAGGTCGCGTAGTGTTTTGCCGCCTCAAGAACTAAAAATCATGGATCTGCTCGCTAAAGGTTACACGACGAATCAGATTGCGGCTCAACTTGGTCTTATGCCAAACACTGTGAACACGCATATTCATAGGATTTACAAAAAATTGCATGTTTCTAATCGCGTGCAAGCAATATCTGCATTTGCTGCAATGCAAAATCGTGAGCAAACTAGCAATCTGCAATATTTTAATGATTTGCCGCAAAATCATCCGAATATTTTGCAAGAAACGGATAGCGCATGTTAATGAAAACATTTTCGCGCGTTATTGAGTTGGTTAAAAGCTGGAAAATTCAGCGAACTTTATTCATAATATTGGCGATTCTTGTAGTGTCAATGGATGTGCAATCGTGCAATACAGCTGGGTTGTGGCATAATCCATTACAATCTGCGTGTCAATACGTTTGGATGTTTGCAATATTTCTTTTGATTGCTTTTCCGCGTCAAATATCACTCGTAACTCCGATTTTGTATTGCGTAACGTTAGCAGTACCAAGTGTAAATGCGACTTGCGTGCTTTTTTCGCTGATTGCTAGCATGTTTGTTGCAGGCTTTTACGATTCGTGGAAGTATTTGCTTTGTGCGTACATAGTTTCGCTGAATATTATGTACTTTGCAAAAATGGCGTACATTCCGTTTACTTTTCCTTGTTTTATTCTTATTTCCATGATTTGCGGTTACGCTTTGCGCAAGTATTTGAACATGTTGGAAGAAAATAATCGTGCAAAAATGGATATTGTACGAAGCAAGTTCCAGTCTTATATTGCGTCGGTTGCGTTGCAATTGCATGACGATGTGAACAATGAGATTACGGATATTACGCTGCTTGCAACGGATGCTTTATATGCTGAGAACAATGAACATACAAAAGAATCGTTAGAGCAGATTGTTGAACATTCGCGTAACGCGCTTTCCAAAGCGAGACTTGTTATCAGCCTGCTTGAGCAAGCTGAGCAAAAGTATGATGATTCTTTAGATTCAAATATTGCCAGCACGCAGTTTGTTTATGGTTCTAATAGCAATGATCGCATGAATTTGACTGATTTCTTATGCAATATTCGTGCGCGCTTACAAGCTGAACGGCAAATTTGCGAGCAGCTTGGATACTATGGCTCTCTAACAGTGGTTGATAAAAGTTCGGGGAGTGGTGATTTTACTACATCTGCAACTGTTAGTACTGAAAAGGCTCAATGCGCTATTCGCATGTGCAGCGAGTTGCTTACTAATATTCGCAAGCATTGCAATACTAGCGTTGATTTTTCTATGAATGTTACGGTTGATGAGCGCGAATGCAAAATAATGTGCATGAATTCGATTTCGACGTTGAATAAGTTTGGTGGAAGACTCGTTTTTGGCAAAGGGCTACTGTTTCACAAAAAATCTGTGGAACGTTTAGGTGGATCTTTAAGCGCTCAAAAAGATGATGACACTTGGCTGGTCAATGTTGTTATTCCGCTAAACTAGCAGCGCTCAAATCATGCGTTATCGTGGCAGAAATTGCAAAATTCGCAAAAACTGCCACGATAACGTGTATAACATAGCAACAAAACAGCATTCTGCATTGCAAATTAACCACCTACTTGCATCTGCTGCGCAAAGGTTCGTCCAAATACTCGATTAAAACGCGTCCAGACACTCGGTCGAAATACGTCCAAATACTCGATTGAAGCGCAAGGAAGCACAATAAGCATCTTGCGCAATGGCTATTTCTCTGCATGAAGCGGAACATGTACATTAATAATCCACGAATCACCATCTTCAATAACTTTAAAAGTTCCACCAACGCGTTCCGCAAGCATCTTATGAAAACGCAGTCCATATCCTAATTGCAAGTTAGCAAGGATACCGCGTTGCGCACTATTTATACACGTAATATGACATTCATGGTCATTAAGCATTACATTCATGGCGTATTCTTTAGGCTTTGCAGCATGCTTTTTTACGTTCGCAAGCAGTTCTCGGCAAATATACTCAATCTGAGCACATTCTTCAAAAGGCAAATGGATTGATTGGGAATTTTCAGCAGCTAAATCACTATTCAAGTCAATGGAACCAATATAGCCAAGCTTCTCAAATGACTTTTGCTCACCATCAAATAAAACGCGTAATCCTGTACAAAAATCTTTATAACATGTAGTCGATTGCATAACATCGCCAGTGCTTGCAGTTGTAGCATTGTCAAGAAGAGAAATGATATTACGTGCTCTATGAACAGTTGTAGTAGCACGTTGAAGAATCTCTCGCGAATTTTCATGCTCTTGTTCATGAGTTGTTTGAGGTTCAATAGATTGTTGAGCCATCATCATAATGCTGGAAAGCTCATTAGTTACTTCATCGTGCATGCGAATTGCTGCAATAGTGGCATATTTTTGAAAAACGTTGTAACGCTGTGCAAATAACTGTTCCTGTTGTTGGTGAATAGTAGAAATATAGTATTTTACGATTGCGCTAGAAATAAGAGTGATAAGAAGCCACCATGCTAACGCATAAGCGTTTTGAAAATCGCAGATAATAAAGAACCATGAAGAAACTCCGCAAGAAGAAAGCACAGTGTACCAAGGTTGAGTAATTACAGCAATTGCCAAACAAATCAATATGGTAAGCATCATAGATGAATAGTTGATATTTGGCGCAATAATTACCAACGGCATCCAAATGAGCACAATAAAAGATGCTTTACGAGGCCATATTGCAATACATAAGCAGATTACAATCCATACTATTTCAACCGTAATGGAATGCCAATTAGAGTAGTAATGAAGATTATTATAGGAACAAATTTCAAGAATCAAAGTACAACTTATGATCACACCAATTCCAATTTTCTGCCAGGCATCATGCGGCAAAAAATTGATCATACGCGTTAATAATTTCATAACTACCTACTTTTACACGTTAATTTCTTACACGTTATATGTCATGTGAATATTTTGCGAGCGCAGCAAGCGCCTGCATTCGACTTCGGACTTGAAGTTTTCCATAAATACGACGTAAATGCGTGTTTACTGTTGAAACTTTCACATTAAGCTGATCTGCAATCTCTTTCGTAGAATACCCCTGTTTGCAAAAGCGCATAATTTCCGATTCTTGAGGAGACAAAACTGAAGTCTTCGGAAGTTGAGAAATCATATTAAATGATTCTTGCGGAGTGTGAAAATAGTCAATATATTGTGGCAATTCTGGGCAACCGTAGCTTGTTGCGCGCGATTGGATGGCTGCAACTACGTCTGCTAAATTGTCTTTATGCACTAACGCTTGACCACCCGACTTAGCAACTTGCAATACGTATTCATCCAGCATGTAGGAAGTAATGCCAATTAAAACAATATTGCTATTGCGCTCGCGAATTGCTTTAATTACATCAACACCACTCATTTCTCTCATTGACATATCTACTAAAAGTACGTCAGGAGTATTTTCTGTAACGCAACGATGAATAGCTTGTTTTGCAGAAGAGCACATCCATGCACAAACAAAGTTTTCAGGCAAACGACTTTTTAGAAGAAGTTGCATGTACCGCAATACAAGCGTGTCATTATCAACAATTGCGTAAGTAGTGTTCATACAATATATGGTATCTTGTTTTTTAAATCCGCTTATCAAGAGATGTGCGACTGTATTGTTTTTCTCAAATTATCAAGATTGTACACATTAAAGTGCCATACACTAGCACTTTCCGTTGGCACACTCCATTCTTCTGTTTTACCATTGACAGTAAAGCGAATTATTTGAGTTGTTGGCTTATTTATAACTTCAAAATTAGTGAGTTGATTCCACGGAATGCGACGAAGATGCTTATCGTCTAATTTAGCTAGATTACTCGAGCCTAAAATGACATTCGGATTAACAACAATAAACTCATTATTAGTGGCAGCGATAATACGCGCAGCAACGCCTTGCTCTACATAGAATAATTTAGGTAACAAAAATAGTTTGATTAAATCTTTCCACCAAGGGTCGTACTTCATAGTAAGCACATATGTTTTACCAACTGAAAGATTATGCGCTTTAAAGTACTTAACAATATCCTCTTCTCTTATACCGCGCAAAGGATTAGTCATAATAAGCACCTCCTTGTGATTCTTGTTTTGTAAATTACCAACATACTAACGTGCAGATTTTATATACACAAATAGGCGTACCTATTTTTAACGATAGCGTTTTTAGAAAACTTTTATTATTAGCAGTTTGCATGTTCTCAACAATCAATATTTAAGAATATTTTCGTTTTGGAAATATTCTTAAATAGAGGCATACTTATGGAGTTATCGTGGCAGTTTTTGCGATTTTTGCGATTTCTGCCACGATAACTTGCTTAAAAATATAGCGTTGCAATTCTTTGTTGCTTTTACACTACAAAAAATATAAAATATTAGTATGAAAGCAACAGAAGTGAGGCTATTGTGTCAAACAAAGAGATACTCCTTAACTATTTAGATAATAATCATGGAATAATTACATACAAGGATTGTAAAACATTAGATATTCCAACTATATATTTAACTCGTTTGAAAAACGAAGGTGTTCTTAATCGAATTGAAAGGGGGATTTTCCTCTCTTCCAATGGTGATTATGACGAATATTACTTCTTTCAATATCGTTATCCACAGGCCGTATTCTCTTATGTTTCAGCTCTTTATCTTCAAAGTTTTACAGATGAAATTCCACAACATTTTGAAGTAAGCGTTCCTAGAGGATATCGTTTTAATAATCCACCCTCAAATTTAGCTATTCATTGGGTTTCAAGATTGTATAGCAAGTTAGGCGTTACTACAACGGCTACCCCAATGGGGAATAAAGTACGTGTCTATGATTTTGAACGTATTATTTGTGATTTTATAATAAACAGAAACAGTATTGATTCTGAACTCTTTGTTAAAACTCTTCAAGCTTATAGTAAGTACAATGGGAAAGATCTTATAAAACTTCATGAGTATGCAACAAAAATGAATATATCCAATAAAATTAAGCAAACACTGGAAGTGCTACTGTGAATAAGGCAAAATTAACAGTGGCAAAATTATTCGAAAAAATATAGTTATACAAAAGGAATAACATTTTCAAGCGTACTTGATGAAATTATAAACTTATTGAACGTTCTTAACGCTAAGCAAAATGACTAAATTTTGTATCCATTGGCGACAAAGCGACAATTTTGGCGATATAAAAATGTCGCTTTGCGTCATATCTCTCATGTTTATTCTTGACAAACTCATACAGCGACTTTAATATTTTTAATAAAAGTTTAATTTAATTAAAGTTTATAGGCTGAAGAAAGGGGTGATATGGATCACATTCCAAGATGGATGGCTAATCTCACAGATGAAGATATGTCGTTTATAAAGAACTTTGTATTATCGTCTGGATCGTTAAAAGAAATGTCGCAAATGTATCAAGTCTCTTACCCAACGATGAGAATCAGGCTTAACAGGCTCATTGAAAAAATTCGAATAAGCGACAATGAACCAGAAGACCCGTTCGTTCTTTTAGTAAAGAGTCTTGCTATTGACGATAAATACGATGTTGACACAGCTCGAACACTCATAAACGAATATAGAAAAAGAAAGGATGAATCATGAGCTATGCATTATTTGGTCCGATAATTGACATTCTTATCGCACTTGTTATATGTGCTTTAGTGTTCTTTATTGCAAGAAGTCTTATTCGCTATGCGCATTCTCTTAAGAAGGACGATAAGTCGTCTAAGCAGTCTGCAGAAGATAAAAGAATTGCGTTACAGGACTTATAAAACACAAAAACCGAGTTATCGTGGCAGTTTTTGCTAATTTTGCAATTTCTGCCACGATAACTCGTATAACATAACAACGAAACAGCATTATGCATCACAGATTAACCGCCTACTTGCATCTGCTGCGCAAAGGTTCGTCCAAGTACTCGATTGAAATACGTCCAAGTACTCGATTAAAACGCGTCCTTAACATTTCTTGTTGACGCAACGAATAAGTAAATCTATCATGTTAGTGGGAGGCACATTGCCCCCCCCCCCAACAAATAAGTTGGAGGTTTACGATGAAGAAAATTTCACGTATTGCATCGACAGTAGTGTTAGCAAATGCTACAGCCTTTTGTAGGCACTGGTCGTGCTACTGCCTACTGGGATTGCAAATAATCCGTATGCATGAATAACTTATTATAGGGGTATGCGATGTCTCGATTATTGCGTTCATTATCATGCATGCTTGTTCTTCTGCTTGCGTTATTTGCATCGCTGTTAGGTTTGACAAGAATGAATGACTCCTTGGGTGATTGTATTGCTATATATCCGCAAACGAGTCGTCTTTTTTCATTACGCGGTGTGACAGAAGACAAAGCTGATCAAATTTATGCATTACTCAAGAAGACTGTTGCTCAGCATAATGCTTTTGTGGTTCGTAATGATATGCGCTTGGCAGCGAGTGACGCTGGTGTAGATGGTTTTGAGCTTGGCATATTTGGCAATCCGCGAGGTAAAGATGATTTGCTTACTTTGTCATATCTCGGAACGCCAATCCTGACATCGCATGCCTTTACGCAATTATTGCACAGCGAAAGCAGCAAAACGCTTGGACTTGATATGGCAAAAGCAGATATGCTTGCTGATCTTCCCACTATTTCCATTGAGGGTTCGCGTTTAGTCGTTCGTCAATTAGATGCCCTCGTCAACAACAGCAAAACAAAGCTTGGCGATTACAGGATTGTGGGACTTTCTAGCCGAGACTACCATGCATTAGTTACTCAAGCTGCTCGCATCGCTGGTACAACCTACCAAGATTTTCAACGTGGAAAATCTGGAATAGTACGATCCAATAGTTTTAATCAACTTACTTTTATTATTGTCTGCATTGTAACAGTGTTGCTTCTTGGCATTACGATAATTGCTGATGGGTATCTTTCGTATAGAACATTGGGAAGCTACTTATTGCTGGGTTGGTCGCGCTCATCGTTTGCTTTGCGTCACCTTATGCCGATACTTGTTTCAACGCTCGCCGTATATCCTCTTGTTTGTATCGTGATGAGTTCATTTACTCACGGATTTATATGGAATATTCAATTGTTAATGCAGGCGCTGATTATAGCGTTGCCAGTTATTGCAGTTGTGTTGCTACTCAGCGCATTAGTCATTTTGATGATTATTTCTGTGAAACCAGTAGATGCAATTCGTAATCGTATTACCAAACGCGGTATGCTTATTGCTCTTGCGCTCGTTTATGCTATTGCATCAACATGCGTATTAGAAGGTGTGCATAGCATAGATGGGCCAATAGGCGAGTTGACGAAAAGTGTGGAAGTTGCTCGTTTGTGGCATCCTGTATTAAAGCAGAGAATTATGTATCACCGTCTTGTAGGGCAAGATGGTGCTTCGGTATCTGGTCAATCGACGCAGTATGCCAAAGATGCTTTTGCATGGTATCGTTCTATTGAGGATAAGCCAGGAGTAAGGCTTGTTTACACAAGTTTCTTTGATGCGGATATACTACAAGATTGGCGCAATGGTAGCGTATATAAGCATGTGCCTTCTAAGCCATTCTGGTCTTTTGTGGCGTCGCCTAAGTACTTGCAAGATCAAGGATTTACTGTAGATAGCGATGTCAAAAACCTTGCTCGTCAGGGCGTGCGCATTTACTTCATTCCCGACACGTATAATCCTCAAGAGCAGACTTCGATGAGGCAGTGGCTTCAAGAGTCAGACAACTTAACGTCTACTGATGTTTCGACCAAGTTTACTGCGCATCCACAATTCGCATTCCGCACGTATCATCCTTCTCGCGAGTGGTTTAACTGGTCTACGGATATTCATCATAAAGTTATGGTAAAAGATCCTATTATTTTTTATGCGACGAGCGATAATTTGAATGCGTCTGAAAGTGAATCATTACTTGCTGGCGGCCTTGACAATAGCTACATTAAATTGAATTATCAAGCAGCAGCTCGATATCTGAGCGACGCTTATACTGCACGGTATCATCTTGATGATAATCATCTTCAATTCTTACAAGTAGGAGAATGCATTGCAGGCTACCAAAAGACGATTATGCAGACGTTGCAATTGTTTGGTAGCGTAATTCTGCTTATTACTCTGCTTATGTTGATATTGCTTATAGCGATTATTGCTATGTTCGCAGCATGCTATCAAGAAAGTATTGCAGTGAAACGATTGCTTGGTTTTTCGCTATTACGCATATTTTCTATGCCATTCTTGCTTGTGGGAATCGTTCAAGGAGTACTTTTTGTTATTGCTTCGATTGAACGTACTCGTTCTGGCATGATATATGTGCTGATTTCGGCAATTATTGAACTCATATTATTGACGATACAGACATATTATTTGAGTAATAAACACATTACTTCTATGGTAAAGGAGTAGTTGATAATGCAAAACAATGGTATTGAACCTTTAATAAGCGTACGCAATCTTTATAAATCATATGGAAATCGACCGGTTTTACATAATCTTAGTTTTAGTGTGCAACAAGGAGAATCGTTAGCAATCATGGGGGCTTCTGGCTCTGGAAAATCCACTATTCTCAACATTCTCGGCATGCTTGAAACCTATGATAAAGGTGAAATAAAGATTGCTGGCAAAGAACTTCCAGCTATCAATTCTGTTGCTGCTACTAAGTTACGTCGTTATCATATTAGCTATTTATTTCAATCGTTTGCATTACTCAATGATCGAACTGTGTTTGATAATTTGTGGATTGCAATGACATATAATAAAGAGTCAAAGTCTGTTAAACGCCAAATGATTGATAAAGTTCTTGCTGAACTCGGTATTGAGTATGCTAAAAATGACCGTATTGCTGTGCTTTCTGGTGGTGAACAGCAGCGAGTTGCGATTGCTCGTGCAATGCTGAAACCTGGCTCTTTGATTTTAGCAGATGAACCGACGGGCTCACTTGATAGAGATCTTGCTGATAAAGTGTTTGCGCAATTGCAAGCGATGAATAAAGAATATAACAAGACCTTGCTTGTAGTGACGCATGATCCTTTGATTGCTCAGCGATGTGATCGTGTGTTGCATATTGAGGCGCTAGCTCGGTAGTCGCATTGATTATCTTCTCTTCGTTAAATTTCGAGTTATCGTGGCAGTTTTTGCTAGATTTGCAATTTTTGCCACGATAACGCGCGGTTGCGTTGAGTATATTGCAAAATAGTATAATTTAGATTATTATAATTATGATTATAATAATCGCGATTATAATAACTTGAGCGCAGATTCAGCAGCTATAAGATGCGCTGAAAAATATTGCAATTATTAACGTAGCGGCAGGTGGAATATGGTTTTTGTTGGCAGACAAGACGAGTTACAAGTACTGGAAAAACTGTATGAAAACAGCAAACACTTGTTCCAGATGGCAATAGTTTATGGCCGAAGACGAATAGGAAAAACTTCGCTTATTTCACAATTTTGTAAAAATAAACGCGCAATACTTTTTACTGCTCGCGAACAAACCAATATCGAGAATTTGCGTGATTTCTCGCGAACTGTGTACGATTTCTTCAATCTACCAGCAACTACAGGATCGTTTAACAATTGGAACGACGCTCTCGATTTCGTTGCACAACAATCTAGCAGCGCAAATCAGAATGCTTCTCAATCTCCACTTATTCTAGTTTTCGACGAATTTCCGTACGCAGCTCAAGCGGATAAGTCTTTAGCCTCAACATTTCAAGTTGCAATAGATCATAAGTTTAAGAACGCGAACATGACTCTTATTTTGTGCGGAAGTAACGAAGGATTCATGGAAAGTGAAGTGCTTGGTAAAAAGAGTCCACTTTACGGAAGACGTACCGCGCAGATTCGCTTGCAACCATTCAATCTTTTTGAAGCATCTGAACTTATGCCAAATAATGCTACTTGGGAAGATAAAATCAACTATTTTGCATCCCTTGGAGGAACACCATACTATATTGAACAGTTAGATAATAAGTTTTCGTTTGCGGAAAATCTTGAGCAGTTATGCTTTAATATTTCGGGAATTTTGTACGCTGAACCAGACATGCTTATGCGCCAGGAATTGCGCGATCCTTCAACGTACAATAGTGTGCTCAATGCTCTTGCTACAGGATGCAATACTCCGACTTTAATATCGGATCGTATTGGCTTGCCGGCTACATCAGTGAACGTGTATTTGAAAACATTAGAAGGCCTTGGATTGATTGAAAGAAATATTCCATTCGGTATGAATCCGCTTCATTGCAAAAAAGGATTATGGCAGATTTGCGACCCATTTTTTGCGTATTGGTATAGGTTTGTAGCGCCTAATAAAGGATTGATTGAACGCGGACTTTCACACGCTTCCGCAAGTAGTGTTCTTGGTGGTGAGCATGAAGTGTTTAGCACTTTTGTAGGTCAACAGTTTGAGAAAATGTGCGAGCAGTGGATTGTGCGCCAATGCAAAATTGGTGGAATGGACTTTTTGCCAACTAAGTTAGGTAAATGGTGGGGCTCTGATCCTATTGCGCGCGAACAAACTGATATTGATATTGTTGCGCAAGACGATATTAACAAGCAGCTTCTTATTGCAGAATGTAAGTGGCGTAATAATCTTAACGAAGCTGAAGCAGTGAGCAAGTTGTTGCAGCGTGCAACTTTAGTTGAGAATGCAAAAAATCGCGATTATAAGAAAATATTTATGTTGTTTACAAAGCATCCAACTTCTTACAATCCTCGTCATGCTAAAACAAGCATCAACTTTGTTGACGCGCAAACAATGTTTTTTAACTGATTACGGGACAATAGTTACGAGACTATATTGCGCAGCAATAATCACATGTTATCGTTGCAGAAATTGCAAAATTAGCAAAATCTGCCACGATAACCTGTATATCATAGCGACTATGCAATTAAAGTTGCGCGATATAGTCGCGTAATCAGCTAAAAAAATATTGCCTGTTCATCAACCTCGTCGATACACAGGCAATATTTTCAAAACAACAAAATTTGGAAACTAATCTAAGTTATATTGCTAAATCGTTTACTAGTTTGCTACGTCAAGAACTACTAAACGTTGTCCGCCATAAGTTCTTGCATCAAGACAAGTTTGAATAAAGTAAGCAGATTTAGGGAATTGCTCAACATATCCTTTGAACTGGCTTAGCAATTTATCCGCGCTTCCGCCACCCTCAAAGTCTTTATAATCCGCCACTTTGTAATCTTTGCCATTTAGTTTAACAGGCATGCCTTTTTGGAGTTTCTTTAACAACATTCCTGAACTGTTTAAACGGTCAACAACCATATAATGACCAGTAGTAACTTGGAACCAGTCATCTTGAAGTGTCCAGTGGTAGAAAGCATCTTTCACGTAAGCCAACTGATCGGGATAAGCATCCCAAATAACGCGTTTAGTTTCGCCTAGGGCTTCCAAAGTTCCTTCTTGCCCCTTTACAAAAGCTTCGGAGATTTTCTTCTTTGGAGCCTTTTTGACTGATTTTGAATGTTTTTTAGCAGAATGGTGGGCTATTTTTGTTGGCTTCGGATTGTTTGCTTTGGAGTTACCGCAGGCTGCTAGACCCACCAGCGAGCTGAAGAGCACTACAACACAAAGTAATTTTTTATAAGTCATTTTCCCCATAAATGGACTTCTTTCTTCTTATAGATGCGTCTAACGGCTGTTAGTCATCCTTACAAACTTGGACTCCAACTTTAGTGCCCGCTCAGTTCAGTTCAAAAATCTTGGTTTGAACGTGAGTAGGAGTGATGGCCACTGCCGATTTTTGCATAAACAAATCAACAAGACCGGTTCCTTTTCACATAGTGTAGCATAAAGGCTGAGTGACCTGTGTTATTTTTTGACTTCTAGCTTTTATATAGAATCTATTTTGCTGCAATAATTGACATAACTAAATTAAAATTGGTTAGCTAATTAAGATAATTAGCTAACCAATCAGTTAGTTATTCAGTTATTCAGTTATTCAGTAAATTAGTCAGTAAGTCAACTGTGCGATTAGAAGTCCCAATCATCGTCGTCAGTTTCAACAGACTTGCCCATAATGTAGCTGGAGCCAGAGCCGGAGAAGAAGTCGTGATTTTCGTCGGCTGCAGGAGAAAGAGCTGCGAGAATTTCTGGGCTTACGTGAGTCTCTTCTTCGCTGTACTTAGCAGGGTAGCCAAGGTTCATCAAGGCCTTGTTGGCGTTATACCGAACGAAGTCAAAAACGTCATCGTGGAAGTCAAATCCTTCGTAAATCTGACCAGAATACTCAACTTCCAAATCGTACAAAGTGTCAAGCAAGTTCATAGTGAACTTTTCAAGATTCTTCTTATCGTTCTCGCTTCTAAGCTCCAAACCGCGCTGGAACTTGTAGCCGGAATAGTAGCCGTGAATTGCTTTATCGCGCAAAATCAAGCGAATCATATCGGCAGTGTTCATCATCTTACCGCGAGAAGCAAAATAAAGCGGAAGGTAGAAGCCCGCGTAAAGAAGCAATGAAGAAAGCATAGTTGCTGCAATCTTGCGCTTAAGCGGATCTTCGCTCTCGTACTCGCAAAGCACGGTGGTAACGCGCTGCTGCAAAACGTCGTTGCCAACAGCCCAACGGTAAGCTTCGTCAATCTCCTCGCTAGAGCAAAGAGTGGAGAAAATAGAGGAGTAGGAGCGTGCGTGAATTGACTGCATAAAAGCAATATTCGTGTAAATAGCTTGCTCGTGCTCAGTGCGAGCGTGCTCAATCTGGCAAAGCTCGCCAATAGTTGCCTGGCTGGTATCAAGCAAAGTCAAGCCTGTAAAAACGCGAGTAGTGGTCTTGCGCTCAAGGTCGGTGAGGGAACGCCAAGAAGGAATATCGTTGCTCAGCGGAACCTTTTCTGGAAGCCAGAAGTTAGCAATAAGACGGTTCCAAACGTCCAAATCTTTGTCGTCAATAATATTGTTCCAATTAACTGGGCGCACGCGCGATCCGTGATGGTAGCGGTACTGAGATGGTGTGATAGAAGCTGCCATCATAGCGTCGTCTGCGATTACGCGATTCGTGCCGAAAGGCTTATCGAGACTACTGCGCAGTTCTGTTGGGCTGAGTTCTGTCATTATTACTCCTAAATTATTTGTTTCATACTACGTTTTATAAAATTTTTAAGTTTTTTTTTGATTTAATTTGCGAAATATTTACGTCGCTGCGATTTTCAGCGCTGCGATTTACAGCGTGCAGCTTACGCAACCCTCGATTTCCGTACCTTCCAAAGCCTTCTGACGAATACGAATGTAGTAAAGAGTCTTAATGCCCTTACGCCATGCGTAAATCTGAGCCTTGTTCAAATCGCGAGTAGTAGTAGTGTCTGGGAAGAACAAAGTAAGCGACAATCCTTGATCCACATGCTGAGTTGCTTCAGCGTAAGTGTCAATAATCGCCTTCCAGCCGATCTCGTAAGCGTCCTTAAAGTACTGCATATTGTCGTTCGTCATGTATGCGGCAGGGTAGTAGACGCGACCAACCTTGCCCTCTTTGCGAATCTCAATGCGAGAAGCAATCGGGTGGATTGAACTCGTGGAATGGTTGATGTACGAGATTGAGCCAGTTGGAGGAACGGCCTGCAAATACTCGTTGTAAATGCCGTCGCGCAAAATCTCGTCGCGAAGCTGCTCCCAGTCTGAAACGGTTGGAATTGCAACGTTAAAGCGAGCAAACAAATCGCGAACCTTTTGAGTTTTAGGTTCAAGAGAGCGGCTGCCATCTGTGTACTTATCGAAGTAGTTGCCTTTGCCTGCTGGCTTAGCGTAAGCGCTCGTCTTAAAGCTTGCAAAAGCAGTCCTGCGCTCTACAGCCAAAGCGTGAGAAGCCTTATAAGCGTGGTAAGCAACCGTCATAAAGTACATGTCTGTAAAGTCAAGAGCTTCCTCGCTTCCGTACTGCATGTGTTCACGCGCAAGGAAACCGTGCAAATTCATTTGACCCAAGCCAATAGCGTGTCCTTCCGCGTTTCCGCGACGAATAGAAGGCACAGAATCAATAGAAGTATGCTCCGAAACAGAAGTGAGCGCACGCACAGCAAGCTCAACGCTTGTACCCAAGTTGCCATCCATTGCCTTAGCGATATTAAGAGAGCCAAGATTGCAAGAAATATCGCGACCAACGTGACTATAAGACAAGTCGGCGTTATAAGTGCTTGCTTCCTGAGTTTGCAAAATCTCGGAGCACAAGTTGCTCATAGTAATGCGACCCTCAATAGGATTCGTGCGATTTACAGTGTCTTCAAACAAAATGTAAGGGTAGCCAGACTCAAACTGAATTTCCGCAATCGTCATAAAGAATTCGCGAGCGTCGATGTACTTCTTGTGAATACGAGGATTTGCAACCATCTCATCGTAATGCTCGGTAACGGAAATATCTGCAAAAGGCTTGCCGTATTCGCGCTCAACATCGTAAGGACTAAACAAAGCCATCTTTTCCTTACGCTTAGCAAGCTCGAAAGTAATATCTGGAATCACAACGCCCAAAGAAAGCGACTTAATACGAATCTTCTCGTCTGCGTTCTCGCGCTTAGTGTCAAGGAAACGCATAATATCTGGGTGGTGAGCGCTAATATACACTGCACCTGCACCCTGTCGAGCGCCAAGCTGATTAGCGTAAGAGAATGAATCTTCCAAAAGTTTCATAACAGGCACAACGCCACTCGACTGATTCTCGATTCGCTTAATAGGAGCGCCAAGTTCGCGCAAATTAGTAAGGAGCAGAGCTACGCCGCCGCCACGCTTAGAAAGCTGCAAAGCAGAGTTAATTCCGCGCGCAATAGACTCCATGTTGTCTTCCAGGCGCACTAGGAAGCAGCTCACAGCCTCGCCGCGCTGAGCTTTACCAAGATTCAAGAACGTTGGGGTTGCTGGCTGGAAGCGGCCTGCAAGCATCTCGTCCAAATAGTTGAGCGCTGCTTTTTCGTCGCCGTCTGCGAGTTCCAAAGCGACTGCAGCTGCGCGCTGAGCGAAGTTTTCCAAATACTGTTTGCCGTCAAAAGTTTTTAAAGCGTAAGAAGTGTAGAACTTAAAAGCGCCCAAGAATGTGCCGAAAGTGTGGTGAGCGGCTTCTGCGTGCTCATAGAATTTATCGAGAAACTCGTCGCTGTACTTTCCGAACACGTTGCCGTTGTAGTAGTAGTTGTCAATCAAATAATTCAAGCGCTCGCGAGTGGAAGCAAACTTCATGCTGTGCTCTTGCACGTAACCCGAAACGTAAAGCTTTTCTGCTTCCGCGTCTTTATCAAACTGAATGCCTTTTTCTGGATCGAAAAGACCGAGCATAGCGTTAAGAACGTGGTAATCGCGGCTGTTGCGAATGCGTTCTGCTGTGCTGCTTGCAGCTGCGTTTGCAGTTTCGCTGGAGTCAGTGTGATCAAGATTAAGCGAAGTAGATTCGCTCATCGGATCCGTGCTATTCATTTGATTGATTCCTTTCTTCATGCGTTATTTTTTGATTTTCAAACGCTGATTGTTTTTGATTATTTTGATTATTTAGTTTCTTTTGCTTCTTTTAGTTGTTTTAAAAATTTCGGTATTCCCTGCGCTACTTTTTCAATATCTTCTTGAGTTCCTGTGAGCTCAAACGAATACATATTTGGGATTGCGCACTTTCCTGCAATCTGACCGCCTGCAGCGCAATAAGCATCTCCAAAATTCGTATTTCCGGAAGAAATTACTCCGCGAATAAACGAACGATTTTCGCGATTATTTAAGAATTTGCGCACTTGCATTGGTATTGCTTTTGCAATATTTCCGCCGCCGTAAGTTGGTACGATTAGCACGTACGGTTCTCGCACGTTCAATTCCGGGTCTTTTGGCCGAAGTGGTATGCGATACACGTTTACGTTGTTGCTAGGAAAATCGCAATTTTGCACGAATCGTAATGTGTTTTCGGAAACTGATGAAAAGTAGACTACAGCTCCGATTGATTCGCCTTGTGCGCGAGATTCTGGCTCGCTTGGCTGTTGGATGCTTTCTTGTTCACACATTTCTCATGCTTCTTTTGCTGTTTCTGCGGAAGTTCCGAGTTTATCCGCAATTTGTGCGATTAAATCTGGGCGGTAACCGCTCCAGGATGTGTCTGGCGCAATAACTACAGGTGCTTGACGGTATCCTGCATTGCGCAATTGATCCAGTGCTTCAGGGCTTTTTGATAAGTCTACAGTTTCGAAGTTCACGCCAAGTTTTGTGAACTGTCGTTTAGTGGCATCACACTGTGGGCAATGAGGTTTTGTAAACACTGTAATTGTCATTTCAATCTCCTCTGGTGATGGGGAATCGTTAGATTCCGCGGTGTTAGCACAAAAGCCAAAAGTCAGCATACTACTCATAATTACTATTTGTAGTGGTGTGTCGATTATTCAAACACTACATATAGTTATTGTTTATATTTACAGAATCCGCGTGTTTGTAAGCGTGTCGTACTTTTTTAGAGATTTTAAGAACGATTTGTTTGTCTTAAAAATGTAATTTATATCACAAAATTTACTTAGTGTAACTTGCATTTTTTGCATCGAAAATCTTGTGCATATAGGCCGATAAAATTAAAAAGTGTGTTTCCTGAAGGGGAGTAACGCAGAAACGAAAATATAGCAAAACAAGATAAGAGGTGTCGTAATGACTCAAGCTCAGGCAAATATTGGCGTTGTTGGCTTGGCTGCAATGGGATCTAATTTAGCGCGTAATCTTGCTCATCATGGCAATACTGTTGCTGTTTACAATCGTCATTATTCGCGAACTGAAACGTTAATGAATGAGCACGGCACTGAGGGTGCTTTCGTTCCATCTAAAACTGTTGAAGAATTTGTGGCTTCTCTCAAGCGCCCACGCACAGCAATCATTATGGTAAAAGCTGGTGCTCCTACGGATGCCGTTATTGAAGAGCTCGCAAATGCTATGGAGCCTGGAGATATTATTGTCGACGGCGGAAACTCTTATTTTGAAGACACAATTCGCCGAGAGCGTGAAATTCGCGCGCGTGGTCTTCATTATGTTGGTTGCGGTGTTTCTGGCGGTGAAGAAGGTGCTTTGCGCGGCCCTTCGATGATGCCTGGTGGAACTGAAGAATCTTGGAAGACTCTTGGACCTATTTTGAAGTCTATTGCGGCTGTTGCAGAAGGCGAGCCTTGCGTAACGCATATTGGTACCGATGGTGCTGGTCACTTTGTAAAGATGGTTCACAATGGCATCGAGTACTCGGATATGCAGCTTATTGCCGAAAGCTACGATTTAATGCTTCGCGGCTTGGGTATGAAGTCCGACGAAATTGCAGACGTGTTTAGCGAGTGGAATAAGGGTGAGCTTGATTCTTATTTGATTGAGATTACTGCGGATGTGCTTCGCCAGAAGGACGCTAAGACTGGTAAGCCTTTAGTTGAGATGATGGTGGATCACGCTGGCATGAAGGGCACTGGCACTTGGACTGTGCAGTCTGCTCTTTCGCTTGGAATACCGGTTACAGGTATTGCTGAAGCTGTGTTCGCTCGCGGACTTTCTAGCCAAGTTGCATTGCGTGAAGCTGCTGAAAGCCAGGGTTTGACTGGCCCAGATGTTCATTTTGACTTGAATGATGCTGAGCGTAAGGCGTTTATTGAGGATATTCGTCAAGCTTTGTACGCTTCTAAGATTGTTTCTTATGCTCAGGGCTTCGATGAGATTGCGGCTGCTGCAATTGAGCATGATTGGAAGATTGACCAGGCTGCTGTTGCTCGCATTTGGCGAGGTGGCTGCATTATTCGCGCTCAGTTCTTGAACCGTGTTTCCGAGGCTTTTGAGTCCGGTGAAGCAAGCGTTTCTTTGCTTTTTGCACCGTACTTTAAGGATGCTATTGAAAAGTCGCAGGCTGCTTGGCGTCGTGTTATTGCGCGCGCAGTTGAGCATGGTGTGCCTGTGCCAGCATTCTCTAGCTTGCTTGCATACTACGATGGTTTGCGTTCCAAGCGTTTGCCTGCTTCGCTTATTCAGGCTCAGCGCGATTTCTTCGGCGCTCACACTTACGGCCGAATTGACGAGCCGGGCGTATTCCACACTTTGTGGGCAGAGCCTAATCGTCCAGAAGTAAAGCAAGATTAAAACAAATAATATTTAGAATAAGCAGGCCTCTGCATAATAATGCAAAGGCCTGTATTTTATTTTATTCTTTTTAATATATTTTGTTGCTGAATTTTATGCAGTTATTCAATAGCAGCTTGCAGTGTGCTTGCGGTGGTTAGCCAAGAGATTTCCTCAGTTCCGTTTGCAAAAGACGCAGGATATTCAGGATTATTAGCTCCCGAAAGTGAATTCATTAAAGCAGCGCCCTTTTCTGCTCCGGCAGTCAAAAACCAAGTGCGGCGACTGTGAGCCAGCACAGGAACTGTAAGAGACAATCGCATTGGCGGAAGCTTAGGTGAGTGGTTTACTCCAACAACAATGCACTCGCGATTATTAACCTGCGGCAATCCCGGGAAAAGCGAAGCCATATGCGCGTCCGGGCCCATGCCAAGAATTGCTAAATCAAACACAGGCTCTGGCCCAAGTAATCCTGTAATTTCTTCCTCATAGTCGCGCGCTGCAGCATCTAAAATAGCGTCATTTTCAGCGTCGCTGGCTGCTGCAATTTCTTCCGCGTTGCGCTCATCTGCCGGCATCTCGTGAATATGAGATTCTGCCAAAGCTTTGTGAGAAGTAAGTAAGTCAAGCAGCGCTTCGCGAGTTTTGCGTGCGTTGCGATCCTCGCTATCGTAAGCTACGAAACGCTCATCTGCCCACCAAATATGCACCAAATCCCAATCAATCACCGTCAAAAGCGGATTGCTGGCAAGCATTTGGAACATGCGTATTGAATCTGTGCCACCAGTAAGAAGTAAATGGAATGGTTTATTGAGATTTTGCACATTATTTTGTGATTCCATAATAAGAGTTACTAGGCGTTGTGCTGCAACGGCTGAAAGTACGTCGGGGTTATTGTAGCCGTAAACGCTTGCGTTGTGTGCAAAAGTAACTTCATTATCTGTCATAGTTATCCCTTTATGCCGTTAAAAATGTTTCACACGCTGTTTCATACGTTGTTTCACAAGTTGTTTCACGTTTTGTATTTTTATAGACTTAATTGTTTTCTGCAGGATTATCTCTAACCAGCTGCGCGTAAATTTCGTCCGGATCAATGCGTCGCAATTCTTCACTTAAGCAATCATCCAAAGTGCGAATAGGAAGCGCAATCGGCTGAGCAGTCTGATAGGGAAGACTAATCAAAGCCTGATCTCCTCCAGCAGGGCGAGTAAGAGACAAAGTGCCATCTTCGCGCTCTAAAGTTACGGAAGTAATTGCTTTAGCCTCAGGATTTTCAACTATTTCTACAGGAACTCGCAAACTGCTCTTAAGCCAAGCCGCAAGCAAATGCAAAGAAACATAGTGCGTAGGGCCGGTAACTTTTGCGCTAGTAATTGGCAAATGCGGAGGCTGATCGAGCATAGAAGCCAAAAGTGCACGCCATGGAGTAAGACGCGTCCAAGATAAGTCTGCATCTTGCGGAGACCAGTTTTTGCGTAAGTTTTGAACAGTTTTAAGAGTGTCGTCTGCGCGCTGAGCGTCAGTAATTCTGCTACTTGCCATAGCTCCAAGCAAATCGTGAGCAGGATCTTCAGGAGCGTTCGTCGGCCACCAGGCAACAATCGGCGCATCTGGCACAAGTAGCGGAATAACAAGCGTATCCGGGTGGCGAACCAAGCCGTTATGAGGATACAAAATAATAATCTCGCCAGCCCCAGCGTCAGCACCAAAACGAACTTGAGCGTCAAGATTTGGCACAACTTCTCCGCGCTCAGCAGCATGCTCGCTAGACCAGTCTCGAACCATAGCAATAACTCGGCAAGGGTGCTCGCGGCTTGCAGCATTAGCAGCTTCGAGAGCATGCTCCAATTCTTGAAGATCTGTGTCGATTAAAAGAGTAAGCACGCGTCCAGTTGCAGATTCTCCGCGCTCTTCGTGCAATTCGTCGATTTTTTGCGAAATTTTACTGGTATTAGTATCAGGAAGGTTGATAATCATGGCAGTCTCCAATGACGATTGTTACGAGCAAGCATGTCGTCTGCTTCCTTAGGTCCCCAAGTTCCAGCGCGATACGGCTGTGGTTGTGTTCCAAGTGAACTCCAGAATTCCTCAATAGGATCCAAAATCTTCCAGCTCAAATCTACTTCTTCAGTAGTTGGGAACAGTGGAGGTTCGCCAAGAAGAACGTCAAGAATTAAGCGCTCGTAGGCTTCAGGTGAGCTTTCAGTAAATGAGCGTCCGTAACTAAAGTCCATAGAAACGTCGCGAACTTCCATAGCAGTTCCGCCAGGAACTTTTGCGCCGAAACGCATAGTAACGCCCTCGTCTGGCTGCACGCGAATTACAATCGCATTGCTGCCAAGCTCTCGAACGGCGGTTGATTCAAACGGTAAGTGCGGAGCGCGCTTAAAAATAACAGCAATTTCCGTAACACGCTTGCCTAAACGTTTACCGGTGCGCAAATAGAATGGCACTCCAGCCCAGCGGCGAGTGTCAACGTCTAGTCGCACGGCAGCATACGTTTCAGTAGTGCTTTTAGGGTCGATTCCTTGTTCTTCCAAGTAACCAACTGCTTTATAAGAGCCTTGCCAGCCTGCTGCATACTGTCCGCGAGCAGTATTTGCTGCCAAATCGTGAGGTAAGCGAACTGCAGATAAAACTTTCGTTTTTTCTGCGGTCAAATCGCTTGCGCGGAAACTTACAGGTTCTTCCATAGCAGTAAGTGCCATAAGCTGAAGCAAGTGGTTTTGAATCACATCGCGTGCAGCGCCAATTCCGTCGTAATATCCGGCGCGTCCGCCAATACCAATGTCTTCAGCCATCGTAATTTGCACGTGGTCAACATAATTCGCGTTCCAAATCGGCTCGTACATTGCGTTAGCAAAACGGAAAGCCAGCAAATTTTGCACGGTTTCCTTACCCAAGTAATGGTCGATTCTAAATACGGAATTAGGGTCAAAAACTTCTGAAACAACGCGATCCAATTCTCGCGCGCTCGCCAAATCGTGGCCGAAAGGCTTTTCAATAATTACGCGACGCCACGCGTGTTCGGAAGAGTGAGAAAGTCCGGATGCTGCCAACTGTTGCGCAACAATAGGGAAGCTTGAAGGCGGAATAGACATGTAAAATGCGTGGTTTCCGCGCGTACCGCGGTCCCTATCTAACTCGTTTACCGTTTTGCTTAAACGCTCAAACGCAGAAGCATCGTCAAAAGTGCCGCGCACGAAGCGTATACCTTTTGCAAGATTGATCCAAGTTGATTCACGAAATGGAGTGCGGCAATGCTGCTCAATATTTTCGCGCACAAAGTTTACGAAATGCTCGTCTGTCCAGTCTCGTCTTGCAAAACCAGTTAAACCAAATCCTGGTGGCAAAAGTCCTCGATTAGCCAAGTCGTATACGGCTGGCATAAGTTTTTTGCGTGCTAAATCGCCAGTAATACCAAAAATTACTAAACTGCACGGGCCGGCAATGCGAGCCAAACGTAAATCTCTAGGATCTCGTAATGGGTTCGTCCACGCATACGCATCATCAGCATTGTGTTGCGTGTTAAAAGGAATCCTCAACTCAGTCATACATACTATCGTAATATTTCACTGCTATTTTTCCTACACGAGTCGTTATTTTCATTGCGATTCGTTATAAGATTTGCTTGTAGCGTGCGCAAAATACTTGTAGTTATGCCAAAATTTACGTGATTAATAAATCAGGCTCCGCATAGCGCGAGTCGAATCATTTTTGCGTATTTTGGACCGCCAACTGGAGTTAAATGCACGCCGTCGTCAGTTAAATATTCAGAATGATTTTTGCTAAAACCATTCCAGTCAATAATGCCAACATTAGGATGCGTTTGAGCAAACTTGCGCAGGCGGTCGTTGGTAACATCTTGCCATGGCTGTGGAACTCTAGTTGTAACGAAATAAACAGGCTTACCCTTAGCAACATCTACCATGTGCTGAAGAACGCTGTCGTCGTGAGGTGGGCCATTTGTTCCTAAAGCGTAAATAACAACATCCCCAGCATGTTTGCTAGAAATATCTTGAGCGTATTCGTCGGCACCGTGGAAAATCTGTCTGCTTACTTTTCCGTCAATATAAGCATTAGGCATTACTTGTAGCAAGTATGGTTTTGCGCCTTCGGTAATAGAATCGCCTACCATAGTTAAGTTTACTGAGCAAGTGTTGCGCTTTCTATCAATACGAGTGTGTGATGCTGCAAGATTCTGCGGAACTTTTTCTGCAATTGGGAAAAGCACAGGATACTTTGATGGCGTTGGCGGAAGAGATTGTTTTACTACAGCCTTGTGCGATCCTTTTGCTTTCTTATTCGAAGCAGATGCATTTGCTTTCTGGTCAGTTTTTGTTTTTTCTGCTTCAGCATTTTTAGCAGCATCTTTAGCAGCATTTACAGTTAGTTCTGGTCGAATTTGTATTGCGCGTTGTTGGGCAATACTATTCCAATTCAATGGCAAAGCAATTAAGAAAATAGTTATTACGCAAACTATTGCTAATGCTACGAAATGTACCAATTTTTGCAGATATTTTTCTGTTTGTTTTTCAAATAGTTGATAGAAACATTCTGCTACTGCAACAATTACTACAGCTTGCAAAATCTGCTCTTCCCAAGAAACAGCTGTTGTTCTTGTGGCAGGATTGCACAATTCCAAAATTGGGAAGTGTATTAAATAAATAGCAAATGCGCGCTTTCCAAGATAAGATAACGGCGCAAATGCGAAAATTCTTGAGCAAATATTATCGGTCTGAGTGCAAGACCACAGTATTAGCGCGCAAACTGCCGCGGTTATTGTGTATCCGCCAAAAGTAAATGCTGAGGATGTGCCGTCTGCATAAACAAAGCACAAAATCAGAACTATTGTTGTAACAATACCTATTAAGGATCTTTGCCACGCGTGCAAAGGGTTGTAAAACACTGTTTTTGGAGCTGTAAATACGTTATCTGGAAGTTCGCGTATTTCAGATTTAGAAGAATCTTCTAAATCTGTATTCTTGTAGTCATCGCGCAAAATTTCAGCATTGTCAGACAAATCAATTTGTAATCCAGCTCGCAGATCTTCTGGAATACTATTTTCAGCAGAAGATTTTGCAGCATTTTCATCAATTTGCTTGTTGCTTACATTCTCTTCAGCATAAGTTTCGTTTGAAGAAGAGCTAGTAGTGTCAGATTTCGGCAATATTGGGGAAATCTTAACTATTGCATGCTTGTTGCCGCGAATCCAGTAAAATGCGCGAATAATCCAAGCGTGTAATGAATGTTTAGTAAACCAAGCCCCGTACATTGCCAGCATTGCGCCTAGCAAGAATTCCGACGCTCTTGTGTCAAGAGAATAATAGACGCGAGCTGGAGTAGTGTAATTGCCAAACATGTAGGCAAAAGTAAACGTAAGTATTGTAGAAAGTATTGCCAATCCTGCAGTAATATACATGCGATTAATTGCGCGTTTAACAAGCTTTACGAGGGCTGTAAGAATAAGTGGCCACACAACGAATGCTTGCATGATTAAGCCAAGATACCACAAGTGTTTAATCGGGGAAGGCAATCCTGTTTGCTCAAAATAAGATAGTTTGCGCGCAACGTACATTATGTTGCTAAAGAAGCCTGCTCCAGAAAAAGCGTCCGCCTGTAATTTTGGAAGTAGACTTGGCGAAAAAAGCCACATCATTGGTGCACTAACTCCAATAATTCCAAGGGTTGGTGGCCAAATTCGCTTTAAACGATGCCAAATGTAATTAAAGTAGCAGGTGATTAATCTTTTAAATTCACCAGTTTTTGTTTTACTTTGCTCAATGCTGTTTGCGCTGCTACTTGTATTACTGCTAGTCGTAGCGCTTTTTTGAGAGTCTAAATAGCGAAGTATAGAATGTGTGCAAAAGTATCCAGCTAAAACTAAAAATAGCGTTACTCCTAAAAATCCTCCAGAAAGTGTACTTGGACGCATATGGAAGCAAACAATTCCAATAATTGCTAAAGCACGCAAGCCGTCTATTGCAGGATTTCTTTTAGATTCAGTCTGATTTTTTACTTCACTAACAGTATTAGTTGACTTAGCTCTTTCGTTTGCAAGCTTTTTATTTACGAGTGTTTTACTAGCATTATTTGCGGCCTCAGCTTCCTTTTGGCGGAAGTTTTTATTGGCCGGTGAAACAGTGGAAGTATTCACGCGTTTCTTCTTTGTCATATTGCCTGCGCTTCGTCAACCATGCTTTTGTATGTGCACATATTATGTGTAAAACAGAGCTATAATAACTGTGTCTTTCGACACTTTTGAACCGCAAAGCGTGTTTTGAAATAATGCTTTCTTTAGTGCGCGCTAAAGTGAAATAGAACAGTTGTGTCAATTGTTATTAAAGATAATAAAGGAGCCAAAATGGCAGAAACTTTTAACGTCGTGGTAGAAATCCCACGCGGTTCTAAGAACAAGTATGAAGTAGACCACGAAACCGGTCGCGTATTCTTGGATCGTACACTTTTCACCGCAATGGGTTACCCAGATGATTACGGATATATTGATGGCACTTTGGGCGAAGATGGCGATCCACTCGACGCTCTTGTTATGATTCCAAACTCCGTATTCCCAGGATGCGTTGTTGAGTGCCGCGCTGTTGGCTTGTATCACATGGTTGATGAAGCCGGTGGAGACGACAAGGTTTTGTGCGTTCCAGCAGATGTTCGTTTCGACGATATTAAGGATATCGATGATGTGAGCGAGTATCACAAGGCAGAAATCAAGCACTTCTTCGAGCAGTACAAGGCTTTGGAGCCAGGTAAGGAAGTTCTTCCTGGTGACTTCTGGGCTGGCGTAGAGCAGGCTGAGAAGGAAATCGTTGCAGCTCGCAAGCGTTTGGCAGAAAGCGAAAAGTAAGTTTTACTTTTTAAATAAAAAATTCCCCTGCGAGTTCATGGAAAAAATAGTTAAAAAAATAAACTCACAGGGGAAAACCTATAATGCATTCTCATGCAACTACAAGCATACCAAGTCCTGCAATATAAATCAACATTCCTGAAAACATTATTGGAAGTAACGAAATAGCAACGTCGCGAGTTACGTTATTTTCGTAGTAATTTTTGCGATTATTCCTAACCCACAAATACGAAAGTCCGGAAAGCAAAATCACCATCAATACGCATAATGCAGCAACAAGTATGCCGCCTTCTGTGTTGCGCAAAGATGGCATAAATCTAATAATAGAAGGCAAAAACATCCAGCCAGGAAGAGCTGCACAAGCAATACTTGCTGTTAGAGTGTGAGAAAGGTTTCTAACTAAATTTGTGCGGTTTTCGCGTAGCATTTGCCTTAAGAAAGTTATGAATGTTGCTGCTACAAGAATTAGCGCAAACGACACGGCCCAGCGCTCATAAGGTTTTATTGCTGCAATGAATTTACTCATTGAAACAGTTTCATTGTCAATAATAACGCTTTGTGGAAGCCAGCCTTTTAGCGCAAGAGTTGCGCACCATGCTGAAGCTACGCAGGAGAATAATGCAATAGCTCGATCAATAACGTTGCCGTGCAGTGGCCAAAAAGTAAGGAAAGTTAAAAGTATAAGCGCGCAAACAACAAGAGTTATTTTTGCGCTTGCTATCGGTAGTGCAGATGCTCCTGCAATTAGTATCACAACAAAAATCTGGCTTGCAATCATTGCTAGAAAATTAGTGTGAGGAATATGTGCTTGTTTTTGAGAGCTAGTACAAGAATTAGCATCGTTCTGCACTTGTTTGTTGCAGATATGTGTTTCGTCGCTCATAGCACTCCCGTTACGGTAAATATTCGCTCTTATGAATAGTAATATGTGTATAAGCTTGATGCATATTACTTATTTCTTATTACTAATGTAGCTTACAACCTGCACTTATTGTTTGTGCTTGTTGATTACATAGAACTTTTGGATTGCTGTATTGTTGACGCTAACTTTATGCGAAATAAATTAAAGGTAAGTCGATATTTTTCGTAGCATGGTTTACAATTCCTGTAAAGGCTTGTATTTGGCATTGCATTATTTGTTGGCTGGAGGCATCACATGACCGATATTACATTGATGACTTCGTGCGCTTCTCCAGCAACTGTTTTGCCTTCGCTGGCTCTGCTTTCTCATAGAGTGCGTGTTCTTTCATTAGATTCTGCAAGTTTATCTAAACTTCCTGCACAAACAGTTCTTTTGATTGATGCTCGTGAAGATTTGGCTTTGGTGAAATCTTTATGCGCTCTTTTGCGCGCTGAAAATATTACAGTTCCAGTTGTATTGGTTCTTACAGAAGGTGGATTTACTGTAGTAAATTCTTCGTGGAATATTAATGATGTTGTGCTTACAAGTGCTTCGCCTGCAGAAGTAGAAGGAAGATTGCGCTTAGCTTCTCAGCGTATTACAAGTAATGGGTCGTTTGCGCAATCTCAAGATTCTCAAATTAGTGATTCTGCTGTTGACGATGGAACAATGCGCTCTGGCGATCTTGTTGTTGATACGCGCAGTTATACCGTGAGTTTGCATGGCCATCCTGTTGATTTAGCTTATAAAGAATTTGAATTACTAAAGTATTTTGTGCAGAATCCTAGGAGAGTGTTTACTAGAGCACATTTGCTTCAGGAAGTTTGGGGATACGACTACTACGGTGGAACTCGAACAGTTGACGTTCATATTCGACGTCTTCGCGCTAAGCTTGGTGTTGAGTACGAGCATTTAATTGGCACAGTAAGAAATGTTGGGTATCGTTTTGATCCGTCTGAAGCGGAAGAAAATAGCGATGTGGATGAAGATACTCCCAGCGATTCAGATGATTCTTCAACGAGTCTATAAATTTGTAGTATGAAAGAATCAAAACAGGAAAAACTTGCGCGTATACACGAAGAGTATGCGCTTCTTTGCAAAGAAATACCTGATCCTAAATGTGCGCTTAATTTTTCTAATCCTTTTGAGCTGCTTATTGCTACTGTTTTAAGCGCTCAAACAACCGATAAGCGCGTTAACTCTGTAACTCCAGAACTTTTTGATACTTTTCCAGATTCGCATTCGCTTTCTGAAGCTTCAGTTGAGCAAGTCGAATCTATTATTAAACCTCTTGGATTTTATCGAGTAAAAGCTCAGCATGTTATTGCGCTGTCTTTACGTTTGGAAAGTGCTTTTCATGGCGTAGTTCCCTCAAAAATGGAAGATTTAACATCTTTGCCTGGCGTTGGTCGTAAAACAGCTAATGTTGTTAGAGGAAACGCTTTTGGATTGCCTGGTTTTCCTGTAGATACTCACGTAATACGCGTCACAGGCCGTTTAGGTTGGCGTAAAGACTGCAATAAGCCTAAAAAGTATGCAAATCCAGAATCTATTGAGAAGGAAATAACATCTTATTTCGACCCCGCAGATTGGGCTAATCTTTCTCACCGCCTTATTTTGCACGGCAGAAAAATATGCACTGCTCGCAATCCTAAATGCGCTTTGTGCCCTCTAAAAACAACATGTCCTTCTTCTAATATATTCGTTTAATGCAATTGCGTGTTGGTCTACATTCAGTTGTTGATATAGACTATGAACTATGTCAAGAACAGGCAAATACGCATATCGTACTTACAGATCATCTCATAGTCGTTCTAGCGCAGGTTGGGTTCCATGGGTTGTATTCATGGTTGTTTCTGTAGTAATGATTGGTGTTTTGTGGTGTGGATGGCAAGTATACCAAGGGCGTTCGCCTATTGATTCTTTTACGCATCCTGCTGGTAATTCGGTATTAAAAGTCGGTTTAAGAACGGCTCCGGATTCTCTCGATATTCGTAAAGATAGCAGTGATTCTTTGCAGCAGGCGTTAATTGGCAACGTGTATGAAACTCTCGTAAAACGTGGTGACGATAACAGTTTGCAGCCTGGTTTGGCACAATCTTGGGATGTTTCTCAAGATGGATTAACGTATCGTTTTAATTTGCGCCAAGGTGTGCGATTTTCTAACGGCGACGTTATGAATTCGGATTCCGTTTTGCAATCATTGCAGCAAGGAATTACTAATAATTATCCAGGCTATGAAGCTCTAAATACTATTAAAACTGTTGCTAATCCAGATGATCACACTGTAGTTCTTACTCTCGCAAAGCCTAACGCTTTACTTTTACGTCTACTTTCGGGTAGGGCTGGAATAGTGTATGACACTAAGGCTGTTGCTATTGATTATGCGAATGGTGCTTTAGGAACTGGTCCTTTTACTGTTAGCAGTTACAATAAAGGACATTCTTTGGTGCTTGTGCGCAACAATAGATATTGGGGTACGCCTGCATCTTGCGCAAGTATTACTTTGCAATATTTTGATAGTGATACCGCTTTGGCAGATGCTATGGAAAAGGGCAGTATTCAGATGGCTGTTCCGCTTGAAGGCAATGAAAACAAGCGTCTTGCTGCTATTGCGGATACAAAAATGGTTGAAGGTCAAAGCACTCGTGTTCGATTCCTTGCGTTGAACTCGACTGTTGCATCTATTTTCTGCGACGAGCAAGCGCGTAAAGCTGCTAGATACGCTATGAATGTGCAAACAGTGATGGCTGCTGATGGTAATGGTGGCGTTCCTGTAGGCGGACCGATTGATCCTCTTTCAACAGGATACGAAGATTTAACTGGATTGTACCCTTATAATCCTGCAAAAGCTGGCCCACTTTTCCATTACTTCAGCTCAAGTTATTTAGGAACTATTAGCTTCCTTGTTCCGCAAGGCGAAGGCGATGTTGGTCGCGAACTGTCTAAGCAAATTAGCTCTGTAAGTGGTTTTAAGGTCAATCTTGAAGAGGTTGATCAAAAAACTTTGCAACAGCGTATAAGCGAAGGCAAATATGATATTGCTCTTACAACTTTGAGTAATACTTTAGACGAAGGTGCTTTTGCAGAAAGCGGATCTCCGTTTGTTTTGCAGGATTCTCGAGCTCAGCAGGCTTGGGCGAATGCGGTCCACTCAAGAAATGCTTCCGAATATGAAGCAAACGTTCGTGCTTATGCGCGTGAAGTAAGCAATAATGCTGCAGCGCACTGGCTTTATGCTCGTAAAAGCATAATGGCTGTGAAATCTAATATAAGTGGTTACACAAAGAATATGACCGATCAGCTGCTTCCATTGCACGATGTAAGCGTGAAGTAGAAAGCGCAAGATTTGCGTTGTCGAACTGAGTTTCTAATATTCAGTTCATGAGTGAACAGGATAATAACGCAGTAAAACACGCACATTTAACACCATTGCCTAACAAGGTTGGTGTTGATGGTCTTGAAGACAAGTGGCGTAATAATTGGGAAGAAGCCAAGACTTACGCTTTCCACAATTCCCGCGACCGCAAGGCCGTATATTCTATTGATACTCCACCTCCAACCGTTAGTGGCCACTTGCACGTAGGCCACGTATTCTCTTACACGCATACGGATGTGATTGCGCGTTATAAGAGAATGCAAGGCTTTGACGTGTTCTACCCAATGGGTTGGGACGATAACGGCTTGCCAACAGAGCGCCGAGTGCAAAACTATTACGGCGTGCGCGTAGACACTTCGCTTAAATATGATCCTGATTTTAAGCCGCCTTTTGAAGGCACTGAAGGTAAGAAGATTGAGGCAAAAGATCAGGTTCCTGTAAGCCGACAGAACTTTATTGAGCTTTGCGAACGCTTAACTTCTCAGGATGAGAAGCTTTTTGAAGCTTTGTGGCGTAGGCTTGGTCTTTCTGTGGACTGGTCGCAAACTTACCACACTATTGGTGAGCAGCCTCGCCGAGTTGCACAAAAAGCGTTCTTGCGCAATCTTGCTCGCGGAGAAGCGTATCAGAAAGATGCTCCAGGCTTGTGGGATGTTACATTCCAGACTGCTGTTGCTCAGGCTGAGCTTGAATCGCGCGAATATCCTGGTTTCTACCATAAGATTGCGTTCCGTTTTGAAGATGGCACGCCAATTTATATTGAAACTACGCGCCCAGAATTGCTTGCTGCATGCACTTCTTTGATTGCGAATCCAGAAGATGAGCGTTACAAGAAGTACTTTGGTCAGGAAGTTTATTCTCCACTGTTTAAGGTGAAAGTTCCAATTTTGACGCATTCTGCTGCTCAAATGGACAAGGGCGCAGGCATTGCAATGTGCTGCACTTTCGGTGATGTAACCGACGTTGAGTGGTGGCGTGACTTGAGTCTTCCAACTCGACCAATCATTCAGCGAAACGGTCGCATTGTAATGACCACTCCTGATTGGATTACGGACGAGTCTGGCCGCGAAATGTTCGAGAAAATTGCTGGTAAAACCACTTTCTCTGCTCGCAAGGAAATTGTTGAAGCTTTGCAAGCTGCTGGAGATATGGAAGGCGAACCAAAGCCAACAAAGCGTATGACGAACTTCTACGAAAAGGGTGATAAGCCTTTGGAAATCGTCACTTCTCGTCAGTGGTACTTAAAGAACGGTGGCACAGACGAAAAGCTGAACGCTGAGCTTATTGAGCGCGGCAAGGAACTTAACTTCCACCCAGACTTTATGCGAGTGCGCTACGAGAATTGGGTTCACGGCTTGAATGGTGACTGGCTTATTTCTCGCCAGCGCTTCTTCGGCGTACCATTCCCACTTTGGTACCCAGTAAACGAAAATGGGGAAGTGGATTACGAGCATCCTTTGACTCCTAGCGAAGACCGTTTGCCAATCGACCCAACTATCGATGTGCCAGAAGGATTCGACGAATCTCAGCGTAATCAGCCAAACGGCTTTACTGCTGAGCAAGACATTATGGACACTTGGGCCACATCTTCCTTAACTCCGCAAATTGTGACCCGTTGGGAAGAGCCAGGTGAGGAAAATCAAGCTTTGTTTAAGGCTACTTTCCCGATGGATTTGCGTCCACAAGGCCAGGATATTATTCGTACTTGGCTGTTTAGTACGGTTGACCGCGCGCATCTTGAAAACGGCTGCTTGCCTTGGAAGCATGCTGCGCTTTCTGGCTGGATTCTTGATCCTGATCACAAGAAGATGTCTAAATCTAAGGGCAACGTTGTTGTGCCAAACAAGCCAATCGAAGAGTTTGGCGCGGATGCTGTGCGCTACTGGGCAACTTCTGCAAAGCTCGGCTTGGATGCAACTTACGACGAAGGTCAGATGAAGATTGGTCGTCGCCTTGCTATTAAGCTTTTGAACGCTACAAAGTTTGCGCTCGCAATTGGTCGCGAAGATGAGGAACATCAGGTTCTTGAGTCTGCCAGCGCGGATTGGGATTTTGCTGATGTTACGGAAGTTTTGGATCGCTCTGTTATGGCAAAGCTTGCATCCGTTATTCGTACCGCAACTGATGCGCTTGAATCTTACGAGCATTCTAAGGCTTTGGAAGCAATCGAAACATTCTTCTGGGAATTCTGCGACGATTACATTGAGCTTGCAAAGAATCGTGCTTACGGTACTGCAGAATCCACTGGACGCACTCCAAGTGAAGCTGCTGTAAAGTCTGCTCGTACAACTCTTGGACTTGCACTCGACGCTTTGGCTCGCTTGCTTGCTCCTTACTTGCCTTACGCTACTGAAGAAGTGTGGAGCTGGATGCATGACGGCGAAGGCTCTGTGCATCGCGCAAGCTGGCCATGCGCTAAGGCTTATGAGGCTGCTGCAAACGGTGTTTCTGCAGATACTTTGGCTTACGCAGGTGAAGCTTTGGCTACTTTGCGCAAGATTAAATCCGAAGCAAAAGTTTCTATGAAGACTCCTATTTTGCAAGTGACTTTGAACGTTGCGCAAAATGCTTACAAGGCTGTTGAGGAGACTTTGGATGACGTTGCTGAAGCTGGTCGCGTTACTGGAGAAGTAAAGCTTAACGCTGTTAAGGCTGCAGTTGCTGCTGATACTGAATCTGCTGAAGATTCTGCAGAATCTGATGCAGCTAACGTGAACGTTTCTGTTGCTCAAAGCGAACTTGGCGAAGCTCCTGCAAAAAAGAAGTAAACGCAAGTAATCGAAAATAACTAATTGCAAACTGTTTGCGATTAGTCGCAAAACAAAAGCGCTGGAAGTCAATCTTCGACTCCAGCGCTTTTTGTGTATTTAAGCACTTAAGAATAATCACTTGTTATAAATTCTGCTACGATGATCAATATCCACAACAAAAACGGTCAGTACATTATTTTCAATCGCACAAATTATTCTGTAATCCCTTACTCTATATCTCCAAAACCCCGAATAGTTGCCAGTTAGCGCTTTGCCTCTGATTCGAGGATTGTCGAGATTGCTAATTTCGCGAAGTTCCTTAACGATTTGCTTAGCAATTGTTTTGTCAATTTTGCCCAGCTGTTTTTCAGCTCTTTTAGATAAATTAATCTTCCAAGCCAAGGCGCTTCACCACGTCGTCGAGTGGAGATGTTTCTAATTCCCCACGTTTATATGCTTCAATATCTGCCATTAGACCATATTCATGTTCAAGTTCATCGATTTGAGCCTCTAGTGCTTGATTCATGTAAAATGAACGAGTGCGGTGAGTGCTTTTAGCGAGCTGATCATAACGATCTAAAACGTTAGAGGGTACTCTTAATCCTGTAATTGTTGCAGCCATTCCTAATCTCCAATGTAAAACATGTAAAACATATATTACCTTACATTCAGAATAATGCAATTCAATGCGCTATAATCTCGAAGCATCGCGCGGTAACGCTAGACTGTAAACCATGAATCCAGAAAGCTTAAGTGAATTAATTGAAAAAATCGCTAAAGATTTAGTAGCAAATGGTAAAGCTGGCAGTCTAACAGAAGATTTGATTCCTGCAGCCGAAAAACTTGCGGTAATGCGACCAAAAGATCGTGCGCACGGCGATTGGGCTACGAATGTTGCTATGCAGCTTGCTAAAAAAGCTGGTATGAAGCCTCACGATTTAGCAGAACTTTTTGCTGAGCGTTTGCAAGAAGCGCAAGGTATTGCATCTGTGGAAGTTGCGGGCCCTGGCTTTATTAATATAACGCTTGATTCTGCGTCTGCAGCGGCTGTTGTTGACGAAGTCTTAAAGCAGGGTGCGGATTTTGGCAAGAATACGCACTTGGGTGGCAAAACTTTGAATCTTGAGTTTGTTTCCGCAAATCCAACTGGCCCAATCCACATTGGTGGCACGCGCTGGGCAGCAGTTGGCGATTCTATGGCTCGAGTTTTGGAAGCGAACGGCGCAAAAGTTGTGCGCGAATACTACTTCAACGATCATGGCGAGCAAATCAACCGTTTTGCAAAGTCTTTAGTTGCTGCAGCTCACGGCGAAGAAACTCCTGCAGACGGCTACAAAGGCGCGTATATTAACGAAATCGCGGATGCTGTTATAAAAGAAGCACAAGCAGACGGCGTTGATGTTCTTTCTTTGCCAAGAATTGATCTTGGAAAAGACAAGGAAGGTTTGCCACTTGGCGAAGGTGATTCCGAGCAGCGAGAAGAGTTCCGCAAGCGCGCAGTGCCAATGATGTTTGCCGAAATTCGCAAGTCAATGCGCGATTTTCGCGTTAGTTTCGACGTGTGGTTCCACGAAAACAGCCTGTACGAGGATGGCGAAGTTGAGCGTGCTATTGCGGACTTGCGTGAGCGTGGAGATATTTTCGAAAAAGATGGCGCAACTTGGTTTGAATCCACTAAGCATGGCGACGACAAGGATCGCGTAATTATTAAGTCCGACGGAAACTACGCTTACTTTGCTGCAGATATTGCGTACTATCGCAACAAGCGTCACCGTGAGCAGAATCCTGCAGACGTGGCAATCTACATGCTTGGCGCGGATCATCACGGCTATATTGGCCGAATGATGGCAATGTGCGCGGCTTTTGGAGACAAGCCGGGCGAAAACATGCAGATTCTTATTGGTCAGCTTGTAAACGTTATGAAAGACGGAAAACCTGTGCGCATGAGCAAGCGTGCTGGAAACGTTATTACGATTGACGATTTAGTTGATGCAATTGGCGTTGACGCTTCGCGTTATTCGCTTGCGCGCACCGACTACAACACAAGCGTTGATATTGATTTGGACTTGCTCGCTTCTCACAGCAACGATAATCCTGTGTACTACGTGCAATACGCTCACGCGCGCAGTTGCAATGTGGCTCGTAACGCGGCAGATGCTGGAATTACGCAAGATGGCGCTGATTTGAGCTTGCTTAATACCGAGGCTGACGGCGAAGTGTTGGCTGCTTTGGCGCAATGGCCTGCAGCTCTTGCACAAGCTGGCGATTTGCGCGCTCCTCACCGCGTTGCGCATTATCTTGAGGATTTGGCTGCAAGCTACCACAAGTGGTACAACCTTGAGCGCGTGGTGCCAATGGAGTTAAGCGACCCAGAAGATCGTTTGCCAGAAGCTGAGCGCGAAGCAGTTCGCATTGCAAAGTGCCCAGAGCCAGCTCGTGCTGCAGCTCGTTTAAAGCTTAACGCTGCTGTGCGCACAGTTATTGCAGCTGGTCTTGATTTACTTGGTGTTTCTGCACCAGAAAAGATGTGATTTTGCTTATTTTATATAAGATTTAGAGCAAAAATATATAGCATTTTTTGATTACATAGGACGTTGGTAATATGCCAGCGTCCTATTTATTTTTGATTAGAAGACACGCGCGAGATTGTAAATTTATGCTGATTAAGTACATGTGATTTATTAAGATACCCCCTAATATTATTTTCGCTTTAAATCCACAATAAAGTCAGGGATTTAGCTGAATAATATGCTTAAACAATTTTCACCATATAGGAGGTGTAAGCATGAGCGTCACAACACAAAGTGTCAGCACAGACAGTGCCCCGAAAAAAAGGAACTTGACAATTATTGAATCCGCGTACGTGGCGGTCATGTTGTTTGGCATGTTCTTTGGCGCTGGAAACCTGATTTTCCCAGTATTTCTTGGTGCTAACGCGGGCAACAATTCTGCGCCTGCAGCATTAGGTTTTATTGTTACTGGCGTTGGTTTGCCGTTGTTAGGCGTCACGGCTCTTGCAATGAGCCGCGCAAACGGTCTTTTTGAGCTTTCGAGCAAAGCTAGCAAAAAGTACGGCATGTTCTTCACTTGTGTGCTGTATTTAACTATTGGCCCGTTCTTTGCAATTCCGCGCTGCGCAACAACTTCATACACTGTTGGCTTAGAGCGCGTTATTCCACAAGATGGAAACGGTCAGCTTTACTTATTCTTGTTCTCCGTAGTGTTCTTTGCGCTTGCGTTCTTCTTTGCTATGAAGCCAAGCGGAATACTTACGTGGGTTGGTAAAGTTCTTACGCCAATCTTCCTTGTGTTCCTAGCGGTTTTGGTGTTTACTGCACTATTTTCTCCTGTAAGCGGCGCTTCTGCGGATGCTGCTCCTATGGGAAATTACGTTAATAAGTCATTCTTTACAGGATTCTTAGATGGTTATAACACAATGGATGCTCTAGCTAGCTTGGCATTTGGAATTGTGGTTGTTAGCACCATTCGTCAGTTTGGTGTCAAAGATCCTAAAGATGTGGCAGTAAATACTGCTCGTTCTGGTTTCTTTAGCTGCTTGCTTATGGCAGTGATTTACGTTGCGATTGTTATTGTTGGTGTGCGTAGCCGCGCTCTGTTCCCACCTGCGGAAAATGGTGGCGTAACTTTGGCGCAAGTTGCACGCTACCATCTTGGAAATGCTGGCTTGTTTGTGCTTGCTGCAACTGTAACGCTTGCCTGCTTAAAAACTGCGGTTGGCTTAATCGTAAGCTGCTCGGAAACCTTCTCTAAATTATTCCCTAAGGGTCCTAGCTACAGAGTTTGGGCTGTGTTGATTACGCTTGTTTCGTTTGGTCTTGCAAACTTTGGTTTGAGCGCAATCATCGAATATGCGGTTCCAGTATTGATGTTCTTGTATCCACTGTCAATCGTATTGATTCTTTTGGCTTTGTGCGGTCGACTTTTTGGAAATTCCAAAGTCGTGTACGCTTGGACGCTTGGTTTTACTGGCGTTGCAGCTGTATTTGACTTTTTGAATAGTTTGCCAACAGCTTTGCGCAACGCATTGCATATGAACGATATGTTGATTGTTGCTCAAAACTGGCTGCCGTTCTCGGAATTTGGCATGGCTTGGGTTTGCCCTGCTGTTGTTGGATTTGTTGTTGGCTATGTTCGCATGGTTTTATGTGACAACAAAGGTATGGAAGAAGTGGCTCGTGTAGCTGCTGGCCCAAATCTTGAAGGCAGTGTTGCTAGTAGCGATGACTATTCTTCAAGCGATGCTGAGTTTAACGAGTCTGCTGACTTCGCTGTATCTGCTAAGTCTACTGCTGACGAACCTAATTTTAGTGAGCAATCCTAAAGTTTTGTAGAGTCGCGTAAAAGTTATAATAATCGCCATATTTTGATGCGTATTTTACGTAACAAGATATGGCGATTTTTGTATAAAACGCGCACTTGACTTATTTATTGGAACGATTTAGTATATTTCAATAACGAACAAAATAATGTGCAATCTAAAGTAATTCTCGCTTAGCCAGTAAAGCAAGATACAAAAATGCACGCGTCTAATGCTCGATGCTGAGGCATTAGCAAAAGTGGTTGTTCATGAGTGAAAGGAGTAAACGACGCTGTTTGCAGCAGAAGTCTGGCGTTGCTATATATCAAATGATTCATTGGGCGGTATGTCCAAGAACCTAAGTTTCTCTAAATATTTCTAAGGAAGAACAACGATGTTGAAACTAAAAAAGTTTGGAGCAATCTCTATGATGCTCGCTGCTGCGCTGTCTCTTACTGCATGCGGTGGCGGCACAAGCTCTACAAGTAATACTCAAGGTAAAACAACCGTTTCTGTTTGGCACTACTGGGATGGTGCTAATGCAGATGCTTTCGATAAAAAAGTAAAAGCATTTAATGCTTCGCATAAGAACATTGAGATTAAAACTACGAATGTTCCTAATGCTGATTTCTTAACAAAATTACGCGCATCTGCTACGTCAAATACTTTGCCTGATATGGCAATAGGTGATTTGATTTGGATGCCTCAAATGGCGCAAATTGGCAAATCTGCAGACTTAAAAAATCTTCTCAAGCCTGAAGTAATTGACAATATTAACCCAGCATTAAAGAATTTCGGCTCAATTGATGGTCACTTAGTATCCGTTCCAATGTCAGCCAATAATCTTGCGTATATGTACAATCGCACAGTATTTAAGAAGGCTGGTTTAGATCCAGATAAGCCGCCAAAAACTTGGGATGAATTAAAGCAAATGGCAAAGCAGATTAAGGATAAGACTGGTCTTCCAGGTTACGATTTGCCAACTGAAGCAGGAGACAGCGGTGAGGCTCTTACTTGGAACTTCCAAGTCAATCTTTGGCAAGCCGGTGGCGAATTCTTAAAGAAAGATAACTCTGCTGCAGCATTTAACACTCCTGCAGGTAAGAAAGCTGCAAACTTCTGGATGGATCTTATTAAAAGTGGAGTGAGCCCATATGCTGGATGGGGCAAGTTTGAAAAAGGTCAAGGTGGTTCTGCACAGGAAGGTTCATGGATGGTAGGTATTTGGGCTGCTGATCCGCCGTTTGATTTTGCTGCAGCGCCATTGCCAACCCCTGAAGGTGGTAAGCCATCTACCAACCTTGGCGGAGAACAGGCAATGCTATTTAATAATGATGATGCAAAAGTAAAAGCCGCTGCTGAATTTGTGACTTGGTTCTTGCAAGATAAACAAGTTCTTGATTGGTGTGAATCTACCGGCTTCCTGCCTGCAACAAAGAGTGCAGCTAGCAACGCAGAGTATCGTTCTTGGGTTGAGAAGAAAGAGCCTCGCTTGCTGCCATACATTGAACAAATGGCAACTGCTCATACTCGCCCGAACACCAAACTATATCCACAGATTTCGTTGGCATTCGCAAAAGAAATGGAAAAAGCATTTTCTGGCGAAGTAAATGTTGATACTGCATTAAAGAATGCAGAAAAAGCAGTCAACGACGTAATAGCGCAAGGTAAGTAGTCATGCGTAATCCGATAGCACAGCTAAAAAATAAGCAGCCAGCTACTATTGACAACGTAAAAGTTGGCAGTAGCAAGCTGATGCGAAATGATCATAAAACTGTAGGAAAATGGGAGCAAATTCTCACAGCATGGGGATTATTGCTTCCTGGATTAGTGATTCTCGTCATCTTCACTTTTTATCCAATTATTTCTGCAGCCTACACGAGCTTAACGAATTGGAACGGTTTTTCTGCAAATCCAGATTTTATTGGATTGAAGAATTATGTAAAACTATCTCAAGATCCAGAATTTTGGAATAGTTTAACTGTGACTGTTATATATGCGTTTGGCGTAGCTGTGTTATCGGTTGTTTCCGGTTTGATTTTTGCGGTATTACTAGATGCGCCAATTCGCGCTCGCGGATTGTATCGCACCATATATTTCCTTCCTGTCGTTACCTCCTCGGTGGCTGTAGCAATTGTATGGAAATATATGCTGGATCCATCGGGTCTTGTAAATTCGGTACTCTCATCCCTCGGTATTTCAGGACCCGACTGGCTCCACGATAAGTGGCTAGCATTATTTGCTACTATATTTCTTACAGTTTGGAAGAACTTAGGTTTTAATATCATTCTATATTTGACTGCTTTGCAATCTCTTTCTAAGTCGACTTATGAAGCGGCAAGTCTTGATGGTGCTACGAGCTGGCAACAGCTGCGTTATATTACAGTTCCTCTGTTGAGACCAATGACATTCTTCGTGGTTGTTCAAGCGCTGATTAGCAGTTTCCAATCATTTGATTTAATTTATGTGTTTACTGAAGGCGGTCCTCGAGGAGGCACTGACGTACTAGGAATGTTTATGTATCGTCAAGCATTTAGGTTAGGCAATTTCGGTTATGGCACAGCAATCGCGATAGCATCGCTGGTGTTAGTTCTTATCGTAACTCTTGTGCAATGGAAGGTAAGTAATGCAGAAAATAAGTAAGGTCTTTACGAGATTGCGTTCGTTGCATCTTGCTCGACATATTGTACTAATTGTTGGTGCAGCCTCAGTACTCATTCCATTTATGTGGATGTTTACAACGTCGTTGCAAACAAAAGCTGAGACGTATGCCGTTCAGTCAGTGATTCCAACATCGTGGCATTGGGAAAACTATTTGCATGCTTGGCAAAGTGCTCCGTTTGCAAATTATTATATTAATAGCTTGATTATGTCGGCAATTATTGTAGTTGGTCATCTTGCGTTCGACGCTATGGCAGCTTTTGCTTTTGCGCGATTAGAGTTTCCTGGAAAGAAAATATTATTTGTGCTTCTGCTTTCTGCATTCATGGTTCCAGCCTTCGTAACTGTTATACCTATGTACGGTATTATTGCTCAGCTGCGTTGGATTGATACTATGGCAGCGTTAACGGTTCCTCGTTTGGCTGATGTATTTGGCATTATTTTGCTGCGTCAGCATTTTAGTACTATCCCGCGTGAACTTGATGAAGCTGCACGAATTGATGGATGTTCAAGTCTTGGTATTTTTATTAAAGTTATTCTGCCGCTTTCTAAGCCAGCTCTTGCAACTCTTGGTGTGTTCTCATTCCTATTTGCGTGGAATGATTTCCTGTGGCCTCTGTTGGTTACAAATGCTGAAGAAATGCGTACTATACAAATCGGATTAAGTGGTTTTGTTGGGCGTTATGGTACGTCATGGAATTATTTAATGGCTGGAACTTTGACGTCAACGTTACCATCAATTATTATTTTCTTCTTCTTCCAAAAAGCTCTTGAACGAGGAATAGCTTCTACTGGTCTTAAAGATTGAAGAAGTGATAAAACTTTCGTAATTTGTAAAATTAATTATTTGTTAGGAACAAGTCATGCAACCTGAGTGGGTAAAATCAAGCGTATTTTATCAAATTTTTCCGGAGCGCTTCGCAAATGCAAATGCTTCTATTAACCCTAATCCTGTAGAATCATGGGATAAATCTCCAACTAGAGATAATTTTTTCGGTGGTGATTTGCAAGGTATTAGTAAACATCTTCCATATCTTGCGGATATGGGTATAAATGCTCTGTATCTTACCCCAATTTTCCAAGCAGATACGAATCATCGTTATGATGCTACTGATTATTTCAAAATTGATTCTCGACTTGGCAATGACTCAGATTTTGATGAATTTATTAAACGTGCTCATGAATTGCAGATTCGTGTAGTTTTAGATGGCGTATTTAATCATTGTGGAATAGGTCATTGGGCTTTCCAAGATGTTGTTCGCAACGGTGAACAATCACAATATGTTAATTGGTTTTCGGTAGAGGGATTTCCTGTAGTGTCTCATCCGGAACCGAATTATAAAACATGTTCAGGCTGCTACTATTTGCCAAAATGGAATGTGTATAATCCAGAAGTGCGTAGACATCACTATAACGTTGCTAAATATTGGTTAAATCGTGGTATTGATGGTTGGCGTTTAGATGTTCCATATTTCGTCAATAAAACATTTTGGAAAGGTTTCCATAATATAGTGAAATCTTTTGGAGATGATAAATACTTAGTAGCTGAAGAATGGCGTAACCCTTCTCAATGGCTTACTCCTGAACTTATGGATGGAACCATGAATTATACTGTTCGTGATTTAGTCCTAGGTTTTTGCGCTGATGAAACTTTGGATGCTTATGATTTTGCAGATGGCATGAATGCTTTGTATAACGATATTCCGGAAGAGCATCGCTCTTGTATGTTGAATTTGCTTGGTAGTCATGATACTGAGCGCTTGCTTACGCGCACAAAGGCTCATGAATATGCTTGGGATACACCTGCTGAAGACGCTGAGAATTTAGCTTACGCTTTGCTATTCGCTGCTGATGGTGCTCCTATGGTGTATTACGGCGATGAAAATGGCATGGAAGGAGAAAATGATCCGGGTTGCCGCGCTCCTATGATTTGGAATAAGAATGATTGGAATTTATCTGTTCGTAAAACAGTTTGCAAATTAATGCGTCTACGTAGAGAAAATGCTGCTCTACAATATGGAAGGCAGCATGTAGCTGCTTTGGGAAAACATACTGTGTGTATCACTCGTACTTTGCCTTCAGGGCGTGCATGCTTATGTTTAGTGCATCGAGGATCTGGAGCTTACATCAATTGTGATGATTTGCCAGTGCGTATGGATCGTGCGCTATTTGGTGTGCCAAGTATAATAGGTAATCAATACCGTATGGGAGAAAAATCCATCATAATGTATGAAGGTGAAGCAGTGGGGAAGCTATGAATGTTCGTAGAGTGACTATTAAGGATGTTGCAAAGAAAGCTAATGTTTCCAAGTCTGCAGTATCTTTTGCATATAATGATCCGTCAAAACTGTCTGAGGCGACGGTTGAGCATATTATGCAAACTGCTGAAGAAATGGGATATGTGCGAAGTGCAACAGCTAGAGCATTGCGCACGAATTCTTCGAATGCTTTGGGCTTGTTGCTTCCGCAAGGTATTGATACGATTTTGCAAAATCCTTATTATTCACTTTTGATTCAAGGAATTGGGCAGGTTTGCCAGTCGGAAGGCTACACTTTGATGCTTGTACCTCCATTAAGAGGTTCAATGTTAAAAGCTATTCCTACAGCTGCAGTAAGCGGTTTTATAATTTGCGGCTTGGAAGCTGAGCGTGCAGAAGTTGTTGAAATTTTGAATAAGCATGTTCCTGTAGTGATTGTTGATCCTGCTCAACCTATTAACGTTCCAACTGTAGAAGTCGACGATGAGCATGATTTTGAAGATTTAGTAGATCGACTTATTGATTTAGGTCATAGGAATATTGGTATTGCAGCAATCGAAACGAAATCGCATACTGATTATCCGGGATGGCAAGGAATAGTTGGTAGACGCATGGCAAGTGTTGTGCGTGCGCTCAGAAAGCACAACTTATCGCCGGAAGATAAAGAGATTACCGTTATAGAAACGCCTTGCACATATCAGGGTGGCGCTGATGTTTTCAACAAAATGTGGAATGACATTGATATTGAATGTAGGCCTACTGCGATTGTGTCGTTTAGTGACATTATTGCGCTAGGCGTGCTTGGAGCAGCTCAAGCGCAAGGATTACGCGTTCCTGAAGATCTTTCTATTACGGGTTATGATGATTTGCCTTTGTCTACAATTTGCACGCCTAGATTAACTACGGTTCATCAGCCAATTACTTCGAAAGGACGTTTGGCTGCAGAAAGTTTGATTGATCAAATACGTTTTAATGAAGAAGCTTTGCCTGTTTCGCATAAAAAACTAGGAACTGCCCTCATCGTGCGTGAATCTGTTGGGGCAGCTCCTACTAAGAAGTAATTGGCTTTAATATATTTTGCAGTTTTTACCTAGAAGTTGCTGCCGTTCCAACCCCAGTCGGTGGTTGCAGTGTAACGAATGTAAGTGCGATCCTGTGGCACGCCAAGCTCGCGCTCTAAAGCTGCCATAATCTGCTCAGTCAACTTTTCCCAAGCAGACCCAGGCACGCTGGAACCAAACACGTTCACCTCAACGTAAGCTGCAGGCTTGGAATCGTCTCCTGCAAAATAAATCGGCATATTGTCCTCGAATGGGCACATAAGCCAATGCTCACTTTTGCCTGGAACTGCGTTAATCGCCTTGCCGTAAGCAGCTTTTAATGCGTCGCGCTGGGCAGGTGTTGTGCTTACGGAAACATGAGTATGAATAACTGGCATAATTGCTCCCTTGCTAAATTTAGTAAGTTTTATTACGTAACAATTATATGTTAATTGTTAGCCGTCGCGTGTTTAATGGAATATATGAAAAAGCTTATTGAACAGGTTGTTAAATTCGGAATTGTAGGAATTATCGCGCTTATTATTGATGTTGCGCTTCTGAATTTGTTGCTTCTTGTGCACTTAAATAATGTTGCTGCAGGCACTATTTCGTTTATTATTTCGCTTATTTTTAACTACATTGCCAGCATGAAATACGTGTTTAAGCACCGCGAAGACATGGCTCGTTGGCTGGAATTGCTGATTTTCGTTATTTCTGCGGTTATTGGCTTGCTTATTAACGACGCGATTATTTGGGCTAGCACTTTTGGAATGGCACAAACTTTGCGTGGCACTGCAATTTACATGCTTCGCACAAACATTGGCAAGCTTATTGCAACAGTAGTTGTAGCCATATGGAATTTTGTTATTAGAAAGTGGCTTTTAGACGACACGAAGTCGCAAAAACCTGGTTATGATGCCGCTAAAGACAATACTTTTGCGCATCGCTTGGGTGAATGGTCGCTAAATCATACGCCAAAAGGTTGGAAGTAAAAGTAGGAGTTAGGAATGCCGGCTACAACAATTCATTTTGTGCGTCATGGGGAAGTAGATAATCCGAATCATGTGCTGTACGAGCGCCTGCCGGGATTTCATCTTTCTGCGCGAGGTGTGCGAATGGCAAGAGCTACGGCGCAATATATTGCAACAGTTCCGCAAATGCGAGGAATTAGTGCAATATACTCGTCTCCTCTTGATCGCACTCGCGAAACAGCGCGCGAAATTGAGGATGCTTTGCGTGCTATTCCTGATTCTTGCTATGTAAAAGCGCACTGTGGTGAGGATTCTTCGCAATCTTCCGTAAAATCTTCTGCACAATCTTCGGTTCAATCTCATGAAAGCGACATTATTTTAGATAAGCGCTTGATTGAAGCTGGCAATAATTTCCGAGGGAAAAGAATCGGCTACGGTGAAGGTGCGTTGTGGAAAAACAATAACTGGAAGCTTGTTGCAAATTTGTGGAAGCCAAGTTGGGGAGAAAGCTACCGCAGTATTGCTACTCGCGTTGGTGATTTTGCACGCGAGCAGGTTCGTAAGCATCCTGGTGAGCAAATTGTGGCTGTAACACATGAGTCGCCGATTTGGTCTTATCGTCACCTGCTGGAAACTGGCCATGCTGAGCACAATATGCTTCTTCGCCACACAGCATTGGCGTCAATTACTTCTATTACTTACGATTGCAAGACTTTGCGCGTACTTTCTATTACGTATGTAGATCCTGCAGCAAACGTTAAGTAGAAGTAAAAGCTGCGAATGTAAAGGAGCGTTCGATGGTAGCTTCTAATGGAACAATAGGAATCGAAAACGTGGGAATTGAAAAAGTGGAAATCGAAACCATAAAAAATCTAAATAACGCAGCTCAATCCGCCGCAAATTTGACAGCATTGTGGCCATTAACAGAAGCTCGTCACCTTGATAACGACGCAAAATACGCGGAAAATCTGGAAGTGCGCTCAATGCGAGCAATAGCGCGAATGCTAACGAATCTTGACGTGACCGTTCCGGATGCTGAATTTGTGTACGAAGGTGCGGACGAGATTCCGGGCAGACCGCAAGAAATTGTTGACGCTTTGCTTTCGGCTGCGGACGCCTACGATGCAATGGATTCGTGCTATGAGCCTAATTATGACGAAGCGGAAGCAGAAATTTTAGAAAACGACGTCAATAATATAGAAACTATTTTTAATAAACTTTACTCTCACGCATCTGTTGATGCCGATGCAATTAATAGCGCTGCAGATACGTTGGGAGTACAAGGAAATTGGGTTGCTGAAGATTTACAAAACGCTATCGAATACGCAAAAAAGCAATCCTTTGAATATAGGGAATCTGTAGAGTCGCAAAAAATTATTCTGGTTTTGTGTATTCTTATCAAGCTAGTTGCAAAAACTAGCGATATTCAAGAAACTTTACCAATTTTCCTTTATATTAACGAAGTGTGCGAGTGTGCTGGCGTGCCTCGCATGATGTTTAAAGATGCTCAGTGGCGTGAGCTTGTTGATTGCGTTAAAAACAGCGATGAGAGTAGTAAAGATAGTAGTGTTTACGATTTGATTATGTTTGCGGCGCCTTTGTTGGCTGCGGAATGGCAAAAACATCGTGAAGACGTGCTGTGGGATCCAGAAGTTGCTAAGAAGCTTGCAAAAGAAGAAGACGATCGCAAATCTCGCGAAGCATTGGCAGCAAAATTTGCGCATGTAGAAGGAAATAAAGAATCTACGCAAGCTCTTGACTGAACGCAATCCGTCCGTAACGCGCGGCACAATGGAACCTATGACTGATACAGAGGAAACTCAAGAAGTTGCTAATAATGCAACAAAATCCACAAAGCCTGAACTTCCAAAGAATGTTCGCGTGCGTTTTTGCCCTTCGCCAACCGGCACACCTCACGTGGGTATGGTTCGTACCGCGCTGTTTAATTGGGCAGAGGCTCGCCATACTCATGGCAAATTGCTGTTCCGTATTGAAGATACCGATAATGAGCGCGATAGCGAGGAAAGCTACCAGCAGATTATTGAGGCTCTTCGTTGGCTCAATATTGATTGGGACGAGGGCATTGATGTTGGCGGAGATAACGGCCCATACCGCCAGTCCCAGCGTATGGAAATTTATAAAGACGTAGCACAAAAGCTTTTTGAAGCAGGATACGCTTACGAATCCTTCTCTACTCCTGAAGAAATTAAGGAGCGTAATATTGCTGCTGGCCGTCCAGCTGAATTTGGTTACGATGGTTACGATCGCAATCTTACAGAAGAGCAGAAGCAAGCTTTCCGTGCGGAAGGCCGCAAGCCTGCGCTTCGCTTGAAGATGCCAAATGAAGACATTACTTTTAACGATTTAATTCGTGGCGAAATCACCTTTAAAGCTGGATCTGTTCCAGATTATGTGATTGTGCGCCCGAATGGCGATCCGCTTTACACGCTTACGAATCCTGTTGACGACGCGTTAATGGACGTGAACGTGGTTTTGCGCGGTGAGGATATTCTTAGCTCCACGCCTCGCCAGATTGTGCTTTACCGTTACCTTATGGAAATGGGTATTGCTAAGGAAACTCCACTTTACGGCCATATGCCTTACGTTATGGGCGAAGGTAAGAAGAAGCTTTCTAAGCGAGACCCAGAGTCCAACTTGTTCTTGCATAGGGATAACGGCTTTATTCCAGAAGGCTTGCTGAATTACTTGGCTTTGCTTGGATGGTCTATTGCGCCGGATCGTGACGTGTTCACCATGGATGAGATGGTTGAAAAGTTCGATGTGCGCGATGTTAAGGCAAATCCTGCACACTTTGACTTGGATAAAGCAATTTCGATTAACGCTGAGCATATTCGTATGCTCGATCCGCAAGATTTCTTGAACCGTTCCGTGCCATACTTGCATAAGGATGGCGTAGTTAGCGCGGATAATTGGGATGCATTAACTGACCGCGAGCGCGAAGTTCTCACAGCTGCAGCTCCACTCGTGCAGCCTCGCGTGCGCTTGCTTGGCGAGGTTGCTGGAATGGTTGGAAGCCTTCTTAGTGAAGATGGCTACATTGCTCCAGATGATGACGCTCGTAAGCAGTTGAAGGAATCCGCAGGAGAGGTTCTTGACGCTGCGCTCGCTGCCTTGAAGGACGTTGATGCTTCTGATTGGCATACTGATTCCTTGCACGAGCTTTTGAACAAGAAGCTTGTTGAGGAAGCTGGTTACAAGCCGCGCCTGGCATTTGGCCCTGTGCGTGTAGCACTTTCTGGCCGTCGCGTTTCGCCTCCACTGTTTGAGTCCATGGAAATCGTTGGCAAAGACGTGACTTTGGCGCGTTTGGCTGGTTTGCGCGAGCACTTGTAAATCGCAAATAATTTATAAGTGCAAATAAAATTTAAATAAGGCGGGAGTGTGGCACTATTGCTGCATTTCCGCCTTTTTATTTGTTTTATGCTTAATATATTTTCGACACGCCGCGGTTGCAAGTATTTGCTTTATGTTGTAAAGTCGCTATTTGTTGCGTCAAGAGGCGTAGCTGATAAATGAAAGCCCCCGTCGTCTAGCGGTCTAGGACTACGCCCTCTCACGGCGCCAACACCGGTTCAAATCCGGTCGGGGGTACGAAGACGGAACGGTTCCAAGAGCCGCGAAGCCTGCCAATTGGGGTATGGTGTAATTGGCAACACAGGTGATTCTGGTTCATCCATTCTTGGTTCGAGTCCAGGTACCCCAGCGAATAGCTCTCGTAGAACGAGGGCTTTTTTGTTATCTATATAAATTTCTGAGAATCATACATTTAAAAATCAAAAACCCCGGTGCGTGACCGGGGTTAGAGAAAAGAGAAGAAGAGAGGTTAAGTTCTTTAAGGTTTCGTAACTACTTGTTTGTAGTTCGTTTTCCTTTTGATATATCTATAATAAACACCTTATGCTGAGTGCAATAATGCGATTGCCTGTAAGTTTCCTGTGAATTTGTAACTATTTTGCTGATTTTTGCTGATTTTTCCTGTTTTCCACCTATTTCCCATCAGTTTTCACATGTTTTCGTTGGTAGTAGCGAGTTTTCTGATCTCAACCATTTTTGCAAGCAAACCGAGTTTTACAAGAATTAGCGAATTTTTGAAAACACTGCAAAAAATTTAGTGAGTCGTTTCGTATCTGCCGTATGCTTGAAGTATGAGTGATTCTGCACAATCTGAAGTTACTGCAAATGCAGAGCTTCCTTTATCGATTTCGGCGCGATTGGGGCGCTTACAGTTCCATCTTTCTGGTAAGTTTCGCGTACTTCAATGTGCAGATGTTCAAGATGTTCCTAAAGTGTCGTCGGATACTATTCGACTAATTGAATCTGCTTGCAGCGCCGTGCGTCCCGATTTGGTTGTGTTTACAGGTAATCAGATTGCTGGCTACGAAAAAGTTTTTTCAAGCACTTTTACGCGCAGACGTTGGCAGAAGTCTGAAAATATGTCTGACTTTGATAGGAAGCAGCTACTTCAGCAGGTTAAAAACGGAATATCTCGCTTAGTTGAACCATTAGAAAAGCGCAAAATTCCATGGGTTGTAACATATGGTAATCATGATTTTCAGTGTGGATTAAGTAACGAGGAGCTTGACTCACTGTATCGTGAATTTTCTTGCTGCATGAATCGTGTTTCTAACTATACGTCTTCATCAAGCGCAATGCAGTCAACGAATTGTATTTTACACAAGCAGATTATATTGCCTTGTGAGCCTGGTACTTTCGCTCTTCCAGTTATGGACGAAAGTCAAGAAAATGTTGTTTTTTCAATTGTTTTAATAGATTCAGGAGATTATTCTCAATCGGGCGGCTACGGCCAGCCTTCTAAAAAGGCTCTTAATTTTGTAGAAAAGCTTCCGGATTCTTTGCCGCCTCGTTTCTGCGTGTTTCAGCATTTTCCGTTGCAACAGTATTATCGTGTTCTTCGTGAGGTTTCTAAAGATTCTGCTGCACAAGAAAGCGCAATTGAAGGGTATCGTACTTTTGCTGGACGTTACTACGCTCTTGACGAGAATCGTGTTCTTCCGGACGGCTATTTGGGAGAGGGTATTAGTTGCCCAGATGTTGACAGCGGCGAGTTTGCGCTTTTAGCTAAAGTTGGCGCGTTTGCTGTTGTTGCTGGTCACGATCATCTAAATGCTTTTGCTGGTAAAGAGCCTGAAAAGAATATACTTCTTATTGCAACTCCTACTTGTGGATTTAGTTCATACGGCCCGGAGCCTGCAAAGCGTGGTGTACGTTTGCTTGAATTTGATATTCGTCACCCATTTGAACCGCGCACGCAAATGCTGGAATTTGGCAATCTTGTTGGCAAACCATCAACTAAAAAGGCTTATACGTATGGTCTTACCGCAGAATCTGAGCATGATTTACCTGAGGTTGATTTATTGCGAAAACCATCATTGCTAACTAAGTTAATTCGCAGATGGCGTCAGCATCAAACCCATTAAAATGCGAGTTTAGCGGAGTTAGTATTTTATTAAGCAATATATCTGAGCGCGTTGGCAAGTATGCCGGTATGATAGTTAATAGTTTTTTAGCGCGAACGAAAGAGGTAAACGTGTCCGCACATAATACGGCTGAACAGAACAACAATAGTGGCATTGATGCTGCAGACGTGTTGCATGTAGAAGGTGGTAAGCCGCTTAATGGCACTATTAAAGTGCGTGGTGCGAAGAATTTTGTAAGCAAGGCAATGGTTGCTGCTCTTTTAGCACCTGGAAAGTCTGTGCTTAAAAATGTTCCAGAAATTCGTGACGTGCATGTTGTCTCAGATTTATTGCGTTTGCATGGTGTTTCTGTAGACGTAAATGGTCCGGAAGGAATCGTTACAATCGACGCAACAAAAGTGCAGCTCGCAGATGTTGCAGACGTCGATACTCTTTCTGGCTCTTCGCGTATTCCTATTCTTTTCTCTGGTCCTCTTCTTCATCGTCTTGGAGAAGCGTTTATTCCAGCGCTTGGAGGCTGTAATATTGGCGGTCGTCCAATTGATTTCCATCTTGAAACCTTGCGAAAGCTTGGTGCAAATGTAGATAAAGATCACGAGGATGGCATTCATATTACTGCACCTAACGGTTTGCACGGTACTAAAATTCATCTGCCGTATCCTTCTGTTGGAGCAACGGAGCAGACTTTACTTGCAGCAGTTCTTGCAGAAGGTCGAACTGAGCTTTCGGGTGCTGCAATTGAGCCTGAAATTATGGATTTGGTAGCTGTTTTGCAAAAAATGGGTGCGATTATTTCTGTAGACGTTGACCGTACTTTCCGAATTGAAGGCGTAAAAGAATTACAAGGCTATACGCATACTTCACTAACCGATCGAATTGAAGCTGCTTCTTGGGCTTCGGCGGCTCTTGCTACTCACGGAGACGTGTTTATTAAGGGCGCAACTCAGCCGGAAATGATGACTTTCTTAAACGTGTTCCGCAAAGTTGGCGGACAATTCGACGTTACGGATAAAGGTATTAGATTCTGGCATCCGGGTGGAGATTTGCATCCTGTTGCTATTGAAACCGACGTGCATCCTGGTTTTATGACGGATTGGCAGCAGCCGCTTGTTGTTGCGCTTACTCAGGCGAAGGGCTTGAGTATTGTGCATGAAACGGTTTACGAGAATCGTTTTGGTTTCACTAAGCCTCTTGTTCAAATGGGTGCTATGGTTCAGCTGTATCGTGAGTGCTTGGGTTCTCTTCCTTGCCGCTTCCAGCAGCGCAATTACAAGCATTCTGCCGTGATTTTTGGACCTACTCCTTTAACCGGTCAAGATATTGACGTTCCGGATTTGCGAGGCGGTTTTAGTCATTTGATTGCAGCTCTTACTGCTAAAGGTCCATCTAATGTTCGCGGTATTTCGCTAATTGATCGTGGTTACGCTGATTTTCGCGGAAAACTTCTTGCACTTGGCGCGGATATTGACTAATTAATCCGAGTATTTTGTAGGATTCTAAGCTTTTAACCACAATAGGTAAAAAAGCTTTTTTATGCACGAAATTATCGATACAGTAGTCGCAATTGTAATTTAATTGCTCAGTAAATTAACCAAATTTTGCCGAGCAATTTACATTATTTAGATTGCGAGGCTTAACGATGGTTTGTGTAGGAGGGCGATACCAGTTACTAGGAGAGCTGGGTTGCGGTGGTACTTCAACCGTATTTCTTGCGGTTGATACCGTGCTGCACAAACAGTGGGCTGTAAAAGAAACCTTGCTTCAAGGTGACGAATCGTATCGCAAAAATATAGTCCAATCTTTACGTGCTGAAGTTGATGTATTAAAAGAGTGCGATCACCCTGCAATACCTAGAATCGTCGATTTTTTTGAAGAAAATGGTCGAGCTTATGCCGTACGAGATTATGTAAAAGGACGTTCTCTTAAATCAATTGTTGACGAAGAAGGTTTACAAAACCCTGCAACGGTTAAAAACTGGGGAGTGCAATTATGCTCGGTTTTAGCTTACTTGCACTCGCATTATCCTCCAATTATTTATGGTGATCTTAAACCTTCAAACGTTATTATTTCGCAAGACGGAACAGTTCGTCTAATTGACTTTGGTGCCGCAAGCAAATTGTATACTCGCGAAGGATCTGTTGATTTTCAATCTGCTAGTATGAGAGGTTTTGAGAAATCAGATTTGCGTTTTGCAACTCCACGTTTTTCAGCGCCTGAAGTTTTAGATGGTAGTGAGGAAATAACTCCTGCTAGTGACGTTTATTCTCTTGGAATGACATTGAGATACGCGTTATTTCCTAGCGATGCTTCTAAAGCAGATCTGCAAGCGGTAACTGTAAGTAACGAAAATCGCGAATTGTTTGAGAATCTAGTATCTGTTATTGCACTGGCAACTACTTCTAACCCTTCCCACAGGTATAAAGATTGCGAAGAGATGCTTTCTGCGCTAGAGTCATGCGGATTAAGCAGCAGTAGAAGTTCATTAAATAATAAAAATTCTGTTATTAGCAGGCGAAAAAGTCGAGAATCTTCTATAAAGAGACGAAAGCATAGCCTGCAGATTAGCACTCCTGTAAAAACTGCAGGCTTATCTGCATTGCTGCTATTTTTTGTGGTCGTATTATTCAACTGCCTGCCTATTTTTAGCAGCAATGCAGCGGTTAAGCCTACGAACAAAACTTTAAGCGCAGAAGCGAAAATAAGTCGCCTGAAATTAATAAAGAAAAATAAAGCAGATTACGATTCTCTTATACGTATGGCGGAACGTGAAAGCAGCTCCGATTTTGCTAAACGCTATATTTCGCGCGCTATGAAAATCCAAAATAGTATGTTGCAAAAGCATTACGTTCGGCAAATGTCTTTTAGACCTTTGCGCGTTTTGCTGCGCTCGCAACTTGCAGATCAGCAGTGGAGCGCGGTTGAGGAGCGTGATTTTATGAGCTTAATAAGCAAGTATGATCATCAGCTGCGTTCAAATAGCAACGATTGGGCAAGTATTTCTGGCGATATTGGTAAAGCGTATTGGTACTATTTTGCAGGATTTTCTGGAAAAGTTGCGAATACGGAAAGACTTTCGCGCATGCGAGTGGCGAGGGCTTGGTTTGTTGACGCATTGACAACTTCCAAATCCGATTTAGTGAAAAATCAAGTGCACGAAGCACACAAGAAAGCAAGTAATAAAGCAAGCATGTTTAAGGCTTATGTTGCTATTTCTGATTGCTACGCTCGTCTTGTTGATGTTAGTACAGATGCTCCAAATGAAGAAACGTATAAACAGTATGTGAACTATTTGCAGAATCTTATAAAAATATCTAAGCAGAATAATGTGAACATACTTCGCATTGATACTGGTGAATTGGTGCTGCAATCCTTACATTCTTGGATGCGGATGTTGCGCGGAAGTGGTTTTAGTAAGCAAGAAGTTCAACAGTTATGTGATGATGCGAAAAATCTTCTTGATCAGGCACATGCTTCGAATGATGATGTTGCAAAAAGGCAAAAAGCTGCGCTTGATAGTGTGCGTCAAATTCAAGATGAAATCAACTCAATTTTTTCAGAAAAATAATTTAAGTAATAAAAATTAATAAAAGGTAATAAAAGTAGAACAAAGTAACAGCAAAGTAATAACAAAATAAAACAAATAAGGGATTAACAAAAGGGGGAATATATGAAACAGCAAAATCGAGAAGGGTTTGCTAAGGTGAAACATTCTTTGTGGGGGAAGGCAGAGATGTCTTTTAATAAACTTATTAAAAGACCTTTAGCAAGATTTATTGCAGGTGTTTGCATCTCTGCATTTTTCTTTATGAGCATTGTTGCAGTATTGCTGCCGATTAATGCTTCCTACGCTCAAACAAAGAATATTAGTGTAACAACAGAAAACCATGTAAAAACGCAGAATATCAACACTGATCGCAATTTGCACATACGACATATTTCTGTTATGCCAAACCAGCGAACAGTTCGCTCTAAAGCTAAGTACATGTTTACTAAGCGTCCAGTTTTGCTAGTTGTTACGGTTGACGGAATGGATGCGTCAACAATAAAGCGTATTCACAAAGTTTATGTAAATATTGGACGGTACAAAGTTGCTAATTCTAAAGCTGAGTTGGCTAAAACAGAAGTGTTGTCGTCTTTAGTTAATTTCCGCTACCAACTACGCCCTATCCCGGTAGGAGTAGTGAAAGTTGAGTTGAAAAGTCGCGGAATTTACGATTTGCGCGACGTTTCAGTGCGAATTGCGTCCGTGGCAATTGCGCCGCATCGCATATGGGGTGGTAGTAATGCAAATAAAAAGAACGAAAATAAGGCATCTAGTATTACTCGTGTAGCAAAATCTTCTACCAGTAAAATGAATTTTCAAGAGCCAATACTAAATATTCCTGCTTTAGCTGTAAATATTTCGGATTCAACGCAAAGTAGCAATATGCTAGATTCTGTACGTTTTGTGGTTATTGATTATACTGAGCCGCGGTTAAAGGTTATTTACGACAACAATACCGTTTACAGAGGTAAATATTTTAAGGCAAATCGTTCAGCTAGGGTAATAGTAGACGATGATTCTTTTGCTTTTTCTTATCTTCTTAGAGACTCTTCGCCAATAGCAACTGTTAAAGCAAACGGAAAACAAGTTATTAATCTAACTGCTCAACAGTTTAAAAACGACAGTTTGCACCCAAACATTTGGTATGCAGATATTTCGTTTAATAAAGATGCTTCTTGGGAAGCTAAATATGTTGCGCAAGATTTGTCTGGCAATTTCAGTTCTTCGCGTAGTGACAATTTTGTTATTGATACTCACATTCCAACTGTTTCGATTACCGGTGTTAGTAATGGTGGAGCTTATTCTCGTGAAGTAAAACCAACGGTTGTTATTAGTGATAATTATTTGAATCCAAAAAGTGTAAAGTGCTGGTTGCGTCGCATTCGTGGTGGTCAGAACGTAAATCCAGCTTCTGCAAAATTTAGTAATAACAGTGCAAAAGTCCAGTACGAAGCTTTTTATAGTGGTCCAAGCGATGACGATATTTATCAGTTGCAGTGGAGCGCAAAAGATGTGGTAAATCATGAGATTCACGGAAGTATGCAATTTTCTATTAACAGCTCCGGATCAACGTTTAGCTTAGATAGTTCAACTGCTGCAATGAACAACAAACAGTTGCAGCATGCGAAAGATGTTCGTATTGAAGAAGTTAATGCCAGTGCTTTGGCGCATCCTGCAAAAGTCAGCGTTGTGCAAGACGGTGTTGAAAGAAACCTAAGTAAAAACGATTTTTCTGTAGCCATAAGTACAGATCGCGGTTGGCCTCGTTTAACATACACTATTTTCCAACGTAATTTTGCGGATAATGCGAATTACAGAGTGTTAATTAATTCTGTAGATAAAGCAGGTAATCATTCCTCTAACGAGCGGGTAGTAGGTGAATCTAACGGAGTGCTACGTGCGTCTTCTGCGTCTTTGCGATTTACTGTAGATCATCTTGCTCCTCTTGCAACAGCATTTGATATTCGTAAAAATTCAGTTTACAAAACTGAAAAAGATGGAAAATTAGTGAGAATTAGTGCAAAAGATAATATGGCTTTGAAATTAGTGTCATTTAATGTTGACGGCAAAGCTAAGCATATTTGGCGAGGAAAGTCGGCGAATAAGCCAGTGCTGTCTTTGAAAATGAAGCCTGATGGTGTGGCCCACGATGTTCTTGTAAAAGCTGTGGATTATGCAGGAAATATAACAGAGTTAAGATACAACAATGTGAAAGTTGTGCAGATTTCCCACAGTCTAAAAAAGATTTCTGCATTAGAAAAGAAGAAAAATGGTGGTAAAAAAGACGATAAAAATGATGATGTAGCAAGCTCTCAAGTGCAAGATTCGAATAATACAAATAATGCAAATAAAGCGGATTCTAATGGAGTATCTAATGATGATTTGAGCAGCGATTTGAATGATAAAAACACAAGTGGAAGAAGCTCGTCAAATCTGCTAGTAGTGCTTGCGTATGTTGGAATAATCGTTGTGGCATTGTTATGCGTGGCGCTTGGAGCTGGAATAATCTACAAAAAGCATAAAAGTAGTAAGGAAGATGATTAAGTGCGCAATAGGGGTAAGCGAATAAAAAAGCCCACTGCGGTGGAATGAATGCAGTGGGCTTCGTGGAGCTAATGGTAATCGAAACCACGACCTCTTCGATGCGAACGAAGCGCTCTACCAACTGAGCTATAGCCCCAATGTCTAAGACAAATCATCTTACGACAACTCTGCACACTGTACTACAAATCTTGTATAAAAACAATATTTATTATAGTGCAGTGTGCATGAGTGTCGTAAGCACAATCTATTTAGATGCCTTTTTTGCTTTGTGTGCTTTGTATAAGCCAATAAAAGTTGGAACAAGTGAAATAAGTAAAATAGCAACAATCACTAATTCAAAATTCTTCTGTACGAAATCAATCTTTCCAAAGAAGTATCCAAGAAGCGTGAAAAGTGAGGACCATATAATTCCGCCAAGAACAGAAAATGGTGTAAAACGAACCCAGCGCATTCCGGATACGCCGGAAATAAAAGGCATGAACGTGCGAATAAATGGGAAGAATCTGCCCAAAAATACGGCTAAAGGACCCCATTTTTCAATCATTGCTTCGGTTTTAGCAACGCGCTCTGGAGTAAGCGCCTTAACTTTACCAGATTCTACAATCTTGCGGCCGAAGAAATGACCAATAAAATAGTTGCACTGATCGCCAATAATAGGCGCTATCCAAACAACCGCAAGCAACAGTGGAAGAGGAAGTGCGCTGTGACCGGTTTGAGCATCGGGAGCTGCAAAGAAGCCGGCCGCAAAAAGCAAGGAATCTCCCGGCAAAAAATGGGAAGAATACTACGCCTGTTTCAATAAAAACAATTAGAAAAATAAGACCTAACGCTGGAGCTGTACCCATCGCAATCCAACTTGCAATAGCAGAGCGTGGATCCTTAAGTAAGTTGACAATAAAATGAATAAATCCCATGATATCCTGTCGTATTTTTTTGCGACTAAACGCCGCTTTTTAAGCAAAACGCATGCAAAACATGCCTTTACAATGAGACTAGCAGTCGGCATAAACGGCAAACATGTTAAGTGCACTACTTCTTGCGCAAGTTATTGAATACAATAATAAAGTATTGATAAAGTATTATTACTGTTACGCAGGTGTGCTTAAACTTGCGAAGGATTGGGCGAATGCTAAAGATTGGCAGGAGAATTATCTTATGACATTGAACGATGAACATAGTGAGAGTCCTAAAAGCTTTACGCCAATAAAAGTAAGACGACGTCCAACATCTTCTAAAAGTGCTGCGCCTGCAAAAAGTGCTGCGCCTGCAAAAAGTGCTGCGCCGGCAAAAAATGATGTTCCCGCAAAAAATGACGCGCCTGTAAAAGAAGTATCAGATGAGTATTTAAGCTCAGATTTGCCTGAAACAGAATTATCAATTGCCGATTTTTCGCGTAAGCATGCGAATCCTAAGCGTTGGTGGATATATTTAGGAATATTATTGCTCGCAATTGTTCTACCGTATTGGGTTGGGCGCACTCTTGCTGTTCAATATACGTCGTGGGTTGTTTCGCATTGTGCAGGATTGTCTGCTCAAGGAGTAGTTTTTATTTCCTGGGTTATTACAGTTGCTGCTTTTACAAGTCTCGCAATGGCTTTAATTGAATCAAGTAGCTGGGTTTGGAGATTTATTTTTGTGGTATTCCTAGCTTTTGAACAGCTTATTGCGGGATTGTGTATGTTAAGTATGAGTTTTTGGTATTCAACTTACGTAGTTTATGGTCCTGCTTCCGGGCTTGCTAACGCAGCTAATCTTGGCATTATTTCTGCAGGATTTGCTGTGGCTGTTTTTGCTGTATTATTCGTTGGTTTGCTTGTTATTATTCCTAAAAAATCGCGTCTAAATGTACTAACTCGCAGCTGGGCATCTTTTATTATGTTTTACGCTGTTGAAGTTTTGGCAATTATAGTTGTGATATTTGGTGGCTTTATGACCGCAATGTAATATTTTGCACTGCAAATTTTGATTAACAATAACAACTTGTTGACGATAATTGTATCTAGTGCTATACCAAGTGATGTATATGCTCTTCTTTAAAAGAAAGTGGCTTTATTATGAAGCGATATAGCAAAAGCATTGTTTGTGAATAGACATGATTGGCCTTTTTCAACTTCAGTAAAAATGGCTAATAAAAATTACGGTGGGAAGACTCGTTGGGTTGGTTTGCAGAGTCTTTACTAAAAGATTTTTAGATATAGGTGTATATGAAATTACATATTGGTTTATTTCACAGTAATCGAGACAATAAGCGCTGGTATATTGCATTGCGATGCGTGGCAGTGTACATCATTGTATGGCTATGCGTTTTTAATATGTTAAATGGCGCAAAAGAATCGTACTATCAACAATATTACGATTTGGATTATGCTCTTGATATTGATTCTTCAATTACAGAATCGTTGGAAATTGCTCATAAAAAATCTCCTGGCCATGAACCTAATATACAAGAATCTGCTCCACTTTCATGTAATGATTGTCAAGATAAGTTGTCGGACGAAGGCGTACCGCTGATAACCACAATGCTTTTTGATTATTTTAAATTTAAGAACGCGACGAGCAACATTACAAAAGCAAAATATGAATTGTTTAATCACGCACTGTCTATATCTGATATGTATGTGACGCATAATTATGAATATGATTAAAAGATGTCATATGTGTAGTTCAACTTGTTGACGAGTGGTTGTATGATAGAGATTTGGCGTGTAACGCCCGCGGATTCACAAGCGCTACAACAGAAGGTTGTGGCACCGCGCAGTGATATTAAGGAGGACGCCGTGGCATTAACGGCTGAAGATAAGAAGAACATTATCAACGAATACGCGACGCACGAGGGTGACACGGGTTCCCCAGAAGTGCAGGTTGCTTTGCTTAGCAAGCGCATTGCTGACCTTACTGAGCACTTGAAGGAGCATAAGCACGATCATCATTCTCGTCGCGGCTTGTTGCTCATGGTTGGTGACCGTCGCCGTCTTCTTGATTACTTGAAGCGCGTTGACATCAACCGTTATCGTTCTTTGATTGATCGACTCGGCTTGCGTCGATAGTCTTTTAGCCCGGGCTTAAGCTCGGGCTTTTGTATATACATAATTGAAAGCATAATTTAAAATTGAATCATAACTAAAGATTGAAGAATAATTTAAAATTAAAATAATTTAAGATTGAAGCATAACTGAATACGGATGATTGAAGTAACCGAAACAAAAAACACTACGAAATATTGGCGTGCAGGATTGCGAAAAATCGTTAGGGATAATAACAACGTGAAGGCGCCAATGTTATTACGCATGTTGGTTGATTAGGTAAGTTAAGAAAAGGAGGAACCCGTGGAGGGTCCCGAAATTAAGGCTGTAGAAGCCGTTATTGATAATGGTTCATTTGGTAAGCGCACGCTGCGCTTTGAAACTGGTCGACTCGCACAACAGGCAGACGGTGCTGTTGCCGCCTACTTGGATGACGATTCCATGATTTTGTCGACGACGACTGCAGGATCTAGTCCGAAGGAAAATTACGACTTCTTCCCACTTACTGTTGATGTGGAAGAGAAGATGTATGCTGCTGGTAAGATTCCAGGTTCGTTCTTCCGTCGTGAAGGACGTCCTTCTAACGAAGCAACATTGGCATGCCGAATTATCGACCGCCCATTGCGCCCACTGTTCCCACACACTCTTCGTAACGAAGTGCAGGTTGTGGAAACTATTTTGTCTATTAATCCTGACGATGCTTACGATGTAATCGCTTTGAACGCGGCTTCTGCATCTACCATGATTTCTGGTTTGCCATTTGAAGGCCCAGTTTCTGGTGTTCGTTTGGCTTTGATTGACGGCCAGTGGGTTGCTTTCCCACGTTGGAGCGAACGTGAGCGTGCAGTATTTGAAATTGTTGTGGCTGGCCGAGTGATTGAAAACGGCGATGTTGCTATTGCAATGATTGAGGCTGGCGCCGGCAAGAACGCTTGGAACTTGATTTATAATGAAGGTCAAACTAAGCCGGATGAGGAAGTTGTAGCCGGTGGTTTGGAAGCTGCAAAGCCATTTATTAAGGTTATTTGCGACGCTCAAAATGAGTTGAAGCGCATTGCTGCTAAGGAAACCAAGGAATTCCAGCTCTTCCCAGAATATACGGACGAACTTTACGCGCGTATTGACGAAATCGCACACAAAGACTTGGATGAGGCTCTTTCTATTGCAGAAAAGCTTCCTCGTCAAGACCGCATTGCTGAAATTAAGGAAGGCGTGCGTGCTGCAATCGCAGAAGAGTTCACCGATATGGACGAAGCTGAGAAAGAAAAGGAACTCGGCAACGCGTTTAAGGAATTGCAGCGTCAGATTGTTCGTCGCCGTATTTTGACTGAAGATTACCGAATTGACGGCCGTGGTTTGCGCGATATTCGTACACTTTCTGCAGAAGTTGACGTTGTTCCACGCGTTCATGGTTCTGCACTCTTCCAGCGTGGTGAAACCCAGATTTTGGGCGTAACAACTTTGAACATGCTTAAGATGGAACAGCAGGTGGATGCGCTTTCTGGCCCACAGACTAAGCGCTACATGCACAACTACGAAATGCCTCCATACTCCACTGGTGAAACGGGCCGCGTTGGATCTCCAAAGCGTCGCGAAATTGGTCACGGTGCTTTGGCAGAGAAGGCTTTGGTTCCAGTTTTGCCAGGTCGCGAAGAGTTCCCATATGCTATTCGTCAGGTTTCTGAGGCTATTGGTTCTAACGGTTCCACTTCTATGGGTTCCGTGTGCGCTTCTACGCTTTCCCTGCTTGCTGCTGGCGTTCCTTTGAAGGCTCCAGTTGCTGGCATTGCTATGGGCTTGGTTTCTGGAGATGTTGATGGAAAGCACATCTTCAAGACTTTGACTGATATTCTCGGTGCTGAAGATGCATTTGGAGACATGGACTTTAAGGTTGCTGGTACTTCCGAGTTCATTACTGCTTTGCAGCTCGACACTAAGCTCGATGGTATTCCTGCAGACATTTTGGCTGCCGCTTTGCAGCAGGCTCACGAGGCTCGTGCAACTATTCTTGAGGTTATTAACGAGTGCATCGATTGCCCAGCAGAAATGAGCCCATTCGCTCCACGCATTATTACAACCACAATTCCTGTTGATAAGATTGGCGAAGTTATTGGCCCTAAGGGCAAGATGATTAACCAAATTCAGGAAGAAACTGGTGCTGAGATTGCTATTGAGGATGATGGTACTGTTTATATTGCTTCCGAAGGCGGCGAAGCTGCTCAGAAAGCAAAGGAAATCATTGATTCTATTGCAAATCCTCGCGTTCCAAAGGCCGGTGAAACTTTCACAGGTAAGGTTGTGAAGACTACGAGCTTTGGTGCTTTCGTTAATTTGACTCCTGGAACTGATGGTTTGCTTCATATTTCGCAAATTCGTAACTTGGCTAATGGTGAGCGAATTGACACTGTGGAAGATGTGCTTAAGGAAGGCGATAATGTTGAGGTTATCGTTCAAAGCGTAGATGAGCGCGGCAAGATTTCCTTAGCAATTCCAGGTTTTGAAGATCAGGAATCTTCTGCTCCGTCTCCTCGCGAAAATCGTGGCCGCGGTTCGCGTGACGATCGCGATTCTCGTAATGATTACCGCGGTGGACGTGGCCGTCGAGATGATCGCGACAGCCGTGATCGTTCGGATAGAGATGATCGTCCACGTCGTCGCATGCGTGATGATCGAGATGATCGTGACGATCGTGACAGCCGTGACAGCCGTGACAGCCGCTATTCCGATCGTGACAATCGCTACGAAGATCGCAATTCTCGTCGAGATGACCGTCGTTCGGATCGTGCAGATCGTTCGGAACGCGACGACCGTTACGCTGACGGCGATTTTGATGACCGTCCTCGCAGGTCTTCTCATCGCGATGACCGCTATGAGGAGCGTGACGAGCGCGACAATCGCGACAATCGCGCAGATCGTGACGATCGTGCAGATCGCGACGAGCGCAATAGCCGACGCAATTCGGAAGCTCGCCGTGGCTCCGATCGCAATCTTCGCTACGCTGCAGATGACGATCACTATGATGAGTATCGTTCTGCTCGCGAAGAGCGTACCGAGCGTCCTCGTCGTCGCGTGCGCCGCGATTTTGACCCATTTGAGGAAGATTAATCGCATAAAATTATCGAAAAGTAAATGCTAATCGATAATAAATAAATTAATAACTTACGAAATGCCTTCAAATTGCGTTTGCATTTGGAGGCATTTTAAAACTGTTTAGATAAGAGGTAAATATGGTTATGCATCGTGCACTGGGGTCGTTTGACACAACAGCCATTGGCTTTGGTGAAATGCCGCTTACAATCGAAAACAATCTTGGACACAGTATGGGCATTGAAACCATTCATGCAGCTCTTGATGCTGGCTGCACGCATATTGATACCGCATGGGCGTATTACTGCTCTGGCGGTGAGGAGCAAACTGGAGAAAAGCTTGTTCGTGAGGCTTTAGAAAGCTGGAAGGGCAATAAATCTTCTATTTTAGTTGCAACAAAAGTTGGTCACTTCCGTAACTTTACGGATGGCCGCCCAACGTGGGGCAAGGATGGCAAGCCGGAGCATTTAATCCGTCACGCAAAAGAGTCTGCAATGGCTTTAGGCGTTGACACTATTGACTTGCTTTACTTCCATAGGCCGGATCCGGAAGTTCCATACAATGAATCCATTGAAGCAATGCAGCAGCTGCTTGACGAAGGAGTTGCTCGAGAAATCGGAATTTCTAACGCTTCCGTGGAACAAATTGATATTGCGCGCAATATTTTAGGAAATAAGTTGGTTGCTGTGCAAAACCAGTATTCGCCGGTTCATTTAGAAAACGAAGATACTTTGCAATATTGCGAAAAGCTTGGAATTGCTTTCGTTTGCTGGAGTCCTCTTGGTGGATTCCGTCATCCGTATGACGAGCATCTTTTCGATCCATTCCGCAAAGTTGCCGAGAATCATGGCGTAAGCTACCAGCAGGTAGTTTTGGCTTGGGAGCTTGCAAAAGGTGAGCATGTATTTGTGATTCCAGGAGCGCACAGGCCTGCAACTATTCTCGACAGCTTAAAAGCTTCAGATTTGAACTTAAGCAGTGAAGAATTGGCTTATTTAGGGTGAAAGAAAGTAACATATGCAACAAACAAGCGTAACTGGCATGCCGTTGCCGCATGAAGATAACGAAGGCAAGCCAATTCCTGTAACTATTCCAGTTGCATTAGGAGCTCGTACTCACGCAGTTTTTACCACTAGATTGGGCGGTATTTCTGAAGGTTCATTTGCTTCGCTTAATTTAGGCGGACGTGCAGGAGATAGTGAGGAAGCTGTTGCAAGCAATCGCGCAGCATTACAGCGCGCGTTACAAGCGGACTTATCTTTGGTTGCTCAAGTGCACGGAAATGAAGTTTTTGACGCGGATACTGTAGTTGATTCATGGAATACGCCTTACGGATTCGACGCAACTGGTTTTGCGGATCCCAAATTGCGCATTGAATCAGATGCGCAAGTTTCTACAGCACACTCGCTTGCTTTGGGAATGTTTGCAGCCGACTGCTTACCTGTTTTACTTGCGGACGATGAAGCTGGAGTAATTGCTGCAGCGCATTGCGGAAGAAAAGGATTAATGACTGGAGTTCTTGATTCTGCTATTGAAGCAATGTGTGAAAAAGGTGCTGAACGCTCGCGAATAAATGCGGTTTTAGGACCATGCATTTGCGGCAACTGCTACGAAGTCGGCGAAAGTATTGCGTTCGATTTTGAAAAACGCTACCCACAAACCGTAACAAAAACGCGTTTCGGCGGAATCGGCATTGATATTGCTGAGGCTGCTCGAATTGACTTAGCTCTCGCAGGAGTTGCAAATATTGTTAACGCTTTGCCTCGAGTTTATGCAGCAACGCAATATTTGCAGGAAGATGAAGAATTGCGCACAATTTGCGAAGTAGACGGTGAAGGAGAATCTTTGCCGGAACGTTTGCAAAATTTGCAAAACCCAATGTGCGCTTTGGAAAATCCTCTGTGGTATTCTCACAGGCGCGCGCAACTTGCTGGAAAATCGCATGAAGGCAGACTTCTTGCGCTTGTAATACTAGACAAGTAGCTAAAATCTTCAGAAAGTAGGCTAATATTATGAATCAAATTAACGTTGTAATTTCAGGATTTGGTCCATACGCAGATTTAGAAGTCAACCCTTCTTACGAAGTGCCATCTGCACTAGAATCTGCGGAAAATCTTGCTAAAATGCAGCCTTCTGAAGATATTTGCGTAAAAGTAACGTCTGTTATGCTTCCGATTAGTTTTGCGAATGCTTGGCCTAAATTATTAGAAACAATTGAGCGTGAGCAAGCAAATATTGTAATCGCCACCGGCACAAAGAACACTGCGCGAGGCGTGCAACTTGAAAGATGCGCAACTAACGTTATTGATGCTAAAAAGCCGGATGTAGATAATAGCCGTCCGCAAAAAATGCCGATTGTTAAAGATGGTCCTGCAGCTTACTGGACGAGGCTGCCTTTGCGAATGATTTTGCAGCGTTTTGCTCACGACTCAATTGCGTCTAATTTAAGCTCCGACGCAGGAACGTACGTGTGTAATTCTTTGTTTTATCAGCTTTTGCACTGGGCAGCTAAAGATAATAAGCATGTTCTTGCCGGTTTTGTGAGTTTCCCTCCGGCGGTAAGTTCGCACGATGCTAGAAACGGTTTGCCATTAAAACAGCAGATTGAAGCAGGGCAAGATATTGTGCATGAAGCAGTCAGATATTATATGCAACCTTCTGCAGAAGGAATGTTACTAAAGTAGTTATTACTAAATTATTTGTTACTAAATTAGGTGATGATAAATTAGTTGTGTGAGCTTAGCAAAAACGTGCGCAACACACGAGTATTTTGCGCTCTTAAGTGATAGCGTTGATGCTGATGGCGTAGGCACACAGTCGGTGCAGCTTACTGGGGGCTTGTGAAAGGAATATTATGGCAACGGATTTATTCCCAACCGCGTTGCGTGGTTACGATAAAGACAAGGTAAATGAGGCCTTTGCTAACTATGAGCGTACAATTTCGCGTTTGCGTGAACAAGTGCGTTCCAGTGACGAATCAATTTTGCAATTGCAAGCTCAATTGCAAGAAGAAAAAAATAATGTAAAACGCGCAAAAAGCGGAAATACTTTCGCATCTTTGGGTGCAAATGCGCAACAATTACTGGCTTCTGCAGAACAAACCAGTGCGCAATTACTTGAGCGCGCAAAGCAGGATGCTGCGTCAATCAAAAAGAATGCACAAGCTCAGGCTGGAACATTACTTAATAACGCTAAATTAGATGCAGCTCACTTAATGCAGGAAGCACAGACTAAAGCCGACACAATGCTTTCAAACGCTACTCAAAAGTCGACTCAAATGATGCAAGCCGCTCAAGAAGATTCTGCACGTTTGCGCGACACTACGGCAAAAGACGTTCAAGCGCAAAAAGATGCTGCAGAATTAGCTTTACAAAATGCTCAAGAGGAGCACACTAAGCGCATGGCTTCTGAGCGCGCTCAGCAAGAAAGCAGTATTTCGCAACTTAAGTCGGAAGCTGCTCAAAAAATTGCAGAACAGCGCGCGGCAGCAAACGAAGAAATTGCACGCGCAAAGGCTGAAACTAACGATCAAATCGAATCTGCATTGGCAGAAGCGAATAAAAAGTTGGCAGATATGCGCGAGCATGCTTCTAAGATGATGGCGGATGCTCAGCGTAAGGCTGGCGAAATTACGGATGCAGCTAGCGCAAAAGCTCAGGAAATTGCGGATGATGCTCAAGTTGAGCGCACGCGTACGTTAAGCCAAGTTAGTGCAGAAGTTGAGCAGATTCGTGCAGATATTGCCTCCCAGCAGGAAGAAGCTACGAAGAAGGTTGACGCTTTGCTTTCCGGTTTGAAGGAAAAGGAGAGTGCAGCTCAAGAAGAAGCCGATGCTTTGGTGGCTCGTGCGAAAACCGTGCATCAGGAAGCTGACGAATATGCGGCACAAACGCATCAGGCTGCGGATAATCAGGCTGCTGATATTGTGCGCAAAGCTATGCAGGAAGCGACTGCTCAGGTTGAAGAGCGTAGGGCTGCAGCTCAGCAGGAATTAGATGGTATGACTGCGCGCTTGAGCCAATTGCAGCATCGCGAGGCAACTATTACGCAGCGAGTTACGGAATTGCGCTCGCTGTTTGCAAACGCGTTCTCTGGTTTTGATTTTGGAGATGCTCAGCCTGTTCAGCAGGCTTCTGACGATGTTGACAATTCTTCGGATGCGAAATCTTCTGCCGAAGCAAAGCAGGCTCAGCGAGATGTTCAGGCTGCGTTGGCGGAATCTGAAGAATCTAACGAATCTGACGAATCTCAAGAAAATTAGTAAAATAAGTTTTCTAAACAAATTTTCTAAACAAATTTAACTAAATAATTAACAGGAAAGGTAAGAATAGTGACTGAGATCACCGCTTTAACTGATGAAGCATTGCAAGGTTTGCGTGAGGATTTTGATGCAAACCCATTGAACCGTTTGGCTATGAATGGTGTAACTGCTGCTGGTATTGATAAGGTTGCGCGTAATTATGACCGCGCTCGCTTGTTGCAGCGTCGTTTTTCCACGATTGTTGACAACGGTGATGCTACGCATCAGGATCATTCTGGACGCTGCTGGCTGTTTAGCTCGTTGAACGTGGCTCGTTTTATTGCTAAAAAGTCGCTTGGTTTGAAGGAATTTGAGTTTTCTCAGAACTACGCAATGTACTACGACAAGCTTGAGCGAATTAACTACTTCTTGAAGGATGTTGCGGCTTTGGTTCGTGCGGGCGAGCCTTCAGATTCTCGCTTGATTCAGCATTTGTTGCATGACGTTATGGGCGATGGCGGCCAGTGGACCATGGCTATGAACGTTTACAAGAAGTATGGTGCTGTTCCTAAAGATTTGTTCCCAGAAACCGCTTCTTCTAAGAATACTGGCGCTATGAATACGCAGTTGCGTGCGCTTTTGCACACTGCTGTAGCTCATATGTATGCTAATGCTACTGAAATTGATGAGATTATTGCGGACGCTACTGCTGCAGGCCACAGGATTTTGACAATTCACTTGGGTGAGCCACCTAAGAGCTTCGATTGGGAGTGGACTGATAGCGAAGGCAAGTTCCATCGCGATGGTGAGATTACGCCAGTTGAGTTCTGGAAGAAGTACGTGAACGCTGGTCTTGAGGATTATGTGTGCTTGGTTGACGATCCTCGCGCTGAGCATCCTAAGGGCAAGAAGATTGCTATTGAGCATTTGGGTAATGTTGCTGGCGGAGACGCAACCGAGTATTTGAACGTGCCAAACCAGTTTATGAAGGATTGCGTGCGTAAGATTTTGGTTGAGAAGGTCATTCCAGTTTGGTTTGGTGCTGATTGCCATCCTATGATGGATCGCGAAAATGGCGCTTGGGCTACTGATTTGTTTGAGTATGGCCGCGTTTATGGCGTTGATTTTGATTTGGATAAGGAAGAGCGCGTGCGCTTTGCTGATTCTGCAATGAATCACGCTATGGCTTTTGCTGGCGTGGATGTTGCTGACGATGGCACGACTACTCGCCGTTGGCGCGTGGAGAACTCTTGGGGCACTGATATTGCGGATAAGGGTTACTTTACGATGAGTGACGATTGGTTCACTGAGTACGTGTATGAAGTTGCAGTGCCGAAGAATCTGCTTCCGGCGGAATATCGCAAAGCCCTGGAAGAACCAGCAATCGTTTTGCCGGCATGGGATCCAATGGGCGCTTTGGCCTAGCTTAAGCGCATTGGGCGCTTAAGCTACTCCAAAGCGCCGCGCTTGCTTAAAGTTGGAAGTCCAGTGGACTTCCAACGCAAGCGCGGCGGCTTGTGCCGGCAAACGGCACAAGCCGACCACATCAAGTTAGGTTAGATTCTCTGCGCGGGTTTGGCGGTGTTTGCATCTTTATTTCAAGATGCAACCACCGACCACATCAAGCATCGTTTTTATAGGATGGTGAACAAATGTCTTCTACAGCTGAGCAGCGTACTTCTCGCGCGGTAAAGAAGGAAGTTGAGGAGGGGCGCAACCCTCTTAACTCTGCGAAGTTCCAGCGCTGGGAAGACCAGGTTGGTGTGGATCGCATTATTAACCGCCGCGTGTTGGAGCTTGATCCGCTGCCAACTCCTGCTCAGGTGCTTGGTGAGTTGCCATTGTCGCCGTATGCGCAGGATATTGTTGCGCAGTCGCGCGATGAGATTCGTAGCTGTTTGAATGGCGACGATGATCGTTTGTTGGTTATTGTTGGCCCGTGTTCTGTGCATGATCCTAAGGCTGCTCTTGATTACGCGAGTCGTTTAGCTAAGTTGCGTTCAGAGCTTGAGGGTGAGCTTCTTATTGTCATGCGCGTGTATTTTGAAAAGCCGCGTACTGCTCTTGGCTGGAAGGGTTTGATTAACGACCCGGATATTGATGGAACGCATGATATTCATAAGGGTTTGCTTCTTGCGCGTAAGACTTTGCTTGGCGTGTTGGATGCTGGTTTGGCTGCTGCTACTGAGTTTTTGGAGCCGACTAGCCCTCAGTTTATTGCGGATGCTGTGAGCTGGGGTGCGATTGGTGCGCGTAATACGGAGTCTCAGATTCATCGTCAGCTTGCTAGTGGTCTTTCTATGCCGGTTGGTTTTAAGAATGCTACGGATGGTTCTGTTTCTGCGGCTGTGAATGGTTGCTTGGCTGCGAGCCAGCATCATACGTTCTTTGGTATTGATCATCTTGGTCGCGCTTGTGCTGTGCAGACTCTTGGTAACCCGGATTGCCACGTGGTTTTGCGCGGGTCTAGTAAGGGTCCGAATTATGATGCTGCGTCGGTTGCTTCTGCTGTGGCTTCAATTCGTTTGCGTTTGGGCACTGGTTGCGTGGCTTCTAACGGCGTGGTTGTTGATTGCTCGCATGGTAATTCTGGCAAGGATGAGCGTCGCCAGATTGAGGTTGTGCGCGAGATTGCGGATCGTTTGGCTGCTGGCGAGCAGGGCATTAAGGGCGTTATGATGGAGAGCTTCTTGCAAGGTGGCAATCAGGATCCTGCTCCTCTTAGTGAGCTTGAATACGGCAAGTCTATTACGGATCGTTGTATTTCTTGGGAAGATACTGCCGATTTGTTAAGAACTTTAGCGAAGTCCGTTGCAACACGCCGTAGAGATTAGAGATTAAAGATTAGAGATTGTAGTAAGATAATCTCAATTTACTTCTACTTGGCTTATATTTTACTGTATTTGCCAGTTAAGTTTTGAACTATATTTTGCGTACAAAGGAGTGTGTTGAAATGTATAACGAAGACTTGAATAAAGCGAATAAAGCGAATAAAGCGAATAAAGGTTTTGCGTGTAAAGCGTTTTCGATTGTGAAATATGTGCTGTTTGCTTTGATTGCCACTGGCGTTATTTTACTTGCTTTTGCGTGGTATCGTGGCACTCATAGCGCAGGGTACACGCTTGTTACTGATTCTGCATTGTGGTTTAGCATTTTTATGCCGTTTGTAACTGGAATCGTTTTGCTTATTTTTACTCGCGGATGGCGTCGCATTGTTGGCACTTTAGTTTGCGTGCTTCTTATAGCTGGATTTGTCGCTTTTCTTGCTCTGCAGAATCAAATCATTGCGTTTTTCAATGTTCCTATTACGAATCCGTGGTTTGATTTTACGTGTGACGCATTGCTGAAGATTGCTACTTTAACTTTTGTTATTATGACTTTAGTATGCGTGTTTTTGGTTAAGAATAACGATAAATGCGTAAGTGGCGAAGTAAAAAAAGGATGATTCTTAATGTCTAATACTGAGAAAATTACTAAAGTTGCTGTTGTTGGCGCTTTAGATGAGGAAGTTGCTCATATCGCTAGTGCGCTTGAAAACGTGAGCCACGATCGCTCTGCAAGTCTTAACGTATCTTGCGGCACTCTCAATTCTGCAGATGGTAGCAAAATCGAAGTCGCGGCTACTGTTGGCGGAATGGGCTTAGTAAATGCTGCTGCAACTGTGCAATATCTTATTGACGCATACAATCCTCAAGCCGTAATTTTTTCTGGTATTGCAGGAAATCTTAATAAAAATTTGCATACAAACGATGTTGTTCTTGGAAAAACTGTAAAATATCTCGATACTGATATGCGTTTAATCGGTCAATGGAAGCCGTTTGCAAGCGAGTTTCATTCGGATGATTATTTGCTTCAAGTAGCTAGTAAAGTGCTTACCGATATGAAAATCACGCATATTGCTGGCACTATTGCTTCTGGCGGATATTTTGTTGATTCGCCAGAAAAAGTAGCGGAAGTAATTGCAGCTACTCAAGCGGATGCTGTGGAAATGGAAGGCGCAGCAGTCTTGCATGTGGCTGCTCGTAACGACGTTACTGCACTTGTTGTGCGCGCAATGAGCGATAATGCGGATACAAAATACGAGGATTTTCACACTTTTGATATTTCCGAATATGCGGACACTGCTGCAAAAATTACGGTAAATATTCTTCGCAATTTGTAGCATTTCGACACGCTGATATGGTCGCCGACCTTCATTTTGCTTAAGTCGCGTTAAATCTAGCGCCAAATACCGCCATTTTTGGTACACACTTTATTTTTGCCGGTGCGGTTTAACCCACCTATTTATGATGGTTGCGTTAATAAAAAAAGATAGGGATTAAGTTAAGAAAATGCGCCCAATTCGCAAATACGGCTATAGGAACGCGAAAATGTGGTGGGGCGCAAGGCAATTCTTCGCGAAAGGAAAGAAGAATATGCGTAACGATATGAATAAGTCAAATATGAATAAAGTGAATACAACCAAAGTAAATATGAATAAAAGCGCGCTTAAGTTCCGTAGTATTGCTGCTGCAGCGCTAACTTTCGGCTTGTGTGCAACTTGCGCTGCTTGCGGAGACAATGTTCCTGCAGACAACAACAACGCAACTGGCGCACAGAATGCAAAAATTTCCGGCAATTTCCAAGGCTCTGGAGCTTCCTCACAGCAGGTTGCAGTAGAAGCGTGGATTGCAGGATTCCAAGGCAAAAACAGCGGTGTAAAAATCGCCTACAATCCAACTGGCTCTGGTGCAGGAGTAACTACTTTTATGACGGGAGCCACAGCATGGGCTGGATCCGATAAATCGCTAAGCGACGACGAGATAGAAAAGTCAAAGTCGGTTTGTGCAAATGGCACTACAGCTTTCGACGTTCCAGTATACGTATCTCCAATCGCTGTAATCTTTAATCTAAAAGGCGTTTCGGATGCTGGAAAACACATAAATATGGATGCTTCTACGATTGCTAAAATTTTCGACGGCAAAATCACGCGCTGGAACGACGATGAAATTAAATCGCAAAATCCTAAGCTAAAGCTTCCAGACACTCCAATTACCGTGGTTCACCGCTCCGATAAGTCTGGCACAACGCAGAACTTCTTAAGCTACGTGAAGGATGCAGCTCCGGACGATTGGTCGCATGATCTTAGCGAAAACTGGCCAAATAGCGTCGGTCAAGGCGCAAAAGGCACTTCCGGTGTTGTGTCAACAGTTCGCATGGCTGACGGTGCTATTGGTTACGCTGATTTTTCGCAAGTTGGAAAGCTTGGCACTGTGGCTGTGAAGGTGGGGGATACTTATAATGAGATTTCTCCTGAAGCGGCTTCGCAAACTTTGGCTGATTCCGAGATTGATTCTGATATTTCGGCAAAGTATCCTAACCGCGTTGTTATGAAAATTAATCATAATACGCAAACTAAAGGCGCTTACCCGATTGTGTTGGTTTCTTACGATATTTCTTGCCCGGTTTATAAGGATGCTTCAACTGCACAGTTTGTGAAGTCTTGGCTTAGCTACGTAACTAGCGCGGAAGGTCAGAATGCTGCTTCTTCTGCTGCTGGAACGGCGCCACTTCCGCAAAATTTGGTTGGCAAAATCAACAAGTCAATTCAAGCGATTAAAACCGGAAAGTAAAACCGGAAAGTAAAAACTGGAAAATAAAAAATAAAAATCGGAAAGTAAAACCGGAAAGTAAAAACTTTTCGTAACTGATATTATGAAAAATATCAGTTAAAAAGGAGAATGATTGAGTTCTACGAAAAATGCAGCAGCAGTTGCGTATACTGCAAACGAAGCTACTCAAGTTTCTGAGAGCAATAGCAAAAATTATGCAGGCACTCATTTTGCAGACCGTCTTTTTAAAGGCGTGGCTGCAAGCTGTGGCATGCTGATTTTGCTTGTGCTGACTGCAGTTGCAGTATTCCTGCTGTTTCGCGCGTGGCCGCTAATAAGCGGGAATCATGAGCAGGTAAGTCGCGTATTTTCCGACTTTACTGGTGGCAAAGCGAACGATTTTATAAGCTACGTAGCTCCGCTTATTTTTGGAACTGTGCTTATGTCTGCGCTCGCGCTGCTGTTTGCATTTTTCGTGGCACTCGGCATTGCTCTGTTTATTTCGTATTATGCTCCTAAAAAAATTGTTCCGCTTTTAAGCGGAGTTGTTGATTTGCTTGCTGCAATTCCATCCGTAATTTATGGTTTGTGGGGCGGATTGGTGCTTGTTCCAGCAATGTATCCGTTCTGGGATTGGGTTTCTAAAGTTTTTGGGTGGATTCCATTTTTTTGCCGGCCCTGCTGCGAATCCTTCCAGAAGTGCTGCAACAGTTAGCTTAGTTTTAGCTGTTATGATTTTGCCGATTATTACTTCGATGGCTCGAGACATTTTCCAACAGGCTCCTCGCTTGCAGCAGGAAGGTGCGCTGGCTTTGGGCGCCACGAAGTGGGAGATGATTAAGTTAGCTGTTTTGCCGTTTGCAAAGTCTGGTATTGTGTCAGCTTCTATGCTTGGCCTTGGTCGCGCTCTTGGCGAAACAATGGCAGTTTTGATGATTTTGTCTCCTGGATTTACTTTTGGAATCAATATTTTCAAAGCTTCCCAAAATCAAACTATTGCCGCAAATATTGCAGCGCAGTATCCGGAAGCGAACGGACTTGGCGTAAGTGCGCTTATTGCAACCGGCTTAGTTTTGTTCGTTATTTCTTTTGCAGTCAACTTTATTGCTCGCAAAATTACCGGAAAGGCGGGCGCATAAATGGAGAATCAAATTAATAAATCTGCCGAAAATACTTCCGCAGAAAATTCCGCAGCTCCGGTTATTGACTTCAACAAATTCCGTCCAACTAGATCTTCTATAGCCGCGCGTAAACGCAAAGATATGCTTATGCGTGTGCTGATTTTCTTGTCTTTTATAGTGGCAGTTATTCCTTTGGCTTCCTTGCTTTTAACAACAATTATTAACGGCATTAAGCGCTTAAATCTTGACTTTTTAACGCATAACATGACTTACGTTGTGGGCGGAAATGCTACTGGAACTGGCGGTTACGGTGGTATTTTGCACGCAATTATTGGAACTCTTGAAATTACGCTTGGAGCTATGGCTATTTCGATTCCAATTGGCCTAATGTGTGCTGTTTATTTGGTTGAGTATGCTAGCGGAAATAAAATTTCGCGCATAATTAATCTACTTGTTGACGTTATGAGTGGTATTCCGTCTATTGTCGCCGGTCTGTTTGCTTTTTCTATGTTTGCTCTTCTTGCAGGTCCTGGCACAATCAATGGTTTTGAAGGATCTGTAGCTCTTTCTCTTCTTATGATTCCAACGGTTGTTAAATCTTCTCAAGAAATGCTAAAAATTGTGCCGAACGATTTGCGCGAGGCTGCCTTAGCTTTGGGCGTAACCAAGCAGCGCACAATTACGAAAATCGTTTTGCGCACTGCTCTTCCGGGAATTGTGTCTGGCTGTATTCTTGCAGTTGCGCGCGTTATTGGCGAAACTGCGCCACTTCTTATGGCTTCAGGCTTTATTGCTTCCACGAATTTCAACTTATTCGATGGGCAAATGACTACTTTGCCTGTGTACGTTTACCAGGAATATTCCAAACTTTCTGCAAATTGCCCAGCTAATGCTCCGGCTTCTTGCGTTACAACAATTCCAATGGAGCGCGCTTGGGCTGCGGCTTTAACGCTTATTGTGTTGGTGTTGTTGCTAAATATTTTGGGGCGAGTTGTAGCTCGAGTGTTTTCTGTAAAAGCGAAGTAAGGCGAAATAAAGCGAAATAAGGCGAAATAGATTTTAGAAAGCGAGCATAAAATGGGTCAACGAATTGATGTTAAGAACTTAAATATTTACTATGGTGATTTTCTTGCCGTAGAAGACGTAAATATTAATATTGAGCCAAATAAAGTGACGGCTTTTATTGGACCTTCTGGCTGCGGAAAGTCAACAGTTTTGCGCACTTTAGACCGCATGCACGAGATTACGCCGGGAGCGCGCGTAGAAGGCCATGTGCTTCTTGAAGGCCGCGATTTATACGGAAAAGACGTTGACCCTGTGGCAGTTCGCCGAGATGTTGGCATGGTTTTTCAGCGCCCAAATCCTTTCCCAACAATGTCTATTCGAGAAAACGTGCTTGCTGGAGTTCGCCTAAATAATCGCAAGATTTCTAAGCAGGATGCTGACGACTTAGTTGAGTGGGCATTGCGAGGTGCAAACTTGTGGAATGAAGTTAAGGACCGCTTAGATAAGCCTGGAATTGGTCTTTCGGGCGGTCAGCAGCAGCGACTTTGCATCGCTAGAGCTGTGGCTGTGCATCCGCAAGTTTTGCTTATGGATGAGCCTTGCTCGGCGCTGGATCCTATTTCTACGTTGGCTGTAGAAGATTTGATTAACGAGCTTAAAAACGATTACACGATTGTGATTGTGACACATAATATGCAGCAGGCTGCGCGTGTTGCGGATTATACGGCATTCTTTAATTTGAAGGCTGTAGGGCAGCCAGGGCATTTGGAATACTTTGCAGACACGACTACTATGTTCAACAATCCGCGCAATGCCGAAGCCGAGCGTTATATTTCCGGCCGTTTTGGCTGATTTGTTATATACTTTTTTGATTTCAGTGTATTTCCTTGGTCAGCACGTGCGCGTAAGGTCAGAGCTGTTCGGTTGTTCAGAGGTTTCGCAATTTTCATAATTTTATGTGAGATTTTGTGGTGCCTTCGTTCTTCCGGGCGAGTCGCAGTAACCTCTGCGTGAATGCCCAAATGTAATTGCGTACGCGATTGCTCAAGTGCTTTCGCCGCGCTTTCTATGGTCTTTTACGCTGTAAAACCAAGGAACAGAGAGTTTATGGAAAAGTTCTTCCATCTCAAAGAAAACGGCACGAATGTATCAACGGAGATCACTGCAGGTCTCACTACATTCTTCGCAATGTCGTATATTATCGTCGTAAATCCAATGATTTTAAGCCAAACTGGCATGCCTAAAGGTGGCGTTTTCCTCGCTACAATCATCGCAGCAATCATTGGTACCCTTGTTATGGGCTTGTTTGCTAACGTACCTTACGCACAGGCTGCAGGCATGGGTCTTAACGCATTCTTTACTTACACAGTTTGCTTCGGCCTGCATTTTACTTGGCAAGAGGCCATGTGCATGGTGTTCTTGTGCGGTTTAATTAACATTATTATTACCGTTACCAAGATTCGTAAAATGATTATTCGTGCCATCCCGACTTCGCTACAACATGCAATCGGTGGTGGCATTGGTTTATTCGTGGCCTATGTTGGAATGATGAGCGTTGGTTTGATTACTTTTACTTCCAAGGATCCTGCCGCCGCTGCAAAGAGTAAACCAACTGCTGCTATTCCAGGTCTTGCTGTTATGAATAACCCTGTGCTTTGGTTATTCCTTATTGGACTTCTTTTTGCTATTGTTCTTACAGTTCTTAAAGTTCGCGCAAGCTTGCTTATTACAATTATTGCAACTTCTTTAATTGGTATTCCTTTGGGATTGACTTCTTTGAACAATGCAGTGTCTGTTACTGACGCTTTTGCTCAGCTTCCAACTACTTTCGGTGCTATTTTTAGCGATAAGGGTTTTGCATCTTTGTTTGCTGATCCTGCTCGTTTGCCGCTTGTGTTGGTAACTATTTTCGCATTCTCAATGTCGGATACTTTTGACACTCTCGGCACCTTTATTGGTACTGGCCGTCGTACCGGCATTTTCTCCGAGGCAGATGAGAAGGCTCTTGAAAACGGCTCAGGATTTAGCTCCAAGATGGATCGCGCATTGTTTGCTGATTCTATTGCTACTTCTGTTGGCGCAATTTGCGGTACTTCTAACACCACTACTTATGTAGAATCTGCTGCTGGTATTGGTGCCGGTGGTCGCACTGGTTTGACTTCCGTAGTTGTATCTATTTGCTTCGCGCTTTCTATTGTTCTTGCGCCTTTTGCTTCTGCAGTTCCTGCTGCAGCAACTGCAGGCGTGCTTGTTGTTGTTGGTTGCATGATGGCAAGCTCCTTGAAGGAAATTGCTTGGGACGATATTTCCGAAGCAATTCCTGCATTCTTTGCTGCCGTATTTATGGCGTTCTCTTACTCTATTTCTTACGGCATCGCTGCAGGCTTCATCATGTACTGCTTAGTTATGACTTGCAAGAAGCGTGCTAAGGAAGTTCATCCAATGCTTTGGATTGTTTCCTTGCTGTTCTTGCTTGATTTCGTTGCTAATGCAGTGCTGTAAAATGTGCATTTAATGTAAGGGTGCATTTTGCAAGTAGTGAACTTGTGAAACATAAAATATAAAAGTAAAAATTAAAAAATTCGAGGGTATGTAAATTACATGCCCTCTTTTTTATTTCTATAGTATTTCTCTTGACATTGTCCTAACGGCGTATTAGACTTACCCAACGTAAACCACAGACCGTTGGTGGAATCACAAGATTCCTGAAATTGATGCGTCAGGCCAGCACAGGTTGAGCAAGATTTACAACTAGCATGTTGTAAGTTTTATTTAGCACTTAGTGTGCTTCGTATGTTGCTCTGCCGGTGTGCAGAGCTTTTTTATTGCTCTGTTTCTTGAGTTTGATGCTTTTCTTTCGAACTGACGGCCGATTTAGGAAGGAACGCCATGAAGAGGCCCGAAAAGGAAGCGGTAGTTGCCGATCTTACGGAACTTTTCCGTAATGCAGACGCTGTCTACCTTACCGAGTACCGCGGGCTTACCGTTCCGCAGATTTCTTCTCTGCGTGAAAAGCTAGGCCGCGATACTTCCTACTCTGTGGCGAAGAACACGCTTGCTCGTATTGCTGCTAAGGAAGCGGGCATTGAAGGTCTTGACGAGCTTCTCGCCGGCCCAACTGCAATCACCTTCGTTAAGGGTGATTTCATTGAGGCTGCTAAGACCTTGCGTGATTTTGCCAAAGAGAATAAGACTCTCGTCATCAAGGGCGGTTTCGCAGATGGAACTGTTTACGATGCCGAAGGTGCAAAGCAGCTTGCAGACTTGAAGTCTCGCCCACAGTTGCTTTCCGAAATGGCCGGCGCGCTCAAGGGCACCATGTCCAAGGCCGCCTACCTGTTCAACGCATTGCCAACCAAGACGGTGCGTACTATCGACGCTTTGCGCGAGAAGCAGGAAAAGGCCGCTTGATTCCCTTGCAGCTTGCTGCATGAGACCAACCAATAATAAAAATGTTATGGTCGTAAGGCACACCGTGTGCCTGGCCAAGTAAGAAAGGAAGCCAATTATGGCTAAGCTCACTAGTGAAGAGCTTCTTGAAGCTTTTGGTGAAATGACCCTCGTTGAGCTCTCTGAGTTCGTCAAGGCCTTTGAAGAGAAGTTCGACGTCGAGGCTGCTGCCCCTGTCGCCGCTGTTGCCGCTGCTCCAGCTGCTGCTGGCGCTGCTGAGGAAGAGAAGGACGAGTTCGACGTCATTCTCACCGCTGCTGGCGACAAGAAGATTGCAGTCATTAAGGCTGTTCGCGCTTTGACCAACCTCGGCTTGGCTGAAGCTAAGGCTCTCGTTGACGGCGCTCCAAAGCCAGTTCTCGAGAAGGCTAAGAAGGAAGATGCTGAGAAGGCTAAGGCTGCCCTCGAAGAGGCCGGCGCTTCCGTGGAACTTAAGTAGTTCTAGCTTTTTATTGCTTTGCGTGTAGCGCAGTTTTAGGCGTGTGCGCATAGTGAATAAGGCGGTAGGATTTATTCCTGCCGCCTTTTTTGTTGCGCGTTTGCTGGCAGAGAAAATGGGTTATAGGCCAAAAGTGTGTAAAGCTAGTCTGATGAATATTCTGTGGAATAAGCCACAAGTCTCAACACTGTTAAAAACTCAGTCAACAAACTGAGAAAGTAACACTGATAGCCCAAATACCGTTACTAACTCAGCTAACAAACTGAGAAAGTAACACTGATAGCCCAAATATCGTTACTAACTCAGCTAACAAACTGAGAAAGTAACACTGATAGCCCAAATACCGTTACTAACTCAGCTAACAAACTGAGAAAACAACGGTTATGTGTTACTGGTGCAGTATGTAGACTGCGTTAGTAACGAATAATTGCGATTTATCGTTACTTGCGCAGTAGACAATCTGCGTTAGTAACGAATAGGTTATGAGAGAGGTTGCGGCGTGTGTGGTCTCCGCGCGTGTCGCGCTGTGAGTGGCGGTTTTTCAAGGGTTTGGGGGCGGTGTGGGGGAGCGGCGGCGAGTTTCCTGAGAGTTTTCTGAGAAAAATCTTTGAAAATCTTGAAATAGTATTTTTTACGATTAAACAGTGTAGTTTGTTGTATTTTTTATGGTTTTACGAGCTTTTACTGGAATATTTTTGTAATTTTGATGATATTTTCTGTGTTGGCTGCTTGTTTCTGCTCTTGACTTTTTCGAACGGGGGGGGGGTATGTTAATAACAGCTTTCAGCTAGATGCTCTATCTGAAAGTTATCCACAAGAGATTGATTTTGTGGGTTTATGTTTTTTTCACTGCGTTTTAAGCGTGGTGGAGAAGAAGAAAGGAAAATATTATGTTTAACAAGAAGGCTATCGCCGCACTCGCTGCTGGCGCCACCCTCGTTTCCGGCTTGGCTTTTGCTGCTCCAGCAATGGCTGATGCTAAGTTACCTGCTGATGCTATTGCAAATGCTAAGAAGCAGGAACAGGCTGATAAAGATGAGTTGGCTAAAAAGGTTGAAGAGAACAAAGCTAAGGAAAATAAGGCAGTTTTAGATAATCTCGATAAGTCCAAGGCTTTTGACAACTTCCTTAACGGTTCCGAAAAGGGAGACATTGTAAATGGTTCTTTGAGCACCTTGAATGGTCGTGGTGCTGCAGAGGTTTCAGCAGCTAGGTCCAAGGCTAATGAAGCTACTGCTGCTTTGAATGCTTTGAAGGCTAAGTGGGCTGATATGTTGGCTCAGGCTGATTATCTTGACGCTGAAGGTGAACATGAAGCTGCTGCTGCTTTGCGTAAGTCTTACTACACTAATGTTCCATTCTTAGATAGTATTTCTGCTGCTACTAAGACTGAGAAGGAAGCCAAGGATGAGCTTGCTAAAGCTGAGAAGGCTTACAAGGAAAGTAAGGAACGCTTTGCTAAGTTCTTGAACAATCTTGGTGGCAAGAAGGCCGATGTTAAGAAGTCTGATAAGAAGTCTGATAAGAAGGCTGATGCTAAGAAGGCTGCTCCATTGGCTAAGACCGGTGCTGCTGTAGCTTTGGCTGCTGTTGCTGCTTCCGTGCTTGCTGGCATGGGTGTTGCTCTTCGCAAGGTCCGTCACTAAGCTTTTAGCACATTAAGTGTGTTGATTGTTTAATGATTTGTTTGTGAGCGCACTGTATGTGAGTATGGTGCGCTCACTTGTTAAATCTTTCACTCAACGTGCCGCAAGGGCTTTATGTTTTTGCAGCGGGTTTGCTTTCGGGCTTTTGCATGATTCTACTGTTTTGCCAAATCTCTTTCTTCACGGTAGTGTTGTGCGCTGGTTTTCGATGGCGTGACTGTTGAGTGTTTGGCTGGCTTGTTTGTTAGGGAAACGAGTCGGTTTTGTTAAAGGGCTTGGGTTTGGTGCTACTAGGGGCATCAGATTCCAGGCCCTTTCTTTTTATGCGTCTGTTTGCTGCGGTGTGAGTGCTGCTTGTTGGTGCGATGCGACAGAAACGACTAAGCGTTGAGTAGTTTATGTCGCCACTGCTTTGTCTACGCTGCGAAACGGATTAAAAATCAAAAGTTTAGGTCATTGATAACCTAAACTTCTAAAAATCAAAAGTTTAGGTCACGAATAACCTAAACTTGTAAAAAATCAAAGTTTAGGTCACGAATAACCTAAACTTGTAAAAAATCAAAGTTTAAGACATAGTATTTATAAGTTAAGTAAGATTCAGAATAATTACGAGAAGCTGGTTATTACTTTGAGCAAGGCTTTGGACGATGATTACGACGGCATTCGCGTTGAAAACATTGTTGATTATGGGAAAATAAGTAAAGATTTAGCTATAATTTGGCACTTATCTGTGTAATAATCTACGCCGAAACGAGTGGCTGTATCTTTCCTATGCTGGATTCGTCAAATCGCAGAATGTCGTAGTCGAGTTGGAGATTGAGCCAAAAATTGGGAGTTGTTCTAAAAGCTTTAGATAGCTTGTATGCCATTGCTACGCTGATTGCGCGTTTGCCGTTTAAGATTTCTCCGATTGCTGTTTGGGATACACCGATAGTGTGAGAAAGTTTGTATGAGCTGATTTTAAGCGGTTCCATAAATTCTTCGCGCAAAATTTCGCCAGGAGTGCTCAAGTAGTTATCTGTGGTAGTCGTCGAAGTAGACATCGTAAGCTTCTTTCGTATTGTTGTTCCATTTGAAAATTAGTCTGTATTGTTTATTTACTCTTATGCTCCAGTATCCAAGTAGATTGCCTTTGAGTGGCTCAAGATGATTTCCTGGCGGTGCTTTAAGATCTTGTAAATCGTATGCAGCTTCTAGTATTTGCAGCTTTCTTTTTAGGATTTTTTCTAATCCAGTGGGATAACCTTTTGGGTATGGACCGCCGTATAGGTAATCATTAAGTTCCTTTTCTCTGGTTTCCATAGAACTATAGTAATGCATTGCGTTACTAATGTAAAGCGTGAGTATTATTTGTGTTAGAGCTATCAAGTGTTTATTATGCTGTTTTTAGTTGATTTTTGATTAATGTCGTTTATTTTTGGCTACGGGGGGGGGTGCTTTTATATGATTGTTGATGAACTTCTGGCTTTACTTTTATCAATCTGTCAGTTGTTTCAACGTGTAATATTTGCGCTTTTGCGGAAGATTTCGGCCAAAACGACTCAGCGTCGAGTAGTTTATGTCGCCTACGCAAGAAAATCCGACCAAAACGTCACGCGCGTGAGTAGTTTAGGTCGGCTACGTAAATATGTAACATTTTTATGCGAAAAATCAATAAAAAGTAGCGCAATATACACAAAGCATGACACAATAGAAGGTAGTGTATGTTTTCTGAAGGGAGCAGATCACGTGAGTGAGCGACAAGTCGTGCAGCGCTGGATGATTACAGTAGGCGGTGTTGAGCAGGCGCGCATTGGAGCAGGCCAGTCGGTTGAGATTGGTAGAAAGCCTATACGCCCATTGCGTGAAGATGGATTTAAGCGCATTGACATAGTAGATAATAAGCGTTCTATGTCTAAGCGCCATGCGCTACTCATTGTTGATCCTAAAGGCGTGGCAACAATACGCGATTTACATTCAACAAACGGAACTTACTTAGTTGGCTCAAACGGTGATTTGTTGCGACTTGACCCAGATGTTGATTTCCAGCTTCCAGACAGTTTAATGCGAATGCAGTTTGGCGATGTTCCTGTTGATTTTGTGCGCGTAGAAGATGAAGTTCAGGAAGAAGAGCATAGTAATGTGCGCGACTTATTCTCTTATGCCACTGATGATGAAAAGCATGAAGAGCCTGCCGCGTCTGGCTTGTCGGTAGATCAGATTCTTGATTTGCGCGCGGGCGAGCCGACTGGAATTTTCCACGCACAGTCGGTGTCGGAGCCTGGATTGTCTTGGCAAAAAGGCCAATCTATTAAGGATGCGCTTGAGGGTACTGCGTCGGCTGATTCTGCGTCTGCTGATTCTGAGCAGATTGATTCAGCGTCGGTTGATTCAGATCCAATCAATGCTGCACCAATTAATCACGATGTAACAGTTCCTGTTGTTTTGGAGCAGCAGGAAGCGCCTGTTGAGCCGCGTAATTTGTTTGCGGACGCTCGAGCGGAAAGTGAAAATGCTCAAGCAGAGAGCGAAAATGCTCAAGTTGCGCAATCTCAGGCAGAACCGCTTCAAGCAGAACCTCTTAATGTAGAGCCTCTTCAGGCAGAGCAATCTCAAGCAGAATCCGCTCAAGCTGAGTCCTATGAAACAGAATCAGATAAAGTTGAATCAGCTGAAACCGAATCACCTGAAACCGAATCGGCTGAAACAGAACCAGCTGAAATCAAGCCTTCCAACACCGCATCAAATCCATTAGAGGGTAATCGATATTACTTAACTCACGAAGACTCTAATAAAGCGTACGAAAATTACACAAATATAGGTCCGCTTGATTCGCGCTTCACGGCCACAAGTATTGATATTAGCGATATTAGCGATATTAGTGGTATTGATTCCGACGCATCTTATACTCCTGCTTTTGAACCAGGATCCGTATTTGAAAAAGTATCGAAAGGTGAGTTCGACGCTCAGCAAAATATTGTAGAGGCTGGCGGATTCACTTCTAAAGAAGCAGAAGAAAGCACAGATTTTTCAAAGCAATTTGAAATGGCTCAACATTCCGAATTGCTGCCATACTTAGCTTCAAATCCTGGATTGTACGACGACTTATACGCTTGGCTTGCAGCACAAGGCAATGCGGATGTAGATGCAGCACTTGCGCGTAACAGCGGTTATAGTGCATACCGTAAAGCTATTGAACAGTAAGTGAGTAGGTGGGAAAATGAGTGAGGCAAACAGCGAGCAGAATGGCGAGCAAAACGTTGAGAACAGCGTTGAGCAAAATGTTGATCAAAACGTTGAGAACAGCGTTGATCAAAACAATTCACAAGTAAGTGCTCGAAGCAGCGCAATCAAAAATATTGTTGCCTGGAAGCAGCAGTATCAGTCTCAGCTATCTCCTTCTCCGCTAGAAGATATTACGCAACTTGCAGCGCAATTAGAGCTTACTCACGCACATCCTTCTGGAATAGCGCAACTTTTTGCAAGTGGAAAAGTAACGTTAAAAGCTTTATTCCGTGATGCTGGAATGTTGCGTGCTGCTGGGCGTAGATTGGATCGCGTTTTTGAAGACCGCGACGCAAAAGCGCACGAAAGCGGCGTATCTGAGCTTTCTTTGGTTGTTGGAGTTGCATCGTGGAATGGCAATCATGTTCCAGTTCTCACATACCCGGTGCATGTAGTTCGAGATACTAATCAAGACGAAACTGCAGCAACTATTTACTTCTCCGGTAGCGTTGGGCTAAACCATGCTCTTGTTCAGCGTTTGAGTGCTCGCGGAGTTGAGCTTCGTGAGGATGTGCTGTTCGACGGTTCTCAATACGAAAGCGGTACTCCAGAAACTTCTGTTGTTTTTGACGCTATTTGCAAGAAAGCGCGCACTTCTTTCCCAGATTTCGACATTGAGCGAGATATTGTACTTGGATGCTTTACGGATGCAGGGTCTCGTTTTGTGGCGGAAAGTGAGCAAATTCTTAACGCTTTACGCTCCGGCAATGTTGGAAATACGCTTATTGACGCTATGGCAGGAGATGAGCGTTCAATACAAGCGATTAACGCTGATAATAAGCCGGAATATAGTCCTTTTGATGCAGATCCACATGGTGAGTGCGAAGTTGGAGATGTTGACAACACTGTTCGCTATGCTGCATATCTTGTTTCTTCCGGAAACTCGTTATTCGTTAATATTGATTCCGGTTCGGATTCGGCCGCTATTGCTGCCGCAATCGCTTCGCGTTCAGTTCTTGCAGGGCGCTCGGTTTTGTATGTGCCAAATGTGATTGAGCAGCAGCGTAGGTTCCGCTATACGCTTAATACGCATGAAATTTCTTCACTAGCATTAGATGTTGCAGATGGGCACATTGCCAAGCATGTTGATTCGCAGCTTATTTCTGCAGTTGGAGCGCGTCAAAGCGTTGCAACATCGCGTTTTGAGCAGGTTGCCGACGAATTAGTTGGTGTGCGCTCGCGTCTTACTCGCTATTTAGGTGACCTTCACGGAGTTAATGAAACTTGGGGAGTGTCGGCGTATCAAACAATACAAAATCTTGCTGCAATTGCTATGCTCCCAACGCATCCTTCTACGCACGTGCGTTTAGACGTTGCTGCAGCTCATGCAATTACTGGTCAAATCGATACTTGGTTGCAAAAATTCCATCAAGCGGACGAGCTTGGTGAATTTAATATTAATCCTGAAGATACTCCGTGGTTTGGCGCTTCTATTTACGACGAAAACGAAGCCGTATCGGTGTATCAGCGAATAGTAGACGTGCTTCTTAAGCTACTTCCTGCTACTCGCGAGCAGGTTAAAAGCACTGTTCAAAGCTGCGGATTCCCTGTTCCAACAACTGCGCGCGAATGGAGCAGACAAGTTACAGTTTTGAAGAATTTGCGACGCGTGCTCGACGTGTTCCAACCTGAAATTTTTGAGCGCGATTTGGACGCAATGATTGAAGCTAGTAAACCGAAAGCTGTTAGAAAAGCTGAAGGTACGATTATGGGCTTCTGGGAGCGTCGCCGTCACGTGCGAGAGGCTCGTAGTTTACTTAGAGTTGGAGCTAAGGTTGACGACTTGCATGAAGCTTTGAAGATTGTTGCTCAGCAGGCTGCTCAGTGGCGTACTTTTGTGCCTCACGGTGGATGGCCTGTTTTGCCGCCAAAATTAGACGAATTGGTAAATACTCAAGAAGTATTATCTAGGAATCTGGTGGCTCTTGACGCAGTATTGTCTACAACTCGTCAAGGTGCGGATCTTGAAAATATTGAGTTTGCGCAACTTGAGGCACGTTTGCAGGATTTGCATGACGATCGCGCATCTCTTGATACTCTTCCAGGTCGCTGCAAGTTGGAAAGTGAATTTAGCAAGGCTGGTTTGCTTGATTTAGTAAGCGATTTGCGTCATCGTCATGTTACAGGAGATGCTCTTGATGGCGAGTTGCAGCTTGCTTGGTGGACTACCGTTTTTGAAGATATTGTCAATTCTTCTGCGATTATTTCGCATCAAGATGGTTCTGCTATGCAGGATGCTTCGGATCGTTTTGTGCAAGTAGATACTGAGCATGTGCGTTCTATTGGACCGATGGTTCAGCAAGAAGCTATGAGGCATTTATGCGAATTGCTGTTCTCGCATACTCAGGAAGCAAATCAACTGCACACTATGCTTGCAAGCAACCGTTCCGGAATAACATTTAACAAGCTTTTGCGCAATTATGCTGAGATTTTGCTTGCTGCAAAGCCAATTTTAGTGGCTATGCCATCAACGCTTACTATGATGACTCCGCTTGGCCCTATTGCAGACACTGTAATTATTGATTCTGCAGAGCATATATCAAATATTGAGTTATTCTCTATTTTGGCTCGCGCTTCGCAAGTAGTTGTTCTTGCGCATAAGCAGACTGTAAGCTCCGAAAGCTTGCGTAAGCTTATTTCTATTCTGCCGTCTGTTACGGTTGTTTCTCGCGCTACAAGGCGTTCTTTGCGCTTGGCTCGCTTCTTGGAAGAGCACGGTTACGGAAAGTTGCGTCACGATGTTCCTGTTGAACGTTTGCAAGGCAAGGTGCGTTTGCATCAGGTTGATGCTACTGGCGTTCCAGTGCTGTCTTCCGGACTGATTGAAAGCAGCCAGCGCGAAATTGACGAAGTGGTGGATCTTATTCGTCAACGCGCGAAGACTTTCACGGTTGTTCCTTCAAGCTACATGCTTGTGGTTGTGACTTTAACAAACGTATTCCGCAGTCGTTTGGGTGCAGAATTGAAGTCTTTGTCTATTAAAGATGAAAATATGGCTCGATTCTTGCGTCATGTGCGTTTAATGAGTGTTCATGAAGCTTCCGGAGCTATTGCTACGGATGTTATTCTGTCTCTGTGCTACGCAAAAACTTCTCACGGACGTTTGCTTCAGCAATTTGGTTTGCTGGAAGAAGAAGACGGCAAGGGTATGCTTTTGGATGCGCTTGCTTTGGCTCGTAGGCATCTTGATATTGTTAGCGCATTTACTTCCAAAGATATGGATGATGAGCGTTTGCATCAGGATGGTCCAAAGCTGCTTAAGACTTTGTTGCAGTGGGCTGAGCAGTTAAGTGATAAGCCTTTGCGTCCGGAAGATGCTCATGATGTTGAAGCGCAGGTTGCGGCTTTATCTGCTCAAAATAATGTGCTATTTACTGATTTAGCTGAGCGTATTCGTTCGCGCGGATTAAATGTAGCAGTTAATTATGGTTTCGATAACGGCGTTCGTATTCCGCTTGTTGTTGGTCTTGCAGATAAGCCATTTGCTTTGGCTGTGCTTACTGATGATGCGCAATTTATGAGTATTCAGTCCACTCGTGAACGTCATCGTATGATGATTCAAGATTTGGAAGCTCTTGGATGGTCTGTTATGACTGTTTGGAGCGTTGGTGCATTCGTTAATCCAGAAAAAGAAGTTGACCGCGTTGTTTCAAGGCTCGGTGAATTGTATGGTGACAACGAATGAGCGATTATGATCCTAATCGACGCTCTCCGCGCAAATCTGTAAGAGTAGTGCGTGAAGGCTCTGAGCTTTTTGATGCCGATGGCGTAAAACTAGAGCCTTCTGATGAACTTACGAAAGAGCAGCGTGCTTTGGACGACGATAATCGCATTTTAAGCGAGCTTCCGCCGCATTGGGCTGTGTTTTCTGAGCGCGGACGAAACTAGTCGCTCTCGCTAGTTTGCCAATAAACTTATGAGTTTGCCTCGGCTGTCACGGCGTATAATAGGATATTTGAAGGAACAGTAAGTTTTTGTCTTACATTTGTGAAACTTCGGAGGAACTTTTGCCTACTTATCATTACCGTTGTAAAGAATGCGGATACGATTTTTCTGAACATCAATCATTTTCGGATGAACCTATTACTATTTGCCCTCAGTGCGGCAAAAACACTGTGCGCAAAGTGTATTCTGCTCCTCCAATCAATTTTAAAGGCAAAGGCTTTTACAGAACTGATAAGTAAATAAAAGCACTTTATTTGCGTTTTGCTTACGCTTTATTTGCGCGTTGATAGGTTTTATCCACAACGCGCAATTTTTATTGCGTGACTCTTTTGCTTACGTAAAAATGCATGTTATGAGTACACGTTTTTCTTTATTCTCGGGATTTCAGCGCTCCGACCGTTCTAGCGCATTGGTTAAAAGACGCCAACATGATTTTGTGCGGAAAATTATTGTTATTTTATGTGCGGCAATCATGTCTTTGCTAGTGGTGTCTACAATTATTGATTCCCAAGCTACGCAAGTAATACCAGTAGCTGCTCGTAATATTCATCAAGGATCTAAGATCAGCGAAACGGATGTTAATTACATTCGAGTTCCGCAGCATTCTGTGTTTCGTTATGCGCTTGCTGGGCGAATAAACTCGCGCAATCCGCTTATTGCAACTTGCGAAATCAAAACTGGTATGCCAATTTTGCAAAATGCTGTAAGTCATGTGCCGGATATTCCTGAAGGTTTTACTTCGATTGCTGTGCATTTATCTAGCGCAGATCACACGATAATACCCGGAGAAGAGGTAGATCTTGCTTTTAGTAAGCCTGTTCAAGAAGAGGGTGAAAAGTCGGACGATTCTACAAAAAATGGTGAGAATGCTCAGGAAGCCGGCAGCTCTGCAAGTAAAAGTAGTAAAAATAGCGAAAGTAGTAAAAGTAGCGACGAAGAATCTGAAGAAACTGAAGAAACTGATATTACGCAGATCGATAGAAGATATGTAGATGTTGTTAATCACGTTATTGTAATGCGAATAGCTAAAAGTCAACAATCTTCTCAAGATCAGCAGAATACTACGACTCTTGCTATGCCTGCTGCAGACGCTTTACGCTTGTTGCAAGCTCAGTCTGTGAACCCTTCACTTGCGATTGTTGCTATGAAGCACGTTAATAACCGTTAGCTATAACACAGCATGTTGTGTGAAGAAAGATTGCATATTCCCACATTTTGGCGACACGCCGACGTGTTTATATTGCTACACATCCTTAGACGTCTTTATATTAATAGATATGGGTTATGAATCGGTTAGCGCACTAATTGTGTTAATCATCCTCGTAGCCTTATGGTTCGGGTGGTTGCCTAAACGCACGGTTAATGGCATGAAGACCATGCTTGAGCATCGCGAGGATAGGTTTTCACCAACACTACATCTTGTAGGTGAGTGGAGTGCTGCACGCATTTGTGACGGCACAGGTATGTTGGCAAAAGGGGCTTGTATGCAACCGACTCAACGAAAACGAACATTAACTCCTGAACGTATTGCGCGTATTCGTGCTGCAAGACGAGCCGCTATTCGTCGCCGTTGCGTATTGGTTGGCGCTCTTGCTGTTTTAACAGTTCTTGTGTTTATAGTTGGGTGCTCTGGAGTGTTTTCGCCAGCTTTCGTGCTTATTCCAGGAGCTATGCTGGTTGCAGTGCTTTATTTCGGTTCTCGTGCCGCTAAGCATGCTCGCGAATGGGAAGCGCGCGTAGCTAAGATACGCTCTGGCTCTTTGGAATCTGTAGATTTGGCGAATGATTCTTTGCGCAACAAGTCTTTGAATAGTGAATCTTTGAAGAAACAATCCTTTAAGGAACAATCTTTGAAGAGTGAACCTTCAGAATCGTCTGAGCAACATTCTTCTCGAGACGATACCGCAACTTCCGTTATGGAAAAGGGCGAAATTAAAGTTGCGTTAATGCGTGCTCAAGAGGAGCGTAATGCGGCTCTTCTTGCAAGAAGTGAAGCAACTGAAAATGCTGAAAACGCTGCTGAAAACGCTGCTGAAGATATTGCCGCTATCGAAAATAATCAAGATTTGATTTCATTCTCTCTTGGAAGCGACACAAAGTCTGATTTAAGCAATTCTTCTGTTGTGGCAAAATCTCCGGAAAGCTTGGAAATCAAGTCAACTAAGCAGGTTGCTAAAGCAATACCTGTGGTTAAGCCTGCTAAATCTAAAGCTGCTAAAAGCGCTAAGACTTCTAAATCTAAGAATGCTAAAAATTCGCTAAAGTCAACTTCTTTGCAATTCCACGCAGAAGAGCAGAAAAGTCAAGTAGAGGCTCCGGAAAGTTCTGCAGACTCACTGGGAGTTGCAAATCTGCGCGAAGTTTTAGCTCGTCGCAATGCCTAATTTAAGAATTTTCTAAAAATTTTCTTAAAAGATTAGCACTCGAGTTGTTAGAGTGCTAATTTCGCGGTACTATGAAACACAGAACGTAAGTGCGATTGCAAACGTGATCGTCAGCCTCGTATGTAAAACGCTTGCGTACAAAGTTAGTATCTCTCTTAAGAAAGAGGTGGCGACAGTGTCGATTAAGCTCACACCGTTGGAAGATAAGATTATTGTAAAGCAGGCTCAGGCAGAAACTCAGACTGCTTCTGGCTTGTATATTCCAGATAATGCAAAGGAAAAGCCACAGCAGGGCGAAGTTCTTGCGGTTGGTCCTGGTCGTCGTGACGATAAGGGCGAGCGTATTCCTATGGACGTTAAGGTTGGAGACAAGGTTTTGTACTCCAAGTACGGTGGCACTGAAGTGCATTACGATGGCGAGGATTACTTAATCGTGTCTTCTCGCGACGTGCTTGCTATTCTTGGCTAGTCTTTAGCCGGTTGAAACAATAAAACTTACGCTGGAAATGACGCAAATGTCATTCCCAGCGTTTTTTTTATTGCTGCACGTAATGTGATGCGCTATTGCACAGTTAAGTCGTGCGTGGAGTATTATGGAGAAGTATGACATACAAACACCGTAACATTGTAGATACGATTCCTAGCTACAAGCAGGGGAAGCCAGCTCCTAAATTGGACGGCATTCGTGCGTATAAGATTTCCAGCAATGAGAACCCTTATGAGCCTTTGGAAAGCGTAAAAGAAGCTATTTCAACTCGCGCACTTAATGTAATCAACCGTTACCCAAATATGCGCGGCACGCAAGTTGTTGAAGAGCTCGCTAAGCGCTTTGGAGTGACACCAGACGAAGTAGTGCTTGGTTGCGGTTCTACTGAAGTTATTACGCAGCTTGTTGACTTTGTTGCAGGCCCTGGTGATGAAGTTGTGTACCCTTGGCGAAGCTTTGAAGCGTATCCGATTATTGTGACTGGCGCTGGAGCTAAAAGCGTGCAAGTTCCAAATCGTGCCGATGGTTCTCACGACGTAGATGGAATTATTAACGCAATTAACGAGCGTACGCGCTTAGTTATTTTGAACAATCCTAATAACCCAACTTCTGCATCTCTTAGTGAAGCTGACGCGCGCAAAGTTTTGGACGCTGTTCCAAGCGACGTTCTTGTGCTTATTGACGAAGCTTATGTGCAGTTCAATACTGCAAAAGGCACGGCAGATGGCATGAAGTTGTATCGCGAGTATCCAAATGTGGTTGTGGCACAAACCTTCTCGAAGGCGTATGGCTTAGCTGGTTTGCGTATTGGTTACGGTATTGCTCCTGCAGAGGTTGTAGAGGGCATGCGAAAGGTTGCTGTTCCGTTTGGAGTTTCTCAAATAGCACAGGTTGCAGCTTTGGCATCTTTGGAAGATTTAGCAGTTAAGGAGATGAATGAGCGCGTTGCAGCTCTTGTTTCTGAGCGTGAGCGCATTATTTTGGCTTTGCGCAATCAAGGCTGGAATATTGAGGATGCTTATGCAAACTTCTTCTGGATGCCGTTTGGTGCGGATACTGAGCGTGTAACTGAGCGCTTTGTGGCAGTCGGTTTATCTGTTCGTGCTTTTGCTGGCGAAGGTATTCGTATTAGCATTGGTGAGCGCGAGGCGAATGATCGCGTTCTAACCGTTTGCGAAGATTTAAAAAAAGATGGTTTTTCGCTAAATAACTAGCTTTTTAGCATAAAATTTTGTTTTCGGCGTGTCTTAGACTTGCATTAGTCTCGCACTCGTGGCAAAATAACAAAGTTGCCGTTTGAAGTTCACTTCTTACGGAGACTGCTGGCGGGTTTCCCAAGTGGTCAAAGGGAGCTGACTGTAAATCAGCCGCTTCGTGCTTCAGTGGTTCGAATCCACTACCCGCCACGCCTCGATAGCTCAGTGGTAGAGCACTTCCTTGGTAAGGAAGAGGTCGTGAGTCCGATTCTCACTCGAGGCTCTCTGGCGGGGTAGCTCAGCTGGCTAGAGCGTACGACTCATAATCGTAAGGTCAAGAGTTCGAGTCTCTTCCTCGCTACAACGGCCAGTAGGAGACTGGCTGGCCAACAATGAATTGTAGAGGTGAACGAAATGGCAAGCAAGAGCGCCGACATCCGTCCGGGCATCACAATGGCATGCACGGAGTGCAAGGAGCGTAACTACATCACGACGAAGAATCGTCGTAACACGCCTGATCGTCTTGAGTTGAACAAGTTCTGCCCACGCTGCGGCAAGCACACGCTTCATCGCGAGACTCGCTGAAAATATTCAGCTTGCTGCGTTAATATAGCGTCTTTTTTAGACCTATTTAGATTACGCAGATTTTATACTTATTACCCCGCTTTTTGCGGGGTTTTTGTTATTTAGTGTTGTTAAGATTAAAACTATGACTATGCAAGCATCATCTACTACGTCTACCGCAAATCCAACTTTCGCAGATCTTACAACAATTGGTGTTGGTGGCAAAATTACTCGCTTCGTAGAGCCAAAAACGCGCGTTGCTGTTATTGAAGCTGTTGAAGATGCAGATGAGGCTAATCTTCCGCTGTGTGTAATCGGCGGCGGATCTAATATGCTGGTTTCAGATCTTAACTTTAATGGTGTGGTTGTGCGCGATGCTCGTCGCACTATTAACGTTCTCGATGAAGCAGCACCAGCAGAAGATGGCGTTGATGCCAAAACTGGAGCGAATATTGTACATGTGAATGCAGAGGCGGGCTGCAATTGGGATGATTTTGTAACTCACGCTATTGAGCTCGGTTTAGAGGGCGTGGAAGGTCTTTCTGGAATACCTGGCACTGTTGGCGCTTGTGTGGTTCAAAATATTGGCGCGTATGGCCAGGAAGTTTCTCAAAGCGTTACTTCTGTAGAAGTTTGGGATCGTAAAAATAAAGTAACGCTTGAATTGTCAAAAGATCAGTTGCATTTTGGGTATCGTACTTCTGCTCTTAAACAAAGCATGTACGCTTCTGCAGGAGTTCCAGGCGATTCGTATTTTCCTACTCCTCGTTACGTTGTGCTTTCTGTTACTTTTTGTTTGAAGCATAGTGATACAGGCGTTGTTGCTCATTCGCAATTGGCTCGCGCTTTGAAAGTTGAAGTAGGCGAGCGTATGAAAACTTCGGCAATTCGTCGTGAGGTTTTGCGTGTTAGAGCTTCTAAAGGCATGCTTGAAGATGCTTTGAGATACAAAAATCAGTGGATGTGCGGCACAAAAAGCGCTCAAGGCGTTGATTTTGCTTTGAAATTGCAAAATGAGGATTATGTTACTGGCGAATTTTTGCAAGGGGATGATCCTTATAGCGACCGACATAGCTGTGGAAGTTTCTTTATGAATCCAGTAATGACAAAAGCTGAGGCTGATTTATTGCCTGAGGATGCTCCTCGTTTTGATGCGCTTCTTCCGGACGGCTCTAAAGGTGTAAAAACTTCTGCAGCTTGGCTTATTGATCATGCCGGTTTTCATAAAGGATTTAGGCTTAGTGAAAACGGAGAAGTCTCTGCAGCAGGGCTTTCTTCTTTGCATACTTTAGCGTTGACGAATCGCAATAATGCTTCTTCTAGCGACGTGCTTTCTTTAGCTAAAACTGTTATTGAAGGTGTGCGTAATAAGTTTGGCGTGACGCTTGTACCAGAACCTGTGCTTATAGGTCTTTCTGTAAACTAAAAATTTTACACTTATACAGGTGCTTACACAGAAATATATAAAGTTATTTCGTAAAATTTCGTAAATAATAAAGGAACACACTGTAAAACTACCGTATAAGCAATGTTTTGTGTAATATTTACCTACATTATCCGTATAAAAGTTTTGTTTAATACCATTTATTGTGATTTGGCAGAATTTTATATAGATTAAGTCGCAACAGTTTCGCGCAATTCGTTGATGCGTTGCTAATTGCGTCTAATACCTTTATACCTATACATCGACGAAAGTGCGTTTATTATGCAAATATGGAGAAAAAAGTCTGTTGAACAGACTATCGCAGAGACGATGGATGGTGATCGCCATCTTAAACGTACATTAAATGCGTGGGATCTGGCAGTTATGGGTGTTGCCGTTGCCGTTGGCGCCGGTATTTTCTCTGTCGGTGCTCAGGCTGCAGCATTTCACGCTGGTCCTGCTGTAATTATTAGCTTTATTATTGCAGGTGTTGTGTGCGGTTCTGCTGCAATGTGCTACGCAGAATTTGCTTCTATGATCCCAGTTGCTGGATCTGCTTATACATTCACATATACTACGGTAGGCGAGCTTGTTGCTTGGATTATTGGCTGGGATATGATCCTGGAAATGCTGATGGCAGGCTCAGTAATTGCAAAGTATTGGGGTGTGTATCTTAACGATTTAATGAAGCTTTTCGGCTTGAATATGACCACCAGCTTTAAGCTAGGTGGTTTCTCTATTGACGTAGCTCCAATTATAATCGTTGCATTCTTTACAACTATGCTTGTTCTTGGAACTAAGCTTTCTGCACGTTTCGACGGCGCTTTAACGATTTTGAAGATTGGTATTGTTCTGTTCGTGGTAGTTGTGGGCTTCTTCTACATTAAGGCTTCAAACTTTACGCCATTCGTTCCACCTGCAACTGACGTTGCCAACGTAAAAGGAATAGAAGTTTCTGGTGTTATGAGCCAGCCTTTGTGGCAGTGGGTAACCGGCATGCAGCCAGCCGTTTATGGCGTTCCTGGCATTCTTTCCGGTGCAGCACTCGTGTTCTTCGCATTCATCGGTTTTGACGTTGTGGCAACCACGGCAGAAGAAACTAAGGATCCACATAAGAACATTCCACGAGGCATTGGCCTTGGTTTGTTAATTGTGACCACCCTTTACATCCTCGTTGCAGTCGTAACAACCGGTATGGTTTCCTACAAGGATTTGGCAAATCAGCCATCTCCTTCGCTTTCCACAAGCTTCGAACTCGTGGGTGCAACTTGGGCTGCAAAGATTATTTCCCTCGGTATTGTTATTGGCTTAACAACCGTTGTTATGGTGCTTTTGCTTGGTCTTACGCGAATTATCTTCGCTGTTAGCCGCGATGGCTTGCTTCCACGTAGCTTCTCCAAGGTAAGTAAGCGTGGTATTCCTGCAAGGCTTCAGATTGTTTCCGGTATTGTTGTGGCAGTTGTTGCTTCCACTCTCGATATTGGCATTCTTTCCGACATGGTTAATATTGGTACGCTTTCTGCATTCCTGCTTGTTTCTGCAGGCGTTCCGATTATGCGTATGCGTAGGCCTGATTTGCACCGTTCGTTCAGCGTTCCGGGCAATCCGTGGCTTCCGCTGTTCGCAGCTCTTTCCACATTCTGGCTCATGCTTAACTTGTCTGTATTGACTTGGATTCGTTTTGCAGTGTGGCTGGCAATCGGTTTTGCTGTGTACTTCGGCTACTCTTACCGCAACTCTCTGCTTGGAAGGCAGTTGCGTAAAGCCAAGAAGCTCGGCGTGCCGGTTGAAACCTTGTTTGCTCAAGATGCTGCAGCTGCAGAAAAGGTAGCTGAAGGAGAAACTGAAGAGCAGGCTCGCGCAGAAGCTGAAGCTGAGGTAGCTGCTGCACCTCAGTCCGCATCTGAATAGTTTGCAACTTAACAGTCTGCATCTTAGTAAAATAATCAAAAATTAATAGATTATTTAAGTAGCAAGAAGTCGGCATACGGTTAGATTCGCATGCCGACTTTTTGTTATAGACTTTTCAAAAATGTTCTATAATAGAAAAGTTGCATAAAAACAGAAAGGAGGGCATTATGCCATATGTAATTGCAGAGCCTTGCGTAGATGTAAAAGATAAAGCATGTGTAGACGAATGTCCTGTGGACTGTATTTATGAGGGCGATCGCACGCTTTATATTAACCCGAACGAGTGTGTTGATTGCGGAGCTTGCGAGCCAGCTTGCCCAGTAGAGGCTATTTTTTACGAGGATGATTTGCCAGAAGGCTGGGAATGGTATCGAGATGCTGCAGTTGATTATTTCGACAAGCTTGGCGATTTAGGCGGAGCTACAGATGCTGGAGCTTCCGGATGGGATGAAGAGCGCGTTGCGGCACTGCCTTCGCGTGCGGATAAAGCAGGTAATTAGCTATTTGCCAAATTATTGTTTAATGTGGCGCGAGTTTACAATCCAATGTGAGCTGCATCGTCGCCGTATTTTTTGCGAACAGCATCCAAAGCGTGCTCCGCGTGACGCAATCTAGTATTTTTATTCATTGCAGAAATGCTGTTTTGTGCAGGATTTTTAGATTCGCGCGTATTTTCTTCCAGAATATCGTTTAATGAAGGCTGCAGAGAAACTTTATTTGCTGGCACAAGATTATTAGCTGTAATACCAGCTAAGCGAACCGGACTTAAAAGCTTCGTGTTGTTGCCGCCAAGAATGTAATTATGAACAGTTGGATTAGCTTTAGAAAGCAAGTCAATAGCGTGCTTGTAAAACTCGTGCGTTGAATCAGTGGCATTTTGCAAAGTAGAAGATCTAGTAACATAATGCAAGTCGCTAAATCGTAGTTTTAGCGTTATAGTTCGCGCCATAAGCTTACGATTTCGCAAATGCTGAGTTACTTCGCTGCAGCATTGTTGCAGTAATTGTTGAACAGTTTGCTCACTAGTTGTGTCTGAATCTAAAGTTCGCTCGGTGCCAATAGATTTTTCTGGCGCTCTAGGTATTACAGTTCGCTCGTCAATGCCCCTAACAGACTGATATATCATTCTTGCCATGCTTTGCGAGCCTGTTATGCGAGCAAGAGTTTTTTCATCAACATTTTTAAGTGATGTAACAGTAGATAATCCCCAGTCTTCAAGCTTATGTATTAAAGAAGGACCGATTCCTGGTATTGCGCGCAAAGGCATTATTGACACAAAATCTTCATTACATTTTTGCGGAATAAGAAGCATTCCATTAGGTTTTGCGTTAGTTGAAGCCATTTTTGCAATAAGTTTATTGCTGGCAATGCCAACAGAGCACGTAATATGATATTTTTCAAATACTTCTTTTCGTATCCAAGCTCCAATATTTACAGGCGACTTCCACTGTAATAAAGCCGATTTAACGTTCATGTAGCATTCGTCAACAGAAACTTTTTCGACTTGATTAGTCACACGCAAAAAAATTTCTTCAAAAATACTTTTAGAAACGCTTGAATAGTAGGGTATGTCAACTGGCAAGAAAACTCCCTGCGGGCAAAGAGTTCTAGCCTTAACAACAGGAATTGCGGAATTAACGCCATAAGCGCGAGCTTCGTAGCTTGCTGCAGAAACAACAGCACGATTTCCTGTGCCAATAATAAGAGGCTTTCCTTTAAGATCCGGGTGTCTTGCAACTTCTAAAGAAGCATAAAACGCATCCATATCAACATGAAGTATGTTACAGCCGGAGGTATCGTGACCCCAATCTCGTTTTGCTGCCTGAACTCTCGGTGCTGTACTCATAAATTTATAATAGAACAAACGTTCGATTTTATAGAAAAGAGTAATGTTTTTTGCAAAAAAGCGAATGTCGCCTATATATTCATGTAGGGTTGTTGCTATGAAGCAATTTGTCGTAAATGTATTACACCGCATGCCAGTGTTGTTAATCATAGTTATTGAAGCTGCAATGGTGTATACGGCTACGTCTGTTGCAAAAGTTGCGTTTAGTCAGTTAGACCCACTTTATGCTGTGTGGTATCGCGTTGGTTTTATGACTTTGATGCTACTGGCTTGGCGAAGACCATTTTCGCGCGCAAAACGTAGCTTGTTGCCAAAAACTTTGCGTGAATGGGCTATTGTTATTGCGGTTGGAATTTCTTTAGTTGCTATGAATACCATGTTTTATGTGGCAATTAGCTGCATGCCGGTGGGTGTGGCTGTAACTATAGAATTTATTGGCCCGTTGCTTGTTGCTGTTATTACTGGTCATGAATGGCGTGAAAGAGTGGGTATGGTAATTGCTGTTTGCGGAATTGCTTTACTCGCAAGCGCTTCCATACATAGTGCAGTAAGTCCGCATTTTCTAATCGGTTTATGCGCTATTCTTGTTGGCGGCTTAATGTGGGGATTGTATATTGTTTCCGGACGAAAAATTGCAAAAGCTTCGCATGCTATTGACCGCGTAAGCGTTGCTGCTCTTATTGGCTGGCTTTTGCAATCTACAGTTCTTGCTGTTCCTGCAGTTAAGAATGTTATTTGGCCTAAAGCAGAAGCTACGTGGGCTTCCAGGCCTGGAGGATCCGTTGCTTTGCTTGCGTTGATGCTTGTGATTGCAGTTTGTGCTTCGTTCTTCCCGACTTTGCTGGATCAGGTTTTACTTAAGCGCGTTAGCTCTGCAAAATATTCTGTTATGCAAGCACTGTATCCTGCAATTGCTGTGGTTATTGGAATGGGATTTGGCGAGATTCCAACTCTAAGCGATGTTGCTGGTATAGCTTTGGTTATGTGTGCTGTGGTAGTTACGTTCTCTGGCGACCATAATCCTGTTTAGTGCTTTGATTGATTTTTAAGTGTGTCGTCGGGCTTGTTTACAGTCCGTAAGAGGTGCTATAGTGTCAATCTGTTGCTAATTGTACGCAACAAATAATTGGAGTCATGCCTGAGTGGCCGATAGGGGCACCCTGCTAAGGTGTTAGTCGCGTAAGCGGCTCGAGAGTTCGAATCTCTCTGACTCCGCGGATTACTCCGGACTGCTTTTTGCGGTTCGGAGTTTTTTGTTTTTTAAAAATCTCCACGAGAAAAAATTGGGTAAGCTGCGGGTAAGAGGCGGGTAAGCGGCAAAAATTTAGGCAAGAAATTTAGGCAAGCAATTTAGGCAAGAGATTTAGGCAAAATTGTGGATTTGTGCATAACTTTTATTCAAATCTGACCTTTTAACCACAATACTAAAAAAATATTTACGCAAATCTTTTCTAAAGTCATAGTTGATGTCATGAGCGCTTACTCTAGCGCTCAATGCAAATAGAAAATTATTCTCATAATTCGCTATTTGCTAAGGGTTGGGTTAAAGGAGATTTTTATGGAAACATATTTGGGGAAGCATACTAGTTTTAGTTGTGCAAATAAATTGCGAAACCTCATGAAACAAAAAAATATTCGCAAAATGTTGGCATTGTTTACTTCCGCAGTACTAGTTCCTTCGGTGCTTTGTTCGCAAATTGCTATGGGATCTGTCGATAAATTAACGGGTTATTATTACAAAAAGTCGAATACTGTTGAATGGCTAAGTGAAAGGCTTGCAAGGCTAAGGCTCGGTCCTGTTAGGGATAAGTGGGGAGGCAGAGAGAATTCTATTTTTTGCATGGAATCTTCCGTGTTTGTAGATTACCAAGGCGATATTAAGCAGATGAATGATAAAGATTATCGTATTGCTGCAAATATTATTAAAACGCACGTCAACCATGGCGATGATTTAACTCAGGCTGCTTTGGCGTTTATGATTCATAATCATTTTGATATTAATCAAGATAGATGGAAGGAGGCTGTTGAAAACGGATTTGTAGACGTTGAAACAGAAACTTTGAAAAATAAGGCAGATGAGTTGTGGCAGCAGGGTGTTAAAGAAACTCCGGTTAATGCTGTGATAAAAAATGATTACACTAAGGGCAAACGCGTTGGTGTAATGCATATTAGTCTGCAAAATTCTAATGGAGATTCTTTAGGTGGAGTTCCTATTAAAGTAAAAGCCTCAAATAATCTCATTAAATTTGCTAACGGGTCTGAATCTTTTGAAGGAAAATCTAAAAAAGAAGGTTTAGATATTACTTGGAACGCGCTTGATGCTGGAAATGCTCGAGTTGAGGTTTCTTTTAACGCTCCAAAAGCTGAACGTTTATTCTCTCCAAATGGTCAAGATGTGATTAGATCTTTTGAAAATACATGGTATCCACAAGATTTTCAGTTTAGTGTAGAAAAAACTTTCCAGCCGTTGCTTAAGTCGAAAATATCAAAGCATGAGCTGCGTGCGGGAGAGCAGGTAGATAGTACTGTAACTAGCGGTGTTGCAGGAAATGATTCTTGGCCAGAAAATGTTCGTCTTCGCGCGCAAGGCTACTATTTTGTAGGTTCTGCTGAAGATATTTTGCATATTCAACAGCGAAATAGTGGTGAATCTGCTAAAGAGTACTTGAATCGCATGCGTTCTATGCCTAATTTGCGTCAAGTTGCTGCGGCAAAAGCTAATTTCTCTAATTCTGGCGAAACTATAACTGCAGTAGCAAAACGTGCTAATGGCGATATTACAGCCTCTGATCTTGATAAAGCAGAAGCTTATAAAGTAAATGATTTAGAAGCAGGATCGTTTGGCACATGGGTTTGGATTATTTCTCGCGATGCTCAGAATAAATCTGACCGAGAGTTTTTGAAAGATGATGTTGTGCAGCTATTTGGTTCTACTGACACTACGGCTGTTCATCAAGCAACTGTAAGTTCAGACATTGTTGCTAAGCAGCAAACTGTTGGGCTTAATACGGAAATTGTTAATGAAATTACTGTAAGAGGTCTTCCTGAAACTTATGGATCTTTTAAGGGGAATAACAGTTACGGCTTTAACGAAGATAAAAAAGCGCATATTCGCGTTTGGTGGGCTGGTGCTGGCACAGAAAATCCTACTAAAAAAGATAACGAAAACTATATGCCTGGATCTAAAGGCGAGCCGTCCGCGCAAGAGCCAAAAGAAGATAGTCATCATCATTTGATTGCTAAGTGGGATGTTCCTGCAGTTAATGGCGTCTACAAGATTGGCAACGGAAATATTACGCTTAGACCTATTGCTGGAACTGATAGGTCTACTACTGAGCCGAAAGTTTTGGAAAATAACGTGCATATTCGTGCCGATAAGAATAGTGCTTCAGGCTGGTATGTGTTTGTGTACGATTTTCCTGGATCTTCGCGCGCTGTAGCTTATAAATCGGCGTACGACAATTTGTGGAGCCGCACGTATGTGGAACCAACTGCTTTGATTCATCCTGTATCTGTAACAACTAGAGTTAGTGACGATAAAGTGCAGGTTGGAGAAAAGTTCCATGACAATGCTCGTATTACCGGTGACGTTCCAAAGGGAAGCTACGTAGTATTTAGCGCATATGCGTATGGTGACGATAATGCTAACGATAAAGCCAAGTCTTCTTCGCTAAAGTCTGATGCAGAAGGAAAAGGAAAGTCAAAGGCAAAAGCAAAGGCAAAAGCAACTGATGCGCCTCATGCTTCACCATCTGCCAACTCTGTAACATCTGCACAAAGCGATGAGATTATGCCTGAATCGCGCGTAAATATTACGGATAAGCAATCTGAAGATAGCAAGAAATCTCCAATTACCGTTAAATCTGCGGATATTACTTTGAATCACGACGGAATTGTTTATTGGAAGGCGGAAGTTTTCGATGCTCAAGGTCATCCTTTAGCTACTCATGTTTTGGGTGTAGAGGGTGAAACTGTGCAGGTAATGGATAATTCTGCGCGCTCTTATGGAGATCAGAATCAGGATGATCAAGCTGATTTTGAGAATCAAGGTGTAAATGGCGAAAACGACAAAAGTGGTAAAGGCGGTGCAGATGGTAAGTCCGATGCAAATTCAAATTATCCAATTGATTTAAAGAATTTTGGTTTTGCGGATGGCAATAATGGGAATAACGCTAAGAGTGGCAAAAGCAATACACAGTCTACTCCAAACAATTTGGATGAATTGTCGGATAACAGATTAGATAAAGATGATAGTGATGAAATAACAAATACGAACCCATCTTCACTGGCTGTTACTGGCGTGTCTGATGCGACTGTAATGCTTCTTGCGCTAACAACGCTAACATTCGCTAGCGGAATGTTCCTAGGACGATTTGTTGCTGTAATTCCTAGACACGGACGCAAATTCGACAACGCGCGTCACGGTTGTGCTCGTCAATTGAAACGTAGATTGGTGTAGTGCTTATTACTAGGAATATGCGGAATTTGGCGCGTTAATCTTATGAATTTTTCAAAAAATATGATTAGCGCGTCAATTTTTTGTTGTAATTGCTTTACAATTTGCGCATAATATGAGTAGTATGTCAACTTGTACTATGTTGAGTATGACGTTATGACATCTAGGTTACTGTGCTTTTATTGAAGAGGGAGCAGCAATGAAAGATTATGATATTGATAAAAATAAACTGTTAGTACGCTTGCACAGAGTGCAGGGTCAGCTTAGCGCTATCAATACTATGATTGAGAAAGATGCTGAATGCAAAGATGTTCTTATGCAACTTTCTGCTGCAACAGCTGCGTTGCATTCTTTAGCTGTGTTGACTGCGCGTGAGCATGTTAATAGTGATATACAACGTGCTGTTGAAACAGGCACGGCTGAAGGCGCAAAACAAGCAATGGAAGATGTTACTGAGATTATTGATCGTTTGCTTCGCTACGAAAAGGCCTAGTATATAGTGCCAGATTTGCATACTGATTTGCATACTGATTTGCATACTGTTTTGCACACAGTGCAAGAAAATTCTTCTAATCCGGCGCATGATGCGTTTGTTGAGAAAAAGTCAGAATTTATTGGCAATATTTGTCATGTAACAACTCTTGATGAAGCTGTGGATTTTGTGCAGTCGGTTAAAGTTGCGAATCCTAAAGCGCGTCACGTTGCGTATGCTGCTATATGCGGAATGCATGGAGCGCAATTATGCGAGCGAATGAGCGATGACGGCGAGCCTGCCGGAACAGCTGGAAAACCAATACTTGATGTTTTACGCTCAGCAAATTTAACAGATTGTGTAGTAACAGTAACGCGCTACTTTGGCGGTATTTTACTTGGCTCGGGCGGATTAACGCGAGCTTATGCTAAGTCTGCAAGTATGGCGGTTGCAGCAGCAAAAATCGTAGATATTGTTTCTTGCGTTAGCTTTGCTTGCAATCTTAAATACCAGCAATTGCGCATGTTGCAGCATATAGTCAATCAAGTAGAAGGCGCAATTGACAGCGAAAATTATGGAGCTGATATTACTCTAAATATTTCCGTACCAACTTATAAATCGGAAGAATTTCTTTTGCTAGTTAAAAATGCTTTTTCTGGAAGTGTTGTTCCTGAAGTGTTGTGCCGAAAGCAGATGGTACTCTAAATAATAAGCTAATCGACATAAAGCGTTAAAGGTGATTTTATGAGTACGAATAATCAAGAGCAGCCAAATAATGATGCAGAATATGAGCCTTTAACCGCAGTATATGAGCATTTGCGCCATAGTGAGGATTCTGCAGAACTTCACGAATTTGCTAGACGTAAGTTGCCAGATAGGTCTGATCAAGCCGCGTTTTCTAGAGCCACTTCTTTACTAGAAGCTGTTGCTGGGAACGCAAATACTCCAGAAGAAGACAGAATCTACTTAGCTACTTCAATGCCATTCCCGAATATATTAGTGAAACTTTCAGAAGACGCATCCGACGATGTGCGTTTAGCTGTTGCTGAAAATCACGATGCTAAAAATTGGTTAGTTGGAAGACTTACAAAAGATTCTTGTCCTAAAGTTCGCGATGCCGCATTGTGTAATCCAAAAGCATCTTGGAAAATGCGTTTAGAAGGTGCACAAGTAGATGGTGTAAGCGCGAAAACCTTGCAATATCTTGCATCTCTTGGAGTAAGTATAGAAGAAAACGCTCCAGGCGTATTGGCAACTATGGTGCGTAGAGCAGTTGCGCTAAATCCTGGAGTTCCGCAGAATGTTTTGCAAACTTTGTGCAACGACAAGTCGGAAGATGTAGCTTTGGCGGCGCGCGGTCGTTGCTCTCGCGAATAATGGAACACATGAATAATAAAACAGAAGAAGTGACAGAAGCGTCGCCACTGCATCGCCTAGCAGAATTAATGGGCGTAGGTGTGCGTTACGTTGGTTCCGACAATAAAGAACATGAAATTCAAGATAATGTATTGGTGTCTGTTTTAGCCGCATTAGGTGTAGATGCTTCTAGCGATGCTGCAATAGAAAAATCTATACAAGATGTTTTGGCTTACCGTCACGGGCGTATTGTTGCTCCAACAGTTTTGCATACGGTTGGAAAGTGCGATGAAGTAACTGTGAATACTGGAATTCTCGAGTATCCAGTGGCAACTATTACGTTGGAAAATGGCGAACAGTATGAGGGTGAATTAGAAATCGTACCTAACGATAACACCACTGCATACCCTGTAAATGGCAAGTTTGTAGCTACATCTTTAATTAAAATTCCTGAAGATTTGCCAATGGGCTACCACACTTTGCGAGTAACTGTTGGTGAGCGTCAAGAAGAAGCAACACTTATTAGTGCTCCAGAAAGCATTACTACACTTGATTCTCTTGAAGCAAACGGCGAGCAGCTTTGGGGATGGATGGCTCAGCTTTATTCAATCCGTTCTTCAAAGTCTTGGGGTGTTGGCGATTTTGCAGATTTAGCAACTCTTCTTGCTGAAGCTAAGAAAAAAACTGGCGCCGACTTTGTGCTAATCAACCCAATGCATGCAGGTGAGCCTGTAACTCCGCTTACGCCATCTCCGTACTTGCCGGTTGCTCGAGGAATGGTAAACGTAACGTATATTCGCCCAGAAAGTATTCCTGAGTATGAAACGTTAAACGATAAAACTCGAAAAGAAGTCGAAAAATTACATGCCCAGGTAGAGCCTCTTAACAACGATGCTCAAATCATTGATAGAGATTCTATGTGGCGTGTAAAAATGCGCGCATTGTGGCTGATTTTCAAGGCTGGCATGCCAGAAAATCGCGCTCGCGTTTTTGACGAGTTTAAGCAGGAGATGGGCGAGCGTCTTGAATCCTACGCCACATGGTGCTTGTGCTACGACAAGTGGGGTGCTCCAAAGGGTGACGATTGCTGGGAGAAGACTCTTAATAAGGATTCTGACCAAGTGCGCGAATTAGCTAATCGCTTCCCGGATACCCTTGAGTTTTATCGTTGGCTTGAATGGGTTGCTTTTACGCAATTGCATGATGCTCAAGTTGCTGCACGTAAAGCTGGTATGAAAATCGGCATTATGTCAGATATGGCTGTTGGCGTGCATCCTGCAGGATCTGAAGTTTGGTGGAATCCAGAGCGATTTGCTAACGGAGCTACTGTTGGCGCGCCTCCTGATTACTTCAATCAGCAAGGCCAGGATTGGTCTCAGCCTCCACTGCATCCGTTTGAGCTTGAGCGCACTGGTTTTAAAACATACCGAGATATGGTTCATGGCATGTTTGCTTCAGCTGGTGCTGTGCGAATTGATCACATTCTTGGACTTTTCCGCTTGTGGTGGATTCCAGAAGGTTCAGCTCCAAGTGGCGGTGCTTACGTTTACTACGATGCCGACATTATGCTTGGCATTTTGGCAATCGAAGCCGCTCGCGCTCACGGTGTAGTTGTTGGTGAAGATTTGGGTGTTTTGCCTGCAAATGCTTTGGAAGTGCTGCGCAAGAAGGCTGTGCTTGGTTGCACGGTTGAATGGTTCGAAGTGCAAGATGGTGAATTCCGTACTCCAGACAAGTGGCGCGAAATGACACTTGCTTCTGTAAATACTCACGATTTACCTCCTGCTGCTGGTTATTTGCGCTATGAGCAGGTTAATATTCGCGAGCGTTTGCACTTGCTTACTGGTTCTGTTGAAGAATTCCGCGCTGGAGCTGTTGCAGAGCATCGTGCCATGATGCGCATGCTGGTAAAGGGCGGTTATTTGGATGCTCAGTTGCTTGAGGATGAGGATGCTCATACTCAGGAGATTATTGAGGCGTTGTATCGTGCTTTGAAGGATGCTCCTTCACGTTTGCTTGCTGCTTCTTTGGTTGATGCAGTTGGTGAGTATCGTGCGCAAAATCAGCCTGGAACTAATGATGAGTACCCGAATTGGCGTATTCCGTTAGCTGATGGTGACGGCAATCCGGTGTCTTTGGATACTATGTTTGATTTGCCTCGTGTGCGCTCGCTTGCTGCGATTATGAATGCATAACATCTTGTGATTTATTTTGTTTAGCAATTTGTTTAGCAATTTGTTTTGTATTCGTCTCAGCCTTATATAAAATAGACACTTGCAAGTAGTCGTCACTTGGCGATATACTTGCAGATTGTTGTGTTTCCCTAAGGGGTCCTTCAAAGCGCTTTTCCCACTCGCCATCGAGGACTTTCAGGGAGCCCACGGATTATGAGTAACGTATTTTCTATAAACCAAGAAAATGCAACGCTCGAAACACAATAGAGAAAAGGTACGATTGTGAAGACTTTCACACCGAAACCAGCAGATTTGACTCATGACTGGTACATCATCGATGCCACTGACGTGGTACTTGGTCGTTTGGCCTCTCAGGTAGCAATCTTGCTGCGTGGTAAGAATAAGCCAACGTTTGCTCCTCATGCTGATTCTGGCAATCACGTTATTATTATTAACGCTGAAAAGATTGCTTTGACCGGCAATAAGTTGAGCAAGGAACTGTATTCCCACTCTGGTCGTCCAGGCGGCCTTCGTCGTGATAGCTATGCAGAGCTTTTGGAGAAGGATCCAAAGCGTATTATCATGGCTGCTGTCAAGGGCATGCTTCCAAAGAATCGTCTTGCTAAGGTGCAGCTTGACCGCCTTCGTGTGTTCACTGGCGCTGAGCATCCGCACACTTCGCAGAAGCCACAGGTCTTCGAGATCGCTCAGGTCTCTCAGCAGGCTAAGTGAGATCAAGGAGAATAGATATGGCAGAAAATAACAACTCCGCGGTTCTTGAAAACGAAGAAGAACTGACTAGCTACACTACTGAAACTAACGCTGGTGCAGGCACCGGCACTTCCGCAATCGAGCCAGGCTACGGCACTGGTCGTCGTAAGGAAGCTGTAGCTCGTGTACGTTTGGTTCCAGGCTCTGGTAAGTGGACCATCAATGGTCGCACTTTGGAAGAGTACTTCCCATCTCGCTTATTGCAGCGCGAAGTGAATTCACCAATCGTGTTGCTCAAGCTTGAAGGCAAGTTCGACGTCGTAGTCCTCGTTGACGGCGGCGGCACCACCGGCCAGGCTGGCGCTATTCGCTTGGGTGTTGCTCGTGCATTGAATTCCATCGATCGCGATGCAAACCGTATTGCTTTGAAGAAGGCTGGCTTCTTGACCCGCGACGCTCGCGTTGTGGAACGCAAGAAGGCTGGTTTGCACAAGGCACGTCGTGCACCTCAGTTCTCGAAGCGTTAAGTTTCGCAGAATATATATTTTACAAAATGGCTTCAGGCTTTTGCTTGGAGCCATTTTTGTATATCAAAATCTAAATCTTAAAATCTATGTAGCAAAATAAAACGAACGTAAAAGTAAGCAAAAGTACTCAAAAAACGAACATAACTCTACCGTGCTCAATCATAAATAGCGCAACTCGCTGCAAAGATGCAAAAGTACAGTAAAAAGGCTAAATTGTGACTTGTATCACATATTTACTTACTGTGAGTAACAACAGGCAAAAAATATTTGCTATTAACGTCGTTATTAATGCCGTTATTAATGCCGTTGGTAAAGATCAAGGAGGACTACTCATGGTTGAGGCACAGAATAAGGCCGAAACAGAGTCTAAAACCGTCGATGATGTTGAATTAGCAGCACAGCAAGAGGTTGATCAACTTGTTGAAAAAGCGTCGCATGCTTTAGATGAATTTGAAAAGCTTAATCAGCAACAAATTGATCATATTGTAGCTAAAGCATCTGTTGCAGCACTAAATAAGCATTTGGTTCTTGCAAAAATGGCTGTTGATGAAACTGGGCGCGGTCTTGTTGAAGATAAAGCAACGAAAAACATTTTTGCATGCGAACATATTACGCATTACTTGGCTGGGCAGAAAACAGTTGGCATTATTCGCGAAGACGATGTACTTGGAATTGACGAAATCGCTGAGCCGGTTGGTATTGTTGCAGGCGTAACTCCAGTTACAAACCCAACTTCAACAGCAATTTTTAAGTCGCTTATTGCGCTAAAAACTCGCTGCCCAATTATTTTTGGATTCCATCCTTTCGCACAAAAGTGCTCTTCTGAAGCAGCTCGAATTGTTCGCGATGCTGCTGTTGCGGCTGGAGCGCCAAAAGATTGCATTCAGTGGATTGAGCATCCTTCTATTGCTGCAACCGGCGCTTTAATGAAGCATCCGAAGATTGCAACCATTCTTGCAACAGGCGGTCCTGGAATGGTAAAGGCTGCCTATTCTTCGGGAAAGCCAGCTCTTGGCGTTGGCGCTGGAAATGCTCCTGCGTATGTTGACAGCGATGTTGATATTTCGCGTGCTGCAAACGATTTAATTCTTTCAAAGCACTTCGATTACGGAATGATTTGCGCAACCGAGCAGGCAATTATTGCAAATAAGGACGTATACGAGCCGTTACTTCGCGAATTAAAGCGCAGAAAAGCGTATTTTGTTAATGCTGACGAAAAAGCTAAGCTCGAACAATATATGTTTGGCTGTACTGCATATTCTGGAAATACTCCAAAACTTAACTCCACTGTTCCAGGAAAATCTCCTCAATACATTGCTCACGAAGCTGGATTTGAAATTCCAGAAGATGCTGTGATTTTGGTTGCAGAGTGCAAAGAAGTTGGTGAGATGGAGCCGCTTACTATGGAAAAGCTTGCTCCTGTTCACGCAATGCTTCGCGCAGAAAATAAGGAACAAGGCTTCAAGATGTGCGAGCAGATGCTTGTGCATGGAGCTGGTCACACTGCTGTAATTCACACAAATAATCAAGATCTTGTGCGCGAATATGGCGTTCGTATGCATGCTTGCAGAATTGTTTGGAATTCTCCTGGATCTCTTGGTGGCGTTGGAGATATTTACAATGCGATTGCTCCTTCGCTTACTCTTGGATGCGGATCTTATGGTGGAAATTCCGTTTCTGGCAACGTACAAGCTATAAATCTTCTTAATATTAAGCGTATTGCACGAAGGAATAATAATATGCAATGGTTTAAGATTCCGGCTAAAACTTATTTTGAGCCGAATGCTATTCGTTATTTGAGGGATATGTACGGCGTTGAGCGCGCAGTTATTGTGTGCGATAAAGTTATGGAGCAGCTTGGCGTAGTAGATAAGATTATTGACCAGCTTCGTGCTCGAGATAATCGCGTTACTTTCCGCATTATTGATTACGTTGAGCCTGAGCCAAGCGTTGAAACGGTTGAGCGCGGAGCCGCAATGATGCGTGACGAATTCCAGCCAGACACAATTATTGCTGTTGGTGGCGGTTCTCCAATGGATGCTTCTAAGATTATGTGGCTTATGTACGAGCATCCGGAGATTTCTTTCGCTGATTTGCGCGAAAAGTTCTTCGATATTCGTAAGCGCGCATTTAAGATTCCGCCTCTTGGTGGCAAAGCTAAGCTTGTTTGCATACCAACTTCTTCCGGAACTGGATCTGAAGTTACGCCTTACGCTGTTATTACAGATCACAAGACCGGATACAAGTATCCTATTACGGATTACGCTCTGACTCCAACTGTTGCAATCGTAGATCCTGTGTTAGCTCGTACGCAGCCTCGTCGTTTGGCGTGCGATTCTGGTTTTGATGCCTTAACTCACGCTATGGAAGCTTACGTGTCTGTTTACGCGAATGATTTCACGGACGCTATGGCATTGCATGCTTCGAAACTTATTTGGGAAAATCTCAACGATTCTGTGAATTGTGAAGATTCTCAGCGCAAGGTTGAGGCGCAAGAAAAAATGCACAATGCAGCTACTATGGCCGGAATGGCATTTGGTTCCGCATTCTTAGGTATGTGCCACGCTATGGCTCATACTATTGGTGCTTTGTGCCATGTTGTACACGGACATACGAACGCAATTTTGCTGCCTTATGTTATTCGCTACAACGGTCAGATTCCGCAAGAACCAACTAGCTGGCCAAAGTACAATCATTACATTGCGCTTGAAAGGTATCAGGAGATTGCTAAGAATCTTGGTGTAGATCCTGGTAAGACTCCTGAAGAAGGCGTGGAAAATCTTGCTCGCGCTGTTGAAGAGTATCGAAATGAAAAGCTTGGAATGGACGCTTCGTTTAAGGCTTGTGGCGTAGACGAAGAGTACTACTGGTCGATACTTGACAATATTGGCATGCGTGCTTACGAAGATCAGTGCGCTCCTGCAAATCCTCGTATTCCGCAAATTGAGGATATGAAGGATATTGCTATTGCTGCATATTATGGTGTTTCTCAAGAAGAAGGCCATCGCATGCGCTTGGAGCGTGAAGCCGCGTAATTATTTGCGTATTTAGTTAATAATGGCAGAAGCTAAACTAATTGTAGTTTCTGCCATTTTTTGTTGGAAAATAGCCGACACGCCCGGTTTTTAATAATCGAAGGTTGATGGTTTAATTACTTAGTTGCCTGTTTTAAGGCTCGCATATTGTAATTAAAAAAAGCGAGCGCGGAAGCAAAAACTTTGAATCGAATTTTTTTGTATGAATAGGTTTTTGATGCCGCGCACTGATGTGGAATTGCCCTAGGGGCTTATTCTCGCCGGTGCCCTTGAATTCAGGTTGGTAAACAGTAAACGAATCGCTAGAAAGGGCGGACGGCAATGGCGGGACAGAAAATCCGCATCAGGCTTAAGTCCTATGACCATGAGGTCATCGACCAATCGGCGAAGAAAATCGTCGAGACGGTGACGAACGCGGGCGCCACAGTGGTGGGTCCGGTTCCTCTGCCGACCGAGAAGAACGTGTTTGTTGTTATCCGTTCTCCTCATAAATACAAGGATTCTCGCGAGCATTTCGAGATGCGCACTCATAAGCGCCTCATTGACATCGTAGATCCAACGCCAAAGGCTGTGGATTCTTTGATGCACATTGACCTGCCTGCGGATGTAAACATCGAGATCAAGCTGTAGGAAGGGGGAGAAAATGTCGCAGAATAAGAATCGCACTGCATTGCTCGGCCGCAAGCTGGGTATGTCGCAGGTTTGGGATGAAAACGGCTTCTTCGTCCCCGTAACTCTGGTTGAAGTTGCTACTAACGTAGTTACCGCTGTAAAGACTGTAGAGTCTGACGGTTATTGCGCAGTACAGCTCGGTTATGGCCAGATTGATCCTACCAAGGTGACCAAGCCATTGGCTGGTCATTTTGCAAAGGCTGGTGTAACTCCTCGTCGTCACCTCGCTGAGGTGCGCACGGAGAACGCAGCAGATTATCAGCCAGGTCAGGAATTGACCGCTGAATTGTTCGCTGAGGGTTCTGAAGTAGATGTCACTGGCACTACCAAGGGTAAGGGCTTTGCTGGCACTATTAAGCGTTGGGGCTTCAAGTCCTATCGTCGTACTCACGGCTCGCACAAGAACGAACGTCGCCCAGGTTCTGTGGGCGCTTGCGCAACTCCAAGCCGCATTTTGAAGGGCAAGCGTATGGCTGGTCGCATGGGTCATGTGACTTCCACCGCGCTTAACCTCACCATCGTTTCTTCGGATGTCGAGAACGGCATTCTCGCTATTAAGGGCGCTGTTCCAGGTCCTAAGGGCGCAATCGTTCTCGTCCGTTCGGCAGTGAAGGGAGCCTGATAATTATGGCAAACGTAACTCTGAACGTCACTGATACTAAGGGCAAGGCAAGCGGAACCGTTGAAGCTCCTGCTGAAATTTTCGGCATCTCCAACGAAGACGTTTTGGCTCACGGCCCACTGGTTCATCAGGTCGTAATCGCTCAGCTTGCTGCTGCTCGTCAGGGCACCCATGCTGTGAAGAATCGTGCTAATGTTTCCGGCGGCGGTAAGAAGCCATGGAAGCAGAAGGGCACCGGTCGTGCTCGCCAGGGTTCCATTCGTGCTCCACAGTGGGTACATGGTGGCGTTGTCCACGGTCCAGTTCCTCGTAAGTACGATCAGCGCACCCCGAAGAAGATGAAGGCAGCTGCTCTTCGTTATGTTCTTTCGGATCGTGCAAATGCTGGACGTATTGCTGTAGTTGACTTTGGTATTAAGGATGTTCCATCCACCAAGCAGGCAGTTGCAGCACTTACCCCTGTGACCAATAACCAGTTCACTACTGTTGTTCTTTCTCGTGAGAACATCAATGAGTGGATGTCTGTACGCAACATTCCAACTGTTCACGTGATCTTCGCTGATCAGCTCAACACTTACGATGTTGTTACAGCTCAGTACGTCGTCTTCTCCAAGGAAGGCTTCGAAGCCTTCGTTGCTGCTAAGACCGAGCCTGTCGTTAAGGAGGCCTGATTTAAATGGTCGCAGTCCATAACCCAGCACATGACGTAATTCTTAAGCCAGTTGTTTCTGAAAAAAGTTATGCAGCTTCTGATCGTGGTCAGTACACTTTCGTAGTGGCTCCAGATGCTAACAAGGTTCAGATCAAGCAGGCTATCGAAGAAATCTTCAAGGTCAAGGTGACAAACGTTAACACTTTGAACCGCGCTGGCAAGTTAAAGCGCTCTCGCACCGGTTTCGGCCGTCGTGTGAACCAGAAGCGCGCTATTGTCACCGTGGCTGAAGGTCAAACGATTGACATCTTTGGTAACTGAAGGCTAGCCGAGAAAAGTAAAGGAATACTATATTATGGCTATCCGCGTTTATAAGCCGACGACTGCAGGCCGTCGTAACGCTTCGGTTTCGGATTTTGCCGAGATCACGCGTTCTACGCCTGAAAAATCGTTGGTACGCAAACTCAGCAAGACTGGTGGTCGTAACTCTTACGGCCGCATGACTTCTCGCCATCGCGGCGGCGGTCACAAGCGTCAGTATCGTCTCATCGACTTCAAGCGTTGGGACAAGGATGGCGTGCCAGCAAAGGTCGCTCATATTGAGTATGACCCTAACCGTTCCGCTCGCATCGCATTGCTGCACTACGCAGATGGTGAGAAGCGCTACATTATCGCTCCTGAAGGCATTGCCCAGGGTGACGTTATTGAGACTGGTGCTCAGGCTGATATTAAGCCAGGCAACAACCTGCCTCTGAAGAATATCCCAACCGGTACCGTGGTTCACGCAATCGAGCTTCGTCCACTTGGTGGCGCAAAGATTGCTCGCTCCGCTGGTGCTGCTGTTCAGCTCGTCGCTAAGGATGGCGCTTACGCTCAGTTGCGTATGCCATCTGGCGAAATTCGTAACGTTGACGCTCGTTGCCGCGCTACGATTGGCGAAGTTGGTAATTCTGATCACGCCAACATTGAACTTGGTAAGGCTGGTCGCGCTCGTTGGCTTGGTCGTAGGCCAATCACTCGAGGCGAATCCATGAACCCTGTGGACCACCCACATGGTGGTCGTACCCGTGGTGGCAAGCCGCCAGTTTCTCCATGGGGCAAGGGCGAGGTTCGTACACGTCGTCCAAAGAAGGCTTCGAACAAGATGATTGTTCGTCGTCGCCCGAATGGTAAGAACCGCAAGTAAGGGAGTGTCGAATAGATGACTCGTAGCATCAAGAAGGGCCCTTTCGTCGACGCCCACTTGCAGAAGAAAGTCGACGAGCAAAACGACAAGGGCACGCATAACGTCATTAAGACGTGGTCGCGTCGTTCGATGATCACTCCTGATTTCATTGGACACACCTTTGCCGTACACGATGGCCGCAAGCATGTGCCGGTATTCGTTACCGAAGCCATGGTTGGTCATAAGCTCGGTGAGTTCGCCCCAACCAAGACCTTCAAGGGTCATGTGAAGGACGACAAAAAGGCACGCCGCTAAAGGAGAGTTAGGACACATGGAAGCTAAAGCAATCGCTCGTCACGTCCGCGTGACGCCGCGCAAGGCTCGCCGCATGGTCGACCTCATCCGAGGCAAGCGTGCAAGCGAAGCTATTACCATTTTGAAGTTTGCTCCTCAGGACGCATCTTTGCCGGTGCGCAAGGTTCTTGAAAGCGCGATCGCTAACGCTCGCGTTAAGGCTGAAAAAGCCGGTGAACCATTCCGTGAGCAGGACTTGGTCATCAAGGAAACCTACGTGGATGAGGGTGTAACGCTTAAGCGTTTCCGCGCTCGTGCACAGGGTCGCGCTGCGCGCATTAACAAGCGCACAAGCCATATCACCGTTATCGTCTCGCTTAAGGAAGGAGCCCGCTAAAGATGGGTCAGAAGATAAATCCTTTCGGCTATCGCCTGGGCATCACCGAGAATCATCGTTCTAAGTGGTTCTCCGACTCCAACAAGGCTGGCGAGCGTTATCGTGACTTCGTCCTTGAGGATGACAAGATTCGCAAGGAAATGAGCCATGACCTCGAGCGTGCTGGCGTATCTCGTATCGTCATCGAGCGCACTCGTGATCGCGTTCGTGTTGATATTCACACCGCTCGTCCAGGTATTATTATCGGCCGTCGTGGTGCTGAAGCTGAGCGCGTTCGTGCAAAGCTTGAGAAGCTCACAGGCAAGCAAGTACAGCTCAACATCTTTGAGGTGAAGAATGCTGCACTTGACGCTCAGTTGGTTGCTCAGGGAATTGCGGAACAGTTGACAAACCGCGTTACATTCCGTCGTGCTATGCGTAAGGCACAGCAGGACGCAATGCGCGCTGGTGCCAAGGGTATTCGTATTAAGCTCTCCGGTCGTCTTGGTGGCGCCGAAATGAGCCGTTCTGAGTTCTATCGTGAGGGTCGCGTTCCACTGCAGACCCTTCGTGCCCTTATTGATTATGGCTTCTTTGAAGCTAAGACCACTTACGGCCGTATTGGCGTTAAGGTCTGGATTTACAAGGGTGATATGACCGAGCGTGAGTTTGAAGAGCAGCAGGCTCAGCAGGGTAAGCGTGAAGGCCGTCGTGGCGATCGTCGTCCACGTCGTGGCGCACGTCCTGCTAACCAGCAGAAGGCTGCTGAAGCACAGGCTGAAAAGCCAGCTGAAGCTGCAGCTGCTGAAGCTCCTGCCGCAACGGAAACGAAGGAGTGAGCAGATGCTTATCCCAAAGAGGACTAAATATCGTAAGCAGCACCGTCCTACCCGTAGCGGCATGTCTAAGGGTGGCACCGAGATTGCTTTCGGCGATTTCGGTATTCAGGCGCTGGCTCCGGCCTACATCACTAACCGACAGATCGAGGCAGCTCGTATCGCAATGACCCGCTACATTAAGCGTGGCGGTCGTGTGTGGATTACGATCTTCCCAGATCGTCCATTAACCAAGCACCCGCTTGGTGCGCGAATGGGTTCCGGTAAGGGTGCTCCAGAATTCTGGATTGCCAACATCCACCCAGGACGCGTAATGTTCGAGATCGGTGGTGTTTCTGAGGACATCGCTCGCGAGGCTTTGCGCCGCGCTATCGATAAGCTCCCAATGAAATGCCGCGTTATTGCGCGTGAAGGCGGTGACATCTGATGCCAGTCGGAACTGCAGACTACACCATCAAGAATTTGAACGAGAAGACCAATGCTGAAATTGAAGGCTTCTTGAAGAAGTCCAAGGAAGAGCTTTTTAACTTGCGCTTCCAGGCAGCAACTGGTCAACTTGAAAACAGCGCTCGCCTCAAGGCGGTCAAGCACGACATAGCCAGGATGTATACTGTCCTGCGTGAGCGTGAACTCGGCATCAGCCAAGAGCCTGGCGCCACTGAGGTCAAGGAGAAGTAAGCATGGCTGAGAACCAAGAGCGCAACTTCCGCAAGGTTCGTCGCGGCTACGTCGTGTCCGAGGCCATGGACAAGACGATTGCCGTTGAGCTGGAGCAGCGTTCGACACACCCGCTTTACGGTAAAGTCGTTCGCTCCACCCGCAAGGTCAAAGCCCATGATGAACACAACGAGGCACATATTGGCGACCTCGTGAGTATTATGGAAACTCGGCCCCTGAGCAAGACCAAGCGTTGGCGTCTCGACTCGATTATCGAGCGCGCCAAGTAAACAAGTTCGGCAAGGCTCCGCGCTTCACCTGTGTCTGTTCTTTGGGCAGGCACAGGTGAGTGGGGAGAACCAGCTCGGCTAAGGAGAATCAATGATTCAGCAGGAAACGCGGCTTCATGTCGCCGACAACACGGGTGCTAAGGAATTACTTGCCATCCGCGTGCTCGGTGGATCGAAGCGACGCTATGCCGGCATCGGCGACATCATCGTCGCCTCCGTCAAGGACGCGATCCCTGGCGGGTCGGTCAAGAAAGGCGACGTAGTTAAGGCTGTCGTCGTCCGTACTGTCAAGGAACATCGCCGTGTCGATGGTTCCTATATTAAGTTCGATGAGAACGCCGCCGTCATTCTCGGCTCTGGCCGTGAACCAAAAGGCACTCGTATCTTCGGACCAGTCGGTCGTGAATTGCGTGATCAGCACTTCATGAAGATTGTGTCCCTTGCCCCGGAGGTGATCTGATATGGTAGCCAAGATTAAGTCCGGCGACCAGGTGAAGGTTATCCGCGGTAAGGATCGCGGTAAGGAAGGCAAAGTACTTCGCGTACTTGCCGACGACCGTTTAGTCGTAGAAGGCGTTCAGGTCGTTAAGAAGCACGTTCGCGCCACCCAGCAGGGTCAGCAGTCGGGCATTGTTTCGGTTGAGGCTCCAATCCATCGCTCTAACGTGATGGTTATTGATCCAGAAACCAAGCAGCCTACTCGCGTTGGCGTGATTGTTAAGCAAGAGGCTCGTGACGGCAAGGTTAAGACCGTGCGCGTGCGTGTCGCCAAGAAGTCCGGAAAGGAGCTGGCATGACCGATACTACAGTTGAGTTGCCGGCAACTCCGCGCTTAAAGCAACAATACAAGGATGAAATCGTTCCAGCCTTGGAGAAGGAATTTGGCCACACCAATCCTATGCAGGTGGCCCGTGTACAGAAGGTTGTCGTCTCTATGGGCGTCGGCGCTGCAGCACGTGATTCCAAGCTCATCGAAGGTGCGATTAAGGATCTCACTTTGATCACCGGCCAGAAGCCAAAGGTCACTAAGGCAAAGAAGTCTGTCGCTCAGTTCCATCTGCGCGAAGGCCAGGCTATCGGTGCTTACGTAACCCTTCGTGGCGATCGTATGTGGGAATTCTTGGATCGTTTGCTTACTCTGGCTTTGCCTCGTATCCGCGATTTCCGTGGTATTAACGGCAACCAGTTTGACGGTCAGGGTAATTACAACTTCGGTCTTACGGAACAGTCTATGTTCCATGAGATTGATCCTGACTCGATTGATCATCAGCGTGGTATGGACATCACCGTGGTGACTACCACCAAGGACGATGTGGAGGCCAAGTCTTTGCTTAAGCACCTCGGTTTCCCATTCAAGGAGAACTGAAATGGCAAAAACCGCTCTGAAAAACAAGGCGGCCGCTAAGCCGAAGTTCAAGGTACGCGCTTATACGCGTTGCCAGGTTTGTGGTCGTCCTCACTCCGTGTATCGCAAGTTCGGTCTGTGCCGCATCTGCCTTCGTGAGAAGGCTCATCGCGGTGAGTTGCCGGGTGTTACGAAGTCCAGTTGGTAAATATCGACGCTGAAGGTCCACTGCCTAAAGACAAAGGTCTTATATAGAGGCGGTGGAAACCACGGCGAGAAAGGGCGTTAGCCCACATGACAATGACAGATCCAATCGCAGACATGTTGACACGTCTGCGTAACGCGAGCGCGGCAAAGCACGATACCGTGGAAATGCCGTACTCCAAGTTCAAGGCGAATATCGCCGAGATTCTTAAGCACGAAGGCTACATTAAGGACTTCGCTGCTAAGGAAGCTAAGGTTGGACAGACGTTGGAAATTACGTTGAAGTATGGCTCCAATGGCCAGCGTTCTATCCAGGGCATCAAGCGCATTTCTAAGCCAGGCTTGCGTCGTTACGCTAAGTCTGATGCTTTGCCAATGCCTCTTGGTGGTCTCGGTATCGCTATTATCTCGACCAGCTCGGGATTGTTGACTCAGAAGGAATGCCTCGACCGAGGCATTGGCGGCGAAATTGTCGCCTACGTATGGTGAGAAAGGAGAGCTGAAGATGGCATCGCATATTGGTAAGCTCCCCGTCGACATTCCTCAAGGCGTGGAAGTAAAGATTGAAGGTCAGTCCTTCAGCGTCAAGGGCGCTAAGGGTTCTGACTCCTATGTAATTCCAGAGGGCATTACCGCGGAAGTTGCTGAGAATCAGATTGTTTTGACTCCAGTTGACGATTTGCGTCCAACTCGTGCAAAGCACGGCTTGGCTCGCGCGATTGTTGCTTCCATGGTTAAGGGTGTGCATGAAGGCTACACCAAGACTTTGGATATTGTCGGTACCGGTTATCGTGCAGTAATGAAGGGCAAGGGCATTGAGTTCTCGCTCGGTTATTCTCACACTATTACCGTTCAACCACCGGCAGGTATTGAGTTCGAGTTGCCAAATCCTAACCAGGTAATCGTTAAGGGCACCGATAAGCAGACTGTTGGCCAGGTTGCTGCTAACATCCGCAAGCTTCGTGCTCCAGAACCTTACAAGGGTAAGGGTATTAAGTACACCGATGAACGTATCCTGCGCAAGGCTGGAAAGGCTGGTAAGTGATATGAGCGTTAAGATTTTCGGTAAGGGTACCAAAGTCGCACGTTTGCGTCGTCACGCCCGTCTTCGTAAGCATATTGCTGGTACATCTGAACGTCCTCGTTTAGTTGTTTCTCGTTCTAACCGTCACATGGTTGCTCAGATTGTGGACGATACCAAGGGCATTACTTTGGTAAGCGCTTCCACTTTGACAGCTGACTTCGCTGGTTTCACCGGCACGAAGACTGAAGCTGCAACCAAGGTTGGCGAATTAGTAGCGGCTAAGGCGAAGGAAGCGGGCATCACCGCTGTAGTCTTCGACCGTGGCGGTAACAAATATCATGGTCGCGTCGCAGCAGTAGCTGAAGGCGCCCGTCAGGGAGGTCTAGCACTGTGAGCGACAACGAAAAGGAAACCCAAGTGGCTGAAGAAACTCAGAACACTCAGGCATCCGCTGAGGAACGCAACGATGATCGTCGTTCTCGCCGCAATAAGGGCGAGGGTAAGCGCGGCGAGCGTCGTAATCGTCGTGAAGAAAACCGCGGCGAAGAGCTTCTGGATCGCGTAGTTACTATTAACCGTGTTTCCAAGACCCACAAGGGTGGTCGTACCTTCAGCTTTGCAGCACTTGTTGTTGTTGGCGACGGTAAGGGCACTGTTGGTGTTGGTTACGGCAAGTCTCGTGAAGTTCCAGCAGCTATCGCTAAGGGTCAGCTTGACGCTAAGAAGCATATGTTCACTGTTCCACGTATTCGTGGTACCGTCACTCATCCAGTGCTCGGTCACGATGCTGCTGGTACCGTGTTGCTTCGTCCAGCTGCTCCAGGTACTGGTGTAATCGCTGGTGGTGCTGTGCGTGCTGTTATGGAGTGCGCTGGCATTACAGATATCCTCACCAAGTCCATGGGTTCTGCGACCGCTGTAAACGTGGTGCGCGCTACTGTGGACGCTTTGAAGAAGCTCGAAGAGCCAGAAGAGATTTCTGCTCGTCGTGGTCTTTCTCTTGAGGAAGTTGCTCCTGATGCTTTGCTCCGTGAGCGTGCTGCCGGCATTGCCGAAGCTCGCAAGGCTCGCGAAGAAGCTCAGGCCGCCAAGGCAGCTGAAGCAAAGGATGGTGAGTGATGTCTAATTTGAAGATCACTCTGGTGCACGGTTTGGTTCACACCACTGAGCGCCAGCGCGCGAATGTTCATACGCTCGGCCTTCATAAGATTGGTCACAGCGTAGTTCGCGAAGACACCCCCGTCAATCGTGGCTTGGTCATGGCCGTGCGCCACCTGGTGAGCGTCGAGGAGGTCGACTGATTATGGCTAACGAAGAACCAATGCTGCATATGCACACATTGCGTCCAGCTCCAGGAGCTAAGAAGGATCGCATCCGCGTAGGCCGTGGTGAAGGCTCCAAGGGTAAGACCTCGGGTCGTGGTGACAAGGGCACAAAGAAGCGTTATCAGGTTCGTCCTGGCTTCGAAGGTGGCCAGCTTCCACTTTACATGCGCTTGCCTAAGTTGCGTGGATTCAAGAGTCCTTTCAAGAAGGAGTTCCAGGTCGTTAACGTTGCAGCTCTCGCTGAACTCTTCCCAAAGGGTGGCGATGTTACTGTAGCTGACCTTATTGCAAAGGGCGCCGTGCGTGATGGTTACCCAGTTAAGGTTTTGGGCGATGGTGAATTGACTGTTGCTTTGAACTTGAAGGGTATGAAGGCTTCTGCTTCTGCTAAGGCAAAGGTTGAGGCTCAAGGCGGCTCCATCAGCGAAGAGTAGTTAGAACTACTTTAAGCTTGATGCAGTTATAAAGCTGTAGATAGTCCCTCTAGCATTGTCTAGGGGGACTATTTTTATCGACAAAACTCACCAATAATCTGTTTCAGTATGCACCGTGAGTTACACTATTGCCTCAGAGTTTGTTTTTTGCACTGTTGCGCCTAGGAGTGCGCGAAAAAAGGGAGGAAGACCCAGGTGAAAACGTTAATCCAGGCCTTCAGGACGAAGGAGTTGAGGAATAAGATCCTCTTCGTCTTCGCTATGATTATCATCTACCGTATCGGCTCGTTTATTCCGATTCCAGGTGTTGACTATAAAGTAATTCGTGCTTGCACAGCTAAGTTAGCTTCGTCAAAAGAGAACTTTATTGGGTTGGTCAACTTGTTCTCCGGCGGCTCGCTGTTGCAGCTTTCTATCTTTGCTTTGGGCGTAATGCCTTACATTACAGCTTCCATTGTGATTCAGCTTCTTCGCGTTGTTATTCCGCGCTTCGAAGCGTTGCATAAGGAAGGTCAGTCTGGCGAGACAAAGCTTACTCAGTACACTCGTTACTTGACTATTGGTTTGGCTGTTTTGCAGTCAACAACAATTTTGGTAACTGCTCGCTCAGGCGCTTTGTTTAATTATCAGTGCGGTCAGGTTATTCCAGATGGTGGCTTCTGGAGCTTGGTTGTAATGGTTTTGATTATGACCGGCGGCACTGGCCTTATTATGTGGATGGCAGAGCTTATTACAGATAAGGGCATCGGCCAAGGTATGTCCGTCTTAATCTTTATGTCCATTTGCTCCGGATTCTTGCCAAAGCTTTGGGAAATTGGTTGGGGCACTAACGGTTCTAATGGTGATTGGACTAAGTTCTCCATCGTTGGCGGCGTGCTTCTTGTAATTCTTGTTTTCGTTGACTTTGTGGAACTTGCGCAGCGTCGTATTCCTGTGCAGTACACTCGTCGCATGATTGGCCGCAAGATGTACGGCGGATCTTCCACTTATTTGCCTTTGAAGATCAATATGAGCGGTGTTATTCCACCAATCTTTGCTTCTTCTATTCTTGCTGTTCCTACTCTTATTGCTCAGTTCGGAGATAAGAGCAAGCCTTGGGTACAGTGGATTGAAGAAAATTTGGCAAATTCCACGTCTGCTTGGTACATTGCGTTCTACACGGTTATGATTGTGTTCTTCTGCTTCTTCTACACCGAGATTACTTTTAATACGGATGAAACTGCAGATAACATGAAAGAGTATGGCGGATTTATTCCTGGAATCCGCGCAGGTAGCGCAACTAGCAATTACTTGAGCTATGTTATGAACAGGCTTAACACTGTCGGCGCTATTTATTTGCTTTTCGTCGCTTTGATTCCTACCGTTTTGATTATGGCTTTGCACTTGAATACAAAGTTGCCATTCGGCGGTACAACAATTCTGATTATTGCTGGTGTAGGTTTGGATACTTTGCGTCAGGCAAAGGCTCAGACTGAACAGTTCCAGTATGCTGGTTTCTTGTTCAACCACGAAAATCAAAAACAAGTATCTAAGTAAATAAAATAATTTGTGAAGAATCAAGGAGATGAATATGCGATTGCTGATTATGGGTCCTCAGGGCGTTGGCAAGGGCACTCAGGCTGCTTTGTTAAGTGAGCATTACAATATTCCAGCAATTTCTACTGGTGATATTTTCCGCTATAACTTAAAGAATCAGACTGAGCTTGGCAAGCAAGTGCAGGTTTATCTTGACAAGGGCGAGTTGGTTCCAGATGAACTGACAAACAGCATTGTTAAGGATCGTCTTGCACAAGATGATGCTAAGAATGGCTGGATTCTCGACGGTTATCCTCGTAACGCTTCCCAGGTTCAGGCTTTGGATTTAATGTTGGAAGAGCTTTCAACTCCGCTCGATCACGTTGTGGCCTTGGAAGCTGAGCGTGAGGTTTTGCTCGAGCGCATGCAGAAGCGTGCAGTAGAGCAGGGTCGTTCTGACGATACTCCAGAAGTTATTGCTAAACGTTTGGAAACATACGAAAAAGAAACTGCTCCGCTTCTTGATATTTACGATAGCCGCGGCCAGTTAGTTGAAGTTGATGGTGTTGGCGATATTAAAGAAATTAATAATCGCATTATCGAATCGCTAAACTAATAGCAGTAAAACAATAATAGACTGATTTATTACGGTCAGGTTTGTAAAGAGTTGATGCGCCCTATGCGACACGCCGAGTGTTGCATAGGGCGCATTTACTGTAATATAGAAGATTGGCGTGTCTTCGGATGCGCGAAGTAGTATGCCCAAGGATCGGAACGAGGCTCATGGCAAAAGACGGTGTGATTGAAGTCGAAGGCAAGGTAGTCGAAGCACTGCCGAACGCGATGTTTCGTGTTCAGCTCGAGAATGAGCACATCGTTCTAGCTACGATTTCCGGAAAAATGCGTAAGAATTATATCCGCATTCTTCCGCAGGATCGTGTAGTGCTGGAGATGAGTCCATACGATCTGAACCGTGGACGTATTACGTACCGTTATAAGTAAAGGTACAAGCAAAGGAAAACCATGAAGGTCAGCCCTAGCGTGAAGAGGATCTGCGAAAACTGCCGCGTGATCCGCCGTCACGGCCGCGTCATGGTGATCTGCATTAACCCACGTCATAAGCAGCGTCAGGGCTGAGCAGATTTCCATCGCGGAATACAAAGAATAAGGCGCTAAGTCACAGCAGAAGCTGAACCCTGGGTGCGCAGGCCCAGGCCGCATCTAATTTATTAATGCGGAAGACTTGGTGCACGACCTGCGTAACAGTAAAGGAATTACAATGGCACGTCTTGCCGGAGTAGATATTCCCAATGAGAAGCGCATTGAGATTGCCCTCACCTACATTTTTGGTGTTGGCCGCACTCGCGCTAAGGAAACGCTTGCCGCGACCGGTGTGAATCCGGACACTCGCGTCAAGGATCTTACGGATGAACAGCTGATCACCTTGCGTGATTATCTCGAGGCTAATTACAAGATCGAGGGCGATTTGCGTCGTGAAATTGACGCAGACATCCGTCGTAAGATTCAGATCAACTGCTATCAAGGCCAGCGTCATCGCAAGGGTCTTCCTGTGCGTGGTCAGCGTACCAAGACTAATGCTCGTACCCGTAAGGGCCCGAAGCGTACTGTCGCCGGGAAGAAGAAGGCCACCCGATAGTAGTCGGTGGTCGGCTCTAGGCCACGGATACATTTCCATCGTCTAGACATACCAACTCATTCGTCATTAGGAAACGAGGGTCAATGGCAGCTGCAAAGCAAGCCTCGCGCAAGCCGCGTCGCCGGGACCGCAAGTCGGTGCCGGTTGGGCAGGCGCATATTAAATCAACATTCAATAACACGATTATCTCCATCACCGATCCATCCGGTGCAGTCCTTTCCTGGGCTTCCGGTGGTGACGTCGGCTTTAAGGGTTCCCGTAAGTCGACTCCTTACGCTGCAGGTATGGCCGCTGAGTCTGCCGCTCGTAAGGCAATGGAGCATGGCCTTAAGAAGGTCGACGTGTTTGTTAAGGGTCCAGGTTCCGGTCGTGAAACCGCTATCCGTTCCCTCCAGTCCGCGGGTCTCGAAGTTGGTTCTATTACCGACGTTACCCCGCAAGCGCATAACGGCGTACGCCCACCAAAGCGTCGCCGCGTCTGAGCACTCTTACGAATCCATCCATCCAACCCGCTTATGGGCGGCGAGTGCACCACCGACCAGAAGCTGAAAGGATACCAAAGTGCTTATCGCACAGCGTCCGACACTTACCGAGGAATCACTGAATCCCCAGCGTTCTCGCTTTACTATTGAGCCGTTGGAACCAGGTTTTGGCTACACTCTCGGCAATTCGCTGCGTCGTACCTTGTTGAGCTCCATTCCAGGTGCTGCCGTTACTTCGGTACGCATTTCCGGAGCTTTGCATGAGTTTACGACTCTGCCAGGTGTTGAAGAAGATGTCACTGAAATTCTGCTGAACATCAAGGGCATCGTGCTCACTAGTGAGTACGACGAGCCTGTAGTGATGTATCTGCGCAAGAATGGTAAAGGTGAAGCAACCGCTGGAGACATTACTCCTCCGGCTGGCGTTACTATTGCCAACCCTGAATTGCATATTGCTACACTTGCTGAAGATGGTGAACTTGAAATTGAGTTTACTGTTGAACGCGGTCGCGGCTACGTACCAGCTCAGATGAACAAGCAGGAGAACAGCGAAATCGGCCGCATTCCTGTGGATTCGATCTACTCGCCAGTTTTGAAGGTGAGCTATAAGGTCGAAGCTACCCGCGTGGAACAGCGCACGGACTTCGATAAGCTCATCCTGGATGTGGAAACCAAGCCAGCTATTACACCGCGCGATGCTGTTGCGTCCGCAGGTTCAACCTTGGTTGAGCTTTTCGGCCTTTGCCGTGAGCTTAATCTTGAAGCTGAAGGTGTTGAAGTTGGTCCAGCGCCAATGCGTGAGGAATCTGATTCCCAGCTGGCTATACCGATTGAAGAAATGAATCTTACCCAGCGCAGCTACAACTGCTTGAAGCGCGAGGGTATTCATACAGTCGGCGAATTGGTAGTTCACACTGAGCAGGATTTGCTCGATATTCGTAATTTCGGCATGAAATCCATCGATGAGGTCAAAGAGAAGTTGCAGTCCATGGGTCTGTCTTTGAAGGCTTCGCCGATTGGCTTCGACGCCAATAATCTCGAAGGTGGCACTTTCTTCTCGCCTGAAGACGAGTAGAATTCACCTGCAATCGTCGTAAAATTCGGATGTTCGGGTTGATGCCCACCTGAGTTTTCGGCAATTGCGACAATAAGGAGTAATAATGCCTACACCGAAACAAGGCCCTCGTCTGGCTTCTAGCCCGGCTCATGAGCGCCTGATGCTGGCCAACATGGCGACCAGCCTCTTCCAGCACGGTCGTATTGTGACGACGTTGCCAAAGGCAAAGCGTCTTCGTCCGCTTGCTGAGCGTTTGATTTCATTCGCTAAGCGTGGCGATTTGCATTCGCGTCGTCGCGTGTTGCGCGTGATTCGCAACAAGTCCGTGGTTCACGTTCTTTTCACTCAGATTGCTGAGCAGATGAAGCAGCGTGAAGGCGGCTACACCCGCATCGTGAAGATTGCTCCACGTCGTGGCGATACCGCTCCTCAGGCAATTATTGAGCTTGTAACTGAGCCAGTAAGCCCAAAGAAGGCTGTTGTGAAGGAAGCTGAAGCAGCTACTAAGGTAGCAGCTAAAGAAGAAGCTGCCGAGTAGTCAGCATTTCAGCTTTACGCATCGGTAAAGTAAATCTTAAAGTTAAGCGTAAAATCGCTTCTTGAAGAATTGCTAAAACGAGTCGAGGATTTCCTCGGCTCGTTTTTTATTTGTATTATTATTGAATTATGTCGAATGTTATTGATTTGTTGCGCAACGATTTCTCTACCTTCGCTAAGCGCAAGTTTAATGCCGTGGATGCGCTGATTTTGTGCGAGCTATCTTATATAAATATGCCAACGTACGTGCCAAAATATTGTGATAATCCAAAGAATATTTCTACTGTATCTATTAACGAATTGCTTAGAATAGAAGAATATTCGTCAATGTTTTCTTCTGGATCTCCCAAAGTAGATAAATTCCGCAGGAAGCTGCTTCTTGCTGTCGCTTCCAGCCCTAGGTATAGGGGAATTCGCGTAGGGGAGTATCTTGAGAGGTTTGATGAATCAAATATTGACGAATCATTAGAGCAGCAGTTTGCTGGAGTTACTTTTGATCTTAGCAATTGCGAGGGGATTGATAATCCTCATACTCTTGTTGTGGCTTTTCGCGGCACTGACAGTACGCTTGTTGGGTGGAAAGAAGATTTCAACATGGCTTTCCGCTGCCCAGTGCCAGCGCAAGAATCTGCTGCTGAATATTTGACTTCTGTAGCGCAAAGATATAGCAAGCGTTATTCTAATAAAAACTTCTTTAATAAAATTTTTGCGAACAAACTTTTTGCCCGCTTTTCAAAATCTTCCGTAGACTTGCAAAATAATAATCCAAATATTATTGTTGTAGGTCATTCAAAAGGTGGGAACATGGCTGCTTATGCGGCTATGCGCTTAGATGCTACAAGTCAAAAACTAGGTGATCTTGTATCAAAAATTTATTCTATGGACGGACCTGGTTTTGCGTCTGATGTAGTGGATACAAGCGTTTTTGCGAATGTTTCAAGTCGTATTGAAAAAGTAGTTCCGCAGTCTGCCTTTATTGGATTGATTATGGATACGGGAGTGCCGTATAAGGTTACATTTGCCGATTCGATTGGATTAATGCAACATTTTGGCATGTATTGGCAGATTAAAAATGGTGATTTTGACTACTGTGATTGCGTAACTCCGCGCGCTCTGGCCGTTTCTAAGGCTGCAAACGAGTGGATGATGAATCTGCCATTTGAGGAGCGAAAGCGCAGAATTGACAGCGTTTATAGCATTTTTAGCAGTTTGGGATACCCAACTTTTGATGAAATGTCTTCTCATTGGTCGGAGGTTGTTCCTAAATTATTGAAGATTGCAATGCATATGGATTCAAAAACTTATGAGCTGATTCGTAGTGTTATGAGTGCTTTTGCGCTTGCGGGCGGCAGCTCTTCGGATAAGAAAAGCTAGTGGAAAGTCTGTTTGGAAAGGTTTTGAATGCGACTTCGCTTAGATTTAGCTTACGATGGTGGCGGATTTTACGGTTGGGCTAAGCAGCCTACTTTGCGAACTGTGCAGGGTGAAATTGAGGGGGCTTTGCACACAGTATTGCGTGTGCCAGAAGGGGATGCTGCTGAGCCGCTGCGCCTTACTGTGGCTGGACGTACGGATACGGGCGTGCATGCGTCGCATCAGGTTTGTCATCTTGATGTTTCTGAAGAAACTTTGCTGCGATGCGTAGGGCATACTGGATTGGACGGTGTTTGCGCGCTCGAGTACCGGCTGCGACACGTTTTGCCGCAAGATATTTCGTTGCATAAGGTAAGTGTTGCTCCACTTGGTTTTGATGCGCGCTTTTCTGCGTTGGAGCGCACGTATGTGTATCGTATTTGCGACGCTTCTGATTATTGTGATTACGATCCTCGTATGCGTGGTTTTGTTTTGAAACTTGACGATGTTTTGGATGTTGATGCAATGAACCAGGCTGCTGGGCTTATGATTGGTCTTCACGATTTTGGATCTTTTGCTCGACCTAATCCTGGCGGCACTACTATTCGCGATGTAAAGAGTGCTTGTTGGGAACGTGTGGGAGAGCGCGCTAATGACGTGCTCGTTAATCTTAAAACTGGCTGTGTGCCGCCTGTTGAGCAGGGTTTGCTTGAGTTTACTATTGTTGCTGATGCTTTCGCTCACAATATGGTGCGCTCGCTTGTGCAGGCTTGCGTGCAGATTGGGCGTGGTAAGCGCACGCTTGATTGGTTTGTTGAGAAGATTAATACGCCGATTCGAGAAGGTTCTACTGGTCCTATTGCGCCGCAAGGTTTGACTTTAGAATATGTGGCGTATCCGCCAGATAATGAGCTTGCGGAGCGTGCGGAAAAGATTCGCGCTCGCCGTGATTCTGCTGAGTTATAGCGTTTCAACTCGCCATAATTTTATATTCGCGCCATGGTTTACAATTGAAAAGTTGCGTTTGTGCGCGATTTTGTTGCGCGAATCGCAAGTGGATGAATGTCCGAGCGGTCTAAGGAGCACGCCTCGAAAGCGTGTGAGGGTAAAATCCTCCGCGAGTTCGAATCTCGCTTCATCCGCGAATTAACCAAGCCTAAAGCATGTAAATTGCTTTAGGCTTTTTTAATTCGCCGAGCTTGCTCAGGTTGGAAGCACAGTGTGCTTCCAACGCGAGTTTCGCGCGCGAGCGTAATATGCGCATATTGTATTTTTTGTACATCCAATGTACAAAAAATTGTACATCGAATGTACAAAAACTACGTTTTTCGTGTATAGTTGTTTTTATGAGCGAGTATTTTCCTAGACCAATTGCTGATGCTATTCTTCACGCAAAACGAAAAGTCGTAATTCTTGAAGGCGCAAGAGCTGTAGGCAAAACTATGATGTCAAAGCGTCAGCTTGTGTCTAAAGGGTTTTCATACGTGAGTCTTGCGGATGAAAATACGTTTGCGCTTGCCTCAACAGATTTATATGGTTTGCTAAAAAATCTTAATACTCCAGTTGTTATTGATGAAGCGCAAAGACTTCCAGATCTGCCGCTTGCAATAAAAGAAATAGTTGATAATTCAACGTCAAACAGTCTTCAGTATGTTTTAACAGGTAGTGCGCTTATAAATCGCAACGGATTAGATGGTCAAGATCCTCTTGCTAGGCGCGCTCAGCACTTTATAATGAGTCCTTTTACGCAGTGCGAAATTACTCAAAATAGTGGAAATATTGTAGATAGTCTTATAGAAAGTAATCCAAATCTTAAATATGAAAAAGAAATAGGCAGAGAAGAAGTATATAAAATTATGGCTGCTGGCGGATTCCCAGAATATCAGCAATCATATGATTCTTACGAAGATTGGGAACGCGAAAAGCTTGTGTCAAGCGATATTCTTGCGGTGTTGGGAGATACTATTCTTCCAGGAGAGCGATTAGACAGAAGTTTGGCTGTTAGCATACTTAATAAATTGCTGTGTACGCCTGGTGGGATTCTTAACACGAGTTCAATAGGTCAAGATCTTGCTTTAGATAGGCGAACTATTGAGCGTTATGTTAGCGTATTCTTGCGCAGGTTTTTAATAAATGCGCTCCCGAATATAAAAACCGCGCCGAATCGTCAAACTTTTACTAGAGCTAAAATGCATCCGGTTGATACGTCTTTAAGTGTTCAAACAATGATTAGTAAGGGGCATAATCCTTTGGAAGATCCCGTTATGTATGGGAATTTGCTCGAAAGTTTTGTTGTAAATCAGATTATGCCTGCTGTGCAATGGTCTAAAACGCATCCGGATTGCTTCTATTGGCGTGAAACTGGTAGCAGTCCTAAAGAAGTTGATCTTGTGCTAGGCTTCCGCGGGAATCTGGTTGGTGTGGAAGTGAAAAGTTCTAGCATGGTGAATCGTAACGATTTTAAGGGACTTGTAGCTCTTTCGCAAAGACATGAATTTAAGCGCGGATACGTTGTTTATTTGGGTCAAAAAATTATGCAGTGGGCGGATAATTTGTGGGCAATACCACTAAGCGCACTGTGGGAGCGTGAAGCATTTGAATAACTTGAGATAAATAATTTAAGATTTATAAATATAAGTTTTGTAATATTCAGCTTGCATTTGTTATATATCTATGTTGAATATAAAAGAGGACTGCTAGCTATTGCATAGTAGACCTCTTTTTGCCGATTGCTCTAGATTTTTAGATTATAACGACATTTAGTTTAATAAACTTTATTTTCATTTGCTTGTGATTCTTTCTCTAATACGGAACTAATCCAATCTAAGTCGTCCATAGTAGATATCTGCAATTCATTGGTATATCTACGAAGATATAGCCATCGTCCAATTACATCCCAAATAAAAATACTTCTTGGACAAGTATTTTTTTCATCAAAATTAGGTGTTTTTCTCTTTCTAACTAATTTAACGTATTTTTGCAATGATTTAGATTCTTCCATATCTACAACAACAGATGCAGTGGAATTTGCATTTACTACAGCATATTCACAAACTGATTCCTCATGTTCAAGAAGTATATATGATAACAAAAGTAAAATCATATACGAAACAATAAAAACAGTAATATATTTACGAATACGTTTTTTAGCTTGCTCTGATAAGCGATTAGACAGTGTACGTTTTAAATAATGTAGTAACGACATTAGTTATACCTCTATTGTAGACCATACCAAATTACGCTATTTCAAAACCAAATTTGTCTCTGTTGGGTAGCCGAGTGCGTAGGCGCGCAATAGTCTGGAAGTGATTAGTTTTATTACCGCATCTTTAAAAGCCTTATGTGCTTGAACAGCAGAGTATTCGTAGCTTGTTTCGTTGCGATTGTTTTTTGCCGAGCTTCTAGTTTTATTTTCTTCAATAACTATTATTTGGTTAAAAGCAGTAAGCTCAGCTCGAGCGCAATCCATATAAGCTATGGCCGCAATCGGCAAATCTTTTCCGCTTGCATTATCTTGTGCTTTTCCACTTTCAAGAGCGTCTGCTGGAATCTCGTATATTTTTTTGCGTAAATCATCGCCTTTTCCGGCTGCGTTCATAAAAGTTTGAGCATTGCTTGAGGCCATATCGCTGTACTCCAACGGCAGTCCTGGAACTTTTTTTGCAGCTAAAGTTTGCAGTATAAACGCTAGTTGATCTTCTGCAGCTGCTGCGCTGGCCAAAGGGTGATGCGTCCATTGGAAATTGTTGTAATGCTTTACTGTTTTTGTAAATTGTATATAAGCGTTACGTTCTAGTTGATGAGTTATTGAAGATTCTGGGTTTTCTGGGTTTTCTTGGTTTTCTGTGCTTACAGTGTTCTCTTGGTTTTTTGTGCCTTCGTCAGCATTTTCCTCATCGTTTGTGCCAGCAATCTCTTCGGCAATTTTTGACTTATTATTTCCAGATTCTTTAGATAATATTTCCCATTTTGCTTGTGCGCTATAAACAATACTTTCGCTTAATCTTCCTGGGCATTGTTGTGCTACAGTTTCCCATTCTTTTGCGGAAGATTCCCAGTCCGAAGCAGATACATTATTTACGTTATTTTCAATAAATTGTTGATTTTTTTGCGCTAAACGATATGCTTTTGCGCAAATATTTTCGCCAGAAGCAGATTTTACAGTATGATCTACGTGAATGTTTTGAGGTATGCCACAAGAAGCTAGAGTAAAAACTAGGGTAGGTGCTAATAGTGCACAAACGAAAATCTTAATCGCAATTTTTATGCTGCTATTTGCGTTATTGCGTGCGGCTTTTAACAAAACATAAAGTGTCTGCATAATCTACTAAAATAGCCACTGACTGTGACCAATATCGACTGTATTAATTCAGTAGCATGTTGGCTTGTCTGCAACTTAAAGCAAATCTGATTATAAAAGCTATATCAGAAGGCAAAACAGTTGCAAAAATAATAATCATAAATGAATGCGTTATAACGAGAGGACGTGCGCGATGGAATTGGATTTGGCGGGAATGCATCAGCTTGCGGCACAGCAGGGGATTAATGCCGAGGAGCTGGACGAGGCGCTCGCCGAGGCCTTGCGTCTTGCGTATATTAAAACCGCTCATCCTGCAAAGCATGTGCGAGTTGAACTGGATGAACGTGCAGGTTCGTTCACTGTGTGGGCTAGGGATGAAATTCCTGGTAAGCCTACTGAAGATAACCCGTATCCGGCACCAACGCTTGGAGAAGAGTACGACGATACTCCGCGCGATTTTGGCCGTCTTGCTGCGGCAACAGCCCGTCAAGTTATTAGCCAAATCTTCCGTAAAGCTGAAGATGATCGCGTATTTGGTGCTTTTTCTGGTCAAAAAGGCAAGCTGATTAATGGAATTATTCAGCAGGATGCCAAAGACACTACTAATATTCACGTTGCTGTTGGGGATGTTGAAGCGATTTTGCCTCGCCGTGAGCAGGTTCCAGGTGAACGTTACCGCCATGGTGAGCGTATTCGCGTATATGTTGTAAATGTTGCGCGTGGTCTTCGCGGACCAGAAATTGTGGTTTCTAGGTCGCATCCTGAGCTTGTTCGTCGTCTTTTTGAGCGTGAGGTTCCAGAGCTTGTTTCTGGCGCTGTTTCGATTATGGCGATTGCTCGAGAGGCTGGAGCTCGCACGAAGATTGCTGTACGCGCTAACTCTGAGGGCGTTAATCCAAAGGGAGCTTTGATTGGTCCTGGCGGTTCTAGGGTGCGTGCGGTAATGGAAAATTTGGGTCAGGAAAAGATTGATATTGTCGATTGGTCGGATGACCCAGCGAAGTTTGTTGCCGCCGCGCTTTCTCCAGCAACTGTTACGCAGGTGCAGGTAGTTAGCGAAAAAAATCAGACTGCAGTTGCGTTTATTCACGATGCTCAGCTTTCTCTTGCTATTGGCAAGGAAGGTCAGAATGCTCGTTTGGCTGCAAAGCTAACTGGTTGGAAGATTGGCATTGAGTCCCAAGAAGAGCATGATAAGAAAGTTGCTGCAGCTCAAGGTCAAAACGCATAGTTTTTAGTAGTGGCGACACTCGCACCAATCCAACGTTTCGAGTATGCTGAAACCTGGAATCTGGGCGAAAAAGCAGTAGCATCGTCCTGCACAAGACGAGGTACAAGATCATGGTCGCACGATGATATATCGCACGATAATAAATAATAAGCTCGCAATAATGTAAAGTGGCCGCGCGCTCTAGCGCTGCCACAGACAGAGGAGAACACTGAGTGGTTAAAAAGCGCGTGTATGAACTGGCCAAAGAATTTGGTGTAGACAGTAAAACCGTGTTGGAGCGTTTGAAGGGCATGGGCGAATTTGTTAAGTCCGCTTCTTCAACAGTTGAGGCTCCAGTAGTGCGTCGTTTGCAGGCGGCGCTGGCAGCTGAAGGAAATCAGGCAGGTAGCAAGTCAGCTAGCAAGCCTGCTAAAGCTGCGGCAAATCCTGCTGCAACTACAGCTTCAAAGCAAGCTGCAAATCAGTCTGCAAATCAGTCTGCAAAACCTTCTGGTGCTGCAAAACCTTCTGCACCAAAAGCTAAGTCTCAGACTGAATCTCAAAAGCGCGCTGCAGGCAATCAAAATTCGGAGCAATCCGAACATTCTGCAGCTTCTAAGGCATCACCAAAATCTGAAGCAAATCACTCTCGCGCAAATCATAATCCTCGTCCATCTTCTTCTGGCGAATCGAAACATGCAGAGCGTCGTGGTGAAAACCGTGAGAATCGCGAGAATCGTGCGCAGATGCCTCCTCGTCCGCGCCCACATCAGGGCGCTCAAGGAGCAGGTAATGCAACCCCTCGTCCTGGAAATAATCCGTTTAGCCGTAAGCAGGGCATGCATTCTCCTACCCCTGGAGATATTCCACGTCCTCACCCAATGTCTCGCCCAGGCGCTCAAGATGGCCGCGGTGGCCGTCCAGGCCAGGGTGGAGCGGGTAACGCAAATGGTGCGCGCGGTGAACGCGGCGGAAATCGTTCTCGCGGCGGTCGCTCTAACCAAGGAGCTGGGCGTTCTCAGTGGTCAGGTCAGCGTCGCGGTGGCGCTTCTAATGGCTCTGGCTCTTCAAATAGCAGGCCATCTGCAGAATCGCGCTTTAATGCAAATCAAGCTGCAACTTTCCAGGCTGCAGCAGCAGGTGCTCCAAACGGTGGTCCATCTCGCGGCGGCGGTCGCGGTAGGGCAGGCGCTGCAGGCGCATTTGGTCGTCAGGGAGGCAAGTCCTCTAAGGCTCGTAAGAACCGTTTAGCGAAGCGTCGTGAATACGAAGAGCTTAAAGCACCAGTTATTGGCGGCGTTCGCATTCCTTCCGGTAATGGCGCTACTATTCGTTTGCGTCAGGGCGCAACTCTTTCTGACTTGGCAGAAAAAATTGATGTCAATCCAGCAGCTTTGGTAACTGTGCTCTTCCACTTGGGTGAAATGGCAACAGCTACGCAGTCTTTGGATGAGTCGACATTCCAGATTTTGGGTGAAGAAATCGGCTGGAATATCAATATTGTTTCTGCTGAAGAAGAAGATAAAGAGCTTTTGCAGCAATTCGATATCGATTTGGATGAAGAAGAGTTGCAGGAAGATGACGATTTGCAATCTCGTCCACCTGTTGTTACCGTTATGGGTCACGTTGATCACGGTAAAACTCGTTTGCTCGACACCATCCGTAAGTCGAATGTTATTGATCGCGAAGCTGGCGGTATTACGCAGCGAATCGGTGCTTATCAGGTAACTGTAAATCTTGAGGGTAAGCCTCGTAAGATTACATTCCTCGATACCCCAGGTCACGAAGCGTTTACTGCTATGCGTGCTCGCGGTGCTGAGCTTACAGACGTTGCTATTCTTGTTGTTGCAGCAGACGACGGTGTTATGCCTCAGACTGTTGAAGCAATTAACCACGCTCAAGCGGCTCACGTGCCGATTGTTGTGGCTGTAAACAAGATTGATGTTGAAGGTGCTAACCCAGATAAGGTTCGCGGTCAGCTCACTGAATACGGTTTGGTTGCGGAAGAGTACGGTGGTGACACCATGTTTGTGGATATTTCCGCAAAGCAGGGCACTAACGTCAATAAGCTTCTTGAAGCCGTGTTGTTGACTGCTGACGCTGAGCTTGATCCTAAAGCAAATCCAAATATGGACGCTCGTGGCGCAACTATTGAGGCTCGACTCGACAAGGGTCGCGGTGCTGTTGCTACCGTTTTGGTGCAGCAGGGTACTCTTCACGTTGGCGATTCTATTGTTGCCGGCACTTCTTACGGCCGCGTTCGCGCTATGCTCGACGAAAACGGCAATCACTTGCAGGATGCAGCTCCTTCCACTCCTGTTCAGGTGCTTGGTTTGACTTCTGTTCCAACCGCAGGTGACCTGTTCTTGGTTACTTCCGACGACCGTTCTGCTCGTCAGATTGCGGAGAAGCGTGCAGCTACAGAGCGTGCAGCTCAGCTTGCTAAGCGTCGCAAGGTTGTGTCTCTTGAAAGCCTTAAGGAACAGTTCGCTAAGTCTGAAGTTGACATGCTGAACATTGTTATTAAGGGTGATTCTTCCGGTTCTGTTGAGGCTTTGGAAGATTCCTTGATGAAGATTGAGGTTTCTGAAGAAGTTGGAATCCAGGTTATTCACCGCGGTGTTGGTGCAATTACTCAGAACGATGTGAACTTGGCAACTGTTGACAAGGCTGTGATTATTGGCTTCAACGTGCGTCCAAACCGTCAGGTTGCAGATTTGGCAGATCGCGAGGGCGTGGAAGTTAAGTACTACTCTGTTATTTACAAGGCAATTGAAGATATTGAAGCTGCTTTGAAGGGTATGCTTAAGCCGGAATTTGAAGAAGTTGTTACTTCGCATTCCGAAATTCGCGAAATCTTCCGCTCTTCCAAGTTCGGCAATATTGCTGGTGTTATGGTTCAAGACGGCGAAGTCAAGCGCGGTACGAAGTGCCGTATTTTGCGCGACGGTGTTGCAACAGTCAACGACCTGGAAATCTCCAGCTTGCGTAGGTTCAAGGATGACGTGCAGTCCGTTAGCGAAGGTTATGAAGCAGGTATTAACCTTGGAAGCTTCAACGACATTGAGCTTGGCGACGTAATCGAAACCTTTGAAATGAAGCAGATTGAGCGCAAGTAATTATGGCAGGAACGAATCCTAGAGCTGCACGTATTGCAGCGTTAATTCAGCGCGTAATCGCCTCTAATATGGAATCGCAGTTGCACGATAAGCGTCTTGCTAGTGTAACTATTACGGAAGTTCGAGTTACTAACGATTTGCAAATTGCAAAAGTTTATTGGACTCAGCTTGGCCATGCTGGAAAAGAGCAGGGTGAGCGTCAACGTACAGCCCAGGCTTTACAGCAGGCTCACGGACGTTTGCGCTCTTTGGTTGGTGCAAAAGCTGGCTTGCGTTTAACTCCGCAATTGCAGTTCGTTTACGACGAAGTGCCTACGGAAGCGCACGAAATTGAGGATATTTTGGTTGCTGCTCGTCATCGTGACGAAGAGTTAGCTAAAATGCGCGAAAATGCTAAGTATGCTGGCGAGTCGGATCCTTATAAGAAGCCGCATGAAGATGATGAGTCTGACGACGACTTTGAAGACGATTCTGATGACGACGACTTTGAAGACGACGAACCTGCAGAATCTTCAGAATCTTCCGAATCTGCAGAATAGCGCGAAAAAATCTTAATTTGCATATGACGCAATTCACATCATCTTCCGGTCTTTTACTTGTAGATAAGCCGCAAGGCGTTACAAGTCACGACGTTGTAGCCTGCGCGCGTCACCTTTTGCACACAAAGCGCGTAGGCCACGCAGGAACGCTTGATCCTATGGCAACAGGCTTGCTTATTGTAGGATTTGGTAACGCAACGCGGCTTCTTAACTACATGCTAGGTCACAACAAAACTTACGAAGCGGTAATTCGCTTGGGTGAGTCTACGACTACAGATGATGCCGACGGTGAGATTTTGCAACAAAACAATCTACAATTAGGTCCGGGAGTTGTTGCTAAATCTGCAGATGATGTGTTTTCGAAGCTTCTTTTTGAAAGTAATTCTTGCAATAGCGAGCTTATAAACCAAGCTTTTGAGCGAATTAAGCAAGTTATTAAAGAAAACTTAACTGGCAAAATTATGCAAGCTCCTACCGCTTTTTCTGCTATTAAAATTAACGGTCAGCGTGCGTACGATTTAGCTCGCGAAGGGAAAACTGTAGAAATTCAGTCGCGTGAAATAACTATTAGCGATTTTTATGTTGCCAATCCTCGTATTTCGTGCGGCAAAAGTGGCAGAAAAGTATGCGATATTACTGCAACTGTTTCTTGCAGTAGCGGCACATACATTCGTGCTTTAGCGCGCGATTTAGGCCGTCTTCTTGGCGTCGGTGGACATTTGATTTCGCTTCGACGCACAAGTGTCGGAAATTTTTCGGTTAATAGCCCGCGTATTCTTAAACTTTACTCAGAAACGCGCGAATTTACCGATAGAGAAGGTGTTTTGCAAAAACGTTCAAAAGCTGTTCCGGAAAAAGATTTTGACGCCGATATTTGTCTTCCTAAAATCTGCTTAAACATGTTCGAAGCAGCAGAGCATACTTTACCAATGCTACAAATTGACGAAAATCAAGCAAAAGACTTGCGTTTTGGGCGCTGGCTTAGTTTTGAATCAGAAGAAAATTCTCAACAATATCCTGCAATAGCCTACGTTAAATCCTCAAATAATGCGCAAAATGACGTCGTTGCTGTAGTTGAGCCGGCAAAAAATAGTAAAACTAATCAAATCAAACCAATTGTGGTATTTCCGGCAAGCCAGAAGACTGGTAAACTGGATGAGTATTTAGAATAATTAGTACGGCTCGACGCAGTTTGTCTTGACGTAGATGCTTGAATGCGGATAGTAAGGATATCATGAAGGTCATCGACATTCGACCAGATGCCAACGGCATGATTAATTGGCCAACGCTAAGTGCAGAGCGTAAAGCAGTTGTTACAATTGGTGTGTTTGACGGCATGCACAAAGGTCATCGTGAGGTTGTTCGCCGCACTGTTGAACTTGCGCACCGCCACGGCGCGTTTTCTGTTGTTATTATGTTCGATCCGCGCCCAAGTGTAGTGCACGCAAACCCTGATTTATACGACGATTTTGGCGATTTCAACACGGATCTTCCGGAAGATTCGGATGCGCTTACCAGCGTTCGTCAACGCTTGCGTGTGCTTTCTGAGCTAGATGTTGATCACGTTGTTATTGTGCGCTACAGCCTTGCTTTTGCTGCAAAATCGTACCGTTTCTTCTTAGGTCAGCTTGTAGGAAAGCTTGGTATGCGAGCTTTGGTTCTTGGCTCTGACGCTGCTCTTGGCGCTCGTAGGGCTGGAAATATTCAAGCAATTCGCGAATTATCTAAAGCAACGGGCGTTTTTGAGCTTATTGAGGTAGAAGATTTAGGCCCGGATGATGTTCGCGTGCCAGATCCTATTGTGCGCGAAGTTCCTAAGGGTTCTGGCGAGCCGGAAGACCCTGCTGAGGGTATGAATAAGGCAGAATATCGCGCTTGGAGTAAGAGCATGCCGAATAAGAAGGTGCGTGCTTGGAGCTCTACGAATGTTCGCTGGATGCTTGCAACTGGGCGCGTTAAGGCGGCTCGTGAAATTTTGGATCAACCGCATCGTGTTGAAGGAACAGTGGTTCATGGGGATGAGCGCGGTCGTGAGCTTGGTTTCCCAACAGTGAATCTTGGCGAAAAAATTGAAGGATACATTCCGGTTGACGGCGTATACGCTGGTTGGGTTGTTGATTTAGATTCAGATAATAAGAATGAGATGCGCCCAACAAAGAGCACTGTGCCGGATGTTAGCGTTTTGCGCCGCGATGAGCTTCATTTAGGCGTGCATTCTCCATGGCGTTGGCCGGCTGCGATTTCAATCGGCACAAAGCCAACGTTTAATGCGGATGGCGAAGACGAAGCTGAGCGCACAGTTGAAGCTTACGGACTGTTCGACGATTGGAAGGATTTGTACGGACATCGCGTTTGCATCGAGTTTGCGAGCTTCCTGCGTCCGCAGCAGACTTTTGATTCGGTTGATGAGCTAAAAAATATGCTCAAAGCCAATGTTGAACAGGTGCGTGAAATTACCGACGCTGAAGCTGAAAACTAAGTTTGAGAGCGTTTGTTCAGTTTTGATTAAGCAAGGTGAAACATACAATCGTGCACTTGGTGCTATTACCGGTCTTGCTATAGGCGATGCTTTAGGCATGCCTACTCAAAGCATGAGCGCTCAAAGCATACGTCGTTTTTATAGCGGTCCTATTACAGGTTTAGTGGACGCTGTAAGTCAGCAGCCAATCGCGCCAAATATGAAAGCAGCTTCCGTAACGGATGATACGGAACAAGCTTTTTTGCTCGCTAAACGAATAATTGCAGACAAAGGCAATATAAACAATAATAAGTATGCGCAAAATCTTCTAGATTGGGAAGATGCAATGCGTGAAAAAGGTTCGTTGGATCTTTTAGGCCCGTCAACTAAGTCTGCTTTAGAAGCGCTTGTAAACGGTGTAAGTCCTGAAGAAACTGGCAAATTTGGCACAACTAATGGTGGCGCAATGCGCGCAACGCCAGTTGGAATCGCTTTTAAAATAGGAGATTCTCTTGCCTGCCAAGCTAGAAAATCGTGCTTAATTACTCATAACACAACTCAAGGAATTGAATCCACAACACTTGTTGCTGCAGCAGTAAGTTTAGGAATTGAAGGTTGTGAAAATCCGCTTAAAGAAGCAATAAAATTCGTAAAATCGCTTCCAAAATATGGTAATTGGAGCGCAAAAGCAAGCGTTATAAGTAGGGTCGAATTTTTCACTAAAAAGTCCGAGGAATTGAGTTGCTTATCTGCAAGTGACGATGATTTTGCTGAAATGTTGCAAAATGATTGTGGCACTAGTGTTGAAGCTAATGAATCTGTTGCCGCTGCTTTCGCAATTGCAACTCGTTTTGTGAACGATCCAACTAAAGCTGCGTGTTTCGCGGCTTCAATTGGAGGAGACACGGATACGATTGCCGCAATGTGCTCGGCAATGTTGGGGTCAAAGTATGGTCCGCAAGTATTCGATGCAGAAATACGTGAACGTGTTTTAGAGAATTTGCGAGTCGATCACTGCTACGACGTAGAAAATACAGTGTATGATTTGTGTTTAATTAGAGAAAATTCTGCGCAATAGCTTTCAGAGGCGATTACAATGGGTGGATCAAATCTAAACTTGAGCAATAAAACAAGTTTGATTGCGCCTAGAGTAATCTCACTCGGTCAAATTATTGTGGATTTAACTATGAAAGTTAATTCCGTTCCTAAGCCTGGTGAAGACATATTTGCAAGCGGGTATAGTATGCGCGCTGGTGCAAGTTACAACATGCTGTTTGCTGCAAGTCAAATGGGTGCTAATGCGCAGTGGGCTGGTGTTTTGGGCGAAGGCTATTTTGCAAATATTATTTCTAAAGCTTTAAACGAAGCGCATATTTCGCATATTGGTATAAAAAATTCGACGCTTGATTCTGGATTTTGCGTAGCTCTTACGGACGCAAGTGCGGAGCGAACTTTTGTATCTACTAAAGGTGCGGAAACTAGTGGTGATGAGCACGCTTTTGACTTAGTAAACCCAAATCCGCAAGATGTTGTGTATATTAGCGGGTACACGTTTGTGAGCCCTATAAAGCGCGCGCTTTTGCGGTTTATGTTAAGAACAAGCGGTTCAGGCGGTTCAGATGGTTCGTGTGGTTCGTGCGGTTCAATTAGTAGTGTTTTAGATAGTTCTTTTTATGAACAAAACCGCCGGTTTGCTGCGATTTTTGATGCTTCGCCAATGATTGCAAATATTTTAGATGAAGACTTAAAAGCGTTGATTGATTACGCGCCAATTTGGTCGTGTAATGCTAGGGAAGCGGGGATTTTAGCGAGAAGACTTAACGCTTGGGGAAACGACGAAATCGAAGATGATGACAGCAAAGATGCTGACGAAAGCAAAGATGCTGATAACAAAAACTTTAATGACGAAACAAATAATCAACTTACAAAACGAAAGATTGAGCTTTTGCAGCGTGCACTAAAAGCTCCGTTAATTGTTCGTGCGGGATCTAATGGAGCTTGGGTGTGTGATTTAGGTGAAGAAGCTGAGCATGTTAAAGGATTTAATGTAAAAGCGGTGGATACGAATGGTGCTGGAGATGCGCATACTGGCGTTCTTGCGGCGTCAATAGGGTACAAGATGACGCTTAAGCAGGCGGTTTTGTGCGCGAATGCTGCTGCCGCTATTGCTGTTACAAAATATGGTCCTGCAACTTGCCCTACAAAAAAGGAGATAGAAGATTTTATTAAAACAAATGTTTATTAGTATCAACATTTGTTGACTTTTCTTAAGAAATTCAAAACAGAAAGATCTGTGAAACAAAATCTGTGAAACAAAATTTGTGAAGCAGAATCAATCTAAAAGAAACAAGGTGAAAAATGAGTAAAGCTCAAATAGACGAATCTAAAGCTCAACAATCTTCAGGCTCGTCAACTCAAAACTCCTTAAGCATTGAGGAACAAGGCATAGATACAATCAGTGAAAGCGAGCGTAAAGGAACGCCGTCAAGCCTATTCTGGCCGTGGTTTGCAGCAAATATTTCCGTATTTGCAATGTCGTACGGAGCGTGGGCATTAGGTTTTGCAATATCCTTCTGGCAAGCAACGCTAATGACAATAATCGGCGTAATCGTATCGTTCTTGCTGGTTGGAGTAATCTCAATAGCTGGCAAACGCGGAAACGCTCCAACAATGGTATTAACTCGCGCAACGTTCGGCGTACGCGGAGCAAATATTCCAGCAGCATTAAGTTGGATTGCAACGCTCGGCTGGGAGATTTCACTAGCAATAACCGCAGTTCTCGCAATGGCAACAGCTGCAGAAAAACTCGGCTGGGGTAGTGGCGTGAGCGTTAAAATCGTGAGCACAATCATCGTAGTTGGATTGATTGTAATCGTTGGAATTTACGGCTACGACTTAATTATGAAGTGCCAGCAAGTTATAACAATCGTAACTGGAATAATCACTCTTGGATTCTTTGTACTAGGCTGGTGTCATATAAACTTTGATGCGATTGGCAAAATTCCAAACGGATCTCTTCCGGCAATGCTTGGCTGCTGCTTCTTCGTTATGACAGGTTTTGGCATAGGCTGGGTTAATGTTGCTGCTGATTACTCAAGATACTTGCCTAGAAAATCTTCAAATAGCGGAATCGTTTTTTGGACTACTTTTGGAGCGTCAATTGCAAACGTGTTCTTAATTTTCTACGGCCTTCTGCTTGCAGCTTCCAATATGCAATTAGCTCACAACGTTGGAAATGACCCAATCGGCGCAATTGCGGCAATACTGCCAGCGTGGTATTTGATTCCGTACACGATTGTAGCCGTGTTAGGACTTATGTCGGGCGCAATTATGGACAATTATTCTAATGGTCTTGCGTTGCTATCTTTTGGAATACGTATTCCGCGCGCTGTTGCAGCAATTATTACGGCTGTGCTAACTACTCTCGGTGTTGTTTACGTTACGTTCTTCTCCGACACGTTTATTGGACCATTCCAAGGCTTCTTAACAACTTTGGGAGTGCCGATGGCTGTTTGGGCTGGAATGTTTACTACGGATGTGCTCGTTCGTAAAAAAGACTACTTCACTGAGGACTTGTATAAGCCGGAAGGCCGCTATGGCGCTTGGAATGTTAAAGCCTTTGCGATTCTTTGCGTTGGAACGATTGTTGGCTGGGGTTTGGTTGTAAACTCTGCAGCAAAATGGCTTACATGGCAAGGATATTTGCTTTGGATTGTTGGCGGAAAATCAAGTAGCTGGGCGGGCGCAAATCTTGGCGTAATAATTGCGCT
>NZ_ADEV01000005.1 GCF_000263635.1 Gardnerella greenwoodii 00703Dmash
AACTTTGCTTGCTATGGTTATTGCGATTGTGTTGGCTGTTGGTTTGGCTATGATGCGTAAGAGTGTTAACCCGGTTTTGCGTGGTGTTAGTTGGTTCTTTATTTGGTTTTTCCGTGGTACGCCTGTTTATACTCAGCTTGTTTTTTGGGGTATGTTTGCGGTTCTTGTTCCTAAGTTGAGTTTGGGTATTCCTTTTACTTCTGTGGAGTTTTTCTCTATTGATTCTAATGTTGTTATGACTTCTCTTACGGCTGCGGTTGTTGGTTTGTCTTTGAATGAGGCTGCGTATTTGTCTGAGATTGTTCGTGCTGGTTTGGAGGCTGTTGATGCTGGTCAGGTTGAGGCTTCTAAGGCTTTGGGTATGTCTCGTTCTTTGATGATGCGTCGTGTGATTCTTCCTCAGGCTATGCGTATTATTGTTCCGCCTTTGGGTAATGAGACTATTGGTATGCTTAAGACTACTTCTTTGGTTTTGGCTGTGCCTTTTACTCTTGAGCTTCAGTTTGCTACGAATGCTATTGCGAATCGTATTTATAAGCCGATTCCGCTTCTTCTTGTTGCTAGTATTTGGTATTTGGTTATTACTTCTGTGTTGATGGTGTTGCAGTCTATGTTAGAAAA
>NZ_ADEV01000006.1 GCF_000263635.1 Gardnerella greenwoodii 00703Dmash
ACCCCACGAATCAGCCACAAAAACGTTGGAAATACTAGCATCCCCCGGAGTGTCGAAAAACTAGAAAAAGTAACTAAAAATACGTTCGTTAAAGAAATTCGCCAAAGCAGCAATATTCGGCTCACCATACTGATCAACCAACTGCAACCAGCGGCAAGCATTTTCTTCCCCAAATCGCGCAGCTTTGCGACGATACTCTTCAACAGTCAAAAAACGAGGCGGAATAGACTTGCTATTGTATTTATCCGCAACCATAACAATTTCTTGTTCAACAGTTTGCGGCTTATAGTCGTCCGCAGGAAGCGGCAGGTTTTGCATGGCAACCTGCTCGCGAGTCAATCCAACTCCAGTATGATTGCGCGCAAACTGGGCAGCTTCCTCGCTAAAACCACATTTAAGCAAATAGTTGTAGCCACGCAATCCGTGCAAAATATAATTCGGGCCGTCAAAACTCAATTCGCCATCAAAATTTGCGGATCCATCTTTCTTCAGCACAAAATACGTGCCAATATCGTGCAACATTCCACCAATAAAAGCAGCGTACTCATCAATAGGTTGCTTTGGCGCGCGCCCACCTTTAATAGGCGGAAGATCAGAATAATTATTCCCAATAAGTTTTTTAATACAAGATTGCGCGAGTTTAGAACGCTCCAAAATAGAAGGCGAACACTTTGCTTTAGACTCAAGCAACATATTGCAATGATGCGCAATTTGCCAAGAGATTGTGGCGATTACCACACAATGACCGTGAATAAGGTTGTACGCAGATTCAGAAGGCGCAGTAGTGCGATGCAATTGCTCTACCTGGCTAAAATCAGGCAAATCGGCAATTTTTACTGCATCGCACTGTAGCGTTTCTTCTGAATTGTTACGCATTTTATTCACGATTCTGTATTCACAATCATGTATTTACAATTCTTTATTCAAGATTCTTTATTCAAGATTCTTTATTTTCCGCACGCTCTGCATCTTTTACAGCCTGCACAACGGCATGAGTTACGTTAGCAGCGTCAAGATTAGTTTTATCACCACTAAAATTCGCGTTAGATGCCTTTGCCTGAGCTTTAAGCGGCACAGGACTAATGTTTCCAGTGTTCGCAAGTTTTTCATCTGCAAACAGAACATTAGCTGCAGCAATATCACGAGCGTTCATAACTGCAGTCTGCTCCGCATCCGTAGGACGAATATCAGACTCAGCCTGCGTGGCAGTTTCCACAGCCGAAGCACCTTGCAACGATTGCACTGCGCGCTGCGAACAATCTTCACGACTCAAGCGCGGAGGTCTGCGCGTAGAAACAAACAGCGGCTGCACTTCGACCACAGGATTATAAGGCGCCAAGCCGAACCACTTAACTGGAGTTCCAGCAATATGGCGAATCGCATACTTCATTTTTAGCGACAATGCGCCACGCACAGAAATATTAGACTCCGGCATTAAAGCCTTATGCAGCAGAACGTAACGGATTGGACCAATATCTGGATCCGCATCAACCTTTGGATACACAGATTTTTGACGAGGAAGTTCGCCAGTATGCGACAAATCGTGCATAATTTGGTGCAAATATGCAGGTATAGATGGCGAAACTTTAAAACCTAATTTTATTTTTACACGGAACAAATAATCCGTACCAAAATTTTCAACGCAATACTCGCGCGTAAACGGAGCGTCGTCAGTTTCCACAGATACAGCCCACCAAGCTCTAGCTCGCTTAGGATGGTCAGCAAAAATGGAGAAGAAAATTCCAGTATCAAGTCGCTTCATTTCGCGATCAGAAGTCAAGTAAACAATATTGTCGGCAAAATACGGAATTCTAAAATCACCATGCAATTTATCGAGCACAGGCAGGAAGTCTTTAGGCTTCATATGCAATCGCTGCGAACGCTCAATCTTGGTACCGTCTTTCCAAGTAACCATGATTGTCAAAATCGAAGCTCCAAGAAGCATAGTGAACCAGCCACCGTGCATAAACTTTGCCATGGAGGCAATGAAGAACATGAGCTCAATCATTAGGAAGATTACAGCAAAACCAAGAGCCGCAAAACGCTTCTTTTGATACCACATATGCACCGTAAGCAAAATGGTTGTTGCGAGCATTGTAAGCGTTAATGCCAAGCCGTACGCGCCAGAAATATGTTCAGAATCGCGGAAAACAGCGAGCACTGTAATAGTCGCAACGCAAAGCACAACATTCACTACAGGAATATAAAGCTGTCCACGAGTGCGTGCAGGGTAACGAACTTGCAAATGCGGCATCCAATTAAGGCTAGTAGCTTCAGAAACCATAGTGTATGCGCCAGTAATCAAAGCCTGAGAAGCAATAATGCCAGCCGTTACAGAAAGAATAACTGCAATATATCGAACATTAGGTTCGAGCATTTGGAAGAATGGATTTAATCCTTCAACAGACCACAATGATTTATCGTTCTGATGTTGCAGCATCCACGCGCCCTGCCCAAAGTAATTAAGCAGCAGAGCAACTTTAATAAACGGCCACGTTGCGTATACGTTTCCTCGACCAACATGGCCCATATCTGAATACAACGCTTCCGCACCAGTAGTAGAAAGGAAGATTACGCCCATAACTGCCAGGCCCTGCACGTTGTGCGAGCTGAACAGGAATTCCACACCATAAATTGGGTTAAGAGCTTCAAAAATAGTCCAATCTTGGCCAATATTCATAACTCCAACTAGCGCAAGGAAAGCAAACCAAAGCATAACTACTATGCCAAATACTTTACCAATACGCTCAGTTCCGCGCTGCTGAACAGAAAACAGTATGACGATGATAACAACCGTAATCATCATCGACAAATTCTCGTTTTCTAAGAATATTGGTTTAAACGCTGCAATAGTGCGCAAACCTTCTACTGCGGAAGAAATAGAAACTGCAGGAGTTAGCACAGAATCTGCCAAAAATGCAGCTCCGCCAATCATTGCCGGTATTGCAAGCCACGCACCTTTTTTGCGCAAAAGTGAGTACAGTGCAAAAATGCCACCTTCGCCTTTGTTGTCGGTTCGCATTGCAACGAATACGTATTTGACGGTTGTAATCAACGTAATTGACCAGAATAAGAGCGAAAGCATGCCGAATACGGTTTCGCGATTAATATTTTGCAATCCGCCTTGACCGGCCAAAAAAGTTTGAGCAGTATACAAAGGCGATGTACCAATATCGCCATAAACAACACCAAGAGCCACAATAGCCATGCCCAAGGTAAAGCGGTCAGAGCTTGTTTGCAGCTTTGCCCACCATCTGCCTAAAGGACCTCTAACAGCGCTGGCAACAAGCTTTTCTGCTTCCTTAACTTCCTGAGCCTGCTGTTGAGCCATTACTTTTCGCTCTTCACGAGTTGTTGTTTTTTGAGACACCTTCGGTGCCTTTGTAAAAGACGCAGCTCGTAATATAGCGTCCTTCGAACTCTTAGTAGTCTTCGGACTCTTCTCGGAATCTTTCGCGCCGTTGCGAGGATCCTTTGCGCCATCTGCTGACGGCACAGTAGTGCGTGACTTCGTCATGCTTAATTGTTCCTCCTGGGTAAGGCTCTTCTTGATGCCACAAGAAGATGCAGTCACCTTGCCCTTCACAGTTTTATTTCCGTACTTGGATATTGTATACAACAATAGCTATATAGTGCAAAAAATCTTTAAAAATCGTTGAAAAATAAGGATTATTAAGATTGGCTTTTTGCTTAAAATCCGTAAATTTTCTTCGTATTTTCTCTAGTTACTTTAGCCGCCTTCTCAAGCGAAATATCGAGTACATTAGCGAGCGCTTGCAAAGTATACGGAACCATATAAGGCGCGTTTGGCCGCCCTCTGTAAGGCATTGGCGTTAAATACGGCGCATCTGTTTCTACAGTTATGTGACTTTCGCCAATAATCTTGGCAGACTTACGCAAATCTTCGTTTCCTTTGTAACTCAAAGTTCCGGAAAAACTTGCGTACCAGCCGTGTTCTCTTAGTATTTGGGCTAAATCTTCTCCACCTGCGTAGCTATGAAACACTGTTCGTTCAGGCGCTCCGTCTTGTAATAAAACTTTTACTACGTCTTCGTGCGCGTCACGATCGTGAATTTGCAATGGAAGATTCAGCTCTTTTGCGAGCGCAATATGATCGCGAAAAGCTTCTCTTTGGGCAAGTCTCGCAGACTCTCCCGTACGAAAATAATCCAAACCGGTTTCACCTATTGCAACAACTTCTTTTGGATGCGCAATTACAAGCGAACGCAAATGTTGCATAGCTTCGTCGAATGGAATATCGTGATATGGCTTATAAACTATTGGCAATCCGTCTGGGCCTTGCGCTCCCCTGTGTCCGTGCAAAACGGCTTCGTTTGGGTGTATTGCAATTGCTGCGCGAACGCAATCCGCGTGTGATTCAGCGAAGGAAATTGTCGGTTCCCAGTCTGGGTATTCACAACCTACTTCTAGCATGTTGGAAACTCCAGCGGATTTTGCTTGAGTAACTAAGTCGTCTGCAGTCGGCTCGTTAATAGGTTCGCGGCCTTTTTCTGCTAATTCTTGGTTAAGATTATGCGCAAAATCGACGACGCTAAGCATATGCGTGTGGTCGTCCGCAATTGTTACGCCGTTTTTTATTAGATTTTCCCATACTTGAGATTCTTCGGTTAATTCAGGCGCCCAATTATGCTCGCGGTGATGTTTACTCATGTTTTTAAGTCTACTCGCAAATAAAACAGTATTTTGCCAGCGATTTTTTACCGGCAATCTTCTACCAGCAATCTTTTACCAGCAATCTTCTACCAGCGATTTTCCACAAATAATTTAGATGCTTACAAAATTGTTTTGCGAATTGCGTCGTATTGAGATTTAACAAGGCGATAGTAAGATCCCTTTTCTTCCATAAGTTCTTCATGCGTTCCACGCTCAACAATTTCGCCATGATCTATTACGCAAATTAAATCAGCATTTTCAATAGTAGAAAGCCTGTGCGCGATTACGAAAGACGTGCGATTTTTAAGCAACTGAGCCAATCCTGCTTGTAGCGCTTCTTCCGTACGAGTGTCAATATTGCTGGTTGCTTCGTCGAGAATTAAAATGCGAGGATCTGCCAAAAGTACGCGCGCAAAAGAAATAAGCTGCCTTTGGCCTGCCGAAAGTGTAGCTCCTCGCTCCTCAATTTCAGTGTCGTAGCCTTTGTCCATTTCGCTAATAAATTCGTGCGCGTGAACAGCTCGAGCCGCCGCCTCAATTTCTTCGTCAGTTGCGTCTAGTTTTCCGTATCGAATGTTTTCGCGCACAGTTCCGCTAAAAATAAAGCTATCTTGCAGCATTACGCCCATTTGTTTTCTAAGCGACGCTAATGTTACTGAGCGCACATCGTGGCCGTCTATGGTAATCGAGCCTTCTGAAACATCGTAGAATCTAGAAAGGAGACTTACGAGAGTAGTTTTTCCAGCTCCTGTTGGGCCTACTAAAGCAACGGTCTGCCCAGGCGAAACGTGCAAGTCAACCAGGTTCAAAATCGGCCTTCCGCCTTCTTCGTAACGGAACACAACGTCGTTTACGTCAACCTTGCCACTAATTTGCGGCAATTCTTTAGCATCAGGCTTATCTACAATATTCGGCTTAATTCTTAGAGTTTCAAAAATTCGCTCCAAATAAACTGAGCATGTTACAAGCTGCGTGTAAAAGTTTCCAATATTTACTACTGGATCCCAAAAGGTAGTCGAGTACCATACGAATGCTATAAGCGTTCCCGTACTCACGTTCATTCCGCCTAAATTCGACACTCCAACGTAGTACAAAAGCGCTATTGCAGCAGTTTCAATAACTGAAGCTCCAGGCCAAAGCAGCATTTGAAACCTAACGTTTCGCATCCATGCGCTTCTTACTTCTGCTTGCTGATTCTGAAAAGTTTCGTATGCTGCAGACTCTCTTGCAAAAGTTTGCGTTGTTTTTACGCCTGCAATTGACTCGTGCAAATACGCGTTTAAATTACTTTGCTTGTTTGATAGTTTTTTAGACGCCTTTCGTTGCAGAATTTGCAAAACGCGCGTCCAGATTATAAATATTGGAAATAGCGCTAAGCTCCACAACGCCATTCGCCAATCTATAACGAACATTGTTATTAATGTAATAATCAGCACAAAAACGTCTGAAAATACGTTAATAAATCCCGAAGAAAGCGTATCAGAAAGAGTATTAATGTAGTTTACTATGCGAATCAGAATCTTTCCGTGCGGGCGCGAATCAAAATAATCAAAAGATAACGATTGCACATGCGTAAAAATATCTCGGCGCATGTCTCTAATTATCATCTGGCCGATGCGCGTAATTGCAAGCGTTCTGTACGCTAAGCCCAGCTCGTACAGCACAATAAGCACAATAAAAACCGCAATAATTGCGTATAAGTACGTGTAGCTTTTCTGCGGCAATACCACGTCGATTAGCATTTTTGTAATCATTGGCATTGCTGTCATAATTATGCTTCCGCTTATAACTACCATAATTACGAGTAGAAGTTTAGTTGCGTACGGCTTCATGTATTTTTTAACGCGCATAAGCTCATGCACGTTCACATGCTCTTCTTGTTCTTCGTCTTCGCGATAAGTGTTTCGTTGCGCCATTTCTACTCCCCCTTCGTTTCAAATCCTGCAGACTTGCCGCTTTGCAATCCAAGCTGCTTCCTGTAAATCTCCCAGTATCTTCCATGCTGAGCCACAAGTTCTGCGTGAGTGCCGCGCTCTACGATTTTTCCGTGATCTAACACAACAATCATGTCTGCATCTTTAACGGATGAAATTCTGTGCGCAATAGTGATTACGGTGCGCGTGCCGTCGAGTTTCTTTAGCTCTTGCTGAATATGCTCTTCTGTTTCCATATCTACAGCTGAAGTTGTGTCATCCATAATTAGGATTGCCGGATCGTTTGCTAAAGCGCGAGCTAAGCTTAGGCGTTGCTTTTGGCCGCCAGAAAGACCAACTCCGCGCTCTCCTACTACAGTTTCGTAACCTTCTGGCATGCTCATAATAAAATCGTCAGCCGCTGCAATTCTAGCCATTCTGCGAATCGTATCGTCTAGTTCTTTGCAATTTTCTTTATCTTGAGGCAAACCGAAGCCAATATTTCCTGCAATCGTGTCCGAAAACAGGAAAGTTTCCTGAGCTACTATGCTAACTTCATTTCGCACAGTTTCCAGAGGCCATTCGCGCACGTCTTTTCCGTCAATTAAAACGCGGCCTTGCGTCGGGTCGTAGAATCTTGCAATAAGACTTACAAGAGTTGATTTGCCAGATCCGGTTTCACCAAGAATACCAAGTTTGCTTCCTGCAGGAACACTTAAATCAATATTCTTTAAGATTGGCGAGTCTTGATCGTCTGGGAACGCAAAATCAACATGCTCAAAAGTGATTTCGCCTTTTACTTTAACGCTTGCTTCCGCTTCTTTTGGAAGATTAATATGCGATTCTTGCGTAAGAAGCTTACGAATATTAACGCAGCCCGCGTTAAAACGCTGCCAGTCGTTAATAAGCCACCCTGTCATTCTAACTGGCATATTAAGCATCCAAAGGAAGCTGTTAAAAGTAACGAATGTACCTAATGTCATGCTGCCGTTTAGCACGAGCCATCCGCCGAAACCAACTGTTATAAGCTCGAGCACAAAACCCATGCCATCAAGCCAAGGCATGTATTTTTGCGTGTTTTTTGCAAGCGTAATATTTCGATTAAAGTAGTCTTCGTTACATTCATCGAATTTTTTAGTTTCGTAAGACTCGCGCACGAAAGCTTTTACTACGCGGTTTCCTTCAATATTTTCTTCGACCATTGAATTCATGCGCGCAAAAGATTCGCGAATTGCAAGGAATTTCGGCCTAGCTTTTTTGCCCATAACTCTTGCAAGCATGAACAAAAATGGAGTAATTGCCATAAGAGCTAAAGCAAGCTGCCATTGGATTGAAAACATTATTACTAGCGCAAGCACGAACATTACTACGCAATCCAGCGCCATATAAGAAACCCAGCTTAGAATATGGCGAATCGCATCCGTATCCGACGTCATTCGGCTCATAATATCGCCAGTGCGCGTGTGATTAAAGTATGTGAAGTCCAAAGAGTGCAGCTTTTCGTACTCGTCGCTTACTAGGCGATACACGGCGTTTTGACCGAATCTTTCCATTTGAAGCTGGTAAATGTACCTTGAGCCTACGCGAATAATCATCATCGCAACCATTAAAACGCATATGCTTATCAGCAGATTATGCTGTTTGCCAATAATGATTTTGTCCACAATAAAGCCAGAAAGCAACGGCATCGTCATTGCCATTGTGTCGTTAATTGTAAAAAGTATAAGCGATACGCCTACTCTCCACATGTCTGGCTTGCAATATTGCAATACCCAGCGCACGTTGTTCGCGTCTTTGCGTTGATTTGGGTTGACGTACATGCGCCGAGTGCTCCTTTGTTTTAGATTTTTATTTTTTAAGACCTATTTTTTAAGACTTATTTTTTAAGTTTATACTATTTTCTGCCTTAGCAAGCGCAAAAAGATGTGGCGCGCAGCCATAAGACTACACGCCACATGCTATAAGTTAAGCAATCAGCTTAGTAAACTTGCGCGAATTATCGCTACAAATTTACTTACTTCTGCCAGCCCATATCCTCTGGGTAGGTGGTTGCGTAACCAGCAGGGCCGTTGTTAGCAAAGCCCTTCTTGAACACCTGGTAAATAGGAGGAGCAGAAACTGGAAGAGTTCCGTAGAGTGCGAGAGCTGCAGACTCTGCCTTGTTTGCATAATCAGTCTGTTCCTTGTAATCGTAGGTCTTGCCAATCTTGTTGAGCATAGCATCAATCTTCTTGTTGCCAACGAGACCGAGGTTGGAATCGCTATCAGACTTGTAAACCTGGCTTGCTGCAGACAAGAAGCTCAATGGAGATGTGGACTGCCATGCCAATGGAAGCACCTGGTACTTGTGCGAAGCAACAACCTCGGAGAACTTAGCAACAGCATGGTTCACAGTCTTGCACTTAATTCCAGCCTTCTTCATCATGGCCTGGAATGCGTTAGCAAGAGCTGCCTGAGTAGAATCGTCACCGAAGAAGGTGAAGGAAATCTCAAGAGTCTTGCCATTCTTGGCGTAGTAGCCGTCCTTGCCCATCTTGTAGCCAGCGGCTTCAAGGGTCTTCTTAGCGTTTTCGGTGTTGTACTTGCCGTCAGCAGGAAGATTGTTCTTGTAGCCAGCCTGGAACATGGAGAGAAGCTCAGAACCTGGCTGCTCGCTCTTCCAGTTCATGCCCTGGAACTGAATCTTGTTGTATGTAGCAACGTCGAATGCCTGAACAACAGCCTTACGAACTGCGAGTTCGTTAAGTGGCTTGGACTTAGCGTTGAAGTTAAGCACGCGAACCTTGGTGCTGTAGCCGTAACGGAGCTGAGCGCCCTTAACGCTACGAGCAGACTTGATTGCGTCCTTAGAAGAAATGGTATCGGTTACAGCATCGATTTCACCGTTCTGGAAGGCGTTCAAAGCTGCGGTATCTTCCATACGCTTTACAACAACCTTATCGAGCTTTGCCTTCTTACCCCACCACTTTGGATTGCGGGTGAAGACAACCTGATTTTCGGTTGCGGATTCAATCTGGAATGGACCTGCACCCCACTCGTTGTGAGGATTGTTTACCCAACCCTGGTTGAAGGTCTTAACGTCACCGGCCTTTGGATTAACCAGTGGAGCGAAAAGCATTTCCCATGTTGCGCATGGCTTCTCATAAGTCACTATAACCTGCTTTGGAGTGGAACCTTGTTCAACACTCTTGATGCAGTCATAGCCTTCAGTACTTGGGACGGAGTAATCCTTGTTCTTTCCGTTCAAAGCCTGCCAAGTAGCCTTAAATGCGGTGTAGTCGATTTCTGTACCGTCGTTCCACTTGGCCTTTGGGTTCAAGTTGTACTGAACAACGAGTGGCTTATCGCTAACCTTCTTGACGGAAGTGATGTAGTCAGGGTTGTACTTAAGCTTCTCACCCTTAACGGTGTCATAAGCCATAAGATTTGGCTGGTAGAAGCCCCACAAAGTAGCCATGTAGCCAGAGTTACCGTCGTTAGAAGCGTAATTCCAGTTTGGACCGAGAACAGGAAGAGCAACGGTGTAAGTGCCGCCGTCCTTAACGTTGTCACGTGCCTGTGGATTATCGTAACGCTTGTTGACATCTGGCATTGGAAGTTCGCCAGTGTAAGAAGTGTCAACACCAGCAGCTGGCTCTTCAGTCATACCTGCTTTACCAGCATTGTTAGTAGCACCGCCGCAAGCGCCGAGCAGCATTGCAACAGAAAGTGCAGCTGCGGCAAATACAGTCAGTTTACCTGCTTTTGTATTTTTCATGATTCCTCTCATTCCCCGGATGATGTCCGTCTTCCGGTATGTTGTATGAGTATATACAACTCTATGACATTCGACAAATCGTTTTCACAAAATATTGATTTTTTTCTTTTCAACTTTATGAAAATTAGGCAAAAAAGAATAATTTATTATCTATAATGAGCAAAACAGAAAATTTTTTAGTTTATTTTTGCTAAAAAACAAAATATATTACGTTTTTTAAATTTACGTTACACAATAAAAAATCGCGCATGTTGCAATAAACATGCGCGACTAAGTAATTTATTCAGATTTATGAAGATTAACTAAAATCGACAAGTCATGAATTACCTAACATCGTCAAAATTATCTTCTTCAGAAAGAATAATACGCTTACGGTTCTTCTCAATTGTAGGATCCGGAATTGGCACAGCGCTAATCAAAGCCTGAGTGTAAGGGTGCTTTGGATTATCAAACACCTCATCCGTTTCACCAGATTCAACAATTCGACCGTGATACATAACAGCAATTCGGCTAGAAATATGTCGAACAACAGCCATGTTATGAGCCACGAACAAGTAAGCAACGCCAAGCTTATCCTGCAAATCTTCAAGCAAGTTAATAATTCCAGCCTGAATAGAAACATCCAAAGCAGAAACAGGCTCGTCAAGAAGCAAAAGCTTAGGATTCACAGCCAAAGCACGAGCAATAGCAATACGCTGACGCTGGCCGCCAGAGAACTGAGTTGGGAAGCGATCAACTTGATCAGGATTCAACTCAACAAGCTGCATAAGTTCAGCAATACGTTGGCGAATTTCTTCCTTAGACTTTCGCTGCACAAGCAAAGGCTCTGCAAGAATATCGTAAACCAACATACGTGGATCAAGCGAGCTCATTGGATCCTGGAACACGTACTGAATCTTAGAACGAAGTTCGCGACGCTGCTCACGAGTCAACTTATCGTTCAACTCAGTACCAAAAACTGTAATAGAACCAGATTCAGGCTTCTTCAAGCTCATAATTTCCATCAAAGTCGTGGACTTACCAGAACCAGACTCGCCAACCAAAGCAACAGTTTCACCTTCACGAACCTCAATACTCACACCATCAACCGCGCGAACCTCACCAACCTTACGGCGCAAGAAGCCGCCGCTAGTAATTGGGAAGGTCTTAACCAAGTTCTTAACATCCAAAACAACTTTTCGTTGCTCACGAGGAATGCCTTCAAACATAGGCTTGATTGGCCTTTCAGTTTCAGCGTGGAGCAAGGCGCGAACTGTTTCACTTTCGGCTTCAAGGCCCATCATTGTGCCGTCGTCCCCACCTTTTTCTTCAGCCATAAGCATATCCATAGTTGGCTTAGAAATTGGGGTTAAGCGGCGAGTGCGCTTTTGGTCAACGCGAGGAACAGCGCCGAGCAAGCCGATTGTGTAAGGCTGAGTTGGGTGAGCAAAAATCTCCTCAACGCTATTATGCTCAACCAAATGGCCCGCATACATAACAATAACTTCGTCTGCAACGCCAGCAATAACGCCCAAATCGTGGGTAATGAAGATCATTGCAGCGCCAGTTTCTTTCTGGGCCTTCTTCAAAACTTCCAAAACCTGAGCCTGAATAGTCACATCCAAAGCGGTAGTAGGCTCATCGGCAATAATAATATCCGGATCGTTAGCAATTGCCATAGCAATCATCACGCGCTGGCGCATACCACCAGAAAACTCGTGAGGGAAAGCCTTCAAACGCTCAGCAGGCTTAGTAATACCAACCAAATCAAGCAATTCAATAGAACGCTCGCGAATCTGCTCTTCGCTCATGCCCGGGTTATGAATAACCAAAGCTTCCTTAAGCTGATCACCAATAGAGAAAACTGGAGTTAAAGCAGAAAGAGGATCCTGGAAAACCATGGCAATATTCTTGCCACGAATCTTACTCATCTCTAAATCGGACTTAGTTAAAAGCTCTTCGCCCTTATACTTCACAGAGCCCTTAACGCTTGCGTTTTTATCCAGCAAGCCCATAACAGCCAAGGACGTAACCGACTTACCAGAACCAGATTCGCCAACGATACCAATAGTCTTTCCGCGGTACAAATCAAAATTCATTCCGCGCACAGCATGCACAGTACCAGCTTCAGAAGCGAAGCTAACCTGCAAATCACGTACAGAAAGCAATGGTTCGTTGTTTTGATCTTGCATCGTAGTTTCTTCCTTAATTGCGTTATTATCCATATCAGTCATGTTCATACCCCCAATCAAGCCCTACTCGGCCTTACCAACAGACTTAGAATATGGATCGATAGCATCGCGCAAGCCATCTCCAATAAGCTGCACAGAGAAGGTTAACAAAACCAAAACTGCAGACGGCACCAAAAGTACCCAAGGAGAAGTCTGAACTACGCTTTGACCAGCATTTAGCAAAGTACCAAGAGAAGTATCTGGAGCCTTAATACCAAGACCCAAGAAGCTTAAAGCGGTTTCGCCGTTAATTGCACCAATAACACCAAGAACCGTGTTAATAATCAAAACAGAACCCAAGTTTGGAACCAAGTGGCGAACAATAATTCGGAAGGAAGAAACACCTTCGAACTTCGCTGCGCGAACATACTCGCGCTCACGCAGGCTCAAAGTCAACGTACGAAGCGTACGAGCGTAACCAATCCAACCAAAAGCAGTTAAGCCAAATGCCAACCACAACCAATCGCTACCACCACTAGAAGCACTAATGATTAAAGCAATCAGCAGGAAGGAAGGAACAATCAGCAGCATGTCCAAAAGCCACATACCAACCTGCTCGAACCATCCTTCGAAGTAAGAAATAGCAGTACCAACCAAAGCAGCAATAACTGTAATGGTAATAGAGCTAACAATACCAATGGAAAGTGAACGGCCAAGTCCGCGCACAACCATTGCATACATATCTGAGCCGCCTGGCGTAGTGCCGAGCCAATGCTCTGCAGAAGGAGGCGTTGCGAGAGAAGAAAAGTCTGGTTCGTCATAACTCCACTTTGAAATCTTTGAGCCGAACAAGGCAAAAAGAACCAAAATTAAGAGCATAACCAAGCCCACAACTGCAGACGGGCGACGGAAGAATCGACGCGTGTAAAGCGTCATCTTTCCAGTGCGCTTAAAATTGCCCCATGCGTTAGAAGTAGCCGTTTTATTTGCAGCAGACTCAAGAGGTTCTGAAGATACATCTTTTTTATTCATGTCAATGTCACCTACACTGTTGCACAATTAGTTCAAACGAATACGTGGATCAAGCCAAGCAGAGAAGATATCTGCAAGCAAGGCACCAACTAAGGTACATACGGCACCAAATGCAGCAATAGCAACCGAACCGTTGATGTCGTTCTGCATAATGGTCTGAACGAAGTAGCTACCAAGGCCGTTAATAGCAAACACGGTTTCAGTAATAACTGCACCGGTGAAAACGCCTGCAATAGAGAATGCGACGTCAACAGCTGTTGGAATCAAAGAAGTACGCAAAGCGTGACGACGAATAGCCATATTCAAAGGTAAGCCCTTCGCCCTAGCTGTACGAACGTAATCAGCATTCATAGTATCGAGAAGATAAGTTCGCTGAGTTAAATGATACCCAACCATGCCAGGAACTGTCATAACAATTGTTGGCAAAATCAAATGCTGAAGGAAGTCAAGAATGAACATAAACGGGTCAGAACCCTGGTAAGAGTGCAGACCAGTAACGTAGAAAAGTCGCACGCCTGCTGCGTGGTTAATGCTAATAGCAGCAAGCACAACCATCAAACCCAAAACTGCTGCAGGAACAACCAACAGGAAGGTTGCTGTGGAATTAAGAACTCGATCTTGCCACCTGTACTGACGGATAGCAGTGTAAACACCAACGCTAACACCTAAAACAATACCAAGAATTGTGGCACCAGTAACAAGCTGAACAGATGCGCCAATACGAGACATAATTGCCGGGCCAACTGGAGCCTGATCTGGGCTCAATCCCCAATCCCACTTAGTAAAAATGTTGTAAATCCAACGGCAATAACGAGTAAACACTGGAGTCTGGTCGTTAATATTTGCCAAATCCAAAGAACGGTTGATTGATGCAATAGGTGGATGCGGATGCCTAGACATATAGTTCGAACGCGGTCTCATAAAAGCACTCGCCAAGAAATACGTCATGGATACGGCAACAAACAACATCACCACATAATTCAGGCATCGCTTAACGATGTATCGTATCATTGTGACTCTTTTCTACGCCTAGCCATTGTTTACCTCCATTTGGCATGCTGCAAATCGTTAAATCTACATCATAACCGCTTTAGCGTTTCGCCTTCAAAAGGGCGCGCTTGAACTGACCCTCGTCAATCCGGGACACATAATTAGTATATTTTTAGCCAAGCTATGTACAAAGAGCTTAACAGAAAATATTTTTGCACAATGCTTTTTTAAGTATATAAAAGCAAAATTTAGAATATATAAGTTATATTATACAGATTACAACCTACACAAAAGCGCAGAATTTCAACGTTTCTTTGATATATAATTACGAAATAATATGTATTACAGAATCAAAAAATTATTTTTATACATGCAAAATACGCGTTATCAGCAAATATAATAAATTCAAAAATTAATTACAAAAACTGAATATTTAACGGAAAAAGTTTAGTTTTACAAAAATAATTAAGGTTATTCGCGCAAAGGCCGGAAATCGCTATAAACAAGAAACACACGCAAGACATTGTGCAGTATACAATATCTGTTATTCGTATTATCAACTCTAAAAGGAGACTGAGTAAACTCATGGCTGAAAACGTTAAAGCCGTAACTCTGGAACATGTAAAAAATTATTCCAAGCACTTCAACGAGCAGCGTGCAAATCTTTTAGCAGCAAATGCAGCAGTAACAAATGGCGTGCTTAAAGCTGCAACAAGCTATCAAGGTCAGCGCGCGCTGCCACGCGAATTCTCTGTGGAATTAAAGCAAGGAAGCATTACAAATCAAAAACGTTCCGGGCGATGCTGGATGTTTGCATCCCTTAACACTTTGCGATATGAGTTAATGCATAAGTGGAATTTAGATGACTTTGAGTTTTCAGAAAGCTACCTGTTCTTCTGGGACAAGATTGAAAAAGCAAACGCGTATTTGGAAAACGTGTTGGCAACTTTGGATGAAGAACTTGATAGTCGAGTTTTTGAAAGCATTAACTACGGTCCGATTGATGACGGCGGTTGGTGGCAAATGTTCGTCAACCTGGTAAACAAGTACGGACTTGTGCCAAAGAGCGCCTACCCTGATTCGCAGAATGCAACTGATTCCGACTCCTTTGTGCAGTACATCAATACAAAGTTGCGCGAGTTTGCTTGCGAATTGCGCGAAGCTTATAAGAACGGCTCTTCTTTGGAAGAATTGCGCGAAATGAAAATCCGCGATTTGGAAACCGTTTACCGCATGACCACTATTGCGCTCGGCGAGCCGCCAGCAAAGTTCGACTTCTTCGCACGTACTAAAGATGACGACGATAAGAAGGACGAGAAAAAGAACGAAAACAAGGATGGCGAAAAAGCCGACGAAGAAAAGAAGGACAGCAAGGACGACAAGCCAAAGACTGGCAAAGACGAACGTCCGATGATTCGCGAATACGGCATTACTCCACTTGAGTTCGCTAAGAAATATGTTCCTGTTGACGTAAACGACTTCGTAACATTGTGCAACTCGCCTATGAAACGAACTCCTTTCAACAAGCGCTATCAACTCAAGTACAGCACGAATGTTGCTGAAACAGATGAGCTTGAATTTGTGAACGTTCCTCTTGAAGTGTTCCGAAAGGCAGCTGTAGCGCAGCTAAGCGACGGACACCCAATTTGGTTTGCTTGCGATTGCACACAGTTCTCTTTGCGCGATAGCGGCTTCTTTGATCCTGCAGTAGTTCGCGTTGACCAACTCTTCGATGTTGAATTTACATTCGATAAGGCGAAGGGTTTGGAATACATGGATATTCCAGGAAATCACGCTATGACATTTACAGGCGTGAACTTAGACGAAAACGGCAACCCGGATCGCTGGAAGATTGAGAACAGCTGGGGTAAGGATGCAGGCGAAGATGGCTACTACGTTGGCTCTGCCGACTGGTTCGACCGCTACGTTACTGAAGTAATCATCAATAAGAAGTATCTTGACGAAGCAACTCTTGCCATCTTAAAGCAAGAGCCTGTAATGCTTGAGCCGTGGGAGCCACTTTCAAAGCGCTGCCGCTAGTTTAAGTGCTTAAATTTATAAGCGCAGATTGCTTTTTGCAGTCTGCGCTTTTGTTTTAGCGCTTTTATGAAACATTTGCCGTGATCTTCCACGGCATTTGTTTTCGTTTCGACAGCATTTGACCACAAACGCCGTGATCTTTCCACGGCATTTGTTTTCGTTTTTGTGGGTTTTGGAAACATTTGCCGTGTAATTTTCCGGCATTTGTAGCTGTTTGGATTGGCGAATGCTTTCAAGCGATGAAACAAATGATAAAAAAGAAGCCCGGCGGGAGGAAACCCGCCGGGGCAGAGAGAAAGAGAGAAGAAGGTTTCAATTATGGGGTTCGCGAACGAACCTCGCTAATGGCGAACCATTAACATATGTTAGTATAGCTAAACTTTCGTCCAAAGGAAAGAGTTTTTCCTTAAAATTTCCTTAAAATATTTTTTATTAAGAAAACTTGCTATATTTTTTGTTATTTTATAACGATTTACCTAAAATTTTCAACCTATTCGCCACTATTTTCCAAAGATTTTTTTGCAGCAGCAAGTCTTTCTGCTTCAACACGCTGACGCTCAGCCAATGCAGAAGCAAAACGTTCAAGCTCCTCATCAACCGCTTCCTTAGGAATCTTAGCAAAAATAGGAGTTGGCTTAGGAACAGGCGTTCCCGCAACCAATTCCTCACTCTCCCACGGATGTACAGTTTCACCCAAACGATAATCACCCGTAATAATCGGATACTTAAAGTCCGGATTATCCAAATCCTCTACTTCCTCAATATGAGGCAACGGTGAGAACACGCCAGTGCCACCAAGAGCTTCCCAAACCTTTTGCGCTGCATGAGGCAAGAACGGAGCAAGAAGATGATTAGCATCCGAAACAGCCTGCGCAGCCACGTGCAATACGGTTCCGAGACGAGCTTCGTCATCCTTAATCTTCCACGGCTCAGTTGCGGAAATATATTTATTAATATCCGCAACTACTCGCATTGCTTCCGTAAGAGCATTCTTCTGACGATGACGCTCAATCAAGCTACCAACCAAAGCAAACGCATCAGAAGTCTGATCAAGCAAAGCGCGATCCATTGAAGTCATAGAATCTTCATCCAAAGGAGGAATCTCGCCAAAATTCTTATTGATAAGATTTGCCACACGGTTAACAAGATTGCCCCAACTTGCAGCAAGCTCTTCGTTATTATGACGAGCAAACTCAGCCCAAGTAAAATCAGCATCAGAATTTTCAGGGCCTGCAATAGAAATGTAGTATCGCACAGCATCCACAGGATAACGAGCCAAAATATCCTTCACGTAAATAACAATTCCGCGCGAAGAACTGAACTTCTTGCCTTCCATAGTCATAAACTCAGAAGCAACAACCTGCTCAGGCATATTAAGCGGTCCGTAAACACCAGACTCGCCGCCCTTTGATCCAGCTCCGTTATATGCGAGCATTTCCGAAGGCCAGATTTGAGAATGGAAAGTAATATTATCCTTGCCCATAAAGTAGTATCCAGGAGACTTAGGATCACACCACCAGTCGCGCCAAGCATCCGGCTTACCCTGCCTGCGCGCCCACTCAATAGAGGCAGACAAGTAGCCAATAACAGCGTCAAACCACACATACAAGCGCTTATTCGGGTTATCAATCCAACCTTCAACAGGAACCGGAATACCCCAATCAATATCGCGCGTAATAGCTCTAGGCTTTACTTCCTTAAATAAACCAAGCGAGAAGTTAATAACGTTAGTACGCCAACCTTCACGCGAATGAAGCCAATTAACATTCGCCTCAGCCAAAGACGGCAAATCCAAGAAGTAGTGTTCAGTTTCTTCAAAGCGAGGAGTTTCTCCGTTGATCTTAGAAACAGGATTGATAAGCTCATCCGGATCAAGCTCATTTCCACAAGCATCACACTGGTCGCCGCGAGCGCCATCCGCACCACACAATGGACAAGTTCCCTCAATATAACGATCAGGCAAAGTACGTCCGGTAGAAGGCGAAATTGCAACCTTCTGCGTACCTTTATAAATATAACCGTTCTTTAAGCACTGACGGAACATTTCCTGAACCACATGCTCATGGTTTGCGGTTGTTGTGCGCGTAAACAAATCGTAGCTTAAACCTAAATCGCATAAATCCTTAGTAATTACGCGATTGTAACGGTTTGCAAGCTCTTGCGCAGAAACGCCTTCTTTATCTGCCTCAACCAAAATAGGCGTGCCGTGTTCATCAGTTCCAGAAACCATCAACACGTCATTACCCTTCATGCGCTCGTAACGCGCGTACACGTCTGAAGGAACACCAAATCCAGCAACGTGACCAATATGACGAGGGCCATTAGCGTAAGGCCATGCAACATTCACCAAAATATGACTCATAGGCAAATATTATCTTGTTCAGCGCGGACAGTTCTAGACGAATATCAAAGAAAAATTTAGAGAAAAGCGCAGAAAATAGCGCAAAAATAGCGTAAAAATAGCAGATTCTTACGAATATTCTAATTGTGAATATGTGCAAAACTTTTAGCTAATACGAATTATATGCACTTAAAAACAATAACGATTCAATATTGATTAAGTATCTATTCAAATAGCAATTCACATATCCACAATTTATTTATTTAATCTTATTTACCTCTAAAAATTTTCATAATCTCAATTCTTAAATCAATAAAAAGAGAGGAAGAATATGATTGATCAACAAATGGCATATACGATTTGGAAAATCGGCAAAATAGACAACGAAGAATTCCCGCCTCTTCTTGATAACAACCATTTACCTGGGCCAATGTGCATGAAAAAGCTTTCTAAATTTGGAATATTTAACCGCTTAACATCTAATACCGGCTACTCGCACAAAACGGCTATTTCTATGTGCGGAAGAAGCAATATAGTAAACGATTTAATACCTTCGGAAAGCGTTGCTTGCTTATTTACAGCTGCGTGGGTGTGGCTTGGTGGAAATTTTCCTGAAAATATAGATGTTATTGATTACGGTCATTATAGAAGGAAACCACACGGTCACACAATTCGATCATTTCGTAGGAAATTAAACGAAAAAGACTATGTTACTCTTGGAAAAACTCGCATAACAACTCCGGAGAGAACAATATGCGATTTAGCATATACACAAGGAGATAGTGAAAATTACGAGTTATACAGAAAAAGCATTGCAAACTTACTAATATCTCACTATCGCGTAGATTTGCACGAGTGCAGACGTATTATTGACAGCAATCCTTATTTTCCAGGCTCTGTGCGCGCAAGAACTTGGCTGAATGATATTGCGAATGAAATAAGGAAACCATGGAAATGAAATTCAACTCATTCACGAAGGAGCATGCAAGCTCTCCTCCCAAGCCGCCAATACTCCTTACGCCTGTTGTTGCAAGCGACCCCTCAACAAATCCGGAAATCTTGTGGCATATTGCAAAACATATACCCGAATTGCGTAAATGGGTTATTGCAAATCCTTCTGCAGACGCTCATCTTTTAGAATACATTTCTCAACAAGGCGGACCGGATGTTCGTCACAGTTTTGAAGTGTTATTTGCATCTTATGATAGCGATATATGACATCTATTACGGCAGACTTACAGCAGGCTTACAGCAAGACTTACAGCAGGCTTTAAGGCAGGCTTACGGCAATAGTTTTAGGATTATTTGAAATTTATACGAAAATTCCCTACTCAGCCTCACCTTTTTGTTTAAGGCATGCTGCGTAAACTTGCTTACGATTTGCAAAAGAACCATCTAAAAGCGGATGCTCTTTTACTACTTTCGTAATTGCTTCTTTAATGCGCAAACCTTCCTTTTCTGCGCAATCAGCCGCAAGCTCAGCAAGAGCATCTACGCTTAAATCTTGACTTTCTGCTCTAACTTCATCATCGTTAGCTCCCCCAATAACCAGCACAATTTCGCCACGAGGAGGATCAGCCAGCACGCCGTCGTAAATACTTTGCACATTCCCGCGGCGAATTTCCTCAAAATCTTTAGTAAGCTCTCGGCATAATGCCATTGGTCTATTAGGGCCAAGCACGACTAATAGATCTTCCATAGCTTCTGCAATTCGGTGCGGAGCCTCATAAAACACGATTGTTCTGCGCTCTGCTTTAAGAGAACGCAAATGTTGCTGTCGTTCACCAGACTTTCTTGGCAAAAAACCTTCGTAGCAGAAGCGATCAGTTGGCAATCCAGAAAGCGCAAGCGCATCAAGAACCGCACTAGGGCCTGGAGCACATGTAACAGGAAGTCCACGTTCAATAGCCCGGCGAACAATTGCTAAACCTGGGTCGTTAATAGTTGGCATTCCGGCATCTGAAACCACAAGAACCTTAGCACCCTGCTCTACTTCGTCGAGCAAACCGTCGGCCTTATTTCGCTCATTGTGATCGTGATACGCAACAACGCGCCCAGAAACATGAACCCCAAGTCGATTCGCCAAATCGTAAAGCCTACGCGTATCTTCAGCTGCCACAATATCTGCAGTTTCTAGGAGATTTATTAGCCTAGAAGAAGCGTCACCAATATTACCAATTGGCGTTGCGGCAAGAAAAACCTTGCCGCATTTACTACCAATAGGCGATTCTGCGAGAACGACTTTGCTACGTAAATTACGATTTCCTGAAGTATTATTTTTAATTTCTTCAGATTCGGTCTCGCTCATTTTTACTCCTTGCCAATTCACACAATTTTTGGCATTGGCGTTGTAAGAGATGCAGTAAGGTTTACTTGCACAACTCCAGCACCAGCGTGAACTTCCACCTTCTTTAAGGTAACTGTGCGCTCCCCAGCAGGCTTGTGATCGTCGTCCGTCATGGTTGCAGGAGACTTGACTGCCACTAACGCAAGGCTGTTGAAATCAACACCTGCATTTGCGCACAAATCTTGCGCTGCAGACAGAGAATCAGCAAAGCCATCTTTTTCAATAACACGATCAGCTGGAACGCCGTAAGCTTCTTCACACAGAAGCTTAATTCGATTCATAAGAGTATTTCCGCGCCTGGATTCAGGAGCATACGCTTTAGTATCTGCACTAATTACAGACACAAAATCGTCAAGCTGATCTGCCAAACCATCGCCGCCGTCGCGAAAAAGATTGCCAACAATCGGCTTCCTAAATCCCAAAGATTTCGCCTGCGCCAATAGTTCAGGAACCTGATCATCCTCACCTTCCCACAAATTAATAAGCGGGAAAGTAGGAATATTAAGAGATTCAAGACGAGCAACATGGAATGGGTAGCGCCAAGCCAAAGTTTCGTCATCTCGCCAAGTAGTTGCGCGAGTAACTACAACTGCAGCGGCAGGCCATTTTGCGCCAAATTCGCGGGAAGCAATATCAAGCCACTTTTGAGCACCAGCATCCGTACCATAACCAGCTTCTACAACAACAACATCATGCTCAGCGCAAGCCATTTCAACGCTTACAAGGCTTGGAATACCGAGCGAAACGTTTGCAAACGGACCGCAATGCACATAAATCGGCGAACCGTTAATAGTTTCTGTCTTTGCAGGATTTACAGCGTCGGAAAGAATATTTGTAATTCGCCACAAATCAACGAAATCACCAAACTTACGAGGAACACCATCCTTTGTGCCAGCAATCATTGAAGCAACGCGCTCGGAAATCTCATCCATGCTGCGCGAAAGAACAACAATTTGCATAAGCTCGCATGTTGGAGTCAAAACGACTCGCTCAGGAACAGTGCCCTTGCCATAATCAACAGCAATGCTGCGAAGTGAACGAGATGGAACTTCACTTACGCGAGGAACCAAAATCGTATCAAGCACGCCTTCATCAACTGCTTTTTCTGCAAACGACACAAGCAAATTCTGCGCGCAAGCAATAGCAGCCATCTCACCACACAAGCCCCAATCAATAAGCTCAGGATGAGAAAGCGAAGACTTACCGCCGCCGCTTGCGCCGCCTTTAGAACCAGCGGCCGTAATGCCCATGCTTGGCTGACGAAGAACCGCAGCCGCGTCAACACCGCGCTCACGCAAGGCATCAACCAAAGCAATCGTAGTAGTTGTTTTACCTTCACCACGAGATGCTTTCAGCGGAGTGTCTGCAGTAACAAGAAGCACTTTTCCATGCTTGCGAGGCTGATCAGGATTCTGCTTTAAATAGTCCAAATACCCGAATGCATCAATCTTTTTAACCAAGCCGAATGTTGTTGTGTATTTATCAATAATGCTCATGTTCCCCACTTTCATAGGCATAATGCATAAATGCATATTTTATATAATTTAATGATCAGAACGGTTAAAGCCATTTTTCATACGCATACTTGTAATGTAAAGAACATTATCAAGCAACGCGTCTGTTTCCTTCTTCAACCTTTCTGCCATGCCGTCATTCGCGTTAGCCAAAGCCTCACGAACTTTTGCGTCGCGAAGAGCGGCAATAATTTCTTCCGGATTGCGCACAACATCGCCGCAATAACCGTCTTCATCGCATTCACGCTCTGGCTCGTAATCGCTTAAAGAAACGCCAAGCAAATCAGCAATTTCTTTATCTGTGCGCTTAACCATTGCATGCCCGAGAGAGCCAACAGTTTCCTGGTAACGCTCAATCGTATTAGCTGTATCGTTAAACGCAGCATCGGCAAGAGCTGCAATAATGCGATTTTCCCAATAGAAGTTTTCGCTTGTTACGCGAGTAGTTGTATCTTCCAAATATTTTGGAGTGCGATTTACGTTCGGATAAAACGGCACCAAAGCGTTGAAAGGATTAGAACCGTAAGTAATCCACTGAATTGCACGCATTTCTTCCGGCATGTAAGGACGGATTTGCATTACAGCAAGCTCGCTTTGACGGTTAATGCCGATTGGGCGCAACATGTGGCGAGTATGCTCGTCTCCAAGCTTTCCGTAAGGATCATATTCAGTGCCCTGATAGTGCGAGCTTAAAACGTACTTAACGTCTTCAATGGTTACCTTGCGTTCTGGCTGGCGAGCCCAAGGAATGTCGTTGCTGTCCGGACGATGATCAGCGTCTTTACCATCCCACACTTCGTCATACGGATTCAAGAAGCGCTCCATGAACCATGCGCGAGGAGTATTGTAAACATGATCAGAATCCGAATGAGAGCCAAAAGCATCGCGAGGATTGAAAGGAGAAGCGTTTTCAACCGACAAATCCAAGTGATTTTCTTTAATAAACTCAAGCAAATCAGCCGAGCACATGTGCTCTTCTTGCTCACCAAAAGCGTCATCCAAGTCAAACTCGTCAATACCAAGCTGGTTTGGCATAACAACGTAAGCTTCATCCGGCACGCGCTTAGCAATCCAATGATGGCCGCCAACAGTTTCAAGCCACCAAATCTCGTTTACGTCCGAAAAAGCAACGCCGTTCATTTCGTAAGTGCCGTATTTTTCAAGCAACGCACCCAAACGCTCAACGCCTTCGCGAGCGCTACGAATATAAGGCAAAACAATCGTCAGGAAGTCTTCTTCGCCAATTCCACCAGGCACTTCCGGCTTATAATCAGCATCTCCAACTTTGCCCTGTGCTTTTTGAAGCTCAACCATTGGATCCGCTCCGAGCACGCGCTCGTTGGACGTAAGCGTTTCGGTTGCGCTCATTGCAACGTTTGCTTCGTTTACGCCGGCCTCTCCCCAAATTCCTTCGCGCAAATCAGCGTTTGGCACGCTTGTGTATTGCATTGGATTGTCTGGAAGTTCAACCGTCACGTGACTAAGAACAGACTTATAAACGCGAGGCTGATCTTCTGGCTTTACTACTACTAAGCGCTTTGGATTAAATTCGCCATTTGCGGAGTCTTCGTTACGCGCAATAAGCGTAGATCCGTCGTAGCTTGCGCCGCGTCCGACGAGAATTGTTGTGCATGCCATTTGCAGCCCCCATTGTGAGTTTCAATATTTTACTAATTTTTTATTCCTGATTGATTCTATCGCTAGTTACTTAAATTAGGCGCGCCCAGTAAAGAACATTCCGCCCGCATCTACGCCGCTAGTGCAGTTACGAATTTCGCGCAACAATTCATTCATGTAGAAGCCTTGTTTAAGATTTGGCAAAGGTTGTTCCGTGCCGAAAACTTCAAGCATGTATTCGTGATCTTTATCCGGAGGCTGAGGACCGTTGTAACGCATAGTAATTGCTGGATCTTCACAACCAACGAATCTGCTTGCTTGTGAATTGCGTCCTTGAACTGCTTCCGGAATCATCGACGGCATTTTGCGCGAAAAATCTTCCGGAATTTGCAAAGCATGAGAATCGTTAAAATCAAACATTAACGCATCTACTGGCACGTTTGCAGCCGTCCAATGAATCCATTCAAAACCGCATACCGGTATTGCATCATCGTCAACAAGTCGCCAATGTAGGTAGTGCACAAAAGATGGCATATTGTCAATGTAAAACGGGAATGAAACTACTGGAACTCCGTTAATTTTATTCTGCGACGGTGCAGCTTTAGAATAATCGTCCGGAATAATAGTGAAATCTGTAGAAATATTCATAATTCAAGTATCTACTATTACATAGCACTAATCAACTGCGTTAATAAATTACTTATTTGCAAACTATTCGCTTTACGCGCGTTGAGCACTGTTACTAACTCAGTCAGCAAACTGAGAAAATAACGGTAATAAGCAAAACACCGTTAAAAACTCAGCTAACAAACTGAGAAAGTAACGGTAATAAGCAAAACACCGTTAAAAACTCAGCTAACAAACTGAGATATTAACAGTGTTGCAGCTTGTCCTATAACTTCGAAGATTAATTAGATTAATAAAAACGTGCGCCCAGCTATATAAATAACCGGGCGCACTGATTTAGAAAATGGAGATTTTATACTCGATTTTTACTTTGCTGCAGCCTCCTTATTAGCAGCCATAGCAGCCTTCTTGGCAGCACGCTCTTGTTCCTTAATGCTTTCAATGAACTCAGCATGCTTTACTGCAGGAAGCCAGCCGGCGTTAACAACCTTAACCTGCCATACCCAAGCCAAAGCAAAGATTATAACTGCAAAAACAATCAAGCTTACAGAACCAACGCCTGCACCAAGGTGTGCAAAGTTACCAACAACAGTGCCAACCCAACCAAAGTCAGCATCACCGAAGGTGGAGTTTGCCAAACCGAAGGAACCCATAACAGTGAGCAATACTGCTGGTAGGAATGTAATAATCAAGCCGTTAATGAAACCACCGAGAATGGCACCACGACGACCGCCGGTTGCGTTACCGAATACGCCAGCACCGCCGCCATCGAAGAAGTGAGGAACCATGCCAGGAAGAATCAAGGCCAAGCCCCAAGCCGGTCCCATCCACACTGCAATAATGCCAAGAGCTACAAGGCCACCAACGAAGGAAGCCAAGAAGCCAATGAGGGAAGCGTTAGCACCGTATGGGAATACGATTGGAATATCCAATGCTGGGCGTGCGCCTGGAACAACCTTGTTAGCAATGCCCTGGAATGCAGGAACCAATTCGCCCAAGATAATACGAACGCCGTAGAGGATTACACTAACGCCAATGCCGAACTGCAAAGCCTGAGCAAAAGCAGCCATGTAGAATGCGCTGTAATCAGCAGGATGAGATGCGAAAATCTTGAAGAGTTCCTTTGCTGGCAAAACAACAGAAGCCCATACTGCAAACACAAGATAAAGCACAACCATCAACAAAGTGGTAGAAACCATGGAATCACGCAAGAAGCTCAAGCCCTTAGGGAAGTTGATGTCTTCAGTAGACTTTGACTTCTTACCAACAGCCGCACCAACAGCACCAGAAACAATGTAGCTTAAGGAGTTGAAGTGACCGATTGAAAGCTTATCGCTTCCGGTAATGCGGTTCATGAATGGCTGAGCAAAAGCTGGCAAAACAACCATAACAGTAGCCATAATAATGGAACCAACAATAACAATAAGAAGCTGGTTGCTTGCGCCGAAGCCTACAGAAAGCACCAAAGCAAGAAGCATAGACATGAACACCATGTGGTGACCAGTCAAGAAGATGTACTTTAGTGGAGTAAAGCGTGCAGCAAGAAGCATAAGAACAAAGCTAAGCACAATAATGTATGCAGAGGTAGCACCGTACTGTCCTGCAGCCTGAGCTGTAATAACTTCGTTAGTAGGAACAACGCCGTGTGCACCAGTAGACTTCAAAACTAAGTCACCAAATGGAGCAAGAGCACCAACGACAACGCCGGCACCTGCGCCCAAAATGAGGTAACCCATAGCAGCCTTTAAGCCGCCTGCAATAACTTGTCCTGCACTACGCTTTAGCGCAATAAGACCGATTGCTGCAATAATACCAATCAAATAAGCCGGCACATTCAAAATCTGCTGACTTATGAAATTTAAAACCTGAACTACAATGTTCATTTTTATTTCCTTCTTTTTTATTCCCTAGGGAAAAGCAAATACTATGAGTAATTACTATACGTAACGCTCAAGTATGCTCTTCACCTCTTCAACATCCATGAAATTTTCAATTGTTTCCACAGGAGTGGTAGTGCCCTCAAGCTCTGGAGCAAGCTGAGGAGATGTGAGAACGAGGTCGTTCATATTAGCGGTACCTTTTGCACTTCCAGCATCGGAAGTAGTAACCGTAACATCAAGACCAAGGTCTGCTGCTGCAGCCTCAACATTGATTTTGAGCAGTACAGACGTGCCAATGCCGTTTCCGCATACGCACAGAATATTCATAATAGCCTCTTTCATTGAGTGATCATTTTTAATTTTACAAAATTACTTTATGATTTAATATCTAACTTTTAAGAATCGCGCGAATTTCTTCAGCATTTTTTGCTTGCGCAAGTTCCTTAGTTTTTACAGGATTAGACAAAGCTGCAGCAACTGCGGCCATAACCCCAATATGCTCGCTTTCATCGTGACCTGCAAGACCAATAACTAAAGAAACCGGATCGTTAGCAGCATTGCCAAATTCAACAGGCGTGCTTAAACGAACCCAGCTTAAACCGCTTTTAAGAACCGCTGCAGATGGCCTTGAATGAGCCAAAGCCAAGCCTGGAGCAATAACAATATATGGCCCCATTTTCTCAACGGTTTCAATCATTTGATCCGTGTATTCGTCAGCGGTAAAGCCAGCTTCTCGCAAAGCATCGCCCGCAAGACGAATCGCATCGCGCCAATCCTTAGCCGCAATATCAAGATTAACTGCAGCGTCCGGAAGAAGCTCGTCAATATCAGCGCTCATATTTTCTCTTTTCTGATTATTTTTAATTTTTACTATTTTTTAAATTTTGTAATTATTAAATTTTGATTATTCCTGCATTATCGAACGGTAGAACTTTCCAGATAAAGCCTCTTGAGCTTTAACTTTTGCTTCATCAAATGTAGTCTGAGCAAGTTCTGCACGAACATCGTCCAAAGCAACTGGAGTCATAGAAAGCGAGTTGATACCAAGACCAGTAAGAACAACCGCCAAGTCTGGATCCGCCGCAGCTTCTCCACAAACTCCAACTGGCATACCATGAGCGTTACCAGCGTCCGCAATCATTTTAATTGCACGCAACACAGCAGGATGCCAAGCAGTTTGGTAATTAGAAACAGATCCAAGCGTTCGATCAGCCGCAAGAGTGTATTGCGTCAAATCATTCGTTCCAATAGAAACAAAATCAGCAACTTGAGCAACTTCTTCGGCAACCAAAGCAATAGAAGGAACTTCAGCCATAACGCCAACCTTCTTAAGACCTTTAGATTTACCAAGCTTTACAAAATACGCTGCTTCATGCTCGTCTGAAACCATTGGAGCCATTACCCACAAATCAGCATTAGTTACAGCATCAGCGCGAGCCAAGGCCTGCAACTGTCCGTCTAAAACATCCATATGCTGCCTTAAAGTACGCAAACCACGAAGACCTAGAGCAGGATTTGGTTCATCTTCCGGAGTCAGGAATGGCAACGGCTTATCTGCCCCAGCGTCAAGCAGACGAATAACAACTTTTTTGCCATCAAATTGAGATAGCAGCTTCGTGTAGGCTTCTGTTTGCTCTTCTACACTAGGAGGCTGCTCGTTACCGATAAACAGAAATTCTGTGCGGAACAAGCCGACACCTTCAGCACCATATTCATGCGCAACTTGAGCATCCGATGGCTTGCCAACATTTGCCAAAAGCGGAATCAAATGACCATCTTTAGTACTTCCAGGCAATCCGCGCAATTCACGAGCACGACTTAAGCGCTCACGAGACTCTTTAACATGCTCAATTTCTTCTTCGCTAGGGTCGCTTATAACACGTCCGCGAGCAGCATCAACTACAACCATTTGATGATTATTTAGTTGGCAAGCATCGTGCGCTCCAACAACAGCAACAATTCCGCGAGCGCGAGCAAGAATAGCAGTGTGACTAGTAGGGCCGCCGTCGATTGTAACAATTGCCTGAACCTTGCTTAAATCAAGCGAAGCAGTATCGGCAGGAGAAAGATCCCTAGCAACCAACACAAAAGGAGAATCGCTTTCTGGCACTCCAGGCGCTTCGACACCAAGCAAATATGCAATAACGCGCTGGCCAACATCGTGCAAATCTCCCGCACGCTCAGCCATATAGCCACCAAGATTACGCAACATATCTTCAAACTGCGCAAAGCCTTCCCAAGTAGCGCGTTCAGCTGTTTTTCCAGCGGAAATTCCAGCTTCAATCGCACTTATTAATGCTGGGTCCGACGCCATTTGAGCAAGAGCCTGCATAATTGGTGCTGCTTTTTTAGTTCCTTCATCCGCTGCTTTAAGAGCAGCTTGCGCGCGCTGTTGCAAGTCTTTGTTTACTGCATTTAGAGCGTTTTGTACCGAAATTTTGGCATCTTCGACTGATATTTCTGTAGGACGAGCCACATCTTGTGGCTCTCGCAAAGCAGGTGCCATACACAATACTTCACCAGACGCCATTGAACGACCAATACCAACACCAGTGATTACCATACTTAAACCCTCCTTTAGGTTTAGACGCTTTACCACAGCCGCAACGCCGCAGAAGCATTTCTTGTAGGTAAACGTTTCTTACTAATGAAACTATACACCATTAAAAACGTTGTTACAACAAGTGAAAACGTTTTCTGTATTTTTCAGTTAATTGTGTTACACTTAACATTAAAAATAGCAATAAGAAAAAACTTAAGAAAAAAAACTTTGCTTTTATACGAAAGTAAGATAAAAGTAGAAATTATTAATTTTATTCAAAGGAGAAAAAATGTCAGTCGCAACTCGCACCGTTACCATTGAAGACCCTGTTGGAATTCACGCTCGCCCAGCATCTGAATTTTCACAAGCCGCAATAGCCTCAAATTGCACTGTAACAATCGCCAAAGGCGAAGGAACTCCAGTAAGCGCAAACAGCATTCTTTCAATTATGGGTTTGGGTATTACTAAGGGAGACTCAATCACAATTACAGTAGACGGCGAAGATGCCGAAAATGTGGCAAGCAAGCTTGTAGAAGTAGTCACGAAAGGCGAATAATATAGAGTTAAGTAAATAAATGAACAGATAAATAATATTCACTTTATAATATTCGATTTGCGGTGCTGCTTATTATTAGCTACAGCACCGCACTCATTCGGGGGCACATATGACAAATCAAACAAATCAGAATGCCTCCATTACTCATGTAGCGGCGCTCGCAAAAGTTTCAATCGCAACAGTATCCCGCGTACTTTCTGGTCGTCGAGCCAAAGATGACGATATTGCAAAACGCGTTAGAAAAGCTGCAGAACAGCTTAATTATTCAGTAAATTATGCAGCAAGCGCATTAAGAAGCGACACGACTAACACAATCGGCGTAGTAATAAGTACAAGCAACGTAGACGATTCGTTCAACGTAAACATGCTTTCCGCCCTTGACGAGGCAGCTCAGAAAATAGACAAAATACTTCTTGTTGGAACAGGCAAAGATGCCGAAACACAAGAAGAGCGCATTGAAGAACTTATTGAACACAATGTTGACAGTCTTATTGTGATACAGTCTAACAATATTGATTTAACAAAAATACTTGAAAACTACGTAAATAATCTTCCAATTGTGCAAATCGGCGGCACTGCAACTTCGTTCCACATTAACTGGGTTGGCATGGATCAAGAATCCATGATGGAAGCTGCTTTAATACATCTTTCACACCACGACGCGCACAATATTGCTTATTTAAGCGGAAATGTTGACTCCACACAAAACGCAAACTTATTCGCTAATTTCCAGACTGCCGCAAGCCGATTAAGTCTACTTCCTGAGCCAGATTGGACGACTTTTGGCGAGCTTACTTATCAGCGTGGATTTAAGGATACTATGAGGCTCTTTTCCACTTCTGCAGCTAAGCAATCACGCAGACCAGACGCTATTATTTGCGCAAACGACGCCGTGGCAATGGGAGCTCTTTTGGCTTTAGATGAGCTTTCTTTAAAGGTTCCGCAAGATGTGCGCGTAATAGGTTACGGAGATAGCAGGCAGGCAAAAATATCTGAGCCTAAGCTTTCTTCAATCAGGCCTCCATACCAGCAGATTGCGCGCGAAGCTATTCGCTTAACCACTGTTGATAAGTCCGAACAACATTGGCTTCCAGCACACATGGAGTTTAGGCCAGAAATTATGCGCCGTGAATCAACTAACGCGCCGAGAATAGGCACAAGCGATATGTCACTTCCGTGGCGAATATAGCAAAACTCTACGTTACTTTTCTACAAAAGCGAGCAAAATAGAGCTTCAAAAACAAGAGTTGCGTTACCATTCCTAGCCAAGCGCTTACGAGCTGTAGCAATGTTGTCAACAAAATCAAGCGCCTGCTTCGCCGTTAGTCTTTTAGCAAGTTCCACAATTCCAGACTTGTATTCTTGATTTATTATTGGCGAAGTATCCTGCGCATTGTTAAGTATTACTAAAACGTCTCGATACACGCTGCTAATTGCGTCTAAAGAACGACCCAATACGTCGCGACTTACACGAGTAACTTTGCGCTTTACCTCATCTTTTTTACCAATTGCGTTATAAGCTGTGCGCAATTTTGGCGCAATACGATCGCCTTCTTTTAAGCCGTTAATTCTTAAAAATTCTTTCTGCTGAGCTTCAACATTTCGCTGAACTTCATCTTCTGCTTGAGCTTTTGCGTCTTCAATAAGCATTGCAGCAAGCATAATTGCGTCAGCAGCATCATGCATGCGAAGCAACCCTGCAACTAACTCATCTCGCCTACCTAAAGCACGCTCGTCGCTTGCGTAAATCAACGCGGTTTCTATATTTCCTTGAGAAAGTCTAGCTGCGCGACTTGCTAGCTTATTATCCGCATCCGTTTTTTTAATAAGATATTCTGCTACAGACTGCTCATCCGGCATGGCTAATTGCACAAGTTGTGTGCGCGAACGAATTGTTGGGAGCACATCTTTAGCGCTTGAAGCACAAAGAATCCAAATAGTGTGATTGCTAGGCTCTTCAATCTCTTTAAGAAGAACGTTTGTGCTGCGTTCCAACATTCTGTCAACGTCTTCAATAATTATTATTCGCCACGGAGCAGTGCTAGGCATTTGCTCTGAAATTCCAATAACTTCACGAACATCGTCAATACTGAGAGTAACACCTTCGGTTGCAAGCGTATGAACATCCGGATGCGAGCCCGCTAAAACTTCTTTGGCAGTTTTACTAAGCTCTTCTTCCCCATTAATATTTCGATTTGCGTCTAAACAATCCGGGCTTTCGAGAGCAGCAGCAAAAGCGCGCGCAACTTGTACGCTACCGAAGCCGGCAGCTCCGCAAATTAGCCAAGATTGGGCTATTTTACTGGCGTCCGCGCAAGCAACTTTTTGCAAACGCTTAATCACCTGCTCTTGACCAACTACATTATCCCAAACGCTCACTGCTTCACCCCCTAAATTTCGATTTGCCGCATTTTATTTAGATTCAATTTGCGCAATTAAATTATTCACATCGCTAGAAATTAGTTCCGCTAAGGATTGTGCAGAACATGTTGCGTCTAATACACGATACCTATTTGCAGATTCTTGCGCTAAATCCAAAAAAGCTTCTCGAGTGCGACGCTGGAAATCAATTCCGGCTGATTCCATTCGATCTTGCTCACGATGCAAACGCTCAAAAGCTGCTTCTGGCTGCATGTCTAGCAAATAAGTGCGATTAGGCCACAGAGAGTCAGTTGCCCACTCGCTTAAAGTTCGCACATCATCCATAGTCAGTTCGCGGCCGCCTGCCTGGTAAGCAAGAGAAGAATCAATGTAACGATCTGTAATTACTACCGCTCCACGGCTAAGCGCTGGGCGAATCACTTGAGCAACATGCTGAGCGCGATCTGCTGCGAACAATAAAGCTTCAGTTCTAGAGGACACATAAGATCCGTGCAACAATATTTCGCGCAAAGACTTTCCAAGATCAGTTCCACCCGGCTCGCGCGTAACTACAACTTCTCGCCCCAAAGATTGCAAATGCTTTTTCAGCGCCTCAACTTGCGTCGTTTTACCAACGCCGTCAATTCCTTCAAAAGAAATAAATAAGCCTTTATTTTCAGCATATTTTTCACTGTTGCAACCACAGTTTCCTCCGCAAGCGCAACCGCCTGAAAAATCACCATTCTTAGATGCCATATTTTGTGACTCCATATTTTGTGACTCCATACGCAAGGTCTATTTAATCTTTAGATTTCATTCCTATGCTTTTTTAGCGGTAGATTTCTTTGAAGCGGTCTTCTTTGCAGAAGTTTTCTTTGCTGTAGATTTTTTCGCAGTAGACTTCTTTGCGGAAGATTTTGCAGTGCTTTTAGCAGCACTCCTCTTGCGTTTTACAGGTCCAGCTGCGCGCTTTTGAGCCAATAGTGCAAACGCATCCTGAGGGTCAATTGATTCAGGCGTGTACTGCTTTGGCAAAGTGCGATTCGTTTCGCCGTCAGTAATATAAGACCCGTAGAAACCATCTTTAATTACAACAGGCTTTCCTGTTTCAGGATCCGCACCAAGCTCACGAAGAGGAGGCTTAGCCGCGCCGCGAGTACGCTTACCGTACTTTGGTTGCGCAAACAAAGCTTTCGCTTCTTCTAAAGTAGTACTAAAAATAGCGTCTTCACTAGCTAAAGAGCGCGTTTCTGGCTTAGATTCCACAGTTTCTACGGCAGAAGCATCTACAGCAGAATATGTTTTAGTTAAGTATGGGCCGTAACGCCCGTTGCTGGCCTCAATTCGAGCTAGTTTCACCACACCTTCAGCATCAACTTCTTCATACTCGCCAACCAAACGCGGCAAGTGCAAAAGCTGCAAAGCATCTTGCAAAGTTAAGGTTGAAGGATCCATAGTCTTAAACAAAGACGCCATTTTTGGACGCGACTTAGAAGATTTTGCGTCAGAATTAGAAGACTTAGTATCTTCATTATCCTGAGAGTCAACTAAAGCAACGTACGGGCCAAAACGGCCATTGCGCACCTCAACAGTGCCACCAGTTTCAGGATCTTTGCCCAACACGCGCGGACCTTCAGCATTGTTATCCAACAATTCTCGCGCAACATCCACGCTAAGCTCATCCGGAGCTAAAGTCTCTGGAAGAGAGGCGTGTCGAGGATTACCCTCAGTGTCCAAATGCGTAGTATCTTCCAAATAAGGTCCGTAACGGCCAACACGAACATGCAATCCGTCACCAATATTTATAGTGTTGATTTCACGCGCGTCAATTTCACCAAGTTCCGCAACCTGCTGCTGTAAACCAATATGCGCTTCGTCAGCAGACTTTGCAGAGTCATCTCCAGAACCAAAATAGAATCTAGTTAACCAATCGCGACCGGTTTCTTCACCGTGTGCAATCCTGTCCAAACCATTTTCCATATCCGCAGTAAACGCGTAATCAACATACTTTGGGAAGTTAGCTTCCAAAAGCTTGATTACAGCAAACGCAAGCCACGAAGGAATTAAAGCACGTCCACGCTCATACACGTATCCGCGATCAATAATCGTGGAAATAATAGTTGCATAAGTAGAAGGGCGACCAATTTCCTTAGCTTCCAGCGTTTTTACCAAAGAAGCCTCGGTGTATCTTGCAGGCGGCTGAGTTTCGTGAGAATCCGCACTAACGCTTTTAGCTTCAAGAACATCCCCAGCCCGCATTTGAGGAAGTGCCTTTTCGCCTTCGCCATCACTTTCAGCCGCAGACGAATTAGCAAAAACCTTCATAAAACCAGCAAAAGTAATTACTGTTCCAGAAGCTTGGAACAAAGCCTCACCATATTCTCCAGCAGAAGCATTTAACTTAACTGTTGCTGTAAAACCAGTAGCGTCTTCCATCTGAGACGCAAGAGTTCGCTGCCAAATAAGCGTATACAATTTAAGCTGATCTGCAGGCAATTTATCCGCAAGTTCGTCCGGGCTTAAGAAACGTGCTCCAGCAGGGCGAATACATTCGTGAGCTTCCTGCGCTCCAGCAGACGTAGTTGCGTACTGCTTAGGAGATTTAGAAACATATTCATCACCAAACGCTGCACGAGCGGCATTTCGCGCGGCCTCAATAGCCTCTTTAGAAAGCGTTACGGAATCCGTACGCATGTAAGTAATATAGCCGTTTTCGTATAAGGATTGCGCCGCTCGCATAGTTTGACGAGAGCTCATCGACAGGCGGTTTCCAGCAGTTTGTTGCAAAGTTGATGTAGTAAAAGGAGGCAAAGGACGACGACGATACGGCTTCGTCTCCATAGAGTCAACTACAAAATCTGAATTTTCAAGAGCTTTAGAAAGCTCGGACGCAAAATCAGCGTCAACATGCAAAGCTTTCTGCGACTCACTTTTTGCAGAAACAAGCTCGCCTTTTGAATTGAAATCTTTAGAACCAGCCAGGCGACGGCCAGAAAGCTCACTCATGCGCGCTTCAAAATCAACGCTTTTACCATCAGAGTCTTTAGAGCTTAAAACAGCACTAATATCCCAGTATGAAGCCTTCCTAAACGCCATGCGCTCGCGTTCACGCTCAACAATAAGCCTTGTTGCAACAGACTGCACACGACCAGCAGAAAGACCTGGACCGACTTTTCTCCATAGCACAGGAGAAAGCTCGTAGCCATACAAACGATCTAGCACACGACGCGTTTCTTGCGCATCAACCATATTGTCGTCAACATTTCGAGTATTACTTAACGAAGCTTGAATAGCATCCTTAGTAATCTCGTGAAAAACCATACGCTTTACTGGCACTTTTGGTTTCAAAGCTTCAACCAAATGCCAAGCAATAGCCTCACCTTCGCGATCCTCATCAGTTGCCAAATACAGCTCGTCGGCTTTGGCGAGCGCAGACTTTAAATCGGCAACTGTTTTCTTTTTATCTGCTCCAACAACATAGTATGGAGCAAAACCATGATCAACATCTACACCAAACTTGCCAAACGCAGCTTTGCGTGAGGCTGGAACTTGGCTTGGTTGAGCGAGGTCGCGAATATGCCCCACAGACGCCATAACCGTGTACCCGTTACCCAAATACCCGCCAATTTTGCGCGCTTTCGTGGGAGACTCCACAATGACTAGCTTATGTTCAGCTGCCATATTCGCTCCTTTCCTAACACAATCAAACATACACGCATTAACTGTATGCTTCGCACTAACTGTATCGCAAGTTACGCTGTACGTCTATTAAATTCCACCTCGGTGGATACAAGCAGATAGAGTAGACATTTTTCATGCAGCAGACGGTGGTGTTGGAGGTGCACCAACTAATCCAAGCCTTCCAAGCGGGGAAGCTGTAGAATGACGCATTACCATAATCACTCCATAAACAAGCAAAGATGCACCAATAGTCAGCCAATATGTTGCAGTATAGGATACACTAGCCGCCCACTGTGCAAAAATATCTACGCCTGGCAAAATTTGCCATATTAAATATAGTGAGTAAAGGCAAGCAAGAACACCCAAAGTAATCATAGAACTTCCTACAATTTGCACGCTAATTGAGGATCTTCTATACGCAGGCATGTCCATTCCGCTGCAACGCGTTAAAGCAAGCGCAATAAGAGTTGCTGCAGCAACTATTAGCAATGAAATAAGCACGTCGGAAGACCTGTGCCAGTGCCCAGCAACCAGTGAAAGTTGTACCAAAATAGTTATTACAGCGCTTGCAACAGCAACCCCCGCACGCCAAACTCTAGAAACAGTACAAATAAGCAAAGCACAAGCCGCACAAATAAGTAGAGCATGACCAGAAGGTGCTGAATTTGCCGACAAATACTCAATATTGATAAGCATTGGTCGAGGAAGAATCTTTTTTAAAGGTTCAGCCGCTGCGGCCAAAATGATGATTCCTGCACACTGCCCAAGCAGCCACCAGCGTTTTCTAACACAAGCTAAAACTAAAGCAATTGCCGCAATAACAACACCGAGAATAATAACAACAAGTGAATTGCAAAGCGGTTTTAAGCAAGTAGATAACCACGCTGGCATTCCTCTAGAACCAAAACCGTCAATTACCATTTCCTCATAGCTTTGTCCGAGTATTGTTTGCACGCTCACAAACCAAACACCAACTGCAGAAGCTAAAAATATGACTGCAAGCGCAACACACCATAATATTGTGGAAACACGCGGGCGCTTAAGTAGAGGATCAAACTCGTCAACATCGTCTTCTTGTAAGGAAGAATCTTTATTTGATTTTGATTTTGCGTTCGTTTCTATGCCGGTTTCTGCGCCAGCTTCCGCAATCTTCTTTGAATCTAATAGCTCGACTGTAGATTCATCGCTACTAGGCACTGCAGAAAAAGCCTTCACTTCTGGCAAGTCTGGAAGCTCTTCAATATCTTTCAAACTATTGGAGTTTAAGCCGTCATTTGTTCCTGTAAATTCTTCGCTCATACTTTAGACTTTACGACAGTCTCTATGACAGCGCTAGTTTTGAGCATAATAAAATTTTGGCAAAATAAAACCTCCACGCACCCACCAGAGGCCACTTACCCTTGCTGCATTTCTGCCCTGGGGGGATTGGGTGACATAGTGCCACGCGGAGGCTCTAACTATATTACACGATTTTCGCTACATGTCGAGTAGTAACAACGAGTAATAGAAACTAAAAATAAATTAATAGCTACTATTAGCAATAAATTAGGCTCTCCAAACGCTTTTACCGCGCTCTTTCGCTTCTTCAACATCTGCATTAAGCTGCAGCTCATCCGCTTCAACTTCTCCAGCAATATAGCGCTCAACTAATTGACGAGCTTCGTTATCTTCATGCTGAACTGCAGGAGACTTCATAAAGTAGGAGCTTGGAGCCAAAATCGGGCCAGAAAGCTTGCGATCCAAAGCAATTTTTGCAGCTCGAACAGCATCAATAACAATACCTGCAGAATTTGGAGAATCCCAAACCTCAAGCTTGTACTCCAAGTTCAAAGGAACATCACCAAAAGTCGTACCTTCCAAACGCACAAAAGCAAACTTGCGATCATCCAACCAAGCAACGTAGTCGGATGGGCCAATATGAACATTGTGCTCATCCATTTCGTGAGGAACGATTGAAGTTACTGCGCGAGTCTTAGAAATCTTTTTAGACTCCAACCTTGAACGCTGAAGCATGTTCATAAAGTCCATGTTTCCGCCAACATTCAGCTGATAAGTGCGGTCTAAACGAACGCCGCGATCCTCAAAAAGTCGAGCCATAACACGGTGAGTAATAGTTGCACCCACCTGGCTTTTAATATCGTCACCAATAATAGGAACTCCAGCATCGCGGAACTTTTGCGCCCACTCAGGATCGGATGCAATAAATACTGGCAAGCAATTTACGAAAGCGCAACCAGCTTCCATTGCAAATGTTGCGTAAGCTTTATCTGCCTCTTCAGAGCCGACTGGCAAATAAGAAACAAGCACATCAACATGCTTATCTCGCAAAACTTGAGCTACGTCAACAGGTTCAGCCTCGGACTCGTCAATCATCTCACGATAATAATCACCTAAGCCGTCGTAAGTAGGGCCGCGCATAACTTCCACACCCAAATTTGGCACGTCAGCAAAACGAATAGTATTGTTCTGCGAAGCTCCAATTGCTTCGCTTAAATCATGCCCAACTTTTAAAGAATCAACATCGAATGCTGCAACAAACTCAATATCGCGCACACGATACTGTCCAAAAACAGCGTGCATCAACCCTGGAATTTTCTCACCGTCATCAGCGTTTTTGTAATATTCAACGCCCTGAACCAGCGACGAAGCGCAATTACCTACTCCGGCAATGGCAACGCGGATGCTCATATAGACTCCTTGCCTGCAAAAAATCAGCGGCATTACGTTATGCCGCACTCATACACATTTCATAATACTATTTCCATAAGCATTATGTGCAATATGGGAGATTTTCAGTCGTTTCTACGCCGAAACATGTAATTTCTGTGAAAAATTCAATACCGGGCGCTACGGTGGAATGTATGGTTGTAAATAAAGCTGGAAGACGAGCGTCTAATTCGCGCAAAAACGAGCCAAGAAGCGTATCGTCACAATCACAAAAAAATACGAATACACCGGCCTCTCTTCCACCTCGTGGACAAGGCTCATACGGCTCATATCATTCTTCAGGTTCCGGCAATAGCAACCGAAGCTCAAGACGAGAACGCTCACGCGCATACACTCGTCAACAGCGCAGAAAGACTTGGCGCGGAAGGCACCCTATTATTTTTTGGGCACTAATACTAATTTTTGTACCTATTTTAATTGGCGCAGCAATTTTTGCTTATATGTACGCAACTACCGACATACCTGCTCCTGACAAAGTTGCTATGGCAGATAAAACCAAGGTTTATTACGCAGATGGAAAAACAGAGTTAGGGTCTTTTGCTGAACAAAACCGTGAAATTATTAATTGTTCAGTTCTTCCTAAATACGTTGGACAGGCAATAGTTGCTTCAGAAAACCGCTCCTTCTACCAAGATGGCGGAATTGATTTTAAGGGAATTGGCCGCGCTCTTATTCATAACGTTACTAAACGTGGTCGCTGGGGCGGCTCTACCATTACACAGCAGTACGCTGAACGCTACTATCTTGGCGAAACTAAAACGTATCTCGGTAAACTTCACGAAGCTATTTTGGCTTTGAAAATCGCTCAAACACAAGATAAAGATACTGTTTTATGCAATTACATGAACACTATTTATCTTGGACGCGGCGCTTATGGTATTCAAGCGGCAGCAAAAGCTTATTTCGGCGTAGAAGCTAAAGATCTGACATTATCTCAGGCAGCTCTTTTGGCGGGCATAATTCCTGCTCCAAGTAGTTGGGATCCTGCAATCGGCCCTAAAGAAGCCGGCATTCGCTTTAAGCGAGTGATGAAAATTATGAAAAAAGACGGTTATATTACGGCTTCTCAGGCAGCAAAAGCTAAGATTCCAAAAACAATTACACAAACTACGCAAAATATGTATGCAGGTCCACAAGGCTACTTACTGCACATGGTTCGCGACGAGTTGACTAGTAATGGTGCTTTTAGCCAGGAAGATCTCGATAGCGGCGGATACCGTATTATTACTACGATTGATAAGTCTAAACAAGATTTAATGTTTAATGTTGCAAGCCCTTCTCAAGGCGGACGTGGGATTGTGCCTAAAGGATTGCAAATTGGCGGAATTTCCGTAAATGCAAAAGACGGCTCGATTATTTCGGTTTATGCAGGCGACGACTATTTAACAAAACAGTTAAATAACGCAACTCAAGCACTTTATGAGCCTGGATCTACAATGAAGCCTTTTGCTTTAATTGGCGCAATTCAAGCAGGCACAAGTCTTGACACAATGTTCAACGGAAATTCGCCGCGCAAGTTTGACGGTATTGAAAAACCTGTTGGAAACTTTGCAAACGCAAGCTATGGCATGATTAACTTGTATAGAGCGACTGCAGATTCCGTCAATACGGTCTATATGGATTTGCAGAGTAAACTTGGCGCTAAAAAAGTTGCACATACAGCTGTTACTGCAGGACTAAATCCTAAGAGAGTTAATGGTAAAAATCCGTTTACTGTGCTCGGTAATGATTCTGTACATGTAAGCGAAATAGCGCGCGCTTACGCAACTTTTGCCAATCAAGGCAGACGCCCAGATTTGCATATTGTTGCTAGCGTAAAGAATCCTGATGGCAAAGAGTTTTATCGTGCTCCAACTGTTGGAAAGCAAGTTTTCTCGCCAACAGATGCTGCATTAGCCACAAAAGCAATGGTTGGAGTAGTTCAACACGGTACTGCAACCGAGGCTAGATCAATTGGAAGGCCTGTAGCTGGTAAATCTGGAACAGCAAACGACGAAACCGCTGGAAGCTTCGTAGGATTTACGCCTAATATTGTTACGGCTTTTGCAATTTGGAATCCAGACGCAAATGGCAGCCCGCAAGTAATTAAGCCATTCCACGGGTATCTTGGCGGAAGCGACTACCCTGTTCACTTGTTTACTAGATACATGCGCCAAGCTGTAGCAGGAACTCCTGTTGCTAAATTCCCTGAGGTAAAAGATACTGGTAAGATTGGTGGGCCGGACGGCACGTGGGGCTTAGGCGATCGACATGCTTACACTCATGATGAAGATGAAGAAGATAAAAATAAGGACAAAGATAAAGATAAGGATAAAGATAAAGACGATTTAGACCCTGACCATATTAATCGTTCGGACAATCCGTGGGATAGCTATACAAATAGCGGAAACTACGGAAATAGTTACAGTGGAAGCTACGGAAATTCGGAATCTGGAAACACTGGCGAAAGCCAATCCGACGCTTCTACGCCACACAGCGGGCAGTAATTACAGAAAGTATAAGGAATCATAAATAGTGGAACAAAAAACTGAAAAATCAGAAAAAATTACAAACACACAATCGAGCAAGAATATTTTGCGTGCGGTATTTTGGGATATGGATGGCACGCTTATTGATTCGGAACCGTATTGGCACGAGTCTGAATTTTATTTAGTAGAAAAATACGGCGGATATTGGGATGAAGATTTAGCTTGGAAATGTTCTGGCGGATCTTTGGAAACAGTTGCAAATAAAATGATTCCTTCCGGGACTAAACTTACCGTAGAAGAAATCGGCAAAGGGATGGTCGATTACGTTGCAGCTCGCGAAGCTGAACGCGTTCCGTGGATTCCAGGAGTTCTAGACCTTCTTAAAAGCCTCACAAATGCTGGTATTCCTTCTATTTTAGTCAGCAATTCGCCGCGTTGCCTAGTAGAAAATATTGTTAAGCATGCTCCAGAAGGCGCTTTTGCTGGATACGTTTGTGGAGACGATGGTTTTAAGCCTAAGCCAAGCGCTGAGCCATATTTGGCTGCTGGAAAAATGGTTGGTATTTGTGGGAGCGCGGAAGAAATCGCTGAACAAATGGCTCACTGCGTAATCATAGAAGATTCTTTATCTGGTCTTACTGCTGCAGTTAATTCGGGAGCTACTGTAGTTGCGCAAACTGGTTTTTCGCGCGCAAATATTTCCGAAAGCAAGCACCACGATGAGCTTAATGGATATGAAGGCGTGAGCGCAAAAACTCTTGAAAATATTGTTATTAAACGCGCCAAGCGCGCCAAAGAACAACAGATTTCTCGTCTTTAATTGCGTTATTATCACTTGCGTTTGCATACTCTGATGACGAATAAGACGACGGCAAAGCTCGGCGCTCAGTGCGAATATCTCGTCTCCAGCGCCGAGCATTACGCGAACGCTGCATTTCCACAATGTCGCCATCTGCGTTTGCAGCAAAAATATTGCGCTCTGAAGACTCTGCAGCTTCTGTTAAATGACGAACTTGCCTTTTAAGCTGTCGATTTTCTTCTTGCAGATCCAGAATTTGCATAATTCCAGCTAAATTGATACCTTCATTTTGACTTAAATGCTGCGTTTGTACAATTCTGCTTATATCTCTCAAAGAGTATCTGCGAGCGCCACCTTCTGTGCGCTGAGGCATGATTAAACGCAAACGATCGTATTGGCGAAGGGTTTGCGGATGAGTATTGGTAAGGCGCGCTACATGGCTGACGGTAAATATTGGCAAATCGATTGTAAAACCTACTTCGTCCGCGCCGTCAAGCGTTGCACTACCACGCACTAAAGCAACTGCGCACATTTCATACAGTGCTTTAGTTTCACGCGTTATAGGTGTCATAGCACGCCTTCCTTTACTTTACTTTTACTTTTACTTTTCTTAATTTATTTTTACACTATTTTTGTCTCAAATTATTAATTTCTTCCGCGTAAGATTCGCCGGCAGTCTTATCAAATTCTTTTGCTACACGCTTAAGCAACATATTTGCTCGTTGTGGCAGGCGAATTTGCACAAGACCAACAAAATCGCCATTTGCTCCCGGAACTCCAGCGCCTTTCACACGAACTTCATCTCCGCTAGATGAGCAAGCTGGAACTTTAAACGTAACAGGATTACCATCTACGTCATTAAGCGTAACTTTTGCACCATGCACAGCTTCACTTAAAGTTACCGGAAGAGTTGCGACCAAATCGTTTGCGCGCAAAGTGAATTTATTAGATTCTTCTACATGAACTTGTAGGTACAAATCTCCTGCAGAACCGCCAAATCTTCCTGGCTTTCCTTTACTCTTTAAACGAATTTTTTGACCGTTTTTTACTCCGGCTGGAATATGCGTTTTAAAAGTCGATCCGGCTGCACGCAGCGAAACAGTAGCACCCTTAAATGCCTGCTTAAAAGTGAGTTTAATATCTGTTGTTATATCGTCACCTTTCGTAGGCACATTTTGGTTTTGAGCACTTTCGTATTGCTCGTCTTCAAAACTGTTCGCGCTTTGGAATCCAGACGCACCAGAATTTTGACGTCCACCGGCAAACATGGAGAAAATATCACCCATATTTGGGCCAGCGCCACTACTTGCGAAACGAATGCGCGAGCCGTTTCCGCCCATTCCGCCCATGTTGCCCATACCGGCTCCTCCATTAAACATGGAGAAAATATCCGAGAAGCTTGACGCATCAAATCCGCCTGCTCCCCCGGCGCCACCGGCAAAACGAGCACCTCCTGCACCAAATTGACGAATAGCATCGTAGCGTTGGCGAGTTTGGCTATCTTTTAGAACATCATAAGCTTCAGAAACGTCCTTAAACTTTTCTTCAGCTTCTTTTGTTTTGTTCAAATCCGGATGATATTTACGCGCTAACTTACGATACGCTTTAGTAATCGTTGCTTCGTCAGCGTCTTTGGAGACACCTAAAACTTTATAAAAATCTTTAGCTAACCACTCATTTTCAGCCATTTGTGCCTCCTTTCTTTACAAGCACATTGGCTATTTCGCTTTTTTGACCAAATATAGCCTGCTCGTGCCAACTCTTATGAGCTAGCACGAGCAAGTTACGCAATAAAGTTACAACTAAGAGTTTCGTTAGGAATTACTTGGTGAAGAAACGACCACACGAGCTGCGCGAATAACACGATCTCCTATGCGATACCCCGCTTCAACCACAGCGTCCACAGTTTCTTTTGTAGCGTCTGGATCAGGACGATGTAAAACAGCATCGTGCTTTGTAGGGTCAAAGTCTTCGCCTTTTTCGCCGAACTTTTCTACGCCGAACTTCTCAAAAGCCTTATCAATCTTGGTTGCAACAGCCTTAAACGAATCATCCATTTCGCTGTGCTCGCGAATACGGTCAATATCATCCAAAGCTGGAAGCAATGCTGTTAGCACGTCGATAATTCCATGCTGTCTGAAACGATCCTGCTCTTTCGCAGAACGATTGCGGAAGTTAATAAACTCTGCTCGCTCGCGTTGCAACGCTTCTAAGTATTCAGCAGCCTCTTTTTTGGCTTTACCTAAAGGCGTTAAACTGCTGTCGTCTGCATCTTTACTATCTTTCGATTCAGAAGATTCAGAAGATTCAGAAGAATTTGCGACATTTGCAGAATCCACAGAATCTGCGGAATCCGCAGAAACATTAGCATCAGAATGCTCGTCAGCTTCCGTTTCTGCACGATTCACGTTTTCAGCTTGCTTTGAAGATTGTGCAGAAGTCTTCGCAGAATCTTCTGCAGGTTTTACATCCAGCGAGTCAGAATCTTCCATTCCTTGCAAATATTCGTTGGTGTTAAAATCGGACATTACTTGTTGTCCTTATCGTCCTTGTCGTCGTCCACCACTTCGGCGTCAACCACGTCATCATCCTTAGAGGCAGATTCAGCACCAGCATTTGCACCAGCCTGAGCACCAGCAGCAGGACCAGCTTGAGCACCAGCAGCGCCCTGCTGAGCGTAAAGCTGCTGACCAATCTTCTGAGCAGAAGTCATCAACTCACTCTGAGCAGACTTAATCTTCTCAACGTCATCACCCTTCAAAGCTTCCTTCAAAGCGTTCACCTTTTCGGTAACTTCCTTGGAGATTTCGTCGGAAAGCTTGTCTTTATTATCGTTCACAAGCTTTTCAGTTTGGTAGGCAAAAGCTTCTGCCTGGTTGCGAACTTCAGCTTCTTCCTTACGCTTCTTATCTTCAGCTTCGTGAGCTTCAGCTTCCTTCACCATGCGATCGATTTCGTCCTTTGGAAGGCCAGAACCACCGGTAATAGTCATGGACTGCTCCTTACCAGTGCCCTTATCCTTAGCGGAAACGTGCACAATGCCGTTAGCATCAATATCGAAAGTAACTTCAATCTGAGGAACGCCACGAGGAGCTGGAGCAATACCAGTCAACTCAAAAGTGCCAAGAGGCTTGTTATCGCGAGCAAACTCACGTTCACCCTGGTAAACCTGAATCAACACGGATGGCTGATTATCTTCAGCAGTGGAGAATACTTCCGAGCGCTTCGTAGGAATTGCAGTATTGCGGTCAATAAGCTTAGTCATAATTCCGCCCTTGGTTTCAATACCCAAGGAAAGTGGAGTTACGTCAATAAGCAGAACGTCTTTGCGGTCTCCCTTAATAACACCCGACTGCACAGCTGCACCAACGGCAACAACCTCATCCGGATTCACGGACTGGTTAGCTTCCTTACCACCGGTAAGTTCCTTTACCAAATCCTTCACGGCTGGCATACGAGTAGAACCACCAACAAGAACCACGTGATCAATCTGGCTTACGGAAATTCCAGCGTCAGAAAGCACGTTGTTAAATGGCGTACGGCAGCGGCCAAGCAAGTCGGAAGTCATTTCCTCAAAGTGAGCGCGAGTCAAAGTCTCATCCAAATGCACTGGAGTGCCGTCAGGAGTCATTGCCAAGTACTGCATAGAAATTGAAGTGGAAGTAGAAGAGCTAAGCTCCTTCTTCGCCTGCTCAGCAGCTTCCTTCAAACGCTGCAAAGCAATCTTATCCTTGCTCAAATCAACGCCATACTTGTTCTTAACTTCGCCAACGAGCCAGTCGATAATCTTCTGATCCCAGTCGTCGCCACCCAAGTGGTTATCGCCATTAGTGGCCTGAACCTGAATTGTGGAGAATCCGTCGTCATCCTTACCAATTTCAAGCAAGGACACGTCGAAAGTACCGCCACCCAAGTCGAATACCAAAATGCGCTCGTCTTCCTTGCCCTTTTCGAGGCCGTAAGCCAAAGCTGCAGCAGTTGGCTCGTTAATAATACGAAGCACGTTCAAGCCTGCAATCTTACCTGCGTCCTTAGTTGCCTGACGCTGAGCATCGTTGAAGTATGCTGGGCAGGTAATAACGGCATCGGTTACTGGCTCTCCCAAGTAAGCTTCAGCATCGCGCTTCAACTTCATCAAAACCTGTGCGGAAATCTCCTGTGGAGTCCACTTCTTACCGTCGATTTCAACAGTCCAATCAGTGCCCATGTGGCGCTTTACGGAGCTAATTGTGCGATCAACGTTTGTTACAGCCTGACGCTTAGCAACTTCACCAACCAGAATTTCGCCGGACTTGCTAAATGCCACAACAGATGGTGTGGTGCGAGCGCCTTCAGCGTTCACAATAACGGTTGGGCTGCCGCCTTCAAGAGTAGCGATGCAAGAATTAGTTGTACCCAAATCAATACCTACTGCACGTCCCATAATTTCTCCTTAACTAGGTATTGCACGCTTTGTGCAATTACGTTTTCCTTTAAGTTTTGTAGTTACGTGAGCTGAGCTTTATTTAGATTCCTTATTGGAAACTAGGTAAATCACCAGCTTTTTTACTTTCCAAAACTTGAGCCTACTACACTCAACTTGTAAAAGTCAACTTTTATTCCCAAAAATTACAAAAAACTTTATACAACTAGACTCAAGTTTTGAATAAAAGCATAACTTAAGGAGAAATTACGCAAGTTTCACGCGCTGAACTTAAAGCGGCGCAAAGAATTATCCAGCGCATTGTAACGCGCCAAAACACCAATAAGCGGCGTGCCAATACCGGTTATAAGTTTAATTGCTTCAGTTGCCATCATTGCGCCAACAATAGCCGCAGTCGCGCCTAATACTGCCGATTTTGGCACCGTTTCTTCCAGAGGTGGGCAAGGATACAAGTCGCGCAAGCATGGTCCCTCTCCAGGCATAAAAACACTTACTTGACCCTCGTAATAAAGCACCGAGCCATAAACTTCCGGAGTCCCCTCACTCCAGGCAGAATCCGCAATCAAAAAACGAGTAGCAAAATTATCGCAACCGTCAATTATCAAGTCGTGATTTTCTACAAGCTGCTTTGCATTATCTTCATTAAATCTATTTACAAGGTTGATTTTTAAGCCCGGAGATAGCGCCTGCAAGCGTTTAGCTGCAAGTTGCGCTTTAGATTGGCCGCACTGATCAACAGTGTACAAAGTCTGCCTTTGCAAGTTAGAAAGCTCAACAACGTCGTCGTCACAAATTGTGATTTCGCCGACTCCTGCTGCAGCAAGCGAAAGTAGGCATGGCGAGCCAAGCCCCCCGGCTCCAACCATGCAGATTTTCGCATTGCGAAGTAACTGCTGATGCTCATGCGTAAAGCCCGGCAGGAGCAAGTGGCGGCAAGTGCGCTCCGCCTCAAGCTCCTGCAGGTTGTCGTAAATTTTATTAATCGTCATGTTGAATAATATGCCGAAAAATTACAGTACAAAATTTACAGCACGGAATCAGCCCAAGCGCGGCCCTCAACAGGAGAGGAAGCGAGAGCATGATTTCGCATTGGAATACGCCCAGCGTCGTGAGCAAGCTTGCCAGCAGTTACAGCAGCAGCCATTGCGCGGCCCATCTTCACTGGATCTGGGCAACGAGTTACGGCGCTTGCAAGAAGCACGCCGGAGCAGCCGATTTCAAAAGCTTTAACAACGTCGGAAGCAGTGCCAACGCCGGCATCCAAAATCACAGGAACGCCAGCTTCCTTGCATTCGCGCACAATCAGCTCAATATTTCGAGGATTCAAAATACCAAGACCAGTGCCAATTGGAGCGCCACCAGGCATAACAGCCTTCACGCCAAGCGAAACCAAACGACGAGCCACAATCGGGTCGTCATTCGTGTAGCAAAGCACGCTAAAGCCTTCTTCAACGAGCTTTTCTGCAGCAAGCAAAACTTCGCGAGTATCTGGAAGCAAAGTATCGTCGTCTGCAATAACTTCGAGCTTAATCCAGTCGGTTCCAAGAGATTCGCGAGCCATTTTTGCAGTAAGCACAGCGTCATGCGCAGTTTTGCATCCTGCAGTATTTGGCAAAACGTTAATATTATGGCGCTGAAGCATTCCGTAAATATCCACGCCTGTTTTTGCGTGACGGCGCAAAGCAACCGTAGCTACTTCCGCACCCGAAGCCACAAGCGACTTCTCCATAATATCAATGCTCGTCATGCCACCAGTGCCAAGCAAAAGCCTCGAATGTAAAGTCTTACCACAAAGCTGCCAAGTATCGACACTTTCTTCTGCATTATTTTCAGAATTATTTTCTGCCATTTTAAGCCTTTTATTTAAAATTTAATATTTTGTAAGTATCAGCCGCCTTGAACTGCGCTGAGAATCTCGATTTGATTCCCATCGCAAATCACAGTCGATGCCCACTGATTACGCTTAAGCACATCGTCGCCAATTGCAACAGCTATGCCAGGACCAGCGTCTGAACCGTAACGTTGAGCAATAAGCTCAGCAACAGTTAACCCATCTTGAACTTCAATAGTTTCACCATTGACGACGATTTGCATAATTCAACCTTTATTAACGTCTATTAAACTTGCGCTACTAGAAACTTGCGTAACTAGAAGCGAGCAGGATTGCAGCTTTCCAAGAAGCCCTTTTCCTTCTCAGTCAACTCTTGCTCAAGAACAAGCTTTGTAGTCAAAGAAGAACCCAAAGCGGTGAGCAAAATACCGTGACGGAAGTAACCAGTGGAAATCGTAGTGTGCGTCTTAGGATCAATACCAATGAATGGCAAATCATCTGGAGTTCCTGGGCGGCCGCCAGCGGTAACCTCAGTAATCGAGCATTCCTGAATGCCAGGAAGCACGCTTGCAGCATCGCGAAGTAAGTCGAGTACGCCACCGACCTTTGGAATATCGCGGTCGTCTTCACGAGAAGTAGCGCCAAGCACGAGCTCGCCTGTTTCCTTAGCGCGAGGCACCAAATAAACTGGACGATCATGCACAAATCCACGAACCACAGAGCTCAAAATTGGGCGCAAAGGCTCTGGAATAGTCATACGAATCATATCGCCCCACACAGCGCGAAGCTTAAGCTGAGGAAGCATATCCTTAGCACCCAAGCCGGATGCCAAAACTGTGTCTGGACCCAAATCGTCTGGAGTGCTTGCGCGTCGCTCAATAACAACACCACGCTTTTCGAGTGCATCAATCATTGCTGCAGTGAAAAGACGAGGATTGATTTGATGGTCGTCCGGCACGCTTACAGCGCCAGCAATAGTTGGCGAAAGAGCAGGCTCAATCTCACGAAGCTTACTCACAGAAATATGCTCAGCTCTACGACCGTAACGATGCTGCAAGTTTAGCAACTCGTTTACGTGCTCGTTATCTGCAGCGTCACCACCGATTACGTAAGATCCACACTCTAAGTAACCGGTTGGCTTATCGGTGTACTTTGCAACCGAATCAACCAATTCCTTATACATAGTTGCAGACTCAAACATAAGCGGATACAACGCTTCTTGCTGATATTGCATTTCTGCGGTAGGAGCTAACATGCCGGCAGCATGGTGAGAAGCGCCCGAGACTGGATCTGGATCAATTATGCTAACTTTTACGCCAGCTTCCGTAAGTCTCCACGCTGTTGCTAAACCAATAATACCTGCACCAATAATACGAATATTTCGCATAATACTCCTTCCCTACGGCGGCATTACCCGCATCAGGTTTACGGTCGGCTTTCGCCCTCTCAGCCTGTATAGAACAAGCTCCCGCGTTTCGTAGCTTTGACTTTCAAAACTGCGATTGTAAAGCTGTAATATTGCCAACTTTAGCGATATTACAAACGCTACAGATAGACGTAACGAAAATATGTGAGCTTCGTCATACTACCGTGCAGCATTTTAGCACTTTTGTGAAAAATTGGTTAATTGAGACGGCATGTCAAATCGCAAAACTAAGCAATTTCGTTACTGACGCAGATTGCGTTCTGCGTTAGTAACGAATAATGCCGTTTTTTCGTTACTAGCGCAGATTGCACACTGCGTGCGTAACTTATATCACGTTTGGAGGGTTTGAGGATACATTTCGCTCCAAACGTGCGCGACGACCTGCTTTCGCGCAGCATTTCGCGCGCGAAAGCAACTCGGAGCGTGAGCTTGCTCAAGTTGAAAGCACGGTGTGCTTTCAACGCAAGCTCAGTAGCGAGCGCGTTAACCGCGCGAGCGTTCTTTCGTGCGGCAGCAGCACGAAAAAATCCCTCGCGGATTATCAGAGGATAACCTGCGAGGGATCTGTTAGTTATGCGTAAGGTTACTCGTTAGAGTGCTTGCGACGGCGAGAAGCCACGCCTGCAGCACCAAGACCAGCGAAGATTGCAGCAAATCCTGCAAACAAGCCGGTTGCAGCACCAGTCTTAGCAATCTTATGACCAGATGCGCCACTCAAACTATTAAGCAACGCAGCCTTAGCCGCCTGAAGCTTCCTCAAAGCCGCATCAACCTGAGCCTGCGTAGCATTAGGATCGTTAAGAACGCTACGAGCCTCTGAAAGCGCATCAAAGTAAGCATTCGCATCAGCAGAGTTTGCGTTACCAGCATTAATATTTTCAGCTTCTGCAACTTCTGCGCGCAAAGCAGACTTATCTGCAGATCCATTGGAAGAATCGCCTAAACCGTCAGAGTCGTAGAAGTGACCATAACCATTGCCGTAGCCATATCCGAAGCCATTTTCTGAATCAGAGCCAAAATCAGCACCGGATTCAGAGCCACTTCCATTCCCTCCACGACCGAATGGATTATTAATCTTATTCTTAGCTGCAGCAAGCCTCTTCAAAGCAGCATCAACCTCAGCCTGAGTTGCATTAGGATCCTTAAGCACTCTGTTAGCCTCAGCCAAAGCTTTCTCATACTCGTCAATATCATCCCTACTACCGATTATGAAGTACGGCGACTTACGGAAGTCAGCGTCACTGTCAGCCTCATCCTTAAGCTTAGACTTATCAGTCTTATTAGAATCGGCAATCTTCTTCTTAGCCTCTTGAAGCCTCTTCAAAGCCGCATCAACAGCTGACTGGCTAGCAGAGGAGTCATTTAGCACGGAATTAGCTTCATTTAAAGCATTCGTGTAATTTTCAAGATCTTTCTTCGCATCCTCGTCTGCAGGAGTTGCGTTAGCCTTAGCTTCAGCATTCTTATACTCCGCAGATTCATTGAACTTTGGAGTTATTATGTTGCCGTCAGAATCCTTACCTTCTACTTCGTTTCGAAGCTTAGATTTATCTGTACTAAACTGGCTGATAGCTTTCTTGGCATCCTGCAAGGCCTTCAAAGCGTCATCAACCTGCTTTTGCGTAGCGTTTGTATCGCTTAGAACCTTATTTGCGTCTTCTAGAGCCTTTGTATACGCAGTAGCAGCAGCAGAACCAGCAGCATTATTAAACTCTGGAGTATCTTCGAACTTCGGAGTAATTACTTTGCCGTCTTTATCTTTACCGTCAACCTCATTCTGCAATGAAGACTTATCTGTGTTGAACTGCGGATCGTTTTCAATGTCGGACTTTGCTTTCTTCAACGCCGCAAGAGCATCGTCAACTTCTTGCTGAGTTGGGTGCTTGCTAAGCGTTTGATCTTCTGCGTTATTTACAAGTTCGCGCGCTTTCTTTAATGCCGCATTGTAAGCATCAAGCTTATCTTTTGCATCCTTGTATGCAAGAGAATCTTGATTGCCTTTAAGCTTTTCAAGAAGATATTTTGCATTGTTAATCTGAAGATTGTGCTCAAACTTATCAGCAGCAGGTTCATCGGTTGCACCTTCTGCCTGAGACTTTTCAGTTTCAGCCTTAAGATCTGCAGAATTGGTCTTATATACATCAAGCCCTGTTCGAGCCGCTTCAAGTGCAGCAAGAGCATCATTTACCTGCGCTTGTGTTGGCCTTTCTTCCGCAGGAGTATTAGCATCCTTACTCTTTGCAAGCAATTCATTAGCTTTAGCAAGTGCAGAATCGTACGCTGTCTTTGCTGCGGCAGCTGCGTTATTTCTATCCGCATCAGGAACAAGATTTCCAGAACCATCATTCTTCATAAATTGCGGATTAGAAGCATTCCTATATGCGTCAGACGTGAGCGTTCCTTCGGATTTTGCACTACCATCTGCATTAAGTTCACCGTTCTTGCCAACACTTTCCTTAAGCTTAGCAAAATCAGTGTTGTATGCGTCCAAAGCCTTACGCGCTGTATCAAGATTCTTAAGCGCAGCATCTACTTCCACTTGCGTTGCGTCTTGCTTTGAAAGCACATTCTTAGCAGAGTTAAGAGCCTGGTCGTACGCTGTTTTAGCAGCAGAAGCCTGCGTGTTCTTTGAACCATCTGCATCGTTAAACACAGGGCTATCCGTGTTCTTATATTGAGGCAACTGCTTGGTGTCTGCATCTGCATCCACCGACTTGCGCAAATCATCCTTCTTGGTCGCGTAAGTAGAAAGTGCAGCGCGAGCGGCATCTAAGCGCTTAAGAGCTTCATCAACATCTTTCTGCAAAGCCTTGTTTTCAGGATGCTTTTGCACGCCGTTAAGGAATGTTGCAGAGCTTGGATCACCTGTGCCGTCCACAGAATCATCGATTACTTCTCCATTAGCATTCTTGTCTTTATCAACTTGATTTGCTAAAACTTTCTTTGCAGCAGCAAGCGCGGCAGTATACTCATCAACAATCTTCTTAGCTGCATCTACTTTAGCTTTTTCTTCCACTGTAAGCGACCCATCGCCTGCCTTACCAGCCAACGCTTTTGCATTCTTGTAAGCAGTTGTGTTTTGCGTTACATCATCTTGATCTGCAGAAGTTTGCAAAGCAGACGGTTTAGTTGCATAGGTTACAATAGCATCGCGCGCTTTGTCGAGCTTAGCTTTTGCAGCATCTATTTCTTGCTGAGAATACGTAGAAGTTCCAGCTTTAGCAGCATCAATCTTTTGCTTAATATTTTTAGCTTCCGCGTACGCATCGTTATACGCAACAAAGTCCTTACCAGCCTGCGTCTTTTTAGCAGCATCAGCTCCGTTTTGGCTTTCCTCATACGCATTAAAGTATGCAGGAAGCTTATTACCGCTGAAATTATTTGCAAGGGTCTGAATTAAGTCATAGCTATTTGTTTTAAGCTTATGCAAATTCTCTTCGGCTGTTTTAAGATTGTTGAGCGCCTCATCTACCTGCGCTTGCGTTGCCTTAGGATTATTAATAACTTCTTTTGCTTTTTGTAAAGCCTCATCGTACTTAGATGCGTACTGCTTAGCTTCTTCCTTATTTACACCTTCAGGAAGATTGTCATCAAAGTATTTGTTGTAAGTTCCATTCTTATAGAAAACGCTCTTTTTGTCACCGTCATGGTCATGACTTTGCAAAACCTGCGCATCAAGAGCAGACTTATTCGTCGCCTTAGCATCAATTGCTTTCTTAGCATTCTTAAGATTTTCCAGCGCAAGATCAACTTCTGCTTGCGATGCATTCGGATCACCAAAAAGCTCTTGCGCTTTCTTTACAGCTTCATCGTAAGCTTGACGCTCAGAATCACTGGCATTCTGATATGCAGGATCAGCATTAGTAATACCCTGATTACCACCAGTATTAACCTTGGAGCTTTGAATTACTTCGCTCAACTTATCTTTATTGGTTTCAAAATCATCCAACGCCCTGCGCGCTTTATCAAGCTTCTCTTTGGCAGCGTTTACTTCTTTTTGCGTAGCATACTGGTTTTCTTTTACCTTATTAGCTTCTTCAAGAGCTTCATCGTACGCAGTTTTTGCCTGAGTAGCTCTGCCATTTTTATCGGTATCAAGCGAACCATCCGCTTTCTTAAATTTTGGATTAGCTACGTTCTTATACCTATCAGTTGCATGCGTTCCAGTAGCGGCGCCCTGTGCTGTTGCAGCAGTTCCCTGATCCGTAATGTCTTTATTAAGATCTTTCTTATCTGTAGGATCACCGTTAAGCGCTTCATAAGCTTTATTTAGCTTAATAGCTGCGTTATCAATATCGGCTTTCTGCTGCTCTGTAAGATTCTCTTTAGCAGTATTTTCAACGCTCGTATACAAAGTATTAGCAGCGCTAAGCGCAGTATCGTAATTATTCCTCAAAGTATCCGACGCATTGTAATACTTTGACTTAGTTGGCACTTTCTTATCCCCAACTTGCGCAGTCGTATACTCATCAATCGACGCCTTCAACTTATCTTTATCATGCGAAGGCTGTGGCACAAACAGTAAGTTAATAGAGTTAACTGAGACTGCAAGCTTAAAATACGAATAATCGTACGGAGATAAATACAAATGAGCTGGGTATACTTTGCCACTCTTAGCAGCAAGCTTCATATGAGCATCATTGCCAAAATGATAATCCTGTACATCTGAATTATGGTCATCTAAATTACGATCCGAATTATCAATTGCAGGATTACCATTCCAATACGGGCCGCTCATATTGCCCATCGTAAGCGAAGTTGTTGGGTTGTCCTGAGCATCGAGCAAATAGTGCATATTAGATCTTTGCCCTTTACCATTTCTGCCTTCGCTAGCAAGCGTCTCTCCGCCAATTATTGTACGCAAACCAGAGTTAGCGTCTTTTGGTGTTGCCTTCAAATATTTAATAACATCTTCCGTGCTGAATTTTTGCGCTTTAGTGGCATCGTAGCGGTAAATAAGCGTATTATTGTCGCTACTCCAGCTAAAGCCTTCATCTGTGCTGCGACCATCCATTTGCTGCTTAGTCCACTCAAGTTTATAATCCTTGCGAATATCAACCGCACGCGTAAGCTTGCTATTCTTAATATTCGACGTAAACTGCACATACGCTTTGTCGGTTTTGATTGTAACGGTTATGGTATTTTCTGCCATACCGTTAGAAATACCTTCGTTTGCTTTACCGGTCCTAGTTAAATCACCACTGATTTTTGATTTAACTGTAATTGCACTACTGTAATTTTCGTATGTAAGACCAAGTTCATTATTATTTTTATTTGCTTTATACACAGCTTCCTTAATGTGATTAAATTCATCATTCGAGAAAGCGATTGGATTGTACACAGGAACGGCATCATCGCCAGAAGGAATAGCAATATTAGATTCGGCAATCTCTTTTATGATTGCATCATCCAAGTTAATTGTGTCCGTATAATCCTGGCCTGGAATTATTTGCCCAAAATTAATAACAATTTTCCTGTTATCGCCAAAAGTCACTTTATCAACGGGGACATTATTTGCTTTAGCTACACGCTTCCTAATCTCAAGTTTTTCAGAATCAGTCAAATGCTCAGGATCTTTGATTACTGGCTTATCAAAATTAAGATCAGTATTTGGGAATATTGGCGGCATTGGGTAATCTTCATCATCCCCATCGTCAGTATTAGTAGCCAACAGCATAAATGGCGAAGCTGCGGATTTTAGCTTAGGCTGCTCTGCCTCGGCTTTATTTGCATTAGGCTGATTATCTTCAGTTTTCTTTACTTTATCTTGCTTTTCTTCAGTTTGCTTTACTTGAGTCTTTTCTACTTCAGGCTTCTCTACCTTAGTTTGCTTAACGTCCTTCTTAGAAGGCAGACCCCCCCCATTTGGTTTTCAGGAGTTTCAGTCACATTTTTCTTCTGAACCTGCTTATCGTTAGCTTGTTGCGCATTCTTCTGTTGCTCGCCTTTTTGAGCATCACTTTGAACAACCTGTGAATCTTTCACCTCTGCAGCTTTTGCAATATTCGCAGGAGTAATGCTAAAGGCTAACGCAGCACCGGCAAGCACTCCAGCAGCGCCTATAGTAAGCGCAGCCACTTTGCGTGTATTCACAGCTTTCGCAATAGCGCTGCTAACAGAAGCATCCAAGATTACCTTGCTCTCACGCTTTACAGACTTTGAACCCATAATTCCTCCTCTTCAAAATGCACTTATGCTCTCTAGGCTTTAAATTATGCCTCGTACGCATTTAAAAATGCATCCAAATATGCGTAAATGTATATTTCTGCATGAAGCAATCTTTTAGCGTATTTTATTGCGTCCATGCAGCCCGTTAATGATGAATTGTACCATTTCAAAGTCAATTTTCATAGGGTCTGTTTGCCAATAAACAGACCTACTCACTCAACCGAGCGCAGCAAAATCTCCTCAAGCGCATGCTTTACCGAAACAGGCAGCGTGCAACGCCATTGCGCCCACTTCACTACGGAAGGCTGATCAGTTGCGTAAGCGTTAAGCATATCAACGCTGTTGCGATACTTTTCTGCTTCCGATTCGTTTTCATATTCAAGAGTTGAGATTGCAGCAATAGCGCTTGCACTTCCGCCAGCATCTCGCACTGCGTCAAAAGCCATTTCCTTACCGCGGTACGGCACTTGCGCTTGAAGCAGGAATCGGTAAGCGTCTCCAACTTTAGGGTCGGCAGCGATTTGCAATCCGCCGTCAACAATTACGCGAACTTCCGAACGAGCTGGCACGTCTTTCACAGAAACCGACAAGCTCAAAGTCGACTCTTCGCCTTCGTAAGAAACCGCAAACTCGCTTGCGTTAAGCTCTCTTCCCTCCACAAGTACGCGCACGTGCGCAAAATCTGCACAAGCAACTCCTCTAAATACAACATTCCAGTTGCGTTTTTGCGGCACAGATTCTACGGCAGCATCGCATCCTGCAACACCGGAAATAATAAATTGCGAAGAACCATTGCCGTCTCGCCACACAAAATTCATACGTGTATTAGCAGTATTTCCAGCAGACGCTGCAGCAAAATCGCCGTTATCTTCTCGCATCACAAATTCGCCGTCAGCTCCAGGGAATGCAAGAACACGCAAAGATTGCGGATTTTCAATACTATTAACCGCTTCAGCAGCCTCAGCACTACGCTCGCAATCTGCAACTTCCGGCAAAACTTGCAGAGGTACAATCGCTCCAGCGCGCGCAAAAGCCGGAACGCGGTCAAGCGAGCGCCACGCTTCAAATCTGCGGCCATTCCAGCCGCGAGACACATACCTGCGCCCGTCAAACAAATCGTACCAATCACCTTCCGGCAACCAAACTCCAGCACATCCGCTCAAAGCAGCCGCGTCGTTAGGCGAAACAATCGGCGATACTATAAGCTCGCTTCCAAAACGGTACTCGTTAGGAATTTCGTAAGCCATTCCAACTTCCGGCGACTGCCAGTACATTGGCTCAATAATCGGCCTGCCATCAAAAGCCGCGCGATAATTCATCGTATAAACGTATGGCAAAAGTTCCGCGCGCAAACGAAGCATTTTCACCATTGCTTCGCGAGTCTCGCGAGGGAAATTCCACGGCTCTTTTCCAGCAAATGGCGAGCAGGTAGAGTGCAAACGATTAATAGGACTAAACGCGCCGAAAGCGTACCATCGCGCTTCCAACTCGTTGTTGCGCACGCCAAGCATGTGTCCGCCAATATCGTGACTCCACCATCCGTAGCCAATATTGGAAGCTGTAGAAGTGAAGTAAGTTTGGAAAGCAAGCGAATCCCAAGTAGTAACGGTATCTCCCGAGAATCCAACTGGGTAGCGATGCGAACCAGGACCAGCGTAACGAGAGAAAGTAAGCGGCCAACGGCCTTCGCGCGCAGCGTCCTCGTAGTGCATGTGGTTAAGCATCCAAAGCGGATCCAAGCCAGGCTCACGCGTCACTCCACCCTGCTGCCAGTCAATCCACCAAAATCGCACGCCTTCATCTTCCATGCGGTGATGCATGTTGAAGTAAGCCTTCACAAACTGCGGATTTGTTAAATCAAATTCCACAGCTTTGCCGCTTGCCAGATCAATGCCAGCATCTTGCGCAACTTGCGGATAATCTTTTTCAAACGCACGCACGCCGTCGCGCGGATGCAAGTTCAAAGTTGGAGACAATCCAGCAGCGTTAAGTTTACGCAAAAAAGCGCGATGATCCGGGAAAAGCTCCTCGTTCCACGTATAGCCCGTCCAACCAGAACCATACTTAGAATCAACATCCGTCACATGCCAATCCATGTCAATAACAGCCGTGCTAAAAGGTATGCCTTCACGCTTAAAACGATTATGCAATTGCAAATATTCGTCTTGACGGTAGCGATAGTAGCGGCTCCACCAATTGCTTAGCGCAAAACGCGGCAGCAGCGGCTGAGCGCCCGTAAGCTTATAAAAGTCTTGAATTGCTTGAATATAGTGGTGTCCATAGCCAAAGAAGTACAAGTCTTTATATCTTCCAGTTTGTTCGCTAACTTTTTGCGCACGCGACTTAACCCAAGCCCCATACGGGTTTGGTTTGCCATTTATTTCCTCAGCTGGCACAATTTCGCAAGTTGCAGAATCGTCTAAAACAGACCATCCGTCGCGCGAAAGTATTCCTTTACCGAGTTTTACCGGGCCGTTAGCCTGATCCAAAGTTCTAAAAGTTCCAAGAAGATTCCCCGGGCACGCGTCTCCGTAATGCCACGTATTAAACTGCGTGCACGGCACTCCGCGCACAACAATACTTAAACCTTCTTTGCTAAAAGCTTCGCAATTATAAGTAAGATGCAGCTTTTCAGTTTCGACTTCCAGCCATCCATTTTCGTTTGTGCGCGCACTAAATTGCGGCTGAGCGTCAGCACTTTTGCGAGCAAAATTGCGGCAGATTACAGTTTGCGTAGGATTGTCAACAAACTTTCCATCATCGCTCCATTCAAGACGCAACAGCGAATCTGTAATAACTGTAATTCGCCACTTTTCGCCTTTAATTACCTGAGTATCCTGAGCCTTTGCGTTTGAGTCGGCTGCGTACTTATAAAAAATTCCCAACTTAGAAGATTCCATTATTTTGCACCTTTGCTTTTTATTAATTTGCGCACGCTTCTATTTGACGAACACTGCAAATAATGCTGCAATCGCCAGCATTACCGGGTACCAAGCGTACATAGCCCAACGAAATGCTTGCGAATCCTTATGCCCGTCACCATAAGGGCTGCGATAGTGCAACACTGCCACACCAATGCCTGGCGCAAGCATCGACATGGCGCCAAACATGCCGGCAATCAGCTCCATGCGAATTTCATGCTTTTGCATCAGCTCAAAAATCAGCACAAACACAAGAAATATTGCGCCTCCCCAGAAAATTTGCTGACGCACATAAACTTTGCCAATAATATTCCACAATAATCCTGCAATTACTACCGCAACATACGCAGCACCGCGAGAAAAACCGTTAAAACGCTCTCGAACCATGTCAATCCCAATAAGAACAAACAGCGCAATTACCAGCGCAAACACTGGATTTTGCGAGCGCAAATCAAACGCACAACCGGATGTAGTAAGATCGTACGGAACTTCGCAAATTACTGCCAAAATCAAAAGTCGCAATATGTAAAGATTCACGTTATGCGTATTGTGATACCCGCGCATAAGAATCCACGCATACCATGGCAGCGCAGTCCAACTAACTACTTCGCAAAGAACCGCGAATGTAAGAGCAAGCATGTTATCTTTGCGCAAGCCGCCGAACAAATGCGGTATTACGGGAGCGCTAAATGCACTAAGCATCATCATGAATGCGCCAAGCATTTTAAACTTGCGCAAAGTAATGCCCATTTTTATGTTTTTATCTGCACGAATTTTAGGCTTTAGCACATCCATGACTTGCACTCCCTTGTTTTCACGCGTTGTTTTAAGTAGCGTCGTTCTAAGTAGCGTTTGCTTATTTTTTACTGCTCTGTTTTACTACCGTTTATTGTATCGCAGTATTTATTACGACTTAAAGCGGCAGATTGAATATTGCGAAACTTTGCGCGCCGAGTTTCAAAGAATTTCCATCGCTTAATACTTCGCCAATTTTTAGCAAAGGATTTTCGACTGCTTCCTGAGTAAGATTTGCCAGCGCTTCAAACGGTACTGTTTCTGCGTTTACTCCAGGGTTCATAACAACGATGCTTCTTTCTGAAGCTGATTCTCCCTCGTTATTTTTTGCGCAACGCTCGTAAGCAAAGCCGCGGCCGTCAACAGGAGCATACAGCACTCTCCAAGAAGCGTCAGCTTGTAAAGAAGCGCGCTGATGACGAAGCGCAATAAGCGAGCGCACCCAAGAAAGGAAGGAATTTTCGCAATTAATTTGCGCAGAAACTGTTGTAATTTCGCCACTTTCCACTGCTTGTTTGCGAGAATTTGCGCAAGTTCTTCCATCTGCTCGCGCTTCAACAGGCAAGTATAATTTAGATTTTGCAGCTGTTGAGAATCCAAGATTTTTTGTGTCATCCCACTGCATTGGCGTTCGCGTGCCGGTTCTAGCATAGCCGCCTTCTTTTGTTGGAATATCGCGATATTTCATGCCGATTTCGTCGCCGTAATACACGAAAGGCACGCCAGGCATTGTAAGCAGCATGCCAAAAGCGACTCTGCGCTCACGCTCATTTAGGCGCGGAGCCATGCGCGGCGTGTCATGATTGCAAGTGATGAAACTAAAGTAGCCTTGATTACAGGTTGACTCATACTGCGGGCAGTAGTCGTCTAAGAATGGGCAAATGCTTCCGCCGCCTCGCGCCGAAAAGTAACTGTGATCATGCTCAGGATTACTGTCTAAAGCGTTGTCAACATCCCTAGCCAAACGCGCATAACCGTTAGGATTCCCATCCCAACGCCAGCTTAAATAAAAGTCCATGTCGAATCCGGCAGCAAGAGCCTGGCGAGGCCTTCCCCATTCGGACACAAAAGCAGCATCAGGATACTCTTCTTTTACAGCGCCCAGCATTTCTTGCCATGCGTGAATCGTATTATCTTTGCCAAGACTTCCTTCGCCATTATTGTCATCGTTTTTTACAAGCGAATCAGCCATATCAACACGGAAACCGTCGGCACCGAGCGAAAGCCAAAAACGCATAACATCAACCATTGCGGCGCGAGTTTCGGCAGCCTCTTTAGAATCAGGCGAAGATTGCCAAGCTCGATCCCTATGCGCAAAACCGTAGTTTAATGCCGGCTGACATTTGAAAAAGTTTAGAATATACGTTGCGTCGCGCTCGCTTTCGCCGCCAATAAATGGCATAGAATAGCCGCTAAACGCACTATCAGTCCAAATGTAGCGCTTACTGAACTCATTTTCTTGAGCTTTTGAACTTTCTCGGAACCATTCATGTTCTTCACTAGTGTGACCTGGCACTAAATCAAGCAAAATATGCATTCCGCGAGTGTGAGCTTCGTTAAAAAGATGCTGCAAGTCTTCGTTAGTGCCGTAGCGAGCAGCCACTTTTTTGTAGTCACGCACGTCATAACCAGCGTCTTTAAAAGGAGAATCATAGCAAGGATTAAGCCAAATTGCGTTGCAACCAAGCGATTTTACATAATCTAATTTTTCAATAATTCCCTGAATATCGCCTATGCCATCGCCATTTGCATCATAAAAACTTTGCGGATAAATTTCGTAAAAAACCGCGTCTTTAAGCCATTGTGCGTGATTATATAATCCCATTGTTTTACCCTTCTTTTGTTGCTATATAAAGTTTATACGACGACACTTTAAAAAACATATTATTCGAAAAAATACAAATAACCCGCCACTCATTTGCAAACGACATAATATCCGTGTATACTACACATTGCTTACGAACGGATTTTTGTGAGACTTGTGACGCTGCTCTACGCAGCTATCGCGATGTTGCGCCACAACGAAATCCGTTACTACGCCACCAAATGATGTGCCAATTTTTGGCATGATATAGGAGGTCAAGGATGACGAATATTAAGAAGATGCTGGGTGCAGGTCTTGCTGTTGCTACATTGTTTGGATTTGCAGCTTGCGGTTCTAGCACAAATAGCGATAATAAGGCTGCCGAGTCCGGCCCTGTTCAGCTTACAGTTTGGTCTGCTTCTGAAGATCAGAAGGCAGGCGGTTGGGTTGACACCGTCGAGAAGGAATTCCAGAAGGCCAATCCAAACGTTAAGTTCAAGAACACTGTTGTTGAGCCACCAAAAGCTGCTGAGTCTGTAAAGAAGGATGCAAAGGCTGCTGCTGATGTTTATCTCTTCCCTAACGATCAGCTTGGCGACTTGGTTAAGGCTGGCGCAATTGGCCAGTTGAGCGATGACGCTGTAAAGCAGGTTAAGGAACAGAACGAAGATACTTTGGTTAATTCCGTCACTGCTCAGGACGGCAACATGTACGGCGTTCCTTACACCGGCAACACCTGGTTCATGTACTACAACAAGGCTAAGTTCTCCGCTGACGATGTAAAGTCCCTCGACAAGATGCTCGAGAAGGGCAAGGTTGCATTCGATCTTAGCAACGCTTGGTACCTCCCAGGCTTCTACCTCGATGGCAACATGACACTCTTCGGCGAGAAGGGCACTGACGCCAAGGCTGGCATGAAGCTCGGCGACAAGGCTGCTGAAGTCACCAAGTATATCGCAAAGCTTTTCGCAAACAAGAACTTCGTTCTTGATGGCAACAGCGTTGGCTTGAACGGCCTCAAGAGCGGTAAGGTTGACGCTTACTTCTCCGGCTCTTGGGATGCTGCTGATGTAAAGAAGTCTCTCGGCGACAACTACGCTGCTGCTGCTCTTCCTACCTTCAAGACCGAATCCGGCGAACATCAGATGAAGTCCTTCGCTGGTTCTAAGGCTGTTGCTTACAACCCTAACTCCAAGCACCCAGAGATGGCTGCTAAGTTCGCTGCATTCTTGGGCTCCAAGAAGTCCCAGCAGATTGCTTACGAGAAGCAGGGCGTTATTCCTTCCGACAAGTCTCTTGCTGATTCCGTAAAGTCTGATCCAGCTGCTGTTGCTCAGATGGAAACCATTGCTAAGACTTCTGTCTTGCAGCCAGCAATCCCTGAGATGGGTAGCTTCTGGGAGCCAATGGGCAACTTCGGTAAGGCAATTGCTAATCATGAAGTTACCGAAGCAAATGCTGCTGACAAGACCGCTGACTTTGCCAAGGGCTTAGCTGGCGCCGTAAAGTAAGCATTTACTTTCGATAATTAAATAAATTTATATAAATGCGTAAGTGAAAATTACAAGTAACTTGTGCATTTGCAAATAGCACGCCCCAGTCCCCACTCTAGTGAAAAGGGGCCGGGGCGTGCTATTTATATATACTTCTCTAAAGCACTCACTGTTTATATGAAAGGTATGTCATGACTGGCACGACATCCACAAAGCGAGAAAGGCGCCAGAAGAAGACGTCAAATATAGAACGCTTTGCTCCTTCACCATATTCACTGAAAGAGGCTGCAGAGCACGCAGACATTCTTTCGTGGATTTCCGTTATTATCTTTGGTTTCGGCACTTTTGTTCGCAAACAGTTCATTAAAGGCATTTTGTTCCTTCTGTGCGAAGCTGTTCTTTTTGGATTCTTATTCACAACCGGTGCAGAGTACCTTCCAAAAATTCTTACGCTTGGTACAAAAAAGCAAGGCAAGATTAAAGTCAATGGTTTCTATCATTACACTGCCGGCGATAATTCTGTAGAAATTTTGCTGTACAGCGTTATGGCGATTGCAGCAATTATCGTGCTCATTTACTTAGCAACGCTATCTCTACGCAGCGCTTATAAGGCACAGGCTATTACAGCAAGCGGCCAAAAGCCAGTAAACTTTATTAAAGACGCTTCGTCTTTGCTCGACAGCAAAGCGCACATTGGTTTAATGACGCTTCCAACCGCAGGTATTGTTCTCTTCACCATTTTGCCATTGATCTTCATGATTTCTATGGCATTCACCAGCTACGATAGGAAGCACCCAGTTCTGTTTACTTGGACTGGATTAAACAACTTCTTCGCGATTGGTAACGCTAAGAGCTCTATTAACGCAGCTACATTCTTCGACGTTTTGCTGTGGACTCTTATTTGGGCATTCTTTGCAACATTCCTGAACTTCTTCTTCGGTATGTTTATTGCAATGATTATTAACCGCAAGTCCACTCGTCTTAAGGGATTATGGCGTACTTGCTTCTCTCTTACCATTGCAGTTCCACAGTTCGTGTCCTTGCTTGTTATGAACAACATGCTTCAGCGCAATGGTGCTATTAACAGCATCCTTCTGGAAAACCATTGGATTTCTCAACCTCTTCCATTCTTCCAGGATGTGACTTGGGCTCGCGTAACAGTTATTCTTATTAACCTTTGGGTTGGTATTCCATTCACGATTATGCAGATTACGGGTATTTTGCAGAATGTTCCTGCAGAACTTTACGAAGCTGCAGAGCTCGATGGTGCAAGCTGGTGGCAGCGTTTCATGAACGTCACTATGCCATACATCATCTTCGTGATGACGCCATACTTGATTACAACCTTCACTGGTAACATCAATAACTTCAACGTTATTTACCTCTTGTCTGGCGGCGAACCGACACCACTTGATTCTTCCGCAGGTAAGACAGATTTGCTTATTACTTGGCTCTACAAGTTGACAGTGGATCGCGGAGACTACAACATTGGTGCTGTTATCGGTATTATGACGTTCATTGTTCTAGCCGTCGTAGCACTTATTACGTATCGCAACTCTGGATCTTATAAGAACGAGGAGGGATTCCGGTGAGTAATAAAAATACCGCTATGCAGCAAGAACCTGTTGTACACAGCACTCGTAGCGTCTCTCTGTTTAAAGATCAACGTATACGAAGAATAATTGGAGATATTTTCTCCCACCTATTCTTGGCTGTACTGTCGATTATTTGGTTGATTCCAATTGTTTGGGTTTTCTTGGAAAGCTTCAACAAGAACGAATCTCCATTCCAGAAGACATTCTTCCCAACAGAGTATTCGTTCAATAACTATATTCGCTTGTTCACCGAGCGCGAAGCCTTGGACTTCCCGCGCATGTTCTTGAACACTTTGGTTGTGTCCATTTTCGTGTGCATTATTTCCTTGCTCTTCGTACTTGCCGTGTCGTTCTGCATGTCTCGCCTTCGCTTCCGCGGACGTAAGACATTCATGAATATTGCTTTGATTTTGGGCATGTTCCCAGGCATCATGGCAGTTATCGCTATCTACTTCATTTTGAAGGCTCTCGGTTTGACGAATGGTTCGGTTGTTCTAATCGCACTTATTATCGTTTACTCTGCAGGTAGCGGCGCCGGCTTCTACGTTATGAAGGGCTACATGGATACCATTCCAAAGTCTTTGGATGAAGCTGCTTACTTGGATGGCTGCACTACTTGGCAGGTGTTCTACAAGATTATCCTCCCAATCTGCAAGCCTATGATTGTGTTCCAGGCAATTACAAGCTTCTTGGGCCCATGGCTTGACTTCGTTATGGTTAAGACGATTGCCAACAGCCAGGACAACTACACTGTTGCTTTGGGCTTGTGGAAGATGCTTGATAGGGAATTCATTAGCCACTGGTTTGCACGATTCTGCGCAGGCGCTGTGTGCGTTTCGATTCCTATTGCAATCCTGTTCATCATCATGCAGCGCTTCTACGAAGAGTCCATGTCTGGCTCCGTTAAGGGCTGATATTCTGCAAGTGATTTGTAGGATTTAAAAAAAGATGAAGGCCGAGGCGCTTTCGAGCGTTTCGGCCTTCTCTATTACACAGATCAGCACATCAAAAAAAGTAACTAACTAAATAATTAAATAAAAAATTAAATAGTCGAGGCTAAAAATAATCTAAAATAACTTAAGCTACCCGCAGTTTGACTCAAAACGATACTGGTTACAAAACCTTACTGCATTAAGCCAAATAACGCTCGAATAAAGTTGCGTAAAAATAAAAATTCCAACCAATAAATTAAAAATAAGTAAATCGTAAAATTTAATATCACACTTAATTGCAAGACATACAGTAAGATAGTACTTACGAAATAACAAAATAAGAAGGATATTACACATGACGTTCCAATCTTCGGCAACCTGGCCAGTGTACGAAGGTCCTCTCGGTTTTACTTTGAACTCAAAGTCCACAACTTTCACCATGTGGGCTCCGACTGCACAAACTGTAACTTTAAGACTTTTTGAAACAGGCAATAACAGCGAACCTACTCAAACACACGAGTTAAAACCGCTGCACGACGGCGCTTGGCGTATTAATTTCCGCAAACGCTTGGACGGCATATACTACGATTATCTCATCGCTTTCCCTGATGGCACTGTAAATCGCACAAGCGACCCTTGGGGTATTGCAAGCGGCGTAAACGGCGAGCGCAGCCTTGTTGTGGACGAAGAGCGCATATCTCCTGCCAATTGGCATAAAGATAAGTCCCCTAAGTTTGTGCGCCACGCAATGGTTGTGTGGGAAACGCATGTTGCTGACTTCAGCAACAACTCTAATGGCGGTTTTAAGCCGGAGCATCGCGGTCAGTATCTCGCGTTTACCGAAGAGCATACAACTTTACAAAAACCAGATTCTTCCGACTGCAACTTCCCTACCGGATTGGATTATTTAAAGAAGCTTGGCGTTACTCACGTACAGCTTGAACCTATTTACGATTTTGCAACAGTTGACGAAGCTGCAATCGACAATGCGCGCAAAAATGGTGCTTCAGCCGAAGAATTAGATTCTCTATACAACTGGGGTTACGATCCTCACGCTTATAACGTTCCTGAAGGCGCGTATTCCAGCAATCCTTACGATGGCACTGCACGTATACGCGAATGTAAAGCAATGATTGCATCCCTGCACGCTAATGGTCAGCGCGTAATTATGGATGTTGTGTACAACCACATGTACCGTTCCGCAGAAAATGCTTTTGAATGTGTTGCTCCTGGATACTTCTGCAGGCGTAACGCAGATGGATCATTCTCTAATGGTTCTGGATGCGGCAACGAAATGGCTTCTGAGCACCCTATGTTCCGCAGGTTTATTATTGAATCCTTGCTGCATTGGGCGCGCTGCTACCATATTGACGGCTTCCGCTTTGATCTTATGGGTTTGACGGATACTGAAACCTTAAATCAGGCACGAGCTGCATTAGATGAGCTTCCTGGAGGCAAAGATATTGTTATGTACGGCGAACCTTGGGGCGCTTCAGACCCTGCTGCCGACGAAGCAATTTCTTTGGGAAATAAGGAAGGACGTCATACTCTTAACGAGCGCATTGGCTGGTTTAGTGACGAATCTCGCGATTCCCTTAAAGGCAATGTTATGAATCATCGCGACCGAGGCTATGTTAATGGCAACGAATTTTGGTGCTGCGATGCTGCTCGTCAAGCGTTGGATGCGTGGAGAGATACGCCTTCTGCAGGTAAAGAAGTTGGCCAAATCGTTCAGTACACTTCTGCTCACGACGATTTAACTTTGTGGGATAAGCTTTGTATTTCTATGCGCGACAATGCTGGCGATTTTGAGTTTAATGCACAAGACAAGCAGCAGGTTGCAGATATTTTGAACGCGAATATTTTTGCAGCCGGAATTGTTCTTTGCTCTGCTGGAATCCCATTTATGCTAAGTGGAGAAGAGTTTGGACGGACTAAGCACGGTTGCGATAATTCTTACAATAGAGGCGTTTTGCTAAACCAGCTTGATTGGGCGCGCGCTGAACAATTCAAGCCTTTAGTTAATTGGTATAAGGATCTTATTGCGCTTCGAGCAGAATACAGCGCATTGTACGACGGCAAGCGAAAGCAGCTTACTACATCTAATCGCACTGTTTTAGCTACTAGAATCGGCAATAATATTACTGTTTGCGCAAATCCTATGTATCATGAAGACGCAACTGTTGAGCTACCAACAATTCACAGCACAAAGTCTAAGGGCTGGAATTGCATACTTAATTCAAACGATTATTATTCCGAGTGGACGGGCTCTAAGCCTGAGTCTGACGTATGTATTGCAAATGAAGAAAATAATACTACTCTGCATTTGCCAAGCCGCACTTTCGTAGTGCTTAGTGCTAAATAACTGCGTTTTAAAAAACTGACACCTGATATCGCAACGCTAATTTGCAAACGATATCAGGTGTTTATATAATTGACAGACAGAGCGTATTTCAATCCAGAGATGTATTGAGTTGCACTCTACCGCCATAGTGGCACGTTTGGCACGCTTACGACGACGTTAGGGATGTGCCAGATTAATAGATAGAAGGAGCACCATGAGCAAAACAGCTAACGGCACAGCTGACACTGATAAGCCTATGGAAGAAAGCGCTGAGCGTCTTGCACGCCCGCTTATAAAACTTGCAAAAGCATGCGGTGTTGCCACTTTTTATATTGATCAGCAGGGAAGCTACACAGAGATTACAGACGAAGCATTGGTTGGAGTGCTTGACGCCTTAGGAATGCCTGCTGACACTCAAGATAATATAGCGTCATCGTACAAGCGAGTGCAGGCTAAAAGAGCCAGTGAACTACTTCCTCCAACTGTAGTTTCATTTAACGGCACAAAAACTTGTGTACCAATTCACGCTGGGGATGCTAAGCCGGAAGATATTAGACTTTCGCTTACTCTTGAAGACGGCACTGATTACGAGGGCAAATTAGGAAGTATCCTAACCGAGGACGACGGCGACCTATACGCTGAGCTCCCTGACGATTTGCCAATGGGATACCACACTTTGCATGCGCAAGTAACGAATAAAAACGGCGAAATCTCGCAGCATGCAGACGTTACCTTGATTGCCGCTCCGGCACGCATTCCTCTTCCACAAAGCGTAAAGAAGCAGCACCGTTGGGGCTTTATGACGCAAATGTATTCTGTGCGTTCAAAAGACTCTTGGGGCATTGGCGATTATGGCGATTTGCGTCGCCTACTTAAGGATGCTGGCGAAATCGGCAAAGCTGATTTTATGCTGATTAATCCAATTCATGCATGCGCTCCTGTAACTCCACTTGAGCCTTCGCCATATTTGCCTGAATCGCGTAGATTCTTGAATGTTACGTATATTCGTCCGCAAGATATTCCAGAATATGCTGAATTGAGCGGCGAAGATCTTGCTAAAGTTGAGCAATTACACGAGTCTATTGCGCCTCAAAACAACAATCCAAATCCTATGGATATTAACGCTGCTTGGGACGCTAAGCTTCCGGCTCTGCGCATAATCTTCAAGCAGCCTCGCTCTGCAGAACGCGAGCGCGAGTTTACTGAGTTTAAGCATCGCTCCGGTGAAGATCTTGATGCTTTTGCCACCTGGTGTGTTGCTTTTGAAGTTTGGGGCGCTCCTTGGGGAGAAAACTTGTGGTTTGACACTACCAGTAAAGGAACTCCGCAAATTGAACGACTTAAGCGCGAGCATGCTGATTTGTTTGAATTCCATCGTTGGCTTCAGTGGATTGCTGACGAGCAGGTTGCTGCAGCTCACGCTGAAGCTAAGGCTGCAGGCATGGCAATTGGCCTTATGCAAGACATGGCTGTTGGCGTGCACGGCTACGGTGCTGACGTTTGGTGGAGCCCAGAACGATTTGCTAACGGCGTAAGCGTTGGTGCTCCTCCTGATTTCTACAACCAGCAGGGCCAGGATTGGGGCCAGCCTCCGTTTGATCCAAATTACCTGGACGAAACCGGCTATATTGCTTACCGAGATATGGTTCATAACGTGTTCTTGCATGCTGGAGCTGCACGAATTGACCACGTTCTTGGACTTTTCCGCTTGTGGTGGATTCCGCAAGGCCAGGGAGCAAGAAACGGCGCATACGTGTACTACAACGTAGACGCAATGATTGCAGTTCTGACTATTGAAGCAACTCGCGCAGGCGGTGTTGTTATTGGCGAAGATTTGGGAACTGTACCGAAGTATGTTTCTAAAGTTCTTGCATCTCACGGCGTTCTTGGAACTGTTGTTGAGTGGTTCACTCACGACGATGATGCAGAGGCTGAAACTAAGAAGGCTGGAAAGAAGCAGATTATATTTGCCGATCCTTCTAAGTATCGCGAGTACGCGCTTGCATCCGTTACAACGCACGATATGCCACCTACAGCGGGTTATCTTGCGTTTGAGCATGTAAAGCTTCGCGAACAGCTTCACCTGCTTACAGACTCCGTAGAAACCTTCCAAGAGGCAGCTCAAGCTGAGCGTGATGCAATGATGAAGATGCTTCTTGAGGGCGGCTGGATTAGTAAAGAAGCTGCCGAGGATGTTGAAAATCACGTGCAAGAGATTGTTGAAGCTATGCACGCGATTATGCTCACTTCCCCATCTTTGCTTTTGCAGGTTGCTTTGGTTGATGCTGTTGGCGAGCGCCGCTCTCAGAATCAGCCTGGCACTAGCACGGAGTATCCAAATTGGCGTATTCCGCTTGCTGATGCAGATGGTCGCGTAATCCACACTGATGAAGTATTTAAATCACCACGAGTGCTTTCTATGACAGCAGTTATGCGCGGCGAAAATACAAGGAAGTGAGTATAATTAAAACGTTGGTTTACTGAAAAACTGACTCAATTCCCCGCAAGGAATGTGGTTTGCACAGTAGCAAATTAAAAATATTTCTTGCAATGATGTCCTATGTGAGGCGAGTATCTACGATGATGCTCGCCTCATTAATTATTTGCACAAACTACTTCTTAATATACTTTGCGAAAACACGCTCCAACAAAGGCGTGTGAAGCATAATAGTCGATCCCCAACCGATGAATAATAGCAAAGGTAAACCTTGCGGAAAGTAAATAACTGATGCAGCCACAAGACCTATAAAAATAGCGTCAATAATAACCATTCCAAGCGTTGCTTGCCAGTATGCAACGCTGAAAATAAAAGCATTCAGAATAGTTTTGCCAATGGAATTTTCAAAACGCGCTTGTAATGCAAAAACCCATTCTGCTATAAGAATCCAGATTATGCTTATTGCAAATTGCGGGATTAAAAGCGGTGGTATTCTAACTGCAATCCAAGCCCATAATATAAGAGCTAAAAACGGAGCCATTACAATCCAGATTACAGTTGATTTCAAAAAGTTGCTGGCAAAAGCGCGGAAGTAGGCAGAAGTCATGTGCCCTTCCGCATTTTCTACACGTCTTGCAGCATCGTGCGCTGCGCTAACAGCTGCACCAATGGTAATTAAAGGTATGCTAGTAACAATCATTAGTATGGTAAGCCACACTGTATTAGCAAATGTTTCCATGCCTTGCGCAAACTTTGAATCCGGGCTTCCAAACGAGAACATTTAATATATCTCCTTTACGCTTTGTTTGCGCTATTTATAGCTGACTTACTGACAGTACTTACTGGCAGTACTTACTAGCAACACGTACTAACAATACCCCTACCAACAATACAATGGTGGTGACTTACAAATCTTACGACCGTAGTCACCACCATTATTTTAGCCACTTGAGATTTTGGAGGAGAAGAAATCTCAGCCTTTTACCGCACCTGACATAACGCCTTTGATAATATACTTCTGGCAGATGAGGTAGAAGATAATAATTGGAAGAATGGCAAGAACCAAGCAGCCCATCATGGCGCCCATTTCAACGGAACCATAGCCACCCTTCAAATACTGAACTGCAATCGAAACCGTCTTGTACTTGTTCAAGTCCAAGGTAAGGTACGGAAGCAGGAAGTCGTTCCAAATCCACATAGTTTGCAGAATAGACACAGACACAATTGCTGGTCGCATAATTGGAATAATAATCTGGAAGAATATGCGCGGCACAGAAGCACCATCAATCATCGCAGACTCTTCAAGTTCTTGTGGTATTCCCTTAATTACACCAGTGAAAATGAACACTGCAAGACCAGCGCCGAAGCCTAAGTAAATAATCCACAATCCCCATGGAGTGTTCAATCCGAGCTTGTTAGTGATGTCGGAAAGAGTGAACATAACCATTTGGAATGGCACAATCATGTTAAATAGGAACAGCACGTAAAGCATTACAGCGAACCAATTGTTGACTCTAACAATCCACCATGCGCACATTGATGTGCAAAGCAGAATTAAAATCACAGCTCCAACGGTAATTACTATAGTCCACCAGAAGCTCATTATAAGATTCGTACGCTCAATGCCTAGGGAATAATTTCCAAGTCCAATAAAAGACTTAGGGTTAAGGCTAAAAGGCTCACTAGCAATATAAATCTTCGACTTGAAAGAATTTATAAAAACTATAGCGATTGGGAAAATCCAAAGTAAGCTTACGACGGTAAAGAAGATTGTCCAAAGTACCGGATGCTTCATTTTCTCGTTCATGCCACTACCTCCTTAGACCTAGTAAGCATATTCTGAATCAAAGCAATAACAGCCACAATCACGAAGAACACAACTGCTTTTGCCTGACCAACGCCTTCACCATTTGTACGCCCGTAGAAAGTGTTGAAAATGTTCAAAGCTAACATTTCAGACTTATGCGAAGGCATACCGTTCGTCAAAGCCAAGTTCTGATCGAATAGCTTGAAGCCGTTCGTGACTGTTAAGAATGTGCAAACAGTAATCGAAGGCATCATAAGAGGTATTGTAATCTTAAACAGCGTTTGCATCGGGGTTGCACCATCAACTGCTGCAGCCTCAATAACATCTCCTGGAAGAGCTTGCAAACCAGCAATATAAATAATCATCATATAGCCGATTTGCTGCCAGCAAATAAGCAGAACCAATCCCCAGAAGCCATACACGGCAGAATATGTAATAGAACGGCCGAAGTATGCCAAAATACCATTAAGCACCAGCTGCCAAACATAGCCCAACACAATGCCACCAATAAGATTTGGCATAAAGAACACAGTGCGGAAAACGTTTGATCCACTGAACTTCTTAGTAAGCATGTAGGCAATTGCAAAAGCAATTACGTTAATAAGAATAGTTGTTACAACAGTAAACGCTACAGTGAACATTAGCGAATGAAGGAAATGAGGATCCTTAAACGCCTTAACGTAATTACGAACGCCAATGAATTTACTATCCGTAACAGCGTGGAATCTAGTAAAACTCAAATATACGCCCATAATAAACGGCACAACAAAACCAATAATAAAAGCCGCAAATGTTGGCAAAGCGAATAACGCCCACCATTTACGTATTGCTTTTCCGCTCATACTAATCATGACTCGTCAATTTCTCCTCCTTGAGTGCGACGTCACCATAGACGTCGATATCCGAACCAATATCTTCATTCTACTACATGAATGAGCGATGTCAAACGTTGTCATTTTCTTGCAAAGAATTTATAACAAATTACAATTCTATAATTAAAAAATTGCTTGCTATCATTGGCTTTTTAACAAAATCTGCTAAAATGGAAACGGTTGCAAACGTTTGTTTATTACGAACCACAAAAGTCCGTATCGAACAACCTAAACGATGCCGTGTTAAAACGTTTGGCGTATGGGAATAAAGGAGTTCACATGCCGGCAAATATTCAAGATGTTGCAGATAAAGCACACGTGTCTGTTTCTACCGTGTCTCGTTCATTTACACGACCAGATCTAGTTTCCGCTTCAACACGCAACAAAGTATTGGGAATCGCAGAAAAATTAAACTTTTCTATTTCCAAATCTGCAGCAGCATTAAAATCCGGACGAACTTTGCGCATAGCTTTACTTGTAAGCGATCAAATTCGCCTATGGTTCAGCGCATCTATTATTCAAGGTCTTAATCAAGTATTTCACAGCGCAGGCTACGATTTATCTATTTTCCAGATTTCTAGCATTGAAGAGCGTAACGAATTTTTCACAATGCTTCCAACTAGACGAAACGCAGACGCTGTTGTTGTATGCTCTTTTGACGTAAACACTAACGAAATTGAGCAGCTTAAAACTACAGGAGTGCCTATTGTTGGCATAAATTGCTTGCATCCTAAGGACTGCGATTTTGACGCAACTATTAATATTGACGATGATCAAGGCGCGCGGCTTATGGCACGCCACTTGATTGGATTAGGGCATCACAATATTGCATATGTTCGCACTACTCGCGATGTTTCACTACATTTCAGCGTATTGCAACGTTATCATTCATTTATTGACGAGTGTAAAAAGAACGCTATTACGCCAATTGAGATTGTTGCTCCAGCTAATTTAGACAGAATAAGCGCTATAGTTTCTATGCTTCTTGGAAACGCAACAATGCCAACTGCTATTGCTTGCCAGGAAGACGGAATTGCAATACCTCTTATGTTCCAGCTTGCTCGTAGCGGTTATGCAACTCCTAGCGATGTATCAATTATTGGTTTTGACGATAGTTTTTACGCTCACGAAACTGGTTTAACTACTATTAGGCAAGATCCGGTTGAGATTGCGGCAACTGCAGCTAAAATAACACTTTCGCTTATAAACGGTCAGAAAATTGACAATCCTTATAGAATTGTGCCAGCTCAACTTATTGTGCGCTCAAGTACAGCGGCTTTATTAAGCGAGTAAGCATTTTAAGTTTTATAAGTTTTATAGGTTCTCAATTTCACGGTTTTATAATTACACGGTTTAACAGTTTTACTGTTTAATAAGCAACATCGAAATAATAAACAATAACAAAAATCCGCTAGGACTTAACACTAAACTGTGTCAGTATCCTAGCGGATTCGCTTACGTCACCTTTGCTTACTTACGTCAGAGGTGCAACGTCTATTAATTTATTTGATATTAATTTATTTAATGAAGATTAGTCCTCATCTTCGTGAGCCTGAGCATATTCCTTAGCCCAGCCATCGACGAATGCAGTCTTGACCTTATCCCACTTGCCAGTGCCCTGAGCGTACTCAAGCAAAGCGGAGCCGAGATCATTCTTCCAGTTATCAGATGGCATCACGGTGAAGTTCCAGCTTACTGGGGTCTTACCGGACTTAGCATCTTCAACAGCAGCCTGAGTCAATGGATTGTCGGACTTAATATCTGCGAAGCTCTTGAATGGAGTGGTGAAGCCCATCTGCTTGGACAAAGCATCCTTACCAGCATCGGAAGTAAGCAACCACTTCAAGAAGTCCTTGGTGGCCTTCTTGTTAGCGTCAGAAGCCTTATCGTTGATGCACCAGTAATTCTCAGAACCGGTGGCCAAGCCCTGCTTCTCTTCGCCCTTAGCACCAATGTAAATTGGGAGCATGCCAAGATCTTCAGCCTTCATACCAGCCTTGGAGAGGTCACCCCAAGCCCAAGTACCATTCTGATAGAACACAGCCTTGTTCTGGGAGAATTCAGCGTTTGCATCTTCACCAGTCTTGGAGCTGAGCTGAGTTGCAGGAGTGGTGGAATCATTGATGTAAAGATCGAAGATCTTCTTGTAACCATCAAGGAACGTACCCTTAACCTTTGCAGGCTGCTTGGTAACGTGATCTTCCTTGAACTCGTAGTACAGAGGAAGATTTGCAAGGTGGGTCTTGAAGCGCCAGTCAGAGCTGGAATCGAAACCTGCAGAAGTGAATGCACCATCGACACCAAGATCTGCTTTATGAGCTTGAATGTCATCAGCAACAGCCTTCAACTTGTCGAAGGAGTTGATTTCTTCAGCAGACTTTACCTTTGCATCCTTAAGCTCGGTGTACTTCTTGAGCAAAGCCTTGTTGTAAATCAAGCCGTAGGTTTCCATTGCGTATGGAACACCAACAACCTTATCTCCATCCTTAAGAGCAATATCCTTGTTCTGGAGCTGGTTGTAAAGCTCGGTATCCTTCAAATCAGCAGTGTAATCCTTCCAGCTTGCGTAACCGACTGGGCCGTTAATCTGGAAGAGTGTAGGAGCTTCGTCGCCCTTGCTGATTTCGCTCTTCAAAGACTGCTCGTATGTACCAGAAGCAGCGGTCTGAACCTTTACCTGAACGCCAGTCTTCTTGGTATATTCCTTAGCAACTTCCTTCCACTGGTTTGCAACTTCAGGCTTGAAGTTCAGGAAGTAAACCTTGCCCTTCTCAGCGGCTTTTTCGCTGGAAGAGGAACCGCAAGCTGCGAGAGCGCCAAAAGCCATCGCTGAGCAAGCTACCAGTGCAATTGTTGACTTAATCGTACGATTCATCATCGAACCTTTCTCGTATGCCGACAATCCCTTCATTGGACTGCCACACCACTAGGTGTCCTTATCGACAATACTTATTATGCCTCAACTATTTGAATATTGCAAACGATGGCATAACCTAAATTAACGCGTGTCGCCATAAAAACGGCACATAATAATATATTTAATAAAATTGACAGATATTTTTGGAAATAATTAAAGGGATTACGCAATAATTTAGCAAACGATTGCGCAACCCCTTGAGGATTATAGTTTAAAACAAATTATTTAATTAAGCTAACCCTGCGCATGAGCAATCTTATATTCCTTAGCCCAGCCGTTAACGAATGCGGATTTAAGAGTACTCCACGCCTTTTCAGCGCCAATAGAAGTCATACCGTCTTTTGTCGCTTGAGCGTATGTAAGCAGATCAGAGCCAACATCGTCTTTCCAACCGTTAGATGGCATAGTAAGAAACACCCACTTAACAGGCACTTTGCCAGGCTTAGCAGTGTACTCAACAGCGGCCTGAACAAGAGGATTTTCTGCTTTAGGGAAACCTATGAAAGGAGTAGCAAAGCCCATCTTATTAGCTAAAGCATCCTTACCATAATTTGAAGTAAGTAACCAACTAAGGAAGGCATTAGTTGCCTGCTGATTCTTTTTTGAAGCCTTTTTATTAATGCACCAATAGTTTTCAGAACCGGTAGCCATACCTTGCTTCTCTTCGCCATTAACACCAATATAAATTGGTAGCATGCCAACATCGGCAGGCTTTATGCCAGCTTTTGAAAGATCACCCCAAGCCCAAGTACCATTCTGGTAGAACACAGCTTTACCAAGAGCAAACTCATAAACAGCATCCTCGCCAGTTTTAGTGCTTAACTGACTTACAGGAGTTGTGGAATCAGAAATATAAAGGTCAAAAATCTTCCTGTAATTATCAACATATTTTTCATTTATTCTCTGCGGCTGGCCTTCAACACCATCTTCCTTGAATTGATAATACAAAGGCATATTTGCAAGATGTGTTTTAAAGCGCCAGTCGGAGCTCAAATCAAAACCTGCAGACGCAAAAGCACCGTCAATTCCAAGCTCATCCTTGCGTTTTTGCAAATCGTCTGCAACTTCTTTCAACTTATTAAAATTAGTTATTTGATCTTCAAAAGATTTGCCGTCTTCTTCCGGCTTCAACTTTGCATCTTTAAGATCCGCATACCTAGCAAGCAAAGCCTTGTTGTAAATCAAGCCGTAATTTTCAGTAACATATGGCACAGCAACTGGTTTACCTTTATCCGTAAAAGCAAGATTTTTATTGCTAAGTTGCATATAAAGAGGAGAACTAGTTAGATCCGCAGTGTAATCCTTCCAGTTAGCGTAGCCCACAGGGCCGTTAATCTGAAATAGAGTAGGCATGCCATCTGGATTATTTTTATTTTTCTCGACTTCAGTTTTAAGTCTCTTTTCATACTGGCCACCAGTTGGTGTAACTATGCTTACTGTAACACCAGTTTCATCCGTGTACTTTCTAGCAACTTCTTCCCATGCAGCAGTAGCTTCAGGCTTCAAGTTGAAGAAAATAACCTTCCCATTAGCAGACCTATCGGTATTTGCACCAAAAGACTTAGAAAAACCAAAAGCAGCAAACGCGCAAGCCGCCAAAACAGCGCAAACCACTAGCGCAATAATCGACTTAACTGAACGACTCATCATCGAACCTTTCCACATACTGCTAATCTCTTCCAAACTAACTAATTACCACTATTGAATACTGTTTAAACCACAGTAGTGAACCAATACTACAGCAAACGCAAGACTCAAATATATAAATGTATCTGCAATAAAAATTGTGCAAATCACAATAAAATATCTGAAATTCTAATCTGCATTTCAGCAATTCCAATGCACGATTACATTGTCACCTTTGTAAGCACCCAACACAGAATAATGCGCCGTATCTAAGCGAAGAAGACGCGCAAATTCAGGATTTACTCCCAGCCAACGAGTTGTAAGTATTCGCAATACGTGCGCATGCGCAACCACAAGAACATCTTTGCCTTGCTTAAGTTTAGGCATTGCAACATCAATAACACTCTGAGTTCTTTCTGCAACCGCTTGCAAAGTTTCACCAGACGTACGATGCACTGAAACATTTTCACCATTTGGCAAAGTTTCTTTAGCATCAGTAATCATATGAGAAGGAAGAACTTTCGGACCATGCTTCCACACATCCCAAGACTCTACTCCACTTAATTCAGCAATATCAGCGCGAGTGCGACCTTCTGCTGCTCCATAATCCCACTCAACAACCCCTTCACACAAAGTATATGGAGAATATCCCGCACCCTGAGCTGTTTGCTGCGCGCGACGAAGCGGACTAACAAGCACACAATCTGGATTAAAACCTTGCGGAAATTCCTTACGCAAACGCTCCCCAGCTTCTTTTGCTTGCTCAACACCAACTTCAGTAAGCGGCAAATCTGTGCGCCCAGTGTGTTGGCCGGACACACTCCAAGCAGTTTGCCCATGACGAAGTAGCACTAAACGTCCAAGTTCTTCACACTTTTCATCATTCGATTCTTGAGTGCCATTAGTTTGCATAGCTTCACATTCCTTTAGCGCGCCAAGTACCCTTCTATCGCGCCGGGCGCCGCACAGCACGACTGATTTTTACGTAAACAATTCTCAAAATGCATCCACACTGCTGCAAATCAAGATTACTGTTCTATGTTACCGCCAAAATTGGTATTTCGTTACCACTAACATAGAAAATATGACGCAATTATCATCGGCAAATAATAAATACGCTCGCAATCATCGCGCAGCTCAGGCTACAGTACAGCGACTTAATGCAGCGAATCGTAAGATTGATGCGCTTCGCGAGCGCCGATTAAAAAACCCAAATACTTTAGGAGATTCGTTACTTAAAGCCGCACTCCCTTCTCTTGCAACGTTTATTGCCGGGCAGATTGCGCACGTAATATGGAAAAAACATGTTGATACTAAAAAGATCAATTTAAACTCTAATAATCGTCCTAACAATCTTTCTAAAGAAAAAATTGCACAAAAGCAGTGTATTAATCAAGAAGAGCCGTTGCTAATGTCTCTTGGATTTGCAGTATTTTCTGCGATTCTTACTACGATTGTGGGTCGCTTAGTAAGCAGCGGAACATTGTCTTATATTGCACGAAGGCAAAGAAAGCGTCAATTTAGAAAAAATAAATTCTAATTTTGAACAAATAAACTGAGAATGCAGAAATAAGCGAAATAAGAAAAATAAGATAAGGGACAAAAGAAACGTGCAAAACTTACGTCATAACGAAACTATTGATACTTTACTGAACCGCCGCTCAATTCGCGCTTTTAGCAATGAAGCAATTGACGAAGCCACGGTTGCAACTCTTGAAACCGTGGCTCAGCGCGCTGCTTGCAGCCAGTTTTTGAACGATTGGTCAGCGATTAGGATTACTGACGCTTCAATTAAGCAGAAGCTTTCCGAAATTGGCAATCAAACCTATATTGCTACTGCTCCGCTACTGTACGTTTTTATTATTGACCAACACAGAAACGCTGCAATTGCGCGAAAAAATGGCATCGATACCAGCAGCGATGAGTTTATGCTTAAAACTCGTTACCGCTTTACACAGGCTCAAAACGACGTTATTTTGGCGCTTCATGCCATGGAAACTGCCGCGGAATCTTTGGGACTTGGTTGCGTAATTCTTGGTTCAATTTTGAACAGTAGAACTCAGCTTATTGATATTTTGAATTTGCCTGAATACACGTACCCTGTTCTCGGCTTGGCAATTGGTAAGCCTGCGCAAAATCCTGAATTAAAGCCGCGAATGAGCGCTAACATGCAAATTTTTGAGAATACTTACCCTGCTGACGACGCTGAATTATTAGAAAATCTTGCTGATTTTGACGCTCGCGTGCATCAATACTACGATTTGCGAAACGCCAGCCGACCAGTTGACGCTTTTAGTGCGCAAATTGTTGCGTTAGCAACGGATAATAGCGCGAAAAAGCATGAGGCAGAAGATGTTGAGCAGGTTGCAAGACAAGGTTTTAATGTTGCTTAATTAGTTACGCTTTAACTTAGCGCAGCTTTAACTTAGCGCCGTCTTGGCTTGTACCCGCGTTTTTTAGATTTTGGCTTTGTGCTTGCAGACGGCGAGCGCATATCTGAATACATTCGATCCACCGGATTTTTATGCGTCAAATGCCAACAACCGCAATATTCACAAGCATAAACCCACAACTGCGCGCCGCGCTCTCTTAAACTCTGCTCCGCCGCCATAAGAGCCTGCCCTTTATTCTTGTACATGATTTTTTGGGTAGATTCGCAGCGCCTCGGAGTAAAGAAATACATAGCTTTTATGGTAGCAAACCGCTTAACAGTTTATGATACGTCCAATAATTACATATCCACGTTAGTATCAACATTCATAACATACACATTATTACGCAACTGACGCTCTTGAACTCGCGTAATATCGCCAGCTTCATACATATCGTGAATAATACGCAATTCTATTGCGTAACTTTCACGCTTTACTTCTTCAATATTTTCGATTAAACGCACGCTCAAGCTCACATTAGGTCTAGAACGCAACAATCGTTCAACACTCCTGTACTCGCGCAAAAGTGCAGAACAGTACTCAGCTGCGTATTCCTGATTGCTCATGACATTATATAGTCGTTCAATAACGTGCTGAATAACTTCAATATGCAACTGACGAATATGCACAAAAATAACGTCTTCTTGTAAGAGTGGAGCTGTTCTGCGAATCATATTACTTACTCGCATTATGACTGTTCCAATATGACGCTGTAATGCTCTTAACCTTCCGCGAACATGCCACATGAGGGTTCCCAACTGCCTATCAGTGTGAATGTGACGTAAAGAATTCATAATTTGATCCAACAGACGCTCACAAGCTTCAACCTCCAGCAATTCCTGTTTCGATAAAGAACAATCTTGCTTTAGCTTACGCAAACGCTGCTTAATATAATCTTTTTCCCAATTAAGAGCTTCAATTCGCAAATCTAAATACTCTTTTGCATCTCTACAACCAATATGCTGTTTTAAACGTTCAATTCGTTCAGTATAAGAGTCAACTACAGCTAATACTGCGCGGCGATTTTCACTAGTAGTATTTGCAGTTAATTCTTCAACCGTTCGTCTAAGAACTTCAATAACAATAGGCGTAACTTCTTCAAGCTCAGTATTGTTCTTTTTCGGCGCAATCATCGGCAGAATGAAATTCGCCATAAGCAAAGTTACTACAATCGCAATGCCCGCAACGAAAATAAGCTCATTCCTCAATGGGAAGCTCATTGGCAGAGTAAACATTAACGCCAAAGTTAGAGTTCCTTTTGCGCCACCTAAAGTCATAATTACAGCAGACTTTAATCCGCCTGTTGCTTTGAATTTTTTAGAGCGCACCATGCGAACCATAATCAGCATCCACAAGAAGCGTACGCCAATAACGATAAGCAAAGTTGCTGCAATAATCGCAACCAATAGAAAATTATTTATTCCGCCATCATTCCAACTTGAGCCTATAACTTTTGGTAATGCAATACCCAAAAGCACAAAAACAGCGCCATTCAAACCGAACGAAAGCACGCTCCAAACACTATTCGCTACGATATTTGTGCGCGAAACGTTTGGCCCCACGCCAGAACGATCAAATCTTGCAAGTAAACCTGCAGTAACCAACGCAAGCATTCCAGAAGCGCCAATAGCTTCAGCACCCATGTAAAGCAAAAATGGAAGGAACAGTTCCATAAGGATGCGCGTTTTTGTAGTTTCCCAACCTAAAGATCTGATTTTTTCAAACAACCAATTTGCAGCTAATCCTACAAATACGCCAATTGCAATTCCACCAAAGAATTTTGATGCAAAACTACTTAGCGCTGGCGTAATATCGAAAACACCAGACGCAGCAACAAGAACTGCAAACTGGAAGCCTACGATTCCGGACGCATCATTAAACAGCGATTCACCTTGTAGTACGCTAAATTGTTTGTCAGTAAGCGATACTTCATGACTTAACGCACTTACTGCCACAGCGTCAGTCGGTCCCAAAGCTGCCCCTAACACAGCTGCAGCGGCAATCGGTATAAATGACCATATTGCAGGTAAAAGCACAGCAACTGCGACCATAGTTGCCAGTACTAAACCAACAGCAAGAGTTGCTGAGTATTTAAATGAAGACAATAACGCTAACTTATTTATCTCACGCGATTCAAAATAAATTAAAGGCGCAACAATTACGATCATAAAAAGCCCTGGATCGAAAGTAACGTTTGGGAAGAAAGGCAGTTCTGAAGCTATAACACCCATGGCTATCTGCACAAGCGGCACTGAAACTCTCGGTATAAAACGTTCCAAGAATGATGACAGCACTACAACCGCCATGATGTATAGAATTAGCTCAAAAACTGGCATACTACTATAACTCCCCCTGTTTATTTACCTTATTTTTCAGCTTATCGAAACATGGCAACTAATATAAAATCTATTGAAATGCAAAATAATTTAAAAATAAAGAGGAACTTGTTCAAAAGTTCAAAATAAATTCAATTTTACTTTGCAAAATGCAAATTTGCGCGTAAAATCATCACTAAAAATATAAATAGTTCAATTTAATACTTATATTTTGAACTTTGCTATAAACTTGTTCAATTTATAAACGCTGATTTTACGAGAAAGACAGATTATGGCACAGAATTTTGCTGATGAGCTTAAGAAAGCTATGAAACGCAAGGGGTACAAGCAGATTGACGTAATCGAGCTTGCAGCGAAAAACGGTCATAAGCTTGGCAAAAGCCAGTTAAGTCAGTATTTAAGCGGCAAAACTGAGCCTCGCAAAGACGTGCGTAACATGCTTGCCGAAATTCTTGGAATCAACGGCGACGGCATCAAAGGCGGTCATTCTTGCGCAAAAATCGAGCAAAACTGCCAGTCTGAAGAAGAATCGCAATTAAATCAGCCACAGCTTACGGAAGCTGAACTTTCCGAAACGCTCAAACATAGGAACTTCAACAAATCCACCAAACTTGAGCACGTGCTTTACGATGTTCGCGGCCCGGTTGTTGAAGAAGCAAACCGCATGGAAGCAAACGGAACGCATATTTTAAAGCTCAACATTGGAAATCCTGCGCCTTTTGGATTCCGCGCTCCAGACGAAGTGATTTACGACATGCAGCAGCAGCTTATTGATTGCGAAGGCTACTCGGATAGCCGCGGACTTTTCTCTGCGCGCAAAGCGATTATGCAATACGATCAGCTTAAGGGCATTCCAGGCGTGCAAATGGAAGATATTTACACCGGCAACGGCGTTTCCGAGCTGATTAACCTTTCTATGCAAGCGCTTCTTGATTGCGGCGACGAAATTCTTATACCAAGCCCGGACTACCCTCTGTGGACTGCGTGTGCGAGCTTGGCTGGCGGCACTCCTGTGCACTACATGTGTGACGAAAAGTCGCATTGGTACCCAGATATTGCCGACATTCGCTCTAAAATCACGCCTCGCACTAAAGCAATCGTGATTATTAACCCAAATAATCCTACGGGCGTGCTGTATAGCCGCGAAGTTTTGGAAGAGATTGTTAAGATTGCGCGCGAGTTTAATCTGATTATTTTTGCGGACGAGATTTACGACCGTCTTGTTATGGACGGCAAGAAGCATATTTCGATTGCTTCTCTTGCTCCAGACGTGTTCTGCGTAACTTTCAGCGGACTTTCTAAGTCGCATATGATTGCTGGCTTCCGCATTGGTTGGATGAGTCTTTCGGGAGATAAATCCAAGGCTCGCGACTACATTATGGGACTTAACATGCTGTCTAATATGCGCTTGTGCTCTAACGTTCCTGCGCAGTCGATTATTCAGACTGCTTTGGGCGGATACCAGAGCGTTGAGAAGTATTTGGAGCCGGGCGGACGCGTGTATGAGCAGCGCGAGTACTGCTATAACGCTATTCAGGAGATGGATGGCGTAAGCGTTGAGCGGCCAGACGCTGCTTTCTACATGTTTGTAAAGCTCGATCCAAGTCGATACAACATTCACGACGATGAACAGTTTGCTCTTGATTTGCTACGCGATCAGAAGTTGCTGATTGTGCACGGAAAAGGCTTTAATTGGCAGACTCCTGGATACTTCCGCGTAGTCTACTTGCCGCGCTTGCAAACGCTTCGTGACGCAATGGGCAAACTCTCCAGCTTCCTCTCCTACTATCGCCAGTAGCCGCAACTCCTGACTATAAATCGCAGTAAAACACTTATTTCACACACAGTCCAGAAAAAGGTGTATATCAAGAGGCATATATCATTCAGAATATGAAAGACATTCATAACATGAAAGAAAAAAGAGAAGGAAATGAACACTGCGGCACGGATTCGTACAACTCTTATTATTGCCGTTTTATCGCTTAATGCTTTTCTTTTAACAAGCTGTAGATTTGGCGTGAGTCTATATCTTTTAATACATGTTGACTTATCTCACGCAGCGCTTAACGCGGTATCAGTAGCACTTATGACCTGCATAGCAGCACCACTTGGCGGCATTATCGCAGATAAATATCAACCAACTAGATTGTTTATAGCACTAACGTTTTGTTTTGCCTTGTTGTGTACTGGATACGGTTTCGCTCTAGTAGCACAGCATAATCTTATTGCTATTACGGTTACACTACTCGGCATAATATTCGGGTTCTTTACTGCATTTTCTTCGCCTAATCAAAAAGTATTAATGGCATATAGCGTACCGACTGGCGAAAAAACTAAATTTTTAGCAAGCATGCGTATGTGGATTAATCTCAGCAGGCTTGCCGCACCTGCGATTACTGGCATATTTGTTGATATATGCAATCCGCTCATTTTCTTTACGAGCATTGCTATTGTGATGATATTAGCGGCGCTACCTCTACTGTTAGTTAATCTAAACCAGCAAGCACAAAATAGCGCAAACAATACGAAAACAGGAACAGGAAGCAATAAAACTGCTGGTTTTGCAGCTTCTCTACAGTATATGAAATCTACACCATGGTTAATAGTCTTAGGAGTAGTATCCGCATTACAATCAGGCTCATGGCTTGCTGCATTCAGACTAATGGGAGCACATCATTGTCTCACGCTTTTTCATTCGGCATCCACGTGGGGTTCAATAGTCAGCATATTTAACATTGGCATGATTGTAGGTTCAGTATTATGCAAATATATTGTGCTGCATTATGAGATTTTATACTCTATTTTATTACCTGGATTCCTTTCTATTCCTTTACTTATTTTCGCACTTAATAACTGGATTGCTCTTTTTCTTTGCTCTGCTTTCATTGCAGGTATTATTTTTGACGCCACTATTGTCTATGGGCAAACAGCTCTTCTCGACGGCATACCAACGCGCATTCTCGGCGCGACTACTACTTTTACTTCTATTATGGAGCAATGCGGCATTATCGTGGGGTATGCAAGCGTACTAGCATGGGGAAATCTAAATTCATCATTATTCATAATGATTGCATCTGGCGTAATACTTGTTTCAACAGGTATAGCCTTATGGATTATTCAAACTCGTAAACAAACATACCCATCAATGCTTACCAAAGATTATTGGACACCATCAACATGGGTAAAAAGAAGCATATAACAAGCCATTTAGTGCGACAGCGCAATGAAGCTATAAAGCACACATGGCAACTTCTTTACTCAGCCATCGCCAAGCCTCAGCCATCGCCAAGTCTCAACCACATTGCATTAAGTTACTAAGCTTTAAGCGAACTTATTCTCTGCGGAGTAACCCCCGTAAGCTCTCAGCGACTACCTTTATAAGATTCCATTTGTAAAGGTTTTCCTAGACAAGATATTCCTTATACAAATTCAAGTATTATTATTACTTAAATAATGCTTTTATAAAGGAGCAGTATGGCAGCAAAGCATATTACTGTTGGCATTGTCGACGATGATTGTTTTTGTCTACACGGCCTAAAAACATATATTGAACAGGTTGTTCCGTCCTGCAGTATTTGCTGGTTGTCCACATGTGCCAATCAAGCAATTCAGTTTTGTCAAAATCGATGCCCAGACGTGCTGCTAATTGACATGTATATGTCTGGGGTTTCGGGAATTAAAATATTATACGAATTGCGAAGAAGATACTCACTCCCAATAATAATTGCTATAACTTCATTCCCTATCAACGATTATGCCTTAAAAGCATCGGCGGCAGGCGCACAAGGCATTGTTGGGAAAAACCACCCAGAAACTATTTGCGCTATGCTTAGCAGTATTATCCAAGGCGCGTTCAAGCCGCAAATAATAGATGATCTTCATTTTGACGACACGATGACAGCATTTCAACGTTTGCAAAATAAGCCAAAAAAGGGACGCCTTGCTTTAACGGATCATGAGACTGAAATTGTAAAGTTGTGCAGTAAAGGCATGACAAATGCGCAAATCGCTAAACGTTTATTTGTTGAAACTTGTACTGTGGAAACTATCCTTCGTCGCGTGTTCAAAAAGTTGAATGTGACGAATCGTTCACAACTTATTACCACATGGCTGCATGATGAATATTTAGGGAATGATACACAATGATTATTTTCTTAATGCGGCGTTTGCGAGAAAAGCTTATTGACAATAAAACATTTTTACTATTGGGATGTTTGTCGAGCGCAATGGATGCATATATTTACTCAAATAGCGACAATAGCACAATACAACTTGTCATAGTTTACATGATTCTTGCTGCTATGAATCTGTTCCTTTGCTTGCTCCCGCATTTTATGAGCATGTGCTATATTTTTGTGCACCTCAGCATTCTTGTTATTCCTAGTCTGAATCTTCCACCAGTAACTTTCGGGCTCATCATATCATTTGTTTTTATTTCATATTTATATCCGATTCAATTTACACTACCTTTATTCTTAGTACTAGATGCATTACACTACGTTGCATACCGATACCTATCAACTTTGTCTTTCAAGTATCTTATTGCTTACCTTTTAATAAATATATTTTGCGTTTGCACTGGTATTATTTTGCGCATTTATCACCAAAAAATGGTTCTCTATGAAAAAGATAGGCAAACAATTAATAATCTTAATTTGGCTGTGCGAATGCACGATAAATTAACTAATAAGATTGCAGATATTGCACTACAAAGTAAAATAGCATTACTTGACAAGTCTATTTCTAAAAAGCAACGAGAAGCTATTGAAGAAATAAATGATTTGGCAGATCAGGCTTTTGAAGAAGGTCATAATATTATCGACATTCTACGTGGAAATACTGCTAAGCATGATGCTCGAAGCGAGTTCATTCAGCGCATTGAAGATACGCTACAAATGAACGACTCAATCAATGAATCATGTGGATTAAAAGGAAGATCCATATGCAATATATCTAGTAACGATATTCCTGAAGACATTAGCGATGAAATCATCTGTGAAGTTATTGAATTAATCGAAGAACTATATTTGAACATTCGAAAATATGCTTCTTTAGTTTATTACATCAGAATTTCGATACGCGAAAAACAAATTGTTATAAAACAGTTCAATGTTCGATTTTTGGGCAAGAAAAGTAAAGATGCGATTCGCGCAGTATCTCAAAAAGGGCTTCTGCTTCATCGCGATACCCTAAAGCATTTAGGCGGTTCACTTTATTTTCGAGCCTTTGGCAAGTATTGGGAATGTAATGCAGTTATCCCTTTAAAAAATGAACATAACCGTATAAATAGTATACTTTACTGATTCAGTTTAAAAGATTAATGAATCTTGAGTAGTTTTAGTTAGTAATTATTTGTAAAGGTTTTCATATACAAGATATTGTTTACCTTTTAGCGCGCCATTAATTTATAAATTGTAAAGGTTTTATATACGCAATTATTTTCTTGTATTAGAAGGAGAAGAATATGAGTAATTTAGAAGATACAAAAGCACAAATTCCGTCCGTATTTTGGACAATAGCCAATGGCGTATTTCTTGCTAGCGGAATTGCGCTGATTGTAATGCGTAATGATTATCTATGGGGAGTGCCTCAAATTATCGCTGGATTATTTGGCCTTACAACCATGTTTCTCATTAAAAAACCGTGGTGCGCGCAACTATATTTTATCGTATCCTCACTAGCTGTAATAGCAAATGGGCTTATGGAAATATTCGGCATAATCCACGGATCTGGATACGGTTATGTTCCGCTGATTATTGGTATAATTGTGCTTCTATTTATAGGCCTTGATAAGGATGAAAGTTCAAAAGCTCTTGGCATAGCCAAAAATAAGTAAAAGCATTAGACCGCGAATTTTAATATAAAAACATATCACAATTTTCAAAGGCCAAGCTGTAGCCACGCATCCTACGGCTTGGCCTTTATTATTTATCTGTTAATGATTTATTTTGCATAGAGTGTATACGTTACTTAACAATTCATTTGCTTATAGCCTCAACTATATTGCATTAAGTTACTAAGCTTTAAGCGAACTTATTCGCTGCGGAGTAACCCTCGTAAGCTCTGCAACATCACGAATCGTCAATCCCTGATTCCTTAGTATGCGGACCGTTTCACGCATAAGCATAGACGCTTCTTCTTGAGTTTTTATAGCTGCAGATTTTGCATCTAGCATGCGCTGAAGCATAAGCTCATCTTGCTCACTAAGTTTCGGAGTTACTTTCACGCCATTGACTTTAACATTTAACGTTGCAGCAGCGTCTTTTACCATTGCTGCAACCTGATCAAGTCTACGTACTTGAGTAAATAATCCTGGTATTTCTGGCACTTCTATAGCCCACCAGCCATCGCATCTGCGAGCTATAGCGGTCACATTTTGCAAACAAGTCGTTGCATTATCATGCTCAGTAGCACTCATTGATTAAGTCTTTTCTCCAACTCTTTTCGCTTCACACATATAAGTATATGCCTATTTATCAATTCAGTAAATAGGCATTGCATATAAAATCAGCACAACAAAGCTATACAAATGCAATTACATCACAGGACAATTAGTTTGCACATCCTGTTGGAATCCTGACGGATCTCCCAGTTTTGCTTTACGCATGTGCTCTTTGAAAAAGTTTCGCGTTGCATCATCACAACGGTCTGGACCCATAAACGGCATACTAGGCACTTTTTCAAGCTCACGCAAAGCTTTACTTGCTGCGCGCTCATCACTAGCATACGTGTCTAGCCATTGCCGTTCCCAAGCACACTGATAATAATTAGATGCTTGTGTATCGCCATATCCACTCTGGAACTGACTGTCTTTTTCTTCTCCAACCAAGTTTGCAGGAGCTTTATATTTTTCAGGCCAACTAAGCTTTGCCACAGATTCCTGATATTCCTTCTCTATATGAGCAAAATCAACAGTCTCTCTAGGCGAACTATTTTGCGAGCGCGCACCACCCATACCACTCGCATTATTGTTGCCTACTCCTCCACAAGCATTGAACATAAGAATCGCACTAAGCACACCAATAATAAGAGTTGCTTTACCAATAGTATGATTATTCATTATTCCTTCTTTCTTATTTTTTGAAAATTAACGCAATGCTAATGCTGGTTGTAAACGCGATGCTTTTATTGCCGGCACCACACTTCCAGCAAGTGCTGTTATAAAAGCCGCAATAACAGCTCCAATAGCGGCTTCATATGGGTAAACTGGCGGACTAACTGGGCTTGCTGCATCCCAAAAACTTGATGCTATAGACACAAGACCAAAGGAAACAGCGACGGCAGCAATCGAAACTATCAGCGCTAAAATAATCGCGCTGCCTAACACAAGTGAAGCAATCGACCATCTAGTAGCACCCAAGGCTCTGCGTATAAGCAATTCATGTGTGCGCTGCTCCAACGATGCTAAACCAATATTGATTAAACCTAGCGCGGAAACAAAAAGCAATAATGCTGCTACGATAGCAAAACTTAATTGCAATACTGTTATAACATTCTCGTAATTATCACTATTATCATGTCTTCTAATTTCATTTACTTGTCCACCGCAACAGTCGTAAAGAGCATCTGAAACATAAGATTTAATTGATTTTTGAGAACGATTTTCTTTATTTAACCAGTAGATTGAGCCTTGAGCTTCTTTTTCAGAATATTCCCAAAGAGTTGGAGCGTAACGTAACAAGCCTAGAATATTCACGTATACTTTTGCTGAGTCTACGCCATCGTTCACAACTCCAACAATCCTTATAGGACTCATTTGTGTTGTTTTGCGAGAAGTAATAAATGCTACTTCACCAATCTTGTATCTTTTGCTAGCAGATTGGTTTACTACCATTTCTAATGCGTTGCTTTTAGCGCTATTACTAAACCATCTTCCACTTACAATAGGTAAGTTATAAACTTTGTTGTATCCTGACGTAGTGTAAACAGCGTCAACATATTGAAGATTGCTGGTTTTATATTCTTCGCTTATTTTTACGCTATTCAAAGCTGGCATAGAAGCGCTAAACAGTAGTCCAGTGTTTGGTTGTAGCATAACGTTAGCATTACGGTTTGCGGATTCAATGCGATTTAAGAATTTGTTAAATACTGAATATTCGTCAAAATTTTGTGCTGAAAAAGTAATCTCGTATGTTGGCCTACGGCCGTTTAGCTGTTCGTTAGTTGCAATAAGATAGTCCTTACCAACCGTGCCGATAAGCACTGACGCAATAACAGCAACGATGCCAATAAACATTGAAAAACCTGTGAGGAAAGATCTCATAGGAGACAGGCGCAAATCTTTAAGCAGCATGGTCATAAAGAACACCGCCTTCCATAGTAAAAATGTGAGAGCAAGAACGAGCCACTTTCATATCATGAGTGACTAATAGTAATGTTGTTCCAGATTCTTGAACACGATCATGCAACACTTGAAGCACTTTTTCTCCCGTACTACTATCGAGCGCACCAGTTGGCTCATCGCAAATAAGTAATTCGGGATTAGTAACTAGGGCACGCGCTATTGCGACTCTCTGCTGTTCACCGCCTGATAGCCTTCCAGGGTATTCATTTAGTTTATCTTGCAATCCAACAGCACATAATGCTTCTTCTATCGTTTTTCTTCTTGTCTGCTTGCTTTGTTGTAGCCCTGCGTACAAAAGCGGCAACTCAACATTTTCTCTAATGCTTAAATGCTTAATAAGCGAATAGTTTTGAAAAACAAAACCAATATTTCGAGCGCGCATATGCGATACTGTAGCATCACTACACTTTTGGATTGACTTGCCAGAATAATAGTATTTTCCAGTAAAATTTTTATTCAAAAATCCAATAATAGAAATAAGACTTGTTTTGCCAGAGCCAGACCTGCCAACTACCGCGTATGTTTCACCTTGATTAAGTAGCATAGAAGCAGAGTTGACAGTGGTAAGCCATTCGCCATTGCCTAGTTTTACACGCGCTGACACGTCTTGTAGTTCAACCAGCGGAACAGGATTGTTTCCCATAATCATTGCACTCCTGGAATGAGATCAGGAGAAACACCTGCTACAACATCACCCTCATGCAAGCCAGACGTAATTTCAATATTAGCGCCGTCACTGATTCCAAGACCAACTTCTTTACGCTCCCAATTATCGCCTTTCTTGTATGAGACTAAACCTTTTTGGACTCTTCCAGCAACCGCACTAACAGGCAGAGTTAAAACCGATTGTTTATGCTTGCCATTAAAAACAAGCGTCGCATTTTGGCCTGATTCTACTTCTGTGCTTTTATCTATTAAACACGTTAAAACTTTTGACGATACACTAGGCGTACTTTGCACACTCGACTCATCTGTTTGAGTTGAATCAGCATTATCATTCTTGCTACTACCCGAGGCTGCAACATCGGTAGAAGCTCCACCGCTTTGTACTATTTGCAAACAATTGGTTGGTCCAACACCATCTTCAACTTGGAAGCGACCTTTAACATCTGCAATATCAGCAGAACGAAGTAAAGCTTTTGCGTTAAGGCTTATTGAAAAACCTTCATATTTAAGAGTGAATAGCGGGAAAGATTTAGGCACGTCCGCAGATGATTCAGCTACTGACACAACTTTAGCGTTTACGGGAGCAATAATTTTGTTACCAGCATTGTAGCCTAAAATACTTCCAGCTTTTACAGCACTTCCTGCTTTTACAGATGGAGAAAAATTCCCTCTACTTACAGCAGTGATAACAAAGGTAGATGATTGTTCTATTACTGCTTTACCCGACACAACTTGTGTTAAAGGCTGTTTTTTGACTGAAACAAGTGGAACTGAATCATGTGATGCCTGCTGTTGACTATCATCAACTGCTCTACCAGCGCATGCAGTAAGCAAACACGTTGGCAGAACAGCCAACAAGAGTACTTTTGTAAACTTACGCATAACACAAAGCTCCTTACTCACCAAACTCGTAAAACACATAGGATGCGTCGAAACGAGCCTCTCAAACTGACCCAAAATAAATAAAGTGCTTGATAATGCTGCAATTAACGCTTTTCTGATTACCACTTTATTTAGAATTTCAGCTTTTGCTTAATAGCCTATAATCGCCGTAAAGAGTTTGCATCACACTAAATGATGATTTTTATTTATGATTCTTTAAGCTTGTGTAATACCAGAGAATGATTTATTTTGCATAGAGTTTATACACTACTGAGCGACTTCCGTGCGCATAGCCCCAACCACATTGTGATTAAATCACTAAGCTTTAAGCGAACTTATTCGCTGCGGAGTAACCCTCGTAAGCTCTGCAACATCACGAACCGTCAATCCCTGATTCCTTAATAAGCGAACTGTTTCACGCATAAGCATAGACGCTTCTTCCTGAGTTTTTATAGCTGCAGATTTTGCATCTAACATGCGCTGAAGCATAAGCTCATCTTGCTCACTAAGTTTCGGAGTTACTTTCACGCCATTGACTTTAACATTTAAAGTTGCAGCAACATCTTTTACCATTACTGCAACCTAATCAAGCCTACGTATTTGAGTAAACAATCCTGGTATTTCCGGCACTACTATCTGATATTTTCCAAAGTACTTTGGGTTTTGCAAGATAGATTGGTTTGTGCGAAGTTACTTTTCTTGCGCAAGTTCGATTGGCGGATGCTCCGCGCGGAAAGCATTTACGTGCGCTTCAGACGCATATCCCAGCGCAAAACCAGTAATCAGCGCATACTCCGTCGGAATGTCGAATACTTCGTCAAGCGGTGAACGCCATGTAGCAAGAACGCCAAGCGGGCATGAATCTACGCCTTGCTCTTTGGCAGCCAACAGTAACGTTTGCAGCATAATTCCAGCATCCAGCGCAGCAAATGGCAGAAAATCGCGACGCACAAGCACAAATCCCATAACTGGCGCACCAAACGCCTGGAAGTTGCGCAAAGTGTGAGCGTTTCGAGCAGGAAAATCTTTACGATCAATATTTAAATGTTTATACAACGCCAACCCTAAACGCGCACTGCGCTCTTTAAGCGATTGTGGATACGGAGCCATTACAGGAAAATCTCCATCCGGCTGGCTCATTTTCTGTGCTATCAGGCGTTCTTCTTCGCTAAGGGTAGCGTCTTTAGTACGAAACATTGCTTTGCATTTTTGCGTATATGCATCAATAAGCTGCTGCTTGCGTTCTCCTTGAGCAATAGCGAGCATGTAGCCACGAGTGTTAGACCAGCTCGGTGATTGTGCAGCTGTTTGCAAAATAGTTTCAAGTATTTTAGAATCGACTGGTTTATTTAGAAAATCACGTGCAGAAAATCGCGACTTTGCGAGTGCTTCAAAAGTTTGTGTAGTCATGTCTTTTAGTATATCGCACCAAATACGCACGCAGTATTTTCTCGAGTTTGAGCGACGGCCTGCTTTCGCTCTTGCTTGATGTTGCGCGAGTTTTGGTGGATTTCTCTCCTCGCGATTTTGTTTACGTTATTCTTGAGTATCGTCTATGAGTTTTGTAACTGATTTAGTTTTTTGTTTTTGACGAGGCTAGAAAATTTGTGTTTGCGTGCGTCCCGTCCTTCGGGCGCTCTGGCTGTTAAAGGCGCTTATTGTGTTCGCCTTTCTTCAAGAGTGTAGCTTCTCAGTCCTCTTTTAGCACTGAACACAATTTTTCCAGCCTCTCAACACATTAACCGACAACACAAAACTCATAGACTCGTTAAGTTTGTTACGAAAGTGCGTGGTTTGCTAAGTGCAACTAAAGTCGCATATTTAAGCTGCGGGTTGGTGTGTGGTAGGAGTGTCTGGCGTGATGCGTGCGGCAGCATGCGAGAAT
>NZ_ADEV01000007.1 GCF_000263635.1 Gardnerella greenwoodii 00703Dmash
ACTAATCGGCTTGGTCGGTTCTTTAATTTTCCAGCGTAAAGATATTGCTAAGCAGGAAGCGGATTTGCCGGCAAGCGAAGTAGATTTATTAACCACTGAAATTGCAGAATAAAAATAATCTGAAATAATCTGAAATAAAAGAGGATATTCAAATGATTAAAGAAGACGAATGGTTAGTTGTAATCGACAGGCAGCGCGTTTTTTGCGAAAGCGACTGGTCAACTTGGGCGTGCGCAGATCACACCTACGATTCAACAACTGAAGCTTTCAAAAAACTTGCAAAAGCTTACGGTAACCGAGTAATTTACACGCGTTACGTAGCTCCTCTTAAGCCGGAAAATGCTTGGGTTGACTATTTTAAGGATTGGCCGCAATTCCTTGTAAAACCTAACGACCCAATGTACGACTTTACGCCAGAAACAGCAGAACTTGCGGAAGGTCACACTGTAGTTACGTGCGAAACTTTCGGCAAGTGGGGTGCGGAGCTTAAAGCCGCATTAGGTGACTGCTGCAAAATAACAGTTTGCGGAGTTGCAACGGATTGTTGCGTGCTAACAACAGCTTTAGCTGCGGCGGATAATGGCGTGGCTGTGCGAGTTGCTGCGGATGCTTGCGCAGGAAGCACTCCGGAAAATCATAAGCTGGCTCTTAAAACTATGGAGCTTTTTACGCCGCTTATAACAGTATGCAACACAAGTGAAATTCTTTAAACGCAACACTTGAATATTCGCTTCGCTAAGCTCGGCTAAGCTAAACTAAGCTAAAATAAAATAAGTTAAGCTCAGCTCAGCTCGGCGAAGCGAATGTTTACAACCCAAGAGCTTGCAACGCATCTCGAACGTTGCGCGCTTCAACAATCTGCAATCCTGGAATATTAATTTTCTTACGAAGCGGGCACACAACAGCGCGCTTGTATCCTATTCTGGCCGCTTCTCGCAAGCGCGGCTCCATTCTAGGAACAGGACGCACTTGACCAGTTAAGCTTATTTCACCAATTGCGCAAGTTTTTGCAGCTACGGCTTTTCCGCTGGCAGCGCTTGCCAAAGCGGCAACAATCGCAACATCGCACGAAGGCTCTTTTGCGAGCGCGCCGGCAATCGTAGAAACATACAAGTCTTTTGCAAGTAAATTAACTCTTCCGTGACGATACAAAACAGCCGTAAGCATTGCAATACGGTTTGCATCAACCCCAGAAACTGCGCGACGAGGGGTTGGGAGTGCAGATTGTGTTACAAGAGCTTGTATTTCAATAGGTAAGCTTCGGTGTCCTTCTAGCGTAAAAGTAACGCAAGTGCCGTCGTTTGTGCCATCTTGCGAATTTTTACCTTGATTATTGTTTTCTGTAGAAGACAAAAACAGTCCGGAAGGATCCGGAACTTCCTCAATTCCTTCGCCGCTCATATCGAAGCAGCCAACTTCGTCAGTTGGCCCAAAACGATTCTTAACAGCCCTAAGCATGCGCAAAGCCGTCTGCGAATCTCCCTCAAACTGGCAAACTGTATCAACTAAATGCTCAAGAGTGCGAGGACCTGCAATAGAGCCGTCTTTAGTAACATGGCCAACCAGCATAACTGGAATATTATTCGTTTTAGCAACGTCAATAAGAGCGCTCGCAACTTCGCGCACCTGAGTGGAGCCGCCGGTAATGCCTTCAACGTCTCGAGCAACAATTGTTTGAGCAGAATCAACAATAGCCAGCGTTGGCCTGTGTGCTTCAATAAGATCAAGAACAGTGTCTAAGTCTCCGGTTGTTGCAAGAAGCAAGTAGTCGTTTACGGCGTTAATTCTCGATGCACGCAACTTTACTTGAGCGGCTGACTCTTCGCCGGAAATGTATAAAACAGGAGGATTTCCATTTAATTTTGCCTGTTTTGCAATATTTGCAGCAGCTTCTAAAAGAAGAGTTGATTTTCCGATTCCAGGCTCTCCTGCAATAAGAGTTACTGAACCAGGCACAAGACCGCCGCCTAAAACGCGATCAAATTCGCCAAAGCCTGTGTGAATACGAAGCGCATCGTCGGCTTCAATCTCGCTCATCGGCTGAGCTGCAACTGATGCGTTTATTGCGTTTATTGCGTTGGCTGAGTTGCTTGAGTTGGCTGAAAAGTATCCTGCGTTTGCTGCCGCATTTCTAGCATTTACAGCATTTCCTGCGCGCGTCATCCTCGAAGCGCGAGTGGTTTTTGAAAGCCCGCTAACGCGCGCTTCTTTAAACTCGTTTACTGTGCCCCATTCGCCACATTCCGGGCAGCGTCCATACCATTTTGACCCGCTCCATCCGCATTCGGAGCATAAATAGTGCAGGGGAGATTTACTAGCCATATTTAGACGCTATATGTCTTTAGCGACAATGACGCGCTGTGCTTTATAAAGCCTCAAAAAAGCAGCATTGCAGACTTACGCGTCATCGTGCTGTGAGATAATGCAAGTATGTCGGATATGAATGTTTCAAATGCTAATGGATCAACACATCACAAATTATTAGTTGTAGTTACATCTGCAGCAGTAGTGGTTATTTTAGCGTTTCTTTCAGCTTTCGTGTGGCCGGGTTGGGCGCTTAATCACGATAATTCTGCAAATAAAAATCATGTTGCTTTACCAAAAACACCATCTATACCTGCTAAAGCTTTGCCGGTTTCTTCAACAGCTTTGTTGAAGTCTATGCCGGATAGTGTTCTTGATTTTGCGCGAGTTGACGCAATTCCTAGCGCAACTTGGACTGAATCGTCGCCTCTGGAAGAATATAGCGTAAAGTATTCAACTGGTCAGAGCGATGGTGAGGTTTCGCTAACTGTTGCGCAATGGTCGAATCGTGATTCTGCAAATAAGCAATACGAAGCATTGCTCGACGGTCTTAAGGGCTCGGATGTTGCAAGCGGTAAGATTCAAGTTGCTGGTAAAACGGTTGGCAGCTATGTGCTTCGCGTTGATGAGAATGATAAAACTCAGGCTAGTGCATTATGGCAAAACGACACTGCTGTTTTTGAGGTAACTGGTTCAAAGCAAGCTGTAGAGCGTTTTTATCACAGCTTCCCAATGTAAATTTCTTCAAAAAGCACTGTTCTTTGTGACGGCACTGTCCAAAGTCGTCAAAACGGTGTAACATTAGGCAAGTTGCACACTTTACATAGGAATGGAGGCTTCAGATGGGTTCTGTCATCAAGAAGCGCCGCAAGCGGATGAGCAAGAAGAAGCACCGCAAACTGCTGCGTAAGACTCGTCACCAGCGCAAGTAATTATGCTTATGCGTTGATGCGTGTCTGAACGTTTAGGCACGTAAATACTTTTTATAAAGCGTCGGTTTTCCGGCGCTTTTTTATTTATTTATATATTTCGCGGCTTGTCTTGCAAATATTCGTGTGGTGAGATTTGAGATTTTTTGCGATAAAAAAATAGAGCCAGTAAAATGCTGACTCTATTTGCGATTGCTTAGTTGCGCTACTTATTCGCGGCTACTTATTTGGGTTGGTAAGCGTGCGAGGACCGTTAGGATCGCCAACGATTACGGTGTCAACCATGTTCAAGAACAAGCCGTGTTCAACAACGCCTACGGTCTCAATCAAATCCTTCGCAAGCTCCTGCGGATGCTCAATGCGCTCCATGTGCAGGTCAACCACGAAGTTGTTCTCGTCGGTGCGCACTTCCTTGCCATCCGCGTCAAGACGCAAAACTGGCTTGTATCCGCGCTTTTCAAACTTACGAATCACTTGCGCGGAGCCGAATGGAATCACCTCAACAGGAAGTGGGAACTTGCCGATTGTATCAACTACCTTGCTTGCGTCAACAATCCACACAATGCGGTCGGAGTTAATAGCCACAATTTTTTCCCAAAGAAGAGCTGCGCCGCCGCCTTTAATGCCGTTGAAGTTCTTATCGACTTCGTCGGAGCCGTCGATTGTAACGTCAATGTGGTCTACTTCGTTAATGTCTAGAATCTTAATGCCGTAGCCTTCTGCCTGCTCTTGCGTGCGGCGAGAAGTGGTAACTCCCGTGAAGCTTAAGCCTTCTTCTTTAACTCTGCGGCCAAGTTCGTCTACCAAAAAGCGCACGGTGGAGCCGGTGCCGAGGCCAACCATCATGCCGTTCTTCACAATCTTTGCGGCTTCAATGCCGGCTGCTTTTTTAAGCGCGTCTTGTTGTGCTTTATCCATTATTCCTGCTTTCTTATGTTTTGTTATTCCCGAGTTCGTCGATGAACTTCCATCGCATTTGCGGGAGAGGCGCTTATGCTTTTATGCGTGCCTCGTTTTCGTACATTTCCATATTAGTCTTTGCCAAGATTTTTATGGCTTTTTTGCCTTACTGATTCAGGTAGAAGGCGGTTGGAGTAAAGTGTAGTGTGCCGTCGGGCTGCACATAGCCGCTTATGTTAATTGTGCCGGAAATAAAACGCGGCTGGCCGTTAAAAGTTGGGCTTGTGTTTGGCGGGGGAGTAAATTGCAGCACGCCAGAAACGCTTAATCCTTGAACTGGCTGCGGCTTTATTTGCGTCTTGTTTTCGGTCTTGTTTTCGGTCTTTATTTCTGACTCGTGTGCTTCATGCGCCTCGTGCGTTTCGTTTGATTCGTTTAGCTCGTCTGCTTCGTTTGATTTTTGCGTAGTATCTTCCGTATTTTCGGCAATTTTAGACGCGTCTATAACGCTGCTATTTTTAGCAAAATCTGGGTTTGTATCTTCTCCAACTGCGCGCCCAATATGGTAATCCTCGCAAGAAATCTTATTTTCCATTAGATCTTTTGCGTCTTGCGGAACGTCAGTTCCACTTGCGTATGGCGAAGAAAGTAGCGACTTCCAACCTTCTAAAGGCAAGTATCCGCTTTTTGCGCCGCTTCGGCAATCTTCTGCGTATGTGCGCGCTAATGTATCAACTTTTTCGTTTCCAGCGTTTCCAGCGTGACCTTTAACCCACACGAACTTTACTGATCCTTCGCGCTTAGTAAGTTCCGCGTCAATTGCGCGAATCAAATCCGCGTTTTTAACAGGCTCGTTTTTGGAATTCTTCCAACCGTTCTTTTTCCATCCGTGAATCCACGTAGTTGAGCAGTTGATTGCGTATTGTGAATCAGTTTCGATTGTAAGAGGCTCGCTTCCTGGGTGCGCGCGCAAAGCTTCCAAAACAGCGCATAATTCTCCGATTTGATTCGTGCCGTTAGTTGCGCCTCCAGCGTCCGCGTTGCCGGTGTGATGGTGCTCGCTAGTGCTTCCAGCTTCTAAGCTGTGATCTGCCCATGCCCAACCCATTGAACCATTCGGGTTTCCTAATGCGGAACCGTCTGTAGAAACAACTATCATGGCAAACCTTTCAAAAATGCGCCGGCTGCAAATTGCAACCAGCGCAATTAGTTTTTATTTACGTAAGATTATTAATATTCCTACGTGAGATTATTACGTTACGCTAAAGCCTTGTCGACTACGGCAGTAGCTTCTTCAAGCACCTTGTCAAGTGCTTCTGGAGAAACGAAGGATTCTGCGTAAACCTTGTAAATGTTTTCGGTGCCAGATGGGCGAGCAGCGAACCAGTTGTTCTTGGTAGTCACCTTCAAGCCGCCAATCTTTGCGCCGTTTCCAGGAGCTTCCGTAAGCTTTGCGGTAATATCTTCGCCAGCAAGCTTGGTTGCTTCTACGTCGTCGCCGCTTAGAGCTGCAAACTTCTGTTTCTGCTCAAGCGTTGTTGGGGTGTCAACGCGCTTGTACCAGCTTTCGCCAAAGCGAGCAACCTGGTCTTGGTGAAGCTGAGCTGGGTTCTTGCCAGTCTTTGCGGTAATTTCAGCTGCGAGCAAGTCTGGAATCAGGCCGTCCTTATCGGTAGTCCAAACGCGACCATCCTTGCGCAAGAAGCTCATTCCGGAGCTTTCCTCGCCGCCGAAAGCAACTTCGCCGCTAAAGAGTGGGTCAACGAACCACTTGAATCCAACTGGTACTTCCACGAGCTTTGCGTTAATAGAAGCAGCCACGCGGTCAATCAAGGAAGAAGACACAAGCGTCTTGCCGATTGCCGTGTTCTTTGGCCAATCTGGGCGAGCGCCGCCGAACAAGTACTCCACGCACACTGCAATGTAGTGGTTCGGGTTCATAACGCCCCAGTTTGGGCACACAATACCGTGGCGGTCAGCATCTGGATCGGTGCCGCCAACCAAATCGTACTTATCCCAAGCGCCGGCGTTAAGCTGGTCAACTAAGCCCTTCATTGCGTAAGGGGAGCTTGGATCCATACGAATCTTGCCGTCGTGATCAATGGTCATGAATCGCCAAGTTGGATCAACTTCTGGGCGAACAACGCCAATGTTAAGGCCGTACTTTTCGTTCATAAGTGGCCAGTAATTTACGCTTGCGCCGCCGAGTGGGTCGATTCCCAAACGCACGCCGCTGGAGCGAATCACGTCGAAGTCGATTACGTTCGCCAAGTCGCTTACGTAATGTTCGCGGTAATCGAAGCCTTCTACTAAGTCAGACTTGATTGCTTCTTCGAATGGAACGCGCTTTACGGACTTGTAGTTGTCGAGCAATTCGTTTGCGCGAGCTGCGATTGCGTTAGTTACGTCTGCAGGGGCAGGGCCGCCGGTTACAGGATCGTACTTAAAACCGCCGTCGGTTGGAGGATTGTGCGAAGGGGTGACGACGATGCCGTCTGCCAAGCCGTCGCCGCTAAAACGCTGAGTGCCGTCGGCTGCGCGATTATGCGTCAAAATAGCTTGGGACACAACAGGCGTTGGCACGAAGTCGCCGCGAGAGTCCACGCGAACGTGAACGCCGTTAGCAACCAAAACTTCGATTGCGGTTTTTTGAGCAGGCTCAGAAAGTGCGTGCGTGTCACGGCCGATGTAAAGTGGGCCTGTTACGCCAGCTTTCTTGCGATATTCGGCGATGGCTTGGGTGATTGCCACAATATGAGCTTCGTTAAACGAAGTTTTTAAAGCGGAACCACGGTGGCCGGACGTGCCGAAAATCACGCGTTGTTCTGGAATATTGGAATTTGGAACTTCATCATAGTAGGCGCCAACCAAAGCGTCGACGTCGACTAGATCTTCTGGGGTGGCGGGCATTCCCGCATTTTTTGCTACCATAATTTTTTATTTTGCCACGGCGCTTGTATTTTATATTATTCACTCACAGCAACGCTGGTTTTTACGCTTGCTGGCACGCGCACGCACAGTGCTTGTTTGTCAACAGTGAATCGCAAATGTTTTGTGTAACCCAAAATGTCGCCGTCCACCTGCACTGGCGCCGCTTTTTCCAACTGCACTTCCGCACTAAATCCTTGCGTCTGGTCAATTCTTGAGCCGGCTGAAAGTGACTCCTGCTGTAGCGCGTGCCCGGTTACGGTTTGGTGTACTACTCCGCGGAATAAATTAGCCCAGCCAATCAATCCGCCCGAAGTGTCAATAATTTCAAAGTCGAGTACGCCGTCGTCGTAAGCTGCTTCTGGCATTAGCGAGAACATAGGAATTTGCCCGCAATTTCCTGCCATAAGTGTTCGGAAGGTGAGTCCTTTTAGCACGCTTTCGTCGCCGTTTGATCTTTGCAAAGTTACGGTTGCGCGATACTTCGGCATAAACAAATGTTTAACTCCGGCCACAAAATAAGCAAGCCAACTAATATTTTTCTTTAGCTTCGGGTCGGTGTCGTCAATCATAAGCGCATCGAAGCCAATTCCAGCAATAATCAAAAACGCGTGGCCGTGGTCTTCGTTTGGATTGTCCAGAATTGTTACGCGTCCAACATCAACCTGCCTGGACCCGTGCGAAGTAGCCACGCGCAACGCAGCTTCCACATCGTTTACAGGTATGCCCATGTTTCTTGCAAAAAGATTTCCGGTGCCAATAGGAATAATTCCCATCGCATGCCCTTTGCCGCTTACTGCGCTCGCAACTGTTCTAACTGTGCCGTCTCCGCCAACTGCCACAACAACGTTAGCTCCGTTGGAAAGTGCATCTAAAGCGCACTCGCGTCCGTCTTTATCTAGCTGCGTGTCGATTATTTCGTAAGTTAGCTTGTGCTCGTTGCAATAATTTTGAATACTTTCGCGGTAAGATTCTGCCTGCGGCTTTGAAGGATTTAAAATAAACGCGTAATGCACGGAGTCGCCGTGTCGTTTTGCGAGTTTTTTCGCTAAATGATGCCGTTTCATGGCGCGCGTAACAATCATGATGACGAATGGCGCAATAACTAGCGCAAAAACAATCACCATAAGTGCAATGGTTGCTTGAATAGGCATAATTGGCATACCCCCTATTCTTGCACATTATTTCTATTGATACGATAAATTTTGCTTAATACTGTGAATATTTACGTTTTTTACACATTTGTGTTATTGGCTAAGACTATTATTAGGCACTATGTGTGAAGCTTTTAATAACGCAAATAATAAGTGCGATTCTTTTAAGGATTGCTCACTTTTTCAGTTGCACAATACGGTTTATAGAGATGTAAAAAATTCTGACGATTCAAACAATTCCAATATTGTTCCAATCGTTTTAATCCACGGTTTTCCGGTTGATCACCGCATGTGGGATGCTTGTGCAGATTCTTTGAACGCACAAATTGATGCCGCTCTTGAATCCGGCTTGTTAAAGCATGACGTTCCTATTTTTGCTCCGGATATGGTTGGTGCCGGCTTGAGCGAGACTCCAAAAGCCGAAAGCTCTGAGTTTAACGAGGCTGATTACGCTCACGCTCTCGACGCTCTTAGCGCATCTTATGTAAAGCTTATTAACGATTTGGGCTTTAAGCGCGCTGTATGGGTTGGTCTTTCTATGGGCGGCTATGTGGCTTTGGACGTTCAGCGTCTTCTTCCTAAAGCTGTTGCCGGCATTGCTTTATGTGATACTCGGGCCTGCGTTGACGCTCCTCAAGCACGCGCTAAGCGTCTTGAAATTGCAGATGTTTGCGAGCGCGACCAAACGGTTGAACCTGTTATGCATTTTGCTCACGCAACCGAAAAAGATTCTACGGTTAAACAGTCGCCTGAGTTTATTCATACTTTTGAAAATTGGATTCATGATCAGAAGCCTGAAGGTTTGGCATGGCGTCAGCGCATGGCAGCTTGCCGTCCGGACATGGAAGATCAGCTGCCTTTGATTACAGCTCCGGCTGCGGTTATTAGCGGCACTTTGGATCCTTCTAGTGCGCCTGAAATTATGCGACCAATGGCCGAGGCAATGACTTCTTCACAGCATGTTGATTTTACGGTTATTGAAGATTGTGGACATTTCAGCGCTACTGAGCATCCGTATGAGGTTGCTTCTGCTTTGGTGACTTTATTGTCGGCAGTGCAGCGTTTGTAGAGCAATCTGTAATTTCGTGCGTCGCTAGTGATAGACTGTACGAGCGTGTTTTTGCGTACAATTATTGAGCAGAGGTTATTAATATGACTGATATGCAGCACAATCCTGAAGGCGAAGATCCCTTCAATCAAATGCCGGGTCATACGCCTGATGACGCAAGCGACGACACAGTTGCTTTTGCGCAAGTCGAGCAGAATCAGGTAGATAATCAATCTGCCGATAATGATGAAAAAACTCTTGCCGAAAATCTTGGTGAAGTTGCAGACGAATACGAAGATCAGGATTCATTCGACAGCGGTCTTTCTGTACAAGAAATACTTATTAACAATTCTGCAGATTCTACAGAAACAGACACTTTTAAGGCTGTAACACCTGATTCTAAATCTACGCCCGAAAATGGCGGCAGCAGAAATAGTAAAGATGGCAATCGAGGGGGCCGTGGCGCTAACGGAGCGAAGACAGGCTCAGCTAATCACGGCAATCGTTCTGCGCTCGCATTGCTTTATTCTCTTCTAGTTTTTGTTATTTTGATCGCTGTAGCATTCTTTGCTTTACAGTGGTATTTCCACGATCGCGTATCTCCAGGCGTTAATTTTGGAGATGTTTCTGTTGCGCGTAATCTTACGGGTTATAAAGAGGATTCCGTAAAGCGCGTTGTAAGCGATGCCGTGGATGCGTCTTCTTTGGTTATTAAGGACGACCGCGGAAACAGTATTACTGCAGATTTGGGCGAGCTTGGTGTAAAAATCAATCAGCCAAATACTGTGCGAGCAATTATGCAAGCTAAGCATAATAATTTATTCACTCGCATTATGCCTTGGATTCAGCAGACTGTTAGTTTGCAAGCTAAGGTTGATCATTCTGCAATGGATTCGTATGTGCTTACTAGGTTTGTTCGCGAGCGCGATCGTGCCGTTCCTTACAGCGCAAAATTCGACAAGAATTCCGAGTCTTACGTTGTAGAAGATGGTATTCCTGGCCGCACTATTGAAACTTTGTCCGTGCGTGAAGCGGTGAAAAAATTACTGGCTCATCCTGGTAAAAGCTTAAAAGTTTCAGTTACTTCTCGCAAAACTCAAGCTCCTATTAAGCGCGATGCTGCGCAGAAACTTGTTGACGAATTAAATAAGTTGCTGTCGAAAAAAATTACGTTTAATAACGGCGATGGAAAAGATTTTACTGTTCCTAAAACAGTTCTTGCTTCTTGGATTACTGTAAAAGCTGATACTACGCGTCGTAAGCTTTCATACACTGTTGATACAGATAAAGCAGACGAGTTCTTATCTCAGGCACTTCCTAAAGAGCTTAATCAGCAGAAAGTTAATCAGGAAGACGCAATCAATAAAGACGGAAAGTTTATTTTCACAACCATGAAGGGTTCTAATGGTGTTGAAATCACTTATGCAAAGTCAGCTGCAGAAAAAGCAGTTGAGGCTTTGCGTAAGGGTAACGATTTTAAGCTGACTCTTCCTGCAAAAATAACTAAGTTTACGGTTGAGAAAAAGCTTGTGGAAATGCGCATTGTTGTTGATAAGTCAACTCAGACTGCGTCTGTTTATAAAAACGACGAGCTTGTGAAGACTTTCCCTGTTTGCACCGGTAGGACTGGCGCGGATGATTCAACTCCTGGCACGTTCTTCATTTACTTGCGTTACGCTTCTCAAGATATGCGCGGCAGAAATGGCGATGGTTCTTCCTACTTCTCGCCTAATGTGCGCTGGGTTAGCTATTACCATGCTGGAGAAGGATTCCACACTGCTTCTTGGAATTATGATGGTATTGCTACTGGCGATGCTGCAAATCACGGTTCTCACGGATGTATCAACATGTACGAGCAGGATGCGCGCTGGATTTATGAGAATTGCCCGCGCGGCACAATCGTGCAGATTGTAGGAACTACTCCGGATGGCCCTGTGCGCGAGAAATGAGCGTATGAGCATGTATGAGGGTGAGGGTTCTGGGAATGAAACTAGCTCATTCGATAAGAATGTAGCTACTTCTGCAGCGCCCTCAAAGCCTGCTGCCGCGCAACCTGCAGCACCTTCGCAATCTCGTAGAATTAGCAGCACACCAATTCCTGTACACGTTACAGCCACACTTTTTGACGCACCGTCTGAAGACGAAAAAATCAACAATAAACCTTGGTTTGTGCGCGTAGTAAGACGTGTTATTACGTCTTGTGTTGGAATATGGATGCGATTTGCTTCTCGCATTGCTCGCCGGTTAGGGTGGTATCCAAGCGTAGAGCCGTATATTGGTTATGGAACGCATCGCTATGCTCGCTTAATTTGCCGCACAGTGTACGCACCAAAACGCGGACACCATTCGGCTCTAAAGCGCGGTATTTACGCTATGCTTGTGATTCCAGCTGTTCGTGTTCGTGTTGCGCTATCAATAGACAATATTCCTGTAGAAACCGCGCAAGTCGGCGATTCTGAAGTTTATGACAAGCCGGAAGAAGCTCGCGGTGGTAGTGCTGAATATTGTATTTCGGATCGCGCAGGCTACTTGGATTTGATTACCGAACGCGCTCTTTTGCCGGGTCGTCATGTTGTTTCTTACACGCTTGAAAATCGTGAGCCGGTTAAAGCAAGCTTGTTTGCTATTGATGACAACGTGCCAATCGGAATTATTTCCGACGTTGACGACACTATTATGGTCACTCAAGCGCCTTCTCCAATTCGCGCCGCCTACAATCTGCTTATTATGAATCCGGCGCATCGTTCGCCTGTTGCTGGAATGTCGGAGTTTTTCCAGTCGCTGTCTAATTTGCGTAACGATATTCCATTTTTCTATCTTTCAACTTCTCCTTGGAATGTTGAGGCTTCGATTCGTCACTTTATTGAGCGCGAAAAGTTTCCTGAAGGCCCTCTTTTGCTCCGAGATTTAGATCCTCGTCCTAAAACTTTTATTCCAAACGGGCCGCAGCATAAGTTGGAGTTTGCAACCCAGCTTATGGATGATTTTCCAGGTATGCGTTTTGTGCTTATTGGCGACGACGGTCAAAAAGATCCAAGTACTTATGCGAATATTATTCGTCAGCATCCTGGCAGAGTGCTTGCTGTTGGTATTCGTCAGCTTCATAAGCGAGATACTGTAGACAATTTCCGACGTAAATTATCGCGTGACTTTGCGGTTGCTCTTAGTGTTTCTCGTCGCGCTTATATTTTTGAAGACGAAAACATTCCAGAAATTCCTACAACGGAACTTGAAAAGTTTGACGATAATCTAAATGTTGTAGAAGCAAAAGGTGCTGCCGGAACATTGCAAGGAGTGCCATTTTTTGCAGCGCCTACAGGTCAAGGATTGTCGGAAGTAATGCTTCCGTTTATAAAAGAGGCTATTAAAAGCAGAGTAAGGTAAAAAAATATTTATGAGCGAAAAGATTTGCGAAACAAGCTGTAAAACAACTTCCCAAACAGTCTTTGAAAAACCTGCAGAAGCTAAGCGAATACCCTCGAAGCGTGAATTTCATGGCGATACTTATGTTGACGAATACGCTTGGATGAAAAATCGTAGTAGCAGCGAGCTTCTTGAGTATATCAATTCTCAAAATGCGTATACTGCTAAGCGTGTTAAGCATTTAGAAAACTTGCGTTCTACATTATTTAACGAATTGCGCTCTAGGGTTCAAGAAACAGACATGTCTGTTCCTGTGCGAATGAATAATTACTGGTATTACGTTCGTACACAAGAGGGGAAACAGTACGCTATTCAATGCCGTATGAAAGTTAGCGATGAAGCTAATTGGAATCCGCCTACTATAGATGGGTCTGCTGAGCCGGGCGTAACTTTAGGTGAAGAAATACTTTTTGATGCGAACAAAGAAGCGGAGCTTGCTGGAAGTAAATTCTTCCGGCTTGGAGGCATGGATTTAAGCTCCGACGGCTCTCGCATGCTTTACGGAGTTGATACTCAAGGCGACGAACGTTTTAGCTATTTTATGCGCGATTTTTCTTCCAGCACATGCTCTTGGTCGCCTTTGGAAGAGTCTTGGGAGAATCTTTCGTCTGCTTCACTTTCTCCGGACGGAAAATGGGTGTTTTATGTAAAAATAGACAGCGCATGGCGTCCTTACCAGGTTTGGCGTCACCGCGTTGGAACGCCAACAAGCAGCGATGTAAAAGTTTTTGAAGAAGAAGACGAGCGCTTTTTTGTTGACGTTTACGAAAGTTTTGACGAACGCTACATGATGATTAGTAGCAGCTCTAAAACAACTTCTCGTGTGCTTATGCTTCCGCTGAGTACGCCTGAAGGTGATTTTCGCATGGTTATTGAGCCGGTTGAAGGCGTTGAATACGACATTTCCTTCGCATGCTTTGAAGGCGCTGGTAAAAACGGTGAAGATATTCCGGTTGCTATTGTTTGCCACAATGCTAAAAATCCTAATTTTGAGATTGACGTTATTGATATGCGAAATCTTCCGGACGCAGATTCGGACGCAGATTCGGACGCAGATTCGGACGTAAATACGTACGCAAATGCAAGCGCTGGTGCAAGTGCAACTACAAGCGCAGTCTCATCTAAAATTGCAACTTATAAATTAGGCGATGGCGTTTGCGTTGCTTCCGGTTCTCCTTACGGCTGTGAAAATGGAGATTTGTGGGAGGCTTCTGCCAGCAAAAAGCCTATTTGTCAGCCGTATAATTGCGAACAAAATCCTGAAATATTGCGAAACTCAGTCGGCTTAAGCATAAGCGGATTGTCAATGTATAAAAATTATGTTGCGTTGGCGTATCGCGCTCAAGGATTGCCGCATCTGGCTGTAATTAGCAAAAAGCGCGCTGCAGAAGACTTTTTAAACGGCAAGCCGTGGCGTTTTTACGAAGTTCAGCCTCAAAGTGTTTTAGAGCACGAATCTACTCGCGTTAATGTTCAAAACGTAAGTATTTCGCACGCTAATAATCTGGAATCTTGTATAACTAATCAAACTAAATCTTCTTCGCGCGAATCTCTTTGCAAAATATCTAACGAAGAAATCAAAAATAATCGCTTGTTTAGTATTTCTATGACTGGAAATCCTTCTTATGAAGCTCCTCGCATGCGTTACGCTTTTGGAAGCTACGCAACTTTAGGCCAGCTTCGTGAGCTTGATCCTTCTAGCGGCGAAGACGTGTTGCTTAAGCGCGGGAAGATTCTTGGCGAGTTTGACGAGCATAATTACGCCGAAAAGCGCATATGGATTACCACTAGAGATGGCGAGCGCGTGCCGGTGTCTATTGTTTGGCGACCGGATAAAATTTCGCAAACCGAAGCAATGTTTATTACAGGCTACGGCGCGTACGAAGTAAGTTCGGACCCTAGTTTTTCTGTTGGACGCTTAAGCTTGCTAGATCGCGGAGTGCTGTACGCGCAAGTGCATGTGCGAGGCGGCGGCGAAATGGGTCGCGCGTGGTATGAGCAGGGTAGGCGCGTTAATAAAAAGCACACTTTTGAAGATTTTGTTGACGCAACGCGCGCATTGCAGAATGCTGGTTTTGCTTCGGCTTGCCATACTGTTGCAAATGGCGGTTCTGCAGGCGGCTTGCTTATGGGTGCTATAGTAAATATGGCACCACGATGTTATGCGGGAATTGAAGCGGACGTGCCGTTCGTTGACGCACTTACTTCTATGCTCGATTCTTCTTTGCCGCTTACTGTAACCGAGTGGGATGAGTGGGGAAATCCGCTTAATAATGCTGAAGATTACGCTTATATGAAGTCGTATACACCTTACGAAAACGTGCCTTGTGCTAGTAGTGAAGAGGGGCGCAAAAAATTAGCTGATTTTCCGAAAATCTTAATCACTTCGTCTATTCACGATACTCGCGTACTTGTTACTGAACCTATGAAATGGCTTGCGAAATTGCAGGCTTCTGGGGTGGATGCTATTGCGCGTGTTGAAACTGACGGCGGCCACGGCGGCACTTCTGGCAGGTATAGGCAGTGGCAGGAGCTTTCGTACGAAAACGCTTGGTGTCTTAGTGCGATGGGCATAAACGAATAAACGACCGAAACTACTCAGCTTTGCGCTGTTTATGTCGCCTTCCAGCCAATATTCGTGATATTATAGTCCTTAGTGTTGTTCGTTTACGCGCATACGTTTACGTTCATCCGTGTGCGTAGGTAACTCAAAGGCGATGTATCTACTTTGCTTGAGAAGGGTAAAGCAATGGTGATAAGCAAAACTAGTGCAGTGATCACAAATAGTGATAGATTGTCTCTGCAACACACTGCATTGTTTAAGCAAGTTCCTGCGGATCAAATGAAGGAACTTTTGGTGCATCTTCAGGAGTCGATTTTCAACAAAGGTGAGTCGATTTTTAATGAGGGAGATACCGATCACAGAATGTATCTTCTTGAGCGCGGTCGCGTAAAATTAGTACGTCATTCTAACGATAATCGCGTGCAATTGCTTAGTATTCATACTTCTGGCGAAATTTTGGGCGAAATTCCTGTTTTTGACCCAAAGGGCGGTCCTCGTACAGCTTCGGCAATCACAATTACAAGCAAAACAAAAGTTTTGTGGCTGGAAAACGATATTTTATTCGCTTGGCTAAATAATCATCCTCGAGTTGCTGTAGATATGCTGCAAGTTTTGGCTGCGCGAATGAGAGCGAATAATGAGAGAATTTCCGATTTAGTTTTTATGGATGTTCCAGCTCGTTTGGCAAAAACTTTGTTGAATTTGGCATCCAGATTTGGCGAGCCAATGAGTGACGGTTTGCTTGTGCCGCACGATTTAACTCAGGAAGAATTAGCTCAGTTGGTTGGTTCTTCTAGGGAAACTGTAAACAAGGCGCTTATGGATTTTGCAAATCGCGGGTGGATTATGCGAAAAGGACGCTCGATTATTATTTATAAGCCGGGAATGTTAATTCGAAGAGCAGAGCGCTGATTGTTCAAGTAGAGGCAAACCTTTAGAATAGTACGCATGCCGAAAAAGAATTCACTTACTGCTCGCCGTGTGCTAGCGCTGTTTCTTACCTACATCACTTTGTGTGTTGCTGGTGGTGTTGCTGCAAGTATTATGTTCGTTCCTGGCGTTATGAGTGTGAATAGCGTGGTGAAAACAGTTGTTCCTTCACTTCGCGTTGATGGCATCGATTTTGACGTAACTGCTTTGCCGCAAAAATCGCGACTTTATGCAGCTGACGGCAAAACAATTATCGCAACATTTTACGCGCAAAATCGCACTGTTGTGCCGCTTAGACGTATTTCGCAATATATGCAGCAGGCAATGGTTGCTCGTGAAGATAGGCGATTCTTTGAGCATTCTGGCGTTGACGTTCAAGGCGTTATGCGTGCGTTTGTGAAAACATTCGTTAAAAAGTCAGATATGCAAGGTGGCTCTTCCTTAACACAGCAGTATGTGAAAAATGTGCTTATGATTAAAGCGCGCGAAAACAACGATCCTTTGGCGGAATATCACGCTTCTGAAGGCACGATTGCGCGTAAGCTTCGCGAAATGCTCATAGCAATCCAAATGGAAAAGAAGTATTCAAAACTTGAGATTTTGCAAGGCTATCTTAATATTGCGCAATTTGGTAGCAATAATATTTACGGTGTAGAAACTGCAGCTCATCGCTACTTTAATACGAGCGCAGCAAAGCTTAATCTTGTGCAGGCTGCAACTATTGCTGCAATCACAAAAAATCCTTCTCATTACGATCCATCTATTGAAGAAAATCAACCAGAAGCGCAAAAGCAGCGCAATATTGTGCTTGATTTAATGCTTCGTCAAGGTTTTATAAATCAGAAAGAGCACGATTCTGCTGTAGCAACTCCGCTAAAAGATACTCTTAATGTGCAGCGCGAAGTGTCTAAGATTGGTTGCCAGGCTGCAGGCGACGCTGCATTCTTCTGCGATTACGTAACCAAGCGAATTTTGCACTCTCGCGAATTTGGAAAGACGGCTGTTGCTCGAGAAAAGCTTCTTACTGAAGGTGGTCTCGATATTTACACCACTATGGATTTGCGCGCAAGTAAGGCTGCAATGAAAGCTGCTCGTGACACGATTCCAGTAAACGATAAAAGCGGTTTTGAAGTTTCGATTGCCGCTATTAAGCCTGGAACTGGTGAGGTTTTGGCCTTTGGTAGCAACCGTATTTATGATGCGTCCGACGCTGCTAGGTCTGACCCAACTCATACTGCTCTTAACTACGCTGTTGACGAGCGAGATGGTGGCGGTCTTGGCTGGCAGATTGGTTCTACTTGGAAGCCTATCAATATGGTTGCGTGGATGCTTGCTGGAAAGTCAATCAACCAGCCTCTTCGCACAACTATTAGATACAATAATTCTGATTTTAACTGCAATAAGTTCCGCGGAGCCGGCTCATGGTTTGTGCAAAACTCCGGCGGTGGCACTGTTAGCCCAGAAACGCCTTTGCAAGGTCTTGTTCGTTCTCACAACACTACGCAGGCGTCTATGGCTCAGCAAATTAAGCTGTGCTCTATTGCAGACGCTGCTAAAATTCTTGGCTACCATAATTCGCCTCTTGGTCAGGAAAGCGTGTATTCTGCCAATTCTTTGAACCCGCCAATGACCATTGGTTCTGTGCAGGCTTCGCCTTTAACTGTTGCGAATGTGTATGCAACTTTGGGTGCGGATGGTGTTGCTTGCGACCCGATTGCCATTAAGCGAGTTATTGATAAGAACGGCAAGCGTTTAAGAGTTCCTAGTGCGCATTGCCATCAGGCTATTCCAAAGGGTATTGCACAAACTGCCGCATACGCACTTAATCAGGGTGTTGTTCAACCTGGTGGTGAGGCTTCAACAACTCAGCTTGACGGCGGACGTAAAACCTTCGCAAAAACTGGTACTAACGAACAGTACTACATGACCACAGCAGGATTTGTGCCGTATCAGGTGGCTTCGTTTGTGGCTGTCGGCAATGCCGAATCGCAAAAGAGCTTTAACGGCATGACTATTAACGGTCGCACAATGGCAGCTTGGTATGGTATGTATATTGCAACGCCTGCCTGGAAGCAGTTTATGAACGACTATTTGAAGGCTGCTAATATTCCTGTTGATAACGATTACGGAAAGCCGGATCCAAAGTACACTGCCGGAGCTTCCTCAACGCACGACTCGCTTTATAAGAAGCCTGCACAAACTGAGCAGGAGAAGCGAGATGAAGACGCTCGTCGTCAGGCTGCTACCGAACAGCAGGAAGAGGCTAATAAGCAGCAGCAGACGCAGGATCAGTATGGAACTGCTCGTCGAGATGACTACAGCACTTCCACAGGAGATGGGTATTAAGTTTTAGATGATTAAACAGCGCAGGCGGCATAAACTACTTGCACGTGCGCTGTTTTGGTCAAAATTGCGCAAAAAAAAACGGCATAAACTACACGCAACTGAGTAGTTTATGCCGTCACTTTTAGTCTAAATCTGCTCCAACAGCGTCGGAAACATGCTCGAATCCGTCGCGCTTCAAAAGATCCGCAAGTCCGCGCTTTAGCGTCGTAATCTGCTGCGGTCCTCTGTACATAAGCGACGTAATAAACATAACCAAATCCGCGCCAGCGCGAATCTTCTCGTATGCTTGCTTTGGTGTAAATACGCCGCCAATTCCAGCAATAGCAAAACGATCGCCAAAAGCCTTACGCGTGCGACTAATAAGTTCGTTGCTTGCCTGGTAGGTAGGGCCTCCAGAAAGTGCGCCTTGCCAATCTGCTGGAACGTCAAGTCCGGAGCGGTTCTTCTGCAAGTTCGCAATACTTACGCCATCAACCTTATGCTCGGCAAGAACATCTAGAAGTGACTTAAACTGCTCCCATCCTCCCGGCAAATTAAGCGGCATCTTAACAAGAGTTGGCTGCGGTCGCTTAATAGTATCAAGATCGCTAAAAAGCTTATCCAGCGCTTCAGGCTCTCTAAAAGGCTCACCTACGCGAGTATTCGGGCAGGAAATATTCACCTCAATAATCGAGCTGCGTCCAGCAGCGCGTTCCATAGAAATGTGATAATCTTCAATGCCTTCGTTTAAATCGCCAACTAAATCGTCGTTAGTGCGAGCAATCGAAATAGACATATTCATTGACTTAGCTTTAGTCCACGCTTTTTCTGCGCGCGCAACAACCGCTTCGCTGCCGTCGTTTGCTAAGCCTGCGTGTACCAAAATAGAGTCGTATTGCGGAAGACGATGATACCAAGGCTTCTGATTTCCTTCGCAAGGACGGCTTGTAGTTGAGCCAACTGTTTCAAAACCAAAGCCGGCATTGTCTAGCACGGTTGCCATTTGGCAGTTTTTATCTAAGCCGGCGCTTAAGCCGAACGGGTTCGCAAAATCCAATCCCATAACATTCGTTTCAAGAACCGGATCCGTGTAGTTAAGCATTGTGCGAAGAAGCCACATAAGTCCCGGCGTATTTTCGCTGAATTTGCAGAAGTCAATCATGCGTTCGTGAGCTTCGTCAGGAGGAATGTTGAACACAAAATGAGGCTTTATTACATGCTTGTAGGAGAAAGTGAAAAAATCAGTCGTGGCTTTATTGACGACATTGTGCAATGAATTTTCAGAAACGTAATGCATATCTATATACTAGTGCATTATTTGTGCGTTTGCCACCCGAATGCGCGTTCGTTTTTGTGCGATTTATTACAAAAATAAGATTTGTACGCGGGTAAATGTGCGTTCTTTTCGTTTTTACACCCCAAAACGCTCAATCGCGTTTGTTTTTTGCGTATACTTGTGCGATAATGTTCGTATGATTTCTTCGCAGCGTCAACATTTGATTTTAAGCCGTCTTCGTACTCGCGGTGCAGTTCGCATTACCGCGTTGTCTAAAGAGCTGAACGTTTCTGCAATGACAGTTCGCAGGGATATTGCCGAGCTTTCCGATCGCGGTCTTTTAAAGCGAGTTCACGGCGGCGCTGTAACAACCAACACTTTGCTTTCCGAGCCACTGTTTTCTGTAAAGTCGCAAATGGACATTGGTTTGAAGGATGCTATTGCGCGTTTGGCTGTGGACTACGTTTCTCCGGGAGATGTTATTGCTATTGGCGGCGGCACAACAGCTTACGTGTTTGCGCAGCATTTGCTGGAGTCTCGCAGGGCTTCCGGAATTACGATTTTGACTAATTCGATTCCTGTTGCCGAGCTTGTGCAGGCTTTGGAGTCCAAGGATGTTGAGGTTATTGTAACCGGCGGCGTGATTACGCGCTCCAACTCGCTGGTTGGCCCGATTGCAGACAAAGTTGTGGCTTCTCTTCGCGTGAATACCGTGTTTCTTGGCACGCACTCGGTGTCTCTTCCTCGCGGATTCCTTATGCCGAACTCTTTGGAAGCGGCTACAGATATGGCTTTAATGGATATTGCTGACCGCACTATTATTTTGACGGATCACACTAAGTGGAGCTGCACGTCGCTTTCGCTATTTGCGCGTTTTGATCAGGTTGATACTGTTATTACCGACGATGGTTTGGACGCTGATTCTCAGCTTCGTACGCGCGAGCTTGTTAAGGATTTGGTTTTGGCGCCTGTTGGTGACGATCGCGAGATTCTTAATTCTGCTGCAGATGCTACGGATTTTGATTTAGCACATAATTCTGCAGACGAAAACTGACGCGTAGTTTTGCGCGAAGTTGCGCGCATTTGCGCGAAGCTGTAATACGTTTGCTTGATGCACGCTTACAGCACGATTAGCGCACGTTTACAAAAAGCGGCTCGCTATGCAATCCCGCAACGCGCTTATGCTCAACTCTAAGAACATAAGTTCCGCGATTCACCTTCGGCAAATCCTCGTCTGCAGTGCAGCCTTTTCCTGCATTCGTATTGGTATTCCAGGTAATCTTCTTTTCAAAATGATCGCCCTTAGCCATAAGAAGCGGTTTCAAAGCAGTATCGCAAGTATCTGAACGCCACACTGCGTTAGATAAGTAGCTGCTGCTATTTGCGTCTTTCGCGTCTTTTGAATCTTTAGCATTTTTTCCGCTTTTTACTTCTTTGTTATCTTTGCCATCTTTACTATCTTTTGCATCATCATTCGCCTTACTAACAGCATCACTACTGTTTACATACAGCACAGAATTCATATCGGAAGCATCAATAAGACACGAAGTATTTCCCTCATAAACAAAACGCTCAGTAAGCTCAACGCTTCCGCCCATAGGAACGTTTTGAGATTTCACAGAAAGTTCAATATTAATATCGCGCGCAGTGCATCGGGGAGTAAGGCCAACCGGGCGCGGATCTGGCACGGACTTTCTAGAAACATTAACCTCATGTCCTGCAATCGCACCGCCAAGTGCAGCAAGTCCCTTGCCTAAGCTAATAACGCAAAATATTGCCAGCGACACAATCAAAAAAAGCACTACGCACACAAAAACGCGTCTGCGAAAATACATTTTTTGCTGCGACTTGCTCATTTTTTTGCCGGATTTACGCAATTTGCCGCGATTAAATACAGCGCTCGCTTTGCGTTGCATCTGTCGCTTTATTTTGTGTATTCCGGATGGTGTGAACATATTATCCATTGTAATGCATAGTTTGATGTGCTTACTTGCCGCCGGCGAAACCGAGCTGCCTCCACGCTTCGTACACCGCAATAGAAGCGCAATTCGTAAGATTCAAGCTACGAAGCGACGGTCGCATTGGAAGACGAACCTGCTCTGCAACGTGCGGGCCTGCCATAACATCCATCGGATCCGGAATATCTCCTGGTTCCGGGCCAAAAAGCAGAATATCGTTCGGTTTATACTCAATTTCGGTGTAAAGTTTCGTAGCATTTGCAGTAAACGCAATAATTCGAGAATTAGGCATCGACTCAACTAAATTCTCAAAATTCGGGTGCAAAACAACGTGAGCCATATCGTGATAATCCAAGCCAGCACGACGCAATTTAGTATCGTGCAAATTAAAACCGAGCGGCTCAACCAAATGCAAAATCGTGCCGGTTACAGCGCAAAGACGAATTGCAGAACCAGTATTTCCCGGAATACGAGGGGAGTAGAAGCAAAGATGAGGAGTGTGCGTTTCGGCGCGTGCGGCATCGTCGGCGCTGAGCATTGCGTCCATAACGCTAATCGGATTTCCGTGAGCGTCGGTTACGAGCTCGTCCGGGCCGTAGTTGGACTTGCGATACCCGTACTCGTACATTTGCTCTACGCGGCTTGCGGCTGCTTTGTGTGCGTCGGTTTGCTCTTCGGTTTTCGCTTTTGCTTCTTGCGGATTCTCGCTGTTATTCATGCTATTCCTTAGCCTTTTAAGTATCTTTACGTAACTTCGTAATCGTAACGTATTTAGTTTACTCGCAACTTGCACATTATGTTTATTGTTTTGGGAAACATTTGCCGTGTTTTTTCTCTGGCGTTTGTTGTCGGTTTTGCGGATTTGGGAAACATTTGCCGTGTATTTTTCCGGCGTTTGTTGTCGGTTCTTTATTGGCGTGGTGATAGCGGCTAAAAGTCCGGAGTTTTTGGTAGAGTAGAGAGTCTGTGTAAGGTGTGTCATATAGCGGGCATGCTCATGGAACCGAAGAAGGCGCTCGCGAATCACAATATGCTTAAATAAGCACATCATTTGCCGCGATTTTCTTCAGTTTTCAAAGATTAAATAGTTAACTAGCGAGTGATAAAGGAACGTCCATTGGCTGCTGAACAAGCTATGACGAGCACCACGAAAGTCATCGCACGTGCTGACGAGCATGATATTAAACTGCACAAAGCGTCAGATCGTGTGAATTTTGGCTCCATTTGTGAGCCTATTGATGTGCCATACCTCCTCGGCGTGCAAACCGACAGCTTTGATTGGTTGATCGGCTCTGAACGCTGGAAGAAGCGCGTTGCCGAAGACGAGGCAAACGGAACTCACACCGTGCCTCATGTTTCCGGTCTTGACGAAGTCTTCCAGGAGATTTCCCCAATCGAGAATTTTGCTGAGACAATGAGCCTCACATTCTCCGACCCATACTTTGAAGAACCACGCCACACTGTGCTTGAGTGCAAGGAAAAGGATTACACCTATTCCGCTCCACTTTATGTGAACGCTGAGTTTGAAAACGGCGAAACTGGCGAAATTAAAAGCCAGACTGTTTTCATGGGTGATTTCCCATTGCAAACTCCTCACGGCACTTTTATTATTGGCGGCACCGAGCGAGTAATCGTTTCGCAGCTTGTGCGCTCTCCAGGCGTGTATTTTGATCGCACTCAGGATCGCACTTCCGACAAGGATGTTTTCGGCGCGAAGATTATTCCAAGCCGCGGTGCATGGTTGGAATTTGAGATTGACAAGCGCGACGTTTTAGGCGTTCGCGTTGACCGCAAGCGCAAGCAGTCTGCAATCGTATTCCTTATGGCTATTGGCATGACCAAGCCGGAAATTGCCGAAGCTTTCAAGGGTTATCCACTTGTTTTGGATGCTCTCGAAAAGGAATCAATCGATACTCAAGAAGACGCACTTACAGACTTGTACCGTAAGATTCGCCCAGCCGACACTGCAACTCCAGAAGCCGGCCGCAATCTTCTCGACTCCTTCTACTTCAACACAAAGCGTTACGATTTGGCTCGAGTTGGTCGTTACAAGATCAACCGCAAGCTCGGTCTCGAAGCAGACTACAGCGATCGCAGCTTGAACCGTGAAGATATTATCGCCACTATCAAGTATTTGGTAACCTTACACGCAGGCGAGAAAACCTTCCAAGGTAAGCGCGATGGTCAAGACGTGCAGTTGCGTGTTGACGTTGACGATATTGATCATTTTGGAAACCGTCGTATTCGCCAGGTTGGCGAGCTTGTGCAGAATCAGCTTCGTACCGGCTTAAGCCGCATGGAGCGCGTTGTGCGCGAACGTATGACAACTCAGGACGCAGAAGCAATTACTCCTCAGTCCTTAATCAACATTCGCCCAGTAAACGCAACTATTAAGGAATTCTTCGGAACTTCCCAGCTCAGCCAGTTTATGGATCAGAACAATCCTTTGGCAGGCGTTACTAACAAGCGTCGTCTTTCCGCACTCGGCCCTGGTGGTCTTTCTCGCGATCGCGCTTCCATGGAAGTTCGAGACGTGCACCCATCCCACTTCGGACGTATGTGCCCAATCGAATCCCCAGAAGGTCCAAACATCGGTCTTATCGGTTCTTTGGCAACCTTCGGACGAATCAACCCATTCGGCTTCATTGAAACCCCATACCGCAAGGTTGTTAACGGTCACGTAACTAATGAAGTCGAATACATGACTGCAGACCGCGAAGCCGAGCACGTTATTGCTCAGGCAAACCAGGAACTCGACGAAAACGGCAACTTCGTTGGCACTCAAGCACTTGCTCGTGTGGACGAAGAAGAAGCAGTCGATGTGCCTGTTAGCACTGTAGACTACATGGACGTTTCCCCACGTCAGATGGTTTCCCTCGGCGCTTCCTTGATTCCATTCTTGGAGCACGACGAAGGCCACCGTGCATTGATGGGTACGAACATGCAGCGTCAGGCTGTGCCGCTTATTAAGTCCGAGCGCCCACTTGTTGGAACCGGCTCCGAATGGCGTGCAGCAGTTGATTCTGGCGACGTAATCTTGGCAGAAAAGCCGGGCGTAGTAACTTACGTTTCTGCAGATATTATTCGCGTTATGAACGACGACGGAACTCAGTCCAGCTACAAGCTTTCTAAGTTCCAGCGTTCTAACCAAACTACTTGCTACAACCAGGTGCCGCTTATTAAAGACGGCGAGCGCGTTGAAGCTGGTACTGTTTTGGCAGACGGTCCTGCAACCGAAAAGGGCGAACTCGCATTGGGTAAGAATTTGCTCGTTGCATTCATGCCTTGGAACGGTTACAACTACGAGGATGCTGTGATTATTTCCCAGCGTCTTGTGCAGGACGATACGCTTTCTTCTATTCATATTGAAGAGTACGAAATCGACGCTCGCGAAACCAAGCTTGGTTCCGAAGAGATTACTCGCGACTTGCCAAACGTTGGCGAAGATGCGATTGCAAATCTCGACGAGCGTGGCATTATTCGCATTGGTGCTGAAGTTGAAGCCGGCGATATTTTGGTTGGTAAGGTAACCCCTAAGGGCGAAACCGAGCTTACTCCAGAAGAGCGTTTGCTTCGTGCAATCTTCGGCGAAAAGAGCCGCGAAGTGCGCGATACTTCTTTGCGCGTTCCACACGGTGAAACCGGTACTGTGATTGCAGTTAAGGAAATCACTCGCGAAGACGCTGAAGACGACGGCGACGAGCTTCCAAACGGCGTGAACCAAATGATTCGCGTTTACATCGCTCAGCATCGTAAGATCACTCAGGGCGATAAGCTTTCCGGCCGCCACGGCAACAAGGGTGTTATTTCCCGCATTTTGCCAGAAGAAGATATGCCATTCTTGGCTGATGGTACTCCAGTTGACATTATGCTTAACCCATTGGGTGTGCCTTCTCGAATGAACTTGGGCCAGGTGCTCGAGCTTCACTTGGGTTGGATTGCTCACGCTGGCTGGGATATTAACTTGGATCCAGACCTTGAGGCTGCTTGGAAGAAGTACGTGCCGCAGGGCGCTGAGCATGGCGATCCATGCACTCCAGTTGCAACCCCAGTATTCGACGGCGTTCGCCCAGAAACTTTGAAGGGCTTGCTTTCTACAACTCTTGCAAATCGCGATGGCGAAAAGCTTGTTGGTTCAGACGGTAAGGCAACTTTGTTCGACGGTCGCACTGGCGAGCCATTCCCGAAGCCAATTTCTGTGGGCTACATGTACATTTTGAAGCTGCATCACTTGGTTGATGATAAGATTCACGCACGTTCCACTGGTCCTTACTCCATGATTACCCAGCAGCCGTTGGGTGGTAAGGCTCAGTTCGGCGGCCAGCGCTTCGGTGAAATGGAAGTGTGGGCGCTCGAGGCTTACGGCGCTGCTTACACATTGCACGAAATGATGACCACGAAGTCTGATGACGTCGACGGCCGCGTGCGCGTGTATGGCGCTATTGTTAAGGGCGATAACCTCCCACCAGCAGGCATTCCTGAATCCTTCAAGGTGTTGCTTAAGGAAATGCAGTCGCTTTCCCTTAATGTTGAGGTGTTGAACGCTGAAGGCGTTGCAATCGACATGAAGGATGAAGAGGACGACCCAGTTTCATCTTCCGACGATCTTGGCTTCAATATTGGCGCTCGACCAGATTCGTCCGCCAAGGAAGATCAGATTGCTGTTGAACCTGAATACCAGTGATTCGGTAACTGATTCGGTAACTGATTCAGTAACGAACACACTTTAAGAAATTAAGAAACATTAGAAAACAATTTCATGAGACAGGACGATAAGAGTGCTGGACGTCAACGCATTTGACAAACTGAGGATTGGACTGGCCACCGCCGAAGATATCCGTAGCTGGAGCCACGGCGAAGTAAAGAAGCCAGAAACCATTAATTACCGTACCCTAAAGCCAGAGAAGGACGGTCTGTTCGGTGAGCAGATCTTCGGTCCAACTCGCGACTGGGAGTGCGCGTGCGGCAAGTATAAGCGCGTGCGCTTTAAGGGAATCGTGTGCGAGCGATGCGGCGTGGAAGTTACCCGCAGCCGCGTTCGCCGCGAACGCATGGGTCATATTGAGCTTGCAGCTCCGGTAACGCACATTTGGTTCTTCAAGGGTGTGCCAAGCCGTTTGGGCTACTTGCTCGACATTGCACCTAAGGATCTTGAAAAAGTAATCTACTTCGCAGCCTACATGGTTACGAAAGTCGACGAAGAACAGCGTCATCAAGATCTTCCAGATTTGCAAGACGAATTCGATACCGAAATCGCCAACTTGCGCAAGCGTCGCGATAACGAAATCGAAGCTCGCGCTAAGAAGGTTGAAGAAGACTTGCACGAGCTGGAAGAATCTGGCGACGGCAAGGGTGCTGCAAAATCTAAGTTGCGCGCTAGTGCAGAACGCGAAATGTCTGCTATTCGTACTCGCTACGACGAGCAGATTCAGCGTTTGAACGCAGTGTTCGACCGCTTCAAGGGCTTGCGTGCAGGCGATATGGAAGGCGACGTTGACTTGTGGCGCGAGATGGAAGATCGCTACGGCGACTACTTCGAAGGCTGCATGGGTGCTGAAGCTATTAAGAAGCGTTTGCAGGACTTCGATTTGAAGTCTGCCGCAGAAGAGCTTCGCGCAGAAATCGACAACGGAACCGGTCAGCGCAAGGCTCGCGCTTTGAAGCGACTGAAGGTTGTAAACGCGTTCTTGACTACTGGAAACAAGCCAGAAGCTATGGTTTTGGACGTAATTCCAGTAATCCCACCAGATTTGCGACCAATGGTTCAGCTCGATGGTGGTCGTTTTGCAACTTCCGATTTGAACGATTTGTACCGTCGCGTAATCAACCGTAACAACCGTTTGAAGCGACTTATTGAGCTCGGCGCTCCTGAAATCATGCTTAATAACGAAAAGCGCATGCTTCAGGAAGCAGTTGACTCGCTCTTCGACAACGGCCGCCGCGGACGCCCAGTAACCGGCGCATCCAACCGACCATTAAAGTCGCTTTCCGACATGCTTAAGGGTAAGCAAGGCCGATTCCGCCAGAACTTGCTCGGTAAGCGTGTTGATTACTCCGGTCGTTCCGTAATCGTCGTTGGCCCAAGCCTTCGCATGCATCAGTGCGGTTTGCCAAAGCCAATGGCATTGGAGCTTTTCAAGCCATTCGTTATTAAGCGTTTGGTAGATCAGGGCTTCGCTCAGAATATGAAGAGCGCAAAGCGTTTGGTAGACCGCGGCGACTCCGAAGTTTGGGGCGTCTTGGAGGAAGTTATTTCCGAGCATCCTGTGCTTCTTAACCGCGCACCTACACTTCACCGCTTGGGTATTCAGGCATTCGAGCCAATTTTGGTTGAAGGTAAAGCAATCCACCTGCCACCACTTGCCTGCGCAGCATTCAACGCAGACTTCGATGGTGACCAGATGGCAGTGCATCTTCCGCTTTCTGCCGAGGCTCAAGCTGAAGCTCGTACTTTGATGATGGCTTCCGACAATATTTTGAAGCCAGCAGACGGCCACACCGTTACAATGCCATCTCAGGATATGATTCTGGGTCTTTACTACTTGTCTACCGTAATTGAGGGAGCCAAGGGTCAAGGCCGAGTCTTCTCCTCGCTTGCTGAAGCTGAAATGGCTCTCGACAAGCATGAGATTGACATGCAAGCTAAGGTGCTGATTCGCGTTCCTTCAGACTTCGTTTTGCCAAGGAATTGGGAGCCTTCCGAGCTTAAGGTTGTTGATCCTGAGCCAGGCAGCCCAGACGTTGTGCGCGAAGAGCGTTTTAAGGACGGAACTGTACTGTTTGCAACTTCTTGCGGACGTATTTTGTTCAACGGAACTTTGCCGGTTGACTATCCGTTCGTAAACGAGCAGGTGCCAAAGGGCGTACTTTCTAAGATCGTCGACGAAATCGCAACCCGCTATTCTACAGCGCAAGTTGCAGCAACACTCGACGCTTTGAAGGATCTCGGCTTTACTCGCGCTCCTTGGTCTGGCGTAACAATGGCATTCTCCGACATTGTGCTTCCTCCAAATCGCGAGCAAATCGCGCAAGATTACGAGGATCAGGCTGCAAAAATCAACTCCCAGTACGATATGGGTCTTCTTACCGACGAAGAGCGTCGTCAAGAGTTGATCAACTTGTGGACTGAATGCACCGACAAGGTTGCAGACGCAATGCGCGAAAACTTCCACGACGACAACAACGTGAACATCATGGTTCAGTCAGGCGCACGTGGTAACTGGATGCAGATTCGCCAGATTGCTGGTATGCGAGGCCTCGTGGCAAACCCTAAGGGCGAGATTATTCCTCGACCTGTTAAGTCAAACTACCGCGACGGCTTGTCTGTGTTGGAGTACTTCATCTCCCAGCACGGCGCTCGTAAGGGCCTGGCAGATACCGCACTTCGTACGGCAGAATCTGGCTACTTGACTCGTCGTCTTGTGGACGTTTCGCAGGAAGTAATCGTTCGCGAAGAAGATTGCGGCACTAAGCGCGGTCTTATGATGAAGATTGCTGATCGCGACGAAAACGGCAACTTGACGCTTGTTAAGGCTGCTGATGGCGGTCCATACTCGCGCTTGCTTGCTGCAGATGTTCTCGATCCTGCTGACGGCACTACAGTTTTGGCAAAGTGCGGAGATGCGCTTTCTATGGACGTTTTGCGCGATTTGGTTGCGCACGGCGTTGAGGAAGTTAAGGCGCGTTCTGTGCTTACTTGCGAATCTAAGCGCGGCGTTTGCGCAAAGTGCTACGGCTGGTCCTTGGCTACGAGCCGACTCGTGGATGTTGGCGAGGCCGTTGGTATTGTGGCAGCACAGTCCATTGGTGAGCCTGGTACGCAGCTTACGCTTCGTTCCTTCCACTCCGGTGGTGTTGCTTCGGCTTCCGATATTACGCAGGGTCTTCCTCGTGTTACGGAGCTTTTTGAGGCTCGTACTCCTAAGGGCGAGGCTCCAATTGCTGAGTTCCCAGGCGTTGTGAAGGTTGAGGATACCGATCACGGCCGTCAGGTGACTTTGACTCCAGACGACACTACGGTTGAGCCAATCGTTTACCCTGTGACGCGTCGTGCGCCAATGCTGGTAAAGGATGGCGAGCATGTTGACGTTGGTACGCAGCTGATTGAGGGTTCTGTGGATCCTAAGAAGATTTTGCGAATCCTTGGTCCGCGCGCAGCTCAGGTGAATATTGTGGAAGAGGTTCACAACGTTTACCGTTCTCAGGGCGTTGATATTCACGACAAGCACATTGAAGTTATTGTGCACCAGATGCTTCGCCGTATTACGGTGATTGATTCTGGCGACACTGAGCTTCTTCCGGGCGAGCTTGTGGATCAGGCAAAGTTCCGTGAGGCAAACTTGGCTGCCGTTAAGAACGGTGGCAAGCCTGCTGCCGGCCGACCAGAGCTTATGGGTATTACCAAGGCTTCTTTGGCTACGGATTCTTGGCTTTCTGCCGCATCCTTCCAGGAGACTACGCGCGTGCTTACCGAGGCCGCCTTGAGCCAGAAGGAAGATGACCTTAAGGGCTTGAAGGAGAACGTTATTATCGGTAAGCTCATCCCAGCTGGTACCGGTTTGGCGCGTTACCGCAACGCTAACGTGGAGCCGGATCCTCAGGTGCGCGACTCCATTTACCCTAACTTCGGTTTGGGTGGGGCTGACGGCACGCCATCGAACTTCGGTGAAAGCGATATGGCGGATGTTGACTTCTCCAACATTGATTTTGGCGATATGAAGCTCGGCGACGACTTTAACCCGGATGATTTCCTTGACGACCAGGGTGGTCAGGGTGATTACGGCGACGAAGCTGAGTGATTGCGATAATCTGATATAAAAATGGGGCTTCAAGCTTGCGGGCTTGAAGCTCCTTTTTTGTTGCTTGCGCAGCGCGACGACCTGCTTTCGCGCATAGAGCGTAGCGCGCGAAAGCAACTCGGAGCGGAAACTCGCTTAAGTTGAAAGCACAGTGTGCTTTCAACGCGAGTTTCGCAAGCGAGAGCGCAATCTGCGCGAGCATTGACTGCGCGAGTGTCTCATTTTGGTTGTTTTGGGACACTGGTGCAGATTGGTTTCTGCGTGCGTGTCTGATTTTGCTTGTTTTGGGACACTGGTGCAGTATGCGTTCTGCGTGCGTGTCTGATTTTGCTTGTTTTGGGACACTGGTGCAGTATGCGTTCTGCGCGAGTGTCTCTTGCGTAATCTTACGTAACTACTTATTTACGTGCGCTCAATACCTTTTACGTGCGCTCAATACCTTTTATCCACAATGCGTTAATCTTATTGCGCAAGTATTGTCAAGTCGAATAACCTCAGTCGTATGATTGCAGCAAATACTAGCATTATCAGCATGGTTTCAAACGCTGAACAAGAGCATACATGCATTCGACCTGTCACCAACGCGCAAAAACAGTATCTAAAGAAACGCGTGAAGAAAGGCACTTTTGTGCGCACTTTTCGTAATCTTTACTCGCAAACTGATTATTGGCAAAGGCTATATACGTCAGAACGCATACGTCATGTAGCGCTTTCTTTGATGGAGATTTATCCAGAATGGAAGTTTACGGTGACGAGTGGAGCAGCTTTATTAGGATATGATGTTGTTGAAGATTATGACGCGCTGTTTGTTGGTAGCAAATACGATTCACAGAACACTAATTTACAGACGCTTCCAACGCAGATTTATATTCGCTCAAAAACTAACAAATCTACGCACGATAATCCGCAATTGCATCGTATTCGCGCTATTGGTACAGAGCAGGATGGCACGAGCGACGACGTGCGTATTGTGCAGCCGAGTCGCAAGTATGACGGGCGGCTTATTACGCTTCCGCATTTAAGCGACAGGGTAAGTTATGAGATTAGAAGTCATGTTGTTGACAAAAGTACGCTGCTTTTTGATGCTGCTAATAGCTTGAGTTTTAGGGCTGCTTTGCCGATTTTTGATTCTGCTGCGCGCGATAACGTGAATTTTAACAAGGTTCTTGAGATTTGCGGGAGAAGATACTGCGGGAGAAGATACTGCTGGAGGGATGGTGTTGGCGTTGGTGTTGGTGATGCTGGCAGTGTTGGTAGTGTTGGTCTTGGCGGTGTAGCTGGTTTCGGCAGTAATGCGGATCCTATTTTTAGGCTGCGCCGCCTTTGCTTTTTTAAGAATGGTTTAAGCGAGAATGGCGGCGAGTCTTTTGCGCGCGGCACGATGATTGATCTTGGGTTTATGGTGCCTGAGTTGCAGCATGAGTTTGTTGCGCCAAATTCTAGGGTTAAGTATAGGTGTGATTTTTTGTGGCGGGTTTCGGGCGGTGGCCTGATTGTTGGTGAGCTTGATGGGTATGACAAGTATTTTGTTGATTCGACTAATTCTACGCATGCGAACATCAACTTTAATTCTTCGTCTGATACTCAAATGTTGCGTAATTCCTACAATCAGGCCGCTATTAATCGCAATATTGATAGGCAGGCGGAGCGTGAGTCTGTGCTTTTTAGGGAGTGCGGCGTGAGTAAGATTGTGCGCTTTAATTTTGCGGATGTTGTTGGCGTTAAGAATCTTGAGCGGAAGCTTGTTGAGGCTGGTGTGCCGCAGATTATGCGCGTTGGATAATATCGAGCGCTTTTAGAACGCGCAATCTGCGCGAGCATTAGCTGCGCGAGTGTCTGATTTTGGCTGTTTTGGGACACTGGTGCAGTACTGTTTCTGCGCGAGTGTCTCATTTTGGCTGTTTTGGGACACTGGTGCAGATTGGTTTCTGCGTTAGTGTCTGATTTTGCCTACTTTCGGACACTGGTGCAGCGTGCGTTCTGCGTTAGTAACGTATGGTTGGCGGATTGGAAAAGATATTCAGATAATGTTGGGGGCATTATGGCAGAAGAGAATAAAGAGATTGTGATAATAGATGAAACTACGATTAAAAGTAAGATTCACTATATAAGAAATCAAAAGGTTATGCTTGATTTTGAACTTGCTGAAATATATGGATATGAAACAAAAACATTTAATCAGCAAGTAAAGAATAACATAGAAAAATTTGATGAAGATTTTAGATTTCAACTTACAAAAGATGAATGGGAATTTTTGAGGTCAAAAATTTTGACCTCAAAATCAGATGAAGGTTCAGGTGGTAGAAGATATATGCCTTATGCCTTTACAGAACAGGGAATCTATATGCTTATGACTGTATTAAGGGGAGAACTGGCAGTTAAACAGAGCAAGTCTTTAATACGAATGTTCAAGCAGATGAAAGACTTCATTGTTGAAAATAGAGACTTTCTTAGTTCAAAAGAAATGACGCAACTGTTATTGCAAACAAGCCAAAATACAAATGACATAATGCAGCATTCGTATGGTGTGGTTTATTCGTTACTGGTGAAGTAGTCGTTCTGCGCGCCTAACGCACTTTGTCGCTTTTTCGTTACTGGCGCAGTACTGTTTCTGCGTTAGTTGCTGATTTTGCTTGTTTTGACAAGGTGTGCATGTACTATTTATGCTATATATAACATAAACAGGGGGTTGGGGAATTGTTTTATGTGATTTTTTACAGTGATAAGGATGGTGATAAGCCAGTACGTGAGTTTATTAAAAGTTTGGATGTTAAGTTGCGTGCGAAGGTGGTTTCGGATTTGCATCGTTTGGAGATGTTGGGAAACGATGCGAGGGAGCCGCTTAGTAAGCATGTTGGCAACCATATTTTTGAACTTCGCACTATTTTAGGTAGCAACATAGTGCGTATTTTATACTTTTTTGATGCTAATAAGATTATTGTTGCCACCAACGGATTTGTTAAAAAGCAGCAGAAAACTCCGCGTAGTGAGATATTGGTAGCTATGCAGAGAAGGGCTGAATATTTTAATAGAAAGATAGGCTTGTGATGAAAAAGCAAGAGTTGCAGGGAACGCAAGTAGGGCAGGGAATGCGAATGAATGATTTACATGAACTTACGGACGAGCTTATTAAGGATCCTGAATTCAAGAAAGAGTATGATGCTCTTCAGCCGGAAAGAGATTTGACTATGTCGCTTGTGATGGCTAGGAAAAAGGCTGGTTTGACTCAGGCTGAGCTGTCGGAGAAGACTGGTATAAGTCAGTCGGATATTAGCAGGTTGGAAAATGGTTCGAGGAATCCGACTATTGCGCTTTTGAATCGTATTGCAAATGCTTTGAACGCGACTTGCAGGATTGAGTTTGTGCCGAATGCGCGTTGACGTGTTTTAGCACTGTGATTTAGCTCTCAACTTTCCTTGTGCCTTCCAAACGAACTTGTTGGAAATTCCGACAGGTTGAATTTTTGTTATGAATATAAAGAAAGCGTAATCGTGTGCGCTCCGATGCTGAAAGCACACTGTGCTTTCAGCATTGAGTCGTCGCTACCGCATTGAGCTTGCTTGAAGCGCACAATGCAGCTTCAAGCAAGAGCAATGCGACACGCCGTATTTGGTTTTTTTAGAAAAAAATAAAAACGCACAAAACGCGACTGAGCTAGTAATTTGTCACCCCCAAACCCGTTGATTTTAAACGATTTTTGTACCGGGGGGGGGGGTAGATGCTCAGAAATATAAACATTTGACTGTGGTATACTTCACATCATTTTTCGTCTAATTGTTGGCTATTATTGTATTTACTCATGGTTGAGCGTTATCGCACATTGCGAAAAATGGCTGAATGATGAAGGTTGCAGTTGTATTCTGCGTTTGCATCTGTGTGTTTACAGGCGTGCGTCAGCGTCAATACAGTTGTTACAACATTATAACCTTTTTGTTTGGTCTACGAGCGGCCTTTTGAGTCTAAATAAAGAGAATAAGACGATTAATTGATTTATTGAAGAGAGGGAATATGCGTCTAAAGACTTTAAAGTTAAAGCGCGCTGTTGCCGTATTAGCCGCGACCTGCACACTCGGAACGTGCTGCGTTGCAGGCTCCATTGCCTGGGCTGCTGGTCCATCGAGTACTCCTGCTGAAGGTGAAAACACAGCAAATATTAAATCTGGCCAAGCTACTTCTATTACCATTTACAAGTATGAAGGTCCTGAGACTTCGATTAGGAATAATGGTAAAGAGCAGACTATTCCATCTACGCAACTACCAATTTCAGGCGTGAAGTTCAAGCTCACTCCAATTCTTGATTCTAAAGGTAACAAAATTGATTTGTCTCAGACGTCAGGCTGGGAAGCAATTAAAAATCTTAATGTTGAGAATAAGACTGCTGCTCAGGCTTTGAAAGATGCTAACTTGAAGCCTTCTACCACTGCGGCTGATATTAAAGAACAAGCAACTTGTGCTAAAAATGATCAAGGCTGCACTAAGGAAGGTTCTACAACATTTGGTCTTGGCACTACGTACGGCTTGTACTTGGTAGAAGAAGACTTGGCTAATAGCAAGCCTATGAGAGATGGAAAACCTGTTAGCGTTACTAAGCAGGTTAATCCATTCCTTGTAACTGTTCCTCTTCCAAATACCAAGGATCATGATTGGATTTATAAGTTAAATATTTATCCAAAGAATGACGTGTCCACCAATAGGGTTACGAAGAAAGCTCAGGCTGCGCCGAATCAGCCGTTCATCGAGGGCACTAAGACAACGATGGGCTGGGATATTTCCATTCCACTTACTGCTCTTAAACCAGGTGAGACTAAATACTCCAATGTTTCCTTCACTGATCCAATTAACACAGACTTCTTGAACTATAGCAGTGTTAAGGATGTGAAGCTTACTGATAAAGATGGGAATAATGCTGAACCGCTAGATACAAGCATGTATGAAGTTAAAGCATATTCTGATACAAATGCAACTCCAACTGAGGTTACTGATTTATCCACTGCTGACAAGCTCAAGACTGTTAAGTGGATTCGCGTTAAGCTCATTGGTGAAGGTTTGACTAAGGCTACTGCAAAAGTTGGTGGCAAACTTATAGCAACAGTTGTAACAACAGTTATTGCTCCTGGACAAATTAAGAACTTTATAAACACTGATGTAGATGGCATAACAACTGGCGAAGGAGATAAAACTCCATGCGTTCCAACTAAGGATCATCCATGCGAAACTCCAGGTAATCCTACTCACGAAGGTGAAGATACCACTAATTTCGCTACTCTCAACATCGATAAGATTGGTTTGAGTGATGGTGATAATAAAGATGGAAAGCCTTTGAAGGGTGCAGTGTTCCAGGTTTATGAAGCTGCTGAAGGAAAGCAACTAAATGATCTTAATGGTAAGAAAGTTTCTGAAGTAAATACTGCTAATGCCAAGGGCTTAATAGACGATAGTGGCAAAGTTCGCACAATGGCTGCAACCAATGATAAAGGTAAGGCTTCTGATTCCTTCTTCGTTGGTAACAATAGTACAACTTCACACGTTTATTGCGCAGTTGAAACTAAAGCTCCAGATGGATTTGAACTTGATGACAAGCTTCATTGTGTGAATCTCACTGCTGGTGCTGAAGATTCAGCTAACACATTGAAGATTAACAACAAGAAGTCTACTGCTGTTGACAAGATCCTCGGCGCATTGCCAATGACCGGTGCTCGCGGCTTGGTGATTTTGACAGTTTGCGGCATTGTTGGCATCGCTGGCACGCTCTTCTACGTTGTGATGAAGCGTCGCAAGGAGCAGGAGCAAGAGTAAAACTCGCTCGTTGGCTGAGTGTTTTGAACGATTGTTCAGCTGATTTGCTCTGCCGGTTGCGCAGTTTGGTTCCAAGCCAAGCTGTGCAACCGGTTTGAGCGGATTAGTTGCGCGGTCATTCAGTTGTGTGGATATTCGTGTGGTAGAGATTTGAGGTTTTCGCACTGAATGAGGGATGCTCGCGCGATTAACGCGCTCGCTTACGAAACTCGCGTTGGAAGTCCACTGGACTTCCAACCTAAGCGAGTTTCCGCTCCGAGTTGCTTTCGCGCGCTACGCTTTGAGTGCGAAAGCAGGTCGTCGCGCAAACGCCGGATATTCTCCGTCAAAGTTTCCTGAAGCTTTGCACCAATGCTCTGCAGACGCTGTGTTTCCGAAGCTTTGCACCAATGCTTCTGCGAAAAGTGGTTTTGTAGCTTTGCAGTTTTGCTTTGCTAACGCTGATTCCTGTTGATCAGCGAACACTAGCATTAGCGCTGCTGCGCTAGTCACACCAGGCACTCCTACCACACCAAAGAACACTAGCGGTTTTACTAGTAGTGGGAGATAGGAATTGCTTGGTCGAGCAATATAAAAGCGGAACGATAGTAATAATCTTGTTGACGAATACTATTTTTGCAGAAAAAGTAAGTAAAAAACTAAACTTAACTATGCAACCGCTAAGTCCAAATAAGGTATAAGAGCGGAGCGCTGCGAGACAAGTAATTCCTATCTCACACAGCCACTCCAGAAATCCGCCAGCTAAACACCAGCCCCCAAAACTCGCTCCACAGTAAAAAGAACCAGCTCCACGAGTTTCGCACACGAACGCCTTCAACAGGATTTACTAATATGTTTAGGTTTTTTGAGAGTCGCATTGTTGCGGTTAAGCCAGATCAACGCGATTATCGTGATGAACACGGTCATCGCGACGCTCGAACTTATCCAAATAACGGCGGCATCAAAACCCAAAAAACTAAAACCAAAACTAAAACAACTTCCACTCAAAAAAACTGGCACTTTTCGAAGTCCTGCATAATCCCCGCTTTGCTGCTGCTTGCGTCGTTTGCGTCGCTTATTTATCCGCATGCCGCCATGTGGCTGAGTCAGTATCACATGTCGGAGGTTGCGGCTGAGTACGCGAAGCTTATTACGCATGCGGTTCCTGCTCCACACGAGCAGTTGGCGCGTGCTCGCGAGTACAATCAAAAGCTTTCGTCGGGCGCTATTTACGAAGCGAATACGAATATTCCAACTTCGCATGGCGAAACGTCGGATGCTAGTCAAGACTACTGGGAGCAGTTAAAGGCTAACGATGATGGACTTATGGCTCGTCTTCGTATTAAGAAGATTGACCTTGATTTGCCGGTTTACCACGGTACGGAAGATGCAACTCTTCTAAAGGGTCTTGGTCATTTGCGTGGAACTTCGCTTCCGGTTGGCGGCAAGGGAACGCGCTCGGTTATAACCGGCCACCGCGGTCTTGCTAGTGCGGAAATGTTCACGCGTCTTGACGAAATCGGGAAGGGTGACACTTTTACGATTGAGGTTTTTGACGAGATTCTTACCTATAAGGTAGTTGACAAAATCGTTGTGAACCCGGACGAGACGAAGAAGATTGCGGCTGTTCCTGGCAAGGATTTGGTGACGCTTATTACTTGCACGCCGCTCGGCATTAACACGCAGCGCATTTTGGTGACTGGTGAGCGAGTTGTGCCAACGCCTGCGGCAGATAAGGCGCTTCGTGGTAAGAAGCCGGATGTTCCGCGATTCCCGTGGTGGGTTTTGGGTTGCTTTGGTAGCTTGTGCGTGGTGGGCGGCTACGTTTGGTGGGCTGGTCTGCCGGTTAAGAAGAAAAAGAAGGAAGACGAAGAAGATAGCGCGAAAGATGGCGAGTCAAGTAGCGCTGCAAGTAGTGCAGTAACTAGTGCAGTAACTAGCGCGAAAGATAGCGCTGTACGCAGAGAAGATCTTGCGCGTGAGGAAGCTAGGGCGATTGCGAATCGGCCAAAAAAGAGGCCGAAGGTCAAAAAGTCTAGCTCGCGTAAGAAACGTAAGAGGGGCAGTCACGGCGAAAAGACGTTCGACTGGCTTATAAACATTCTCGGTTTATAAGCGATTGCGTATAGCAGCAAAACTGAACACTAAAACTTAAAAACTAAGGCTTAACAACAAAACTTAATATCAAAACTTAAAAACAAACTTGCGTTGCCGTGAGGCTACGTAAAGCGCGTAAAACAATGTAAAACAGGTGGAATTATGAAGAGTATTTGGACGATTATGCTAAACGTTCTTGTTCGCATAGGTCAGTTGACCCAGTGCGCAACTCGTGCGGCTATTCGCGCGGTTAAACGTGCGGATAAGCATGTGTATCGTGCGTTCGTCAGCGCTTTCGTGAGAGCGCTTAAGACGGTGCTTAAGACGGTGCTGGTGTGCGCTATTTCTGTGTCTATGTGGCTGCCTGTTTGCTTGACTGCTGAAACTGCGGTTGCGGCGGATAATGCTAATAATTCCAGCACTTCTGCTGAGTCTGCCAATCCAAATTCTCAATCCGGATCTAAATCAATCTCTAACTCCGATTCTCAAACTGGCTCTAAGTCAAACTCTGAGTCGAGCTCGCAGCCAAATCCATCTTCCCACCAAGGCTCCGTTTTTTCCAACCAAAATCCCGCTTCTTCTAACCAAAATCCCGCATCGTCCGCACCATCCGCACCATCTTCATCAGAATACGCATCATCTCAATCTTCCTACGACTCTTCGGAACTTTCCTCATTACAAGGTTTCGGCAATAATAGCGTATTCATGGACGAAAGCAGCCCATTCGCGCGAGCTTTAAACTCGCTTAAAAGCCGAGGTTCGTCACCTCTTGAGCGCGCTGCCGACGATTATGCAAAAGCACAAAACCGCGAAGCTAAGAATTACACAGCTCGCGAATCTTACGAAGAGTATCACCCTGGGTGCAACAAAGATTACGCTTTAGGTGCATGCATTACTACTGACGGCGACGGAGCTGGTTTGCGAGCCACGAACGGCCACGATTTGGATGTTAATAGTCTTGGATACAACTTGGAATCTGGTGATCCGTTTATTGGTGCAGCAACGAGACCTCGCGGTCACTACGAGAACGGTCCTGTGCCTGAAGATCCTTCCGGCACGGATCATTACGGCGCAACTTACTTCACTCCGTATCCTAAGGGCACTTTTATTATGGGTCGTTTCCGCAACATGGCCTTTAACAATCAGGGTTCAGGTGTTGACAGAATTAACTTGCCTATTGACGACACTGCAGACTTCGTGTTTGTAAAGCGCACGCCTAAGCTTTCCGGTGGCGGCTTCGTGTGGGATGTTATTTTTAATGCTGGTGGCCGTACTCAAGGCGCTGGTGCTGCTCTTGATTACTTTACGATTCCAAAAGGTCAGATTCTAGACAAGGGTAGCGAAGGTGGAAGGCAGTATATTCAGCGAGTTCTTTACAGTGGCAGGGAAGCTACTGCTTTGTATAAGCAGAAGAAAGGCAACAAGAATCCTCCTCGCGAAACTTGCTCATTCTCGTGGGATAATCCTAATGGTTTGTGCAGTATTAAAACTGACGGTAACGATTTTGATACTGGAGACGACTTAGTCGCAGCTTGGAATAAGATGCGCGGCAACGACGATAGTAAAAATGGCAATTATTCTAGACTCCTTCCGGATGCTGTAACAACTGAAGATTTGAACAGTTCTGACGCTATTGGTTGGTGCCGTGATGGTCAAGGTTTGGACTGCATTAAGTCCAGTAGCTATGGTGCTTTGGACGAAGGCGATCTTAAAGTTGTTCCTAAAGTTGAAGGAAGCTATAACAGAGGATATAGTCCTGCTTATGTTGCGCTCGTACAAAATCTTTATAGATCTATAAAAGGTGACACTCAGCGCGTATTTAGTTTTGTGAACAAAATTAAGTCTGGCGAGATTGCTTATACTTATAAGATTCACTTCACTACTACAACTTCTACGAATAAAAACGACTCATATTGCACTGCTAATAAGGGTGATGGAACAGGTTGCGAAAACTTTTCGTTCTTCTATGCTGCAGGATCTTACTACGGTAAAAAATTCAGCAAAGGTTTTTATGGTGATACTGACCCGTTTGGTGTTACTAAAGCCAGTAAATACTCCATGACTAATTTTGGACGTGACGCTAACTTCTACATGTACACTGTAATGCATCAGCAGTGGTATGGTGCGCCGCGAATTATGGATATTCAGGCTCCTAGATACCACTTCCTTAAGGGTACTGGTTTGGGCCCGTACAACAGTGATAGCGGTAATTATCTTACTAATAGGCATATTTCATTCTCTAGCGTGTTACTTGGGATAGTAAATAAGCCTTTGGGAACTTCGCCTCTTATGAACGAGGATCAAGATATACGCTTATTGCCTGATTATTATTCCCCGAATAACGGTTATGCTCGAGGCAATCAGTGGTTCCGTAATCCTGGTATGAACGACCATAATACGAAGGATTCAGAGCCTGGTAGACACAAGCTTGAGCTTAGATATAACGATAGAACGTATCACATGAGCGAAACTCAGGATTTGTGGTATAGGATTATTACGCAAGCGGATGTGTTTAAGCCTTTGCAAACTGAGGAATATGACGAAAATAACAATACGCCTAAGTATTATTCTTATGATCAGCCGCTTCCTAATCCTCTTATTGTTGATGAGCGTGATAATAATGCTGGGTTTGTGAATTTTGTTGGCAAGCGTTCTGATTTGTATAGGCAGGTAATGGCTTTCGATCCTAACTTGTTCCCGCCTGTTAATAAGGATGATTATGGTTCAAGGCGTAAGTATGGTTCCATAAGGCAGAGGAAAGGTGCCACAAACCCTTATCCGCTTGATGCTAACTATTCGACTGTTAATCCGGATGGAGATTCTAATACTCCTCTTAAGAAACTTGCTGTTTATAAAGCTGAGTGGACGGATAAGTGGGGTGATGAGCCTCGCTCGAATACTCTTCAAGATGCTGATTTAAGCGTTGCTGCTAAAGTGCCTATTGTCAGCGTTGTAAATCCTTGCGGACACTCTAAGATTCTTGATGAGTACAAGGATAAAATTACCGGTCAATCTAGGTCTTCTACTCAATTTAGATCCGTAGATAGCGACGATGATTCTGCTGTGAATGACGATCGTGCAGCTCTTGGTGAAGATCGTGAAGACAGCATGCCTGAATGCTGGCCTAAAGCGCAAAATGCTACTAAGCGTAATGTTTGGTTTGTAAAAGATGCTCCTAAGACGGGCGATGACGGTAAGGAGTTGAAGCCTGGAGATCCTGTAAAGCAAGACTTGCATGACAAAGTCTTGGCTAAAATCAAGCGTATTTACAGAACTTGGATGCGCAACAAGTATAGTGCTCAGCTGCAAGATGGCAAGAACCCTGAAGTTTTGCCAAATTATGTGTTTGTAAAGTACGTAAAGATTACGTTCTGGGATAACTCGACTACTGTTATACCTGTTGTATTCCCGTATGTTGATTACGAGAAGCCAACGTTGGATGTAAAAGTGAGCGTAAATAACGGAAATCCTGTTGACGTTCCGGCTGATGGTTTGAAGATTCCTGTTAATAGCAAAATTAAGTTCTGGGTTAAGGGCCATGACGATAAGAGGATTTTGCTTGGCGTTAAGCCGAAGGAAGCTACTGACTACTTTACTAACGATAAAAATAAGAGATTCTTTGATAGTAAAAAAGTCGTTGTGCGCAATGATTTCGATATGATTACCACTTCGCGTGACAGAAAGAATGATTGCGATAATCGTGGTTGCGGCGATTTTACTACTATAAGCTACGATCAATTCATTCATAAAAATGGCGAGCTTGATAATGAAACGGATCAAGTTGGATGGGTTACTAACAGCGGTAATTCTAAAGATGATGGTTCTCCTACAGTATTAGTGGGCGATCAGAATAGAAATCATGGTGTGCATGATTTGATATTCCACGGTTGGGATGCTGCAGGTAATTCCGTAATAAAGAAACTTAGGCTGATTATTGTATCTCCTGGCTATGGTTTGCCAAACGTTTGGTGGGATAAGAAGCCGAATGGACATTATGTTGGGCGCGTGAATCCTTGGGATGAAGATAAGCGCGTGCGCTCGATTATGGTACGCATTTGGGCGCGCGGTAAGGAAAAGCCTGGGAAGGAGCACAACTACGATAAACTTTGCCCAAGTGATGGCAGCTGCTATGGCATTGTTATTCAGCGAGACGGTAATAAGAAGACTGATTTTTGGCATCAGGTTAATACTTATAACCACAATAATGATGCTGCAAGCCCGGATGGATCTAGAGCTGCTGAGGATAGGTCTGCTTTAGAGGACAGAGATGCAGCTGATGACAAGTCGGCTGATGGAAAGGCGGCTGACGGCAAGGATAAAGATAAATCTAAAGCTGACGGTAAGGCTGCTGACGGTAAGGCGAAAGTTGACAACAAAGCTAAAGCTGATAACGAAAAAACTGAAACTGCCAAACCAGGGGAGAACTCTACCCAAAATCAGCAAGATAAGCAGGATGAGCAGGCTAATAAGCCTCAAACTAGTAACAAGCCTGCTTCTTTGAAGATTGTTACAGCTACTAAGAAGAATGCTAAAAAGAATTCTAAGAATAAGAATGCTAAAAAGCGCAATGTTCCTGGAAGGCGCGGTAGTGTAAAGCTTGCTGTGCTAAACGAAGGTGATTCTTCTAAGAATGAGAATACTCAGAAATCTGAAGTACAAAAACCTGAAGTAAGTGATGGTAACAAGCAGAGTGATTATGCTAATACTGCAGAAAACGGTAGCGCAAGCAAAGATAATAAAGGCAGTAACGATAGCAAGAACTCTAATAAAGCCAAAGATTCTAAAGATAATTTAGAAGAATCTAAGGGTCAGGATCGAGATGCTGAAGGTGAAGATCGTTCTACTGGAAAAAGTAACGATGATTGGCGTAAAGAATTTAGTAAGCGCATTATTACAGCAAATCTTGGAAAGTATATCAAGGGTTGCACTACTAACGGCGACGATAAGTGCGAAATAACTTTTGATCCTGTAACTGGAAATATTACGATTCCGGAATACTTTGCGGAAATTGGTTCGAGAATTTACGTAGACACTTACTCTGTGCCGGAAAATAATCCAGATTGGCGTCAAGATAAACTTTGGAAGCTTATGGATACAAGTAATCTCCAGGATTACGAAGAATCTGACCCGCTTCCGCTCGATATTGCGTGGCCAAACGGCTTAGTGCAAGTGAACCCGTTTGAGCTTAATAATAACGAAATCGTGGCAATGCTTTCTTGGATGAGGCACGATAAGCGTAACGAGCGCATTTTCGGCTACCGCAAGGAAGAAATTGGCGTTAAAGGGCAAAAGAAGTACGATACTTACGACCAGTACGACAGTGGCTTCAATCCTGCAAAAACTCAAGCAAAGTATGCTTATGGTGAAGATAAGCCTAAATACTCATGCGAGTCGAAGAGGGATCAACAGTGGAAGCTGTGCTTAGATGGCGTTACTGGTATTGGCAAGCTAGACGAGGGCCATGAATTTAGCGAAATGCTGTACGCTATAAAAAAGCTTTCTTTCAAAAAGTTGGAAGCTGATGACGAGACTACTCTTAACCCGATTGAGCATAAGGTGACGCGCTTCGTTGATATGCGCAAGGACTATACGTGGGGATTAGTAGATAACAACAAGAAGAGTGTTGACGGGCGAAACGATCCTGGATTTGACGGGCCGCAAAATGGCTTGCATGGAAATCAGAAGTATGGAACGCAATACTTTGTGTACAAGTGGAACATAAACTCATACCGCAAGGGCGGCAATGGTAAGGCGTTAAACCTTCAGGATGTGCTAAAGCTTGTAAAAGGTACGCCTAGTATCAATACGAAAGATGAAAATAATCCACAGCCTTCGCTAACTCCTATGAGCGCGGCGGATAATAGGCAATTTGACGCATGGAATGATTTGTACCCGAAGGCGGTTAAAGATGGTGGATTAGGTTACGCTGTGCACGATGGTACATGTGCTGCGTCTATTGCTGCTAATAATGGTGTTGCTAAAGAAGGTACGTGCCAGTGGCGAAATAAGCTTAATTTAGTTAAGTATACGCCTAATGAATTTATTAGTAAGCCTTCTTCATTCTCTTACGATGCTTCTGTAAATATGAAAAACGGAAGTGAAGTACATATTACAGATAGGCTTGTTGCAAATAAGGGTAGTCAACATTTCGGTACAGAGAAGGTTAGTGAATATGCTATTCACAAGGACTTCCTTATGCCTGGCGGTGAAGATCTGAACGGTCAAGCAGATGGCGAAAATATTGGCGACGTTATAACTAAGAATATTGATGTCGACACTATTAACGACTACGACGCGTACGGTAAGGATGCTTCAACGCCTGACGGATACGCAAAGAACAGGCCGTTTACGCATGCGCAACTTTATGTGAATAATGGTCAGGTTACAAACGATCTTCTGCTTCGTGAACCTGGTAAGACGCCAGATAACACAACGAACGTAATAAACGTGTGGTTTATGCCGGTTGATAATGAGAAGCCGACGATTAGTGCGAAGAGTATTGATAGTAATGGTAATCCATGGGATATTCACGGAAAATGCATGGTTAATGGTGATGTGAATAACTGCACTGTGAATAATGATAATCTTGTTATCTTGGATAAGAAAGCTTATCAACGTGGCACTAAAGCTTGGTATGAAGCTGATAATGCAACAATGAATTTGCCTTCAGCGTTAAAGTTAGATGATGATTTCAATGCGTACGAACCTGGTAAAGGTGTACAGCATAGTGAAGGTAGACTAAGTGTTACTTTGTATCCAGATAGTATAAACAGTAAAGTGTTGCTTAATAATCTGAATGTTTATATTAAGGCGAACAACATTCAGGATTCTAGTGGTAAAACTTCTAGTCCAATGCTGAAGTTTGTTAGTAACGGTGTTACAAATAAACATTTGCTTAGAAGGTTTGTTGAAAAATACAGAAGTACGGATTTGCAAAATCCAAGTACGGATAAGCAAACTGTATTTACAATGTATGCTGAAACTACGGATAGTGCTGGAAAGCAAAGTGAAAGAACTGTTGTTGGATGCTTCAAGGCGACGTGGGAAAATGTTGTTAAGCCATCCGTTGTTGCGTATGATGGTGAAACAGATGAGGTTGCAAAAGAAGATAGATGGCTTAATAACTCACAAAACCGCGACTATAAGGTTGTAGTTACAGCAGGTTTTGGTGCGAGCAGAATGGTAGTTTACTATCACCCTGCTTCGGAGCTTGAAAAAGCTAAAATGGATGCTTTTAGAGCTGCTGGCGCTAGAGGATTTGCTGGAATTGCTGGAAGATCTAGCGTAGATGGAAATAAGTCTGATGTAGAAAACAGCATTGGCAAAACAATTTCCATCTGCTGGGTAGAACGTGGAGGATTGATAAAAAGGGGTAGTTGGGAAGTCTGCCCTGGTACTTCCAAGCCGGATGAGGTGAAGCTTGAAAATATTAAAACCGATAAAGGACTTAAAGGTGTTCTAACATTCCCTAGCGGTTTCTTAGCTCCAGGAAGCGTAGTTCGAGCGCGTGACCGTAGGGAGGTTGGTCCGTGGAGTAGTATGCCTGGCGTTAGAAGTCCTGAAGATCTTTCTGATGACTCGCCTGATAGAGACGGAAACAAGACTGCAAGAAGCGGTGAAAGTGGCAGAAACGACGGAAATCGTGGAAGTACGCGTTCTGCAGAAGGTAAAAACTCTTACAAAGACGACGCTGGTTCGGAAGATACTCTTGACGTGCTGCCAATGGCTTATGCAAAAGAAAAGCCTAGCGAAGTATGCCGTCCTGATTACTGGAGTGTAAGCAATTGGGAAGGTCAACTGAAACCTTCTGACTGCGTGTACTTCGACGTTACGATGAAGCGTCAAATAGTGCAAATACATCCAATGTTGCTAAGTGGTCACGAGGAGCGCGCAATACGAATGGATTTGCGCAGCGAGAATGACTATTCGGGTGATCCAAAGAAGGGAATTTGGCTTCCAAACGATAGTGAAATCGTTACGAATGAGGATCCAAGGCTAGATCCTGGTAGAACTATGGTGACTTTTAGGAAATATGACTATAGTGCTATGGATGATGACCATAAGCCTTTTAATCTGCCTAACTATGGTGACCGACAAGTAGGAAATATACAAGACGTAGCTATTATGACTCGAGGCTGGAGAAGCCGCGTGCTTGTGCCAAATCCGCAAAAAAATAAGATTACGCGATTTGTGCGATTGCGCGCAGAGAGTGGTCATGATAACACAGCTGGCGGTAAAGATTATGCTGCAGACTACTTAGCTGATGCGCCTACTAGCTTCGAAGAAACTAAGGATGATAGTAAGGCTCTCCGTGTAGCTGGGCGTCCGTATGATCCAGGATTTGTTCTTTCGAAAGATAAGAAGTCTCTTCTGTATCTGTACAATGCTTCAACTAAGCACAACTTTACGCTTAATGATTTGCAATCTGCGTTGAAGCTTAAGCGTAACGGTGCTTTGCACCCAGCAGCCGAGTGTGGAAAGTATGTTGATGGAAGTGACTGGTCGTTTGCTGATTGCCAGCCATCCTTGCTGCCGGAGGTAAGAGGTAGCGATAAGGTCGATGGTGAGAATAACCGAAACGGCTTCAGCTTTAATTGGAATACGCACTTCTATACGTATAACCCGTCTGCAGACCATAGATCTGGTGCTAACGGCGCTGATAATGACAATGGTGGCTCTGCTGCTGCAGAAACTTGGTATGTAAACGTTATAGATATGATTTCAAAGGGCGGTACCGGCGGCGGGTATTCTATTCCTAATAGCCATGGCGTAACGTCTGAAAGTAGTAATACCGGTCTTTCGCTTACTGACTTTTCTAATATTGGCGCATGGGGTAGGTCTGGCGAGATTAAACCTGACTTCATCGGCCATAAGGTTCTCAAGAATCCAGATAATGGTTTGTCGGTTATTATGACATATGGCGATAGCTGGGTTGGAGATACTCATAAAACGCGAGGCAAAGAAGGCGGCTGGAATAACGATGCAAACTACGAATTCGTAATGCCTGTGTATCTGGTGCCTGTAGATAACGAGAAGCCAACTGTTGCAGCAACTGCAGGATCGCTTCTAAGTGGTCACACGAGTGCTAATAATCCTTATGTTGTAACAATGGAAGAGAAGGACTACTCTAAGCTCACGGTTAAGGGTAATCCTGTGGAATATGAGAACGGAAAAGTTTCGAAGTCTCAAAGCAAGGAGAGTGGAAAGACTCTGTTTGCGGATGTTCACGACGACTACGATAGCTTCTCTAGACTCAGTGACCTTAGCTTGTACGCGTGCAAAGTCAATAAGATTGGCGGCACAACTGATTTTAATAGTTGCAAGTCAATAATGGGCAATAATGGCTCCGTAGATGCTGCGGCGTTCAAGAATCTAAAGATTGACGGCAGTGGAGTTGAGTATGCTTTGTACGGACGTGCAAAAGATAAGTCCGATAATGAGAGCGACGGCTTTAGTGACAACAATAACGTAGGTCACTTAGTCGGATACTTCAGCTTCGGATACTTGGTGCGTCCGGTTGCGCTGCCTTACAGCGGCGGCCAAGCTGCAATATGGTTCAGCTTCTTGTTCGGCGTGCTGTTGGCGCTGGCGATTTCCACCGGCGCATTCGGAAGGCGCGGATGGCTTGGATCGGTTCTTAGCGGTCACGGATTCGGCGCGCTCACCGACAGCAAGCATTGCGACGCTTCTGCGGAACTGCTGCGCTGCGGCAAGTCGTTCTTCAAACTCAAGTCAAAGTTCAAGTGGCCTAGGATGTGATGAATAAGCGAGCGCTACTTGAGTGGTATGTAAGTCCCCTTTTGCGCTCGATGGCCATTTTTCGGACACTCGCGCAGTACGATTTCTGCGTGAGTGTCTGATTTTGCTTGTTTTGGGACACTGGTGCAGTATGCGTTCTGCGTTAGGGTCTGATTTTGCTTGTTTTGGGACACTCGCGCAGTACGCTTTCTGCGTTAGGGTCTCATAATCCTGTTCTTTGGACACTCGCGCAGTTTGTGTTCTGCGTGCGCGACGACCTGCCTGAGCGCTTATAGCGCGAGCGTAACAATCTGCTTGAGTATAAATGTGCGCGACGCAATATAATAAAAGTATGACGCTAGTATCAAGCAAACAGCCTTCGCAATCGTCGATGCAGCAATCAAATCCAATCATCCCGCGCGTTTTAAGCGTGGCTGGCACAGACCCAACAGGCGGAGCCGGCGTTCAGGCGGATCTTAAGTCAATCATGGCAGCTGGCGGCTACGGCATGTGCATACCAACTAATCTGGTTGCGCAAAACACGTGTGAAGTGCGCGAAGTGTTTACGCCGCCGGTCAGCTTTTTCCGCACTCAACTTTCGTGCGTGTACGACGACGTTACGGTTGACGCGCTAAAAATCGGCATGCTTGGCTGCGCTGAATACATTGAGGCTATGCGCGATTGGATGCAAAATAATCCCGTGCCTGTAAGCGTGCTAGATCCTGTGATGATATCGACTTCCGGCAAGCGTCTGCTTGAGGAGAGTGCCGAAAATGCGATGCGAAACTTTATAAGCTGCGTTGATGTTGTAACTCCAAACGTGCCGGAGTTGGCGGCTTTGTGTAAGTTGCCAGTTGCGAAAAACTTTGATGAAGCTTGCAGCCAGGCGCGCGAGTTGGCTGCAAAAAATAGCGTTGTTGTGATTGTAAAAGGCGGGCATTTAACCAGCGAAGACGTTGGAAATACTGCGGTTTTTCCGGATGGTGATGCGCGGCACGTTCCAAGCAAGCGCGTTGAAACAAGCACGACTCACGGAACTGGGTGCGCGCTTTCTTCTGCGTTGGCCACGAAAATTGGGCTGGCTTTGCGCCAGGGTAAGAGTTTAAGCGATCACGATACTGTGATGCGCGCGCTTGAATGGTCGACTGCGTGGCTTCGAGAGGCGATTGCGGCCGGGGAAGAGTTGCACGTTGGGCGCGGAAGTGAGGTCGTCCATGTTCGTGGGCATGTGCATGGCCACGGACCTGTAAACCACTCCGTGCGAATCTTAAAGCAAACTGTGTGAGTGCAGCAAATTTTGTGAGTGCAGGCAATGCGTGAATGCAGCAAACTGCGTGAGTGCAGGCAGTCTGCATTAAAAGCGCGCGATTCTTTCGCAATAAAGCGAACCTTAAAGAAACCTGAGAAAAGTATTAAAAAATTCTGGTTACGGCGTGTCTTGTAATTTTTACGCAAAATCCATATCAAAGCCGTAAATATTTCGTCTTTTTAACACAAAAACAGAAAATTTATCAAAAATTCGCAGCATTTGTGGGTATAAAACTTGAACACAGGTGTTGAGTTTTCTGAGAGTATGCTGTAAGTTATAACTCAGCTACCGGTGAAATCCCTAGTTCCACCGGTGCGCGCGGGAAACCGCAAATGGCAAATTTTTCTTCGTGTACCTAGCACGAAGGAGAAGAAGAAAGGAAAATATTATGTTGAATAAGAAGGCTATCGCCGCATTCGCTGCTGGCGCCACACTTCTTTCCGGTATGGCATTCGCCGCCCCAGCTTTCGCTGCTGAGCCTGCTAAGAAGCCAACTGCTGAACAGTGCAAGAAAGCTCAGGACGATGTTAATGATGCCAAGGCTGCTTTGCAGGATGCAAAGGATGATCTTGTTACCGCTAATGCTGCTAAGCGTCGTGCTCATGCTAAGCTTGACAAGGCTACAGCTCTCGTGAATGCTTATAAGACTGCTCTTAAGGCTTATAATGATGCTAAAGCCGCTGAAAATGGTAAGGCTGATGCAGAATTAGCTGATGCTCAGGCCAAGACGGCACATGCAAAGGTTGATTTCGATAAGGCTGCTAAGAATGCAGAAGCTAATGATGATTTGAAGCTTGGTGCTGCTAAGGAAGTTACTGCTGCAACTGCTGATGATTACAAGGATAAGCTCACTGCTCTCGATACCAAGAATGCTGATGAAGAAGCTCAGAAGAAAGAGGATGCAGTATCTGCAGCCCAGGATAAGCTCGATCTTGCTAAGATTCATTTGACGAATCTTGGTTGCGCTGTCAGCGGTGGCGAGGATCCAAATCCAAACCCAGGTCCAACCCCAACTCCAACTCCACAGGGCAAGGATGTTCAGCACACTCTCATCGACAAGGTTCGCTTTGCTAAGATGATGCTTGACGACGCTGATGATGCTTTGGCTCACGCAAAGGCAACTCTTAAGGATAAGACCGCTGCTCTTGCTGCTGCTACTGCAGAACTTAAGGCTCGTACCAACGATCTTGACAACGCTAAGTTGCGTCTTAACGAATTCTTGGCTTCTGGTGTAAACGATTCTGCTACCCAGACTCGTTTGAGTGACGCTGTGGATCGCGCCGAAGCTCACGTACTTCGTGCAACCGCTGCTTTTGCTAAGGCTAATGGTGAGTATAAGGATGCTTTGGCCAAGGCTTTTGCTGCAGTTGACGCTTACAACAAGGCTTTGCTTGACTACAAGGCTATTTACAACGAGGCTGTTGCCAACGGTGTAAACCCAGCTTTGCTTCCACCAGTTGTAACTTCTGACCCATTGTCCAAGAACTTCCCACAGGTTCCAGGCGCTAAGGCTCTCTACGACTCCGCTTTGAGCGGCAAGTTCGGCCAGGAAGTCAAGAAGATTCTTGAGGAAGCTTCTTCTAAGAAGAACGATGCTAAGAAGGCTGATGCTAAGAAGTCTGCTGCTCCATTGGCTAAGACCGGTGCTGCTGTAGCTTTGGCTGCTGTTGCTGCTTCCGTGCTTGCTGGTATGGGTGCTGCTCTTCGCAAGATCCGCCACTAAGCTGAGGCTAGTTCGGCACTGAATTAGTTGATTCGGCGTTGAACTAACTTAAGTAAACTTGCTGGAGGATAACTTCCTTCGGCAAGTATGCTAAGCTTTCGGGGACTGATTCGTCAGTCCCCGATTTTTTTGCTCCAAACGCGCGCAACTTATCTCGCGTTGGCGCGACGACTGCTTGAGCGCAGCACAGCGCGCGCGAAAGCAACTCGGAGCGGAAACTCGCTTAGGTTGGAAGTCCAGTGGACTTCCAACGCGAGTTTCGTAAGCGAGCGCTTATAGTGCGAGCTTTGGTGTGGTGTATTGCTCCAAATGTGGGGAATCTATCTCGCATTTGGAGGGTTTGGTTTGGCGTATCGCTCCAAACGTGCGCAACTTTTCCGGCGTTTGTTGTCGTTTCTGCATTGGTTGACCACATTTGCCGTGTATTTTTACTGGCGTTTGTGGTCGTTTCTGCATTGGTTGACCACATTTGCCGTGTATTTTATTTGTATAACCTATATAAATAATGCCGGGAGAAGTACTCTCGGCATTCTTTGTATAACAGTTATTGTATGTATTCCCAATTTATGAAGTTTTAATCCAAAAAAAGACGTGTGGCGTAAAACCAACGATTTCACACCACACGTCAAAGTATGTTATTAAACGGCGCAAATTAAAACAACTTACACCTTTTAACTTTTCAATTATTCATTAGTTACGCATTAATGGCGGAACTTGCGAAGAGCAACACCCAAGCCTGCAATAGCAGAAGCAGCAACGGCAAGCAAAGCTACGGCAGCACCGGTCTTAGGAAGCCTCTTGGTCTTAGTGCACTTAGGAGCTGGCTTGGCTGGAGTATCGAACTTGCCAGACAAAGCTTCGTCGTAAAGTGGGGTGGTTGCTGGCTCGTAAACTACAGTACCCAAATGATTCGTGTATGTGCGAGTCTTTGGATTTGCGACCAAAGCAGCTGGAGCATCAGGAAGCTGAGCTGGAGCTGGTGCAGGAGCTGGGGCTGGAGCTGGCTCTGCAAAAGCTTCAGAACTTGTAGCAGAATCGTAGCTCAATGGATCAGCAGTATTCAATGGCGAAGTAGCATCAGCCATTGCTGGGGTTGCAAGAGCAAAACCAGAAACTAAAGTGACGCCAGCAGCGAATGCGGCAATGGTCTTTTTAGTCAACATTTGTAGACCTTCAATCTCTTTTATCTGATTCCCACGCAAAAGTTAGGGCTAACGCGTAGAAGACAGATACCAATATTTAGAACCCAAAACTGGAATAGAACGGCCAAAAGCTCAGCCGAAGTAAACCTATTTCAGGCTACAAAAACTTAGCCTACACCAATTCTTTGCAAATCAAAAGTTTTTATAGAAAAAAATCACTAAATAAAAGATGTTTTGTAGCAATAAGACACTACTGACAGTGTAGGTAGGACCTGACGAAGAAAGGCATAAACTGCGCGCGGCTGACCACATTCTCCGTGTAATTCTCCGGCGTTTGTTGTCAATTTTGCCGAAGCTGACCACATTTGCCGGTAAATTCTACGGCGTTTGTTGTCGTTTTGGTCGCGGCTGTCTATTTGCTGCTCTTTCTGTAGTGTTTTGTAGAATAGTTGCATATGCGCTGATGAGTTCAAAAACTTGATGTCGAAAAATTCTACATCAAGTCGGGGTGGTCGCAGAAAGCTTCCATATGCTTTTACTGAGCAAGGCATCTATATGCTCATGACGGTGCAAAATTTCGACTATTACGCGGATAGAGTCTTTGAATTTGCGCTTGTATCATGCGATGTTTGATGAGTTGTTAAAGAATCCTTAGTTGGAGTTTTAGCATTTTTTGTGCGCGCGGATTAGCTGCGATTTTTGCGCGCTTGTGTATTCGCGTTATTTATCGTCGTAGTGGCCTCTGCAGGCGTAGATTATAATCGCTTCATCTGTAAATGAGTAAACGATTCTATCCTTATCGTTTACTCGTCTACTCCAATAACCGGAATAGTTTCCTTTAAGTGGCTCAGGCTTACCTTTTCCATCTATTGGATTTCGCATAATCTCTTTAATAATATTGTTAAGCTTTTTACGAGTTTTATTATCGCTTTCCCAATAGAGATAGTCGTTCCAGGCGTCTGGAGTCCAAGCAATTTTTCTCATTGTTTGAATCCTCAGGCTTAATCCATTATTAGATTGTGCTCTTCGAGCTTGATTGTGCCATTTTTCACGCCGTCAATCTGCGATTTCAAATATGCTTGATTTGACGGTTCATAAAACGGGTCTAGCGAAAAATCTAACGGTATCCTCTTTTCGCGACCGATTGTTTTAATAAACACGTTCAGCGCGGCGCTCATAGAGATTCCGAGCTCCTTGCAAACTCGTTCTGCGTTGAGTTTGTCTTCTTTCTTTGCTCGAAAGTTCACGTTTACTATATCTGTTGTTGCTGTAGCCATGCGTTATTCCTACTCTTATTCAAATTCTTATGGCGAATTCTGTACTTTTTGATTATCTGATTACATAATAATTATATACAATGTAACGTAAATGTAATTAATTATGCAAGCAATTGTTGATGATTTTATTGCGCGACGACCTGCTTGAGCGCTGCGATTTAGCGCGCGATGACTTGCTTTCTGCGCGAGTGTCTCATTCTGCCCATTTTGGGACACTGGTGCAGATGAGTTAATGCGTTATTGTCTCTGTTTGGTTGTTTTCGGACATTAGTGCAGATTGCGTACTGCGTTAGGGTCTCATTTTGCTTGTTTTGAGACACTGGTGCAGATGGCGCTCGTGCTGATTACGCTCGCGCGCGAAACTCGCGTTGGAAGTCCACTGGACTTCCAACTTAAGCGAGTTTCCGCTCCGAATTGCCTTCGCGCGCTAAATCGCAGCGCGAAAGCAGGTCGTCGCGCTGCACGCGTGTCTGAAGACCGGCGTAGCGAAACATTTGCCGTGTTTTTTATCCGGCGTTTGTTGTCGGTTTGGCTGATTTTGGAAACATTTGCCGTGTTTTTTCTACGGCGTTTGTGGTCGGTTTTGCGGATTTGGGAAACATTTGCCGTGTATTTTTCCGGCGTTTGTGGTCGTTTTGGCCTCGGCTTATGCCAGCGCACCCAAGTCCACAATCCACGTGCCGCACGCGCCAGCCGCGCGCAAAGCCGCGCTTACTCGCTCGGCCGCAGCCTCAGTATCCGCCAGCGCAATCACGCATCCGCCGCCACCGCCGCCAGTAAGCTTCGCGCCCAACGCACCGTGATCGCACGCAGTCTGCACCAACTCATCAAGCTGAGGCGTGCTCACGCCCAAATCAGCCAAAATCCTGTGCGCGCGCGTCATCCTCGCACCCATATCCGCAGCGCGCCCCAACGCCAAATCTTCCGCCGCCTGATTCGCAATCGCCCCCAACTCATCCAGCTGATTTTTAACCGCATCCGGCTTAGCATCCATTCGCGCACGCAAAGCATCAACCGTTACGCGCGTCATGCCTTTGCACCCAGAATCCGCCAAAATAAGCCACGCTCGCATGTTTATTTCCATGCGCGAAAACTCACCGCTGCTAAAATGCACAGGCCACGAAGCCGAAGTTGCAGTGGCATCCAAGCCCGAAGAGCGCCCGTGAGCCACGCGCTCAGCCGATTGCGTGAGCGCAAAAATCTCATCTTCACTTGCGCGAATTTTGTAGTAGTCAAGAATTGCGCGGATTACAGCTCCAGCTGAAGCGGCAGACGAGCCAAGGCCGCGCTCAGGCGGAAAATCAGACTCTGTTGCAACATGCAGCGAATCGCCGACGCGCCCAGAAAACTCGAGTGCCGCGTGAATTGCGGTGCGAACGCTGTTAAAACGCTGCGGAACTTCGGAAAGTTTGCCAGTAAAGTCTAGGCAGGAAAGCGTGATGAGCGAATCGAAATTTTGGGGGATAGTGGACTCGGCAGATTCGGGAATTTCTGAGCACGTTTCGCACGTTTCGCAAGTTGCAGTTTCGCCAGTTTCGCAGCCAGCATTTTCCTCACCCGCTAAATCGCAGCCAGTCACCGTGGCTCGCATGCGCAAGTTTTTCAGCGGCAGAGCAATCGCAGAATACCCATAAACCACGGAATGCTCGCCGAAAAGAATCACCTTTGCGCAAGTTTCGCCGTAACCCGTGCGCGCACAATTTCCCGACGCTTTAGCATAACTTGACGTCGTCTTAGCGTTGATATTAAGCGCTTTTGACGGTTCGCGTTGCGTTTGCGGCACGACTTCACATCTCCTTTGTGTTCTTGCGATTTAATTTGCGATTCTTGCGATTTAACAATTTTTCTAATTTAGTCGCGTCGACTGCAAAAAACTACGGTATGCGCCTTACGCTTACAACACATTCACATTTGCGGCAGATTTCTAGAGTTTTTTATAGTTTGCGCGTGTTTTAGTGTGTTTGCGTTCGCGCGCGTTTTCTTGCGCGTATGAGCTTTTGCGCCGGCAATTGCTAAAATAGATACTTAGTGCGCTGTGCACGCACCAACGCACCAGCCTCGCAAGCCGCGCCCACCAATTCGCAGCAAAGGAATCGCATGCAAAACGTTGAAATTCAGCCAAAAGTAACGTTTGACTCAAGCCTTGCTCCTAACTCAGCTGTAGCCAAAGCGAATGTGAATATTGCGCTGATTAAGTATTGGGGCAAGCGCGACGAACGGCTGATTTTGCCTTATACTTCCTCGCTTTCGCTCACTCTTTCGGATTTGTACGCAACTACTAGCGTGCATTTTGACGAAAGTCTTTCTGCCGATTTCGTTACTTTGGACGGATTTGCTCTGCCGACGGATGATTCCACGCGTCTTCGCGTAGTTGCAATGCTCGATTTGGTGCGCGAAAAGGCCGGAATTTCAACGAAAGCGAAAGTTGTTTCGCATAATCACGTGCCGATTGCGGCCGGTCTTGCTTCTAGCGCGTCCGGATCTGCGGCTCTTGCAGCTGCCGCTTCTTATGCCGCCGGCTTGAATTTGACTCCGCGCGAACTTTCTCGACTTGCTCGCCGCGGTTCCGGTTCGGCGTGTCGCTCGATTTTTGGCGGATTTGTGCTTTGGAATAAGGGTGAGGATGACGAAACGTCTTATGCTGAGCCGATTGCGGATTTGTTTGCGGATCCGCTTTCCGAGCCTGCTGAGCCTGCTGATAGTCACCTTCCCGCTTCTCTTCTCGCTCAAAAAAATTTGAATCCCGCAATGATTGTCGTCACGCTAGACAGCAGTAAAAAGCCGATTTCTAGCCGAACTGCCATGCGTCGCACTGTTGAAACTTCGCCCGCGTACATGCCTTGGGTTGAGCAGTCGAAGAAGGATCTTGCGCGCGCTCTTGATGCGATTCGCGTTGGCAGCATTGAGCAGCTGGGCGAGGTTATGGAGCAGAATTCGTTGGGAATGCATGAAACTATGCGTAAAGCAAATCCGCCTGTAAATTATTTGACGGATAAAACTTACGCTGTGCTGAATGCTGTGTGCTCTATGCGCGAGTGCGGTTGGCCGGTTTGGGCCACGATGGATGCGGGGCCGAATGTGAAGGTGCTGACGGATGCGGGTTGCGCGGCGCGTGCGGCTGAGGAGTTGCGCGGGCGAGTGGCGGAATCTGCTAAATTTACGATTGCTTTGCCAGGCGACGGCGTAAGCGTAAGTGCGAGTTTGAAACAGGCGGCGAAATTATGACTCAGGTGCAGGCGAGTGCTCCCGGAAAGCTTTATATTGCGGGCGAGTATGCGGTTGTTGATGGTTCGGCGGCGATTGTGGCGGCGGTGAATCGTTATGTAACTGTTAAGGTTGATGATGAAAATTTGCCAGACGATTTGCGCTGTGATTTGCGCGAATTAGCTACTGAAAATTTGCTTGCATTAGTGCCGGAAAGCCGAAAATATTACGGCGTAATCGCGTCTGAAAAAGAAAATTATAAGCCGATTTTTTGGACGCGCGCTTATGACGGAAGTATCGAAATACCAGACGACGAAAAATATGCGTATGTTTTTGCCGCAATGCGCGTAATTGACTCTTATGCATGCGAGTGCTCTGCGCCAAATATGGACCGCAAAAGATACAATTTGCACATTTCCAGCGAGCTCGACGACGCAAAATCCGGGCGAAAGTATGGTCTTGGATCTTCGGCTGCAATAACTGTTGCAACCGTGCGCGCGCTGTGCAAGTGGTACGGCTTGAAGCCTGATATGTCAACGATTTGCAAACTTTCGCTGATTGCTTCCTCGATGGTAAAGAAGTCCGGCAGCGGCGGCGATGTGGCCGCGAGCTCATGCGGCGGCTGGATTTTGTACCGAGCTTACGATCGAGACTGGCTTGAGTCGGAGCTTGGTTTGATAAAATCCGGCGAGTCTAATTTTAGTAAATTATTGCGTAAAAAGTGGCCGCGACTGGAATTTAAACGAATAAATGTGCCGAAAACGCTAAAACTTTTGGTAGGTTGGACCGGTTCGCCGGCTTCTAGCGCGCAGTTGGTAAGCAGCGTAGAAAGTAGCGTAGAAAGCAGCGTTTCTTCCGAAATTGCTCACCCATTTACATATCAAGATTTTTGCAATCAAAGCGAAGTTTGCGTGCAGAAATTGGCGCAATCGCTAGAAAAATCTTCTCTAAAAGAATCAGAATTAAATAATATTTCTGCTTGTTTTGCACAAAACCGCGAATTATTACAAAAATTAAGCGCGCTTACAGGAACGCTAATTGAAACTCCAAAGCTTACGCGTTTTATTGAAGACGCCAATTTTGCCGGAATTCCGGCGAAAACTAGCGGCGCTGGCGGAGGAGATTGTGCAATTGCGCTTACAACAATTTACGAAAAGAATCGGGTTGAAAGTATGAAGTCAGCTTGGGAAAATCACGGAATTATGCCTTTAAATATTGAAGTTGCGGAAGCTCCTGACGACGGCGAAAATTCAGAAACTTGCGCCGTTCAAGCGGCTGAAACTTGCGCCGCTAAAACTCAGGAAACTTGCGCAGTTAAAGCGCCGGAAAATCAGCCTTCTCAAACAATTCAAAATCGCAAGGACGCGCATCTTGCCCTAGCCGACGCTCAGTACAATCCTCGCGCAAATTCCGGTTTTGACTCCGTGCGATTTATGCCGAATGCTTTGCCGCAGTTGGCATTGGACGAGGTTGACTCTAGCGTGCACGTGTTTGCGAAAGAGGCAAGTAGAGCCGACGGCACATCCGCCACTGCTGACGGCACACCCGCCAGCGCCGACGCTACATCCGCCAGCACATCCATCCTCACCCCATCCTTCCTTTGGCGCTCGCCGCTCTACATTAACGCAATGACCGGCGGAAGCTCCAACGCGCAAAAAATAAACGCACAACTCGCGCGCGTTGCGGCAAAAACAGGCGTGGCAATCGCAAGCGGATCTTTAAGCGCCGCCCTTCAAAATAACGCGCTATCCGCCACTTTTAGCGTGATTCGAAGCGAAAATCCGCACGGTTTTGTAATGGCGAACGTAAGCGCTGGCACGAGTCAAAGCGATGCTATGCGAGCCGTTGAAATGCTGCAGGCAAACGCGCTGCAGGTGCATTTGAACGCGGCTCAAGAGCTTGTGATGCCGGAAGGCGACCGCGATTTTCGAAATTGGCTTAAAAATATTGAGCAGATTGTGCGCTCGTGCGAGGCTCAGCATGTGCCTGTTGTTGTGAAGGAAACTGGCTGCGGTATGACGGCTCGAGATGTTTTGCGTTTGCGCAATATTGGTGTGCGCGCGGTTGATGTTTCTGGGCGCGGCGGCACTAATTTTGTGGCGATTGAGAATGCTCGTCGCTCGCGCGGTGGATACGATTATTTGGCGGATTGGGGTCTTACAACCGTTGAGTCGCTTATTGATATTCAAAAGTGCGATGCGCTTAAAGCTGATCCGGTGGAGATTTTCGCGAGTGGAGGAGTTAGAACACCTCTTGATGTTGTGCGCGCGCTTGCGTTAGGGGCGTCTGCTGTGGGAGTTGCTGGCGAGTTTTTGCACACGCTTATGCACGAGGGTGAGGATGCGCTTTTGCAGCAAATTTTAGATTGGCAGGAGCAGATTCACGTAATTATGGCGCTTCTTGGGTGCAAGAGTGTTGCGGACTTGCGAGATAATACGGAGTTTGTGCATTCGGATTGTCTTGGTAAGTGATATACTTGTGTAGTTGTGCGTTCAGCGTGCTTATTTGTTTGTGCTATTTGCGTAGGCTATTTGAATACGTAATTTGCGCGGGCGGTGGCATGGTTGAATGACGCAAGACTTGCAAGTCAAAGAAAATAGGGAGTCCATTATGGCAGCTCGTTGCGCAGTATGTGGCAAGGGACCGCAGACCGGTTTCAGTGTTTCACATTCGCATATCCGCAATAAGCGCACCTTCCGCCCGAATCTTCAGCCGGTTCGCACCACTATTGATGGCGAAAATGTTCGTCTTCGCGTGTGCGTGAAATGCATTAAGGCTGGCAAGGTTCAGCGCGTTGAGGCGTGAATCGCGTATTGATTGCGTTTAAATTGTAAGGCCCTGAGCAGTGCTCGGGGCTTTTTTGTATTCGCAGATTCTTCCGCAAATGTTCCTGTAGCTTTGCACCAGTGATCTGCAGACGCTGATTCCTGTTGATCGGTGAACACTAACATCCGTGCTGCTGCACACGCCACGTCGGGCATTATTACCACGCATTTCACAGCAGCGTGGTTTTGCAACTTTAGTTGCAGGAATATTAGTGTGGTGAGATTTGAGATTTTTCGCACTAAACAAACCATAAAAATAGATAGTCGCACCCACCCGCAGCTTAATTTTTCGACTTTAGTTGCACTTAGTAAACCACGCACTTTGCGCAACTTTCTGCACGAGTCTATGAGTTTTGTGTTGGCATTTAGTATGTTGAGAGGCTGGAAAAATTGTGTTCAGCAATAAAACGAGGACTGCGCATTGACTTGCCGGAGCGCTTAGAGCGTAGCGCGTGAAGGCACTTCAATGCGGAAACTCGCTAAAGTTGGAAGTCCAGTGGACTTCCAACGCGAGTTTCGCAAGCGAGCGTAATAAAACGCGAGCGTATCGTTAAAAACGTTTAAGAATAAAGCGACGAAGGAACGCTCACGCGCAAAGCGCGTTCGCTACTGAGCTTGCGTTGAAAGCACACCGTGCTTTCAACTTGAGCAAGCTCACGCTCCGAGTTGCTTTCGCGCGCGCAATGCTGCGCGAAAGCAGGTCGTCGCGCCTGCGCAAACACAAATTTTCTAGCCTCGTCAAAACCAAAAAACTAAATCAGTTACAAAACTCATAGACGATACTAAAGGATAACGAAAATAAACTCGCGCTCGCGTAAATGCTTTGCGGATGATTTATAATCGAAATATGCTAAATATGCACACGAACTCAGCCAAAACGCACGCTGCACTTTCCTCAATAATCAGCAACAAGCGCCGCGTTTCTGCTCTGAAGTCGCTTGGCATTATCACAATCGAAGATGCGCTAACTTACTACCCGTTCAGGGTTACAAATCCGCTAAAAATCGCGCGTTTGCGTGATGTTCAAATCGGCGAAGAGATTGCGTTTTATGCGCAGATTCAGTCGGTTAACCTCGTGCCTATGAACGCGCGCCGCGGGTTTAGGCTGGAAGTCAACGTTTTGCAAGATCAGCAATCAGTTGCGCAACTTATTTATTTTTCCAAAAATCGCGCTTACGCTAATTGGCTTTCGGCTAAGTTTCGTGTGGGCGAAAACGTTGTGATTGGCGGCGTGTCGAGCGCTTTTAATGGTCGACTCCAGTTTGCGCATCCGCAGATTTTAATAGTAGATTCTTCACAAAATCGAGATACTTTTAATAAGTCTGCCGATACTGTTGGAAGCGTTGAGGAAGGTTTGGCTAGGCTTTGCGCACCGCAGCCGGTTTATCACGCAAATTCTAGGATTTCCAGCGAGCATATTCACGAAACTGTGCTTTCCGCGCTTTCCGCACTTTCGCAATCTGCGCAATCTGCGCAACCCGAGCAATCCGCGCAATCTGCGCAATCTGCGCAACCCGCGCAATCCTCGCTCTCCGCATCCGCTCTTTCCGCCCAAATCCCCAATATTCTTCCGGAATCCGTGCTAAAAAAGCGCAATCTTTTGCCTCGCGCGGAAGCAATTTGCGCTATTCACAATCCTCAATCAGCCGACGAATTTTACAAAGCTATTGCCACCTTGCGCTACGAAGAAGCTTTTGTTTCGCAAGTGGCTGTGCTGCAATCTCGCGAAAATTCTAAAAATAATCAGGCAAAATCCTGTAATAATTCTCGTCTTCGCTGCAAATTTACGGAAAGTTTACCGTTTTCGCTTACAAGCGGCCAGCAAGAGGTTATTGACGAAATTATTGGCGATATGCATGAGCGCCGCCCAATGCGTAGACTTCTGCAGGGCGAGGTTGGTTCCGGAAAAACGGTTGTGGCTGTGAGCGCAATGTTGGAAGCAGTCGGATCTGGGTATCAGGCGGTTTTGGTTGCTCCAACTCAGGTTCTGGCATCTCAACACGCCGAAAATTTGCGGCAGATGATTAAGCGGGCGAATCTAAATGTGCCTGTTATTTTGGTTACTGGCGGTATGAAGCTTGCCGAGCGTCGCCGCGTGCTTGCGAGTGTTGCAAGCGGTGAGCCTGCGCTGATTGTGGCCACTCACGCAGCTTTTTCCGCGACTTTTAAGCCGACGAATTTGGCGCTGGTTATAATCGACGAGCAGCATCGCTTTGGGGTTGCGCAGCGAGATGTGCTAATGCGCAAAATAAGCGAAGATTCGCATACAGAAGTTTCTTCAATCACCCCGCATCTTTTGGTAATGACGGCAACTCCTATTCCGCGCTCTGCCGCAATGACCTGGTTCGGCGACTTGGATGCTTCGTATTTGACGGAACTTCCTGGCGGCAGAAAGCCGATTCGCACTTTTGTTGTGCAAGAAGCAGATGCGTCTACTATGGCGCGCATGTTTGCCCATATTCGTTCGAGAATTGATGCGGGGGAGCGCGCGTACGTGGTCTGCGCGCATATTGAGGACGATGATTTAGAAAGCGACGATGATTTAACGCAAGGCAATTCCGATTTATCTCGTAGCAATTACGACTTATCTCGCACCGCTTCCGACTTATCTCGCGCATCTTCCGACGATTCAGCAAACCTTACTCCCGCCCGCAAATTGCACACAGTCACCGGCATTTTAAAGCGACTTTCCGCGCTTCCGCAGTTCAAAGGTATTAAGTTTGCTCAGCTTACCGGCCGCGACGACGACGCAACAAAGCGCGAAACTATGGAGCGTTTTTTGCGCGGAGACGTGCAGGTTTTGGTTGCAACTACTGTGATTGAGGTGGGCGTTGACGTGCCTCAGGCAAGCTGCATTGTGATTTTTGATGCGGATCGATTCGGTCTTGCGCAATTGCACCAGTTGCGTGGTCGAGTTGGGCGCGGTGGCACGAATTCTTGGGCGTTTTTGGTTGCGCAAACTGATGGTGACACAGTTGCTCAGGAGCGTTTGCAGGTTGTTGAAAAATCCCTTGATGGAGCGGTTATTGCGCAAAAAGATTTGGAATTGCGCAATGTTGGCGACGTTTTGGGCGATTCGCAGTCTGGTGGAAGCTCGAGTTTGAAGCTTTTGCGCGTTGTTCAAGATGCGAAGATTATTGCGCAGGCGCGAGATGATGCTGCTGAAATTTTGCGCGATGACGTGCATCTTACAAATTTGACGAATCTTGCCGGAGCTGTTTTAGACTTTACTAGAGGCGGACGCGCGCAAATCGTAAGCAACTAAACTTGCGCAGTCAATCAAACTTAATCAAACCAAACCAAACCAAACCAAACCAAATCAACCCAAATCAAGCCAAATCAAACCAAACCAAACCAAATCAACCCAAATCAACCCAAATCTAACCAACAAAACTCCTGAAATGGTAGTTCCTGGCACAAAAATAAACAAAAATATATAAAATTTTATAAATTTACGTGCATATTATGAGATTTGTGAATATCCTAGAAAGTAAGCAAAGGTAAGGATCATTTGTAATAGCAATAGAGATGAGGCCTACAATGACTGAACGTGAACAGCAAATCTTGGCTTGGATTCAACAAAATCCAATGATTAGTCAACAGGAACTTGCAAATCTTGCAGGTATTACTCGTTCTGGTGTTGCGGCGCATATCTCTAATCTCATTCGCAAAGGCTACTTGCGCGGCAAGGGCTATATTGTTACGCCTCCAAGCTACGTAACCGTTGTTGGCGGCATCAGCATGGACGTGCTGGGAATTGCTTGCGGAGATTTAATGGATTACACGTCTAACGCTTCGCGCGTGCGCTACATGCTCGGTGGTGTTGGACGAAATATTGCTGTTGCTTTGGAGCGACTTAACATGCGAACAAGCATGGTTTCAGTGTACGGCGGCGACCACAATGGCGAATTGTTCCGCATTGATGCTGCTGCAAACGGCTTAGATATTGGTTACGCAAAGCAGCTTCCGGATTCTATGACCGCTTCTTACATGTACGTTGGCGACGCTTCTGGTCAGCGTTTGCTCGCCTTGGACGACATGAGTATTTATGATCATATGACTCCTGATTTTCTGCGCGAACGCATGTCGATTATTGAAAACGCAGATATTTTGGTGCTTGATACGAATATTCCGCAGAAGTCGCTTGAGTGGTTGTGCGATAGGTATCGTCGTCCGATTGTTGTGCGCGCGATTACGGATGCGAAGGCTCCGCGCGTGCTGTCGAGATTGTCTAAAATTGATACGCTTGTGCTGGATACTGCAGAATCGCAAGCACTTACTGGAATTAATGCGATTGACGAGCGTTCCGCGACGCGTTGCGCGGGTGCGTTGCTTAAGCGCGGTGTGAAGAATGTGTTTGTGAATGCTGGTCGCGCGGGCGTGGCTTACGGTGTGGCAGATGAGGGAGTGGCGTTTTACCCTGTGCCTGTAAAGCGCGTGCAGCGAATGATGCTTGCGCACGGCAATGGAAACGTTGGCGTTGAGGCTGTTGGAAACGACAACGGTTCTAGCGATGTTGCGACGGCGGCGTTGATTTATGCGCGATACAACGAGTTTGATCCAGCTAAGACTGGTCGTTTTGCTGTTGCTGCGGCCGCGCTTAATACGGAGTCGGTGCAGCCGGTGCATGAGTCGCTTACGCCGGAGCTGATTGCGACTCGCATGGTTAATATTCACGAGCGCGCGTAGCGCGACGACCTAAACTGCTCGCTCTTAAGTCGTTTTGGTCGGTTTTGGAAACATTTGCCGTGTTTTTCTACGGCATTTGTTGTCGGTTTTGCGGATTTGGGAAACATTTGCCGTGTAATTCTCCGGCGTTTGTTGTCGTTTTGGTCGGAATTTTGCGCTTCCGTCTTTCACTTTTATTGCTTAACTATGTCGTCGCGAGCGCGGGGTAGAATAGCCAAGTTATGTGCGGTTTTAACGCTGCGCATATTTGCAAACACACTCCTGCTGTGGAAAGTCCATAGCCGATAGTCCGAAGGAGGTGGGTGATGTCTGCACATAAGTATGAACTGATGTTCATTGCAAATCCTGAGCTGGATGAGCACGGTCTTAAGAAGTTGACCGAGCAGTATCTTGAGCTCGTCACCAACGAGGGCGGTTCTGTTGACGGTACCGATTACTGGGGTCGTCGCAAGTTCGCTTACGAAATCGAAGGTAAGACTGAAGGTAACTACGTTGTGGTTAACTACACTGCTGAGCCAGCTGTAAGCGACGAGCTTGACCGTGTTTTGAACCTTAACGAGTCTGTAATCCGCACGAAGATTCTTCGCAAGGACGCTAAGTAAATAAATCAAGCAAAAGCGAGAAAGAAAAGGCAAACTATGGCAGGCGAAACAATTATCACTGTTGTGGGAAATCTCACGGCAGATCCTGAATTAAGGTCGCTTTCTAATGGTGCTTCAGTTGCAAGCTTTACCATTGCGTCTACACCTCGTACGTTCAATCGTAATACGAATCAGTTCGAGGACGGTCCTGCATTGTTTATGCGCTGCTCAGCATGGCGAGATCTTGCAGAGCATTGCGCTAATAGTCTTTCTAAAGGTATGCGCGTTATTGCGCAAGGCCGATTGTCGCAGCGCTCGTATCAGGCGCAAGATGGTTCAAATCGCACGGTAGTAGAGCTTACTATCGATGAGATTGGTCCGTCTTTGCGTTACGCAACTGCTCAGGTTAATCGACAGACTTCCGCAGCTGGTTTTGCTGGCGGATCTCGTGCAGCTGTAGCTGGTAGCGGCGCGAACGGCGCAAGTAAACCTAACTTCGCTCAGGGCGGCGGTTATGCTGGCGGCGCAAATTACGCTGCAAGTCAAGCTGCTTCTAACGCGAATGCTGGAGCAGATCCTTGGAGTTCTGCACCAACTAACGACGGATTTACTACTTTCGGTGCCGGCGCTGATTTTGGCGGCGACGCAGAAGAGCCGGAATTCTAGGCTGTTTACTTAATATTGCTTAATATTATTTGCTTAATACTAATAATTTCATCATCAGTTAAATGTTATGCGAACAAATAGCATAACGGATTTGAGAGAGGACATCTTATGTCACGCAAGAGGCCGCAACCACCGGTCAAGCCTTTCAAGAAGAAGCCAAATCCTCTGAAGGCTGCCAAGATTACTGAAATTGATTATAAAGACGTTGCTTTGCTGCGCAAGTTCGTTTCTGACCGCGGCAAGATTCGTTCCCGTCGTATTACCGGCGTAACCGTGCAGGAACAGCGCAAGATCGCGAAGGCCGTGAAGAACGCTCGCGAAATGGCTTTGCTTCCATACGCCACTACCGGTCGCTGATTGAGAGGTTGTAACAATGGCTGAAACTAAGGTTATTCTTACCAAGACTGTTGCCAACCTCGGTCACTCTGGTGACGTTGTTGAAGTTAAGGCTGGCTATGCTCGTAACTACCTTATTCCACAAGGTTTAGCTTTTGCATGGAATAAGGGTGCTGCTTCCCAGATTGAAGCAATGCGTCGCGCTCGTTTGGCTAAGGCTGTTGCTACTCGCGAAGAGGCTGTTGCAGCTAAGGCTCAGATTGAAGGCACTGTTGTGGAGCTTTCTGCTAAGGTTTCCGAGTCTGGCAAGCTCTTCGGTGGCATTTCTGCCGAGAAGATTGCTGCTGCTTTGGCTCCAAAGGCCGCTGTGGAAGCTCGCGCAATCAAGGTTGCTGCTATTAAGACCACTGGTGAGTTCCCAGCAACCGTAGCGTTGCACCCAGAAATCACCGCTTCCTTCACCGTGAAGGTTGTGGCTGAGTAGTAGGTAGCTTTCGGTAGCAGTTTTGTAAATTTTACGAGATTGCGTGATTACGGGATTGCGTGATTACGGGATTTCGGAATTTGCGGAATTTACGAGATTGCTAGATTGCTAGATTGCGAAATTTTACGAGATTTTACGAAACGCGTGTGGCAGGCAGATTGCTTTAGCGGTTTGCTTGTTTGCTTGCGTTGATTGAACTTAAGCATTGGCTCTGTGCGGTGTTACTTGGGTTTAAGACTCACGTAACACAGCACAGAGCTTTTTTATTATTTATTTTGTCGTTTATCTATTAGAATTGATGATGGTTATGCGATTTAGCTTATGGTTTGCTGCGTGAGAGAAGGTTTCGTATGTTTTGCATTAATTGTGGTAATCCTATTGATGGTACAGCCAAGTTTTGCACAAAATGCGGTGCAAGAGTAGAAGATGAAGCTTCTCAGCAGCCGCAGACTCATACGCAGCCGCAACAGACTTACACGCCTCAGCAGGCTCAGCAATCGCAGCAATACCAGCAATCGCAACCGTCGGCTTATACACAGCAGCTTAATCCAGTTAAACAGAAGTTTTCCAAGTTCTTTGCAGCACTAAGTCAACCTAAGAATCTTATTATTACCGTAATTTCCGCTGTTGTTGTAATTGTGCTAGTTGTATGCACTTGCGTATGGTACTTCCGCTCAAATAATAATTCTTCATCAACTCGCGGCGCAAATTCTAATCCGAATGCTGCAGGTAACGCTTTTAATAACGCAAACGCGCCTAAAGCTTTAACTCAAGACGATATTATTTCAAATGCCGGTAAAGCTTACAAAAATTTGATTGATAGCGGATCTTATACTTCTACTAATTTCCCTCAGCATTACAGCTATTACTACGCATTGTGGGATATTGATGGCGACAATATTCCGGAAATGGTTGTTACTGCGTCTGAAGATTTCAATATTGGTGAAGATCAATATATTCACGTATTCTCGTACAAAAATGGGAAGATTGTTTCGTATCCGGACATTATAGATAAGCATGATATTTATGAAGAGCGTGGAACTATGTTCTTCGGCGGTAATCATGACGGTATTGTTGTTGCAAGATCGTATCAAACTCCTGGAAATGATGGTGTTGATGGTCTTCCTTGGCATGTGTATACATACAAAATTAATGGTAAGAGTTTTGATAAATCTACGGTTGACGTTGCTAAGCCTATAGAATTTAAGACCAAATTTACTACAGGCTCGTTGGCTGGTTTGCAAAATTTTGTGTATCCAAAATTTGTGTCCGTTAATGACTTAACTGATATAAACAATCTGATTGATACCCCGAATTTAACTCCTGAGCAGAAGAAGATGAATAAAACTATTAACGAGTGGCTCGAAAAAGGGTATCAAGTTTTTTCTGGAACTGTTAAGAGGTTGAGTGCTGAAGAAGCGTACGATTATCCTGGCATTACTCCAAATGATCCAAATGCTAAGGATGAAGTTATGAAATCTCTTAACGAAGGAGACGTAGGAAACGGTACTTTTGACATTATTGCATTAGATCAGAAGCGTTCTGGTAACGGTTTTTGCACTGGAATGTATGGTGGGTTTATGCCAAGTCACATGATATTTGATCTTGTTTCTGTTCGATTTGATAATTCGGATAAAGATCAGGCTGCGTTTGTTGAAAAGTATGCTGGCAAAAAGATTATGGTTGCGGCTCGCCCAGGTGGCTATGACGGTGGAAATTGGATGGAATTGCCGGCTCGTCAACCTACTGTGGGCGAGATTCATTTGATAAAGGAGTATAGCGAGTAGAGCGGCTGCGCTGGTGAAACTGCGCGTGTGAGGATGCGCGGCTGAGGCTGCGCGGGTGAGACAGCGCGGGTGAGGCTGCGCGGCTGAGGCTGCGCAAGGGTGAGTAGTTTGGGTCGTGTGCCTCGTGGCTCGCTTTAGTTCGAGCTATAGTGGCGCTCTTGCGAGGCGATGCAGTCTAGGAAGAAGTGTGCGCGCTCGCGGTGAGACGTATCGCTTACGAAATCTTCCGGAGCGTAAGGCGCAACGCTAGAAAACATCGCTTCGTAATCTGCAACGTTTAATCGCACTCGAGAATCGAGCATATCCGCGTGCTCTTGAGTAAACAGCGCGTCTTTAAATCCTGGCACAAGAGTTGCGCTAAAGAACTCGCCAACAGCGCCGGATCCGTAAGAAAATAGGCCGATTTTATCACCGCTTTTAAGTGGATGAAGCTCGTTATTTTTGTGAGTAGATTCGTCTGACTCAAGTCCGTCTGGCTCAAGTCCGTCTAGCTCAAGCAAAGAAAGCAATCCCAAATACAGGGATCCCGTATAAATATTGCCTACGCGACGACTGTACTTCGTGCTGGTTTCGTAGCGCGAAAGCAAGCGATTGCGCGACGACTCGCTTAAGTTGGCAGCAGCGCAAGAATTGGCGGTGTTGCAAGAATCTGCGCAAGAATTATCGCAAGAGTCCATCGCCGCTTTAAGCGCTTTCAAACCCATTTTCGTATACGGCAAGTGGAAGCATAACCCTGCAAAATCGTTGAAATTGCAATCGTTTTGCGCGCAATACTTTTGCCACACGTCGCAGAAAAATTCTATGTACTGCTCTGTTGAAAACTTGCCGCGAGCAAGAGCGGTGTCTTGGTAAACTGGTCGCCAAAAGTCCTGAATATCCGCGGATTTTACAACGCTGTCGTCGTTAATTTTAAGCACGTGCGGATTCGCGCTTACAAGCATCGCCACAGCCCCAGCGCCTTGCGTTACTTCGCCAGGGGTAGCAAGACCGTAGCGCGCAATATCGGACGCAATTACTAGCACTTGCGGATCTTTTTTGGCGTGCGCGCGCACATAATCGCATGCCATCATCAAAGCTGCGGTGCCGCCATAGCAAGCCTCTTTTACTTCAACGACACGCACCCACGGAGTGAGTTTTAGCAGATTTTGAACGTATAGCGCGCTGGATTTGCTTGCGTCAACGCCGCTTTCTGTGCCGACGATTAGCATTTTGAGGCGATTGCTGCTGATGTATGGCAGGAGTGGGAGAGCGGCTTGGGCGGCGAGGGTGACGATGTCTTGGTGATTTGGCGGCACGGATTGCTCGCTTTGGCCGATTCCGATTGTGAATTTATTAGGGTCGATTCCGCGCGCGTTTGCAAGATCCGTGAGGTTTAAGTAGTAGTGCGGCGTGGCGAATGAGATGCGGTCGATGCCGACTGTAAGTGGGGTTGTGGTATTCATTTTTTCCTCAATTTTTACTTGATTCGCGAAATATTTTAAGTAATTGCTCAACTTTTTTCGTAGTTCTTTCTGCAGGACTAAGTTGCAGAAGATTTTTTGCGATTTTCTCGATTTCTTCGCCCTTAGCGCCGGCTGCGATTGCAAGATTTGAGGCCTGCAATGCCATGTGACCGGCCTGAATTCCTGGGCCTGCCAACGCGCGAAGTGCCGCAAGATTTTGCACCAATCCTAAAGCTGCAAGCGTGTTTCTAAAGTCGTTTGCGTTTTTATATTTGCCGATTTTGATTGCGAGTTTTGCCATTGGAAGAGATGAGATTGAGCCGCCAACAATGCCGACTTGTAGGGGAATTTCAATACGACCGTGGAGTATGGTTTGCTCGTTTAAGCTTTCGGTGTTCCACGTTGACAGTGGTAGGTAGCGGCCGGAGCGCGCCGCCCACGCGTGTGCTGCCGCTTCTAGCGCTCGCGTATCATTTCCGGACGCGAGCGCGGCTCCTGCAATGCCGTTTAGGATTCCTTTGTTGTGCGTGGCGGCGCGTTCAGGGTCGCTGGCGGCTAGTGCGCTTAATGCCGCGATTCGGCGTGCGAGGCGCTTTCCTTCGCCTTCGCGTTTAGCTTCTTCAAGCCGCCTTGAAGCTAAGGCTTCAACCGGTATTCGCACTTCTGCTGTGCTGGCAACGCGGCTTGTGTTGGTAAGAATCGCCACAAGCGCCTCAACGCCGAGCCAGCTTTCCAGCTGGGCTTTGACGGCTTCGCCCATAGTGTTCACTGTGTTTGCGCCCATTGCATCGCATGTGTCTACGTCAATCTCTAGTTTGGCGAAGCCGTGCAAAGCTAAAGCGCGGCATTTTCGCGCGCCGCCGCCCCTTTTACTCATTGATGGGTGTGACTCGTTTGCAACGCGCAGAAGCTCTTCAACCTTTGCACAATCCTCAATAATCTCGCGCAAACGCGCCGCCACGCTCCCGTCCGCGTCTTCAAAAGCGATTTGCGCGGTGGTTACGTATTGTGGGGAGTGCGCAATAATTCCGCATTCATCATCAACAGCCGCAACACCTGCCGCATCACAAGCCGCAGTCGCAATCCTCGCCCCATTGCACGCCGCCGCAATCACGGACGGCTCCTCGGTTGCAACCAGCACGTCCCGCGCTTTTCCGTTCACAATCAGCCCGCGCACAACGCCAACCGGCAGAGTGTACTTTCCAATCTGATGCTCAATCATATGATTCGCAACATCCGCAGGAATTGTAGTGTCGGAACTTTCCGAAAGCTGCTTAAGCAAAAAAGTTGCTTCAGATTCGTTTATTGCGCCATCATTTTGCAAGGTTTTGATGCGATTTTCCACGCTTAATTCACGAAAAGCAGTCATCGAAATCACCTCATGATTTTACCGACTACGAAGGCTACTGATTGCTTCGCATTCTAGCTTAATTGCTTCGCCTTTTAACTTGATTGTTTAGCATTCTAGCTTAATTGCTTCGCATTCTAATCTGCATTGCAACGCCAATTCCGCCGCCAACGCAAAGAGCTGCCACGCCGTTTTTCTTATTACTGTCTCGCAAAGCGTACATAAGCGTTGTCAAAATCCTCGCTCCACTAGCTCCCAGAGGGTGGCCGAGCGCAATCGCTCCGCCACGTACGTTGAGTTTTGCCTCATCAATATGAAGTTGCTCAGAAACCGCAATGCTCTGCGCTGCAAAAGCTTCGTTAATCTCAAACAAATCAATGCTTTCAACGCTGCTTCCGGTTGAGCGGAGCATGCGTTCCATCACGTGTTTTGGAGCGTATCCCATTAAATCTGGGTCGATTCCGCCTTCTGCAAATCCCACAATTTGCGCAATATATTCGATTCCGTGCTCTTGCGCGTAATCTTTGCTCATAAGTACTAAGGCTGCAGCTCCGTCGTTGATTCCGCTTGCGTTTCCGGCAGTTACGGTAGATTCGCGCTCGCTAACTTCGTGCTCTGCGCCTGCATTTTCTTCCGACGCTTTAAACAGCGTGCGCAATTTAGACAACTGCTCTAAAGACGTGTCTTCGCGAGGATGTTCGTCTCGCGCTACAACAGTTCCGTCTGCAAGCGTTACTGGCACAATTTCGGAGTCAAAATCACCTCGTTTAATAGCTGCAACAGCTTTTTGGTGAGATTTAAGCGCAAAAATATCTTGAGCTTCACGAGTAATACCAAATTTTGCGGCAACATTTTCCGCAGTAACGCCCATTGCGTCGCCTGTAAAAGCGTCGTTTAAGCCGTCGCGCTGTAGGCCGTCAATAAGCGAAAAGTTTCCATAGCGATGACCGCTAAATCGCGAGTTAGTTGCGTAAAATGGCACGTTGCTCATGCTTTCTGTGCCGCCTGCAACAACAACTTGCGCGTCCCCCATAACGATTGCAGATTGTGCCAAGCGCACTGCTTTTAAGCCGGATCCGCATACTTCGTTAATAGTCATTGCGCAACTGGAAGTGTCGAGTCCTGCGCGCAATGCGATTTGGCGAGCTACGTTCTGACCGCTGCCAGCTTGCAAAACGTTGCCGAAAATGGCTTGATCTACGTCTTGAGCATTAAGACCTGCGCGTTCGATTGCGGCTTTTGCGGCAATCGTTCCTAAATCAACTGAGGAAAGCGAAGATAAGCTGCCGCCGAATTTGCCAATAGGCGTGCGTACAGCGCTTGCAATCACCACTTCAGTCATATGTTTAGCCACCTAATCAATTGTTTGTTGCATCTGTATTGCAACATACCAACCGGACTACTTTATCGTATTCTTGAGCAAAATCGAGAGTCTCAAAAAATTCTTCTCGGTTTTTTCACAATTAAACTTACTTCAGTGAGTTTGCGCGTCTAAATACGCACACTATTTACTTACGGAACGAAATTGAGCCGTCAACAGCATCCATCGCATCAACAATCGCCAGCGAATCCAAGTCGTACCCGGCTTCTCTAAGCGCGTCGCCACCGCCTTGGAATCCCTTTTCAATCGCAATGCCAATTCCTGCAACCGTAGCTCCAGCGTGGTCGCAAATATCAATCAAACCTTGCAAAGCCTTGCCGTTAGCCAAAAAATCATCCAAAATAAGCACGCGATCTTCCGCACTTAAATACTTGCGAGACACAATTACCGGAAACTCGCGCTGCTTTGTAAAGGAAAATACGGTGGAAACGTATTGGTCGCCATCGAGGTTAATCGACTGTGCTTTCTTGGCAAAAACCACGGGAATATTTCCAAAGTGACGTGCAGCAACGCAAGCAATACCAATGCCGGAAGCTTCAATCGTAAGAATCTTATTAATGCCAGCATCGCGAAAATGCTCAGCCCACGCGGCTCCCATGTGGTCAAACAGCTCAACATCGCACTGATGGTTCAAAAAAGCGTCTACTTTCAAAACGTTTCCAGGTTTTACAATACCGTCTTTTAGGATGCGTTCTTCCAGTTCTTGCACGATGTTCCCCTTCTTGCGTAACTTATATTGCAAGTACATTGCAATTACAGCAGATTGCATTGCCGATTACATTTGCAGATTGCACTTGCTTATTAAATTGCAGTACGCTCAAGCATACCCAAACGTGTGACACAAATCGCGCAAAAACGACTGCAGTATGTGGTAAACCTGATTAAATATGTGCGTAATTAAAAAATCTTTACTCGAAGGCTTAAATCCGCAGCAATCTAAAGCCGTGCAGTACGACGGCCCGGCTCTTCTTATTGGCGCAGGCGCGGGTAGTGGCAAAACACGAGTTCTTACGCGCAGAATCGCCTGGATTTTAAGCCAAAAAGGCGCGTGGCCAAGCCAAATTTTAGCAATCACTTTTACCAACAAAGCCGCAGCCGAAATGCGCGAACGTTTAAGCAGTCTTATTGGAAGCGAAGCAAATACAATGTGGGTTTCGACTTTCCATTCCGCATGTGTGAAAATACTTCGCAGGTCGGGTCAAAGTATTGGCTTAAAACAGGGATTTTCTATTTACGATACTGCCGATTGTGAGCGTTTAGTAAAAATGATTGCAACCGAGCTTAACGTTGATATTAAGCGCTTTACTCCGCGAAATATTTTGGCGAAGATTTCGGATTGCAAGAATAGTTTGATTGGTTGGCGAGAGCAGCTAGACATGTATGCCAACGATTACAAGCCGGGCGTTTTGGGTCAGCAGATTGCGCACGCTGGGAATGCTGAGGCCGTGTATGCTTCGATTTATGCGGAATATCAGCATCGTTTGGCTCAGGCTAATGCTGTTGATTTTGACGATTTGATTATGCGAACCGTGCAGCTTATGCGAGAAGCTCCGGAAGTTGCTAAATACTACCGTCACAAGTTCCGCTATATTTTGGTTGACGAGTATCAGGATACTAATCACGCGCAGTATGAGCTTGTTCGAGAGCTTGCGGGAGTGGATGTAAAGCAAAGTAACGCAAATGCGGTACATCAGTCGCAGCAGTTGCAGCAGCAATCACAATCCGTTGATCCTCCTGCATCAATCACCGTCGTCGGCGACTCCGACCAGTCAATTTACGCTTTCCGCGGCGCAGATATTCGCAATATTCAAGACTTTGAAAAAGATTTCCCGAACGCAACGACTATTATGCTTGAGCAAAACTATCGCTCTACGCAAACTATTTTGGACGCTGCAAACGCTGTTATTTCGCATAATCAGGGCCGTAAGCCTAAAAAATTGTGGACGGCTTTAGGCCAGGGTGCTCCAATTTGCGGCTACGCTGCAGACAGCGCTCAGCAGGAAGCGGCTTGGATTGCTGGGGAAATAGCGCGATTAGCTGGCGAGGAAGGCGTTTCCTACTCGGATATTGCAATTATGTACCGCGCAAATGCGCAGTCGCGTTCGCTGGAAGATGCGCTTGTTAAGGCGGGCTTGCCGTATCAGCTGGTTGGCGGCACAAAGTTTTATGAGCGCCGCGAAGTAAAGGATGCGCTCGCGTATTTGCAGTCCATGGCAAATCCGGACGACGACGTGAATATGCGCCGAATTTTGAACGTTCCAAAGCGCGGACTGGGGCCTCGCGCAGAATCTTTACTTACCTTGTATGCGCAAACTCAGGGAGTGAGCTTCTGGCAAGCTTTGGAGCATTTGGAGTCAATCGAAGGCATGCCAACTCGCACTGAAGCAAAGCTTAAAGAGTTTCGAGATCTTATGCACAATTTGATGACGTGCATGCAAGATAACGATTCGAAGCCTTCAAAAGTTATTGACAGCATTTTAAAAGACAGCGGTTTGCTGGAAGATTTGCAGCGTTCGGAAGATCCGCAGGATGCTTCGCGCGTGGATAATTTGTCGCAATTGCAGTCGGTTGCGGCCGAGTATGAGCAGAATACGCCGGATGCCAGCGTGGCTGGTTTCCTTGAAACGACGGCTCTTGTGGCGGATTCGGATCAGTTGCCGGACGAAAATGAGGACACTGGCAAAGTTACCTTGATGACGCTTCACACAGCTAAGGGCTTGGAGTATCCGGTTGTGTTCTTAACAGGCATGGAGCAGGGTACTTTTCCGCATGCGCGCGCTTTGGAAGACGATGGCGAGCTTTGCGAGGAGCGCCGACTTGCTTATGTTGGAATTACGCGTGCTAAGCAGCGTTTGTATGTGACGCGTGCTGCTGTTCGTGCGCAGTGGGGTCAGGCTCAAGATATGCTTCCGAGCCAGTTTTTGGATGAGATTCCAGATGATTTGATTGATTGGAAGCGCAAAGAGGCTGATGTTACTCGTTGGGGTGGCTCGCGTGCGCGCGGAGGCAGTTTTGGCAGTGATTTCGATGGTGATTTCGACAGTGATTTTGGCGGCTGGGATGACGATTACAGCGATGCTTTTGGCGAAAAAACAACTTACGGCGGAAGCTCTTACGGATCTAAATCTTATGGATCTAGGTCGTATGGTTCCAGCAAATCGTATGGATCTAAATCTTACGGCTCCGGCAAATCTTACGGCTCTTCCTACGGATCCGGCTCTTCTTACGGTTCTAAATCCTACGGTTCGTCTTATTCTAAATCGAATTGGTCTAAGTCAAGCGCTGTAAAAACGCGCAAAATCACCGCAAAATCCGCGTCGTCAACAAGGGAGACAAAACTTGGCTCATCTTCCTCAGTAGTAGACAAAGACAACAATCTCAATATTCAAGATTTCCAAGTTGGAGACAAAATTACGCACGACACTTACGGTTTAGGAACTGTTCTTGCAACTCAAGATAAGGGCAGAAACTCAATTATTACAGTTGATTTTGGTTCTGACGGCGTAAAGCGCTTAATGCTTCGAGTCGCTCCAATCGAAAAATTGTAAAATTTCGTTTTATGCGGTTCAAGGTAAGATATTTTTTAGCAGGGACGTGGCGCTTGAAGGTGTGGGCGCCGAGAAGCGTGTTGTATTAAGGAAAATGCAACACAAAAAATAAATAATATACATTTATGAGGTATCAATTATGAAAAACAAATTATTCGCATCAATTCCATCTATTATTTTGGGCATATTGATTGCTATTGCTCCGCTAACTTTCGCAAAAGTTTGCCAAACTGAAGGCGGAATGCATATGGCATGCTACTACACTGGTCGCGCTGCTCTTGGAATTGGCATAGTTATTGCAGTTCTCGGAATTGTTGCGCTTTTTGTTAAAGAAAATGTTCGCATCGGTTTGAGCATTGCTGTAATCGTGAATTCTTTGCTTATGATTGCGGTTCCAACATTCCTTATTGGCGTTTGCAAGAGCCCAATGATGCATTGCGCATCTGTTACGCGCCCAACGCTGATTGTTCTTTCTGTGCTCGCATTGGTGTTCGCAGCTATTTCCGTGTATTTGGATAGCAAAGAAGACTAATAGCTAATAGCATAGCTTGTAGAACAGCTTAATAAAGCAAAAATTATGCGCACTATTACGCTAAAGCGTTTGCCGCTGGAAAATCTTAAACGAAAGCCGCTTAGAACTGCCGCATTGCTGGTAGCTGCAGCGTGCTTATCTGCCATATTTTTCGGCGGCTCGCTTATTTCTATGAATCTTGCGCAAGGCTTAAACAGTATGCGCGCCCGTATGGGAGCCGACATTATGGTTATTCCAAACGGCACGCATACTAAAGCCGAAGCGCTACTTACTAATGGCGGATCAAGTACTTTTTACTTCACCAATAATATTGAGGATTTAGTTAGACGTTCGCCCGGCGTTCAAAAGGCGAGCGCTCAAACTTACATTTCCTCACTTTCTGCAGGATGCTGCGCGGAAAAGCTGCAGATTATTGGTTTTGATCCGGATTCCGATTTTGTTATAGGCCCTTGGATTTATTCGCAGCATAAAAAGACTTTGCATAAAGGCGAAATGATTGCTGGAGCAAACGTACTAGTTTCCTACAAGAATACGGTTCGGCTTTTTGGTCACCAATGGCCGGTTGTAGCTCAGCTTGCAAAAACTGGCACAAGCATTGATAATTCAGTGTTTGTGCGCCGCGAAAGCGTGCCGCAAGTAGTTGAGTATTCTACAAAAGTGCATCATACTGCCATTCCAAAAGAGTACGCAAAAAAAGCAATTTCTGCAGTTTTAGTGAAGGTACGCAAAGGTTATAGTGCCAAACAAGTTGCGCAAAATATTAAAAAAACAACTGGGCTTTCTAGCATTGGCATAGTTTTCCCGGGAGGAATTACCGCAACAACTCAGGCTAATCTTGGCGTTTTTACGCGTTCGCTTACTTTTATAATTTCCGCATGTTGGATTGTTGGATTGCTTGTGCTGATTGTTGTTTTTGCAACTTCGCTAAATGAGCGCAAAAAAGAGTTTGCTTCTCTTCGCATACTTGGTTTTACGCGAAAAATGCTTTTGGGCGTGGCTACGCGCGAATCTGCAATACTTGGTTTTGCGGGGGGAGTTATTGGAGTTGCGTCTGCAAGTCTTATAATCTTCCCTTATAGTTCGCTTATTTCCTCACAATTGCAGCTTCCGTATTTGGAAGTTACGGCACTTCCTGTAATAGCTTTGATGGCTGTTAGCATAGTTCTTTCACTGCTTTCGGTTGTTGCGGCTTCGGCGATTACAACATGGCGTATTGCAATGCGTGAAACGTATTTGACTCTTCGAGCAGGGGAGTGATTAGATGTGCGAAAAAACGGTATTAAATAGCGAAAAATCGCCTGTTTCAGTGCTGAATCTTACTCGCGTAACTAGAGAGTTTATGCGACGAAAGCACAGATTCTCTGCGGTAAATAACGTAAGTTTTTCGCTAAATAGTGGCGATTTTGTTGCAATTGTTGGAAAATCAGGCAACGGAAAATCTACTTTATTGAATTTGATTGCCGGATTGCTTAAGCCAACTCACGGAAGTGTAACGGTTTTAGGCAAGGAGATTTCCGCGCCTGAATTTAGCGATGGTGAAGTATCTAGATTGCGCGCGCAAAATATAGGTTTTGTTACGCAATCGCAAACGCTTTTGCCGAATCTTACTGTGTATGACAATATTCTTTTGCCCGTGCAGATTGCTAAAAGTAGCGAAGTAAAAAGTAGCGAAGTAAAAAGTGGCGAAGTAAAAAGTAGCGAAGTAAAAAGTAGCAAAGACGTTCAAGATTACTACTCAAATCGCGCTCTTGATTTTTGCAAACGCCTGCATATTGAAGATTTGCTGTGGTGCTACCCAAAGGAGCTTTCCGGCGGCGAGATGCGCAGAGTGATGATTGTGCGCGCGCTAATAAACAATCCGAAGCTGCTGCTTTTGGACGAGCCTACTGGAGATTTAGATCCAGAGCACACTCTAATAGTGGTGGAAATGTTGCGTGAGGCTGCAAATCTTGGTGCTGCGGTTCTTATGGTAACGCACGATTCTGAAGCTGCTCGAAGCGCGGATTGCACTTACACAATGGATGCTGGCTCCCTTCGCTAATTTATTCTTAGTGGTGTGTAGAATTAGAAACGATGCCTATTTTGTGTAAGCATCATCTGGAGCCTTAGCCCATCAGTGGGTCGGCGCGCGGTAGTTATGGCGTTATTTCAACGTTTTAATACTTACGCGTTCGTGTGTTAGCACGAAGAAGCACTGGAGAGGCCGGCTCAGCGTGAGTAATTTTTAAGTATTTTAACGAATGCTTAAAAGTTTGGCTCACGTTCCGTTCAGATAACGACAGAATTAAAGGATTAGTTATGACTAATATTCAGCGTTCTCGCCGTCAGGTGCGTCTTTCTCGCGCCCTCGGCATCGCTTTGACCCCAAAGGCTCAGCGTATCTTCGAGAAGCGCCCATATGCTCCAGGTGAGCACGGCCGCACTCGTCGTCGCACCGAGTCCGATTACGCAGTACGTCTTCGCGAGAAGCAGCGTCTTCGCGCTCAGTACGGCATCTCCGAAAAGCAGCTTCGCGCTGCTTACGAGAAGGGTACGCACACTGCAGGCCAGACCGGTGACGCAATGCTCACCGATTTGGAAACTCGTCTTGATGCTTTGGTTTTGCGCGCAGGCTTTGCTCGCACCACTGCCCAGGCTCGTCAGTTTGTTGTACATCGTCATATTTTGGTTGATGGCAATCTTGTTGATCGCCCATCTTACCGTGTCAAGCCAGGCCAGACCATTCAGGTTCGTGCCAAGAGCCAGACCATGGTTCCATTCCAGATGGCTGCAGAAGGCGTTCATCGCGACGTTTTGCCAGCAGTTCCTGGTTATCTCGATGTGAATCTTGCCTCTTTGAAGGCTACTTTGACTCGTAAGCCGGAAGTCGATCAGATTCCAGTTGAAGTCAACATTCAGTACGTCGTCGAATACTACGCTCGTTAATTCGCCGATTTAATTCTTAAGGACATACCGCTTGACCCCTGTTGCGCATTCGCGTGGCAGGGGTCAATGCGTTTTATGGAACATTTGCCGTGTTTTTCTCCGGCGTTTGTAGGGTTTGGAGTTGTTTGGCGCTCCAAACGCGGGGAATCAATCTCGCGTTTGGAGGGTTTGGGGTTGTTTGGCGCTCCAAACGTGGGGAATCAATCTCGCGTTTGGAGGGTTTGGTCTGTCGTATTGCTCCAAACGCGGGGAAATTCTCCGGCATTTGTTGTCGCGCAACTTTTGACGCTTATGTACATCGTAGTGTAATAATGGAGCTATGTTGCTGCATCTTTATTTAGTGCGTCACGGTCAGACGCTATTTAATCGTTACAATCGTCTGCAAGGCTGGTCAAATTCTCCGCTTACCGAAAAAGGTTTGAAGGATGCGGACAAGGCTGCAAAAAAGCTAGAAAATATTACTTTTGCTGCAGCTTACTGTTCGGATACTACGCGTGCGCAAATCACGGCTCAACGTATTCTCGACGCAAACGAAGCCGCTGGTAACGCGCGTCCAAAGCTTGTAAGCGATATGCATTTTCGCGAGCAATGCTACGGCTATTTTGAAGGCCAAGATATGCAAATGGCTTGGTGGGCTGCGGGAGCGCCGAACGGAGCGCACACCTACAACGAAATCGTTGAAAAGTTTGGTCTTGCAGCCACGCGCGACATGCTTAAAGAGGCTGATCCTTTCCACGATGCCGAGTCGGATATTGAGTATTGGACTCGAGTAGAAGACGGTTTTAAGCTTATCGCCTCAAATTCTTCGCTTAAAGATGGCGATAACGTGTTGCAGATTTCGCACGGAAATACGCTTTTAAGTCTTATGCACCGTTTTGCACCTGCTGGTTACGATTTAAGCGAGCGTCCGGAAAATGGAAGCGTAACTAGGCTAGATTTTGACACTACTAAACCTATTGATAACGCTATTACTATTCGAGGCTACAACGAGTAGATTTTTGCTGCAGCTTTCTTAACGTATGCGTCGTTACCGTTCGTTAGTCTTAAGTCATTGCGAATGGTTTTAACTGTAGTCTGATTTGCTGTTGTATTAGCTTTCAGCGTGGTGAAGTCTTAAGCAAAAATGGTACAGAAAGAGGTTACGATGAGCGTTGGAGACATAGCTGCTCTTATTGCCGCGATTGCGTTTACTGTGCTTTCGGGTTTTTTGATTTATCCGCTAATTAGATTGGGCAAGTTGTTCGATCAGATTGCGAAAACTGTCAAAGAGTCGGGTGAGCATGCGATGCCTGCAATTGATGAGTCTGTTACGACGATTAAGCAAGTTAATAAGACTCTTGACGATGTGAACGCTGTTTCAGGTGCTACGCGCACAACTGTTACAAATATTGGTGCTCTTACTGATTTGTATGGTGCTTTCCTTGGAAAACCTATTGTTAAGGTTGCGGCTGCCGGCTACGCGCTAAAAGACACGGTTGCTTCTTTCTTTAATAATCCTACTGTTCCGACCGATTCTCATTCTACTGGCCGTCACGCTGCAAAAGAATCTTCTAATAGCTCTGCAAGCAATAGTACTGCAAGCAATAGCGCTGCAAGCAAGGGGGAGTAATGTTCAAGCGCTTATTTTGGATGTGTGTTGGCATTGTAATTGGTGTGCTTGCTGTAACAAAAGCGCGTGCCTACGTAAAAGCCAAAATGCCGGATACTGCTCGCAAATTTGTGTTTAGTAAAGAGCCGGAAAATATTACTTTAAGCACAATATTGGGATTGTTTAAAGATTTTAATGAAAGTCGTAAAAAGCATGAGGACGAGCTTAATTCTCGTTATGCTCACAGTCGTCATGAGGATTTTTAACTAATCTTTTGCTAGTTAGACTTGCGTTTTTACTAAAATGCTAGTCGAAAAAGTTTGTTTAAGTTAAGTGTTGAAGTACTATATTGAATGTTTGCATGACAAGATCTTGCTAAAAATTACACAAGGAGTTCGTACGTATGCGCACAGCAGAAATTGCAAAGCGTTATCTTGACTATTTTGCTAAAAATGGTCATATGGTCGTTCCTTCGGCATCCCTAATTTCGCCGAACCCAACGACGCTTTTTACTATTGCCGGCATGGTGCCGTTTATTCCTTATTTGCTTGGTGAGCAGACGCCTCCTTCTCGACGTATGGCTTCGAACCAAAAGTGCGTGCGCACTCTTGATATTGACGAAGTTGGTAAGACTACTCGTCACGGAACCTTCTTCCAAATGGTTGGTAACTTCTCCTTCGGTGATTACTTTAAGGAAGAAGCAATCCACTACGCTTGGGAGCTTTTAACTAGTCCACAAGATAAGGGCGGCTACGGTTTCGATCCTGAAAAGCTTTGGGTTACTACTTACACTGATGACGACGAGGCTCGCGCAATTTGGAAGAACGAGGGCTTTGATCCAGAACACATGCAAGTTTTCGGCATGGAAGATAACTTCTGGACTACCGGCGGCCCTGGTCCTGGCGGCCCATGCTCCGAAATTTACGTTGATCGTGGCCCTAAATATGGTCGCGACGGTGGCCCTGCTGCCGACGAATCTCGTTTTATTGAGATTTGGGATTTGGTTTTTGAAAACTACCAGGTTGATAACGTCAAGTCTAAAACTGATTTGCATATTGCTGGCGAGCTTGATCAGAAGAATATTGATACCGGCGCTGGTTTGGAGCGCTTGGCTTACCTTATGCAAGGTAAGGAAAATATTTACGAAACTGACGAAGTTTACCCAGTTATTGAAGCTGCAGAAAAGCTTAGTGGCGTAAAGTACGGCGATAATAACGATGCTGACGTGCGTTTCCGCGTTGTAGCAGATCACGTGCGTTCCGCTTTGATGATTATGAGCGATGGCGTGCGCCCAAGTAACGTTGGTCGCGGCTACGTGCTTCGTCGTCTTCTTCGTAGAACTGTTCGCGCAATGCGTATGCTTGGCGTGCAAGATCCAGTTCTTCCAACCTTGTTCCCAGTATCTAAGTCTGCAATGGAACCAAGCTATCCAGAGCTTAACGATACTTTCCACGAGGTTAGTGAAGCCGCCTACGGTGAGGAAGATGCTTTCCGTAGGACTCTTGAAAAGGGCACGACTATTCTCGACTTGGCTGTTGAAAAAGCTAAGAAAGAGAAAAAGGACGACCCTATGGTTGGCGGCTCAGACGCGTTTACTTTGCACGATACTTACGGCTTCCCAATTGAGCTTACTCTTGAGATGGCAGCCGAGCAGGGCGTTAAGGTTGACGAGGCTAAGTTCCGCGAGCTTATGAGCGAGCAGAAAGGTCGCGCTCGCGCTGACGCTTTGAAGAAGCGTCACAACGTGGACGTTAGCGTTTACGACGATATTAAGAAGGCGCTTGAAAAGCCAATCGACTTCCTCGGTTACACAGACTTCTCAAGCCGTTCTAACGTTTTGGCAATTGTTGAAGCAGGTAAAGGCTCTGTTAAAAGCGTTACTGCTCCTGCAAACGTTGAGATTATTCTCGACCGCACGCCATTCTATGCTGAGCGCGGCGGCCAGATTGCAGATCAGGGCGAGATTATTTCCGACGACGGCGCAATTTTGGAAGTTGACGACGTTCAGCGTCCGATCAAGGATTTGATTGTGCACAGCTGCCGTTTGACTGAAGGAACGCTTAGCGTTGGTGCTCCTGTAAACACGAATATTGACCAGGTTCGCAGGGCTGCTTTGGCACGTTCTCACACTGCTACCCACACTCTTCACAAGGCTTTGCGTGAAGAGCTTGGTCCTCAGGCAACTCAGCGCGGTTCTGTGGTTGATCCAGATCGTTTGCGCTTCGACTTCCAGTGGCCAAAGGCTGTTGAAAAGGATGCGCTTTCCCGCGTGGAAGCTCGCGTAAACGAGCGTATTCGCGACGATTTGCAGGTTGTTCCTAAGGAAATGCCAATCGACGACGCTTTTAAGCTTGGAGCAATGCACTTGTTCGGCGAAAAGTACGGTGACGTTGTGCGCGTGGTTGAAATCGGCGACGGTTGGAGCCGCGAGCTTTGCGGCGGTACTCACGCTAAGAGCACCGGAAAGATTGGTATGGTAACTATTCTTTCCGAGTCTTCTATTGGCTCTGGCGTTCGCCGTATTGACGCTCTTTGCGGCGAGGCAGCATACGAGTATGGCGCTCGCGAGCACACTTTGGTGGCTCAACTTGCAGACATGGTTAATGCTCGCCCAGATGAGTTGGCTGAACGTTTGGAATCTTTGCTTAGCAAGATGAAGGATTCTGATCGTAAGCTTGCAGCCGTTTACGAGTCTCAGCTTGCAGATTCTGTTCCAGCTTTGATTGAGTCCGCTAAAGCTAGTGCCGGAAGCGTTAAGTTGGCTGTTAAGAACGTTGGAAACTTCGGATCGTTTGAAACTCTTCGTAAGACTGTTCTTGACGTTCGCTCTCGCCTAGGTGAGGACCTTCCTGCAGTAGTAGTTTTGAGCGGCGTAAACGAGGACGATAAGCCAATGGTTGCAGTTGCAACTAACGAGGCTGCTCGTGGCCTTGGTGCTAAGGCTGGTGACTTGGTTCGCACTGCTTCCAAGGTTCTTGGCGGCGGTGGCGGCGGCAAGCCAGACTTCGCTCAGGGCGGCGGCACAGACGCTTCTAAGATTGACGAAGCGTTGGAAGCTGTAAAAGCGCAAGTGGCTGAGCTCGCCTGAGCCGCGTAGCTTCCTGCTTAAAATTTAAAAATCTTTACCAAAAGCAGCACAAAATTCATGGTGTGGTTAGGTATTGATTTAGGTGATGCCAGGGTCGGACTTGCACTTTCCGACCCTGAGCTCACTTTTGCGCATCCAATCGGAAATGTGCAAGTTTTTGGAGATTCCTTTAGAGCTATTGACGAAGTCATGAATCTAATAGAAGAAAATCAAGTTAAACGTGTTGTAATTGGCTTGCCTCTTCAATTAGACGGTTCTGAAGGAAAATCTGCGAAAAAAGCGCGTCGGTGGGGGAAAAATTTAGCTAAACGCATTGAATTAGCGAAAAATGTTGGAGATTGGACGCTTTCTTACATACCTGATATTGTTTGGAAGGATGAGCGTTTAACAACAGTTAGCGCCCACCGACAGTTGCTACAAGCTGATTTTTCTACTAAAAAGCATCGCCCTATGGTAGATCAGCAGTCGGCAGTATTGATTTTGCAGTCTGCGCTTGACGCAAATAATGCAGAGTAGTTTTGAAAATCGAGTAAAAGCAGAAATAGCGAAGAGGAGAATAGCGTGTCTGACAATTTTGATGAATTTTTTGACAAACATGCAAAGTGGACTGAGCATGATGGCGAGCCGTCGTCAGAATCATCTAATTCTAAAGACAAGTCTTCGACTGTTAGCTCCAGAAAACGTGCTAAAGCTCGTCTTGAAGCAAAAAAACGCAGGCGTAGAGCAAAAGTCGTTTTAGCTATTCTGCTCGTATTCGTATTAGCTGTTGTTGGATATTTTGGATACAGTGCGGTTCGCGCGTGGAAATTATCTCAAAATAGCGAGTCTGTTGCAGACTGGCCAGGCCCAGGCTTTGGAACGGTTGAGTTTACTATTGACACCGGCGAGGGAGCTATTAGCGTTGCCAACAAATTAGTTAAGGCAAATGTTGTTAAATCTCAATCAGCTTTTACTTCTGCGGTTGCTGCGAATAATAAAATCCTGTACCCGGGAGTTTACTCTCTTAAAAAGCATATGGCTGCTATTGACGTGGTTAATATTCTTTCCGACCAAACTAAAGCAGGTGGCTTCCTAGAAGTTCGTGCAGGAGACCACGCTACTGAAGTTTTGCAGCGCGCTTCAAGCTTATCTGGAATAAGCATGGATAAGTTTAAAGCAGCTTTAGCAGATGGGGGAGCTGGAATTTTGCCTCCAGAAGCTAAAGGAAGCATCGAAGGCTGGCTAGAGCCTGGAGTTTATAACGTAAGATCTATGAAAAGCGCGGAAGATATTCTTTCCGCAATGGTAAAAAAGCGTATTGCTAAGCTCGACTCTCTCGGTATTCCTAAAGGCGAAGATCGCGAAAAAGCTTTAATTATGGCCTCAATTGCCGAAGCTGAAGTGAATAATCGCGAATATTACGGCAAAGTTGTGCGCGTAATACTAAACCGTTTGGCAAAAGATATGCCTCTTGGAATGGACTCTACAATTGGTTACGGAGCGGGAGTAAAGCCTATAAAGCTCACGCAATCAATGCTAGACAATCCAAATAATCCTTACAATACTCGCATTCACAAGGGTTTGACTCCTACGCCTATTGGTATTGCTGGAGACAACGCTCTTCTTGCCACTATTAAGCCTCAAGACGGTCCGTGGCTTTACTTCGTCACCACTAATTTGAAGACTGGTGAGACGAAGTTTGCGGATAACAAAGACGACTTTTTGAAATTCCGCGACGAGTACAAGCGCAACAATCCTGAAGGCAACTAAACTAAGCTTATTTTTGATTGCCGTGGCGCTCCAAACGTGAGAGGAGTTTCCCACGTTTGGAGGGTTATGGAGTGCTATTTGCTCCAAACGCGAGAGGAGTTTCCGGCGTTTGGAGGGTTTTAACCACATGGATGCGTTTAGGTTGCAAAAGTTTTATAAGTTTTCGTAATTTGCTTTAATGAGGCAATTAATTATTACGATAATATCGGCGCTACCAACGCTTGTGTGCTTAATTTCAGTTTGCGTAACGGATATAAGAAGTCGCGTAGTTCCAAGACTTTGGGTTGTTGTTGCGCTAATTTTTCAATCTTTTGCGAATCTTATATATTCGATTATTTTGTTTGGAAATATTAGCGTGCTTATTTTAGGCTGTATTTCTTGCGTATTTGTTTTTGTAATTTATTGGATTATGCGAAAACTCGCTCCAACAAATTCCGTTGGCTTCGGAGATGTTACGAGTGCGTCAATGATTGCACAAGCATTGGTATTATTCGGCTTCGACTCTTTAATTTACTGGTTTGCTTTAGTTGGAGTAGTTGGCCTACTTTGGCTTTTAGCATGGAAAATTTACTGCAAAATCCGCATGCCAGCCAACGCATCAGTACCATTCGTGCCAGTAGAAGCAATATCAGCCATAATCGCAGCATTGCTGTCAATAACAACCCACTCAATACTTGGTGCTTAGTAGAGTAAGTATTTAGACACGTAAATTAGTTGAGAATGGAGAATGGCATGCTTAGATGGCAAACTGCAGGGGAGTCGCATGGTGAAGCATTAGTTGCCATGATTGAAGGTTTGCCTGCTGGCGTGCGCATTACTAGTAGCGATGTTGTTGCGGCTCTTGCGCGCCGTCGTCTTGGATACGGCCGTGGCGCTCGCATGAAGTTCGAGCAAGACAAAGTGCGTCTTTTAACCGGCGTTCGCCACGGAGTAACGCTTGGCTCTCCAATTGCTGTAGAAATCGCGAATACAGAGTGGCCAAAGTGGGCGGAAGTAATGAGCGCAGATCCTTTGGATCATGAGATTGAGAAAGTTGGTCGAAACGCGCCACTTTCTAGGCCGCGCCCTGGGCATGCGGATTTAACTGGCATGCGCAAATACGGTTTTAATGATGCTCGCGAAGTTTTGGAGCGCTCTAGCGCTAGGGAAACAGCTTCGCGCGTTGCTTTGGGTGCTATTGCTGATGCGTTTTTGCAGCAGGCGTTGGGTGTGCGCACTGTTGCGCACGTTGTTGGAATCGGTGGCGTTTACGCTAACAAAAGTTTAGCTTTACCAACACCTGACGATGTTGCTGCTTTGGACGCTTCTCCAGTTCGCACTCTCGATAAAGACGCCGAATCTCACATGATGGCTCGCATTGACGAAGCAAAAGCGAATGCAGATACTTTAGGTGGAGTAGTAGAAGTACTTGCATACGGTATGCCTGCTGGAGTTGGAACATACGTTGAGTCGGATCGCCGTTTGGATGCTGCTTTAGCGGCTGCGCTTATGGGAATTCAGGCGATTAAAGGCGTGGAAATTGGCGACGGTTTTGCAGAAGCAGATTGCCCAGGCTCGGCCGCGCACGACGAAATCGTAACAGACGAAAATGGCAAAATCACCCGCCTAACTAATCGTGCGGGGGGTATTGAAGGCGGTATGTCAAACGGCGAAATTATTCGCGTGCGTGCCGCAATGAAGCCAATTCCTTCTATTCCGCGCGCTTTGCGAACTGTAGACGTGCTAACTGGAGAGCCGGCTCAAGCTATTAACCAGCGATCCGATTTTACTGCTGTTCCAGCGGCTTCCGTAGTTGCAGAAGCAATGGTAAGGCTTACTTTGGCAAAGTATGCTTTGGAAAAGTTTGGTGGAGATTCTTTGCAAGAAACGCGCCGAAATGTAGAGTCTTACCTAGCTTCCTGGCCGGAGAATATGAAATGAGCAGCACTAAAATTCCGCTGGTCGTCATAATCGGCATGCCTGCCGCCGGAAAAACGCGCGTTGGCCGCGAAGTTGCGCATCTTATGAATCTGCCTTTTTACGATACAGACGACATGATTGAGCGCGAAATTAATATGCCAATTACTCAATATTTTGAGCAGTTTGGTCAGGAATCCTTCCGAGATATAGAAGCCAGAATAGTTAAAAACGTAATTTTAGAAAATCAGGCTGATTGCGGCATTGTTTCTCTTGGCGGCGGCGCTCCTGTTCGCAAAGAAACGCAGGAAGTTCTTAAAGAATACATGAATCTTGGCGGTCGCGTAGTGTATTTGCAAACCAATGCAAACGATGCTATTGAGCGCGCAGGTTGGAGCAATAATCGCCCTATGCTAATCGGTCAAGACGCTCAAAAGCGTTGGATGGAATTATTTGAGCAGCGAGACCCAATTTTTAAGGCAGTATCAAATATTCACATGCCAACAAAAGGTTCAAATCCGTATATGGCTGCAGAAAAGTTAAGGAGCATGATTATGCAACGCATAGTGCATGTTACAAGCGAAGCAATAGAGCCGTACGACGTGCGAATTGGCGAGGGAGCCATGCAACTTTTGCCGCAAATGTTAACGCAAAAGCCTGTTCGAGTGGCTCTTGTGCACACGCAGCCGGTTCAGCGCCACAGCGACAAAGCTCGCGCAATTTTGCGCCAAGCAGGCTACGAAGTTTTAGACATACTTGTGCCGGATGCTGAAGCCGGGAAAACTATTCAAGTTGCGAGCGGAATTTGGGCTAGACTGGGTGAAGCTGGTTTTACTCGTTCCGACGCAATTGTTGGCTTAGGCGGAGGAGCAGCTACGGATGTTGCCGGCTTTGTTGCTGCAACTTGGATGCGCGGAATTCGTTACGTAAACTGCCCAACTTCGCTTCTTGCAATGGTTGACGCGTCAACAGGCGGAAAAACTGGTATTAACACGGATGCTGGAAAGAATTTGGTCGGCAGCTTCTACACTCCAGCCGGCGTTTTGGCAGATACTTCTACGCTTGCAACTCTTCCAAACGACATTCTTATTGAAGGCTTGGGCGAGGTCGCAAAATCTGGTTTTATTCTAGACGGCGAAATTTTGAAAATTCTTAGCGACTCGAATAATGCTAAGCTTTTGCGCGAGTTTAACGCAGATCAGCTTGAAAATAATAGCGAACTTCACGAGCTTATTGTGAATCTTATTGAGCGAACGGTTAGAGTAAAAGCGTACCACGTTTCGAGCGACTTAAAAGAGCAGGGTTTGCGCGAGTTTTTGAACTATGGGCATACGCTTGGACACGCGATTGAGCAGATTGAACACTTCCGTTGGCGTCACGGAAACGCTGTTTCTGTTGGCATGGTTTTTGCGGCCGAGCTTGCGCAAATTTTGGGATATTTGGATGCTGGAGACGTTGAGTATCATCATTCGCTTTTAGATTCGCTTGGATTGCCGACTTCGTGGCAGCGTGAAGAAGATGCTGACTCTGCTTTTGAGCGCGTGCTTAATCTTATGCATCGCGACAAAAAAGCGCGCGGCAACATGCTACGTTTCGTAATTTTGGATGGTATTTCTAACCCTATTCATCTTGACAATCCGCCTATTGAAGCAGTTAAAGAGGCTTTTGAGCGCGTATATAAAAAATAATTAACCTTGCGAGGCAATAATGGAAAATCAACAACCTAAAAAAGTTCTTGTAGTAAACGGCCCGAACTTAGGTCGTCTTGGTGTGCGTCAGCCAGACGTTTATGGCAGTCAAGATTTTGAAACTTTGCGCTCGCTTTGCGAAAAGTGGGCCGAGGAGCTTGGGCTAAAAGTAGAAGTTCGCCAAAGCGACGACGAAGCGCAAATGGTTCATTGGATGCACGAAGCTGCTGATACTCGCACGCCAGTTGTTATGAATCCTGCTGCTTTTACGCACTACAGTTACGCGCTCGCGGACGCGGCTCACATGGTTTTGGATGCAGGAGTGCCTCTAATGGAAGTGCATATTTCTAATCCTTCCGCACGCGATTCCTTCCGTAAAATAAGCGTGATTAGTCCTGTTGCAACCGGCACTATTACAGGCATGGGATTGTACGGTTACAAGCTTGCGCTCGAGGCTGTTGCGCACTTAATATAACTTTTTAAGTCGCTTTTAATACAACACCCGAGTCGAGGCTCGAAGATACTATGGAGTTCCATGGTTAGAAGAAAACATGGTAACTCTCAGGAGCATATTACAAAGCATATTTTTGTCACTGGTGGCGTTGTTTCGTCCCTCGGAAAAGGTCTTACCGCATCGTCTTTAGGACGACTTTTGCGAAGCCGCGGCCTTCACGTTTTGCAACAAAAACTCGATCCTTACATCAATGTTGACCCGGGTACAATGAACCCATTCCAGCATGGTGAAGTTTATGTTACGGAAGATGGCGCAGAAACAGATCTTGATATTGGCCACTACGAGCGATTCCTTGATGTTTTCTTAAGTCAAAAAGCGAATGTAACTACAGGCCAGATTTATCAGTCTGTGCTTCGTAAGGAGCGCGCTGGCGAATATTTGGGTCAGTGCGTGCAGGTTATTCCGCATATTACCGGCGAAATTAAGTCGCGTATGCGCGCGCAAGCTTCCGACGATGTAGACGTGATTATTACGGAAATCGGCGGCACAGTTGGAGATATTGAATCCCAGCCATTCTTGGAAGCTGCTCGCGAAGTTCGCCGCGATTTAGGCCCAGAAAACTGCATGTTTGTGCACGTTTCTTTGGTGCCTTATATTGCAGCCGCGCACGAGTTGAAAACTAAGCCAACTCAGCATTCTGTAATGATGCTTCGTCAGCTTGGTATTTCTCCAGACGCACTTGTTTTGCGCTCCGATCGTCCGCTTAATCAGGCTATTAAAGACAAGATTTCGCTTATGTGCGACGTTGATGCCGAAGGCGTTGTAAACTGCGTGGACGCTCCAAGCATTTACGACGTTCCGAAGATTTTGTTCAACGAAGGCTTGGACGCTTACGTTGTGCGCGAACTTGAGCTTCCATTCCACGATGTTGATTGGAACGAGTGGGAAGATTTGCTTGAGCGCGTGCATCATCCAAAGCATGAGCTAAACATTGCAATCGTTGGCAAGTATATTGATCTGCCAGATGCATACCTTTCCGTTACCGAAGCTATTAAGGCCGGCGGTTTTGCAAACTGGGCTAAGGTGAACGTGCGTTGGGTTGCTGCAGACAAGTGCGAAACTCAAGAAGGCGCTGCTGCAGCTCTTGACCAAATGGACGGCATGGTTATTCCAGGCGGCTTCGGCATTCGCGGTATTGAAGGTAAGATTGGCGCTTTGCGTTACGCTCGCGAGCACGGTCTGCCAACGCTTGGTCTTTGCCTTGGCTTGCAATCTATGGTTATTGAGTACGCTCGTCACGTTCTCGGTCTTGAGGATGCTAATTCCACAGAGTTCGAAAAGGATTGTGGCGATCCAGTAATCGCAACTATGGAAGAGCAGAAAGATATTGTGGATGGTAAGGGAGATATGGGTCACACAATGCGACTCGGCTCTTACCCTGCAACTCTTGAAGAAGGCTCGATTGTTGCTGAGCTTTACGGCTCTACGCATGTTACTGAGCGTCACCGTCACCGTTACGAAGTGAACGTAGCTTATAAGGATCGCCTGCGCGAAGCTGGCTTGCGTATTAGCGGCCAAAGCCCAGACGGTAATCTGACTGAGTTTGTGGAGCTTCCAAAGGAAGTTCACCCATTCTACGTGGCAACTCAGGCTCATCCAGAGTTTAAGTCTCGCCCAACTAAGCCTCATCCTCTGTTTGCTGGATTAGTAGCAGCGGCGCTGGAACATCAGTCTGCTGCACAAAATAGCAAGGCAGATAAGTAGTCTTAAGCTAAGTAAAAAAGGCGGTAAAACTTGGGATCCTTAAGTTTTACCGCTTTTTGTTTTATTAGATTGTGATAAACATTACGTTTTGTTTATAACACGGCTATACCAAGAAATCGCATTACGCGGTAACCTTGAATATGTAGGAAATAGACTAGACAGAATGCAAAAGTAGCGTTGGGGAATAGCTTTTGCGATTGCGCTCGAAGGTAAGAGCGTAGCAATGCGTTATGCATGGAGGTGCTATAAGCGTATGAGCGATACTAGCAATATTAGTCATACAAGCGTTGCAGCAAGCGATGGAAATCCCGCAAAAAATAAAGCTGCAGACGTTGAAATGAGCCAGTATGTGGCAGGTCGCGCTCGCGTAAACGAAGAGAAAATCCGCCAAGACGAGCAGATTGTTGCTGAATTTGGCGATTACAATTACGGCTGGCACGATTCGGACGCTGCAGGCGAGGCTGCAAAAAAAGGCATTGACGAGTCGGTTGTTCGCGCAATTTCTGCCGATAAAAACGAGCCGGAGTGGATGCTAAATCTTCGTTTGCAAGGCTACCGCGCGTTTTTGCAAAAGCCGATGCCGGATTGGGGCGTGGATTTAAGCGGTTTTGACGCTGACGATTTTAAATACTACGTGCGCCCGGTTCACGATCAAGCAAAAACTTGGGACGATTTGCCGGAAGATATTCGCAAAACTTACGATCGCTTAGGAATTCCGGAAGCGGAGAAAAAGCGCTTAGTTTCAGGCGTTGCAGCACAGTACGAGTCGGAAGTTATTTACAATTCGATTCGCGAAGACTTGGCAGCTCAAGGCGTGATTTTTGTTGATACGGATACGGCAGTGCAAAAGTATCCGGAGTTGGTAAAAAAGTATTTTGCAACCGTGATCCCAGTTGACGACAACAAGTTTGCTGCTCTTAACACCGCGGCTTGGAGTGGCGGCTCGTTTGTGTACGTTCCAAAAGGCGTGCACGTGGATATTCCGCTTCAAGCTTACTTCCGCATTAATACGCCGAACATGGGTCAGTTTGAGCGCACGCTTATTATTGCAGACGAAGGCTCTTACGTGCATTACGTTGAAGGTTGCACGGCTCCAATTTATTCCACAGATTCGCTTCACGCTGCAAACGTTGAAATCGTTGTAGAAAAGCATGCTCGCGTGCGTTACACAACAGTGCAAAACTGGTCGAATAATGTGTACAACTTGGTAACTCAGCGAGCCTACGTGCGCGAGGGCGGCACAATGGAGTGGGTTGACGGCAACATCGGCTCCAAAGCTACTATGAAGTATCCTGCTTGTATTCTTGCCGAGCCTTACGCAAAAGCTGAGACTATGTCTTTGAGCTTTGCTGGCCGCGGACAATACCAAGATACTGGTGCGAAGATGATTCATTTAGCTCCTCACACAAGTTCTACGATTGTTGCTAAGTCTATTTCGCGCGGCGGCGGTCGCTCAGCTTACCGCGGTCTTGTGAAGATTATTAAAGGCGCGAGCGGCTCTAGTTCTTCGGTTGTGTGCGATGCTTTGCTTGTTGACGATTTTTCCAGGTCCGACACTTATCCGCATGTTGACGTGCGCGAAGATGACGTTTCGATGGCTCACGAGGCCACTGTTTCCAAGGTTTCCGAAGATCAGCTTTTCTACTTGATGAGCCGCGGACTTGAAGAAAAAGAGGCTATGGGCATGATTGTGCGCGGATTCGTGGAGCCGATTAGCCGTGAGCTTCCAATGGAGTACGCGCTTGAGCTTAACCGCTTAGTTGAGTTGCAAATGGAAGGATCCGTTGGCTGATGAGCGAAGATTTAAATAAGAATTTAGGCAATAAAATGACGGAAAAAGAAATTACTATTCCTGTAGCAGACCCTAATGATCCGTATGCGGTTCCTGCTGCAATGCCTTCTAGCGCCGACAAATCCGTGCGCTCGTTCAATGTGGAAGATTTTGCGATTCCAACGCGCAAGCAGGAAGATTGGCGATACACTCCAGTTGAGCGAATTTCCGAGTTTTTTGAGCGTTTCGAGCCGTCTAATAGTATTCAAGTAACGCTTGAAGGCGTTGGTGGAGCTGCATTAGATGATTCTTACGTTGGCGGCGACGGTTCTGTAAGTTTGCAAGTAAAGCCGCAAAACGAGGCTCCTCATACCGACATGAAGCCGTCTGATCGCGTGGCTGCAGTCGCATGGAATGCAGCGAAACAAGCGCACGTACTTCACGTATCTGGCGAAATCAAAAAGCCAATCGTGCTTAAAATTCAGGGTAATAATGTTAATATGCTTGACGCGCTGCACTTAGTAATCGAAGCAGACCCGCGCGTAAACGCTGATATTATTATCGAACATACAGGAATCGCGAAACTTGCAGAAGGCGTGGAAATCATCCTCGGAAAGCACGCGCACGTTTCTACTACATTTATTCAAGAGTGGGATTCTGGAAGCAAGCACGTTGGAAATCAGCGTATTCACGTTGGTGAGGGAGCTTCGCTTCGCCACACGATGGTCACTCTTGGTGGAGATGTTGTGCGAATTCGCATGGATCAGGATTTTGGTGGCGAGCAGGGTGATTTGAACATGCTCGGCATGTATTTTGTGGATCCTGGCGAGCATGTTGAGCACCGCACGATGGTTGTGCATAATTATCCAGAATGCAAGTCCAGAGTAGTGTACAAGGGCGCTTTGGAAGGAAAGGGCGCGCATTCAACTTGGGTTGGAAACGCGCTTATTAAGCCGGAAGCTCCTGGCACAGATTCGTACGAGTTGAACCGTAATTTGGTGCTCACTCCTGGCGCAATCGCCGATTCTGAGCCGAATTTGGAAATTGAAAACGGCAATATTATTGGCGCGGGTCACGCAAGTTCGGTTGGTAGATTTGACGACGAAGAGCTTTTCTACCTGCAGTCTCGCGGAATTAGTGAGATTGAGGCTCGAAAGCTTGTTGTGCGCGGATTCTTTAACGAGCTGATTGAAGAAATTGGCGTTCCGGAAATTGTTGATCACTTAATGAAGGCGATTGAGCGCCGTCTTGCAAGAACGGAAGAATAGGAGAAAATTATGTCAACTTTGGAAATTAAGGATTTGTACGCTTCTGTAGAAACAAAAGAAGGTCGCAAGCAAATCTTAAAAGGCGTAAATCTTACAGTTAATTCTGGCGAAACGCACGCAATTATGGGTCCTAACGGATCTGGAAAGTCTACTCTTGCCTACACTTTGGCAGGTCACCCAAAGTATGAAGTCGATTCCGGCCAAGTGCTTTTAGACGGCGAAGATATTTTGAAAATGACTCCTGACGAGCGCGCAAAAGCCGGATTATTCCTAGCAATGCAATACCCAGTAGAAGTACCGGGCGTGTCTATGACGAACTTCCTTCGCACTGCAAAAACAGAAGTCGAAGGAAAAGCTCCATCTTTAAGAAGCTGGGTGAAAGAACTTAGCGAGGCTATGAAAAAGCTTCGAATGGATCCAAAATTTGCGTCGCGTTCCGTAAACGAAGGCTTTTCTGGCGGCGAAAAGAAGCGCGCGGAAGTTTTGCAATTAGAGCTTTTGAAACCAAAGTTTGCAATTTTGGACGAAACTGATTCCGGACTAGACGTTGACGCGCTTCGAATCGTGTCGGAAGGCGTGAATCGCGCCAAAGAAAACACCGGTTTGGGCATTATGATGGTTACGCATTACACGCGAATCCTCAAGTATATTAAGCCGGATATTGTGCACGTTTTTGCGCAAGGTCACTTTGTGAAGACTGCAGGGCCGGAGCTTGCGGACGAGCTGGAAGAAGAAGGCTACGACAAGTATTTGCCGGAAGGTGCAACCGAGTCGGCGCTGGCTTAAGCGCTACTTAACTAACGGCTTAGAATATGACTACAGTGACTGAAGAAAATATTATGCGAGAATTTAGCGATTTGCGCTCGCAGTTTCCGATTTTGCGTCGCACAGTTCACGGCACTTCGCTTTACGACACTGTGCACGGAAAACGCTTGATTTACTTGGATTCTGCAGCAACTTCGCAAAAGCCGCAAGTTGTAATCGACGCCGAAAAAGAGTTTTACGAAACAATTAACGCAGGAGTTCACAGGGGAGCGCACGAGTTGGCGGCGCTTTCCACGGTTGCGTTCGAAGAAGCGCGTGCGAAAGTTGCGCGGCTGGTTGGAGCGTGCGCGGATGCTGGGCGCGAAGAAATTGTTGTTACTCCGGGCGCGACCGGTGCGCTTAATCTTCTTGCAACTGCTATTGGCAACGCTAGTGCGAAGGCAAGGATTTGCAAAAAAGATAGTGCTGATTTGGCTGGTAGCGATTCTGCCGATTCTGCCGATTCTGTTATTTCTAAGCGTGATTTCCGCCAAAATTTTGCTCTTCGAGAAGGCGATGTAATAGTCGTATCTCGCGCAGATCATCACTCTGTTTTGCTGCCATTCCAAGAGCTGGCTCTTCGCACGGGAGCGGAGCTTCGTTGGATTGACGTAACAGAAGACGGCCGCGTGCGCACGGACGCGGATTATTTGCGAACAATTATTGACGAGCGCACGAAAATCGTTGCAGTTACGCATATTAGCAACGTTACTGGCGCTATTACGGATGTTTCGCCGATTTGCAAGCGCGCTCACGAAGTCGGGGCGATTTTTGTGCTCGACGCATGCCAGTCAGTGCCGCATATTCCAGTTGATCTTCACGCTTTAAACGTTGATTTTGCAGCCTTTAGTGCGCATAAAATGTATGGACCTACGGGAGTTGGATTCTTGTATGGTCGCCGCGAGCTTTTGAATGCGCTTCCGCCGGCCAATTTTGGCGGTTCAATGGTGGAGCTTGCGTGGCTTAACAAGCCGGCGCAATACATGGATGCGCCTTACCGTTTTGAGGCTGGAACTCAGCCGGTTGCGCAAATGGTTGCGGCCGGCGTTGCGGCGGATTGGCTGCGCGCGGTGGGCATGAATAAAGTTGCAGAGCATGAGCAGGAAATTGCTGCAGAATTGCTAAAATTGCAAGACGTTCCGGGCGTTCGCATTTTGGGGCCGACTGATTTAGAGAATCGAATTGGCACGGTTGCTTTTGAAGTTGAAGGCGTGCATCCGCATGACGTTGGCCAGTTTTTGGATGCTCAGGGCATTGCGATTCGCGTTGGGCATCATTGCGCTCAGCCGATTCACCGTCATTTTGGCGTGTACGCTTCAAACCGCGCTTCCGTTGGTGTTTACAACACAATTGACGAAGCTCAAGCGCTTGTTGAAGCCGTTTCCCACGTTCGCGCCTACTTTGGCGCATAATATTGTTAGCGAGCGAGTTGGATAGTTAGCGAGTTAGGAAGTAGGTAAGGAGTGCGTATGTTTGATATAGGTTTTGGTGCGGGCGCTGGTTTTGGTGCAGGTGCTGGTTTTTCAGATGCGGCTGGTGACGGCTTGGAAAGCATGTATCAAGAAGTGATTTTGGATGCTGCGCGAAATCCGCATGGCAAAACTCATTTTGAAAGCACGGATGCGCTCGCAAAAGCGGAGCTGCAGGAAGAATCTCAAGAATCTACTGAATCTGCTGAAAATACAGAAAATACAGAATCTCAAGAATCTGCCGAAAATACAGAATCTGCCGAAATCACCCTAAATAATACTCACGAAAGTTGCGCTGTAGCAATCTTTGCAGAAAACTCTGCTTTAGGTCAATCGCACCAATTCAACCCAACTTGCGGCGACGAAGTAACAATGCGCGTGGAGCTTTCAAATATCGCAAATAATAACGAAACCCCAGTAATTTCAAGCGTTAAGTGGGATGGTCACGGCTGCTCAATTTCGCAAGCAAGCCTTTCAATGATGGTTGATTTGGTCGAAGGAAAGTCGGTTGACGAAGCCTTGCGATTAGACGCGCTTTTCCACAAACTTATGGAATCTCGCGGCGAAGGTCTTAAAAACGAAGATGAGGAAGATGCGCTGGAAGACGCAATGGTTTTGCAAGGTGTATCGCGATACCCAATGCGAATTAAGTGCGCGCTTTTGGCGTGGGAAGGCCTAAAAGACAGCATTGCAAAAGCTTCACAAAACTTGAATTCGCAAATTCTTGGCAGCTTGTAAAATCGAAATTTGGTACAAGCAAAGCAAGGAATATTATGGAAGAAAATAAATCGGCTGTTGAGGTGGCGGCGTCGACACCTTTAAGCGCGAACGATATTGGCAGGGTTACCGAAGAAGATATTAAGGAAGCGCTTCACGATGTTGTCGATCCGGAATTGGGCATTGATGTTGTTGATTTAGGCCTAGTTTATGGCATTGAAATTGACGAGCTGGGTCGCGCGATTCTTACAATGACGCTTACAACTCCGGCTTGCCCGCTTACTGATTTGATTGAGGACGAGTGTGCGAATGCGCTCGCAGGTTTGGTGGAAGAGTTTCGCATTGATTGGACGTGGAAGCCGCGCTGGAGCGTTGAAAACATTAATGAAGACGGTCGCGCGCAGCTTGAGGCGCTTGGCTACAATCTCAACAGTTTGCAGGCGAACTTTGCGGCTGGAATGTATGGTTCTGGGGTAGTTGGGGGCGCTGGTATTCCGCCAACCGCGTGAGTATTTGGTTAACTTGCCGTTTTGTTTTGATAGCAACGTACTAAACAAGTGGGAATTATGGGCGCTGAAATAAAAGCAGTTAGTGCAAGCGGAGTCTGTGATATTCGCGATATAAATAGTGTGCGCGAAATAAGTGATGTGCGCGAAAATAGTATTCGCAAGTATGCTTCGCGCGAAATTTCCGACGTTGTTTTCGATTTGAATCTGCTGGTGGATTGGGATGCGCGCCGCACTCTGGCCGCGGATTACCCGGATTTTATTGGGGAAGTGCTTTTTAGTTTCGAGCCTGAATGGGGATTTGAGTTTCACGAGTCTTTGCGCGAGGCTGGGTGGAGCTGCGATCAGGCGTTGAATTCGTTTGATGAGCATCACGGCCCTGCGGTTACGTGGCTGTATCGCTTGTATTTTGAGCGTTTTGAGCGCGGTTTTGCAGGCGAGCGCGCGGATGCTTCTGCCGTGGCGCGCGAGTTGATTGCGAACGGCGTGCGCGTGTGGGCGTTGGGTAATGCTTCTTGCGATTGGCTTTGCTGCGCGCGCAAAACTTGCCCAATACTTGGCGAGCTTAACGGCGTTTGTGCATCTTATGAATTGCATTTGCGCAAACCCGACGTAATGCTTTACCGCGCGTTTTTGCAACAAGCTGGTCTTTCCGCTTCCTCCACGCTTTTCCTCGAAGGCGACTCTCACGCCGCTTCTGCAGCGTCGCTGCTCTATTCTTAAGCTGCATCTTAAGCTGCATCTTAATCTGCGCGAGTGTCTCAAAAACAGCAAAATGAGGCCCTAGTGCAGTAACCAATCTGCGTTAGTGTCTGAAGAACGCAATTAAGAGGCCCTAACGCAGAAACTGTGCTGCGTTAGTGTCTTAAAACTACCGATTAGGGACACTCGCGCAGTACTCAAGCAGGTTATTGCGCGCGCTCTGCCGCTTCGAGCGAATCGTAGCCATACATGCGCACAGTATTCGCGATTATCATTTGCGTAAGATTTAGATTTTCCGTGCGCAAGTTATTTACAAAACGCTGGTATTTTGCGAAAGTTGCGTCAGAATACGTGCTTAATTCGCCTCGCAAATACGTTTCAAAAGACGTATTTTCTGCCGTATCCTCGCTAGTTTTAAGCACGCGCATTGCAAGACCCAAATGCGGGTAGCGATTGCGAAAATCCGCAGCCCACTCAACTTGCACTGAAATAATCTGCTCCTGCGCGCTTTTTCTAGGCTCCAAAATCGGCTTAATATAAGGCTTAATCGTGCGCTCAAAAATTTCCGGCGCAGTCGACTCCATCATTCGCGCATACTTTTCCGTAATCAAATTGCGGCCGTCGCTATTCGCGCGCTCAAGATCCTGCTTATAAGACTCCTGCAAATCCAGCGGCCACGCCAAAAACTGACTCATGCGCATAATGCGGAAAGTTGGCCAGTTTCCTTGACAATTCGCGCGTCCGCCCTCGTTTTCTGTAAGCTGGAACTGATTCCACTCGAGTTGGGTGATTTCTTCCGCAAGCTTTTCTGATATTGGATTTTGCGCTTTCTGATTTTGCGCTTTCGTTGCCAATAAATCACACATCATAAGCTCCTTAAGCACGAAGCGCGCGAATTAATATGCGCTTCAACGTACGGCCGCTGCCATTCCAAAAAAGTTTCGCCGCAATCGCTTAAGCCCTCGTATTGCAACTCGCGCACAATATCCTCGCAAATACTGTCAATTATTTGCGTAACTTGCTTTTGCGCAATTCCCGCTCCTTTGCCGCCTTCGCCAAAACCGTCGCCTCCGGAGCCGTCGCCACCAAAGCATGCAGCGGAAGAAAGTCGCATTAACGACTCAAGTTTGCCGCACGCTTCCGGAAGCCTAGAGGCCATGCGATTGCTGAGCTTTCGCAATGCCGCAAACTGCCACTTGTAGTAAGGCAAGTAGCCTGCGGTTACGGGATTGTTGAGTAGAAAAACGAGGGAAGCGGTTGCGCGCACGAATTCGTTTATAGAAAGCCACGCGGCGGATGCGTCTTTGCGCGCAATCATGCGTGGGAAATTGTATTGGCCGGCTTGCGAAATCATGCCAAGTCTTCTGGAGATTAGTGAGATTCGCACGTCGTCCGGCATGAGTTTGAAGCTTTGGCGCGCCTTTGAGAACTCGCCAAGAGGATCCGCGAAAATTTTGCCGTTCGTCGCTGCTGCAAGCGTTGACTCGCTTAATGAGAGCCATAAGTGCGGCTCGTTTGCGGCCGGGGCAGTGGGGAAGCCGGTTAGATTTTCGAAAAATTCGCTTATGCGAAATACTCCGACGCGCTTGCTGCTTTCGCATGATTTGGCGCGCGGCGTTTCGTTGCGAGATTCAAAACCGGCGTATTTTCGCGGAAGTGCGTCGTAAGCGTCTTGCAAATCCGCGCCGATTTCCGCGTAATCTTCGTCGGTAAGCCACAAGCAGAAGCCCGGTCCAAAATCGTGGTCGCGCGAAATCTCGTCGTCAAAACCGTAGCATTCCGAACCGTGGCCAACTAATCCTGCTGCAATGCGATTTTTGTACCTCGTGAATTTTGGCTGATCAAGTAACGGCTTTCCGTAAGTTTGCCAGTATGATTGCGCTAGTTGCATGCCGGTTGTTATGTGCGGGGTTGGCGATTGTGGGGTAGGTAATTCGCGCTTTGCTGATTCATGAATTTCTATAGATTCTTCCGTAACTTTTTCTGCTAACTTACGCGTCTGCCGCAAATTTTCCGCAGTAATCGCGTAAGATTCGCTATCTTTTCCGTAGCATTCTGCAATCAAATCAAGCGCTTTACTATAACTTTCCGCCGCCTGAGCGTACTCGCCGCGCGCGCACTGAACCTGCGCAAAACCTGCCAAAGCAGAAGCGTAGTGCGGCTGATTCTCGTTATTTCCCGCAATATACATGCGAACGCTGGTCGAAGCGTGCTTAAAAGCAGCGTTAAGACTATCAGATTTGCTATTTGTGCTTTCGCTAGGCTTAGCGCACTCATGCAGCATCGCAAGCGCAATATTCGTGTGCGTGGCTGCAATATCAATGTCGCGATCAGGATCCGTGCTAGTATTCTGCAAAATCTCAAGCGCCTGATTAAGCTCCTCAATTGCCTCACTCGTGCGACCGGTTTCGCTATAAAGCATCGAAAGATTGTTGTGAAGCGCTGCAAGCTTGCGATTCTTGGCGCCGAGCGTTGCGGCGGATTCGTTAAGAGCCTGAGTGTAAATTTTTTCGGCGCGATCGTAGTAGCCAGCCGCGCGAAGGCTTGTGGCAGCGTTAATAAGCGTGGTTGTGCCTGCTTCCGTGCCAGCTATGCGCATGGAATCGGCCAGATTTAGAGCGCGATTGATAATTGGCTGATTTTTTGCGTGTTCGCCGCGCGAACGGTAAAATCCCATCAACTCGTTTAACACAGATAGTTGCAATGCTTGAGCGTTTGCTTCCTGCGTTTCGGCAAGTTTTCGCAAAAGGTACGATTCAATTGCCTCCGCGCCCGCATGATTCGCGAACATTTCGTCAAGCTCGCTATAAAATTGCGCAGCGTTCTGCATCAAAGCCCCCTTGCTATCGCCCTCGTGCTCCAAATCGACTTTAACTTTACATTCTTGCAAAGAAAATAACGTAATCTAGTCTAAAAACGACAGAAACTTTACAGCAGTGTAAAGGAAATAACGGTATCTCGCCCAATACCGATTTTTTCTTTACAGAGATGTATAGAAAATAACTGAATAGTGCTGAAAGGTGACAGAAACTTTACAGCGTTGTATAGGAAATGTCGGAATTTGTGTGTGTGGATTGTGATGTGGGAAACCAAAAGTCGGGCTGGCGGGATTTGAACCCGCGGCCTCTTCGTCCCGAACGAAGCGCGCTACCAAACTGCGCTACAGCCCGATGTCGATTGTGCTGATTAAGAAACAGCTTTGCGATTACTTGCGCCGCACGCGTCTCGTATTTTCGTACGTCACGCACTTAGCGCTTCACGCACGTCTCGCAACACTTCGACAACTCGGTTATACTAGCGTAAACTTTCTACAAATCAGCAATGTGTGTCGCTTCCAAGCATCTCTCTCAGTTTTTCGAAAAATTTTTATAAAAAATTTTTATAAAAATTCGCTTGTGTCATTTTGCGGCTGCATTCACTATGCATTCGCCCTGCGCGCGCAGAGAGCACGCCGCAATATTTGCAAAATTATCCTACTTTTCGTAAATAATTTTGTATATCTTAATAAAATAATAAAAATTTTTACTAAAAAAGCATTTTTCTTTCGAAAACAGAAAAATATAAATATTTCTACAAAAACTAACGTTTTCTGCAAAAATGGTCGCCCGAATCAAGCTAATAGCGTAATAAAACGTACTCAAAACCCTTACATCTGTATTACCTACTGGCTACAATTAGCGTTTATGACTGACACCAATACTGCAATGTCTGCCGCGCAAAACGCCGCAGAAAACGAAGCAAAAGATACCACCACAGATATCGCCAACGAAATCGACACCGTTGAGCACGCCGAAATGCTGCTCGCGCAAGACGAGGCAATCGCCAAGCGCGTAAACGAAGGCGCAACTCTGGACGAAGCAATCGACCCAAGCAATAAAGAGTTTGGTCCGCTTGCGCACCCGGAGCAGGTGCAGATGCGCGTTGCTAAGCGTGCGATGCTTCTTAAGGAAGGCGTGCAGCCTTACCCGGTGCATCTTAACGTTACGGATACTATCGAGCAGGTTCGTAAGCAGTTCGACGGCAAGCTTGAAGCCGGCGAAGAAACCGATACCGAGGTTGGTATTGCAGGTCGCGTGCTTTTCTTGCGTAACGCTGGCGGCTTGTGCTTCGTTAAGCTTTCTGCCGGTGACGGCACTACGATTCAGGCCATGGTTTCCAAGAAGGAAATTGGTGAGGAGTCCATTAAAAGCTTTAAGCAGATGGTTGATTTGGGCGACCACCTTTACGTTCGCGGTCGCGTGATTTCTTCTAAGACCGGCGAGCTTTCCGTTTTTGCAACCGAGTGGGCGATTGCAGCTAAGGCTTTGCAGCCGCTTCCTGCTTTGCACAAGGAATTAAGCGACGATACTCGCACGCGCAAGCCATATATTGGCATGATTGCGGACGAGAAGATTCGCGATATGGTTCGCAGGCGTTCTCACGCTGTGGCTTCTCTTCGCCGCACTTTTGACGCTCACGACTTCTTGGAAGTTGAAACCCCAATGTTGCAGACGGTTCACGGCGGCGCTGCTGCTCGTCCGTTCACAACTCATATGAACGCTTTTGACATTGATCTTTATTTGCGTATTGCTCCAGAACTTTTCTTGAAGCGCTGCTTGGTTGGTGGCATTGACCGCGTGTTTGAAATCAACCGCGACTTTAGAAACGAAGGCGTGGACGCAACTCACGCCCCAGAGTTTACAATGCTCGAAGCCTACCAGGCTTACGGCACTTATGATACGATTGGCGCTCTTACTAAGGAGCTGATTCAGAAGGCTGCTATCGACGCTTTCGGCTCTACCAAGGTGACTTTGCTTAACGGCGAAGAGTACGATTTTGGCGGAGAGTGGAAGCAGATTACAATGTACGGCTCGCTTTCCGAAGCTTTGGGCGAGGAGATTACGCCGGAAACTTCCGTTGAGCATTTGGGTGCGATTGCAGACAAGCTTGGCGTTGAGCGCGACGACGTGGAGAATCACGGCAAGTTGGTTGAGCACTTGTGGGAGCACTTCTACGAGGATAAGCTTTACGAGCCAACCTTTGTGCGCGACTTCCCGGTTGAGACCAGCCCGCTTGTTAAGGGTCACCGCACGAAGCCTGGCATGGTTGAAAAGTGGGATTTGTACGTGCGCGGCTTTGAGCTTGCAACCGGCTATTCCGAGCTTAACGATCCTGTTGTGCAGCGCGAGCGTTTTGTGGCTCAGGCTAAGGATGCTTTGGCTGGCGATGTTGAGGCTATGGATATTGACGAGGACTTCATTGAGGCTCTAGGCGTTGGTATGCCTCCTGCTGGCGGCATGGGCATGGGTATTGATCGCTTGCTGATTGCTCTTACGGGCGCTACTATTCGCGAGACGATTACATTCCCACTTGTGAAGCCTCTTCGCTAGTTGGTAAATTTTAAGGGATATAAAGCCGTTGGATGTTGTTTAGCATTCGGCGGCTTTTTTGTATGCGATGAGGTTGCTGCGTAGTGCTCCAAACATGAGAGCATCGTCTCGCGTTTGGAGGGTTTGGTGTGGTGTATCGCTCCAAACGCGCGCGACTTTTCTCACATTTGGAGCGTTTAGGTCTGTCGTCGTAAGGCGTGAATAAACTAGGCAATTATGACATACAAATTAGTATTGCTCCGACATGGTCAGAGCGCATGGAATAAGACCAATCAGTTCACTGGTTGGGTTGATGTACCGCTGACTGAGCAGGGTGTTGAGGAAGCTAAGCATGGTGGCGAGCTTCTTAAGGAGAAGAACGTTCTTCCAGACATCGTGTTCACTTCTTTGCTTCGTCGCGCTATCAACACCGCGAATTACGCGCTTGATGCCGCCGACCGCCTTTGGATTCCAGTTCGCCGCAGCTGGCGTTTGAACGAGCGTCACTATGGCGCTTTGCAAGGCAAGAACAAGTCTGAGATTCGTCAGGAATATGGCGATGAAAAGTTCATGATTTGGCGTCGTTCTTACGCAACTCCACCTCCTGAGATCGATCCAAACGACGAGTATTCTCAGACTAACGATCCTCGTTACGCAGGCGATCCAGTTCCAGAAACTGAGGCTTTGGCAAATGTTGTAACTCGCGTAACTCCTTACTGGGAGTCGGATATTATTCCTGAGCTTAAGTCTGGCAAGACTGTAATGATTGCAGCTCACGGCAACAGCTTGCGCGCAATCGTTAAGATGCTCGACGGTTTGAGCGAGGAAGAGATTTCCAAGGTGAATATTCCAACCGCTATTCCGCTGCTTTACGAATTGGATGAAAACTTCAAGCCAATCAAGCCTCGCGGTGAGTATTTGGATCCAGAAGCTGCTGCTGCTGGCGCTGCCGCTGTGGCTGCTCAGGGCCAGAAGTGAGCTTAAGTCGATCTTAAGTCGAGCTTAGTTAAGACTTAGGAAGGCTTAGTTAATACTTAGCGAAAAATTAAAAAGAAAATTTAAGAAAATATTATAAAAGTACTTGCGTAATATTAAATAGCATCGTATACTTATAAATATCTTCTTTCTAATTTCTCTATCGGGTGAATTTGTTGCGTATTGCAAATTCACCCGTTTCTTTTTTGTTTACGATTGAGCGTATCCGCAATATTCTAGGAATTTTTATACGCCCCCCCCCCTAATGAGTATTGAATGAATAATAATTTAGTTTTTAGATATGGGGGATTGAGGCTGCTACTAAATATAGTGGTATTGCATTGTATAAATATTAATCTTGCATAGTTAATATACGCTGCTTATATTCACAGCTTAATCCGCGCCACTTAACGCGCCACTTAACGCACAACACAACGCACAACTTAACGCACGCTCAACGCGCCAAAATCACCGCTACGCAATCACAGTGTCTTTATCTGGCTCAGGCTTCTTTGTTGGATCAAATCCCGAAACAATAAACACAATCTGCCTTGCAACAGCAACGCTGTGGTCGCCAATGCGCTCAATAAAGCGGCTCAGCAGCACAACGTCAATCAGCTGCCTGCGCGTGCCGTGCCAATTTTCACCTTCAACAAGCGCAAAAATCTCCTCATGCAGCTTGTCTAGCGCGTCATCTCCAGCAATAATGGTTTCCGCCATTTTTACGTCGCGATTAGCAACCATGGTAGTTAATCGCCCTGAAAGCTCATGCAAAAAGTCAATCATCGCAACAATTGTTTCGCGCGCTTCTTGAGGAATAGCGGACTCTGGCCAAGTTCGCCTAGTGATTTGCGCAATATGACTAGTTAAATCGCCCATGCGCTCGAAAGTTGCCGCCAAACGCATAGTAGCCACAACTTCGCGCAAGTCCGTTGCAACAGGGTTTTGGCGCGCGAGCAAAGTTAAGCACTGATCAATAGTGCTGGCTTCCAAAGCGTCTAAATCTGCGTCTTTGTCAATAACTGTCTGCGCAGATTCCAAATCCGCGTTCACAAGCGCGCTTCCCGCGTCGTTCATAGCTTTCGACACAAGTTCCGCCATGCGTTCGAGGTTTGCAGATACGGCCTTCATTTCTTCGTTGAAAATCACTCGCATGGTGCATCCTTTCGTTGTTGCAATAAGCTTTATGCGTGCATAATTTCTAATTATAGACGACGCTAGTAACGAAGCGACCAAAACTTTACAGCGCTGTAAAGTTTATGCCGCTTTTTATTTGCGGAAGTTACCAAAGTGCGCAAAATATGAGATTATAATAGTATGCCTGATTCTTCAGCCGTAGTGTTTATTGCGTTTGGCGTGCTCTCGCTTTGCGTTGTGCTTGCGTTATGCGTTTTTGCGCTGGATTGGTTCTCGCCGTTGTGGCGTTTTTTGGTGCGCGCGTTTAAAAGATTTAATATTGCGCGCGGCTTAACTTCTAATACTGCTTACGATTCTTACGATTCTTTCGATTCCGATTTAGATTCAAATCTCAACTCAAATCTCAACTCAGGCCGCGAATCCGAAAATCTTGCCGATTTAGACGACTTAAGTTCGGACGCGTCTCAAGTTTTGGCAATGCTGAACATGCCTACTGTTGTAATCGACTCCGAAAATGACGTTATTCGCGCAAGTTCCGAAGCTTATTTGCTGGGCGTTGTTATTGACGATTCGCTCTGCCAGCCGCGCGTGCTTCAAGCGGTTAATTCCGTTCGTGCTTCCGGTGGATTTGAGCGTCTTTCTTTGGTTACTTCAACTCCGGAGCGTTATAAAATTGCGGATAATTCCGAAGAATCTACTACGATTTCGCGCCCAAACTGGCTAAATATTACAGCAGGTAGCGTTGGCGGCGGCATGGTTGTGTTGATTATTGAGGACACGAGTGCAGCTCACCGTTTTGCGCAAACTCGAGACGACTTTATTGCAAACGTTTCTGATCAGCTAATAAATTCCACGCGCAGCTTAACTCAGCTTACTAAAGTTTTGCAGGAAGCTAACGTTTCTACGCAAAAAGTTAAGGAAATAGCGAAAATCGCAAATAAATCTTCCACAAAACTTGAGCATATGCTTGAAGATTTACTGTGGCTTGTTCGTGCGCAAAATCCTATTGACGTAAATGCGTCTAAATTGCTGTCGGTTGCAGATTTGCTTGAGTCGGTTAAAAATCAGACTGACTCTTTTGCTCAGAATTGCGGCGTTTTGCTTAAGATAAAGGCCGATTCTTCTTTGCGCGTGCGCGGTGACGGAGATCAGATTAAAGCCGCGATTCGTAAGTTGATTGAAAACGCGATTACGTATTCGCCGGAAAATGCTACGGTTTCAATATCTGCCGCGCCTTCTTCGGATGGTCGTTACGCTGTAATTCGCGTGGTTGACAGGGGCGTTGGCATTGATTTAGAAGATCAGTCGCGCATTTTTGAGCGTTTTTACCGTGCGCAAAATCAGAATAATAAAAGTCAGGATGGCGTTGGCTTGGGGCTTGCAATTGCTAAGCATGTGGCACTTACGCATCACGGAAATATTACATTGTGGAGCAGGCCGGGGCAGGGGACTACAGTTAGTTTTGCTGTGCCGATTGCGAATAATTAAGTCCAGTGAATAATTAAGTCCAGTGAATATAAGCTATTTTCCGAGCCGGCGATAATCCCAGCGGTCAAAATGCTCCCAAATTAAAAGCAGAATGCCAATAATCATTCCGCTTGCGCAAACTAGCGCAGGAAACCAAGTAGTAATATGCAAAAACGCAATAATAAACGTAACTACTGTTGCAATAATCCACGCTATCGTACCTATAGAAAAAACCTTGCGTAAATCGACGCGAAGTGGCTTTGGCGCGGGCTTTCTGGCGTCTGGATTAACTATAGGTGCTAATTTCATACTCTAACCATACAACTGAGTCGAGTCTAAAAAATTATGCAGCGCGATTAAGTGCGCTATTACGCTTGCTATTACGTACGATATTGCGCACAAGATTGCAATAAGTGTTTCCTACATCCGCGCCACGTTGTAATCTTAAATAGCTGTGTCGGTGGAAGGCGTGCGTTGGGTGTCGCTAAATCCACAATGTTCACAGCATTTACAGGCAAAGTTTACGTAAGAAAGTGATTCGTATGAAGCGTGCTGCACATGGTGCTCCGAAGGCAAAGGGGCGTAGCTATTCGCCGCTTTCGCTTTTTGTAGCACAGCATGGTGAGCATGGTGCGCATGGTTCGCACAGTGAGCATACTTCTTCGTGTACTTCTTCGCATGATTCTTCGCATAGCCCTCGCACTTCGCGCGGAGCTCACAGCCTTCATGGCGCGCGTTCTTACCAAACTAATCGCAATAGTGAGCGTTTAACTGCGCTCGCAGCAAGCAATGGTGCTGTTGTTGAGGTTTCGGATGCTGTTGCCGAGCGTTTGCAAGAGATTATGCCGCAAAGCCGTCGCGAAATCAGGTTGTCTAGGCTTGCTAATGAGCGTCGTCGCCGCTTGCTTATTTCAACTTCTATGCTTGCTATGATTGGCGCTGTTGCGGCAACTATGTCGCTTACAAAAATTAATACTTTTGATTCTCGCGTAGCCGAGCTTGAGCATGGCATAACTAGCGTGGACGATTCTTCGGCTTTGAACGTGTCTCGCTCTAGCCAGCGCACTTCGCTTGATTCGCCAGATTCTATGGATGCAATCAATAACGCTGTTGACGCTATTGAAAACGCTAGTGGCTCAGACTCCGGCGATGCTTCACATGCAGCTCATGCAGCACATGCTGCACACGCTGATTATTCTGCAAATGCTAATAATTCCGGCGCTTATGCTTCTTCGGGAATTTCCGGCGTTTTGGGTATTTCAACTGCAAGAAACGCAGCAAATTCGCATCCTGGAACCGCTTCTGTAACGTCTTCTAAGTCGGATTCTTGGAAGCTGGGCGCGGATTCTAGCTTTAATATTGCTGAAATGTCTCGTTCTGCTGCAGATAATCCGCAAGTCGCTTTGCTTATGGATAAAGACTTTGACGTATTGCCAAAGGGCTTTAATCCAAATCATGCAACTGGAGATACCGGTAACGCGTATGAGTTCAGCCAGTGCACTTGGTGGGTGTATGTGCGTCGTCATCAGCTTGGTTTGCCTGTTGGCTCGCATTTTGGCAACGGAAATATGTGGGCTGATTCCGCACGCGGACTCGGTTATTGGGTTGATCGCACGCCTCGCCACGTTGGAGATGTTATGGTTTTCCGCGCTGGTCAGGCTGGTTCGGATCCGTTCTACGGGCATGTTGCAATTGTTGAGAAGATTAATCCAGACGGTTCGATTGAAACCTCGGAATCTGGCGCTTCTTTGCACGGAAAAACATTCTCTCGTAAGTTTGATGCAAAGCAGCTTTCTCAGTATCAATTCATTCACTACTAAAGTATTGATTGCCAATCTTTGCGGCTAATCTTTGCTGCCAATCTTTATTATTTATCTATTGCTAATCGCTTATAAAAAGCGCGGAATTATGCGCCAAACTCGCATGTAACAGCGTAGTGTTAAACTTCTAAAAGTATGTTAAATCACAGTAAGATTTTTTCAGTTATTGCATCAGCAGTCACTGCAGCTTCAATGCTTGCTGTTATGGCTCCAATGGCCATGGCAGAGTCTTCGCATGTGTCAGAGCAGGCGGCTGTTACTTCAACGCGCTCATTCCCAAAGATGTCGAGCGTGCGCCGAGATCTTTTGACTGAATCTACCTCTACTGATGTAGATTCCAACTCCCATTGGGGTGGAATTGAAAGCTTAAACGTTCCTCAAACTAAAACTCCTAGCGAACTTGCCGCCGCTGCCGCGCGAAACGCTTATGAAGCTGCAGCAAGCCGTTCTGAGTACCGTGGTGGCGTTCAGCCTGTTCAGCAGGCTAATATTGTGCCGCCAAACGGTAAGTCTGTTGAGGCTTTGCTTAATTTCGCTACGCAATTCTTAGGTAAGGTTCCGTATCGCAGTGGCGGTACAACTCCTGCTGGTTGGGATTGCTCCGGCTTTGTGCAGTACGTTTTTGCGGCTGTTGGCGTTTCTTTGCCTCGTACTTCTGGTGCGCAGGCAACTGTTGGAACTCCAATCCCAAGCCTTGATCAAGCTCAGCCGGGCGATATTATTGCCAACGGTCAGCATGCTTCTATTTATGTTGGTAACGGAATGGTAATTAATTCCCAGCTTGCCGGCACTAAGTACGACCCAATCCGCTACGTTTTCCCTGCTGGATACTCTATTCGTCGCGTTCTGTAGTTATATATATATCTCTCGTCCTGTAGTTATATATCTCGTCTTGTAATTGTATTGCGTTTTGCGAGTATATATCGTCTTGTGAGTATATATCGCAAAACTTGCGCGCAATCAATCTAAAATTACGCTACAATAGTAAATACGTTTGCGCACGAGTGACGCTGCTGCCACAAGTGCCTGTATGAGGAGGTTGGTGATGATTCCCGAAAAAGCTGTTCTGGTTGGAGTTGATGGCTCTCACGCGAGTTATAAGGCAGTTTGGTGGGCGGCAAACTACGCAAAACATGCAGGCTTGCAGTTGCAAATTGTTTGCGCGTATTCTTTGCCGAGCTATGCGGCCGTTTCGTTTGATGCTACTTATACTGCGATTGGTGACGACAACGCGGCTCATCACGATGCGCAAGAAATTCTTTCAAAAGCCAAGGCTGTGGCGCTCGAGCAGGGCGTTGACGCAACTACTCTGATTGTTACTGGAGACCCTTCGTCGGTTTTCGTGGAGCTTTCGCGAAATTATCAGCTTATTGTGATTGGTAACCGCGGTAAAGGCGGCTTGGCGGAGCGTCTGCTTGGAACAACTAGCTCTTCGCTGCCGGCGTACGCGTACTGCCCGATTGTGGTTGTGCCTTACACAGACGACGATGGTCAGCGAATCCACTTAAATAACACGATTTCGCGAGTGGCTGTTGGTTCGGACGAATCGAAGTGGGGTCTTAAAGCGCTGGAAATTGCCGCTAATTTGGCAGATAGCTGGAATGCTGAGCTGGATGTTATTTCCGCGGTTCCAAGCGTGCAGGGCGCTGAGGGAGACACTGCAGTTATGGGATCTTATATGGAAGATCTTGAGGAGCGCGTGAAGCCGATTTTGCAGCGTTTGCCGGATTTGAAGATTCACCGAACTGTTGTGCCTGGCTCTGCTGTTGATGCGCTAACTCAGGCGAGCTTGAATCATGATCTTGTGGTTGTTGGTTCGCGCGGACGCGGCGGTTTTACTGGACTTTTGCTTGGTTCGATTAGTCAGGGCTTGCTGCAGCATTCTTCGAGGCCTGTGTACGTTGTTCCAAGAAAGTATGTGGAATTTACTGCGGCTCAGGTTGCGGCTGCTCAAAAGCAGAGCGAGAATGCGTCTATTGACGATATTTCTGGCGTGCATGAGGTTGATGTTCCAAAGGCTGGGGCAGAAGCGGCCAAGGAGATTGAGCAGACGATCGATCCGCTGCGTTAATACAACGGCCTGCTTGAGCACTGAATTACTAGCGTTGACTTGCTTTCTGCGCGAGTGTCTCATTTTGCCCATTTTGTGACACTGGTGCAGATGAGTTACTGCGTTATTGTCTATGTTTGGTTGTTTTCGGACATTAGTGCAGATTGCGTACTGCGTTAGGGTCTCATTTTGCTTATTTTGGGACATTCGTGCAGTACTATTACTGCGCGCGTGTCTGAAGACCGGCGTAGTGAAACATTTGCCGTGCATTTTTACTGGCGTTTGTTGTCGGTTTTGCCGAAGCTGACCACATTTGCCGGGGATTTTACCCCACATTTGGAGCGCGCAGGTTGTCTAGTCTTGCGGCTCTTTAGAGTCCGCCTCAGTATTCTCGCGCTTTTTTAGCATAAAACGCGCGCGTCTTGCATCTCGCTTCGCCTTCTTTTCGGCGAGATCTTTCTTATTCATCTCAATTGCGCGCTCGTAAATCTTAAGCAGCTCAAGCGCTTGGCTCTTAAAATCGTTATTCTTCGAATACTCGAGCACGTTTGCCTTAAGCTGAGCCTGCTCAGCCTCGCTCATATTCAAAACCTTGCTAAAAACTGCCTTAAAATCTTCGCGAGTATCCCACTGATACCCGTTTTGGCCGCTAATAATCTGGTTTTCGTTCGGCACATCGTGCTTCACAAGCGCAAACAGTCCGGAAGCCATTGCTTCGAGCATAGAAAGCGAGTGCATTTCGGAAAGCGAGGCGGTGGTGTAGTAGTCCATCGCGTGCAAATACTTCGGAATTTCCGTGTGTGAAATCGGCCCAAGCAGGCAAATCCTATCGTCAAAACCGTTGTCTGCCACGCGCTTTCGCAGGTCTTCCAAATCCGGGCCGCCGCCAATCACAAATAATCGCGCTTTTTCGCGAGGAAAATCGCAATACATAAAGTTGTCAATAAGCTCAGAAATATTTTTCTCTGCACCAATTCTTCCTACGAAAACGAAAAGCTTAGTCGAATCCGAAACGCCGTATTTTTCGCGGAAAGATTTACGGAAGGCAAGTCGTTCAGGCGTTGGCAAAAACTGCTTGTATTCCACGGCATTGTTGAGCACAACAACTTTTTTATCTACCTTCTGACGGTCAATATAAGCCTGCGCTTTAGCCGACATACTCGTAATAATTGTGGCATTTTTCGAGAATCGCATAAAATATTTCGCCGAAAGGTTGCGCGAAAACTCAGTAAAATGCTTCAAACCAATATAAAACAGGAATTTATCGTATTCAGTGTGAAGCGTGTAAATAACAGGAATATGCTCTTTTTTCGCAACTTCCAAGCCGATTTCGCCAATTCCAAACTCGTTTTGAATATGAATAACGTCCGGCTTAAATTTAAGCGGCAGCTGCTTTCGCATGTGACCAATCGGAAGCGCCACGCGGTATTTGTAAAGCTTTTTTAGCAAGATTCCAGGAACATAGACGACGCCGTCTTCAAGCTTGGTTTTGCGCTGTTTTTCGGAGCCGACCGTGACCACAAGCACCTCGTGACCAAGCTCTTCGTACATTTTTTTGAGCATGTAGGACTGTGTTGCAACGCCATTTATGTACGGTGGATACGTTTCGGTAAAAATAGCGATTTTCAAAGTTTCCTCCGGTTGCATACATGCATGCGTAGCGTCAATATTGCGCAAGTATCTTGTGTACTCAATTCGTGTACTCAATTGTGTATTCAATTGTGCCACATGTGGTGAATTTTAGGGTGATTTTGGGGTGATTTTTCGCCTTTTCAGCGAGATTTTAGTGCAACTTTAGCGAGATTTTCGTACGATTTTTGGCTTATTCTAGCGGCGAACCGTAACGTTTACGCTTACTTTCGCCCCATTTTCGAGCGTATGCTTAACCGTGCAACCCCTGGAAATATGACGTTCCATGCGCTCTTTAAGCGCGGCCGCATCTTCCTCGCTTAGCGCAGGTTTTGAAGAAGTCGCGTCTAGCGTAACGTCTTCTTGAAAACGCAAGTACGTGCCTTCTTCCGCGTCATACGTGCCATTTACCACAACGCGCGCGCCAGCACCCTCGCCAACCGCCTGCTCAGCCGCGTACTGGCTGCTAAGCGCGGTGCAGCCGGCTAAAGCAATCTGCATCAGCTCAACTGGATTGAACATTCCTTCGCCGCGGCCAAACTTAAGGCTTGCACCGTCGTCGCTGTGTGCTTCCCAAGTGCCGTCTTCTGTGCGCTCAACCCATAATCTTCTAGACATTTTTGCTCCTTTGCTACTGTTTGTTCTAACTATTTTACGCTAGATTGTTACCGCCACGACAGCACGATTCTTACCGTGCAATTGTTACCATTGAATCATGGCTTTAACAGAAGAAGAACTCGCCGCAATTCGCGCGCGCATCCCGCAAAAACCGCTTTCCAGCATCCCAACTCCTTACGAGGATTTAGTGCGAAAAATCCTTACGGAAGGCACTTTAAAATCAGATCGCACCGGCACTGGCACAATCTCACTTTTTGGCCAGCAAATCCGCTTCGATATTAGTAAATACTTCCCGCTTATCACCACAAAAACCGTGTTTTTCAAAGGACTTGCGTACGAGTTGCTTTGGTTCCTTAAAGGTTCGAGCAATGTGCGTTGGTTGCAAGAAAACGGCGTTCACATCTGGGACGAGTGGGCGGATGAAAACGGCGATTTAGGCCCTGTTTACGGCGTGCAGTGGAGGAGTTGGCCGGCTCCTACGGCGGAAAATCCAAACCGCACAATCGACCAAATCGAAAACGTTCTGGATCTTATGAAGAATCACCCAGATTCTCGCCGAATGATTGTTAGCGCTTGGAATCCTGCGGAAGTTGAGCATATGGCATTGCCGCCTTGCCACTCGCTTTTCCAGTTCTACGTTGCCGACGGCAAGCTTTCGTGCCAGCTTTACCAGCGTTCTTGCGATATGTTCCTCGGCGTGCCGTTTAACATTGCGTCCTACTCGCTTTTGACGATGATGATGGCTCAGCAGGCAGGTTTGGAGCCGGGCGAGTTCGTGTGGACGGGCGGCGACTGCCATATTTACGACAATCACGTTGAGCAGGTGCTTGAGCAGCTTTCGCGCGAGCCATACCCGTATCCGCAGCTTGAAATTCGTAAGGCGGATTCGATTTTTGACTACGATTACAACGATTTTAAGGTTGTTGATTACAAGCATCATCCGACGATTAAAGCGCCGGTTGCGGTGTGATAATTGCGAATTATTTTGCTTGATTTTTGGCTTTGATTTAGCTTTTAGGGGGCGAAATGGAAAGTAGCGTAAGTGCGCTGAATAATTTCCCGGTGCGACTGATTTGGGGCGAGGCTTTCGGTTTAGACGGAAAGCCCGGTGCGATGGGAGTGAACGGCGGCATGCCGTGGCGACTTTCCCCAGATTTGCGCTATTTTAAGGCGATGACAATCGGCTGCCCTGTGATTATGGGCCGCGGTACGTGGGATGCAACGCCGCCGAAATTCCGTCCGCTGCCGGGTCGCGAAAATATTGTGGTGACTCATAAGCCGGATTTTGTGGCAGATGGCGCTCGGAGTTTTACTAGCATTGATGCGGCTTTGGATTACGCGCGCGAATGGCTGGAAAATAAGGAAGCGCTGGAAAATAAGGAAAGCGCATCTCTAGACGCATCTCAAGATTCTCCTCAAGATTTGCCTCAAGACGGCTCCGCAATCTGGGTTATTGGCGGCGCTGCGATTTTGCGCGAAATGCTCGCGAATTATCACGCGGACGCGGCTTACGTTACGCAAATCGAAGCTAAAGTTGCAGCGGACACGTTTGCTCCGAATGTTCATGAGCTAGTTGATGCAGGAAAATGGCGTGTTGCGCGCGAAGGCGAGTTTGAGGAAGCGCCGCTTAAAGTTGGAAGCGAAAGCAATCCTGCGCGATACCGGTTTATGGTATATGAGCCTGTGCAGTAAACGAAATCGCAAAATAAAAAATCGCAAAATAAACGAAATTGCAAAATAAACGAGACAGCAAAATAAACGAGGAAGCATGACTGAAGAATCAAGCAAAATCAAGGTAGATGCGCGTCACCCATACACTGTTATGACGGTTTGCACCGGAAATATTTGCCGCTCGCCAATGGCGGAAATCGTGTTGCGCAACGAGTTTCAGTTGAGGGGATTGGGCGACGTAGTTGCCGTGCAATCTTGCGGAGTTAGCGACGAAGAATACGGAAATCCGATTGACCGACGCGCGCAAAGGGAATTAACTAAACGCGGATACCGCCTTCCGGCGTCGCATTTTGCGCATCGAATTGATGCGGATGAGATTGCGGAAACGAACCTGTTTTTGCCTATGACGGCTTCGCATATGCACTCACTTTTGCGGCTGATTCCTGCGCAAAAGCGCGAGTTGGTGCATATGTATCGCACGTTTGATCCGTCGCTTCCGAAGCCGCAGCCAGGTCGCGAGATGCTGCTTGATTTGGCAGATCCGTGGTACGGCGGTCCGCACGAGTTTGAGGTTGCGATGGATCAGATTGAGCAGTGCGCGCCTTATATTGTCGATTGGGTTGAAAGTAGAATCGCGCGCGCTTAGCACATGATTTGTGAATATAGTTTAAATTTATAGGTATAGTTTTTTTAAGTATAAATTACTGCTCTGCTACTTTTATTTGGGAGGATTTATGGCAGGTTTGGCTGTTGAAGACGTGCGCGCTCGCGTGCAAGACGCTTGGAACGACGTAGTTTCTGTGTTGAATAAGAAGATTTCGCTTGCGGCTGTGTCTGCTAAGGGCATTGCCGGCGAGCATATGCAAAAGTCCGCGCAATACGTGGCTGGGGTATTGCGTGAGGTTGGTATTGACGCGCGCGTCGAGCAGTCCACGAATCCGGACGGCACTCCTGGAGCTTTCGAAGTTGTGGGCTCTCGCATCGTAAACCCAAGCGCGCCAACGGTTTTGCTCTACGCTCATCACGATGTGCAGCCTGTTCCAGACCCATCCGAGTGGGAAACCAACCCGTTTGAAGGCACAGAGCGCGACGGTCGCCTCTACGGCCGCGGCTCTGCTGACGACGGTGGCGGAATCGCAATCCACTACGGAGCTTTGCGCGCACTAAGCGACGATTTGCGCGTAAATATTAAGGTTTTCATCGAAGGTGAAGAAGAAATGGGCTCGCCAAGCTTCATTCCTTTCATCGAGTCGCATAAAGACGAATTCGAATCCGACGTAATCATCGTGGCCGACTCCGGCAACTGGTCCGCCGAAATCCCAAGTCTTACAACGAGTTTGCGCGGAAATACCGACGTAGACGTAAAAGTTAAAGTGCTCGGCCATCAAGTGCATTCCGGCCAGTTCGGCGGCCCAATTTTGGACGCTTACACGCTCGCTTCCATGCTTGTTGCTTCGCTTTATAACAAGGATGGCGACTTGGCAGTGCCTGGAATTGAAGCACAGGAGCCGGTTGGCGGTTTGCAGCGAGATTTGGACGAAGCGCAGGTGCGTGCCGACGCTTCCGTGGTTGATTCTTACAAGCTTGTCGGCACCGGTTCTTTGGCAGCACGCATGTGGACTAAGCCAAGCCTTACGGTAATCGGCATGGACGCGCACCCAGTTGAGGGCAGTTTTAATGTGATCGCGCACGAAACTAAGCTGCGTCTTTCGCTTCGTACCGCGCCTTCGCAGCGTCCGGAAGAAGCGCAAAAAGCTTTGTGTGACTTTTTGGTATCTCACGCGCCTTTTGGTGCGGAAGTTACCGCAGAGCCGATTGATAACGGCATGGGCTGGGCAATGGATCCGGATGCTGTTGCAACGAAGGATGCGCTCGCTTCCATGCGCGACGCTTTCGGCGTGGAGCCGGTAAACAAGGGCGAGGGCGGCTCGATTCCGTTTATTCCGGAGCTTCAGCGCATCTTCCCTAAAGCGCAAGTGCTTGTGACTGGTCCGGAAGACCCTAAGTCTAATGCGCACAGCCCGAACGAGTCGATTTCGCTTTCTGGTTTGCGCGGCAATATTGTGACCGAAGCTCTGCTTTTGGATCGATTGGCCGAGTAATTTCGTTTCTTCGCATCGTTCATGCGTCTAGTCTGTTGAGTAATCTGCAAACATGACATGGAATCCATTTGCAAAGAAAACCGCTGCTAACGAAGCTAAAGTCGGCGAGTCGGCTCAGCAAAAATCAGCCGAAAAATCAGCCGAGAAATCAGCCGAAAAAGCAGCTGTGAAATCCCGCGAAAAAAACGCGCCAACTCCTAAGCGCAACGCGGCTCAAGCGCAAAATCTTCGTCCGCTTGTTCCAGCTGATCGCAAGGCCAGCGCAAAGCAGGCTCGCGCTCGAATTAGGCAGCGCGAAAATATTCAGTACGAGGCAATGCGCACGGGTGATTTGGCGCATATGCCAAAGGTTGAGCAGCTTCCGTGGCGCGTGTATATTCGCGATTACGTGGACGCGCGCTTTAGCCTCGGCGAGTTTTTCGTGCCGTTTGCAATTGTGATTATGGTATGCCTGTTTGTGCTTTCGCGGTTTGTGATTGTGTACATTGCACTCGCTGTGCTGCTGTACACGTATCTTTTTGCTTCCGTGATTGACATGTTTATTATGTGGCGCAAGTTGCGTAAGGAGCTTGTGCGTCGCTACGGCGATGTTGCGGTGTCGAAACAGTCGCGTTCTGGCATGTATGCTTTCAGCCGCGCGATGCAGATGCGTCGCTGGCGTTTGCCGAAGCCAAGTTCGCCAAAGCGCGGAAATTGGCCGAAGTAAGCTGGAGTTAAGCTGACGTTAAGCGAAAATAAGCAATATAGTTAGCGAAAGTTAGCGAAAGTTAGCAATATAGTAATCGCAAATTTATTAATATTTGCACAACCTACTATTATTATTTTGAATACTCAAAATAACGCGAATATCATGGGGTAAACGCATGGCACAAGGTAAATCACAAGACAAATCGCATAGCACGAATCAGTCTGGAAATAAATCCGGAAGTAAATCCGGAAATAAGATGGGCATGCAGGGCATGTTTTCGCAGATTATCCGCATTTATAAGTACACGCATCCTGACGATAAGCAGCTTCCGCTGTGGCTGTCTGTGGCGTTTGCAGCGCCAATAGTTGTGGCTATTGTGCTTGGTTTGCTGCTGCGCTGGTCGATTTTTGCGTGGATTATGATGATTGTTACGGCGGTGATGGTTGGTTTGCTGCTGTTTACGGTTGTGCTTACGAAGCGTGCGGATAAGGTTGGTTACGCGAAGTTGGAAGGTCGCCCTGGGGCGGCGGCTGGAATCGTTTCGGCTATTAACAAGGGCGGATTTACCTTCCCGCAGCAGCCGGTGTGGGTGGATCCTCGCACGAAGGATGCGATTTGGCGCGGCACCGGTTTTAACGGAATCTTCCTTATTGGCGAGGGCAATTACGAGCGCTTGATGCACGCGATGGATCGCCAGGAGCACGCTATTAGAAGCGTTACGGCGGGATCTAATATACCTGTATACCGTATGGCTGTTGGCAATGGCGAAAACCAGGTGAAGCTTAAGGAATTGCGCGGAAAAGTGTTGCGCGCCAAGACTTTGCAGCCTTCGAATCACAAGTTTGCGCTGCTTAATAAGATTCATCCAAACCGCCGATTCTTCCTTACTAAGACGGAGCTGGCGATTTTGAACGAGCGTTTGCGCACGCTGCAAAGCAAGAGCGGATTTGGAATTCCGAAGGGAATTGATCCGACGCGTCCGCAGCGCATAAGCCGTCGTGCGATGCGCGGTAAGTAAATTAAGTAAATTTTAGTGTTTTAAATTTATTGTTGCGTTGCGCTCCAAATGTGAGATAAGTTCCTCGCGTTTGGAGCGTTATTGCTTTTGTATCGCTCCAAACGTGCGCAACTTTTCCGGCGTTTGTTGTCGGTTTTGCGGATTTGGGAAACATTTGCCGTGTAATTCTCTAGCGTTTGAAGGGTTGGCGTCGACGCGGTGCCGTACAATCGTCAATCGACACGGGTGCTTTGCGCCGACGCGTTACTCGCGCCGCCAAAGCTGAGAGAAAACCGCTTGAACGTGAATCCGGGTAATACCGGCGCACGGAGGTCTGTTTTTCCCGTGCCTGAGAGCTGTTGCAAGGTTTCGTTGTAACGCAAAATATTGCATTGCGCACAATGTAACGCATTGCAACACAAAATAAGAAAGGCACATTTTTTATGTCAGAAGAAAATTATCAGATTAACATGCAGTGGCGTGTTGCAGACATCGCAGTTGCTTCCGTAATTGGCGTTGTTTCTGCTTTTATTTACTGGATTGTTGCCATTTTTAGTGAGGTTCCATGGACTGCACTAAACAGCATTCTTCCAGGTTTTGCAGGTATTATTAACGGTCTTTGGCTCTTCGCTGCTCCTTTGGCAGCAGTAATCGTTCGCAAGCCAGGCGCTGCTATTTACGCTGAAGTCGTCGCTGGTGTGCTTGAAGCTTTGATGGGCAATCAGTGGGGTGGCGCTGCAACCTTCGGTATTGCAGTCTTCCAGGGCTTGTTCGCTGAAATTGCTTTCATTATTTTCGCTTACAAGAAGTGGAATTTGAGCACCATGGTTCTTTCCGGCGCTTTGACCGGCATCGGCTGCTGGGCTTACACCTTCCTCGATAAGTTGCAGGCTGTTAGCGTATTCGGCAAGTACGGTCTTCCATACTTCGTTAGCACCGTGGTTTCCGGCATTGTAATCGCAGGTGTTTTGATGTGGTTCTTGTATGTGGGAATCGCTAAGACCGGCGCGTTGGATCAGTTTGCATCCGGTCGCGAAATCCGCGAAAAGTAACGAATAAAGTATTCGCAAAAATTAAAAATCTATCATTGCCATAAAGGATTTACTATGCCTGATGCTGTTAAATCGCAAGAATCTGAAACTTTCCTTCCATCAGCTTCAAGCGATTGCAATAGTGACAGCAGCGCTAATAGCGCTATCAGTAATGCAAGTGATAGCGCTAATAAAGCTAATAACGCTGAACTTCGTTTTGAGCATTGGGGTTATCGTCATGCTTCCCGTCGCGCTTTTGCTGTGCGCGGGTTGGACCTCACGATTAAGGCCGGAGAGCGCGTGTTGCTGCTGGGTGCGTCAGGCATTGGTAAATCCACGATTTTAAGCGGTGCGGCTGGTCTTATTGGCAATGATTTTGTGACTAAAAATAGCGCGAAAAATAGCGCGAAAAATAGCGCAGATAGTGCAGATAGCGCAAAAAATAGCGCGAAATCCCAGCAAACCACTCTCGTCGAAGATGCCGATGGTGGCGTGAGCGAGGGTCGTGTTTTGGTTGACGGCGTGCCTGTTCGCCGCGCGCGAGGCAAGGTTGGGCTTGTTTTGCAGGATCCGGATGCGCAAGCGATTTTCCAGCGTTTGGGCGATAACGTTGCTTTTGGTCCGGAAAATATGAACGTTCCGCGCGAAGATATTTGGGATCGTGTGCGCGAAAGTCTTAAAAAAGTTGGGTTGGATGGCTTGCAGTTGCATCGTTCAACTTCGCATTTAAGCGGCGGTCAGATGCAGCGTTTGGCGCTTGCTGGCGCGCTTGCTATGCAGCCGAGCGTGCTGCTTTTGGACGAGCCGACTGCGAATTTGGATCCGGACGGCACGCAGCAGATTGTTGGCGCTGTTCGCACGGTTTTGGATTCGACGCGCGCCACGATGGTGCTTGTGGAGCATCACGCTGAGCCGTGGATTGAAATGATTGATCGCGTGGTTGTGCTTGGGCTTGAGAATGACGAGGCTGCGAACGGAAATGCGAACGGAAAAGATGCTCACAGTGAAACCGTTCACAGCGAAACCGTTCACGACGACGATATTGCGCGCGCGGCTTCATCTCGCACGGTAATTGTGGCGGACGGCACGCCGGACGATGTGTTTAATCGCACCGATTTGGACTTTGAAGATCTGGGTATTTGGCTTCCGGAGCGCTACAAGAAAAACGTAAAATCTCCTGCAAAATCTTCTGCAGATACTTCTTCCGAAAGTAAATCTTCCGAAAACTGCAATCCGTCAGAAGGCTACGGAGAAGTCCTGCTTTCTACGAAGGATCTCGCAATCAGCCACAGCAGCGAGCCGATTGCGCGTCACATCAATCTTGAGTTTAGAGCCGGGCAGATTACGGCTTTGGTTGGTGCGAACGGCACCGGAAAATCAACGCTTTCGCTAACTTTGGCTGGTCTTTTGCCGGCTGTAAGCGGCGAGGTTGTGGCGAGCGAGGCTCTTGCTAAAGGCGCGAACGGCGCGAATCCAATGAAGTGGAAGTCGCCGGATTTGGCGAAGCGAATTTCGTATGTTTTCCAAAATCCGGAGCATCAGTTTGCGTGCGGTTCGGTGTTGGACGAGGTTATGCTTGGCCCGCTTCGCACGGGAGTTCCGGCGGATGAGGCGCGTGCGAATGCTCAGGAGCTGCTGAAGCGATTCCGTTTGGCGCGCTATGCGAATGCGAATCCGTACACGCTTTCGGGCGGTGAAAAGCGGCGACTGACTGTGGCGGCGTCGCTTGCTGCGGCTCCGCGCGTGCTGATTTTGGACGAGCCGACTTTTGGGCAGGATCGCAAAACTTGGCTGCAAATTATTCGCTTGATTGCAAGTTTGCGCGGCGAGGGCGTGAGCATTATTGTGGTGACGCACGATCGCGAGCTGGTTGAGGCGTTGGATGCGCGCTTGGTGGAGCTTGTGCCGGATGCGAAAGCTGAAGGTGCTGAAGGTGCTGAAGTTACGGAAGATGCAGAATCTGAAGTGAGTGCAGAAGCTGCTGAATCTTCTGAATCTAGCGAATCTTCCGAAGCTCTTTCCGCAACCACTGGCGCAACCGACATTTCGCAAATCAAAGTGAGTGCCGTCAACAATCGCAGCGAAAAGCCGAAACTTTCCAGCAGATCGCCGCTGATTGCGTCGATGAATCCGGTATTTCGTATTTTTGGAGCGTTCGCGGCTTCGATTCCGCTGATTTTTACGCTTGATTGCGTGTCGGCTTCGGTGGCGCTGGTGCTGGAATTTGCGATTTTCGCGTGCATCAAACTTACTCCGTGGCGCGTGATTTATCTTTCCTGGCCTGTGTGGGTGGGTGCGCCGACTTCCGCGCTAACCGTGCTGCTATACGGCAAAAGTGGCGGAAATACTTGGTTCCAGTGGTGGCTTATGCATGCCACGGACCGATCGGCGATGCTGGCCGTTGCTACCGCGCTTAGGATTTTGGCGATTGGTATTCCGTCGATTGTAATGGTGATTGGCATGGACGCCACCGATTTGGCGGATGCTTTTAGCCAGGTGCTGCATTTGCCGGATCGCTTCGTGTACGGCGGTTTGGCGGGAATTAGGCTTTTTGGAGTGCTGCAGGATGATTGGGCGGCGCTGACGGCGTCGAGGCGTTCGCGCGGTTTGGGCGATGAGCATCGCGTGAGGGCGTTCTTCCCACAGTCGTTTGCGCTGCTTGTGCTTTCGATTCGACGTTCGACGACGCTTGCCACGGCTATGGAAGCGCGCGGTTTTGGGGGAGTTGGGGCGCGTTCGCACGCTCGCGTGAGCAGTGTGCATGCGCACGATTGGTGGATTTTTGCGGTTTGCCTGATTGTGCCGCTAATTGCGGTTGCGTCGGCGCTTTACTTCGGAACTTTCGCATTCCTCGGCGGCGCGTGATACCAGCGCTCCAAATGTGCGCAACTTTTCCCGTGTTTGTGGTTGTTTTTGACGAAGTTGACAACATTTGCCGTGTTTTTTCTCTGGCGTTTGTTGTCGTTTCTGCCGAATCTGACCACATTTGCCGTGTATTTTCTCTAGCGTTTGTTGTCGGTTTTGCCTAAGTTGACCACATTTGCCGTGATTTTTCTCTGGCGTTTGTTTCCGCTCCGAGTTGCTTTCGCGCGCGCTGTGCTGCGCTCAAGCAGGTCGTCACGCATCGCATCCCCACTGGCGTGTATACTTTCTCGAGTCGCGGGCCTGTAGCTCAGTGGATAGAGCGTCTGCCTCCGGAGCAGAAGGTCGTGGGTTCGAGTCCCATTAGGCCCACTTTTGATTTTCTTGCGTATTGCGCGTGCAACTTTTCTCGCGTTGGCGCGACGACTGCTTGAGCGCTGCGATTTAGCGCGCGATGACTTGCTTTCTGCGCGAGTGTCTCATTTTGCCCATTTTGGGACACTGGTGCAGATGAGTTACTGCGTTATTGTCTCTGTTTGGTTGTTTTCGGACATTAGTGCAGATTGCGTACTGCGTTAGGGTCTCATTTTGCTTGTTTTGAGACATTCGTGCAGTACTATTACTGCGCGCGTGTCTGAAGACCGGCGTAGTGAAACATTTGCCGTGTATTTTTACTGGCATTTGTTGTCGGTTTGGTCGCGGCTGACCACATTTGCCGTGCAATTTTCCGTCGTTTGTTGTCGGTTTGGGTTGGAATCTCGCCCGTCCGCTCTACCACAGCATATAGCACCACGCTGCGCGCAGCATACCTACATGTAGTATTTTAGCCCGTGGAAGCGACCGGCTTTAGACACACCGAAGACGCAATTTCGTCGTTTTGGCGCCGGAAATTATTCATTCTAAATGCATTTTTCAGTAGATTTTTTAGCGGTACTAGTAGATTATAGGAATTTTTCCATATGCGCGATTATATGCAATATTATATGCCCTTTTTGCTTGAAATCGTTCATGGGGGGGGGTATAACTACTAAAGGCTTTAAAAGTACCATACTATTTTACTGACCGCTTTAGTCGCCACACTTGCGTATAGGGCTTATAGGTATGTATACTCTCTACCTGTGGTTGGATTGCTACGCGTCACTGCACGGCATCATGCGCGGCACTGCTACTAGCTTAGAGTTGGCTTGAGCACTTGGCTTTGAGTGTGACTAGTAGCGCTACTTATTAGTAGTACTACTGATTGGTTGGTTGACGGTTGGTTGACTAGTTAATTGATTGGTTGTCTGCCGGTTACTTGCTAGTGAGTTGCTAGTGAGTTGACGGTTGATTGGCTAGTTAGTTGACTAGTGAGTTGGCTGATTAGTTAGCTTCGGTTGGAAGCTTGCTGATTAGCAGGGTAGATAGAAGGCTGCGGTTGGCGGCTTACTAGATAGAAGGCTGACGGTCAGCAGGGCTGCGTTTGCTCTGCTACACGGCTCGTTTGCTCTGCTACACAGTATGGTTACGCGAGGTTTAGAAGCTGCGGCTTTTGCGGCAGCGAAGGATTAGGAAGGCGAGAGAATGTTACCAGCAAAGTTCCGTGGATTCGCATCACGAGTGGGTCGTCTTGCGTCGCGCGCTTTGGCTTGGCGTAAGACCAGCGAGCGCGATGCCGCCGTTCGTACTTCCAGCAACGTCACCATCGCTTGCACTGCTCACCCAGCACACACTCTTCGTCGCGCGCTTTTCGCAATGTTCGTAGCCGCCGCCACCATAGTAACCATGCTCATAGTGCCGCCGGTAAAAGAAGCAAATGCAACTCAGGCTTGGTGGGATTACGCTGGCAATGGCTACTTTACTGATGGCAACTTCTGGGTTGGCGATGCTGTTCGTGATATCTCTATTACCTATCCGAATATTGAATATAATCAGTGGGATAGTGATTATGGTAAAAGCGGAACTAAGATCAGCTGGGATATTGTTTTCAACCAGGAGTCCATTGGGTTTGCTTCTGCTTCGTTGAAACAACTTCCTCACGGCAATCAGCCTAAGGATGGTGCGTCTTGGGAAGGTAGACCGCTTTTTATTGTTTTTCTTCCAAAGGGTCTTAGGGATGGGGATAGAAATAATAAGAGTTCTGTTTACATTACACGAACGAAAACAGTGCGTACCTTTGACAATGAATTACATAAATTTGTATTTTCAAATGAAGTAAAACATAATCACCAACGTCCTGCAGAATTTGCTACAGGTAGGAATTACTCTTACGCTGATGGCGATAAAGATTTTCAGACTGTTTGGAATGCAACTTTTGGTAAATATGGCGAGAAGGCTACTTGCGGCGAATTTAAGGATCAATATGGTTTTTGTGAAATTCGCAAGTGGCGAGGTAGTCCGAATAATCCAAATGATTCCAGCAATAAGTTTGGTCGCGTGCTAGCCGATTGGGGACAGGCTGATACTACTTATGGATATAAGTGGCACATAGAGGCTTTCGTTGAGGATGGTGTTAATCCGGAAACATTGCCTATTATCGCTGGTTGGAATTCAAATGGTACTCTTGGCAGTTGGGGAAGTGGTACACGTAACAAGTGGGCTGCTATGGGTCCATTTGATACTGATGGCGATGGTATTCCTGATTACGTTGAGCATCAAGTAAAAATGAATCCGACAAATGGCGATGAGATTTCATACCCTCAATACAATAATTCAGATGATAAAAAGTATGGGCAAGATAATATTCCTATTACTACATATCATCGCCCTGTTACAGTGAAACCGTTTGCAAGAACCGGTGAGTGGGGAGGTGATTCTTCGCATGGCAGTTTTGAATACGATGGTGGTACGACTACTAATTTGCCTACCAATCTTGGCATAAAATATGAGCTTACTAACAAAATTCCTGAAGGTGTAAGAGTAGTTAATTCTTCATCGAAGATGCCTGAGGGCTCTGTGTATATTGATAGCAGAACTGGTCATGTAACTTATAATCCTAGAAAAGAAGATAAAGGCAAAGTTCTTGAATTTGGGACAAAAATTACTTATCCTAATCCTTCTCGATACCCGTATAACTGTAAGTATTATGATCGTGGATCTTTCGTTACGGAGCAGCACCCAACTAAAATCAAGGTCGTTTCGCAAGCCTCGCTGTACAACCCTGTTTACACTCCAGTTGATTTGACGGAAAAAACTGGTCAGGATCAGAGAGATGTTAATCCGATTGTTTACACTGCTAAACCACAAAGCGTTAAGGATCCAAGCAAGAAGCATGCGGATAGTATTCAGGCTGGTGATCTTCCTAAAGATGCTACTTTTGAGCTGAAGCAGTATGTAAAAGGTAAGAATAGGAGCGATTCCGTTCTTGATTGGTCTCACATAGATTCGCAATATAAAAATAGTGGACAAGTCCGTTTTTATTCAAACAAGTGGAGAGAGCCTGGAGACGGGAAGTTCCGTACTCCTGTAGTAGTTCACTATGCGGATGGTTCTAATTCTACGGATGACGATGCAGCTAATGTTGACGCAAGAGGAGATTTTAGCAAGAGCGTAGTGTATGCTTCGGTTAATCTTAAGCGTCCAAATCCTAATGATTCTGAGCTGAAGCTGAATATTTATAAGGGTTACGGCAGTAATAATTTAGGAGATAATGGCTCTGTAACTATTGATGTTAACGATCCGCTTAAACCAAGTATTTGGATTGATTCGTGGGCTCAGTATCAAATTGGTCAAATATCGTTGAAGTCACTTTGTTGGAAGGAAACAAAGGAAGGTAATAGTGTCAAGAAGGAGAACTATACCTTTAGTGACCTGTCTAAAACGAATAACGATAATACTATTAACGGATTGACTTTTAAGCAGACTGAAAAATGGCCTCATGCTAGCGATAGTGAGCAGGAAACTTGCTTTGCTAACGGAACGTGCAATAGCAAAAAGTTGTTTGATAAGGACGCTTTTACTATTGAACGTTCGCGTGGTGAGATTTCCGGCACGCCTGAGAAGGGCGGTAAGTACGTTTGCCGCGTGTTTGCTTTGAGAGATGGAAGCCAAGCAAAAACTGATTTTGATACCGCTGTCAATAAGAAAAACTATAACGTCACTTTGCCTAAAAATAGTCAAAAATTCGACTGGCAGTCTAAGACAGTAACTTTTGTTGCGCATTCTTTGGCTCACAAATATAACCCTCAGTACAAGAAGTCGTATGTGAAGATTTTGTCTGAAGCTACTTCGGCTGCTCCAGTAAGCCATCGTGGTGCTAACGGCGCTGGTAACGACAAGAGTCAACAGGATCTTGTGCCAGAAGGTACAAGTTTGCCAAAAGGCACATGGTTTGAGTTAAAGAAATACTCAAAACATTCGGATTCAAAAGATAAGCTTTCGTGGTCTAGTTTTAAAGATAAGCAGAGTAACAAGAAACAGAATAAAAATGAAGCCGAAGATACTACTTCTGACACTGCGTATGGCAAAGTTACTTTTAAACCATTAAGAGGTACAGAACTTAAAGAGTATTTCGCTCCTGTAATTGTGCATTATTCAGACGGTTCAACTTCCGAAGATCCAGATTCTGGTAACCTTGGCAAACCTGTGTATGCACCTGTGTCTGTGACTAATCAACAATATCAAGATGATGATTTAAAGCTTAAGGTTTATTCACACCTTGGTGCCGGCGGAAGACAAATTGAGGATAACGATAATACTGGTATTCGTTTCCGACCAGGTGAAGTGTTAGGCGACGCTACTGGCAACACCAAGCCAATGTTCTTTGACTCGTGGTCAAGTGCTAAGCCAGGAAAAATTTATCAGCGTATGCTTTGCTATAAAAAGAATCCACAAACTGGTAAACCTGAAAGCTATGAGATTGATGGTGTTAATGGTCTAAAACTTGCTGGTCGAGATGGCAATACACAAAGCGGTAGTTTTGTTGTAGGTAAACCTTCTCAATGGCTTACGGCTACTGAAAAGCAGAGGAATGAGTGTAAAGCCGATGGTAGCAAATGCAACCGTAACCTTTACTTATATGGTGATGAGCATGATACCACAGAACGCACTTGGGGCTGGTTACAAGGTAATGTAAACAAGAATAGTGGCGACTTTGTTTGCACTGTGTACGCTATTAAAGACCTTGAAAATGGAAGTAAGCATGGCGATTTGCAAACTAAGTTTGATACAGAGCTAAATAAGTTTGTAAAGAATCCTGGCGATCGCAATTTTGAAGATGTTATTAAGACAGTCTTAAAGGATCAGAAGGGTAGCAAAAACAATCCTATTGATGCCACTCAAAGGCACGTTGATTGGGATTCGGTAACCTTCCCAATTCATGTGCATAACGACGCTCACTACTACAACCCTCAATATATCCCCCTTACAATGGAGGCCGGCACCAAACAAGCCACTGCTTTGCCTACAAGCGCGAAGGATGCTAATGGTGCTGATAAGTTGCAAGACGATGTGCGCGTAGGCGATCTGCCTGACGGAACTTGGTTTGAGTTTAAGAAATCTTTAAGCTACACATTCTTTGAGGATGATCAAGATAATAAAGCTGACTCTGGTAATTCAGCTAAGAATCCTACGGGCAAGTTTGGCAAGGTTACGTTCCGACCGCACAGGTGGTTCCCTGCTGCATCTGAAAAAACGCAGGTTATTGTGCATTATCCGGACAATTCCACTTCGGAAGACAAGGATTCTGGTAACAACGGCAAACCTATTTATGCGACGGTAAACATTACGCGTAAGCATGATGAATATGCTAATAATTTGCACTTGAATGTTGGCGATAAAGAAGGTAGTGGCGACTGGCAAAATCTTACGATTAGCCTTAGTAAAGACGAGGAGCTCAAGACGGCTAATCAGACGATTCGTTGGCTTGATTCTTGGTCCGTGTATAAGCCTGGAAAAATCAATTTGCGCACAATCTGCCATAAGGTTAATCCAGATGGCACTATGTCTCACTACCAGTCGGGCGGCATTGCTGGCATTAAGATGCAAGATGTAAAGATTTGGGATCATACAGAGGATGCGAAACAGCAGAAAGCTTGCGAGAATGATAGGAGCAAGTGCCACCCTGATACGCAGCTCTACGACGATTACATTACGAATGGTAACTCACGCAACACTACAGAGCGTACTCGCGGATGGATTAAAGGCACAGCTAATGAGACTGGCGACTACGAGTGCGTAGTGTACGCGATTAAAAATAAGCAGCATCTTATTAATGACAATGACGATTTGCTTGATAGATTCGACAAAGCTGTAAAGTCAATTACTCCAGATAAAAACGGAAAAGTAACACCAAGTAACACTGATCCTTTGAGTGGCTTCAAGTGGAATCTTGATGGAGATACTGGCAAAACAGCGGCAGTGGAAGGCGTTGACTATGCGAAGCGCACAATACCAATCCACATTCATACGCAAGCTCATAAGTACAATCCAGTGTACGAAAAGGTGTCTGTGCAGGCTGGTAAGGAAGTGCAGTCTGGTTTGCCAAAGAACAAGAAGCCGACTGGTGATCAGGTAAAGACTGACTCGCTTGCGTATCAAGCGATTGCGAATGGTGAAGCCTTCCCTGATGGCACTTGGTTTGAGCTGAAGAAAGAAGCGTCGTCGCCTGCAAACTACGCTAATGCATACGATTGGTCATTCTGGAAGAATGGTCAGAAGGATAGCAATGCGCCTAAGGACCAGAGTAATCCATTAAGTCAGGATCCAACTAACCCACTCAATCACAGTGGTAAAGATGTTGGCGTAGGCTCAGGCTCTAAGTATGGAAACGTTACATTCCGCCCAGACGTAACTATTGCGGCTAAAGATTACTACCAGACGCATGTGATTGTGCACTACCCAGACGGCTCTACTTCGGACAATCCTGATGCTGGTAATAACCAGTTTAAGGCTTCTTCCAGCGCAACAAGCACCATGAACCCTGTGTTTGCCAAGGTGCAGGTGACTGATTTAGGCTATAAGGGTACTGATTTGAGGATGGTTCTAACTAAAGCTAAAGATACAGATAGTCCTCTTAATAGTAAGAGTGATCTTACAGTAATGAAGGGCATTGGTCTTCTTAAAAACCCGTTTGTGCAAGCGTGGAGCGTAAAAGATAAAGGCAAGATCAATCTGCGCATGATGTGCACTAAGCAAGGCGAAAATAAGTGGAGCCACGGGCTTGAAAATACGTTGAACATGCACTTGGGTAATGGTTACGGCGAGAGCACTCCTGAATGGACCTTTGCTAACGAAGCGCAGCAGAAAGAGTGTAGAGAAAATGGATTCTGCCATGCTGAACGTGTTCTCTACGGCTTGCTGAATGATAATGCTCAGCCTGGAAGTGTAGAAAGTGCTGTGGCGCGCAGGGAAGAAGAAATCGAGGGCGATCCTAAGGAGACCGGAACGTATTCTTGCTCTGTTTTTGCGCTGAAAGATAAGGCGCTTGATGCTTTTAATAAAGTTGTTACCAATGGTTCTACATCAACTGATATGTGGAATATAAATCTTAGTTCTGATGGCTCTCTAGTGAAATCTAAGGACTGGGATCGCATATCGTTCAAGGTTAACGTGGTCGAGAAATTCGCTCTGCCAAAGACCGGCGGGGACGGGCTTAGCATGGTGCTGCTGGTGGTGGCGATGATCGGCATGTGCGTTATGTGCGGCGCGTTCTTCGTTGATCAGACGAAGTGGGGTCACGCGATGCTCGTTGGCGCGGCTGGTGGTGTTGCCGGCGCGGCTGCTGGCATGATGTGCGGTTTGCGCTCCGCTACGCAAGCTGTCATCACGCGAAACAGCAACGGCAACCGTGACGGCAACAGCAACCGTAACCCCAACAGTAAAATTTCCGAAATTTGGCGCGGTTTAGTCAAAAAAGTCAAGAATATTAGGCGATTTGACGATTATTCTGTGTCCGTAAAAGATTTTGTCCGCAAAGCCACCGGATGGTTGCGTGCCGCATTGAGGCGCGTCGGAAGGTGGGCTGCCGAAAGGTGGCGATGCTGATGAAAAAATTTGCACGCAAACCTGCACGTCGGCTGGTCTAAAGACGCAACTGGCTCGCAAGCTTGCATGCGATTCGCGCTAAAACTTGTTGCGCAGAAAAATTAAAAATAAACGTATTTTCCTCAAAACCTGCCCCAAAAGGGGCCTGAACAAAGGAGAAGAAAGTGAATAAATTCACTAAACAATGCGTGGCCGCTGTGGCCTCGCTCGCAATGGCTGGCACGCTGTGCGTCGCCGGCGCCGTGGTGGCTGGCAGCTCCGCGTGGGCTGTTGATGGGACTGAATGCACAGCCAACAAGGCACCATGGGATACAACCCAAACCGCCAACTGCGTTGGTTCCATCACCATCAAGAAGTATGAGGATAAGGGTAATGGTGATACATCCGTTCCTCTTCCTGGTGCTAAATTCAAGGTACAAAGAGTTACGAAGCTTTCTACCTCTGATACCACAAACACAGATCTCAAAGATTATAAGAACTGGGAAGCTCTTGCTACTAAGGTGAAATCTCTTAACGATAATCCTAATCAGGCAGGCATGGAATTTGATGCAAGTGCTACGCAAGAAGCTGTAACAGGTTCTGATGGTTCGAAGAAATTCAGCAATCTTCCTATCGGCCTTTATAAGGTAGAAGAAACACAGCCAGCACCTGGCCACTCTAATGACGTTACACCGTTCTACATGACTATTCCAGAAATCACTCATGAAGCAAATAAGCAAGTTACCTATGACTACAATGTAACTGCAAAACCAAAGAATCAGAGCCTTGCTGGTAAGATTACGAAGACTCTTGTTCGCGGTGAAAATGAGACAGCATTTGTGGGTAATGGCGATACCATGACCTACAAGATTTCTGCTGCTGTTACTAGTAACACTGCTACAGAACGTAAGAATTGGACTAAGGATGATCTGACGGGATACACTGTATTCGATCAGGCTCCTGCAGGTGTATTCAATGACTATACGGCAGCTGTTGTTAAGTCTGCAACAGTGGTTTATAAAGAAAACGGTACTACAGATAAATCTGTACCTTTGAAAGATGATAAAGGTACTAATAATATCTCTGTTGCTACTGAAGATGTTAAAGGTAAAGATAACAATACAACCGTAGCAACACGTATTAAGGTTTCTTTCAATGAAACTGGATTAACAAGCATCGCAACAGCAGCTAAAGCTGACGCTAATGCAAAGGTAGAAGTTGAATTTGCGTTCACGATTAAGGATCCTACGCAAGTCACTGAAAAGAGTTTCACCAATAAGTCTGGTTTTATTCCGGGACAGGGTAAGAATAAGCCAACTCCAACCCCAGAAGTTCCAGGCGATGGTGGCTCAACGGTTACATCCAATTACGGATACTTACAGGTGAACAAGTACGACGGTACTTTTAAATCAACAGATGCGAATACTCAGACGTCTAAGCCTAAGCTCGCTGGCGCTAAGTTCAAGCTCTTCGCTAAGAAGACTGATGCTGACGCATGTGCTGCAAATACAAGCGCAACTGAATGCCAAAACGCTTCAAAGGTTGGCGAACTCACTACTGTTGACGGTGGTAAGTTCCAAACTCCTGTGAAGGTTGTTGTTGATGATTCAACGCACCCATTCTACATTGTTGAGACTGAAGCTCCAGCTAACTATGAGCGCGATCATCAGGCCCATAAAGCAGTTGTTCTTGCAACTTCCACGGAACAAAATCCTACATCCGTCGACATTGCTAACGTGCCAACAAAGGACAACGGTTCTTGGTTCCACCTTCCAAAGACCGGTGCTGCTGGCGTTGTGATCTTCGCATTGGCTGGCGTGTGCTTGGTGTGCTTCGGCATCTTCGTCTTCATGCGTAACCGCAAGAAGGATGAAGAGCAGCAGGCTGCATGATTCTTCGCAATTCTTCAGAATTGCAATCAGCTAGGCGATTAAAGCTGTAAACGCGCTTCGCGCGAGATTTTAATCGCCTGGCTATAATTAAATACTCAGCAGGCTGCACTGTGTTCGCGCTTTGCGCGAGCATCCCTCTTCTTCGCACAGTGCAGTCTGCTGTCTTATTCTTTCTTTCCGTTCGGAAAAAACATTAATCAATAACAACAATGAATCATTTATTAAACAAGAAGTTAATATGTTTGGACATGCATTAGATGAGTATAAGAATGATTTAGGTGAAATCAAACACGACGAAAAAGCGTTAAAAGAAAAACTTTCGAGAGTAAGGTTTAATTACAATTTTTGTCATTGCTTTTCTTCTGGATTTATTCTTTCATTTTTTGTAGGAGTATTCATTGCGTACGTACTTAAAATGGAAATGAATGCTTATTCTTTTGCGAGCATTATGGCTATTTGCATGATTGCATTGTTTGTGCAGTGGATTATCGTTTATGCGGAATGTATTTGTTATGAGGAAATGAAGCTTGCTGAAGATGAACTTGAAAAAATAAATAACACAGTTCAACCAAATTCTAAGAAATAAGTATGCGTATTAGCAACTGTAACTTAGTGCGTCGTAGTATTTTCGGTAGGTAGTTGCACTAAGATGAGTGCCTGCTGGAGTTAATGTAGCTTTGCATCAATGCTCTGCAGACGTTGATTCCTGTTGATCAGCGAACGCTAACATCCGTGCTGCTGCACACACCACACCAAACCCACTCTCAACCACCAACCCACCCGAAGCTTAATTGTGCGACTTTAGTTGCACTTAGTAAACCACGCACTTTCGTAACAAACTTAACGAGTCTATGAGTTTTGTGTTGCAGGTTAACGTGTTGAGAGGCTGGAAAAATTGTGTTCAGCAATAAAAGAGGACTGAGGAAGCAACATTGTTAAAAGATAGGCGAACACAATAGAATGCTTTAACAGTTAAAGCGACGAAGGACTGGGCGCGACGACCTGCCGGAGCGCTTAAAGCGTAGCGCGCGAAGGCAACTCGGAGCGTGAGCTTGCTCAAGTTGAAAGCACAGTGTGCTTTCAACGCAAGCTCAGCAGCGAGTACACGCAAAGTGTACGAGCGCTATAAGCGCAAACACAAATTTTCCAGCCTCGTCAAAAGCAAATAACAAGAACACCAGCCAAAACTCATAGACGATAAGCAAGAATAACGAAAATAAAAATCGCGAATAAACTAAACAAAATAACCAAATCAATCTAAGCCAAATTATCCAACGAAACGAGGAAGCATGAAATTAAACAGCGCCGTTACGAAAGTATATGCTTTCCTCAACAAAATCTCCCAAAACAAGCTTTTCAAAAACCAAGCTAACGCAACTCAAACTAACGCAACCAACTTAACCGAAACCAACCCAACCGCAACCACAGAAACCGAAAATAACGCAACTACCGCACCAAATCAATCAAAACCCCACGCCGCCCACAAATCCCAGCAAAAATCTATGCTCCGCCGCATCATCGAGCCAATAGCCTTCGTGCTCGCGGGCCTGCTGTGCTTTGCGTATCCGGTGTGCTCTACGCTTTGGAATAATCGCGTTTCTAAGGAAATTTCTTCCGAGTACGATAAGTATAATCACGATCAGGCTGGCGATGTGCGTCGTGCTCATATGCGCGCGGCTCGCCGCTATAATGCGCGTCATAAGGCGATTATTACGTCTGATCCGTACGATGGCACAACGGATTACATGAATAAGCCGGAGTATAAGGAGTATGCCAAGCAGCTTGATGAGCCTATGGGCATTATGGGTATTGTGAAGATTCCGAAGATTGGCGTGAAGCTGCCGATTTACCACGGTAGTTCGCAGGAGGTTTTGGCGCATGGTGCCGGCCACTTGTATGGTACGGATTTGCCGGTGGGCGGTAAGAATCGTCATGCGGTGGTGACGGCGCATACGGGTTTGCCGGATGCCACGATGTTCGACGATTTGGTGAATTTGAAGAAGGGTGACTATTTTTACTTTGATGTGCAGGGGGAGACGCTGCGTTACAAGGTGTTTCGCATTAGCGTGGTCGATCCGCACGACATTAGTTTGCTGCAGCGCGAGAAGGGGCGTGACCTTGCGACGCTGCTTACGTGTACCCCGTATGGCGTTAACTCGCACAGACTGTTGGTGACTGGATACCGCGTGCTGCCGGATCCGGTGAAGGCGCCGGAGGACCGCGTGCAGTGGCCGCTTTGGATGACGCTGTTTGTGCTTGCTATGATTCTGACGTTTGCGGTGTTGGCAACGATGGTTGCGACTTTGTGGCGTAAGAAGCGCGATGAGATTTATGTGCGCGGACGGCATTTGCTGGCGGTGTCGCGCAGTGTGCTGCGTAAGTTAGGGCGCGGGTAGCGCTGGGCGTGTGACGCAGCGCGGTGGCGCAAATCGTCGCGCGCGTTTGGAGCGCTACACGGCCTCAAACCCTCCAAATGTGGGGTAACGCTCTCACCGTGTAAAGTTTCTGCCGTTTGTATCTATCGTCGGTTGGCTGAAAAATTTACGGTTTATATTGTGCAACGCACTAACATTTGTTGGTAATTAGCTCTAAATTTCTTAAAAAATAGTAACATTATGTATTTTTTCTCAAGTCTCATGTAAATTATATGTTAATACAGAATTTTTTCTATGTTGACATCGCAGAAAATATTTGTGTAAAAATGGCTAAATTAAGCCATTTTTTATATAAAATGTGATTTTCTTCATATTTTTGTTTGTGAAAACGCAATTTATTTGGAATTGTTTCTGTCTCAAACAGTGCTAAAGTTTGTGAAAAATATTTTTGTTGCATCTGCTGAAAAGTGGCATTATTTGTTGATTTATATGGGTGGGGGGTATATCTTCCCATTTGATATTTAGCGGAAATGCTTTAAATGAGCGTAACAAAAATATTTACACCTATAGATGAAATTGTGCTGGAAATTTTGCATATATTGCACAAGGTTTCCAAGGAAATTTCACTTGCAGAATTTGGGATCATTCCCAACATTTTCTTGCGAATTATCTATAAGCACTTTTCGTTGGGTAGTTAACCACTATTTTGAAGGAGAGTATGTTTATGAAGTTCAAACGAACGTCATATCTGACTCGTTTAGCGGCATTAAGCGTAGCAGCCGCTACGCTTCTAGTGCCACTTGCTGAAGCGCCTGCAGCGTTTGCTGAAGAAACATCAGGCACAGAATTCACTGCAGCGTCTACCAAAACGCGCAAAAGTACGAATTTTTCCCCAGAACAGCTGCGTCACATTAATCCAACGCTCGCTAAAGCGGTAGAGAAATATAATAACAGCAGTCAGAATGCAAATAAAAAAGTTGCCTCTTCTGAACCAGTAACTGTTATTGTTACGATGAAAAATTATCATCCTCACCGTACCGAAGCTAGTGAAAAAGCCAATATTCAAGAGCAGAAAGATTTTATTAACCGAGTACAGTCAAAATACAATATGACAGTTCGTCGTCAAGTTGGCTACTTGTTGAACGCTTTTGAAGCTACTCTTCCTGAAAATCATATTCAAGCTTTGCGAAAGGAGCCAGGTGTAGTTTCTGTTGCAAAAGAACGCTTGTATTATCCAATGGAAAATTATGCTCGCGATTTACAAGGCGTGCAGACGGTGTTTAAAAAGCATCATCTTGATGGAACTGGAATGCTGGTTTCCATCATCGATACCGGCATAGATCCAACTCACCAAGATATGAAGCTTGATGCTTCAGCTAAGCAACATCTTCGATTACAACCAACAGGTAAAGGCGACACTACTGACAAAGTTCCTGCAGGTTTCAATTATGCCGATGAAAACGACAACTTCACAGACTCTGGTGCAGAACAGCACGGTATGCATGTGGCTGGTATTGTTGCTGCAAATGGTGATGAACAGGATTCTCCTGCTTCAGAACATCATCGCGTTGATGGTGTAGCTCCAAACGCTCAGCTGCTTGCTATGAAAGTGTTCTCAAATAATCCTGAGGCACATGGCGCTCGCGATGTTGATATTGTTGCTGCAATCGAAGATTCCGTAAAACTTGGCGCCGATATTATCAACATGTCTCTCGGTTCAACTAATGGTTTTGCTGGAACTTCTAATGCCACTTCAATTGCACTTAAAAAGGCTCGCGAAGCTGGTTCACTACCAGTGATTTCTGCTGGAAACTCTGGCTTGAACTTTTCTCCTTCCGGTGGTGAGGATGATGCGCTTGGCAAGTGGGATGATGCTACTCTCGGCTCTCCATCTTCTTATCCTTCCGCTTTCAGCGTTGCTTCTGTAGAAAATTCCAACATTACGCAGCAAGCAGCAAACTGGACAGGGAAAGATGGCAAATCTCACGCAGTGCCATACAATCTTGCCATTGGTTCTTTAATAGACGCAGTATCTCAGCATGAACTTGTGGATGCTAAAAAAGCTACTGAAACTGATGTTAAAGATCTTGATCTTAAAGATAAGTATGCTCTTGTAGAACGTGGTGGCATTACTTTTACGGAAAAGTTTAAGAATGCTATTGCTAAAGGTGCTAAAGGTGTGATTGTTTATAATCACGACAAAGATTCATCCATGTTTATTGGAATGGGCGGATTGGAGAAAATCAAGGATTGCTTTGGTGCGTCCATACCTCGTTCTTATGCATTGCAAATTCTTACTGCTTTACATAAAGGCGAGAAAGTGAAGATAGCTTTCACGAACCAATTCACTACTATTGTTAATCCAGATAACGGTAAGCCTTCAACCTTCACTTCTTGGGGACCAACGCCAGAACTTGATTTCAAACCTCATATTGCTGGCATTGGTGGCAACGTGTGGTCTACGCAGAATGGCAATAAATACACGAGCATGTCCGGTACTTCTATGGCTGCTCCAAACGTTTCCGGTCTTTCGGCGTTAGTGATGGAAAGCTATAAGAATCGTTTCCCTAAGCTTAAAAAGTCTGAAATGGCTACCCGTGTAAGCCAAGCATTAATGAATACAGCAAGTATTATTGGACGTAAAGATTCTGCAGATAGTAAGCAGATTCCGTATGCTCCTCGTCAAATTGGCGCTGGCTTAGCTCAGGTCGATAAAGCTGTTGCTACTAACGTGATTGCAACAGTCGATGGCAATTCGTACGTGGCTCTTAGAAACGTGAATGCTGATCGCAACTTTACGGTTACTTTACATAATTATGGTAAGAATCCAGTAAAATTTGCTGTCCCAGATCAGGATGTTGTCAATGAGTCTAATGAGGCCAATAAAGATACAGTAACCTCTATTAGTGATACTGAAACGTTGCAATCAAAAACGCGTGAAGTTACAGTAAAGCCTGGGAAAACCGCTGGTGTGAAGTTTACGTTAAGCCCAGATCGTTCTAAAGGCAATCATTATATTGAAGGTTGGGTGCGTTTTGAATCGCTGAGCGATACTCAGCCAGATGTTGCTGTGCCATACCTCGGTTTCGTAGGCGATTGGAATGCTGAACCAATTATGGTAAAGCCGGGAGAAAGCTATGGTGCAAATCATAGTGATCTTACGACTTCTTTACTTTCTGTAGCAGGCAGTATGGGCAAACTTCCAGTCAATAATGAAACTAAGCCGTATGTACTTGGTGAATTTTCACCTGCAAATCAAGATGGGTGGATGGATTACGTTGTGCCATCTATGTCTATGTTCCGAGGTGCGTCTGACATAAAGTATTCTGTGTTGGATTCTCATCATAAAACTAAGATTGTTCTTGGAACAGAACACAATGTAAATCGTTCTACTATCTCTGATGCTAGTGCAACCGACGGTTTAGCTGGAAATTTCGACGGGTCTGTGTGGAATCCAAAAACAAGTAGGTTTGACATTCTTCCTGATGGATGGTATACGTATCGCATTCAGGCTCGCTTAGGAGATAAGTTTGATTGGCAAACTTATGACATGGAGGTAGCGATCGATAATCATGGACCTAAAGTCACAGTATCTGATCGTGATGCTAACGGCAATGTGAAGATTGTTATTAGTGATGAATTGAGTCCTGATCCTGGCGTACCAACTATTCATCTTCCTGGTGTAAAAGATGCTTTGAACTATGGTGATGAAGATACTCAATGCCCGTTGAATGAAGCAACTCGTACGCGAGTGTGCAAGCCTATCCACATTGGTACTGACGCAGCATATATAGATGTGCTTGCTCGAGACAATGCTATGAACCCAACTGAGGTTAAGAAGGTGTTCAATAAGCATACTCGAAAAAATGCAAGTGGTAAGGAAGAAGAAATACCGACTAGGAACATTATCATTCCGAATGAAAAAGTTCTTACTTCTCACCAAATTAAAGCTAATGCTCTAGAAGAAAGTAAAACTAACCCGAATATTAATGGCAAGTTCTACATCGAAGGATACCTTACCGATAACGTCGCATCTATACAAGCTTACGTAACTCCTAATGGTGGTACAAAGCAGAAAGTTACGAATGTTGCAAAACGCAAGGATGAGAATACTTTCTACGCGTTTGTGCCGCTGAAAAATGGCGAAAATACTGTGATGTTTAAGGCGTACGATGCAAAAGGTGATCGTCTTGGTAATAAGAAACTTAAGCTAACGTTCAACGCGCAAGCTCCAAACATTACCATGAATGGTCTTGACAACAAGGGTAATTTGCCTGTAGCTGCAGATGGTAAAGTAACTGTTGCTGGTAAAGTAACGGACACTCCTGGAGATACTGTAAAACTAACGTTGAAGTATCAGAAAGCTGCTGACAATATTACTTCAGCTAATGTTGTTGCTGGTTCGGGTGCCACTCATACTACTGCATCTTCTTCGCAAGCTGTTTCTGGAGCTAATACAACTTCAAAAGCGAGTATTAATGCAAATGTAAAGCAAGCAGAGGCGGCTGCAGCTGGTAAGGAAACTGAAGAAGTGGTAACTGTTGGCAAAGACGGTAGCTTTAAAACAGTGATTACTCCTGCTGCTAAAGCTGTGACAGTAACGCTCGTAGCTACAGATTCCGCAGAAAATAGCACTACTATGGGTCTAGCGCTTGCTGGTCGTGCAACTGCTACACCTGAATCTCCACAGACAAAAGATTTCGTGCTTACTAATGCCGGTTCTATGGGTTCTTATGCGTGGTTAGTGCATAAGAAAGCTTATGGATCAGATGTTATTGGCAAAAATTATTTTGTTGCTCAAGGCGAAGTGGGTGCTAATGTAACGAGTGTACTGTTCACTCCAGCTACGCGAATTGATGCCAAAACCAAGAAGTTCGTAACTCCAAACCCATTGCGCGCGAATATTAAGAATGGCAAGTTTAGCATAAAGTTGCCGATGCATCCAGGAATCAACGATTTCCGCTTGCAAGTAAATACAAAAGCAACTGACGAAGATGCTGATGAAGACGATGAAACGAATGTAATCGATACTCCTGCAGCTTTCTACTTCGACATTACGCCTCCAACAGCACGTTTTGACACGCCAAAGTTGTACGGACATACGTTATTTACAAATCGCGATACCGTTACCTTTAGTGGCAATGTGTCGGATGATGCTTTCGGTCAAACTTTGCGAATTAATAATGATTCTGTAGGTGATTTCTACACTTTGGATACGAATGGTACTGAAGTAACTCGTCGCCAATTCTCAACTGATATTCCAGTAAACGATGGTGACAAGTTGCTGCTGCACTTAAGTGATCAGGTTGAATCTCATTTACTCGGTGTGATTCCTGTTGTGCTTGATGAAACGGATCCAAAAGTTGAAGCTGGTTTGGTTGAAGGTGAAGAGATTGCTGATGGTCATGAAATCACTGTTCGAGCAACAGATGATCATTTGAAGTCTTTGCGTGTTATGGTTGATGGTCGTCCAGTAGCGTATACGGAAAATTATCTTCCAGTAAATACTGTTGAAAGCACCTTAGTTGATGTGAAGAACATCAACGATAATCCAACTCCAGATAAGCCAGATTCTACAACATTAACGTTGAAGATTCCGACTGAAAAATTGGCTGATGGTAATCACACCCTTACTATTGAGGCGACTGATTTTGCTGGCAATACTGCTAGCGACACCAGTGATAATAGTGCTGATGCTACTGCGTACACATTTATTGTGAAGCGTAGTAAGAAACATGCTGATGGTGAGAAGCCGGGTAAGCCAGGTAAGCCAGGTGATCACAAGGGTGAGAAGCCAGGTAAGCCAGGTAAGCCAAGCAAGCCAAGCAAACCGGGTAAGCCAGGTAAGCCAAGCAAGCCAAGCAAGCCAGGCAAGCCAAGCAAACCGGGTAAGCCAAACAAACCAGGCAAGAAGCCAGCTCCTGCTCCAAAGCCAACTCCAAAAAAGCCGGAAACTAAGGATGAATCAACTCAAACAGATTCAGCTCCGCTGCCTCCTGTTTCTACAGCAAAATTCACAAAGAATCTGATTGCTTTAGATACTAAGGAAATTGTTGCTGGCAAGGAACAGAGTGTGTATGTTTCTGGAAAACCTGCAGCTTTGAATAATGCTAAGAAAGATGCTCGCATGTATGCGTTCATCTACTCTACGCCTCAGCAGCTTAAGGGTGAAGATGGTCATGATTATGTAACAGTGCGTGCTGATGAGAACGGCAAGTACTACTTCAAAGCTATGATTCCAGCTGGTTTAACTGGCAAACATACCATTTTGCTTATGGATGCTGATGGTAGTCAGCTTGCTTCTGGTGAAGTGACTGTGTCTGCTGCACACGTTGCTGATGCCGATACTCAGTCTGACAATATGTCAGCTCCGAAGAAGCCGGCTGAATCTAAGCCAGCTCCGAAGAAGCCGGCTGAGAAGAAGCCTGAATCTAAGCCTGTTGAGAAAAAGCTAGAACATACTGGTCAGAGTCATTCAGATCGTGTGTATAATAGCCATTCTGCTAATCGTTCCTTTACTAAGAAAGGAAAGAATGCTAGTGGTTCTGTTCGTGCTTCTGCAGAGTCGAAGTCAGGTGCTGCAGAAGGTGGTGAGAATCATGAGAGTGCTAATGCCGCCACTGCAAATAAGTCCGACAGTGTTCAGTCTGAATCTAATGGCGCTACTGATAATAACAGTGCTAACAATTCTGCTGGTGCTGATGCTTGTAACTCAAGTAAGGAACAGACTGCTGAACGTGCAGCTGCAAAGGAACTGACTTCAAAGTTAGCTGCTACTGGCAGTGGTGTTGTTGCTGCAGTTGTGACCTTCTTGGTACTGATAGTAAGTGGTGCAATAACATTCACCACGCGTCGCCATGGAGTGCATGCTGGTTCTAACGCTGCTGTCCGCAAATAAAACAATATAACTAAAAATAAAACTCGTGATTAGTTAAAAAGCTAAGAATGAGTGAATAAATGAAAAATGACTGAATTTAGTATTGGATTTTTGCATATTGAACGATTTCAGTATTGAGTTTTGATTTGCTAATCAATCTAAGTTTAGTTGTTGCTAACGGCTGGTAAAAGTGTCCACTGCTCTTATGAGTGTGTGGGCACTTTTTACTAATGGTGATAAGAATAAATATTCACACAGGTCGAACTCTGTTGAAATTGCAAGAGTTGTAAATCTTCTTCGCTAGATTACTATGAAAGAAGCACGACGATTTGCTTGAGCGTTGCGGTTTAGCGCGCGCGTTTGGAGCGCCGCACAACCCCAAACCCTCCAAACGCCGTAAACTTTCCCCGCGTTTGGAGCGACAAAGTAGTGTCAAAACTCCAAACGCCGTAAACTTTCCTCGCAAATGGAGCGCTACTATTAAGCAAAAAGCGAGTCAATTGATTTGTGTCTTATTGGATTGCTGGTAGTCAGATTGTGCTTTCTTAAGAATATAAAGAAAGCACAATCGTTTGCGCTCCGACACTGAAAGCACACTGTGCTTTCAGCATTGAGTCGTCGCTACCGCATTGAGCTTGCTTGAAGCGCGCAATGCAGCTTCAAGCAAGGGCAATGCGACACGCCCACTTGCGTGCAAGCTCATTTTGAGTATAGTAGTTACTCGGTTCGCAAAGCGGGCCAAGATAACCAACGCCCCTTTAGCTCAGTTGGTTAGAGCAGCTGACTCTTAATCAGCGTGTCCAGGGTTCGAATCCCTGAGGGGGCACAAGCAAAACCCAAGCTTCGCGCTTGGGTTTTTTCGTATCAATCTCCACACGCAACGAAGCCCTCTTTGTCCCTCTTTGCAGTCAATCTTGAAGTATGACCTCGTCAAATATGATGCCGCAATTATTCCAGGATGATGCGCAGCCTGAGCAGCCGCCACAAAATCTTGCGCCGCTTGCTCAACCGCTTACTCAACCACTTACTCCGCATCAGCAGCAGCCGCGCCAGCTCCCTCTAAAAGCCGCAGACACAACCGCCGAAAATCCGTGGCCTGTTGCCGTTTTAAGCCAAAAGTTCCACAGTGCCGTCGAACGCTGGCCATCCGCGTGGATTGAGGGTCAAATAGTCGAAATCAACATGCGCCGCGCTTCTTCCGGCTACATCACCCTTCGCGACAGCAACGAGGAAGTGTCGATTTCCGTAATGGGCTTTAGCAATTTCGTGCAGCAGGCGCGCGAACTTCGCCAAGGCGACCGCGTAGTTGTTCACGGCAAGGCTGATATTTGGGTAAAAGCCACGCGTTTAAGCTTCGTTGCGGACGAAATCAGGCGCGTCGGCGCCGGCGACTTAAAAGCGCAAATTGACGAGTTGCGTAAAAAACTTAAGGGCGAGGGCCTGTTTGACGCTGAAAATAAGGTTCCGCTGCCGGAATTTCCTAAGTGCATCGGCCTCGTGTGTGCTCCTCAAGCGCGTGCAGAGGGCGATGTTATTACGAACGTGAATTTGCGCTGGCCTGTTACGCGCTTCAAGGTTGTTCACGCGCACGTGCAGGGCGTGCAGTGCCCGGCGGATATGATTGCCGCAATTAAGCAGCTTGATGCAGATCCAGAGGTTGACGTTATTATTGTTGCGCGCGGCGGCGGCAGTTTTGAGGATTTGATTGGTTTTTCGGACGAGGGTGTGGTTCGTGCTACGGCTGCGTGCGTGACTCCGATTGTGTCTGCAATCGGCCACGAGGACGATTGGACGCTTATCGATTTGGCGGCGGATTTGCGCGCTTCTACTCCTACAGATGCTGCAAAGCGCGTGGTTCCGGACGTTCGCGAGCAGTGGCAGCTTATTGATAACGCTCTGCAAACTATGCGCATGCGAATTTCTGCGCGCGTTGACAATGAGATTCGTCTCGTTGAGGGTTACGCGAATCGCCCGAGTCTTACGCGCCCGAGCACTATGCTTGAGCCGCACGAGTTGTTTGTTAATCAGGCTGTTGAGAGAATGCGTCACGGTTTGGTGCGACTTCTTGACGACGCGAGCTTGACTGTTGAAAAGGCGCACGCGAGCTTGACTGCGTTAAGTCCGCAATCGACGTTGAACCGCGGGTATGCTGTAGTGCAGCTTAGCGGTGGGCGAGTGCTTGACGACGCGGCTTTAGCGAAAGTTGGCGACGATATGACTGTTACGCTTAAAAGCGGCGTTGTTCTTGGCAAGGTGACTGGCACTAAGTCTGCTGCCGTAAAGTCGGCTGCCGTAAATCCGTCTGCCGTAAAGTCAAGTAAGTAATTTTTTAGATATTTTAGATATTTTATATATTTTAGATATAGCGAAAGGTTAGATATGAGCGAGAAAGCAACGAAAAAGGCTGAAGAATCAGCAGAAAGCACAGAATTCGCAAGCACTCTTACGAAAGAAGAGCGCGCTGCGATTGAGGCGATGCCGTATGAAGAGGCTCGCGAAAAGCTGGTTCAGGCGGTTCAAGCGTTGGAAGCTGGCGGTTTGACGCTCGACCAGTCCATGCGTCAGTGGGAGATTGGTGAGGCGTTGGCAAAGCGCGCTCAGGGTTTGCTTGCCACGGTTCGAGCCAAGTTGGACGCGGCACAGGCGGAGCAGTCGGCAACGGCGGCGACGGCTGGCACGCAGTCGAATCTTGAGGATTAGCGCGCGCCGCAGTGACACGCCATAGTGTATAATTGCCATTTGTTGCCTCGGTAGCTCAGTGGATAGAGCACCACTCTCCTAAAGTGGGTGTCGTCAGTTCGATTCTGATCCGGGGCACTTTTATTACTTATTTACTTTGTTCGTATTATTCGCGAGTCGCGAAATACTTCCCAATGTTAGGGGATAGTGTTAGATTATTTCTAACTTAAGCGATGATCCGTTATCGGCGGGGAGTTTTCGGAAGAACGGCGAGGATTCGTAAGATTCTCGCTTATTAGAACCGACGGGGTTGGCCCGTACAGCCAAACACGAGAGGCTATAAGAATAGTTCGATTACGTTTCGTATTTGCGCTACGCACTTGCGTTACGCACGTAACTTGCGTAACTTGCGTTGCGTAAATCTTATAGCAAGCGAGGTGGTACCGCGGCAGTAACTGTCGTCCTCGCAGGGAAATATTCACCCTGTTGAGCGAGGAGAGCACAGTGAGCGAATCCACTAATCCAGCCGAAAAGTCGTGCGCAAATAACGTATATCCAAAGGTAAATGTTTCTGCATCTGCGCAAGAAACTGCCGGCGCGCAAGTTGCACCAAATCCTTCTTTCCCAAAGCTTGAAGAGTCAGTTCTTCAATACTGGGATGCAAACAATACTTTCCGCAAGTCAATCGAATACCGCCCGTCCGGCAAGGGTAGCCAAAACGAGTTCGTGTTCTTCGACGGCCCTCCATTCGCAAACGGTCTTCCTCACTACGGCCACCTGCTCACAGGCTACGCAAAAGACGTGGTTCCGCGCTATCAGACTATGCGCGGCCGCAAAGTAAACCGCGTTTTTGGTTGGGATACTCACGGTCTGCCTGCAGAGTTGGAAGCGCAGAAGGAGCTCGGCATCGAGTCGGTTGAGCAAATCGAAAAAATGGGCATCGCAAAGTTCAATGATGCTTGCCGTGCCAGCGTTTTGAAGTACACGAACGAGTGGCAAAACTACGTGCATCGTCAGGCTCGCTGGGTTGATTTTGAGCGCGGCTACAAGACGCTGAACATTCCATACATGGAATCCGTAATGTGGGCTTTTAAGCAGCTTTACGATAAGGGCTTGGCTTACAAGGGTTACCGCGTGCTTCCGTACTGCCCAAAGGATCAGACTCCGCTTTCCGCCCACGAGCTTCGCATGGATGCGGATGTTTACCAGAATCGTCAAGATACTACCGTTTCCGTGGCTGTTAAGCTTCGCGACGAAGCCGACGCTTACGCAGTCTTCTGGACCACTACTCCTTGGACTGTGCCAACCAACTTCGCAATCGTAGTCGGCGCAGACATCGACTACGTGGAAGTTCGTCCAACCGAAGGCAAGTTCGCTGGCAAAAAGTTCTACATTGGTAAGCCTTTGCTCGGCTCTTACACTAAGGAACTTGGCGAAAACTACGAGGTTGTGCGCGAACTTAAGGGCGTTGAGATGGCTGGCTGGCGCTACTACCCAGTGTTCCCATACTTTGCAAGCGATTCTGCGCTCGCTGAGGGTGGCACTCCTGGTCCTAACGCTTTTACGATTTTCACTGCAGATTATGTTGACACCTCTGAAGGTACTGGACTCGTTCACCAGGCTCCTTACGGCGAGGACGATATGAACACGCTTAACGCGCACGAAATTCGCAGCGTTGACGTGCTCGACGCAGGATGCAAGTTTACAAGCGACTGCCCAGATTACGAAGGCTTGTATGTTTTCGACGCCAACTTGCCAATTTTGCGCAACTTGCGTGCAGGAGACGGCCCGCTTGCTCAAATGCCGGAAGATCAGCGCGCGCTGCTGTTCCAAGAAAAAAGCTACGTGCACAGCTATCCTCATTGCTGGCGTTGCGCAACTCCGCTTATTTATAAGCCTGTTTCTAGCTGGTTTGTGTCTGTTACGAAGATTAAGAAGCGTTTGCTTGAGCTTAATCAGGAGATTAATTGGATTCCTGGAAACGTTAAGGATGGCCAGTTTGGTAAGTGGCTTTCTAACGCTCGCGATTGGTCGATTAGCCGTAACCGCTTCTGGGGTTCGCCAATTCCAGTGTGGGTGAGTGACGATCCAAAGTATCCTCGCGTAGACGTGTACGGTTCGTTGGAAGAACTTAAGGCTGATTTTGGCGATTATCCGCGCGATGATGACGGTAATGTGAATATGCACCGCCCGTATATCGATCGCCTTACTCGTCCAAATCCGGATGATCCTACCGGAAAGTCGCAAATGCACCGTATTACGGATGTTCTCGACTGCTGGTTTGAGTCTGGTTCTATGCCTTTCGCGCAGTTCCATTATCCGTTTGAAAATAAGGAATTCTTCGAAGAGCACTTCCCATGCGATTACATCGTTGAGTATATTGGTCAGACTCGCGGCTGGTTCTACACGCTTCACATTATGGCTACGGCTCTATTCGACCGTCCGGCTTATAAGAACGTGATTTGCCACGGCATTGTGCTCGGTTCCGACGGTCAGAAGATGAGTAAGCATTTGCGCAATTACCCGGATGTGAACGGCGTTTTCAACGAGTACGGTTCTGACGCTATGCGCTGGTTCCTCATGTCTTCGCCAATTTTGCGCGGTGGCAATTTGATTGTGACTGCAGACGGCATTAGGGATACGGTTCGCCAGGTTATGCTTCCAGTTTGGAGCTCTTACTACTTCTTTACGCTGTATGCGAACGCTGCAAACGGTGGCAAGGGTTATGATGCTCGTCGCCTTCGCGCGGACGAGGTTGCGGGTCTTTGCAATATGGATCGTTACTTGCTTGCGCGCACGCGTTTGCTTGTTGAGCGTGTTGAAAAGTGCTTGAACGAGTTTGCGATTAGCGATGCTTGCGCGGCTGTTAGCGATTTTATTGACGTGCTTACTAACTGGTATATTCGTGGCAGCCGTGACCGCTTCTGGAATGAGGATGAAGCCGCTTTCAACACGCTTTACACTGTTCTGGAAGTGTTCATGCGCACGATTGCTCCTCTTGCTCCTATGGAAGCGGAGGCTGTGTGGCGTGGCCTTACTGGCGGCGAATCCGTGCATTTGGCTGATTGGCCTTATTTGGTTGAGTCTGAGACTCTTTCGGATGGCGAGAAGAACCCTAAGGCTGGCGAAGTCACCGAGCTTGGTGCTGTTCTTGCGCACGACGATGCTTTGGTTGCTGCTATGGATAAGGTTCGCGAGGTTGTGTCTTCTACGCTTTCGTTGCGTAAGGCGGAACAGTTGCGCGTGCGTCAGCCGTTGGCAAACTTGACTGTTGTTGCAGAAAATACTGCTGCTGTTGAGCCTTACGAGCAGGTGCTTGAGCGCGAGCTTAACGTGAAGAATGTTACATTCTGCACTTTGCAGGACGCAAGCGACCACGGTTTGAAGATTGTTCACGAGCTTAAGGTGAATGCTCGCGCGGCTGGCCCTCGTTTGGGTAAGCAAGTGCAGTTTGCTATTAAGTCTTCTAAGAGTGGCGATTGGCATGTTGACGAGTCTGGCGCTCCTGTTGTTCAGACTCCAAACGGCGAAGTTGCGCTTGTTGAGGGCGAGTATGAGCTTGTGAATCGCGTTGAATCTTCGGATGCTAAATCTGCTCAAAATACAGCTTCTGCAGCAATGCCAACTGGCGGCTTCGTTATGCTCGACACTGCTTTGACAGACGATTTGCTTGCTGAAGGTTATGCTCGTGACGCTATTCGCGCTGTTCAGGATGCGCGCAAGGAGAACGGTTTGGATGTTACTGACCGAATCGCTTTGACTTTGAGCGTTCCAGCTTCTGACGTTGCTAAAGTTAATCAGTTCCGCGATTTGATCGCGGAGGAGACTTTGGCTACGAGCTTCGAGGTTGTTGAGGCTGATTCTAGCGCAACTGAGCTTAGTGTAAGCCTTAAGCGTGCGTAAAACACAACTAACAGCTAACTAAACATATATCTAACTAAACAAAAACGTGCCGGTGTATCTTTCAATACGTCGGCACGTTTTGTTTTATCTCTAGTTTTGCTTCTTTATTTGACTACAGTGTTGTAGCTACTCTAAAGAATTTCATTATTCTCAATATCCATTCAGGCATAATAAAAGTGACGTGCTTTTGTTCGTTCGAGTGGTTCTCTATAATTGGATGCTCCAAATCAAAGTACTCAAGTACGTCTTCGCCGTTATCGAATTTTCTATCAATTTCTTCTCCGCTTATTTCTCTACTTTTTGTGGTGTTTTTCATAATATTGTTCCTCCTTCTTGCGCGATCTTCTTACAGAAATAATACGAATTCGATTATTCCTTTTTGTTATTACTGCAGTCCAATATTTACTGTCTATCTTTCCAAAAACTAAGTAGCGAGAGTTGTCGTTGCCCGAATTTTTGGATTTTATTTCAGCTGTTTCATTGTTCCACAGTATTTGGGCTCTTTTGAAACTGATACCGTGTTTAGCTAAATTTTTTAAGCTTTTTGCAGGATCGTACTCAAAATTCATACTCACCTTCTACCGTCTATTCTAATGTAAAATAGCATCAATTGAAACTATTTTTAATGATTGTTGTTTTGCATTAAGTATCGTAAATGCTTTAAGTCGGCTTTCCTAGATTTTTTACGCATTGTGGTTAAAGGCTATTTATAGAAGCAAGCTCAATGCGACACTCCGCTTTACATACTTCCATGGGTTCCTATAGTGTCGATAAGACAACAATACAAATTTTTACTCGATTTGTATTTTGCGTTAATTTATATTGCATGATATTCAAAAAGAAAGTGCAGGTGACGAAATGAGTAAAGATGAGAAGGGGCGGTGTATTTCGTTCACGCTATAAGCGTGATTCATCTGGCGTCACCGTTCTTACAAGAACTAATACAGGCATTGTTGCTGGAACTGTAATTATTGCTATTTTTGCGATTTTGGCTATTTTTGCCGACGTTTTTACAACAATTACTGGCAATAATCCTTACTCTGAGCATCCGGAAATATTAGATTCCAACTCAGTTCCAGTAGGCCAGGGGGGTATTAGTTTCCAACATTGGTTCGGTGTAACTCCGCTTCGTGGTCTTGATATTTTCGCGATTATTTCGCATGGAGCGCGCGTTTCTCTTGGGATTGGCATAGCTTCTACTGTAATTTCGCTATTCCTCGGCATTCTAATCGGCATGATTGCAGGGTACTTCGGTGGTTTCGCAGACACTTTGCTTTCGCGCACGATGGATGTGTTCTTCGGTTTTCCATTCCTGATTTTTGCAATTGCGCTGTCTGCAGTTGTGCCGCAAAATTTCCCGCGGCCGATTCTGCTAACGCTTGTTTTAGGCTTTTTTGGCTGGCCAAGCATCGCTCGTTTGGTTAGAGCACAAACGCTTTCGCTAAAATCTCGCAATTTCACTGTGGCTTCTTACGTAATGGGTGCGAACACATGGCATATTTTGCGTGAGCAGATAATGCCGAATATGTTGCCTCTTCTTTTGGTGAATGTGACTTTTCTTATTCCTGGTCGTATTGGAGCGGAGGCTGCGTTGTCATTCCTTGGTGTGGGCATGAATCCGCCTTCGCCTTCGTGGGGACGCGCTATTGCGGATGCAGTTCAGTGGGTTTTGGTTGATCCTTGGTATCTTCTTTTCCCTGGAATTGCGCTGTTCTTGCTTACTTTCGGCTTTAATCTTGTTGGCGACGGTTTGGCTAGTGCTCGTCAGCCGCGAGCTTCCAAAAAGGCGGTGACGGAATGAGTAACAAGCAAAATACTCAAAATACTCAAAATACTCAAAATACGCAGAATGCGCAGAATGCGCAACAAAATATAATCAATACGCAGAAAATGAGCAGTAATCAATCTGCTGCCAATTTGCGAATAATCGGCAAGATTTCCGATTTTCTTGTTTTTATTGGCAAGCGTGCAGCAAGCGCAATACTTGTTTTAACGCTGATTGTAGTCGTGTTATTCCTTATTTTCTTTATGCTTCCTGCCAATCCTGCGCAACTTGCTTGCGGAAAGCCTTGCACTCCTGAACGTTTGGCGCGAGTTTCCGCATTCATGGGAACTGATGCGCCTTGGTATGAGCAGCTTGGAAACTATATTCGTGGCATATTCTTCGGGCGCGAGTTCACAGATAGTTCTGGAGCTACTATCGTGTGCGCTGGTCCATGCTTAGGATGGTCGTTTACGCTAAACGAGCCTGTAACTAATCTTATTATGAGTCGTTTCGTGGTAACTGCTTCGTTGGCAACTGGTGCTGCAGTTCTTTGGCTTACTGTAGGCGTTGCAACTGGAGTTATTTCTGCTGCAAAAGAAGGATCTTTTATTGACCGTGCGCTTCGAGCGCTTTCGTCTGTAGGGATTTCATCTCCAGCGTATTTAATTGGCATGCTTGCAATACTTGCTTTTGCAGTTTATTTTCCGATTTTTCCTACGGGTGGTTACGTAAGTTTTGCGGAAAGTCCTTTAGATTGGCTTCAACATTTGCTTCTTCCGTGGCTTGTTTTGGCTCTTCTTAATGCGGCATACTATACGCGACTTACTCGCGCTCACATGCTTGACGAGTTGCAGCAGGATTATATGCGTACTGCTTTGGCTAAGGGCATGCCGCGTTCGAAGGCTGTAACGCGTCACGCTATGCCTAATGCGATGCTTCCTGTGCTGACTATGTTTGGCTTGGATTTGGGCGGTTTACTTGGTGGTGCTGTAATAACTGAGCGCGTTTTCTCTATGCAAGGTTTGGGTTCTCTGCTTCTTGATTCTGTGAAAAATCTTGATTTGCAGGTGCTTGTTGGTGTGACGCTGTTTGCGGCTGCGCTTGTGATTGTTGCGAATCTTGTGGTTGACGTCTGTTATCGCTTCGTCGATCCTCGCGCTGCAGTCTGTTAGTGGATTCGCGCGCTCATAAATTAACATAACTCTTCAAAATCTTCATAAGCAACATTTCCTTTACTGCTGTGTAAAGAAAATAACGAAATATCGCTAAAAAACGATTTTTTCTGTACATGCACGTAAAGAAAAAATCGGAATTAGGTCGATAGTCCACATTTTGAAGAGTCAAATTACAAATTTAAAAAAATACTAATAAATATAAGGGGATTATTATGTTCACTTTTAAAAATAAAAATATAAATAAAAGTAAAAATGCAAGTACAAACAAAGATTCAGGTGTAACTGCAGACGTAACTTCAGGCGTAACTGCAATTTCGAAGAAGTTTGTTGCGTCACTTGCAGCTTTTTCGTTGCTTCCGATTTCGCTACTTTCGTTACTTTCACTTTCTGCTTGCGGAAGTGCCAGCTCTACAAAATCCAGCGTTACCAACGCTTCCGCGCTAAATTCCAATCCGCAAAAAGGTGGCAGTCTTACGGTATTTACGTCGAATACCAATATGAATTTCGATCCAGCTCGTAGCCAAGGTTTGCCGATTACATCAAATAATTTCATATTCCGCGCGCTTACAACTTGGAAAGTAAGTCCAAATTCAGGCAACGAAACGAGCGTTGTTCCAGATTTAGCAACGGATACCGGCACCACAAGCGACGGTGGCAAAACTTGGAAGTACACGCTTAAGAAGGGTGTCAAATACGAAGATGGAAGTGAAATTACTTCGCGCGATATCAAATTCGGCATTGAGCGCTCGTTTGCTGATTCTTTAAGCGGAGGTTTTAGCTACCATAAGACTCTTCTTGTTGGTGGAGAAAATTATGACGGTCCTTTTAGTGGAAAGTCGCTTGATTCCATTGAAACTCCAGACGATCAAACTATTATTTTCCACTTAAAAGCTCCGTTTGCAGATTGGCCTTGGGTTGCGTCTTTGGCAGCATTTGTGCCAGTTCCAGCGAATTCTGGCGACGCGCAAACGTATTCAAAGCATCCTAAAGCTTCCGGACCATACCGAATTGTGCAAAACGAAGTCGGCAAAAAAGTTGTTATGCAGCGTAATAAGTATTGGGATTCAAAGCTTGACAGTATTCGCACAGCTGGTCCTAATGAGATTGTTTGGAAGCTTGGTTCGGATGCTACTGTTGCGGCTCAGTCGATGATTCAAGGAAATTCGGATACAAAATCCGCATTTTTGGCTGATTTTGTGCCGCCTGCTCAGCTTGCGCAGGCTCAGGCAAACCCTAAGTCACGAAGCTTGCTCACTACAAGTAGTGACGGTGCTCTTGAATATTTGGCTATGAATACGCGCAGAATGACGGATGTTAATGTTCGCAAGGCGGTTCAGTATGCTGTTGATAAGCAGTCGTACCGTACGGCGAAGGGCGGCTCAATTGCCGGCGGTTTTGCAACAACGCTTATTACGCCTGGTATTTCTGGCAGGAAGCAGTTTAATTTGTATGCTACAGATCCACGCGGAGACGTTGCGAAAGCTAAACAACTGTTGAAAAAATCGGGTCAAACTGGTATTAAGTTGAGCCTTATTGCGCGTCCGGATCAAACGCAAGTAGCTTCTTCTGTGCAATCCAGCTTGCAGCGCGTCGGCATAAAAGTAACTATTAAAACCGTTGACGCAGTAAACTTTACGGACGCAATCACATCAAATTCAGGCGACTACGATTTGGCTTTGGCTTCTTGGCAACCTGATTTTCCTTCTGCTTACGCCAATTTGGGCCCACTTTTTGATTCTTCGCAAATTGGTGGCGGAAACTGGAATATTTCTCGCTACGAAAATCCTAAAGTAGATGCCCTGCTTCGAAAAGCAATACAAACTGTCGATTCGCACGAAGCGGAAAAATTGTGGCAGCAAGCAGACCGCACTATTATGGCTGATTCGCCGGTTGTGCCGCTTATTTACTCGCATAATACGTTTATTCACGGAAGTGGCGTGGAGAATTTCTACATCGGCAGTTTCCCTGCGTACCCGAATTACGCCGCTGTATCTTTGAAGAGGTGATTGGTTGTGACTGATCTGAAAGAAAAAGTTGTTATAAGTGTCGATGGCATGTCGATTTCGATTGGCGGTCGTCAAATTACGCGAGATATATCGTTGCGCATGAGTGCGGGCGAAGTTTCGGCTTTAGTGGGTGAGTCCGGCTCCGGAAAGTCGCTTACTGCTCTGGCTCTTATGGGTTTGCTTTCAGATTCTGCCAAAGTTGAAGGAAGAGCGCTTCTTAACGCTACTTATGCCAACGAATCTGCCATAGATTTACTAAGCGAAAATGCGCCTTACGAGCGGATTCGCGGTGGAATGATTGGCATGATTTTTCAGGAGCCGTCCAGTGCATTTAATCCTGTGAAAACAATTGGCAAGCAAATAGAAGAAGCGCTAATATATCATCCTGAAAAAGCAGGAAAGCTTAGCCAAAGAGAGCGTAAGAAGCGTGTGATTTCGCAGCTTCTCGAGGTTGAGTTGAGTGATGCTGAGCGCGTGTATCGTTCGTACGCGCATGAGCTTTCTGGAGGTCAACTTCAGCGTGCGATGATTGCGATGGCGTTAATAAATCGTCCGCAAGTTTTGATTGCAGACGAGCCTACAACAGCACTCGACATCACCACGCAACGAGATATTTTACGTCTTATACGTAATTTGTCGGAGAAATTACATCTTGCTGTGCTGATTATTACGCACGATATGAGTGTTGTGCGCGCGCTCGCGGATGAAATGTATGTAATGCAAGGCGGGAATATTGTGGAATCTGGCGAAGTTCAGCATATTTTTGCGAATCCTCAGCATGAATATACGCGCACTTTGCTGGAATCGGTTCCGAAATTCGATATGCAATATGCTTCAAGTGGTGATTCTTACGAAAGTATGGAAGAAGCAGCAAAAGCGATTGCTAAGAATATTGCTAAGAATATTGATAAGAATATTTCTGAATCTCCAGGATCTAAATCTCCAGTAGTTGAAGTTCAAGGCGTAAGTGTGAAGTATTCGCATGCTCGTTTTAGCAAAGATTCAAATAAGCTTGCTCTCGCTAACGCAAACTTGCGCATTAACTCTGGCTCTACACTAGCTTTAGTCGGGGAGTCTGGAGCTGGAAAAACCACTATTGCAAAGCTTATTTCTGGGCAAATCAAACCAAATTCAGGATTAGTGCTACTTAATGGAGAAAACTTAAACAGATTAAACAGTAAAGCTCGCCGCCAAGCATTATCGCAAATTGGATACGTTTTTCAAGATTCAGGTTCCGCACTAAATCCGCGTAAAACCATTGGCTGGAGTATTGCAGAACCGCTGCTTTTGCACACGCAACTTGATGCTAGTGAGCGTGAGGAGCGCGTGAAGAAGATGCTGGAACAAGTGCAAGTGCCGACCGATCTTGCAAAGCGTTTTCCGCACGAGCTTTCCGGAGGTCAACGACAGCGCGTAGGTATTGCTCGCGCGCTTATTTTGCAGCCTTCTCTGCTTATTGCGGATGAGCCGACTTCCGCGTTGGACGTTACAGTGCAGAGGCGTGTGTTGAATTTGTTGCGTGATTTACAACAAAAGTACAATTACGCGTGCTTGTTTATTACGCACGATTTGGGAGTTGTGCAGGAGATTGCTGACGAAGTTGCGCTAATTCGTGACGGCAGCGTGCGGTATGTCGAGTAGTATGTTGAGGCTCGCCATTACCATAGTAAGCGTTTTTAGGAGGTAGTTTATGGCATCGTCGGCAGCAATTGGCGTTTTTGATTCGGGGCTTGGGGGAATTTCCGTAGCTCGTCAGTTGCATGCTGCTCTTCCGCACGAGCGAATCATCTATTTTGGCGACTCTGCTAACGCTCCATACGGCATTAAAACTCCCGAGGAAGTTAAAAAGCTAAGCTTCGCAATTGTTGAGCGATTTGTTAGTCTAAATGTAAAAGCCATCGTAATTGCCTGTAATACCGCCACTTCCGCAGCAGTAAACGATTTGCGCGCGAACTACAGCATACCTATCATAGGTATGGAGCCGGCGCTTAAATTAGCTTGCGACTTATGCAAAGGCAAGTCTCAGCGCGTAATTGTGGCCGCAACTGAGCTTACTTTGCGTGAACACAAGTTTGCGGATTTATTGCAGCGTTTTTCTAAAAATCATACGATTTTTTCTCAAGCTTGCCCCGATTTAGTGCGCATTGTTGAAGATGGGAATCTTAATAATCGCAATATAGTTTTTGCAGCTCTTCACAAGTATTTCGACGAGTATGATTTAGACAGTATTGATTCGGTTGTGCTTGGCTGCACGCATTTTGTGTTTTATCGCGATTATTTCCGCGAATTTTTGCCTGCGCGCACGAATATTGTTGACGGCAACGAAGGCACGATTAACCATCTTCGAAAAATTCTGGAAGATCTAGGCGAGCTTGCAAGCGAATCTCAAGAAGGCTCAATTACGCTTACTAATTCCAACACAAGCGAGCGCATGCAGCAACTTGCAAAAAGCTTATGTAAGTAGTCTTATATTCAATCGTAGCTTTTTACTTTAAACTTAGCTAAAAATTACTTTCGCATACTGGCTTAAAATCAGCGTAACTAACGCCGCAATCCACAGAACGTCAACTAGTAGGTCGTATCTTAAACGATAGTAGCTTTCAACCCATGTAAAACGCTTAACAAGTAGCTTTTGTGAGCTTACGCTTGCGTGCGTCAACGACATAAATTGCAAGGTTGTGGAAAGCATAAGAACAATGCACCACGGGCATAGAGCGTGAATCACAAACATTGATTGCGAAAACAGCCAGTAAGCGTAGGCGAGCGCGCATAATCCGCCAATCCAAGTGCAGATTGCGAACCAGCGTGGCACGCAAACGCGAATCATACCAATAACAGCAAGTGTTACGAACACGCTTTCTGCAGCAATTCCAAAGAATGCGTTTGGGAAGCTTAATTCGCCAAATTTCACCATTTCTGCCTGCCAAGTTTGTGCAACTCTAGAGCAGGACACAACGCTGTTAAAATCGCAGCTGAGCAGTTTTTTAGGTGCGCGCGCCAAAGCAAGCGTTTCTGCGGAAAGAATAAGCGATGTTATAAGCGCCACTGCAGAAAAGAACAGCATTACGCCGTAAGTCCACAAAGAGGAGTGTCTCCATCCGCGCAGTGTTGTTTCGTATTTTTCTTGCGCTTTGCTGGTCTGCTCCATTTCCGCTCCTAAAATTTACCGATAACAAACTACTAACAATGGGAATAATAGCAAATAATAGCGAATGATTATGAGTGCGTATTTATTTCTCTTTACATAGCACAGTTTACGATGATTATATGACCGAAAATAGCAACGAAAAACGCGACGCATTTGATTATGCGAATGCTAGTAGCACGCATCTTACACGTATCGCGAGCGAACGCTGGGATTTGCACTGTCACACCGTTTATTCTGACGGCACTGCCATTCCAGAAGATTTGATTATGCAAGCTAAGCTCGCTGGTTTGCATGGAGTTGCTATTACAGATCACGACACTACAGCAGGATGGGATGATTTTCGCGCTGCTGCTAAGGTTTCAAATATGCCCGTGCTGTTTGGTTCGGAAATTACTGCTCAAGATGCTGGAGTTTATGTGCACATGCTCGCATACCAGTACAATCCTAAAAACGAGCAGATTGTAAGCATGTTTGAGCGTACTCGTAAGTATCGTTTCGAGCGCACAAAGCACATGGTTGAGCAAATTTCTAACGATTTTCCGATTACTTGGGATGATGTTTTAGCTCAAGCTAAGCTCGGTGATTTAACAACAATCGGCAGACCGCATATTGCGGATGCTTTAGTTAAAGCCGGCGTTTTTCGCACGCGCTCCGAGGCTTTTGCAGGCCCTGTTTCTCCGCAAAGCAAGTACTATATTCCAACGCCTTCGCCGAATGTTCGTGAGGTTATTGAGGCTGTTAAAGATGCTGGGGGAGTTGTTGTGATTGCGCATCCTGCTGATCCTGCGCGTAATCGTGTGCTTCTTTCAGACGATCAGATTACATCGTTTGCTGCTGCCGGTCTTGACGGTTTGGAAGTATATCATCGCGGAAATTCTAAAGATCAGCGCCAGCGTTTGCTTGATTTGGCGCAAAAGTGCGATTTGCTTGTAACAGGCGGGTCGGATTGGCATGGTTCCGGCAAGCCAAACCGTTTGGGCGAAGAAACAACAAGCCGCGAAGTAGTGTCCGAAATATTTTCTCGCGGCTATACACTCTAAAACTATTTATTTTCGTTATTCTTGGCTTTCGTCTATGAGTTTTGTAACTGATTTTGTTCTTTGCTTTTGACGAGGCTAGAAAATTTGTGTTTGCGTGCGTCCCGTCCTTCGGGCGCCTGGCTGCTAAAAGAGTTTAGTGTGTTCGCCTATATTTAAAGAATGTAGCTTCTCAGTCCTCTTTTAGCACTGAACACAATTTTTCCAGCCTCTCAACACACTAATCAACAACACAAAACTCATAGACTCGTGCAGAAAGTTACGCAAAGTGCGTGGTTTGCTAAGTGCAACTAAAGCCGCTCAAAATGCTGTGTTATGTGCGTTATAGATACATCCGGAGTAGTATACGCGGTAGCACGGATGCTAGTGTTCGCTAAGCAATAAGTAATTAGCTTCTGCAGAGCAATACTGCAAAGCTTCATAAGGTTTGGCTAGAGTTTGTTATATTAATTGAGGGCGCCGAAGCCTACTGAATGCTTTGGAGTGTCGCCAATTAGTGCGTAAGACAACGACGACGCAGACACCATAATCGTGCGACCGTTTACGTCCGTAAACTCAAGCATATCTTTTGCGTCGCTAATAATTGCGCGTACCTCATCTGCGCTCTGGTTTGTTTCAAAATCGATTGAATCGGAAACGTTCTTTACTCCCAGCACTACTCGCATACTGTCCTCCTATAAGTACTATAAATTAATGTCTTCTTCAGCGTCGCGCTTTGCTCGCTCTTCGCGCTCGTGAAGAGGAATAATAACCGTTTCCGGCTTATCATCTTCTTCCTTAGCGGAAGTTTCTTCAGCATTTGCCTCTGCTTCAGCGTCTGCCTTTGCTTCAGCGTTAGCATCTGGCTCAGCAACTTCCTCTGGCTCAGTTTCTGCTACTTCAGCTTCTGCTACTTCAGCTTCTGCTACTTCGGCTTCTGCTTCTGGCTCGGCTTCCGCAACTTCAGCTTCAGCTTCCGCAACGTCATCATCTGCAACGTCATCATTCTTATTTGAAGACTTAGCTTCAACATGCGTAATTACTTGAGTTGCCGTATCGTCTGCAATATACGCAGCCTTTTCAGCTTCCTCGTTGCTAGAAGAATTAGTTACAGCGTACTGAACTGTGCGCTCGTGAGTATCGTCGTTTTCTGCAGTTTCGCGCGCGACTTTTGTGTTCTGATCGCTATCTTTAGAAACGTTTCCTTCAACCGTAATATCGCGCTCGTTGGTTTCGTCTCCATTTGCGGAATTTGCGGAATCAGCATTTGAAGCATTTGCAGAAGAATTATTTTGCAAAATTTGGCGACTTTTTGTGTTGTCGTTTTCAAGAAGCGTGCCAACTGTAATAGTAGAAGCCGGGCTTCCAGCAGAGTGAGTTTTAGCTGCTTGAGCGTTGCTAATACGGCTAAGCTCGTGCGCTAAACGTTCAACCTGTGCCTTAAAACGCATAATACTTGTGGTGTCTGCACGCTGCAAAGCCTGAATAAAATCTCCAACTTGCTCCATTTGCAGCCACAAGTTTGCGCGAAGCATAATCAAACTGTCAAGCCTAGAACCCATCATTCTGCCGTATGCAGAAAGCACTGCGTTTCGGCGCTGTTCGTTGAGTTTTGCAAAAATCCAAGCCAAGTCTCGAGCAGGATCGTTAATTTGCATGCCCTGCCAATTCGTTACGGCAGTAATAGTAGATCCTGAAAACAGAATATCTCCGTCAACAAAACCGCCGTGTACTGGGCATGTTTCAAAAGACCACAATCCTTCAGTTTCCAACACTCTGGACCAGCTGTCCGTAATTTCTGTTGGAATGTGACCTGCTTGACGAAGCCTTTTAATCCAGCCTGTTAATTGCGCACGAATTTGGCCAGTAGTAAAAGCAGAATATTTTCCGCGAGTTACGAAGCTAGGGCGAAGTCGGTGTATTGCGCCGATTGCAGTTCCAACATTTGCGCAATCATCCGTTGTAAGAAGACGCAAGTCGCGCGCACTTCCTTCAAGATGCTCGCAAATAAGCACAGTGTCATCGTCATTTTCGTCGGAAATAATGCTAGACATGTTTCGCATAGGCTGCTTAAGATTCGCGCTATTTGCGCTATTTGCAGCATTTTTAGCATTCGTGGCTGCAGTATTGTTTTCTTCGCCTTCGCGTTTTCCTGGAATAAACGTAAGCATAGTGTCGTACGCAAATCCCAAAGCTGCTAAATCTTTGCTGTGCTCAAGCGTCCATGCTGCACGAGCTCGGTCGCGCAAACGCTTGCGACCCTTGTTGTCTGCGCTAATAAAAACGTCATAAAGCTTACCTGAAATATCTTGCACAACGGCGTGAGAAATTCCAGCCGCGGTATCAGTGGCATTAACTTGCTCACTTTGGCGCGTTCCTGCAAACTGTACTTCGGGCATGGCTGCAGATGCCAGTGCTGCCAACTTGAATCTACTGAGTTGTGTCACACTCCCACAGTAATACAAAGCACCGAGATTTTACCAATTTTTCGTAAGTTATACACATGTTTTTATTCAGCTTGCACAAGCGTCGTTATTGCTGCCACAATAGTAGGTATGAATTCTTCGCAAGTAACTTCTCCAGAAGCGCTTTTAGATGGTTTGGATGATTCGCAACGTGCAGCTGCCACGGCAGTAGAAGGCCCGGTGCGCATTATTGCTTGCGCTGGAGCAGGTAAGACGCGCACTATTACGCGTCGAATTGCGTATGCTTGCGCTAGTGGTAAGTGGGATCCTGAGCGTGTGCTTGCGGTTACATTTTCGGTAAAAGCTGCTGCGGAAATGCGTTCTAGAATTGAGGCTCTTGGCGTTAAAAATATTGGCTGTGTTGCAACTTTTCACTCGGCTGCATTGCAGCAGATTCGTAGCGTGTGGAGCGAAGTTTGTTCAGCGCCTTTTCCGTCTATTATGGAAGATCCTAAGCAAATAATATCTGCAGCTCTTAAGCGTTATCCGGATTTTGATGGCTTAACTTTGCTGCAAGCTCGAGATATTTTGGCGGAAATCAACTGGTCTAAAGTTTCGCTTATTGCGCCGGATGATTATATTCGCGCTTGTGCTGCAACTCATCGTCTGCCTCCTGCAGGATTAGAGCCACAGCAATTCGTCGACGTTTACGAAGCTTACGAAACCGAAAAAAATTCGCATAATTGTATTGATTTTAACGATATTCTTTTGCTTGCATGTCATATTTTGAGAAATTTTCCGGAAGCTGCAAACCGTATTAGGCAATCAATCGGATGGATCACAGTTGACGAATATCAGGATGTGTCTCCTTTACAGCACGAATTGTTGCGATTGTGGATGGGGCAGAATCGCGATATTTGCGTAGTGGGCGACCCTGCACAAACTATCTACTCGTTTGCCGGCGCAAGTAGCTACGATTTGTTAGCTTTTCCGCAAGAATTTGCTCCAATAAGCGCCGATATTAGTTTGAATACGGATTACCGCTCCACAGAGCGCATAGTTGGTATTGCTAATCGCGTGCTTGCTTCTTCGCCGTATAAACGTGACTACGTAAAAGTTAAGTCTCTTACTAAAGGCGGTACTCGTGTTTCGCAGCAGGTTTTTGCGACTGATGTTGATGAAGCTTTAGGTGTGGTCAATCAAATTGCAAAGCTTGTAAAAAGCGGCGTTGCTAATCCTGGAGATTGCGCAATACTAACGCGCACTAACGCTCAGCAGCAGGTTATTTGCAAAGCTTTGAAATTTGCCAAAATGCCGTATCGAGTGAGAAGAGACGTTGGCTGGCAGCGAAATGTTCTGGAAGATGTGCAAACCCCGGCTTCTTTAGATGCGGGTGATGCTTCTAAAACGCTTGATATTTCAACAGTTACGGTTTCTACTATTCACGCAGTTAAGGGTTTGGAGTTTGCGCACGTTTATGTGGTTGGTTGCTCGGAAGGCTTAATACCATTCGGTTCGGCTTCTACAGATGAAGATATAGAAGAGGAGCGCAGACTTATGTATGTTGCTGTGACTCGTGCTGAAAAAACGCTTCACCTGTCTTACGCTTGCCGAAAAGAGGGAAGTGCGGGAATGAATCGCGCTCCTAGCCGCTTCTTGGCTTGATCTTGCGACATAAACTACTCACGCGTGCGCTGTTTTGGTCGGATTTGCGCGCGTAGGCGACATAAACTACTCACGGTTGATTAGTTTTCGTCGTCGTGCTTCTTTTTGCGCTCTTCTTCCTCAAGTAGCTTGCTAAAGTCAGCATCCCAATTTTCGCTACTGCTAGTACCTAAGCTAGTATCTAAGACTTCGCTGCTATTTGCATCCACGCTTTTGCTACTATTTTCATGATTAGATTCGCTACCATCTTCCTTCGCGTTTTCGCTAGTTTCCTGCAAAGTTGGTAGCAAATCCGGGTGACTCCACAAACTATCTCGCTTATCAATTCCGCGCTCTTGCGTAATCTTTTCCCACAATTTAGTTGCTTCTCTCATTCGGCGAGGTCTAAGTTTCAATCCCAAAAGCGATTCGAAAGTCACTTCTGCCGGGCCTCCTGCAGCGCGCTCGCGACGCATCATTTCGCGCAACTGTTCAATATGCACAATATGAGCCATTCCAGCCTGCCAAGTAACGCAATCAACCCATCCTTCAACAAGCGCAAGCAGTGTTTCTAAACTGTGCAATGCTTGACGCTGCTCCTCAGAATCGTTGCTACCAATATTCTGCAAATTTACAGCACCCGAAATTGCTTCCGGATTCATAGTTTCCACGTCGCGAAGTTGTTCTTCCATCGCCTCTAAATCAATGTTTATTCCGTTTGCGTACTTAATAATCAGCGACTCAAATCGCGGCATAAGCCATGGCACGGATGCGAATAGTCTTGCGTGAGCTGCTTCTCGCAAAGCCAAATAATTCATGACTTCTGTAATATCTAACTCCCACACTTTTGCGTATTCAATGCAGTTGTATGGAATTAAGCCTCCAGCAGGATTTTGCAATAACGCAAGTCCTTGATCAAAACTTCCGTGTACTTCGTGCGAAAGTGCGCCTGCAGCTTGACCTAATTGCATAGCAAAGGAAGTGTTTCCGAGTAGTTTCATTAGTTGCGACGGATTATTCATTCCTTCAGGCAGCGGAATTGGCACAACTCCTGCAAAAAGTCCTTTTACTTCAGCATCGTCCACATCGCGCAATCTCTCCTCAATAACAGAAGTAAGCGCTTCGTTCACGGATTTTGCAACAGGATTTGCGAATTTTACCCATGATCCGAGTGTTCCTTCAACCCAATCTGCTCTTGAAAGTACCGCTGGTGTTCCTGGAGCAGGGTTGAAATTGCACGTAATATCTAGCCACAAATTTGCTTGGCTTAGCGCACGCCTAGCTGAGTCAGCAACTTCTGCATTTACGTTGCCTTGATCTCCGGTTGCTCGTTGTAATGCAATTGATTGCGCAAGTTTTTGGTTAATTGGCCCTTCTTCAAGTGTTGCTTCCATTTCATTAGGATTATTTAGTCCTCCCGCGCTGAAAGCTTGCATCATGCTACGAACTTCGTCCGGTTTAGGAAGCTTATCTGGATTCTGATTTAAGAGTTGTTCGCGCAACTCAAAAGGAAGTTGTTCAAGTTGTTTCCATGCTTCTTCGCCTTGTATTGGCCCAAAGCATTCAATAAGCCACTGGTGAATTGCATCATCGTTCATGAGTTCATCCTTTTGCTGCGGTTTCAAGCAAATATGTTTTATATATTACGTTTTATGCATTATATTTTGCTTTATTTGCATTATAAGTCAAATACAAAATTAAATTAATCTATATAGGGCTTGTGTAATGATACAAACATGCTTGGCTTTTCTAAACGTTTGCGCATATTTAGTAGGTTATCAGGTAGATTGCTAACATTTGCGAAGCAGTTAATTTTGTATATTGATTCACATTCTTTGCGCTATTTTGCGGGATTTTTCGCCGTAGTAGTTGCGTTAATTGCGCTGATGCTACCAAGTGCGTATGTTGTAGAAGAGCCGGGGCCTACTCAGGATGTGCTTGGTGTTTCTGGAAATTCAAAGCTTCCTGTAATTCAAATACTTTCAAATCATGCAAAGCATAAAGATAGCGGAAAATTATTAATGCTCACTGTTAATACTTCTGGAGTTCCAGGGTATGAAGTTTCAACATTTTACGCGCTTATTTCGTGGCTGAATCCTCAAAAAGAGATAATTCCTCGCGAAGCAATTGTTCCTGTTGGCCAGAATGCAGATGATTACGATAAAGAATCCGAACACGAAATGGACAATTCGCAGGATGTTGCGCAAAACGTTGCTTTACAATACGCCTCTAAGCATCTTGGAATTAATACTAAGGGTGTGAAGTTGCGTTTGCATATTGAAGATGTTGGTGGTCCTTCTGCAGGAATGATGTATACGCTTGGAATTTTAGATAAGCTTACGCCTGAAAGCGAAACTGGCGGTAAAATTATAGCCGGCACTGGAACTATTGAAAAATCGAAGAAAATTGGAGCTATTGGCGGTATTCGTCTAAAAATGATTGCGGCTAAGCGAGATGGTGCTACCTGGTTTTTAGCTCCCAAAGATAATTGCGACGAAGTAGTTGGTCATGTTCCACAAGGCTTGCGAGTTGTTCGAGTTAGTACGATTGATGAAGCTTATAAAGCGTTGAAATCTATAGGTTCTGGCCGTGGCGCAGATAAATTGCCAAGCTGTAGCGCAAAAGATGTAAATACAAAATAAATACAAAATAAGAGAATCTAAATAAAAAAATCTAAATAATAGAATCAAATCGAACAGAAAGTGGGCGATGAGGGACTCGAACCCCCGACATCCACCGTGTAAAGGTGGCGCTCTAGCCAGCTGAGCTAATCGCCCGTTTGCAACAAAGTAAAAACATACATGAAGGTATGTACGAATGCAACGTGTGGCGCGCGTCTCAACAATCGCGTAGAGTATACTCAATGGAAACATGTGCTCAGGAGGTCGATAGTAGATGACTCATAAACCTGATACCGCTCGTAATGCTTCAGGAATGGAGCGTGTGGGTAAGCGTAAGTTAGGATATAACGTCGCACAGGTAGATGCTTTTCTGGAGCGTGCGCACACTTTGTATGAAAGCGATGAGGCTCGACTTACTCAGCAAGACATTCAAGAAGTTTCTTTTGATTTAGAGCGCAATGGTTATGTTATTGGGCAGGTTGATGCTGCACTGTCTCGCTTAGAGCGCGCAGTTGTTGACAAATGCACAGAGCAGGAGATTTCCGAGTGCGGTAGGGTAGCTTGGAAAGCTCGTGCCGAAGAGTTGTATCGTAAGCTTTTGAAGCATGCTCAGCGTGATTATCGTGAACGTTTTGATAACGGTGCTTCTCGTCGACCATCTTATGCTCGTAAGCAAGTAGATATTATGGTTGATCAAGCTTTAGATAAGATTGCGCTTATGCTTGGTCACGAGCTTGAGTGGGAAACCGACGAAAATACTTTGAACGACATTAACTCCACATATGTTTCTAATGTTATTTTCACTCAAAAAACTGGCAAACATGGTTATGATGAGCGTCAGGTTGATTACTACTTGAATGCTTGCGTGCGTTTGTTAAGTAGCTTGGAATCTCTTAAGCGTTTAGACAAGTACGTTGATTCTGATTATTCAGGACATACTCTTGTTGAGGCTATTGCTGCTGCGTCTGCTGCTGAAGATAAGCGCGCGTCCGTTGCGGCTGCTTCTTCTGCGGCTGCTTCTGCCGCTTCTGACGCTCCATCTTTTGCTCCTGCAGCAAAGGTGTCTAGTGCATCTTCTGTAGCTTCTTCTGTAGCTTCTTCTGCAGAAAAGGGCGAAGCTTCAAATGTTTTGCCAAAGATTACTCGCTCTCAATTGGTTCCTAATGTTCCTGATCACGAAAAGCAAAGCATTTTTGCTCCGGTTGATTACAATAATCAACCTTCTAGTGATTCGTTTGAAGCGCTAAATAAGTCTGAGCGCGCAATCTTTACGGCTCATTCTGCAGAAAGCAAGTCTGCAAATCTTGAAGATGAAGATAGTAACGATGAGCTTTTGCAAAGTGCCACAGTAATGCACAATTCCTCTGCTTCTAATACTTTGCCTCCAACGTTGCCGCCAGCAGTGAAACCAGCTGCAAAGCCTGCTGCGAATACTTCTATGCCGCCGAGCGTGCCTCCTGCTTTCCCTCCGGTTTCGCATCGTACGCACGAAGCTGATGAATCTGCACCTGCACCTGCACCTGCGTCTTCTATACCATCTTTCCCGCCTGCAGCTCCTGCAAAGCGTGCATCTGATTCTATGCAAATCCCAGTTACGCATTTAGAGCCTAGCAAGCCATTGAGTTTGGATATTCCGGATCTTTCATTCCCAATAATCGGTCATATTGATGAATCAACTTCTTTCAATAATGATTCAGATAATGACGATACTAATGACGATACTAGCGACGGCTTAGCGTAAACGCTTTTATTTGCTAAGATTTGCAATAATTTTAGACTGGCAGTTTGATTTATGCCGTTGTATCGCGATGAAGCCGTTGTGCTTCGTGCTTTTCCTTTGGGTGAAGCAGATAGGATTGTAGTTTTGCTCACAAAGCAGCATGGAAAAGTTCGTGCTGTTGCAAAAGGAGTTCGTCGTCTTAAATCGCGCTTTGGTGGCCGACTTGAACCTCTTATGCGTGTAGATGTGCTTTTGGCGCAAGGAAAGTCTTTGGATGTTGTATCTCAGGCTGTTTCTATATCTGCCTACGCTGGCCCGATTTGTGCCGATTATACTTCCTATGAGTATGCAAGCGTTATGTTGGAAGTTGCAGATGCTCTAGTTTCCAACGAGTATACGGATGAGTATATGCGTGAATATCAAGATACTTCCGGGCAGTATCGTCTACTTACTGCTGCTTTGTCGTCGCTATCTAACAGAAAGCATGCGCCGAATGCTATTGGAATTTCATACCTTTTGCGCGCAATGTCTTTGGCTGGTTGGTCTCCTCGTTTAAAAACTTGCGTTGTTTGCGGAAAAGAAGAAAATTTGTGCTACTTTTCTCCTTCTGCCGGTGGCGTTATGTGTTCTGGCGATCATACGCCCGAATCTATTATTTGTTCTGACGAAACACGTCTTCAACTATTCGCACTTTTGCAAGGCGATTGGCATTCTATTGACGGCGTGCCAATCGATTCTTCTACTCTTTCTTGCGCAAAACTTTGGGCGGAGTATTATCTTGAGCGCCCAATTCGTTCAATGGGACTAATTTCTGATTAGTTAGCTTGTAATTTTTCGTTAGATTTTAGTATTTTCAATATTTTTGCGCTCCAAACGTGGGTAACTTATCTCGCATTTGGAGCGTTTATGGCTGTTTTGCGCTCCAAACGTGCGCGACGACCTGCTTGAGTGCAGCACGGCGCGCGCGAAAGCAACTCGGAGCGGAAACTCGCTTAGGTTGGAAGTCCAGTGGACTTCCAACGCGAGTTTCGCAAGCGAGCGCTTATAGCGCGAGCGTTATATCGAATTTGGAGAGTGTGCGAGTATTCACGTGAATGAATGACGAAGCAATTAATGTGTAAAATAAACTATACTTTTTATTTGTGTAGTAGAATAAGCGTTAAGTGTTTGTTTTACGAGAGCTAGAGAGTCAAAATGGACGTTAATAACAATTCTGACGCTGTGAATAATCAGACTAATAGCGAGAACAGTAATTCTTATAATGCTGAAAATTCTTCTCAAAACGCGCAATCTTATGTAAATCAGCAATCTGATGTGTACAATCAGCCGCAATATGATCAATCTCAGTATCAGCAGAATCAGTATCAGCAGGATCAATATCAGCCGACGCAGCCGCAGCAGTATGCGCAGCCACAGTATGCTCAGCCACAGTATGCTCAACAGCAGTATGCTCAGTCGCAACAAACTTACTATCAGCAGCCGCAGTATTCTCAAACTCAGTACGGCCAGCCACAGTATGCTCAGCCCCAGCAGCAGTATGCTCAGCCGCAGTATGGCTCACAGTATGGTGCTCCGCAGTATGGCAGCCCACAAGGCTACGCACAGATGCAAAATGGAAATCCACAAGGCTACGCCCAGTCTCAGTACGGTGTAAACCAGTACGGTGTAAACCAGTATGGTGGTCCGCAGTACGGTGGGCCTGGTATGCCGCAATACGGTGCGCCTATAGGTTACGCTCAATCTAGCTTATATAATCGTTTTAATGAGCACGAAAAGCTTGTTAATACTTTTTGCTCACAATGGAACGAAAAAGAAATAGGTTTAGTAATTATTTTATCTATTGCTGTTGCAATTAGTACATATCTTGTTATGATTACTCCACCTCCAAGATTTGGCTATGAATATAGTTTGATTATCGATTGTTTTTATATTGCATACCCATTAGTTCCACTTGCGGTAGTATTGGGTTTTGCGCAAGTTGCTCGTAAAAATAATTTTGTTATTGTACCTTCTATTGTTTGGTTTATTGTTCGAACTATTTACTACATTTGGCTTCAGTATTATTACAATATGAAGTATTTTATTTTTTACATAATTTCAACATTGGTTTTTATTATTCTTTTAGAGGTTTTCCAAAGACAGTTTGTTGTTCGCAAACGTTCTAATATAGGCGGGTCTATTCTTGGCGTATTAATTTCTACTTTTGCTTATGTAATAATTATGCTTATTTTTGATATTATTAGTGGTTCAAGCATCTCTTACTTCTATCTTGAAGAATTTGCGTATACATTTATAACTCTTTCAATTTTGCCAATTATTTTAGCTGCAATTTTAAGAGCATTTGGTTTGGCAAAGTTCCTTAACCCTAAGCGAGAAGAAATGAATATGTAGTTAATTGCGTATTTTATAAATACGCTGTTTTAGATGTGTGTTTTATTCGTTCAATGGGGTTGTTACATTCGTAAGTATGGCTTTTGAAAACGTGGATTATACGTCGCTTAATATTCCGGCGGCTCCTTTTAGTGACCCTTCTCGCATACCAGATTTTCCTAAGGGCAAGGTTCCTCGCCATGTTGGCGTGATTATGGACGGCAATGGTCGCTGGGCTAAAGAGCGCGGAATGATTCGAACCGAAGGCCACAAGGCCGCAGAGCCTGTTGTTTTTGACACTATTGCCGGCGCTATTGAAGCTGGAGTGCGCTATTTAAGTTTGTACACTTTTTCTACCGAAAATTGGAAGCGCTCGCCGCAAGAAGTGCGCTTTTTAATGGGATTTTCTAGGGATATTATTCACCGCAGAGTTGCGCAAATGAACGAGTGGGGAGTGCGCGTTCGTTGGGCAGGAAGGCGCCCTAGATTGTGGAAGTCTGTTATTGACGAGTTGGAAAAAGCGCAGGAAATTACCAAGAACAACAAAACTATTGACGTTGTTTTTTGCATAAACTACGGTGGGCGAGCAGAAATTGCGGATGCTTGTGCACAAATTGCTAAAGAAATTCAAAATGGCAAAATTAAGGGCGATCGTGTTACTGAAAAAATGATTGCTGAGCACTTGTATAATCCGGATATTCCAGATTGTGATTTGGTTATTCGCACTTCCGGCGAGCAGCGTACTAGCAACTTTTTGCCTTGGCAGGCATCCTACGCGGAACTTGATTTTGTGCCGGAACTCTTCCCGGATTACGGCCGCGAAGCGCTGTGGAGGTCGATTGACCGTTATGCGCATCGCGACCGACGTTTTGGCGGCGTAAAAAACGCCTAAGCTTGAGAATATTTAAGCACTTAAACGCGCTTAATCTTCTTTGTTTTTGCGTTCGTCGAGAATTTTGTCTACAAGAGCAGCTTTTGCGTCAATTTGATTGCTAAAGCCAGGGCGAATATCCAACTTTAAGATTACTCCAGTGCGGTATCCTTTGCTAACTAGTGCCATCGTAGCGTCTTTTACAACGCGCATAACGTCGTCAAATTCGCCCTCAATGTTTGTGAACATTGCGTTAGTTTCGTTCTTTAATCCAGAATCGCGAATAACTTTCACAGCATCCGCCACGTACTCGCTTAACTCGTCACCAACTCCGCTTGGAGCAATGCACAACGCAGCAACCGTGTTAGTTTTGTGCTCGCTCGCATTGTCGCTCGCATTGTCTTTTGTATTCTCGCTATTATTTTCGCTCATAGTAATTCCTTTAAACTCGCGCCACATTAAACAAATTGTAATATTTATGTTATTTTGATAATTCTACAAGCGTCACAGGGTTTTTCTATAATGGCAACGTTTTCACCCGAATTTTCTAGTTTTACGAAAAGGTGTATTGTGGCTGTTTCAAAGCTTGATGAAGTCGTGTCCTTGGCTAAGCGTCGAGGTTTTGTGTTCCCAGCTGGCGAAATTTACGGTGGCACGCGCTCCGCGTGGGATTATGGTCCGTTGGGCGTTGCGTTAAAGGATAATATCAAGCGCGAATGGTGGCGCTACATGGTAACCACGCGCGGCGATGTTGTTGGCGTGGATACTTCCGTTATTTTGCCTTCTCAAGTGTGGGTTGCTTCCGGTCACGTTTCCGTGTTTAACGATCCTTTAATTGAGTGCTTGAACTGCCATAAGCGCCATCGTGCAGATAAGTTGGAAGAGTCTTATGCCGAAAAGCATGGCGATAAAATGCCAGAAAATGGCTTAAAAGACATTGCTTGCCCAGATTGCGGCACTCGCGGAAACTGGACTGAGCCACGCGACTTCAACATGATGCTTCGCACTCATTTAGGACCTGTTGAAGACGAAAACAGCTTGCATTATTTGCGTCCGGAAACAGCTCAGGGTATTTTCGTTGATTTTAAGAACGTTATGACTTCTACTCGTCAAAAGCCTCCTTTTGGCATTGCGAATATTGGTAAGTCTTTCCGTAATGAAATTACGCCTGGAAACTTTATTTTCCGCACTCGCGAGTTCGAGCAGATGGAAATGGAGTTCTTCGTTGAGCCTGGAACCGACGAAGCCTGGCATCAGTATTGGATTGATACTCGCGTTCGCTGGTATGTGGATTTGGGTGTGAAGCCAGAAAACTTGCGCATGTACGAGCATCCTAAGGAGAAGCTCAGCCACTATTCCAAGCGCACTGTCGATATTGAGTACAAATTCGGCTTCCAAGGTTCTGACTGGGGAGAGCTTGAGGGTATTGCAAACCGTACTGACTACGATTTGTCTGCTCATGCTAAGCATTCCGGCGAGGATTTGAGCTACTTTAACCAGGCTACTGGCGAAAAGTATGTGCCTTACGTTATTGAGCCTGCGGCTGGTCTTACGCGCTCGCTTATGGCATTCTTGGTTGATGCTTACGACGTTGATGAAGCTCCAAACACTAAGGGCGGCGTTGACAAGCGTACCGTTCTTAGACTTGATCCTCGCTTGTCTCCTGTTAAGGCTGCAGTTTTGCCTTTGAGCAAGAAGCCGGAATTGCAGTCTGTTGCTCAAGATTTGGCTGCGGATCTTCGCCAGAACGATTGGGTTATTGATTATGACGAAGCAGGCGCTATTGGCCGCCGCTACCGTCGTGAGGACGAAATCGGTACTCCTTTGTGCGTAACAGTTGACTTCGATACTTTGGAAGATCATGCTGTTACTATCCGCGAGCGCGACACAATGCAGCAGGAGCGCGTTTCTTTGGACAAGGTTGCAGATTACATTGCTGACCGCATTAACGAAAAGCGCGTTAAGTATCCGCAAGGACCTGTTGAAATCGTTGGCACTCGTTCAGCTGACGGCGCTACGGATGTTGCTAAAGAAGCAGGCGAAGACGAATCTAAGCCTGTTAAAATCGCAACCGCTGGCGGCTTGTACTAAATCGCGCTTAAGTATCGTTTAAGTGTAGCTTAAGCATTAAAGCAAAAATATTATTAAAGTGAATGGAGTTAAAGCAATATGAATTTTTCTATAAAACCAGTGGATTTAGGGAAAGTTCATATTGCTACTCCTGTTGTTTTGTCTCCAATGGCTGGAATTACTAACTGGCCATTTCGCGTAATCTGCCGTGAATTTGGTCCGGACGGCCTTTATGTAGCAGAAATGATTACGGCTAGAGCATTAGTTGCACGAAATCCAAAAGCTCTTAGACTTTGCCGTTTTGCGCCTAGCGAAAAAGTGCGCTCGCTGCAACTTTATGGTGTTAATCCTTCTATTGTTGAACAAGCTGCTCGAATTGTTGTTGATGAAAACATGGCTGACCATGTTGACTTAAACTTCGGCTGCCCAGTTCCTAAAGTTACAAGACGCGGCGGCGGTTCTGCTCTTCCTTGGAAAACTGATTTGTTGCAAGAAATTTTGCATCGCGTTGTTTCTGTTTGCGAACCTGCAGGAATCCCAGTTACGGCAAAATTCCGCGTTGGTATTGACGAGAATCATGAAACTTTTATGCAAGCTGGTCATATTGCTCAAGAAGAAGGATGCGCTGCCGTAACTTTGCACGCTCGCACAACTTCAGAATATTACGGCGGTCATTCAGACTGGCAGCGTATTGGTGAGCTTGTTGAGGCGCTTAATATTCCCGTTTTTGGAAACGGTGATATTTGGGGTGCGCAAGATGCGCTTGCAATGTTTAAAGAAACTGGTTGCGCAGGCGTTGCTATTGGTCGCGGATGCCAAGGTAGGCCTTGGATTTTTGCAGATATTCGTAACGCTTGTGCGGGCAGTAGTGAGCGCGTTAACCCGACTTTGGCGGAAGTTGGCTCAGTTATTTTGCGCCATCTTGAACTTTTGGTTGAGTTTTATGATGGCGACGAGCGTATGGCTGTTCACGACTTGCGTAAGCATATTGCTTGGTATTTAAAGGGATTCCCGGTTGGGGGAGGAACTCGCAAAAACTTTATGGAATGCGAGTCTATTGATGATATTAAGCGCAATCTCAACATGCTCGACGGTTCTCTTCGCCTACCAGAACAAGTGTTAGACACGCCGCGCGGACGCGTGCGTTTTGCTAAAAAAGTTCATTTGCCATACGGTTGGTTGGATTCTCGTACTACAAGTCACGAAGAGCGCGAAGCCTTGTTTGGCGACGACCCAATGGACGCTAGTTACTAGGTTTTTCTAGGCTTTTGGCCATTTTTATATGCTGATTATTTTGCGATTATCTTGTGATTATTCAAAGAAAATTACCGGCTATGTATATTTGCATATAGCCCGGTGTATTATCAAATCAGTGACATTTTTTCAGTTTATTGTTAAAACGTCGTCAGTATCGAGCGTTTTGCGCTAAAATATTGTGTAAACGTGCGTGAGTGACAGGAGAAAACGGTGAGCGAGATTGCCCAGACTGACAATTTCAACGACAAAACCATCATCAAGGTAGTCGGCGTCGGTGGTGCCGGCGGTAACGCCGTCAATCGGATGATCAGCGAGGGTCTACAGAATGTAGAATTTGTAGCCATTAATACTGACGCTAAAGATTTACTGCGTTCTGATGCTGATGTAAAGATTTCATTATCGGACGCTTCAAGCCGAGGTCTTGGTGCTGGTGCTGATCCTGAGAAGGGTGCAAAAGCTGCACAGGATCATCAATCAGATATTGAAGAAGCACTTAAGGGCGCTGATATGGTGTTCGTTACCTGCGGCGAAGGCGGCGGTACAGGCACTGGTGCTAGCCCAATAGTTGCTCGTGCTGCGCATCAGCAGGGTGCTTTAACTATTGCAGTTGTTACGCGTCCATTCGGTTTTGAGGGCCCGCAGCGTGCTGCATCTGCAAAACTTGGTATCGAAAATCTTCGCAAAGAAGTTGATGCGTTAATCGTAATTCCAAACGATCGTCTTTTGGAAATTTCGGATCGCACAATCGGTATTATTGAAGCATTTAAGACGGCAGATACCGCATTGCTTGCTGGCGTTCAAGGTATTACGGATTTGATTACCACAAATTCGTACATTCATGTGGACTTCTCCGATGTTACCGCTATTTTGCGCGGCGCAGGTACAGCACTCTTCGGCATCGGTTCTGCAAAGGGCGAAGATCGTGCAACTCAGGCTGCCGAAATCGCTATCAGCTCGCCTCTTCTTGAGGAAAGCATTGAAGGTGCTCACGGTGCTTTGATTAACATCGCAGGCCCAAGCGATTTGAAGCTTCAAGAAGCGTCTGCTGCAACTGAGCTTGTTCGTAAGGCTATTCATCCAGAAGCACAAATTATTTGGGGTCTTTCCTTGGATGATTCCTACGGTGACGAAGTACGTGTGACTGTTATTGCTGCAGGTTTCGACGCTCACTCTAAGTCGGAAGAATCTTCAGCAACAGCCGGCCAGTTTGTTGATATGCAGGCAGATGTAAAGTCTGTTGCTCCAGCAAAGTCTACTTCTGCTATGAGGGAAGAATCTGCTGCTACACAAGCAGAGCAGCCTGCTTCTGTGCCTTCTATGTTTGATACTGCAGCAAATCAGCAGTATGCATCTAATCCAGAACCTGCTCAGCCGCAGTCTTCTGAACCGGATGAACTAGATATTCCTGATTTTTTGCGTTAGGTGTAACGAGAGGAGGGTGGCTTCATGGCTAGCTTTATGAAGAACGTAATGTCGTACGTTGGTATGGCAGATGTTCAAGAAGATGATGATTATGTTGAAGCTGATGTTCCAGAAACTTCCTTTGACAACGATCGATCGGTAACACCTGTTGCGTCGCAGCACGGAGACGATTCTCGCTCTAGTGGCACTTCTGCTCGCGCAAGTCTTAATCGCATGAGCCGTATTACTACCATTCATCCAAAGTCTTATGACGATGCGCAAATGGTTGGTCGCGCTTTAAGAGATGGCGTTCCAGTAGTGCTTAATTTAACTGGCGTAACTGAGTCTGTGGCGTATCGCATTGTTGATTTCTCTGCTGGCGTAGTATTCGGCGTGCGTGGTTCTATTGAGCGTGTAACTCCTCGCGTGTTCTTGCTCAGTCCTGCACAAGTGAATATTAAAGTAGAGGATGCTCCAAACGGAAATACTGCTCGAGACTTGTTCTCTTAAAGCGTATTACGAAATAAAAATCTTAATTAAGCAGCGTTTGTTTAACACTTTCGCTGCTTTTTTATACTTTTTGGTAGCATAAAACAAGAGTTCGAGCATGACTAAAGTCATGTGAATTTAACTAAAAGCGTATGCCGAATAACGAAAGTAATCTAATGAGCAGTGAAAATGAAAACGAAAACACTATGCAAGCCAAGCAACGCACTGTATTGTCGTTTGTGCGTCGTTCTGGACGCTTAGATGCGCGTTTACAGCACGCTCAGGAGCGTTATGCAAGTCAGTACTTATTAGATGTTACTGAAGCTCCTGGCTCTTTTAGATTGCGCGAAAATTTGCACATTACGCATGATTGGATCAAAGATAAGTGGGGCAATAATAATCCGCTTATTGTTGAAATCGGTTCCGGTCAGGGCGAAAACGTTGTTGCTGCAGCAGAACGTTTGCCGAAAACTAACTTTTTGGCGCTTGAAGTTTATGATCCAGGCGTTGCTCACACAATGCTTTTAGCTGGAAAACAAGGTTTAACTAATCTTCGTATTGCGCAAATTAACGCTCCTGATTTCTTCGCAGCTTGTGACCGCGGAGTTTTAGAAGAAGTTTGGACTTTCTTCCCGGATCCATGGCCTAAGATGCGTCACCATAAGCGTCGTATTGTGCAACCAGAGCTTGCCTCTACAATCCACCAGGCGTTGCGTAAAGAGGGTGTTTGGCGCATTGCTACAGATATTGAGGACTATGCTTTGCACGTGCACGAAGTTATGGATTCTCGCGAAGATTTCGCGAACATTGGCGAATTAAAAGTAAGTCTTCCAATTGAGCATGTTGGAAAAGGTACTGCCGATACTGCAGCAGCTCTTCCACACGCAGATTTTAACGAATCTGAGCGCTTTGCTGGTCGAGTTCTTACTAATTTTGAGCGTAAAGGTTTGGATGCTGGTCGCACGATTCACGACTTCACCTACCGCGCATTAGTGCTTTGTGAACGATGCTTGTGAGGCTTTGCACCAGTGCTCTGCTGACGCTGATTTCTGTTGATTAGCGAACACTAGTATTATCGCTGCTGCACACGCCACACCAAGCACTCCTATCTACGCACCCACCCGCAGCTTAATTGCGTTACTTTAGTTGCAGGAATATTCGTGTGGTGAGATTTGAGATTTTTCGCACTGAGCGAGGCGAACGTCAGAGCCGAAGGCTGCTGATTCGTCGAGCGAAGAAGAAAAATCGAAAAATCTCTGCGATAAGGCACGGTTATTAACGAATTAGCACGCAGAGTTTGGGGGATTTCTTTACGAGCACTAAAAGAGGACTGAGAAGCTACATTCTTTAAGAAAGGCGAACACACTAAGCGCCTTTAACAGCCAGAGCGCCCGAAGGACGGGACGTGCGAGGAAAGAAATCCCCACAAACTCGCGCAACAGCAAACACGAGCGTAGCGCTGCGAGATAAGTAATTCCTATCTCTCACAGCCACATCTCATAACCACATCTCATAAACACCGTAAACACGCACGCAATTAAGCCGTACTTAATCTCAACACGCCGTAAGTTGCGCGACTCTTTTCTGAGTGTTAGTATCATATGGTTTGGTTCGAAGCCCCCTTCGTCTAACGGTTAGGACACCAGACTTTCAATCTGACAACAAGAGTTCGACTCTCTTAGGGGGTACAAATTATAGCACCGCTGAAATTTCAGCGGTGTTTTTTGTTTTTGATTGCATCTTGCTAAAGTTTTGGCCTATAATCCTAGATTTCTGCGGTTTTATATTGCGTTATAACTTACTTTGATAACGCAAATTTGTTATAGCATGTGTTTCTTTTGTTTAAGGTGATAGACTTACTCGTTGGTGCTTCTGCCCGGGTTGCGTAGGTCAGGAAGTGCTCAGTTAAGTATTTACAATGCGCAGCATTTTTAAGATAAAGGATTTCTTATGAGCAATATTTTTAACACGAATATTGATAATAGTATTGATAGTGATGAAACGAAATCATCTACTTCTGTAGATTCTGCAACTTCTGCAACTCCTGTAACGGATAGTGCGAATGCTAAAGCTAATCCGGAGCCTTCAATTGTTGCTAATTTGCGCTGGCGTGTGGCAGATATTGCTTTGGGAGCTGCTTTATCTGCTGTTTTTGGCGTTATTTTGTGCGGATACGGCTTGGTGTTTATTCCAATAATTCGTACTCTTAATGCGGCAGTTCTTCCTGGTTTCGCAAGTATTACGCACGGCGTGTGGTATTTGTCTGGCACTCTTGCGCTTCTTTTAATTCGTAAGCCTGGTTCTGCAGTGTATGTGAATGTTGTTGCAGCTTTTGTGCAGGTTTTGCTTGGATCGCCTTTTAATATTAGGGATACTGTTGTTTCTGCTTTGCTGCAGGGTGTTTTTGCGGAAATTCCATTCTTGATTGCTAAGTATCGAAAGTTTAATTTGACTTTGAGTGTTCTTTCTGGCTTGCTTGTGGCTTTTGAGTATGGTGTGTTCTTAACCTTCACTAAGTATCAGGGTAAAGCTCCTACTTATATTACGATTCATATGATTACTGAGCTTGTAAGTGGTCTTTTGCTTTCCGGCGTGCTTGTGTGGTTTGTTTACTTGGCTTTGCGCGCAACCGGTGCTCTTGATAATTTTGCTTCCGGACGAACTGAGCGCGTGTGATGCTTTTTATTTGAGTTCGACTCACTTAGGTTGGCGACGTTTATGGGTATGTGCTAATCTAGTCGTTGCTAACTTTGTTAGCGTGGGGCTTTAGCTCAGTCGGTTAGAGCAACGGACTCATAATCCGTCGGTCCAGGGTTCAAGCCCCTGAGGCCCCACGAACTAAATAACGCCACTTCATTAAGTTTATGAAGTGGCGTTATTGATTTTATGAGTTAAATTTTATTTTTTATTTTCCGGCTTTTGCTAAATAATCCGGTATTTGTTTAGGATACTTTGGCCACGCGCCTTCCTGAGTGCATACGAATGCAGCGGTATTAACGGCTGCTCGATGCGCTTCTTCAAGACTTTCGCCTTTAAGAATATGTGCTGCGAATGTTCCTGAGAACGAGTCTCCAGCACCAACTGTGTCAAGAACATCAACGTGTGGCGTTGGAATAGTAGAGCTTTCTCCGGTGCTAGTAGTAATCGTACTAAAAGTAGAGCCGCCTGTAAGAATCACATAATCTAGTGCGTAACGAGCTTGGAACCACTTGCAAGCTTCCTCGTCTGAAGTGTCGCGAATATTGAACATGTCTCTAAGTAGGAACAGTTCAGAATCGTTAAGCTTAAAAACGGTGGCTTGCTGAAGAAGAGTATCAATAAGATCCTTAGAATAGTGGTCGCTTCGAATGTTTATGTCGAAGAACTTCATTGCTCCAGGCTTAGTATGCTTTAACAATTGTAAAATTGTGTCGTGAGTTTCTTGAGAACGTAAGCTTAGAGTGCCAAAGCATACCGCATCTGCTCGTTCTACTAAATCAATGAGTTCTCGAGTGTAAAGAATATGATCCCATGCTATATTTCGCAGAATAGTGTACTCTGGTATTCCCTTTTTTAGCGTTACTTCCACAGTGCTTGTTGGCCACGCGTTGCGTTGAATAATTGAAGTGATTCCAGCTTTGTTCACTTTGTCAATCAGCTCGTCGCCGAGTTGGTCTTGACCAACAGCACTAATCATGCAACTTTGCGCTCCGTGGCACTGTGCATGATATGCAAAATTTGCTGGCGCTCCGCCAACACGTTTTCCGTGTGGAAGTAAATCCCATAAAAGTTCGCCGAGTGAAAGAACAATTGGCTTAGTCATAATATTCCTTTCGCGCGCGTCAGTGCAGCAAGTTTGTAGAGCTATACTTTTACTAAATATCTTCTCGCTTCTTCAAAAGCATTTTGATGCAAATTTTGCTTGTAAAAATGCTACATAAACAATTATGGTGTGCCCTTGCGATAAGTAACATGCGCAATGCATGTTACGTTTCTATAGAGCGCACCATAAGTGCTATATTGCGTACGTTTAACTTAACTTATGCTGGCGTACTATATTTATTATTATTTCGTTTTATTATATTTTTCTATTATTTTAATTTATTGATTAATGCTGAAAAATATCACTTTTGCGAGCTTGCTCAGCCATCCAGGCTTCTACATCGTCAATCTGCTTTGGAATGTCAATAGAAAGCCATTCTGGACCGTTTTCTGTCATTAACACATCGTCTTCAATGCGAATGCCAATACCGCGCATTTCTTCCGGTAGCATTAAATCGTTAGCTGCAAAATACAATCCTGGTTCAATCGTAAAAATCATTCCTGGAGTAATTTTTGCGCCTTGATAAGACTCGTAGCGTGCTTGAGCGCAGTCGTGTACGTCTAAGCCAAGATGATGAGCAACTCCGCACGCATGCCAGCGTCGATGCTGCTGTCCTTCTGGAGATAGTGACTCTTCAACGCTTACCTTCAAAATTCCCCATTCGTGCAAATGCTCTGCTAATACTCGCATGCAAGCGTGGTGAATGTCGGAGTAGGTTGCGCCCGGCTTTGCTGCTTCAAAACCGGCTTGCTGAGCGTCAAGAACGCACTGGTAAAGCTTCTTTTGCAAGTCAGTAAATTTGCCGTTTGTTGGGAAAGTGCGCGTAATGTCAGCGGTGTAGAGGCTGTTTACTTCAACGCCTGCATCAATAAGAAGCAGTTCTCCGTTAGAAACTACGCCTGTGTTTCGCATCCAGTGCAAAATTGGCGCGTGCTTGCCGGAAGCAACAATCGTGTCGTATCCAACTTCGTTGCCCTCTTCGCGAGCCACAGAGTTAAAAGCGCCTTCAACCATGCGTTCGGAATGTTCTTTTCCAAGCGCTTGAGGCAATCTAGTAAGCATGCGGTCAAAACCGAGCTTTGTTGCGGCAACAGCTTTGCGCATTTCTCGAATTTCGTAATCGTCTTTAAGCATTCGTGCTTCTGCAGCAAATTCGTGCAGCTTGTCGTCGGCGGAACTATTAGCGTCTTCGTCCGTAAATCCGCTTGCTTCGCGCATTGTTTCAACTTTTGCGGTAAGCTCCGAGTCGGTTTCTCGAATGATTCGAACGCGAACGCCTTCACCATTTGCATCGTCGCTTACATTCTTGGAAATAGCATCGTCGAGTTCAGCAATATCGCGCGTTTCAATACCGGTCATGGCTTTAAGTTCCTTCAAGCCTGCGCGTGGACCAACCCAGTATTCTCCGTAGTGTGGATCTTTATAGAATGCTGAGGTGCTGTTATCTGCGCGTGGAGCCACAAAAAGCTCTGGAATATGATTTTTACCAGCTTTTGCTTCTTCGCTGTCTTTTTCAACCGGTTCCATAACAAGCACAGCTCCGGCTTCGTAATCTTGGCCCAAGCCAGTGTAGTAGGCAAAAGTCGTGTCTGGGCGGAAAGCGTAATCGCAATCGTTATTGCGCACTTTTGGCTGTCCTGCAGGAATAACTAAGCGTTCTCCTGGGAAGCGCTTAGAAAGTGCTTCTAAACGTGCTGGAATGTACTTGCTGGATTCAAGAGGCTTAACTTCTGGCTCCTGATTATCCCAGCTGCTTGTCATAAAATCTTTAAAAGAATCGCTATTTGGTCGAAGAGAACGATTGTTAACGCGGTCTTCCGCCTTTTGCGTGCCGTCAGATTTTAATTCTTCACCGTGCTCTGTTGGCGTATTTTCTGCCATTATGCGACTCCTTAACACTTCTTTTTGTGTGTAAATAAAAATAAACTAGGAATTAAACTAGACAATAACTAACATAGTCTTATTTACTGTTTTATGCGAGTTTTTTGTCTTAAAAAGCTCAGATTTTATATGTAATTTACAAAGTGTGTTAATGAAAGTTTTGTTATGTGAATATTGTCACAATATTTTATTGGGTTTCTGTTGTTGGCATAAACTAATCTATATATTTGGAAAATGAGTAAGTGAGCACAAAATTAGGGGAGTGCAGTTATGTCTATGGAACATCCAAATCGCAATAATGAGCGAATTGTTGATATTGAGCGTAATATTATGAGCCGCGCTCCTGAGCATAATAAAACTAATCTTGATTTAGACAGAATGCGCTTAATTCTCGATATTCTTGGGCATCCAGAAAAGTCTATGCACGTTATTCATATTACTGGCACGAATGGTAAGGGTTCTACTGCTCGCATGGCTGAGTCGTTGTGCAGAGCATACGGTTTGCGCACTGGTCTTTACACTTCTCCGCATTTAGAGCGCATAAATGAGCGCATTATGATTGACGGCCAAGAAATCAGCGATGACGATTTTATTGACGTTTGGGATCAAATGAAAGATATTATCGACATGGTTGATGCTCGCATGGAGGCTGAAGGTAAGCCAAAAATGAGCTTCTTTGAAGTGCTTACAGCCATGGCGATTTGGGCTTTTGCGGACGCTCCTGTTGACGTTGCTGTTATGGAAGTTGGCATGGGTGGCGAATGGGATGCTACGAATGTTATGAATGCGGATGCTGCAATTATTGGGCCTGTAGACATGGATCACATGCAGTGGCTTGGGAACACTGTTGAAGAGATTGCTCGCACAAAAGCTGGCATTATTAAGCCAAATTGCACTGTAATTTTAGGTCCTCAACCGCATGAAGATAAGGTTTTGCCAATTATTAAAGAAGTTGCTGAGCGTAATAATGCTAAATTATTGCGCGATTCTTCTTATGGTGACGGCGAGCTTGAAGTTGTTTCTCGTACTCCTGCAGTTGGCGGCCAGCTTGTTACCTTGCGCACGCCTCTTGGCACTTATGAGGATGTTCCAATAGATAAGTTTGGTAAGCATCAGGCGCATAATGCTTTGGCGGCGCTCGCTGCGGCTGAAGTTGTGCTACCGGTAAATGGAGCTTTAGATGGCGATTTGGTTGCTGAAGCTTTAAGTCAGGTTAAGGTTCCGGGTCGTATTGAGCAGGTTCGTACTTCGCCGACGATTATTGTTGACGGTGGTCATAATGTGAATGCTGCTGAGTCTCTTCGTGAAACTATTGAAGAAAACTATCATTTTGAGCAGCTTATTGGCGTTGTGGCAATGATGGCAGATAAGCAGGTTGAAGAATACTTGGGTGTTCTTGAGCCTATTTTGACGAAGATTATTGTGACTCGTAATTCTTGGCGCGACCGCGTAATGGATCCGGAAGAGCTCGAAAAGATTGCTGTAGGCGTGTTTGGCAGGGATCGTGTGATTCGCGTTGACGAGCTTCCGGATGCTATTCAAACGGCTGTGAATCTTGTTGATGAAGACGATGAGCTTGGCGTGGGCTACGGTCACGGAGTGCTTATTTGCGGAAGCTTTGTTACGGCAGGAGATGCTCGCACAATGCTTGTTGAGCATGTGAATCCTGATTTAAAAAAGCCTAAAGATCAGCGCGTTGCAATTCACCCGAATATTGACGAGTCCTGAAAAATTAAGCTTTTATTTAGCTGCTTAATTTGCTAATTTCGCAAAGATTTAGCTTTTTGCACAGTGTCTTTTACAAGCACTGCTTGAGCGTCAACCAATGGTATTTGAGGTAGTGGGAAAGCTTCGTTTAGCACGCTAAGCTCTGTGCATCCTAAAATAAGCGCATCGCAACGGCATGCTCCTGCAGGGTCTAGCATATCGCTTAAAACAGATTCGTAACGGTGAAAATCAAGGTCTCCTGTACCTTTTACGTCATCGTAAATAAGCGAAGTAATACGTTTCTGCAAGTCGTCGTCTGGAGCTACAAACGTGTATCCTGCTTCTTCAATAGCATGCTGATACACTCCCGCTTTACGCGATCCTTCAGTGCCTAAAAATCCAATGCGCTTGCAACGAGCAGTAGGGTAGCGTCGAGCAACTTCAGCCACAGCTCCTCGAGGCATATGCATAATAGGAACGTTGGTAAGCGCTTGGAACTTATCGTAAAAATAATGCGCCGTATTGCATGTTAATACAATAAAAGAAGCTCCCATTTGCGTTGCTTTTTGAATATCGTCCGCAAGAACAGGGAATGGATTTTCGTCGGAATTACCAACAATATAAGCCGTTCTATCTGGCACAGAAGCGTCGTTAAACACCACATAATCCAAAAACTCTTGATCATTATGCGCATGTGTTTCTTTATTCAGTAAACGAATATAGCTTTCTGTTGCAAGAGTACCCATTCCGCCAAGTACAGCAAAAAACGGCCGTTTCATCGTGTAATTTTCCTTTCGGAACCCATATTGTGCCGGAGTATTTCACGCCTTATTGCGGAAAAATTCAGCATAGCGTTTCTTGTAAATTGAAAACATATGACGAATCATAAGCCAGCGTAGTGGGTTCATATCCTTCTTATATTCTAGCGTAGTGCCCCAATCGCCGCGACGAATCATACTAGTACCACGCTTCTTTTCTTCGCCTTCTGCTACGTAATTTAAGAAAATAGAGCGTGGAATTTCCATCCACAATTTTTCTCCACGACCAAACACAGTATTTCCGTCAAAAGGCTCATGGAAAATCAAATCTTGCGCAAAATATTTCGCAATATTGAAGCCGTTTAAAGTCACAAAGTAGCTTGAGCGGCCTTGACGCAAGTTTATTTCAAAAAGTTTATACTCTCCGTCGCGCTCATCGTATTTCATATCAAAATTAGCTACGCCAACGTAATGAATATCTTCCAAGAACGCTTTAATATTGCGGAAAACTTCCATATTGTAGTCAGGAATAATAGCAGCATAGTTTCCCACAGCTTCCGGCGTTGGGTCTTCTAGCAAAGGATGGCCTAAGAACATCATTCTAACGTGGTGTTCGCTGTCTACGTATGCGTTTAGAACGCGCATACGGCTATCGTCTCCTGGAATAAAGTCTTGCAAAATCATTTCGCCATCGTAACCGGCTTTATAAGAGCGCTTAATAAGAGTATCAAGCTCCTTAGGTGTGTCGATAATAAAAGCCTTCTTACGCCCCTCAAAATCAACTTTAAGCCATTTGGCGCTATCTGCAGGCTTCATTGCAATAGGGAAGTTGAATGGAAGATCTTCATAAGCGTGCTCTGCTACTTCTTGAGCGTTTACTACTTTAGTTTTTGGATGAGGAAGATTGTATTTTTCGCAAGTTTTATAGAACGAGCTTTTAAGGCTAAGCTGTCGGTTTAATTCGTTTGGCAAAGTGTGGAAGGCAAAATAGTCGCGCAATTTTTCTCCGCACTGGCTTAACAAATTTGCGTAAACATCTCCGCAAGGAATAAGTAGAAGCTTAGTATTTGGGTTCTCTTCCTTCCACGATTTTCCAAACGAAAGCATTGTGTTTAGAAATGTTGTAAGCTCGCCAAAATTTGGGACGATTCTCACATCAATAATCTTGCTAAATTTTGTAGGAGAAAGTTGGAAATATGCAAAAGCTATAGAAGTAATACCGTATGCTTCGTGGAATGCTCTAGCCATTCCGTAAGCGTTAATATCGCTGCCGAGCAGCACTGGTTGGAATTTTTGATTAGTCATTTGTGTCTTCTTTATGGTTTATTTGTACGTTTATTTGTAGCATGTATTTTTAACGTGTATTCGTAGCGTTTACTTTTACGTTTTTGCAATACTTAATGTTAAAGCGTAAAAAGACGTTTTATGATTTCTGAATCACCCTCGTAAGGCACATGCTTGTTTTCGTGCTTAATCCAACGCTCATCGCCTTTGCCAATCAAAAGAATAACGTTGAATTTTTCTTCGCGATTAAAGCTTTTGCGAGCGTCGTCAACACTGTACTCAACTGCATCTGGACGGTCTATAATAATATGCGACTTAACGTTTTCGTTAGTTATGTATCCTCGCATATCTTTGCAAATATCCATTTCGTCTTCTGTATTTGTGTCTTCAGTTGTAAAAATAAACTGGTAAATACGATTTTGAGCAGCTTGGACGATTTCCTTACGGCGATCGTAAGCTTTATTTCCTGCAGATCCTGTTACTAGCGTAATTCTAGGATTTTCTTTACCGAAACGTTCATCAACAAAATCAAGAAGTGCTTTAGTGGAAATATAATTATGCGCGTAATCAACAACCGCAATTGTGCTAGACTGTGCGTCTTTGAATACTTCCATGCGTCCAGGAATCTTAATATTTTCAATAGATTTCAGTGCTGCTAAATCAGTTTCCTGATTGATTGAAAGTTCTCCAGCAATAGCAATAGCTGCTAAAGCGTTTTCGTAATTAAAATCTCCAGCAATTGCGAGCGAAAAGTCGTCAACGGTAGAGTAGTGTACGTCTTCATCATTGCTATTTTCGTCCGTATCTCTAATAGAAATGCAATGTGACTCACTGTTTTCTGCAGGAATTGCAATGTAGTCAGGCGTAAGTAGCTCTGAATAGTCGTCGTCGTTAACAGATGCGCAATAATCTGTGTGATTATCTTCTAAATCGTCACTATTTATAACTTCGCAAGTGCTGTTTTCTATTTCATCTTTTTGTATTCTTGCAAAAGTTGCTACAGGCACATTATTACGTTCTGCGTCTTGCAACAAAAGATCTGCGTGATCAGCATCCGCATTTAATACCAATCGCTTAGTATTCGCAATAATTTGACGCTTGCAATACAAGTAATCTTCAAAAGTTGGGTGCTCAATAGGGCTAATATGATCCGGACTAATATTTAAGAAAGCTGCAACATCAAACTTAAGTCCGTACACGCGATTTACCTTATAAGCTTGTGAAGAAACTTCCATAACAAGGTATTTCATGCCGTTATCTACAGCTTCGCGCATCATTTTAAAAGCGTCGAAACTTTCAGGAGTTGTTAAATCTGATTCAACGTAATTAACACCGTCTAAGCAGTTATCTACGGATGAGAATAATGCTGCTTTTGAGCCAGAATGCGCGTTTAGAATAGCGTGAGTAAAGTATGCGGTAGTTGTTTTACCTTTAGTTCCAGTAATTCCAACAACTGTGAGTTTTTCTTGAGGATTTCCAAAGAATGCTGCAGAAAGTATGCTCATTGCTTTGCGCACGTCTGTAACAATTAAGCCAACGGCATTTGTGTACTCAGCGTAACTTTGCTCAGCAACGTATGCGCTAAGACCTTTGCTGTCTGCGTCTAAAAGATATTCAGGCTTAAAATTGCCCTTAATAAAAAGCAAAGTTCCAGGCTTAATATCGCGAGTATCGTAAGTTGCATGAGCAAAACACTCGTCTGCATCAACATTGGCAAAATAATACGGATTTAAAGACCATATTTCATTACGGGAATGAGTAGAGTCTGTAGATTGTTCGCTATTGGAAGCCAAATCTTGTGACTCGTGATGCTGAATCATTTCGCGCAACAAGCCATATTGTTGCAAAAGCTTACTTGCGCTTGTTAGTGACAACGTGTTGTGCATAGTCATATTTTTCTTTTCGCTAAACATAAGTAAATATTTTTAAGCAATAATTCAATTTGGGTTATAAATTGTTTATTATAAACAAGTTTTAAAGCCAAGTTCCACGAATTGGCTCGCGGCCATGAGATTCAAGCCACTTGTTAAAACTGTCCCTCCAACGAATATATGCTTCTCTCTGCCAACTCATTAGGTTGCTTAATGTCATGTTTGCAACTTGCTCATACGCATTGCAAATAGGTGCAACTAAATCAAGAGCCGCAACAGTATCTGCAGTTGCATCGTGGAAGTCACCAATTGGTTCAACTCCATAGAATTGGGAAGTAAGAGTTAAGGTGCGCTTTCCAGGTCTTATAGAAACAGCGCGATCAATAACCAGCGGATCTACTGTAAGAACATCGTTTGCGCTAAGAGTGCTTATGCTGCAAGTTGGTCGCTGATTTAAAGATTTTAGTTGCCAACGATTCAAATCATGACGAAGCATAGCAACATCGAACGGCGCGTTATAAGCCAACAGTGGAATATTTTTCTCTTGAGCCAAGCTTACTGCTTGTGCAAGTAGCTCAAGCTCTTCTACAGGCTCTCCGCCGTATTCCTGAAGGTATTCATCTGTGAAACCGTTTACTTCGCTTGCTTTAGGATTCATAGGCTGATGAGGGTTAATTAGCCATGTAGAAACAGCGTCGCCATCGTGCCCCAAAGAAGGATTTCTTAAAACCAAGGTTGCGGAAGCTATTGCGTCTTTACCAATATTTGCTCCGGTTGTTTCAGTATCGAAACCAAGCAGCCACGATTTTGAAAGTGGAGTGTTTTCCTCTTGGAATGGCGCTGCATTTAAAGCATCTAACAATTCTTTAATATTTGTTGGCATAGTCACAATATTACCGCAATGGCGGGTTTTGGCGCGCGGGCAATCTACAAAGCGATTCGTCAAGCGATTCATAAAGCAATTCGTCAAGATATTTGCAAATCTATGTGCAAAGTAAAAAGTATTATTAAGTTATGAGTAAGTCTAATAAGTGCGCGCTTGTTAAGCGTAAATATGAGCAATTTGAGCAGCTTATTACTCCATGTGTTGATTCTTTATACACTCAAGCTATGCGATTAACCAATAATGCGCAGGATGCTCAAGATTTAGTACAAGATACTTTTGAGCGTGCGCTAAAATCTTTCTCAACTTTTCATACTGGCACAAATTTTTCAGCTTGGATTAACAGGATTGAGCGCAATTTGTATTTTAATCAATACGCAAAAGAAAAGCGTGCGCCTAAGCGAGCAAACGATAAAACTGGCGATTATAACGATTGGGATATTTACGAAGCTTCTAATCATGCTCCAAGTGGATTGGTTTCTGCGGAACAAGAGTATTTTGAAGGATTTGCTCCTAAGGAGATTATTGCAGCTTTAGGAACTCTTACTCCTGATCGCAGAAAAGTTTTTGTTGAGGCTGCTATTAATGGGAAATCTTATAAGCAGATTGCCAAAGAAGAAGGCATAAAAATTGGTACTGTTATGAGTAGGCTTAATCGTGCTAGAACTCAGTTAAAGCACGAACTTGCAGATTTATGCAGATAATCAAAACAAAAAGCCCGCGTAGAAGCGGGCTTTATAGTATTTATAAGCAAAAATTACAGCTTAAGCATTTGGCCTTTTGCCGTGATTTGCTGCTTTTTTACGACGCGCCTTGCGCTTGCGGCCACGCATACCCATAATGGTACTCCTTAACGATTAATTAACAACCTTAGGGATTATCGCACGTTGCCAAGACGTTATACTAGCTCACGCCTAGCTTATGCTAAATCCAGTTGCAGCAAACTTATGCTGCAATATCTGCAACGGTTGCATTTAACAATGTTACGATGTCTTGAGGATTAAGCACCACGTCCAATCCGCGCTTTCCTCCAGAAACAAGAATCTCATCAAATTGCATTACGCTAGTGTCAAGAACTGTTTCATGATGTGTTTTCTGACCAAACGGCGAAATTCCGCCAACCACGTATCCGCTTTCACGTTGCGCAACTTCTGGGCTTGTCATACTAGCTTTCTTTGCATGAACAGCTGCAGCAATTGCTTTCATATTAAGTCTTCCATTTACTGGAACAATACCAACTACTCGCTTTTCGCCAGTATCGACCATAAGTGTTTTGCACACTTGAGCGGCGCTTACTCCAAGTTTTTCAGCGGCTTCAACCCCATAGCCGTCATCCATATGATCTGCATCATGCTCGTATTGCGCAATTCTAAAATTGATTCCGGCTTCTTCTAATTGAGCAATAGCAGGAGTTGCTTTGCCGGTTTCTGCATGTTTTTTACTCATTGCGTTCCCCTTATGTTGCGTGACTTAGTAGCAATTTTGTGTTACATGATATGCTATACCAACTATTGACTTAATGTAAATTTAAATAATAAACCCCTTGTGAGCTTAGAAAGCAGCACAAGGGGTTTAATAAACCTTACAAAATCAGATTATTTCTGATTTTTACTTGGATAAAATCACTCGGAGATTTCAGCGAAGTAAAGAAGGGTGCGAATCATGTTAGCGGTGAAGCCGCACTCGTTATCGTAGAAGGTAACGGTACGAGCCAAAGTTACGCCGTCAACAGTGTTAACATCGGTCTGAGTTGGATCAAAAACGCCACCGTGGGTGTCGCCGATGATGTCGGAAGACACGATGCTGTCGGCATTGTAGCCGAAGTACTCGCAGTTCTCAAAAGCCTTCTTGAAGGCTTCGTTGATTTCTTCAGTAGTAGCTGGCTTCTCAAGAACAGTGGTCAACTCGGTAACGGAACCATCTGGAACCTGAATACGCTGTGCGTGACCCTGGAGCTTGCCGTTAACTTCTGGCACAACCTTGCCGATTGCCTTAGCAGCGCCGGTGGAGTGCTCAATAGTGTTGCAAGCTGCAGAACGGTTGTTGCGTGGCTTGGAGCCGCGTGGGCCGTCGAGAATCATCTGAGTTCCGGTGTAAGCGTGGATTGTGGTCATGAAGCCGGACTTAATTCCCCAGTTATCTTGCAAAAGCTTAACCATGGCTGCCATGGAGTTGGTGGTGCAAGAACCAGCGGAAACAATGTTGTCGGAGGCCTTCAAAATCTGATGGTTTACGCCGAATACGACTGTTGGGGTGGTTTCATCCTTAGCAGGAGCGGAGATAAGAACCTTCTTAGCACCAGCGTTCAAGTGAGCCTGGGACTTTTCTGCAGAAGTATAGAAACCGGTGCATTCAAGCACAAATTCAACGCCATCATTCTTAACCCATGGAATGTTGTTGGCGTCCTTCTCGGCGTATACCTTATAAGTCTTACCATCTACGACGATTGCGTCTTCGGTAGAAGTCACCTCAACTGGGGTGCCGTCATCGTGACGGAATGTGCCGTGGGTGCTGTCGTACTTAAGCAAGTAGGCGAGCATAGAAGGAGTGGTCAGATCGTTGATGGCTGCGACTTCGATATCACCGGCTTGACCGCCGCGAGCCTGAAGCTCAAAAATACGACGGAATGCAAGACGACCGATGCGACCGAAACCGTTAATACCAATCTTGACTGTCATGTGGTTCTCCCTTGAGTGAGACCTCGTGCGCAACGTTTAAGTCGCGCTATTTTCGCGATGAAAACTCACGCATTGTGGTCATCGTTATTTGAATTAACGGTGTTCATTTTAGTGTGCGGTCTGTACGAAAAGTTGCAGAACAGCACACGTAATGTGTAAAGAGTTTAAGGTCTAATCGTTGTAAGTCATAGACTCTGCAGCTGCAGTAGTTGAGTCAGTTGGAGTTGCTTCACTTTCCAGAGGAACAGCTAACGCTTCAGAAATAGAAGTGTCAATCTTACCTAAATCTCCAACAGGCCTCTTGAACCAGCTAACTTGCGGCAAAGGAGCGTTAATTGGGAAGGTTACAATAAGTGTTCCTTCATGAACATCAATATGCGCTGGTGTGTCGTTTAATAATTCGTTGCTTAAACCTTGAACGGCGTCGCCATGCATAACAGCATGCTCAAGCTGATATTTTAAGCCAGTCTCGTTTACATCATTTGAAACAGGAGTGTGTGAAAACACTGAAACTATGCGCGATTCGCTTCCGTTTGATGCTGGGAAATCAAGTGAACCATCATGAATAGCAGTAACGATTTGACCGTCGCCATATAAGAAGCCAATTCCACCGCGACGAGCTAAGCGAACCATAAGCTGAATATTGGAAATCGTATGGTCAACGCGTCCGCCTAAGCCGCCAAAAATATGGAATTCTCTAGCGCCTTTAGACCATCCAACTTTTAGTGCGGAAAGTAAATCTGGATCGTCTTTTTCCGATGGCAAACGTGTAATAATTGCGTCGGTAGGAAGCTTAAGGCGCACGGAATCAAAATCTCCAATAAGAGCATCTACATGCAAACCTAATTCGCATGCATGATCCCATCCACCATCTGCAGCAATAGTCAGTGCGCGATCAGGCACATGCTCACGTGTATTGTCGTAATAATCTCCTGCTGCTAGTACTACGCAGCGTTGCAAAGGTTCCATATCATCATAATAACGCGCTATTAGTATCTATTTAAGGCTTCCAAACAATAGTTTACAAACGCTGTATTGAGTAGTATTTTGTTATGTTTTTGCTTGATATTTTTCAATAACATAAAGCGCTTGATGTAACATTGAATATCAGACTAGATTTTCCAAGATATTATAGATTTTCTGCATTAGTAGCGGGAAAATAATTTGTCGGAAAATAATATGACTTGTGTTGTGCACCTTACGAGGAGAAATAAATGTGCGGAATTGCTGGGTTCATTAATGACACCCCAATTAACGTCAAAGAACAAATTGTTAAAGATATGACGGATGTAATTGCTCACCGTGGGCCTGACGAGTATGGCACAATGATTGATGATCATGCAGCATTGGGATTTCGTCGTTTAAGCATTATTGATCTTCACGGCGGTTCTCAGCCAATGTATAACGAAGACGGAAATCTTGCAGTTACATTCAACGGTGAAATTTATAACTACAAGCCACTTAGAGAAGAACTTATTAAAGCTGGTCACACTTTCCACACTGATTGCGATACAGAAGTATTAGTGCACGGTTACGAACAGTGGGGTAAGGATTTACTTAAGCGTTTGCGCGGAATGTTTGCGTTTGTTATTTGGAATAAGCAAACTCAAGAATTGTTCGGCGCTCGCGACCATTTTGGTATTAAGCCTTTCTATTATGCGCAAATGAATGGCACTTTTATGTATGGTTCCGAAATTAAATCTCTTCTTCGTCACCCGGATTTTAAGAAGGAACTTAACGAAAATGCGCTTAAGCCTTTTATGACTTTCCAGTATCCTGCAATTAGTGAGACTTTCTTTAAGGGCGTGTTTAAGCTTCCTGAAGGCCATTGCTTCACCTATAAAAATGGTGAGATGAAAATCGAACAGTATTACGATCCTAATTTCCGTGAAAGCAAGCAGCATTTGAATGAGCTTGTGGATTTGATTGATAAAACTGTTTGCGATTCTGTTAAAGCTCATCAGATTGCAGATGTTGAAGTTGGTTCCTTCCTTTCTTCAGGTGTAGATTCTAGCTATGTTGCTGCTGTTGCTCGCCCAGAGCACACGTATTCAATTGGTTTTGCTGGCGGACGTTATAACGAGTCCAAGCAGGCTGGAGAATTGGCGAAAATTATTGGCTTAAATAATAAGTCTGAAATTATTGACGCTGAAGACGCATTCCGCTATTTCCCGCAGATTCAATGGTATTTGGACGAACCTGATTCTAACTTCTCTTGCGTTCCATTGTTCTTCCTAGCTAAGTTAGCTTCGCAAGATTTACGCGTTGTGTTAAGCGGCGAAGGCGCAGATGAATTATTTGCAGGATACATTGATTATGGTGTTCACACGCGTTCCAAGCTTATTAAAGTTGTAACTCGTATGCTTGCAAAGTTGCCAAAAAAGTTGCGTTATGCAATTGGTAGGGCGGCAAAAGGAAAGCATTTCCACGGAGCATGGCATTTGTACGCTAATTTGGCCCCAGCTGAGGAGCATTTTATTGGCCAGTCAAAGGTTTTCAACGAAGAAGATGCTGTAAAACTTTTGAAGCCTGAATACCGTAAAGGTCCGCATGTTATGGATATTGTTGGCGCTATTTATAACAGAATTTTAGGTAAGGGTCTTTCGGAAGTTAAGAAGAAGCAGTATCTCGATATGCATCAGTGGATGCCGGGAGATATTTTGCTTAAAGCAGATAAAATGACAATGGCTCACTCTTTGGAGCTTCGTGTGCCTTTGCTTGACCGCATGCTTATGGATGTTGCAGAGCAGGTTCCTACTAAGTATTTGATTACTGATGAAAATACGAAGTTTGCTTTCCGTCAGGCGGCTGCACGTCATTTGCCTAAAGCTTGGTATGACCGCGAAAAGCTTGGTTTCCCAGTGCCAGTTAAAGATTGGTTGCGCGAAGAGCGTTTTTATAAGATTGTGCGCAAAACTTTTGAAAGTGACGACGCAGCAAAGTTCTTCGACCGTGACGCTTTGCTTCAAATGATTGATAACAACTATGCTAAGCGTACTGACGATCGTCGTAAGATTTGGACAGTTTACACTTTCTTGACCTGGTATGACGTGTACTTTAATCACGATGGATTAAAGCCTGATCCTGTTCAAGTTGCGTAAGCAAGTCCATTAACAATTTGCGCAATGGTTATTTGTCAAGGCGTGTAGTATACTGAACATTTGGCTTGAGTAATCAAGAAAGTGGGATGTCCCCACCTGGAAGCCTACTGTGGTTTCGGGTTCATTACTTCGCTCATGCGAGTTGGCTTTGTTTAAGCTACTTGCCGCGTGTATTTTTACGCGTTTTATTGATGTGAAGTGTTGAATCCTTAAACTCCTGGACTTCTTGGTGTATTGCATTCTACCAGTATTTAGAAGGATTGGAGTCATCATTAGCGACGAACCACGCATTAACGAGGAGATTCGAGTCCCTCAGGTGCGCCTTATTGGTCCAAAAGGCGAGCAGGTGGGAGTTATCGCAACCTCTGTCGCGTTAAACCTTGCAAGGGAAGCTAACCTCGATCTCGTCGAGGTGGCGCCTACTGCTAAGCCTCCAGTAGCCAAGCTTATTGACTACGGTAAGTACAAGTACAACGAAAAGATGAAGGCTCGTGAAGCACGCCGTAATCAGACCACTGCTGAGGTTAAGGAAATTCGTTTCCGCCTCAAGATTGATGATCATGATTTTGACGTTAAAAAGGGTCATGTACTTCGTTTCTTGAACGGTGGAGATAAGGTAAAGGTCACTATTATGTTGCGTGGCCGCGAACAGTCTCGTCCAATTGGCGGCGTTGAACTGTTACGCCGACTTGCGGATGAGGTCTCTGAAAGTGGCACCGTTGAGTTTGCGCCGAAGCAAGAGGGTCGCAATATTATTATGACTCTCGCTCCAAAGGGCAAGAAGATTCATACACAGTCTGAGCAGCGTCGTCGAGGCGCTGAATCTCGTGCAGAGCGTCAAGCTCGCCAGGCTGCACGCCTTGCGGCAAAGCAAGAAGTGCAGGCACAGGCTGCAGCTGCAGTAAATGCTATGCAATCCGATCAACATCACAAGGAGGGCAGCAATGCCGAAGATGAAAACTAATTCCGCAGCGTCCAAGCGCGTTCGTCTTACCGGTACCGGTAAGGTGATGCACGATGGTAGCGCCATGCGCCACAACTTGGAGCACAAGTCGGCTCGTAAACGTCGTGCTCTTTCCGAAGATAAAGTATTGGCTACTGCGCAGAGCAAGAAGCTTAAGGGCTTGCTCGTTAAGTAAGTAACAAGTAAGAATTGCTTGTAAACGAATACGCAATCATAAATTTTTAAGAAAGCTGAGGAATACTTATGGCACGAGTAAAGCGCGCAGTAAACGCTCACAAGAAGCGTCGCGTTGTTCTTGAGAGGGCTTCTGGCTACCGTGGTCAGCGCTCCCGTCTTTACCGCAAGGCAAAGGAACAGCTGCTCCACTCATTTACTTATAACTTCCGCGACCGCAAGGCTCGCAAGGGCGATTTCCGCAAGTTGTGGATTCAGCGCATCAACGCTGCAGTTCGCGCTGAAGGCATCACCTACAATCGCTTCATTCAGGGCTTGCACTTGGCAGGCATCGAATTGGATCGTCGCGCTCTTGCTGAGCTCGCTGTTTCCGATATTGAAGCATTCAAGGCTGTTGTCGAAGCTGCTAAGGCTGCATTGCCAGCTGATGTTAACGCTCCAGTTGAAGCCTGATTGCTTTAATAGAGTTTGATTTTAAGCCCACCCATTTCGGTGGGCTTTTTTCGTACTAAAATCTATATGAACAAATAGCTATTAGATATAATTAACTTTATGCGCCAAAATATTGATTCTTACAATGCTGAAAACAGTGTTGCTGGCAGTTACACAAGCAGTATTACAAGAAATATTCCTAAAGAATTTGAACCTTATATTCAACGTTTTATTGCGCATATTGATATTGAGCGTGGTCTTTCTAAAAAAACTGTATCCGCATACGCTTCAGATTTGCAAGATTACGCATCTTGGCTTTACAGTGAACGAAAAATCAAAGATATTACCGCTATTTCGCAGTTAGATATTGAATCCTATATTAGAACTTTGCATAAATTAGGTTTGGGATCTCGCACTGTTGCTAGAAGACTTGCAAGTATTCACGAATGGCATCGTTTTATGCTTGCTCATGGAGATATTAGCTCTGACTCTTCAGCATTTGTAAAAGCGCCAAAACAGGCAGATTACTTGCCGGACGTGCTAAGTATTGACGAAGTAAATCGTGTTATTGAAGCTGCTGGAAATTTTGGTAGCGAGGACGCTATTTCGATTAGAGACGCAGCTTTACTAGAATTTTTGTACGCTACAGGAGCGCGAATTTCAGAAGCAGTAGGCGTAAAATTTGAAGATATTGATTTAGACGACTCCGTTGTAAAACTTACTGGCAAAGGCGCAAAACAGCGTTTAGTTCCCATTGGTGGTTGCGCAATTAGGGCTATTCGTAAGTATATTGAAAAATCTCGCCCAATATTATCTTCAAAAGGCAAGAAAGAATTGCACACTATTTTCTTAAATAAACGTGGCAATGCTTTATCTCGCCAATCAGCATGGTTTGTGGTTGTTGAAGCAGGGGAGCGCGCAAAACTTGGACGCCCATTGCACCCACATACTTTACGTCATTCGCTTGCTACGCATTTAATAGCAGGTGGTGCGGATGTGCGCACAGTTCAAGAGCTTCTTGGTCACGCTTCTGTAACAACTACGCAAATTTACACGCATATTAGCCCAGATGCTTTATTTGAAGCGTATGTAATGAGTCATCCTCGTGCTAGATAATTTTATGCTCAGAGTTTCGTGAGTATACCTGTTGATAAAGTGGGGAACATGCCTACTGATTTACTTGGACGCGAATACGAGACTTTTCATGCGCCGGAGCCGCTTACTTCTCACGGTCCTGCGCGAATTATTGCTATGTGCAATCAAAAAGGTGGAGTTGGTAAAACAACCAGCTCTATTAACATTGCTGGAGCTTTAAGCCAGTATGGTCGTCGCGTTTTAATTGTTGATTTCGATCCGCAAGGTGCTGCAACTGTTGGTCTTGGCATTAACGCAAATGCGCTTGACAACACAGTTTATACAGCATTATTCGATTCGTCAGTAGACGTTCACGACGTAATTCGTCATACTGAAACCGAAAATATTGATATTATGCCGGCTAATATTGATTTATCTGCGGCAGAAGTTCAGTTGGTTACAGAAGTTGGCCGCGAGCAGATTCTCGCAGGCGTATTGCGTAAAGTTAGAGACGAGTACGATGTTATTATTGTGGATTGCCAGCCTTCCCTCGGCTTGCTTACTGTAAACGCGCTAACAGCAGCAGATGGCGTAATTATTCCGCTGGCTGCAGAGTTCTTTGCACTTCGAGGCGTTGCTCTTCTTATGCAATCTATTGAAAAAGTGCAGTCTCGAATTAATCCAAATCTTAAAGTATTTGGTGTTCTGGTTACTATGTATACTCGCACTTTGCACAGCGAAGAAGTCTTACAGCGCATTTACGAAGCTTTCCAAGACCGAGTTTTGCACTCCGTGATTTCCCGCTCTATTAAATTGCCGGATTCTACTGTTGCTGCAGTACCTATTACTATTTTTGCTCCTGAGCACAAGACTGCAAAAGAGTATCGTGAGGTTGCGCGCGAGCTTATTGCTAAAGGCGTTGTTGCTTAAGTTCTTGTGATTCTGCGTTAGTGTGTATTAAATGCTGTCTTAGCTCGCGAGTAAAATCGGTGAGGTTTGGCAGTTTGCCGATTTTGGTTTTGCCAATAACGTATCGCAGCTATTTGATTGGCTTCAGCTTTAAGATAGTTGCTTGTAAATAATTACTTAAACGCGAAGAATGGAAGAGGTTTGTGATGACTGTTCGCGGTGATATTCGAAATGTGGCAATTGTGGCGCACGTCGACCACGGTAAGACCACTCTGGTAAACGCCATGCTTCAGCAGTCGCACGTATTTTCTGAGCGTGAAGAAGTTCCAGATCGCGTTATGGATTCCAATGATTTGGAACGCGAAAAGGGCATTACTATTCTTGCTAAGAACACGGCTGTTCAGTACACCGGTCCGTTGGCTGAAAAATATGGTCACCCAGAAGGCATTACTATTAACGTGATTGATACCCCTGGCCACGCTGACTTTGGCGGCGAGGTTGAGCGCGGTATTTCTATGGTTGACGGCGTTGTTCTGCTTGTTGATGCTTCTGAAGGCCCTCTTCCGCAGACTCGTTTTGTGCTTCGTAAAGCTTTGGAAGCTAAGCTTCCTGTGATTTTGTGCGTGAATAAGGTTGATCGTCCGGATGCTCGCATTGAAGAGGTTGTTGGAGAATCAACAGATTTGCTTCTAGGTCTTGCTCAGGACGTTGTTGAGGAAGGTATCGATCTTGATCTCGATGCTTTGCTTGATTTGCCAGTAATTTATTGCGCTGCTAAAGCCGGTTACGCTTCTCAAAATCAGCCAGAAAATGGCGGTTTGCCAGATAACGACAATTTGGAACCACTGTTTGATTCTATTATTTCAAACATTCCAGCTCCGCAATACGAAGAAGGCGCTCCTCTTCAGGCTCATGTTGCAAACATCGATTCCTCCGACTTCCTTGGACGCTTGGGCTTGGTTCGTATTTATAACGGCGTTTTGGAAAAGGGTAAGACTTACGGTCTTTCCCGCGTAGATGGCTCCATTGAAAACTTCCGTGTTTCCGAGCTTCTTCGCACTCAAGGTTTGGAGCGCACTCCTGTAGCTTCTGCAGGTCCTGGCGATATTGTGGCTGTTGCTGGCGTTAATGACATTATGATTGGCGAAACGATTGTTGATCAGAACGATCCAAAGCCTCTTCCGTTAATTCACGTTGACGATCCTGCAATTTCTATGACTTTCGGCGTAAACGATTCTCCTCTTGCCGGTACTGAAGGCAAAGATCATAAGCTTACTGCTCGTATGATTAAGGATCGTCTCGATCGCGAGCTTATTGGTAACGTTTCTATTAAGGTTATTCCAACTGAGCGTCCAGACGCTTGGGAAGTTCAGGGTCGTGGCGAGCTTGCTTTGGCTGTTTTGGCTGAGCAGATGCGTCGCGAAGGCTACGAGCTTACGGTTGGCCGTCCTCAGGTTGTTACCAAGACTATTGATGGTCAAATTAACGAGCCTATGGAAAGCACAACTATTGACGTTCCAGAAGAGTACATGGGTACTGTTACCCAGCTTATGGCTGATCGCAAGGGTCGCATGGATTCTATGAGCAACCACGGTTCCGGTTGGGTTCGTTTGCAGTTTACTGTTCCATCTCGCGGTCTTATTGGTTTCCGCACTGCTTTGCTTTCTGCTACTCGCGGAACTGGTATTGCAAGCTCTATTTCCGCCGGTTATGCTCCATGGGCTGGCCAGATTGTTACTCGCCAGAACGGTTCCATGGTTTGCGATCGTAAGGGTGTTGCAACTCCTTATGCAATGCAGCGTTTGCAGGCTCGCGGTATCTTCTTCGTTGATCCGCAAAGCCCAGTTTACGAAGGCCAAATTGTTGGTATTAACAACAAGCCAGACGAGTTGGATGTAAACATTACGCTTGCTAAGCACATGACTAACATGCGTTCTTCAACCGCTGATGTTCTCGAGACCTTGACTCCGCCAATCAAGATGAGCTTGGAAGAGTCTCTTGACTTTGCTAACGAAGACGAATGCGTGGAAGTTACGCCTGAAGCAATTCGCGTTCGCAAGATTATTTTGAGCCGTGACGAATGGTATAAGTGGCGTGCTAAGCAGCGTCGTCAGAACAATGCTGCGTGATGCATTCTCTAAAATACTATTTGTAAATTGAGGCGCTGATTTACTATGACAGCAAAACCGTGGTCGCATCGCTTACCTTTATGGGGTAGGTATGCGACCACGTGTGTTTCTTCTGCAATATGCGCACTAATTGGAACTTTTGTGCATCGCGCGGGAGCAATGAATAATTTGCCATATGGCTTTGTTATTGCCATGATATTGCTCGCACTTTCTGCTTGGTGTTCCAGAGCTCGTAGTGGATGGTGGGGATTATTTATTCACGCAGTAGTTTTTTCTGCTGTTGTATGGATTCTAGCGCTTGGTTTTATTGGTAGCGCAATTCTTGTTCCTGTAGGCTTTACTATTCCTATGCCTTGGTGTGTGAAATACGTTGGATATTTTTGGCTTTATGGCATTCTTATTGCCCACGCAATTTTGCTTTGTATGCCTCAGCGTTGGTTTGTTGTTGAATAGTGTTAAATAAGTAAAGAATTTACAGTAGTCTTTACAGTAGTTTTTACAATAGTTTTTTAAGGAAAATAGTCATGGATGGTAATAAGAACAGTCATAGTGCCCATAAATTATGCTATTTAGGGCCGGAAGGTTCTTTTACTCATCAGGCATCTTTAAAAGTTCAACAGCAGTTACAATCATTTGATAATTTGCAACTTATTCCAACTGCTTGCGAAAATGTTCTTAGTATTGCTAGTGAAATTGAAGAGCATAACAATTGGGGTGTTATTGCGTGGGAAAACAATATTGAGGGCGTTGTAATACCTAATTTAGATTTACTAATTGATGCAAAAAATATGGTTGGCATTGCTCGCGTAGGTGTCGATATTAGTTTTGATGCTGTTATTTGTAAGTCAGATTCAATTGATAAATGTTCTACTATTGTTGCTCATCCGCACGCGCTGGCACAATGCCGTAAGTTTGCTCAAGAGCGCGGATTGAAAGAAAAAACTGCGTCTTCAAACGCTGCTGCTTGTAGGGATTTAGTTCCTGGCGAAGTTGCTTTATGTCCTAGAATTTGTGCCGATTTATACAATAGGCAGATTGTGAGCGAAGGCGTTGAAGATTTTTCTGGCGCTCGCACTGAGTTTTTAGTATTAGCTCCTCGAGATGAGGCTTTAAATTTTGTTAATATTCAGCGCGAAAGCTCTTCATCTTTTTCCTCAATTATTGCTTTTATTCCGCGTTCTACTGGTGCTGGCGTGTTAGCAAATTTGCTTGACGTTGTGCGAGATCATGGGCTTAATATGACTTCTTTTATGTCTAGGCCGATTAAAGGGCAGGATGGTTTATACAGTTTTATTGCAACTGTTGATTCTTCTCCTTGGGATTCTATGTGTAAAGATATGATTCAAGAGGTTGTTGAGCACGGAGATTGGGTTCGAGTTTTAGCAGTGTATCCTTCTAATAAGCGCAATAATCCGGTGATGAACGATTGGATGTTGCCTAATGGGGGAGTGTGCGTGGAGCCTTCGGTTGATGCTTTGCGCAATTTGAACGTAATGCAGGCAGAAAGAGAATTATTATGGTAGACGATGCTGAATTTTCTCAAAATTTTTCTGTTGGTATTGTTGGTCTTGGTCTTATTGGTGGATCTCTTGCAAAAAGACTTGCAAAATTGCCGGAATGTAGAGTATACGCTTGGAATCGTCATCATGACCCATACGAAGAAGCTGAAAATTTAGGAATTGACTGCGTAGAAAATGTGCAAGATTTAGCTAAACTTCGTCCAAACGTTCTGATTTTGTGCAATGCTTTGTTTGCTATGCCAAGTATTTTGCAGGAAATCGCACCTTATATTGACAAATCTCGCACAACTATTAGCGATGTTGGTAGCGTAAAAACTTTAGTTAGAAATCAGGTTGCTGCAGCAGGTTTGCAGGATTGCTACGTTGGTGCGCATCCGATGGCTGGAAGTGAGTTTACTGGTTGGAAAGCTTCTAGCGCTGAGCTTTTAAATGGTGCTTTGTGGGCTTTAACTGTTGATAACAACACAGAGTTTTGGCGTGTAGCAAATGTTTTACAAATGATTGTTTCGCTGTGCAAGAATCGTGCAATAGTTTTAGACGACGAAACGCACGATAATTCTGCGGCACTTATTTCTCACATGCCTCACGTTGTTGCGACTTCTCTTGCAAACGTATTATGCGATCAGCCTAATCGTGCTATTGCTTTGCAATTATCTGCAGGTTCTTGGCGAGATATGACGCGCGTTGCTCTTACAGATCCTCAACGCACTCGCGCAATGGTAAGCGAAAATCGGCATAATACTGCAAAATTATTGCGTTCCGTAATTTCTGAGCTAACTTTTGCTGCGAATATGCTGGATCAGGATGTAGAAGTTGCTGACGATAATGAGCAAGAGTTTTTTGCTAAAGCTCAATCGTGGAGAGAATATAAATACCAGCAGCGCAACTCGTCTAAAACTAATACGAATCAAAGCGATGATATGAATCAAAGCGATGCTGCTAATAGCAGATTGTGGAAGTATGCTTCCAGAAGCAATTGGCAGCAAGAATTACTAGAATCTGCGCGCTTAGGCGAATCCATTGTTGAACTTTTCGGATCCAATACCAACGAATCTTCGCAACTGCTGTTGCGTTCAGATAGTTCGCTAAGAAACTTATAATGCGAGTTTCTCTTTAATGTTGCGCGAGTTTTAATGTCTATATTTTAAGCGGCTTTTGGAATTTGCGTTCCGGCATTGGCTTTAAACGGTAAATAGTTTTGGCATCAATGAACATTTCTTCGGCAGCTCTAGTGCCGTTTGCTGCAGGATCTCGAAGCAAATGAAGCATTGCCCCATCCCACTCGAGCACGTGCCCAATTACATCGTGATACTCTATTTTTTGCGTTCCATCGTTATTTTCTTCTATAATTTTGTATGTTCTTACTACTATGCGCGTGCCTGCAGGTATTCGCTGTGGTAGTGTAGTCAAGTTTTTTATACGTGTTTCCATAACATGCTCCTTGTTGTATTATGCATGTGACTGACGCGTATGGCAAACGTTTATAAAGTTACGCAAGGGTGATTAAGCATGGAAAATAAGCGAGTGGCTTCCAATAGTTTCGTAAATTTTCCTGCCAAATATGCGAGTTTAGTAGATGATTATATTGAGTACGCTAAGGCGAATAAAGGCTTGGGGGAGCGCACGAATCGGGCTTACGCAAGTGATATTAAACAGTGCTTAGCATGGTGTAATCGCCACGGTTTTAAAAATATTTCAGATCTTACTACAGATGATTTGCGCTCTTGGATGGCAGACGCTTCCAGAAATCATGCTCGTTCAAGCTTGGCTAGAAAAGTTGTTGCTGTGCGCGGATTTTTCGCATGGTGTCAGCATGTTGGGTTTATAAATAGTGATCCTGCAGAAATTTTGATGACTCCAAAAATTAAGAATGTTCTTCCATCTGTTTTAGATGAGTCTCAAGCAGAAGCTCTAATGAATAATATTGATTCTAAAGCTAATGATTCATCTTCGTGTAGCAAAAATCAGAAAGCTATTGAACTTCGCAATGCTGCAATTATTGAGCTTTTATATGCCACTGGCATTCGCGTTGGTGAGCTTACTGGCTTAAATATTCAAGATATTAATTTTTCCTCGCATACTATAAAAGTTACAGGTAAGGGAAATAAGCAGCGCGTTGTTCCTTTTGGAATTCCTGCCGCAAAAGCTTTATCTGCATGGCTTTCTAATAGCGGGCGAAAAATTTTATTGAAAGATTCTGAACAAACTGCAATATTTATTGGTGCTAGAGGCAAGCGCATTGATCAGCGATTAGTAAGACAAGTAGTTCATGATGCGGCTAAAAGTGCGCATGTTCCGGATATTTCTCCACACTCTTTGCGTCACAGCGCGGCTACACACATGCTTAACGGTGGGGCAGATTTGCGAGAAGTGCAGGAATTGTTGGGTCATTCTTCGCTTAATACTACTCAACGCTATACGCATGTTTCTATAGAAGCGTTGAAGCAGCGCTATTTACAAGCTTTTCCGCGTGCTTAAGTATCTGTATATTAGATGCATAATTTCTCGCTAATTAACAAGGCCTTTACATAATTTATTACATAATTTACATATATGTAATATATCTAGATTAGTAAAAAACAGTAAAAATTATTGATAAAATAGTAAATTTTTTAGTTTTTATGCGAAAAGATGGTGTTTTAATCAGTAATTTTTAGATATAAACAGTAAATTTTACAATTTACTTATGCTCTTGCAATGTTTGCAAAAATACGTATTATTGAATTTTAATCAACGAAGAGGCCTTGTCATTGGCTAAAAGAATCCATCTGGCAATAAAAACTAGATGGATTTTATTTTATTCATGACTTGGCTTTTTGTATTGATATAGCATCCTGCCTACCAGACGTTAGGAGAATAAATATGAAGAATAAGGCTTTAGCTTTTGCCGCTGCAGCCTGCTCGTTGGCCATGTTGCTTGGTGGCTGCGGCTCATCTGCTTCGAAGACTGCGCAGACAAACGGTGGAAAAGTTATTATTACCGTAAATAACACTGAGCCACAGAACGAATTGGTGCCTGGCAACATTAATGAAAACGCTGGTGCACGTCCTGCTATGTTGGTCAACTCAACGTTGGTCACTTTTGACGAAAAGGGCAACCCGGTAAATGAGGATGCTGAAAGCGTTACTCCAAACGCAGACGCAACTCAGTACACTGTTAAGCTTAAAGAAGGCAAGAAGTTCAGCGATGGTACTCCTGTTACCGCTGAAAGCTTCACCAAGGCTTGGAGCTTTGTTGCTAACGCTAAGAATGCACAGAAGTGCGCTTCCTTCTTCCAGACCATTAAGGGTTATGACGAATTGCAGAAGGAAGGCTTGAAGGGCGACGAACAGCTTTCCGGTTTGAAGGTTGTAGATAAGAACACCTTCACCGTTGACTTGAAGCAGCCAGATTCCGTGTTCCCAATTAAGGTTGGTTACTTGGCATTTGCTCCACTTCCTGAATCCTTCTACAAGGATCCAAAGGCTTATGGTGAAAAGCCTGTTTCCTCTGGCCCATACTTGTTCAAGTCTTGGGATCACAACAGGCAGATTGAGGTTGTAAAGAACCCAGCTTACGAAGGCCCTCGTAAGGCTCAGAATGACGGCGTTACCTTCAAGATTTACACCGATGGTAATGCTGCTTACCGTGACGTACAGTCCGGCAACCTTGATATGACCGATAACATTCCAGATACTGAAACCAGCAACTTCCAGAGCGATAGCACAATCACTGCTTACAACAAGCCTGGTTCTGTAATTCTTCAGTTCAGCATTGCTTCCAGCTTGCCACACTTCGATGTTAAGACTGAAGAAGGCCGCTTGCGTCGTCAGGCAGTTTCTATGTCTATCGACCGTAAGGCAATTGCTGAAAAGGTGTTGAACAAGACTGCTGCTCCTGCTAACGACTTCACTTCTCCAAAGACCCCAGGCTACGATCCTAATTTGAAGGGTAGCGAGCATTTGAAGTTCGATGCAAAGAAGGCTAAGGAATTGTGGGCTAAGGCAGAAGCAATTTCCAAGTATGATGGTCCTCTTACCTTCACCTACAATGCTGATAACGCTGTTGCTAAGTCTGTGTTCGATGCAGTTGTGAACTATGTGAAGAACAATTTGGGTGTTAAGGCAGAAACCACGCCAATCCCAACCTTCCAGGAGTTCCGCGATGCATGCACCAAGCGTAAGGTTAAGGGCGCATGGCGTGCAGGCTGGATGCCAGATTATCCAAGCCCAGAAAACTACTTGACTCAGCAGTTCGCTTCTGTTGCAGCTGATGGCAATGGTTCTAATGATGGCGATTACAAGAATCCAAAGTTTGATGAATTGCTTACCAAGGCTACTGCATCTTCCGATGCAAGCGAAGCAACTAAGCTTTATCATCAGGCTGGCGAAACCCTTCTTGAGGATCTCCCAACTGTACCACTGCTTTACATGAATGCTAAGGCTGTTATGAATCACAATTTGAAGGGATTCGTAATGGATTGGCAGAACATGCCACTGTACTACCAGCTTCATAAGTAAGATTTAAATCTTCATATGGAGTTTATATAAATTAATTTCATGATATTCAGAAAAATACTTAATTCTGATATCACCTCTCAATAATTTAATATCGCTTATAGCGAAATTGCTACTCCAGTTGAAGGAACGAAGGAATTAATCCAAAAATTTCTTCAACTGGAGTGGCGCTTTGTTGTTTTTGCGAGTAATTGTTAACAATTCAAGGAGAAGCCGATGGGTAAGTACATTCTGCGTCGAATTTTGCAGATGATTCCTGTTGTTCTCGGCACAACATTATTGGTTTATGCTTTAGTATTTGCTTTGCCGGGTGATCCGGTAAATGCAATGTTTGGCGATAAACCAGTTAATCCTGCTGTCGCAGCACAAATTCGAGCTAATTATAATTTAGATAAACCATTTATTATTCAATATTTACTGTTCTTAAAGAATGCGCTTACTCTTGACTTTGGCCAAACCTTTGCGGGTCAGCCTGTTATTGATGAGATTGGTCGTGCATTCCCTGTAACCATTCAGCTTGCTGTTATGGCATTCGCATTTGAAGCGCTGTTCGGTGTAACTTTCGGTATTATTTCTGGTCTTAAAAAAGGCAAATGGTACGATAGCGTAATTCTTATTGTTTCTCTGCTTCTTATTTCCGTACCAACCTTCGTAACTGGTTACGCTATGCAGTATTTGCTTGGTATTAAGTGGCATATTCTCCCTCCTAATGTAAGTAATGATCCTGGATTCTTAGATATGCTCACTCCTGCAATGGTTCTTGGATCTGTATCTATGGCATATGTAATTCGACTTACAAGGTCTGAAGTTTCGTCAAATATTGCTCTCGACTATGTTCGCACGGCTCGCGCTAAAGGCTTAAAAGAAGGCGCTGTTATTATTCGGCACATTCTTCGAAACTCTTTAATCCCAGTTGTAACGTTCCTAGGCCAGGATTTAGGCGCTCTTATGGGTGGCGCAATGATTACAGAAACAATATTTAATATTCACGGTATTGGCTTCCTTACTTATCAAGGTATTTTGAAGGGTGAAAGCAACCTGGTAGTTTCTGTAGTTACCTTGCTTATGCTGATTTTCGTAGTCAGTAATTTACTTGTTGATATCTTGTACGCGGCTCTTGATCCGCGAATTCGTTACGCGTAAGGAGAAGCATAATTATGCAAGAAAAAGTTGAGGAAAATTTGACTGCTGCAGATATTGCTCTTCCAGGACAGGAACGTTATGTTGCTTCCTTGGATGAAACTCCGTTACAAGAAGTTGATTCCGTTGACGAGTCTGCTCCTGCTACGAGCATGTGGGCTGATGCCTGGCGTACTTTGAGACGAAATCCTTTGTTTATTATTTCCGCAATATTGATTATTGCAATTTTATTTATTGCATTATTCCCAGGATTGCTCGTTAAGCACGATCCTATGTATTGCGTACTTAATAACTCTTTGATGCCAAGTTCTCATGGTCATCCTCTTGGATTCGATAAGCAGGGATGCGATATTTACGCTCGTGTTGTATACGGAACTCGCACTTCTGTAACAATCGGCATAATTGCTACAGCTTTGGTTGTTTTAGTTGGTTCTTTAATTGGCGCTATTGCTGGCTTCTTTGGAGGTTGGGTTGATGCTGTTCTTAGCCGCATTACCGACATCTTCTTGGCTTTGCCTATGCTTCTTGGCGCTATAGTTGTTCTTCAAATGTTTAGAACCACAAAATCAATGTGGAAAATAATTCTAGTTATGGTTCTATTTGGCTGGGTAAGTGTTGCTCGAATAGCTAGAAGTGCTGTTATGGAATCAAAGAATCTAGAATTTAACACAGCTTCTACAGCTTTAGGATCTAGGCCTATACGCAATCTCTTTAGGCACATTATTCCAAACTCTTTGGCTCCAATTATTGTTGTTGGCACAACTTCTCTTGGCTCCTACATTGTGTTGGAAGCAACACTTAGCTTCCTGGGTATTGGTCTGCCAACTACTACCGTGAGCTGGGGTGGAGATATTGCTACTTACAGCAGGTACTTCAATAACAGTCCAGAAGTATTGTTCTATCCGTCATTTGCGCTTGCTATTACAGTTCTTGCCTTCATTATGATGGGCGATGCTGTAAAGGATGCGTTGGATCCAAAGAGCCGTAAGGCGTGAAGTTAGCGTGGAGGAATAAAACTTATGAGCATTTCAACGCATAAAAATGTAGACGCTCTCGCTATGCAGCGTGAGCAAGGTCCATTGCTTGAAGTGAAAAATCTTCAGGTTGATTTCACTACTGATTCCAAGAAAGCTGTTCACGCTGTTCGAGACGCAAGCTTTAGTGTATATCCCGGCCAGTGGGTTGCAATCGTAGGTGAATCTGGTTCTGGAAAGTCCACTTCTGCAATGGCTGTTTTGGGTTTGCTTCCAGGAACAGGTCACGTTACTGGTGGTTCTATTAAGCTTAAGGGTCAAGAAATTAGCAACTTGAAACCAAAAGAGTTTGCTGCTTTGCGTGGTACCGCAATGGGCTTAGTACCTCAAGATCCTATGAGCAACCTGAACCCTGTTTGGCGTATTGGAACGCAAGTTAAGGAAGCTCTTCTTGCAAATGGTGTTGATGTAAGTCACGAGAAGCGTTCTGCTTTGGCAGAAGCTCTTGCAGGCGATGCCGTAGAAGTTAAAAGCAATGAGGACGAAACATTCCTTGGTTCTAAAGAATTACCGGAATTGATGAATGCTGCGCAAGAAGCTTTGTCTGAAGTTGTGCCTGAGTATCATAAGCTCAGCGAAGCTATGGAATACTACAAAAAAGAGTGGGTTCCAGGTTCCGAAACTCGTTGGCGCGTTGCAGATGACTTAATCAAGTATGGTGTGAACGACGACAAGGCTTGGGCAATTGCCAAAAAGTATGTTGTTGGAGCAAACGTTGACGATCGTATTGCAGGTTTGCTCGATGAAGCTGGTTTGCCAGATGCTGCAACTCGTGCACGTCAGTTCCCGCACGAGTTTTCTGGCGGCATGCGTCAGCGCGCGTTAATTGCTATTGGTTTGGCTTGCCGTCCAGATTTGCTTATTGCAGACGAGCCAACTTCTGCACTCGACGTTACTGTGCAAAAGCGTATTCTCGACCATTTGCATACGCTTACAGATTCGCTCGGAACTTCCGTTCTGTTCATTACTCACGATTTAGGTTTAGCTGCGGCTCGTGCACAGCACGTTGTTGTTATGTATAAGGGTCGCGTTGTTGAATCTGGTCCATCTTTGGATGTTTTGCAGCATCCACAGCATCCTTATACTAAGCGACTCGTTGCTGCGGCTCCAAGCCTTGCTTCTCAGCGAATCATTTCTGTTAAGGAGCATGGTGGTAATGCGGATAATTTGCTTGAGCATCACGTAGTGGGTGAGCAAACTCTTGAAAAGAGCGAGCACATTATTACAGTCGACCACTTAACTCGCGAGTTTAAGCTTCCACGTAAGAAGGAGCTTTTCAAGGCTGTTGACGACGTTTCGTTCTCTATTAAGCGCGGAACAACGTTGGCAATTGTGGGTGAATCCGGTTCTGGTAAGTCTACTGTTGCAAACATGGTTTTGCGACTTCTTAAGCCTACAAGCGGAACTGTTACTTACGAAGGCAAGAATATTGCTGACTTAAAGGGCGCGGATTTGCTTGATTTCCGTCGTCATGTTCAGCCAGTATTCCAAAATCCTTACGGTTCGCTCGATCCAATGTATTCGATTTATCGTTCTATTGAAGAGCCTTTGCGAATTCATAAGATTGGCGATAAAAAGAGTAGACATAATCGTGTGCGTGAGCTTTTGGACATGGTTCGTATGCCTGCTTCTGTTATGACTCGATTCCCGAACGAGCTTTCGGGTGGCCAGCGTCAGCGCATTGCGATTGCGCGTGCTATGGCTTTGGACCCGGATGTTATCGTTTGTGACGAAGCTGTTTCTGCTTTGGATGTGCTTGTGCAAGATCAGGTTTTGCACTTGCTTAACGATTTGCAGGCAGAGCGCGGATTAAGCTACTTGTTCATCACTCATGATTTGGCTGTTGTTCGACAGATTGCAGACGAGGTTGTTGTTATGCAGCACGGAAAGCTTGTTGAGCATGCCACAACCGATGAGGTGTTTGATCATCCGCAAAAGGAGTACACTCGCGATCTTCTCGACGCAATTCCTGGTGGAAACTTGGAACTTGGCTTGGATTAATTTAATCTAAATATTTAATCTAATCTAATAAAATAAAAATAAAGGTGCAGGGTTTATAACTTGGTTAATAACTGGGTTTATAAATTTCTGCACCTTAATTTTTGCTTTGTGCAGCGTGCATATTTGTGTAACGCGCATATTAGAGTTAGATTTATGATTACAATTACTACTTCAAACTTAAATGGTATTCGTGCGGCCGAGCGTAAGGGGATGCTTGACTGGTCCGATGCCCACACTCCTGACGTATGGTGCATGCAAGAAGTGCGCGCTCCGCAGGACGCAATCGACCCAATTATGACAAAAATTGAAATGGGGTATCGCGCATCTGAAAATATCGCAAATCCTTTAGAAAATGATAATTTTACTTATGCAAACGAAGTCTGCCGCGTAAAGGGTAGAGCTGGGGTAGCGCTAGTTACATCGCTTCCTGTAGTAACAAAGCGCTACGGCTTGCCAGGTTTAAGCGAGGATGTGGATTCTGGACGATGGATTGAAACCGATATTCGTACGCCTCAAGGTTATGAAATTACTGTTGCTTCAGTCTATGTTCACGCTGGAAACGTGGACGATCCGCAAAAAATGCAGCAAAAATTCCGCTTTTTAGACACAATGCTTACTCGCTTGGGTGAGCTTCGAGATGCAGCGGCAAGTGGTGGAAATCAGGCGATTTTATGCGGAGATTTTAATATTGCGCATACGCCGTTAGATATTAAAAACGCTAAAGCGAATGAAAAAAGTGCAGGATTCTTGCCGGAGGAACGCGCGTATATTGACCGTTGGATTAACGAGTATGAATTTGTGGACGTTATGCGCATGCTTGCAGGAGATATTCAAGGACCATACACTTGGTGGAGTCAGCGCGGCAAAGCTTTCGACAATAATGTTGGTTGGAGATTAGACTACCAGTTTGCAACGCCAGAAATTGCAGAAAGCGCTTGTGGTTTTGTGATTGATCGCGCTGAAAGTTATGAGGCAAGATGGTCGGATCACGCGCCTTTAACCATAAAATATGGTGTGTGATTATTAACCTACATTAAATGAAACTTAAGTAATAGTATTTGTTTATATGCATATTTTCAGTGCTTTGCTTGTGGTAATCTAATGAAGTTGAGCAATTTACGATGATTGGCATTATGCTTATTGTTGTGCTTGTTGTTTTAAGAAACGAGGAATAATGGGCTGGTTATTTGGCCGAAGTAAAGAAGTAAAATCTTCAAAAGATGTAGATGAAGTTGTAAAGTTAAAAACTGGTCCATGGGATTTCAACGATGAAGATGCTCCTGATTTCAGTGATTATCTTGATTTTGGCTCAATTTATATTCCATATTTCCAAGGTATAGAATTACGCGTAAAAAAGCAGCGCGAAAATGGTCAAGTAATTGGAGCAACAGTAACTTACGGGTCGTCAAGTGTTGAAGTTGAAGCTTTTGCTGCTCCGAAATCTACTGGTATTTGGAATGAAGTATGCAAAGACTTACTTGACGGAAATAGCCAAGCTTGCACCGCACAAGGCGAATTTGGAACTGAACTTTTGCTTCCTGTAAAAGTTGGAGAAAAGAGTATTACAACTCGTATCGTTGGAGTTGATGGTCCTCGCTGGATGCTTCGTGGAGTATTTTCCGGGCCTGCAGCAACAGAGTTGGCAGAAAATAATAATGAAACTAAGCAATTAGACGAATGGTTTAAGGGGATTGTTGTAAATCGTGGTGAAGAACCATTAGCTCCTCGCGATCTTATTCCTATGCACGAGCCATTAACTCGTGAAGAAAAAGAATCAGCACAGAAATTAGAAGAAAATAATGATGAAAGCAATAGTTCATCTGAAGAAAATGCTGATGACGCTTTAAAAAAAGAAGATAAGCCTTTAGGATACGATCAGCAAGTTGATGTAAAAACTACGCTTTCTCGCGGACCAATGTTTTCTGAGGTTAGATAGCAGTAAGTTAAGTAGCATAAGGATATCGTCTTGAAAAATAACACTTGTGGTAAAAAAAGTTCTGGGCTTGCTTCCCTTGCCTCTATTGGTTCTGATGGAAGAAACTTTTCTGTAATTGATTCCATAGGTGGCGTTCGAGGCGTAATCGAATCTATGCTGCCAGGCTTGCTGTTTGTTATTTGCTTTGTTGTAACACGAAATGTGCAAACAACAGTTATTGTGGCAGCTGTGATTGCTGTTTTGCAAGTTGTGGTTCGTCTTATTCAAAAGCAATCTCTTATGGGAGCAATTAGTGGACTTGTTTCCATTGCAATTTGCCTTATTTGGGTATGGACGAGTCATCAAGCGCGCGACTACTACATGATGGGCTTTATTACAAACGCTGTTTATGGTGTGCTTCTTGCGATTTCGCTGATTGTTCGCGTGCCTGCTTTAGGGCTTGTGATTGAGTCAATTCGCAAAATGCCTACGGAAAACTTTGGCGCGTGGCTGCACGAATGGCTTGATTACAGGCCACTTAAGCGCGCGTATATGTATGTTACCGGATTGTGGATTGGTGTTTTTGCTCTGAGACTGGTTTTGCAAGTGCCATTATATTTGACAAATCACGTTGTGTGGCTTGGCACGGTGCGTTTGATTATGGGATTGCCGTTCTGGGCGCTCGCAATTTGGGTTTCTTACTTGATTATTGCAACGCCGTTTATGAGATTGCATCATAAAAATCGCGAAGAAAAACAGAGCGAAGAAAAGCAGGTTGACGAAGATCAGAACGATGTAAATTCAAGTGAAGTAAAATCAGCTTAACAAAAATCAGCGTTAGAAAATCAGCGTTAGAAAATCAGCTTAACAAAACGCAAAACTAGGGGGTAGTTTATGCAAGTGACGATGCGAATCGAGCGATATGCGGATCAAGGAAGATGCGTAGGTCATCTTGACGGACGCGTTGTATTCGTGCGTTTTGCGTTGCCTGGAGAGTTGGTTGTTGTGCGCATGGATGAGCCGATGCGTGCAAAAGCGCACTTTTTTACTGGCGAAGTTGTGGAAGTTTTGGAGCCTAGCGCGTATCGTGTGGAGCCGCAATGGAAGCTCGCGGGTCCTTTAGCACAGGGCGGCGGAGTTGGAGGAGCGGATTTAATTCACGTTTCTTTGCCTGGTCAGATTCGTTGGAAGGCAGCCGTGATTGCTAATCAATTCCAGCGTTTAGCGCACATGGATGTTTCGGAAAGCGATGTTAGCGTTGAGCGCATTCCGGGGGATGAGGAGCTTAACGGATTTAATTGGCGTACGCGCATGGAGTTGGTTGCGGATGATGAAGGGCGATTGTCTATGCGAAAGCGCGAGTCGCATGAGCGCATTGCGATTGATACTATGCCACTTGCGTCGCGCGCGGTTTTGGCTATTGCGGATTCTTTGGACTTGTGGAATCGTTCTTTCTTGCCAAATGCGCAAATTCGTCTTGCTGTTCCAGAGCCTCGGGTTGAGGGTTTGGATTTTAATGACAAGGCTGCGCTTCTTGATGCGATTGGCGAAAATTATGCGCTTATAGTAAATGATGAGTTGATTGCAGGCTCGGCTTTGCTGCGAGAGCGCGTGCGCGTTGCGGTTGATGGTGATTCATCGCGTATGCGTACTTTTGACTACGATGTTGACGCGCGTGGTTTTTGGCAGATTCATCGCGCAGCTCCAGAGCATTTGGTGAACTACGTTTTGAGATTAGTTCGTTCTGCGCTTGGTGGGCGCACTAAGAATACGGTTTTGTGGGATTTGTATTCTGGCTCGGGTCTGTTTACGATTCCGCTTGCGACTTTGGCTAATGTTGGCGGAGATTCTTCTGGCGCTGCAGATTCCATTGGTTCTGCAGCACCAGCGCGCGTGCTTAGTATTGAAGGTGCGCCGATTGCTGTAAAGAATGCAAGGCGAAACATTGGGCGCGCAGGTCTTAGCAGGGATGTTGTTGAAGCGCTTGAAGGCGATGTTGCGCAAACGCTTGAATCGCAGGTGTTTAAGGCGAGTAAGTCGTCTAAGATTGTGCGTAGATTTGCGCATCCTGATGTTGTTGTGTTAGATCCTCCGCGTGCTGGTGCTAAAGCTCAAGTTTGTAAGCAGATTGCGAAGTCTGGAGCAAGAGCTGTTGTGTATGTTGCTTGTGATCCGACTAGTCTTGCTCGCGATGTTGGTACGTTTAGGGAGCTTGGCTACAGCGTTCAGTCTTTGCGTGCGTTCGACATATATCCCAACACTCATCACGTCGAGACTGTCGTATTGATGTCAAAGGCTTAATAGGTGGGTGCATTTTTGCCCTTGTGTAGCAGGGCTTAGCGAGAGTTATCGTTAAAAGGTTTAATGCAAAGCGGCTTTAAGCTGGGTTCTCGCGGTTTTTGAGCGTGTTTTGGCTGTTTGAGGAAACATGTCGACGCTCTAGGGTCGAGTGTACAAGATGGATAACGTTAAAAAGTGCACCCACTTTGCACCCACCCTGTGAAGTGGGAAAATATAGCTCAAAAGGTAAAATGAAACCTGATTATTAGTATGTGCACGAGGAGGTGCTTAAGGAATGGATAATAAGAAGTTTATCGCAGAGACGAAAGATGTTCGTTTAACGGTGAAACGCGCTGATACCTTTGGCGTGAGCTTTGTTAACTGTGAACAAGATATGTTGAGGGTTGAGGAAGCGCAAAATGTTATAAGGCTTATTCAAACTAAAAAAGTCTCAGCTTCGAATTGGCTGAGGTGGTTTACTCAGGGTATGCCTGAAATTGTTGTGAGTTTGCCACATGATGTGGAAGTTTGTGAGGTTGAATCTGATTCTAATCAAGTGCTCATCACGGATATTGAGATTGGTAAGCTTTATGTAGAAGTGAACAATGGCAAGGTAGAAGTTGTTAATTTGAAGGCGGATGATGTCTTTCTTAAATGTTATAATGGGTTGGCTTCAGCAACAAACGTAGAAGTAACTCATGTTTGTACGCTTGATACGTTAAATGGCATGAGTATTTTAGAAGGAACAATCACCAAGGATGCAAGCCTTGAAGTAGATTGTGAGAATGGTGTCACCGAGGTTTCAGATAAGAAGAAGGTAAATTGTAAAAACGATGGATTTGCGCATTACATGGTGCACTGTCTTAATGGGAAAGCTATTGCGAAGTAGCAGACATATAGATCAAAAAAGAAGCAATAAAACTTGATATAAGTTGGAATTAGAGCGTATATAGACATACCGATAAAGGAGGAAGCCGTATATGCTCTATGTAAAATTTGATGATTTCGAAGATGTTAGCGTCATGGGAAATGAGAAAGATCATGGAATGTTTATTCCGATTAAGGATGGGAATGTGTATGCTGAGTGCGAACGGTGCGGTGTAGTTGAAAGGATCACCTCACCATGCGAATTCATTGCTAGCACATTTAGGTCAAGAGTGAACTTCAATGAAGGTTATGAACTTTGCGAGAAGTGCTTGCAAGAGGTTGAGTTTGTTACTGTCGCTTTGAGAACTGGAAAATTACCTAATCGAGAATTGAAATGACTGAAAAGCAAAGCAGTGATAACCGTAGTAATACATGAAAAACTAAACGTTAAAAGGTGCACACACTTTGCACCCGGGCGGTAAATGATAATTTAGGGAGGCGTTTTATGTCAGTAATTAAAATTGAAAACCTCACTTTCTCATATTATGGATATGTAAAACCCATATTTAAAAATGTATCGTTTTCCTTTGATACAAACTGGAAAACGGGATTGATAGGAAGAAATGGAATCGGTAAATCAACTCTATTTAAGTTACTTTTAAATCAAGAAACTTATCAAGGTAAAATAAGCAAGGATGTTGAATTTATTAAATTTCCACCAAATATAAGCGATACTTCAAAATTAGGAATTGAGTTATATAAAGAACTAATATCAGATGATGAAGAATGGAAGTTATTTAGAGAACTCAGTTTGCTAAATGTAGATGAGAACCTTGTTTACAGAGAGTTTGAAACGCTTTCTAAAGGGGAACAAACAAAAATCCTTTTAGCTATTTTGTTTACAAGAGAAGATGGCTTTTTACTTATTGATGAACCAACAAACCATTTAGATATGGACGGAAGAAAAATTGTAAGTGAATATCTGAAAAGTAAAAAAGGATTTTTGCTTATATCTCATGATAGAGATTTTTTAGATGGTTGTATCAATCATGTTATTTCTATTAACAGGAATTCTATTGATGTCCAATCGGGAAATTTTACATCATGGTATGAAAACAAAGTGATGAAAGACCAATTTGAAATTAGTCAAAATGAGAGATTAAGAAAAGATATTAAACGATTAAAAGAGTCTGCAAGACAAAGTCAAATTTGGTCTGATAAAATTGAAAATACTAAAAATGGTGTAAAAGTATCAGGTGTAAAACCAGACAAAGGACATATAGGTCATCAATCAGCCAAGATGATGAAAAAATCTAAGAATTTGGAGAATAGACAAAACAAGGCAATAGAAGAAAAACAGAGTTTACTAAAAGATATCGAAACAAAGGAAAGTCTATTATTGCATCCATTACATCATCATAAAAATCCTCTAATATCGGTTAGCAATTTATCATCATGCTATGGAGAGAGACAGATCCTAAATAATGTAAGTTTCGAGATAAAGCAAGGCGACATAGTGGCTATATATGGGGGTAATGGTAGCGGAAAATCAACCTTGATTAAAATTTTATTAGGTATAAATCACGAGTATACAGGTGAGATAAAATTAGCAGGTAATTTAAAAATCTCGTATATTCCTCAAGACACATCTAATTTAACAGGTAGCCTAAATGAATATATTCACAAGCAAGATGTTGATGAAACATTGTGTAAAACAATTCTAAGAAAATTAGATTTTTCAAGAGAATTATTTGAAATGGATATGAAGAATTATAGTGATGGACAAAAAAAGAAAGTTTTAATTGCTGTAAGTTTCTCAAAGCCAGCTCATATATTTGTTTGGGATGAACCACTGAATTATATAGATGTAATATCAAGAATACAGATTGAGGAAATTATAAAAGAAGCAAAGCCTACACTCATATTTGTGGAACACGATAAGCGATTTGTAGAAGATATCGCTAATAAAATAATACAATTTTAAGTAAAATCCAAATCCCAGTTTGTAGTGCCTTAGACTTTTATCATCATACGACATTCCCCTTGTCAGCTTCTTTCCTGCAACGAACGTTAAGGCTCTTTTTTGATGCATGGTTATCATCAGGGTAGTCTTGAAACATGTGAGACTGTCGTATTGATGTCAAGGGCTGATTAGGTGGGTGCAAATTTGCCCTTGTATAGCAGGGTTTAGCGAGGGCTATCGTTAAAAGGTTTAATGTGCGGCGGCTTTAAGCTGGGTTCTCGTGATTTTTGAGTGCAGTTTGGCTGTTTGAGGGAAGATGTCGACGCTCTGGGGTCGAGTGCACAGGATGTTAACGTACTTCGCTTGCGTTGAAAGCACACTGTGCTTTCAACTTTGAGCAAGCTCAGCGAATCGAAGTGCATTCGCGAATTATATTTAATCGCTCATGCAAGTCGATTCGCCACTTTGCACCCAGCTGATGAAGTGGGGTTTTATAATTCTTCATGCTGAATTATTCTTTTCTTTTTTGAAATAATGGTGTTCAAAAAAGGAGTAGATAATAAGTATGCGCTATGGGTATGCGAGGGTGTCTACAAAGGATCAGTGTGTAGACAGACAGTTTAAGGCCTTGGAAGACAATGGCATTAGAAAAGGCTGTATTTATGTTGACAAGGCATCAGGGAAGGATTTCAACCGTAGAAATTATTTGAGATTGTTTAGACGTTTGAGATCTGGTGATGAGTTGTTTGTGAAGTCGATTGACCGTTTAGGTAGAAACTATGATGAGATTATTGAGCAGTGGAACAAAATCACGAAAGAAAAAGAAGCAAATATTGTAGTGTTGGATTGTCCTTTGCTGGATACGAGAAAACATGTAAATGGTGTAACAGGTAAGTTTATTGCCGATCTTGTATTGCAGATTTTATCGTATGTTGCTCAAGTTGAGCGAGAAAATATTCATCAAAGACAGATGGAAGGGATTCGTGTTGCCAGACAAAGAGGTGTGGTGTTTGGTAGGGCAAAGATTGAGCTTCCTGATGATTTTTATGCTGTGGCGACTAGGTGGCAGCGTGGACAGGTAAATTTGCGTGAGGGTGCAGAAATGCTTTCTGTTTCGCATACTACCTTTTCTAAGTGGCTACATGCAAGAAAAATTGAAAAAATTTGTAAATAAATCTAGGAATTAATTTACAAATAAATATTGCAAATCAACCCTACCTTTTTCTTGATTTTACTACGCTTGCTGACAAAAAGCCATTGTGTAAATTAAACCCTACTTTAGTTGCCATCAACATGAAAATGCGGGGTGAATAAATATGACAGCAAGAATAATAAAAAAATGGATGATCCTATTACTGGCGGTGGTCATGCTTATAAGCATGGCTCCATTAAATGTGAGTGCAAGTGCAAGTGCAAGTGAAACTGATAAGACTTATCAGGCGTATGATGCTAGTCAGCATAGAAAAGTTATAAGTGAAAATGGAACAACAGATTCAGAATGGTCCTTATGTATGGATCATCATAAACAATCTCCAGGAAAAACCGATGAAGCCACAGGGGAATATTCAAAAAACGAAAATGCTACGAAAGATACGTATGCTAGTAACGGTGGAAAAGGAGATTTTCAGAAAATCAAAAGGATGCTATTTTATAAATTAAAACATCCGGAACTTAATTATACAGTCTTACAAAATGAATATTACTATCAGCAAGACAATAAAAAAATTTATGATACAGATTATAGTCAAATCCCAGAATTGAACAAGCAAAAACAAGACTTAAGAACTTTTGCTGAGGATTCTTCTCATGATGATGAGATTAATAGCACAATGGAAGTTTTTATTTATAAATCAAAAAGCCCAGCGATGCAAAATTTAATTAGCGCG
>NZ_ADEV01000008.1 GCF_000263635.1 Gardnerella greenwoodii 00703Dmash
GGCGGAAATTCTGGTTCTGGAACAGGTTCTGATTCCGGTTCTGGATCTGATTCGGGTAACGACTCCACGCCTAACAATGGTGGTTCAACTAGCGGATCTACTACTGGTGGCAGCAGCTCTACAGATTCCGGCGCTCAAAATAGCACCAACGAATCAAGTAGCGCTGACAATGCTAACAACGCTGGTAACGCTGAAACCGGTAATGCTGGAAACAGCAATGCTGGTAACGCATCCACTGGTGCTTCAGGTTCTAACGCGTCTACTAAGTCCGGCAACAAGGTTCCTGCAAAGCATTCGTCCCAATTAGTAAAGACTGGTGCTGAAGTGGAACGAGTAGGATTGATCAGCGCAATGATTGGTGTACTGGGAGCTGCAGCAGCATTCTTCTCTCGCAAGAAGAATCGCGAGTAAAAAAGTTCACCTACAAAATTAAACAAAAGTAAACTAATAATTGAAAATAATTAGAAAAAGGAGCTGAGCCACAAACCCAGCTCCTTTTTCTATATCACTGCTCACTTACACATACAAACTCTTGTATTGTGATTCAAAACATATCTTATTTAAGAAAAACCATCTTTGAATATATTCAAATAAACGATAATAAAATCAATAAAAACAATTTTTGACAAAACTGCAATATAAAAATTGCTCTTAAACCACATTTCCGCGCATAAACAGCTGGGTGCAGGATGAGTGCAAGGTGTGTGCACCTTTTAACGTTAACATCCTGTGCACTCGACCCTACACCGTCGACATGTTTCCTCTATTAGCTTCACTTATTAGCCGCATCCATTTGACGCAGCTCTTTCTTTAGATCGCGGATTTCGTCGCGCAAACGCGCTGCAAGCTCGAATTGCAACTGCTCTGCAGCAACATGCATCTGCTCACTCAAATTTTTAATAAGCGACATAATGTCGTCTTGCGGCAACTCAGAAACATTCGCCATACGCTTTTCTTTGCTTTGCTGCCCAAGATTCGGCTCTTTTGGCACGCCATAATGCGAATTCCCAGCCTTATTAGCATTCCTGTAACCGCCTGCAAGCAAAGTTTGCGTATCAACATCCTCTTTAGCAAGCATGTCGTTAACATCACTAATCTTCTTTCGCAAAGGCTTAGGATCAATTCCATGAGCCTTGTTATATGCGATTTGCTTTTCGCGGCGGCGCTCCGTCTCGCTAATCGCCTTGCTCATAGCATCCGTAACAGTATCCGCATACATAAGCACAGTTCCCGAAACGTTACGAGCAGCGCGGCCAATCGTCTGAATAAGCGAACGGTAAGATCTTAAGAAGCCTTCCTTATCTGCATCCAAAATCGCAACAAGCGAAACTTCCGGCAAATCCAAACCCTCACGAAGCAAATTAATGCCAATAATCACATCAATTTTGCCTTCGCGAAGCTCGCGCAAAAGCTCCACTCTGCGCAAAGTATCAACATCCGAATGCAAGTACTCAACTTTAATTCCAAGCTCAAGGAAGTAATCAGTTAAGTCTTCTGCCATTTTCTTTGTAAGCGTAGTAACAAGCACGCGCTCATCTTTTGCAACTCTAGCCTTGATTTCCGCAAGCAAATCGTCAACCTGGCCTTCCACGGGCCGAACCTCAATCTTAGGGTCCAGCAAGCCAGTTGGGCGAATAATCTGCTCAACTACGCCATCCGAAAGCCCCAACTCGTAATCTCCAGGCGTTGCAGAAAGATACACAGTTTGACCAACGTGTTCCAAAAATTCGTTCCACTTTAACGGGCGATTATCCATTGCCGAAGGCAGCCTAAAGCCATGTTCTACAAGCGTTCTTTTGCGCGAAGCATCTCCCTCATACATAGCTCCGATTTGCGGCACGGTTACGTGCGACTCGTCTAAAACAAGCAAAAAGTCATCTGGGAAAAAGTCAAGCAAAGTATGCGGAGGCGTGCCAGCCGCACGTCCGTCAAAATGCCTCGAATAATTCTCAACTCCTGGGCACACTCCAACCTGGCGAAGCATCTCCAAATCATACGTAGTTCGCATTTCCAAACGCTGAGCTTCCAGCAATTTATTCTGCTTTTTAAGCTGCGCTACCCTTTCGTCACGCTCTTTTTCAATCGCCTCTAACGCGCGCTCCATGCGCTCAGGTCCTGCAATATAGTGAGATGCTGGGAAAATATGAACGCTACTCTCCTGGCGAATTACTTCCCCCGTAAGCGGATGCAACATTGTAATTCTGTCGATTTCGTCACCAAAGAACTCAATTCTCACAGCTAATTCTTCGTACACTGGAATAATCTCAACAGTGTCACCGCGAACTCTAAAAGTTCCGCGCGTAAACGCAATATCGTTGCGCTTGTATTGCATGCTCACAAATTGGCGTAATAAATCGTCTCGCTCAAGCTGCTGGCCAACGCTTAGCATAAGCATTCGCTCTGCATACTCCTCTGGAGTACCAAGGCCGTAAATGCAAGAAACAGTAGCCACAACAACGCAATCCCGTCGAGTAAGTAAATTTGCTGTAGCTGCGTGACGAAGACGCTCAACATCGTCGTTAATATTCGAGTCTTTTTCAATATACGTGTCTGTTTGTGGAATATACGCTTCCGGCTGATAGTAATCGTAGTAAGACACAAAATAGCTCACAGCATTATCTGGCATAAGCTCTCGAAACTCTGCACAAAGCTGAGCTGCCAAAGTTTTATTCGGCTCAATAATAAGGGTAGGCCTTTGCAAACGCTCAATAAGCCAAGCAGTTGTAGCAGTTTTACCAGTTCCCGTAGCACCCATTAAAACAACGTCATTTTCGCCGTTTTCAATGCGATTTGCCAGCTCTTCTATTGCTTGCGGCTGGTCTCCTGAAGGCTTGTATGGCGCTTTTACTACAAAAGGCTTGTTTGTGCGATGAATTTTATTCGACATAATCTTTTACTCCCCCAATTTCGCCATTTCAGCGCTTTTATTGTTTGCGTCACACAACCATGATTTTAGCGTATTGTCAACACTGTTAAGCATCGATTCCATTGGTGTAGTGGAATCAACTACAAAATCTGCGATATTTTTTCGCATTTTGCTAGGAAGCTGACTATTTATGCGCGCTAAAGCTTGACTCTCCGTCATGTTCCGCTCGCTTATCATTCGCTTAACGCGAATTTCTTTAGGCGCTTCAACGGTAATAATATGGTCGAAACTGAATGGAATGCTGTCAATTACTTGCGCAAGAAGTGGAATATCGTGCACAATAACTGATCTTAAATCTGCGCTTTCACAGCAACTTTCTTTAGAAATTTTACTAACATACTCGCTTTTATATTCGCTTTCTAAAAGCTTCGCAAGATTGTAAATAGCCGGGTGAATTATAGATTCAATCTTACTTAATGCTTGCTTATGCTCATCGTCGTCACCAAAAATATGCTCAGCAATAAACGCGCGATTTAAAGAACCGTCTTCCAAAACAGAATTTTCCCCAAAAATTCCTACGATTTGCCTCAATACTGCACTTCCCGGTTCCACTACTTTACGCGCTAAAACATCGTAATCTATAACAAAAGCGCCAAGCGAATGCAAATGGTTTACTACTGTAGATTTTCCGGCAGCAATTCCGCCCGTTACCGCAATACGCATTATTGTCATATATAAATTATAAGTAATGCCCCAGTAACTAATTACAGGGGCATTATACGCTAAATAATAATTGTAAAATTAGTCTTGAAGTTCAGCTCCATCGGCATCCTTATGCCACTTAGAACCAGGCTGAGAGCAAAGAATGCAAATTCCTTCAATAAATGCCCAAATTCCAGAAACAAAAGCCAGCAAGCCGAAAGAAAGAATAGAAATAAGCAGCTGTGCAATCGCCTTTCCTTTAAAACCAAGATAGAAATTGTGCACACCCAAAGCGCCCAAGAAAATGGCTAACAGGCCTGCAGCAATCTTGTTACGAGAGCTTCTGTATGCGTTTGATGAATAATTATTAGACCCATAGTTAGAGTAGGAAGATGCTTGATTGTACTGAGGAGCAGACTGAGAGTACTGACCATATTGCGGCTGAGCATTGTATTGAGGCTGAGCATATGAATTCTGATCATACTGAGTCTGACCATACTGTGGCTGAGCATTGTACTGAGGCTGAGCACCATACTGGGATTGGTTGTTATATTGTGGCTGAGCCTGGTTATACTGCTGGGACTGATCATTGTACTGTGGCTGTCCGTACTGAGCCTGTCCGTCAGAGCCGGAGTAATCTCCAGTTTGATTATCTAAATCACTCACAATAATCACACTTTCTCTCGTAAGAAATTTATTTTCTTAAAAACTATATAATAAAAAATTAATAAATCAAAGGGTTATTACTAAAGATATTAAAAGATGCCCCGATGATTACTCACCAGGGCATCTTGTTTATAAGCTTTTAGTAGAAACTACTTCTTTTCGCTCAAAAGCTGTTCGCGCAAAGCTGCGAGCTGATCGGAATCAGCTAAAGCACCTTCGTTAGAAGCCTCAGAAGAATAGTTGGAAGCAACTTCTTCCTTCTTCTCTTCCTTAGCTGGCTTCTTTTCAGCTTCCTGCTGACCGTCAGCAGCTGCAGATTCAGCAGCAGCCGCGAGTTCCTTAGCAGCAAATGCCTTGTGCTCTTCCCAAAGCTCGTGAGCTGCAGCATACTGAGCTTCCCACTCTTCACGCTGCTGCTCGTAGCCAGCCATCCACTCATTAGTGTTTGGATCGAAGCCTTCTGGGTACTTGTAGTTACCTTCAGCATCGTACTCAGCTGGCATGCCGTAGAGAGCTGGATCAAACTCCTCAGAAGCTGGATCAACAGCCTCATTTGCCTGCTTCAAGGAGAGGGAAATGCGGCGACGGTCGAGATCTACGTCAATAACCTTAACGAATACTTCTTCGTTAGCCTTAACAACAGTTTCTGGGTTCTCTACGTGACGGTTTGCAAGCTCAGAAATGTGAACCAAGCCCTCAATGCCATCTTCAACGGAAATGAACACGCCGAACTGAACAATCTTTGTGACCTTGCCCTTAACAACCTGTCCAGGAACATGGGTGCGAGCGAAGCGCTGCCATGGATCTTCCTGAGTTGCCTTAAGGGAAAGGGAAATACGTTCGCGATCGAGATCAACGTCGAGAACTTCAACGGTAACCTTATCGCCAACCTTAACAACCTCAGATGGGTGATCGATGTGCTTCCAAGAAAGCTCAGACACGTGAATGAGGCCGTCAACACCGCCGAGGTCAACAAATGCGCCGAAGTTTACGATAGAAGACACAACGCCTTCGCGAATCTGACCCTTCTTAAGCTGCGAGAGGAAGGTCTCGCGAACTTCGGACTGGGTTTCCTCAAGGAACTGGCGACGGGAAAGCACAACATTGTTGCGGTTCTTATCGAGCTCGAGAATCTTAGCCTTAATCTTCTGACCAATGTATGGAGAAAGATCGCGCACGCGACGCATCTCAACCAAGGAAGCTGGCAAGAAGCCGCGAAGACCGATATCAACAATCAAGCCGCCCTTAACAGCTTCAATAACGGTACCTTCAACGATGCCGTCTGCATCCTTAATCTTCTCGATGTCACCCCAAGCACGCTCATACTGTGCACGCTTCTTGGAGAGAATAAGACGTCCTTCCTTGTCTTCCTTAGTAACAACAAGGGCTTCAATGGTGTCGCCAACTTCAACGACATCATCTGGATCAACGTCTTTCTTGATGGAAAGTTCACGGGAAGGAATTACACCTTCAGTTTTGTAGCCGATATCCAACAATACTTCGTCGTGATCAATCTTTACGACGGTACCTTCAACTAAATCACCATCATCAAAATTCTTGATGGTTGAATCGACTGCTTTGATGAAGTCTTCTTCGGTGCCAATATCATTAATCGCAACCTTGGCGACTTCGTTATTATTCTCTGCCATTATTTATTAGTGGTTTCTTCTTGGGGTGGATATTACTCGATATTTAGTTATAGTTATGCGCGATACTACGCACACAAAGAGCTAGTTTATAGGCAGGCCTAGCCAAAATTACCGTTTTAGTCCGGGAGTGTCGAAATATTAATTTTGAAGCTTTCTTTCAGCCATATCAACAACATTCGCAAGAAGCATAGCGCGTGTCATAGGGCCTACTCCACCAGGATTTGGAGAATATGCTCCAGCAATCTCACGGCAAGCAACATCAACATCGCCTTTTATACGATATCTTCCTGCTTCCTCGTCAAATATGCGAGATACACCAACATCAACTAGAACGGCGCCAGGTTTAATATCTTCTGGCTTAACAAAACCAGCACAGCCCATTGCAGCAATAATTACGTCAGATCCACGCATAATTTCCTGCAAATTTTTAGTACGAGTGTGGCATAGTGTAACAGTCGCGTCTACTCCCCTTCTTGTGAGCAAAAGACCAATTGTTCTGCCAACTGTAATTCCTCGACCGAGAACACAAACGTTTTTACCAGAAAGATTAATTCCATACTCGTCTAACAAAGCTAAAATTCCACGAGGAGTACAAGGCAAAGGCGTTGTAATATCTCCAGAAATATGCATCACAAGCTCGCCTAGATTATAAGGATGCATTCCATCACAATCTTTTTTAGGATTGATTGCGGAAATAATTTTTTTAGAATCAACGCCTTTAGGAAGCGGCAATTGTACAATAAAACCTGTGCAAAGAGGGTCATTGTTCAATTGCTCAACTGCTTTAAGAATGTCATTTTCGCTGGCATCTTCTGGCAAATCACATCTGATTGAACGAATCCCAACTTCTTCGCAATCTTTGTGTTTTCCAGCAACATACTTTAATGATCCTGGATCATTTCCAACAAGTAAAGTACCTAATCCAGGTTCAATACCATTTTTACGCAATAGCGCAACGCGTGCAGACAAATCTTCCTTAATTTTGCCAGCAAGTGCCTTACCATCAAGAACAATAACCATAAAATATGCCTCCCAACTCGCACAATTCGTAAGGATAGGCTATCGTGAGGTATAGAAGTGTATTAGTCGACAAGCAAAACTAATGTGCGCCGACGCACTATTATCAAAGAAGGAGCCACAGTGATGCGTACCATTATTTGCGCGGCAAAAAAATTTGGCAAAACCGTTTCAACATGCCTTATTGCATCTGCAGTACTTCTTGGATTTTCGGCATGCGGTCAGCAGGTAGAAAAACCAAAAGAAAAACCTAAAACAGCAACACAAATAACTGTTGTATCTACTGTAGATACTTGGGGCAGCTTGGCTAAAGAAATCGGTGGTAAAGACGTTAAAGTCGAATCGATAATGGCTGGCGCAAATACTGATATCTCATCTTTTAAGCCTAAACCAAAAGACTTGGAAAATATGCAGGATGCACAAGTATTAATTACAAACGGCGCAGGATATGACGATTGGGCTTCTAAAGTGCATCCAAAAAAGGCTGAAACTATTAGTGCAGCTGCAACAGTTGGTGCATTAAATGGAGATAATCCGTACTTGTGGTTCTCTCACGATGCAAGAGAAGCTATGGCTTCATCAATGGCTGATACTTTCTCAAAGGTTCTTCCAGCTAAGAAGCATGATTTTGCTCAGCGACTATCTGAATGGCAAAATAGCGAAAAGAAATTAACAAGTTCTATTAGTGATTTTGCTAAAAATCATAGCGATGCAAAATATGCTTCTACCTCGCCAATTCTGTTCTGGCTTATGGCAGACATGAATGTAAAGGATGCAGCTCCTAAGGAATATTCTGACGCTATAAGCAATAACAATGATCCACAGCGTTCAAGTGTAGAAGAGTTCCAAAAGCTTATTGAAGATCGTAAGATTGATGTTCTTATTAGCGACAGCCAGCAAGGTAACGATGTTCTTAATCTTCTAAATGGTACTGCTGGCAGAAGCTACACTTCGACAGTACGCGTAAGCGAGCTTATGCCTAAGTATGCAAATCAGCTAGATCAGTGGATTTTGAAGATTTGCGATGATCTTCAAAACGCTCTTAACGCCACAAAAGATATGCGTAAGAATATTGATGATCAAGATACACCAAAGAAACCTATTACTAAGAAGCCAACTATAGCCAAGAATACTGATCCTAAGAATTCAAATCAGGGTCAGCAAGATCCAGGCAAGTAAATAGTAACAAAGCTTCGATCGCTATAATAAAAATCTCTTGCACCGTTTGATGCAAGAGATTTTTTTTTATTGCTTAAATCTAACAATTAATTTAATTTGTAAAACAGTTACATTATTAAATTAACTAATTAACTAATTAAAAATTTAGACTTACTTCTTTTTTGCTTTTTTATTACGCTCTTCTAAAAGAAATAAAGTCTGAGATGCAGGCTCATCAGGCGCGCAAGTATGATGCTTATCATCGCCTTCCTGAGGGTCTTTGTAGCCAAGATTTACATCAAGAAGACGCTCAGCTTCCAATTCATCAATCTTTTCAGACAAAGCAATTTCAGAAATTAGAATACTGCGAGCGCGTGAAAGCATACGCTTTTCGCCAGCAGACAGGCCATGCTCGTCTACATCGCGTTGAGATAAATCACGCACAACTTCAGCAATATTGTTCACATCGCCGGTGGCAATCTTCTCTACATTAAGCTTGTAGCGCCTAGACCAATTCATTTCTTTTTCAATAATTGGCGTGCGCAAAATTTCAAAAACTTTTGCTACTTCTTGAGCCCCAACAATGTCACGTACGCCTACTTTTTTAACATTGTCTACCGGTACGTTAATTTCCAAACCATCTGACGACAACACTACTAAGCGCAGATATTGACGAGTTACACCTTTTACAGTGCGCTCACTTATTTCTTCAACACGAGCTGCACCGTGACGAGGATAGACGACCATATCGCCGACTTGATATTCCAACAGAACCCTCCGTACGCACAGAAAAACTCATAACAGTTTCCCATAAGGGCAAGACTTGAAAAAACTTTCATAAATTTTTCACAATACTGCGAAACACACGCGACTTATAGCAATAAACCATGTATGATAGTCAACATGAGTACAGTTACTAACATCAATGAAGATGCAGTCGCAGTCCCAGTCCGTCAGGACGTATTAGCTGCGGTGAGCAATGCAGAGTATTACAATCCACATGAGGTTCTCGGCGGCCACCTTGGAACTGACAAGGGTGCTGACACTGTAACCGTCCGCGTTTTACGCCCAATGGCAAAGAAAGTAGTAATTCTCACCAAGAGTGGAGAATACGAAGCTAAACATGAATATAATGGCATTTTTACCGCTGTTATTCCTGCAGTAAAGCATGCTAAAGCTAAGACTTGGTCCGTGCCAAGCTACCGCATTCATACTGTAGAAATTGACGGTTCTGAATCAACAGACGATGACCCGTATCGCTATTTGCCTCAAGTTGGCGATCTTGATATGTACCTATTCGGCGAAGGTCGTCATGAACGTCTTTGGGAAGCCTTAGGCGCACATGTTAAGACTATTACCGATTCTTGGGGTCTAGTTTCTCCTGAAACAGGCAAGATGGTAAAGAAAGTAACCGGCACCGCTTTTTCTGTTTGGGCACCAAATGCTCGTGCAGTTCGAGTTGTTGGAAACTTTAATTACTGGAATGGTCGACGTCACGCAATGCGCTCGCTTGGATCTTCCGGAATTTGGGAACTTTTCATTCCAGGTGTCACTGCTGGCGAAGTATACAAGTATGAGATTCTTACGCAGTCTGGCAACTGGATTATGAAGGCCGATCCAATGGAACGCTCTCACGAAGTTCCACCAAACACTGGATCCATTGTTGTAGATTCTGAATTTAAGTGGCATGATACCGATTGGATGGATAAGCGTGCAAAAACCGACGCACACAATGGTCCAATAAGTATTTACGAAGTACAAGCTAACAGCTGGAATCGCGATTTAGGTAATTATCGCGAGCTTGCTGACCACTTGGTTGACTACGTGCAAAAAGAAGGCTTTACTCACGTTGAGTTTATGCCTCTTACCCAGTATCCATTCTCTGGATCTTGGGGCTATCAGGTTACAGGCTACTATGCTGTAGATTCTCGACTCGGCTCCCCTGATGACTTTAAGTACCTTGTGGATAAGCTCCACAAAGCAGGAATTGGCGTCATTATGGATTGGGTTCCTGCCCACTTCCCTAAGGACGACTTCGCTCTTGGACGCTTCGATGGCACAGCGCTTTACGAAGATCCTGATCCTATGCGCGGCGAACATCCTGATTGGGGTACTTATATCTTCAACTTTGGTCGCCACGAAGTTCGTAACTTCCTTGTTGCTAATGCTTGCTTCTGGTTGGATGAGTACCACGTTGACGCACTGCGCGTCGATGCAGTGTCTTCCATGCTTTACTTGGATTACAGCCGCGAAAATGGTCAGTGGAGGCCAAATATTTACGGCGGACGAGAAAACCTTGAAGCTATTGATTTTATTAAGGAAGCAAACGCTACTGCTTACAAGAATAATCCTGGCATCATGATGATTGCTGAGGAATCTACTGCTTATCAGGGCGTAACAGCACCAACCGATATGGGCGGTTTAGGCTTCGGCTTGAAGTGGAACATGGGTTGGATGCACGACACATTGCAATACCTTAAGGAAGAGCCAATTAACCGTCGTTGGCATCACAATGAGATTACATTCTCTATGGTTTACGCGTATTCTGAGCATTACGTGTTGCCATTAAGCCACGATGAAGTCGTATATGGCAAAGGTTCGTTGATTGGAAAGATGCCAGGCGATGAATGGCAACAGTTCGCAGGCTTGCGTGCTTTGCTTGCATACCAGTGGTCTCACCCAGGCAAGAACTTGCTGTTTATGGGCGGAGAAATTGGACAGTCAAGCGAATGGAACTTCAATACTTCTCTTAACTGGAATGAATTGCAGTGGCCATTCCATCAAGGAGTGCAAAAGCTTGTTGCAGATTTGAACGCCCTGTACAAGAGCTCTAGAGCTTTCTGGAGCCAAGACTTTACACCTGATGGTTTCCAGTGGCTTACAAGTGATGATTCCGACCACAACACATTAAGCTACATGCGTATTGGCGATGACGGCGAAGAAATTGTTGTAGTAGTAAACTTCTCTGGTCAAGCTTGGCAAGACTATCAAGTTGCGTTGCCAAAGGGTGGCCAGTGGGAAGAGATACTCACAACTGATGACGCAAAGTATTGCGGTTCCGATATTCACAATGGCACGTTTACTGCAGCTGCTGAAGAATATCATTCTCGCCCGTACTCAGCAAGAATTACTGTTCCAGCGTTAGGTGCGGTATTCTTAAAGCCAGTACAACACTGAAAGGTTTATTAAAAAATATGCTAAATGCTCCATCAGTTAGCAACACGCTTCGTACCATTCTTGTGGTTGAAGATGAGCCAGATCTTGCTACAGCAATTGCACAACGCATTACTGCTCAAGGCTGGAGAGCTAGAGTTGCTGCTGATGGAGCATCTGCTGTTAGAGCAGCAGAACAACTTAAACCTGATCTTATAATCATGGATATTATGCTTCCAATAATGGATGGCATTGAGGCTACACGTAGGATTATTGCAAAAAGACCCGTTCCAATTCTTATGCTTACTGCTAGAGATGCGGAAGCAGATAAAATAGTTGGATTAAGCGCTGGCGCTGACGATTATATGACTAAGCCTTTTTCTCCTCGCGAATTAATTGCTCGCTGTGCAGCATTGCTTCGCCGAGTAGAAAGAGCTGCTCAAATAGCAAAAACTATGGAAAATGAGCGAACTCTTAATTTTGGAGCGCTTGTTATTAAACCTCGTCAACGTCAAGTAATGCTAAACGATGAGGAAGTGCATTTTACTCCTACTGAATTTGATTTACTTGCGACTTTTGCAAGACATCCACATAATGTTTTTAAGCGCGAAGAACTACTAGAACAAGTATGGGATTGGCCAGACGCTTCCGGCACAAGAACTGTTGATTCTCACATTAAGTCACTTCGCCATAAGATTGGTTCAGAGTGGATTCGCACAGTTCACGGTATAGGTTACGCTTTTGAACCACCTATGAATGATTATGAGCAGGTGCTTCAATCACAAGCTTCATAAAAATTATCTAATATAACACCACTTTTTACATAATTATTGTGTAATTTTATATAAATTATTAGTGCAAAATCTAAAATTAATTAACTATTATGAAAAAACATATATTTAAGAAAAATACTTCTAACGAGGAAAAATCTAGCAATATATCAAATCAAAATAAGCAAGAGCACCGTTACCCAAATCGTCCAGTTGGATTTTTTTCATCTCTAAAAATTGAGCTTTCTGCGATTATTGTGTTCGCAACTGCTATTGCATTCGTAATGGCATGGTTTTTGCTAAAAACAGGCTTAAACGGCTGGATTGCTATGCCATTAACATTAGTTGTTGCATTGGGAATCACTTACGTTTTTTCAAGAGGACTTACTGCTCCTCTTCGTCAAATGAAAGACGCTTCAGAGGCAATGGCAGACGGTGATTATTCCGTAAGAGTTGCTGTAGAAAATCGACGCGACGAAGTTGGTAAACTTACACTCGCTTTTAACGAAATGGCTGAGGAACTTGAGCATGCTGATCAAATGAGACGCGAACTTATAGCAAACGTAAGTCATGAGTTGCGCACTCCAGTATCTGCTTTGCAAGCAATGCTTGAAAACCTTGCAGATGGTGTTGTTGAGCCTACTGAGTCCAATATGGAAGCTATTTTGAACCAAACACACAGATTATCGGATCTTATTGCTTTTCTTCTTGACTTATCTAGAGTTGAAGCTGGGGCTGAAAGCCTTAATATTACGTCATTTAATTTTGCAGATTTTATTGATGAAATTATTGAGCCTCTTGAAATAGCTGATGCTGGTCATAATCATGAAATTAGCGTTCAGATTGAAAATGGTATTGAATTAACAGGAGACCAAGACCGTCTTTCACAATTGTTTACTAATGTTATTTCCAACGCGCTTAAACATTCAAATGACGGAACTCGTGTGCTAATCAGCGCTCATATTAACCATCTGCAAAATACTGTTGTAAGCAACGTAGTTAATTTTGGTAATCAAATTCCTATGGAAGCTCGAGCTGATATTTTCCGTAGATTTGTTAAGGGAAATAAAAGAATTGGCACTGAGTCTGGCGGAACTGGATTAGGCTTGTCAATTGCTCGTTGGGCAGCTGGACTACATAATGGCACTGTGAAAGTAGTAGATGACAAGCGCGGCCCTAATTTCGAAATAACGCTTCCTCTAAACTACAATAAAGCGCAATAATTCAAAGAAATCAGCTATTTATAGTCTTCTGTGCCATCCCCAAAGCTACTAACGCACGCTAAGGAAAATCCAGATATAACGCTTACTTTAGCTTTCTGCAATGCATAAACGCAGCTGCTCATTGTAGAACCAGTTGTAACAATATCGTCTATAATAATCGCCTCATGCTTTAAATTGCGATTATTTGATTGCTTTTTTAGCTTGCGATAATTAACGCAAAAGGCATGCGAAGCTCTTTTAGACCTCCCCCTGGATCCGCCAGTTTGAACTGATTTTGAACTAATGCTTGAATTCATGCGAACAATATTCGCAACCTTAGCTTCAATACCTTCATTACACAATTTTTTGGCAACAATATTAGCAATTGGAATAATGTGACGACGTCCGCGACGCCTTGTAGACGAAGATGAAGACGGCATAGGAACTACCAATATTGGCCCATTACTATTAAAACTATTTTTTGAAGAGTTGTTTTTAATATTATTTCTAAAAACTTTTAATACTAGATTTGCAATAAATAAGCCGAATATTTTGTCACATGCTGTATCTGCATGATCTTTCCACTGCAATATTGCGTGTCTAACAACACCCGAATAATCTCCGCAAGAATAACGATAACCAAAAGTCATGGAATTAAATTGAGCGCGCTTATTATGTTGAAAAGCTTCAACGCAATTTTCGCACAATACTAAATCAGGAGTATCGCAACCGGCACATCCTCTTGGAAGTATCATATTATACAAAATAATTATTAAATTTAGCCAGCTAATTGAAGAATATCCTTTTTCGCCAGCATTATTATTGCAAGATGTGCTATTGCAATTTTTGCACAAAAACGCAGATGCGTGACATGCAACTCCCCTATTGCATGCCACGCTTTTATTCTGCATCTTATTGTGGCTTATTTCATTGCGTCTCCCAGCCATAATGTAAGCATAAATTAGAATTAGTTAACTATAAAAATAAAAAATACCATTGTGGTTAAAAGCTATTTATTAAATATTTAAACCTAAGCACTTAAGTAATTAAGAACTTTAGTGCAAAGAGTTAAAGTATCTTCAGGATTTTTAACGCGCACGGCTAAAGCTCCGGTAAAAGCGGTTGGATAATCGTTACCGCCAGGTTCCATATGATCTCCAATAAAAGTAATTTTTTCAATAGAAAGATCACAATATTTAGCTAATGTGAGTAATGCTTGAGCTTTATCATCGCCTCGCCTATACACGTCTACGCTCGTATCTCCTCCTTGACGAACCGCAAAATTTGGAAGCGATTGAGAAATTCTTTTAGCAAGCTGAGCTTTTAGTTTTCCTTCTGGATCCCACGCTTTCTTATATTCGACTGGAGCAAGCTGACCCAATGCAGAAAAAGTTATTTGACTACCACGATTTTCAATTTGCTCTCCCCAAAGCATTGAATCTCCAGAAGTCTTCCACAACCCCATGCTTTCAGCACACTCCCGCATTACAGAAATAACATGTTCTGCTTGATTCGGCTCAATTTTATGCTCATAAACACATTTCAAAGACTGTTTATTGTCGATTCTGTAATAGCTAGTGCCATTAGTAGGCATAATATGAAGATTTTCGAGATTAGTTCCTTCAGTAACCATGTCTAGTATTTGACTTTTAACTAAAGATAATCTTCCTCCTGTAATAATAGCAACAGGAATTAAATCAACAATTTTACTAAAAGTTTCTGCCATTGGGGCAAGCATAGGTTTCTTAGAACAAGCCAATGTGTTATCTAAATCAAAACCAATAAGCGAAGATTGGGCAATACTTAAGCCAAGATTTAGCTCATTGCAATCATGCACTATTGGCTTAAGCATTCAGATTACTCCTAACTTTTAAGACTATATAACAGTATCCCATATTGTGCTTATATTGCACACACCGTAAAAATCAAATTAATAATTAAGATTGCCCTAGGCTTCACCTACAGTGTAAGTATGACAGGTGTAATTTGGGAGGAACGTCGCTATAGAAACCGCCACGGACGAGGCTTGCGCGCACCAATTTTTGGCACTAGGCTTCCACAATACCGCACTGCTAGCGCAATGTTTGATTCCATGGTGGCTGCACAAATTCGACGCCTTAATGGAGCTTGGAAGGCTCTTACAAAAGATGTTCAATTTGCTGTAGAAGATGTTCCACCATCTCAACCAATACTGTGGGAACACAATAGGCGAATTATGTCTCAAGCATTCCCAGCAAGTAGAGGAATGCAAGCTCGAATTGTATTGTATCGTCTTCCTTTATGCACTCATGTAACAAGCAGACTAGAACTTCAATACGCTATTAGAGATGAGCTTGTGCAACGTTTGGCTGAATTATATGGGCGCAGGCCAGAAGAAATTGACCCTGATTGGGGAATATAATTATAGCTTATTGCACAATATGATTGTCGCTATTAACATGCACTTGAGCTTGTTGCGGCTCCAATGATTGAGAAGCAAGCCAAGCAATACCTGCAACATCAGCTTTGTCTAAATCATCTTTACGAATTCTTGCAGACAAAGAAATATTTTTGCTTGATTTAACAGTAAACATTACGGCATTATGAGATATGTCTGATGCTGGAACAGTAACTACAGAATGCGCAGGAACGCTAACACGTTTCATTCCAGATGCACCAACTGCTTGTAAGAATACTGAAGAATCAGAATCACTTGTTGAAGCAATATATAAAGTCGTTTCTTCAGCGCTTACAGGAGAAACAATCGCGCTAATTCCTTGAGAACGAGATGCACTAATAAAAGCAATATCCGACTGTCCATCTTTACCATCTCGGGAAACAGACATCATTGCAGACGTTTTAACAGAACCAGTAATACTTAAAGCATGAACTTTTTCTGGAACTTTTCCAAGATCAATAACTTGCAAATTATGAGATTTTACAGATAAATCTTTTACTGTTTGAGCTCCAGAATCATTCATCCACGAAATAGTTACCTTACCGTCTTTATCTGGCCACACATATGCTTTTGCTTGTTCTGACTCATTAATTCCAGACAAAACAGTTTCGTAAGACATAGCGCTTAAAGCTCGAATAATATCAACACCTTTTACTGTAAGACCGCTCATATGAACGACTTTTACAAAAGCAGCAATAGGTGTTTGCTCACTTTCTACTTGAGCGTACAATCCGGAAGATTTAGGTGCTGCAGCAGAAAGATCAAAATATGCGTGAGAGTGAGCTGGAACAGTAAAAGCACTTCCAGTAGATAGATTAATAGGATTACTTCCACGCTTAGCAGACCACGCTCGCACACGCACTACTGTTGGTTTTGAAGCAGGATTAAAAGCCTCTAAACGAATAGAAACACCTTCACCTGACTCTGGAACCAAGAAAGTCTGTTTCATGGTAGGAATAGAGCAAGTTGTTGCAGACAATCCGCGAACATCACCTTTAGTTGCCCAAGATGCCATTGATGCCGCTATTCCTGTGCCAGAAGCAATGTTAGATAAACGCCCTTCTAAAACTTGCGCATCGTGATTTACATCTCCATCATAAGTAAGAGATGAAGTTCCATCATTATTTAATTTTTTACTTAACAAAGTCGATTCGTCATTAGTATCACGAATATTGTGCACACTAGCACGATACACGTCACCAAAAGTCGAGTATCTAGCAGAAGATTGCAAGTCTCCTTCTGATTCGTTGTATTGGCTATCTCCGTATTGCGCCAAATCAGGTAACGATAATCTAATAGGACATACAGATTGCAAGCGGCTAACACCAACACTGTGAGAAACACTACTAGTTGGAGCATTAGCATTATCTACAAAATTAGGCATAGTGCAACACAACGCCACAACACAAGCAAGTACTAAAAGAAATATTGCGCTAAATGTTGCAAGAGCAGCAACGCCAATCATTTTATTATGCTGCTTAATTTCTGATTGTGCAGGCACTTCACCATGTTTTGAACTATCATGAGGATTTTTACGCCAACTCATCTAATTCCTCCTCATGCAAATCGTCAGAGCGCTCAATCATATTATGTCGTCCAAAACGAGGAACAGCTACCAAGCAGTATACTAGCAATACGATTGCAGTGGACACTACCCAAGGTATTCTCCAAGTTAATGGCCTAGAACGATAATATGGGGATGTTTCTGAAAGCGACTTAGAATCTGGCATGCCATCAAACCTGCAATAAGTTCCTTGAGGCATAGATACTACTAATTGCGTGCTTTCAGATGCGTTTACATGCGCAATAAGACTATCCGTAGCTTCTTTATTTACCTTGCTTGGCTGCGGCTTGGAAGAAGGCTGAAGCAACTGTTGTATTGACATTTTTGATTCTGAAATTACTTTATGATTACCAGAATCTCCAACAATATAAATACCGCCAATACCTAACTGCTTTAGTGTTTCAATTGCACTATTATCTGCATGAGATAACAGTTGAGCTGCGGCACGAGATATTGCTTTGTTGCTTTGAGAATTGCCAAATATTACTTGTCGGACACGAAGAGCTGGAGATTGATCAATAGAATCTCCCCTAGAAGTGCGCATAACAGCAATAGACAGCTCATGATTATCTTGTGCACGCAAAGCAAGTATGCGATGAGTATCATCCTTACGCAAGTAATCAGTTACAACCATAGGCAAACCATTACTACTTGCGGAGATTGATGTTGCCGGACCGCTTAATACTGTAAAAAGACCCAAAAGAACAGCCATAGCTAACATTCCACTTGCCAGAGCAGCACGAGCAATACGAATTACGTGACGTATAAAACGCTGTGCAGATCTGCGCATTGCGGCGCGTCTATCCGTACGAGTCTTATATTTTTCAGTAGATTTATAATCTTTATTCTTAGAAGCGCGCAAAGGCTCAAAACGTCTAACAGCTTGGCCGGCGACCATACACATGCATGCCAAAACACCAACAGTAGATAAGGCAACTCCTGGCAAAACACTTGCGGCAACAGGGCCATTAATATCAGACGCAACAACAATACGCTCAGCAACTAGAGACAAGGCCATTCCGCTAATAATCACAACCCACATCATTCTAGAAACACGCAAAGCAAACGGAAGAACCAAAGATGCAACAGCCATAAATACTGCAAGAACAGCAAAAATCAACATAATTATTGTTCTCAAGCTAAGCAATGGAGTGTTAATAGCAAAATGCGCAGAAGTCATATTGAAAGCTTGAAGAAGAACATCAACATAACCTTGAGCACGAGGAGCACCCTGTACGCTCCTTAACGGAACAGACATGCTAGAGAACAATTGACGCCACATGCCAGATTCTCCGTATCGAATAGCACTGCCTATTGTTGGAAGCAGTATCATAATCGACGGAATTGGCATAAGCAAAAACATGATTCTATGCGAGCGCACCATAATAAATGACGCGATGAAAATAACAACAAGAGGCAAAACAAGTTGAGGTTCTGCAGCAACAGGAATCATAAAGCTTAGTGCAGCAAATGCAGCGCATTGAACAGAAGGCACAGGACGAACAGGATCTTCTGTTACGTACATTCCAACAGCGTGGAAAGCAAACGCAAATGCTGCAGGCAAAAATACCATTGTCATTAGCATTGGCAAATCGCCGCGAGCAAATAAACCAAATGCCATTGCAATCATAGTCCAGCAAATTCCAGAACAAACACGCACAGTGTCAGAACGCGTAAACACGCCTGCTAATGCCCAGAAGCTCAAGCACATCGCTGGAGCAGCTAAGAAGAACATTAGCGTAATAGCAAGTAAAGTGTTCCCGCCAACTAATACTGAAGAAAATAGCCAAATACTAAGCCACGGAGAAGGAGGAATAGCAGGACCAAAACCATCATCAGGAACCCATGATCCAATTGCAGCATTCCATAATTGATTAAAATCAGCGCCTGTAGGAAGCCACTGCTGAGAATACCAGGATGCTCCGCCTAGAATCTCACGCCAAGGAGAACCATATAAATGCAATATAACTGCAAAAAGCAAAAGCGACGCAAGAATAACAGCACTCCAACGTCTCAATACACGATCATGCAAATGACGTCTTGCTAAAGGACTTAATAGCACACAATGCTGCTGAGCTTTGAACGCTGCACTACGATCTTTCCATCGTGCAACCTGATGCCGGTCTGCTATAAGTTGCGTAAGTTTTTTAAGAGGAACACGAGTGTTTCGAGCTACTCTCCTACGAGCAAACATGGCACGCGGTAACTGAATAAGAGCAAGCCATGGCAAAATAAGACGCACCCAAGCAGCATAAGGATGTTTAGCAAGCAAGGAGCGCAAAGCTCCAACTAACGCAATCGGTAAGCTAAAAATCCACATAAATGGCCATAAAATCATACGGACATCAGTGTATTTGTAACGCTGATTGGCAATAAGTGAAGGCGCTACGCCATGTCTTAGCCCGGACTTTTCTTCAGTCCTAGCCTCGCCTCCGCGAGTGCGCAAACCTTCTAAACGAGCTCGTCTGTGAGCAATACGAGCAGAAGGAACTACAACTACTCGCCCTCCAGATAAAGATACTCGACGGCAAAAATCTCTAGATTCACCAAAAGTTGTCATCCATGGTTGCGTACCGCGCAAAGTCTGCCACGCGGTCAATGTAACTAAAGCTCCAGCTAAAGATACTGCGTATACATCTCCACGACCGTCATACTGTTCTTGATCCGGCTCACCGTCAACGGTAAGAGTATGAACACTGTGATGCCAAGCATACATTCCAACATTGTGAAGAATATTTCCTTGCCAATCAATCTGTTTTGCACCTAATACAGAAGCAGTAGGATTGTTTCTCCAAGTTTCTCTTAAAGCTTCTAAACAGTGGGAATCAGCCGGGCGAGAATCGTCATGAAGAAGCCACAATGCAGAAATCCCTTTGCATGGCATAAGCTTACGCAATGATTTCTCAATAGCATCACCAAAAGAGTGGGCAGCTGAAACAGGAATAATAACTACTCGAACTGTTTTTAATTCTAAATCGTTATTGTATTGAATATTTGCCCTATATTTAGCGTCACTATTATTGGCTTTGAATTTACTATTAGGATCAAGTAAATATTTATTAGATTTATTAGAACTTGGAAGCACATTTCCTGAAAGCACGTTTGAGTCTATTTGTACTTCCATTGTTGTTTGCATAACCTGCTTAACTCTACTAGCGCAATCAACAATAACAAGAGTTCCTGGAAGAACTGACTGATTCAATACAGCTTTTAAAGTATCTTCATAAAATCTTGTGTCACGCTCAACACACATCATCGCCATTATTGAAGAATCTACATCAGTAGGACGCGATGATTTTGCCGCAGAAAGAACTCGCAAAACTTCGTCTTCAAATGTACATGTATGAGCGGTTAGTAAATCCATAGTTACCAGTTTACGCAAGGGGTAGGTATCCAGCAAAACACGCCATAAATATATAGACACAATATGCAGGTTAAATCTCAATGCTTTGTACTATAGTTAGACTCTATATGTGTTCTTTCATGTACCACTTTATTTCTGAGTGAACACAGCTAAAAATTACGTAATATAAAAGGCTTTATTATTGTGAAAGAAGGTACCATGGTGACTTCACGATACACTGAAGGCATGCGGTACCAGCGCAACTATGATTGGAATTGCGCAGTTCCACATCATAGTCTTGGCTACAAAGTTGTAAACCACGCTCGCACAATACTGTGCATGATTATTGTTTTTATACTTACTTTCTTCTCAACTATTCTTGCAGCTACATGGTTAGATTTTTCTTCAACTGTTAGCAATCGAGTTATAAACATCATTAGCGAAGATAGTCAAGCACACCAAGTTATTGACGCAAATGCTGGAAAGCCTGTAACATTCCTAGTTCTTGGCCAAGATTCACGAGATGGAAATAATCAAAGTTTTACGCACGATGGTGAAACAGGCGATCATCAATCTGACACAACAATGGTAGTTCAGATTAGTGCAGATAGATCCTATATGAATATTGTTTCCATTCCGCGCGATTCTATGGTAAACGCTCCTGCTTGCGATACTACTAATGGAAAAATTCCTGCACGCAAGCACGTAATGTTCAACTCTATTTTTGCTATTGGATACGCGCAGGGTGGAGATTTAGCTTCAGCAGCATCCTGCTCACTAAAAGCAGTAAATTCTTTAACTGGCCTAAATATTCATCACTTTATTGTTGCTGACTTTAGCGGATTAAGTAATATGATTGACGCTATTGGCGGTGTTTCATTGTGCATTCCAAGCGACACTCGTGACGCTTATACGGGAGTGAACTTTAAGCAGGGTATGCAGCATTTAAACGGCAGACTTGCTACACAATATGCTCGAATGAGGCACGATACTGCAAGCGACGGTTCGGATATTATGCGTACAACAAGGCAGCAGTATTTAATCAAGCAGCTTATGCATCAAGCTTTATCTAAGAATCTATTAACTCAAAGTGGCGAATTGTATCAGCTAGCTAAATCCGCTTTAGGTGCATTAAATATTAGCGAAGGATTAGCTAATCCAAGCACGCTTGTTGGGCTTGCTTTAAGTATGCGTAAATTAGATACTTCTCATATTTATGCTCGAACTACTCCTGTTGTTCCTGATCCTTACGACCCGAATAGAGTTGTGTGGTCTGACGAAGCAGATGATATTTGGGAAAAGATGCGAGAAAATAAGCCTTTGACACTAAAACAGCAGTATACAAAAAATGATAAAAAGCATACTAAGAATTCGTCAAAGGATTCTAATAGCAACGAAGATATAAGCGAAAACGATAAGTTAAATAACTCTCCTGAACATAAGAAGCCTTATGGAAAAATTAATCCAAAAACTGGATTAGTAAAGAACGAGCAAGGACAGCTTATAGATCCAAATACTGGAGGAATAGTAAATCCTGAAAATGGTACTATTCACGATGCTCAAACCGGACAGTATGTTGGCATTGCAGACAAGTATGTTAATAACGTTCTATGCGCTGTTCCTCGTGGAAATAAGTGATTTTTCAGAAAATAAATATTTCTGAAAGCACATGTTGGCTTCACAATATAGTTTTAATAAAATAGATTAAAGCATTTGGAGGATGCATGGATTCGCAACTGCACAGGGATTATCCGGAAAGCGGAGATAATCCGCCTAGCTTCACCCCTTCGCACAATAACGACTCATCGCATGCGAATATTCCACCAAGTTTTACGCCAAAACGAGGAAGAAAAGCAAAACAATCTCCAGATGCAACAATAGCTAGATCTAAGTCATCTGCACAATCTTTTGCACCATCGTTTAAACCAGAATCTGCCCCATCATTTGCACCATCTTTTACACCAGCAGGTTCTAGGAAGCGCGTAGCACAAGCTTCAACTAGGCGAGCAAACAGAACAACAGCATATGCACAATCTAAAAACGAAATTCGTCCGCAGAAAATAAGCCAATCTTCATATCAACGTGCAAAATTTGAGTCCGCTCAAAACGTTAACGAAAATATTTCTGCAGCATCAACAGCCATAAAACACAGGCCACACATCTTTTTGAAAGTATTTATTTCACTTATTGCGATTATTGCAATATCTTGTGTCGGCTTAGGAGCATACTCATGGAATTGGGTTGATTCTCACATAAATCGCACTACTTGGCTTACCAACACTCCAAGCACTCAAGGAACTTCATGGCTTATACTTGGCTCGGATCAGCGAGAAGGCGAAGAAGCTAAAGAAATAACCGGTTTTAGAACCGACACTATTCTTGTATTAACTAAACCATCTAATGGAAACAGCTCACTAATTTCTATTCCTAGAGATTCATTAGTGTCTGTTAATGGAGAAAAAGTTAAGATAAATAGCGTTGCACAGTTTGCTGGAAATAAAGCGCTTACTTCGATTGTTGAAAAGATTACAGGACACCGTATTGACCATGTTGCAGAAGTACGTTTTGGAGGCTTAACTAATGTTGTTGACGCCATTGACGGCATTGACTTATGCTACAACAGAACTGTAAACGATAGATTTAGCGGATTAAATTGGACTGCTGGATGCCATCATGCTGATGGAAAAACAGCTCTTGCTTTTTCGCGTATGCGATACGCTGACCCTGAGTCTGATTTTGGTCGCGCCGCCCGCCAGCGCATGGTTATTGCCGCTATCATGAAAAAAGCTTTAGACAAAAAGACCATCACTAATTTTGGTAAGGTAAAAAAGCTCGCAGAAACTGGTCTTTCATCCGTTCTTTTTGACGAAAAATCAAACCCTGGTAGCCTATGGCAGATGGCTCAAGCTTTTAAAGAAGCCACAAGTGCAAAAGGCGTAACCGGCACAGTTTATTGGACTAATCCTGATTATCAAGTTCCAGGAGTCGGATCTTGCGTTCTGCTAGATGATGCTAAAAATCTTGAATTATTTAATCAGCTTGCAGAAGGCACGCATAAACCGGGAGCTGTTGGACCTCTTGCAGAATTACAGCAGTAAAATTTGCATAATTTAGTTACAAAGCTTTTAACCACAATCTTAAACAAGTCTTGAAGTCTGTTACTAAACGCTGACATCATACTTTTATGATTAGCGAAACTAACACAACAATGACTACAAGCAAAGTTCTGCTGTATGTGCAAATGGCAGCAAGCATAGTACCAATATTCGCTCATATTGCATTACTAATAATGGCTTGGATTCAGAATAATTGGATGATGCTAGCGATGATTATACCTAGCATAATGATGTATATTGCAAGCCTAGTTCCGCAAATATTGCAATACATAAATCAGAAACAATACGAGCAGAAAATTCAGAATGTTCAACAATCTAATAGCGAATCACAACTTTCTAACATTCCTGACAGTAATGTTCTTTACGGGCAAAAATATGTAGAAAACTTGCCAGATACGCTTACGCCAGTTAGCTTGGAAACGCTTCTTATGACGAGATCAGATAGCTCAAGCACGCAACTGCCATGGAAAACCGTTTTGCACGAATGGTTAAAACATTCAAATACTGATTTATTACATACTGATTTATTAAATTTTGATTATAAATCAAACTCTTCGGTGCCAAAACTTACACAAGCTAAATCAGCAAAAAACCAGCTTATTGCTCCATTAGGAGTTGGCTACAACGGCTACTGCTACATAGATTTAATAAGCAACGGCCCGCACGCTTTAGTAGCAGGAACTACGGGATCCGGAAAATCCGTATTGCTAACAACATGGTGCTTAGCTTTAGCGTTTCAGTATTCTCCACAACAATTACGTTTCGTTTTCCTGGATTTCAAAGGAGGAGCAACTTTCGACATACTATCTAAACTTCCTCACGCTATGGGAAATGTTGGTGACTTAAATTTGCGCCACGCAACAAGAGCTTTACGAGGTCTTGAGTTGGAATTAGACCGTCGAGAACGTCTTGTGTCCATGCAAGGATGCCATAATATTTCGCAAGTTACTCCCTCTGAACCTTCACTACTTATTGTTATCGACGAATTTCACGCATTAAAAGATCAGCTTCCAGACTACATGCCACGACTTATTCGCATAGCATCAGTAGGCAGGTCTCTTGGAATGCATATTATTGCCGGAACTCAAAATCCTCTTGGACAAGTAAGCGCAGATATGAAAGCTAATATTTCTATTAATATTTGTTTAAGAGTTAGAGACGCTATTCAATCTCAAGAATTATTAGGAACTTCTCATGCTGCAAAAATTAGCCCAAATACTCCTGGAAGCGCATATTACAATATTGGAGAAGGAGTAGAAGCTTTACGATGCGCACAAAGTCGTAACGCAAAACGTTTAGTTAAAGCAATACAATTTGCCGGTAAATTCTGCTATTTAGAACACTCTAAAACATTATTTAGCGCTCCTCTACCGTCGATACTTTCTTCAAAACAACTGGAAAACTACAAGTATGAAAATTACGAAAATAAATATTTTGCTAAAAAAATTAATCAAGAAAGCGTAGATTCTTCAGCAAGCGAAGAATCAGTTGTTATTGGATTGCAGGATGACAGTATTAACCTATTTGAAGCAAAAATACCTTTGAACCTTGGAAATATTGCTATTATTGGCGGCAGACAGCAGGGCAAAAGCACAATATTGCGCATAATATCGCAAAAATTACAAACGCAAGTATATTCAGCAAACGAAATAACAGCTCAAGAAGCTGATTATATTCGAGACACTACTAAGCCTGTGCTAATAGATGATGCAGATGAACTACTTGATCCGCTTAATACTAAAGTAGCGGCTATTTCATTGCAAAACAGATTGCACAGCTTAGGTGCGCCTGTAATTCTAAGCGCTCAAAGCGCACGCTATTTGCGATTGCCAGAACAGGCTCCAGTTAGAATAATTTTCCCAACTGGAGATATTGGTACGGATGCATTGCTTGGCATACCTTCTGCATTGTCTAAAACCTTTAGCATTGAAGATTATCAGCTTCCCGGAAGATGCGTTCTTGTTACTCCAGGAACCGCAAATTTGACCCAAATAGCACTCCCCAACTAAAAGAAAAAATAAAAATTTTTAATAAAGATGCAAAATACCTTGAAAAAACTTCTTATTCATGATTTCCTTACATTCAGGGGTACTTCTAAGACTCACCGCTTTGGTTAAGAAATGAGGATTAGTCATGAGCAATGTGTTTGATTGGCGTTTGGCAGCTGCATGCCGTGATAAAGATCCTGAACTGTTCTTCCCTCTTGGCAATGCTGGCATGGCATTACAGCAGCTCGAAGAAGCAAAAGCTGTATGCCGTTCGTGCAATGTTGCAACAGAATGCTTAAAATGCGCGTTGGAAACGAACCAAGATTACGGCGTTTGGGGCGGCTTAAGCGAAGACGAGCGCAGAACGCTAAAACGTCGCGCTTTGAGAGCACGCAGGCATCAAGACTAAGAGTTGTAGTTTTTCTACTCAATACCAGATACGCGCAATTTAATATCCAACACTACGCGAGTGCCGCCTTCTCTTCTAGCAGACCAGCGCACAGTACCGCCAAAATCATTGGTAACAAAAGTATTTATAAGCTGAGTTCCCAATCCAGATCCTGAAGGTTTCGCCATTCCGTGAGATGCTTCACTGTCAATACCGTCACCATCATCTTCAACAACAATATTAAGATTGTCTCCTCCGCGGCCAACAGCAATACGAATATGACCATTTTCGCGGCCTTCAAAACCGTGTTCAACAGCATTCGTCACAAGCTCAGTAAGCACAAGAGATAATGGAGTTGCATCCTGTGCTGCAAGACGCCCAAACTTACCAACAAAATCAATATCAATATTTTGATTCTGCGATGCAAGTTCAATAGACATCTTTAGCAAGCTTGAAATAACTTTATCAAAGTCAACAATTTCGTCAGCAGTCTGACTTAAGCCTTCATGCACTAAAGCTATAGTCTGAACTCGTCTTTGAGCTTCCTCAAGCTCTTTTCTTACTTCAGCAGATTTTGTTTTACGAGCTTGCAAACGAAGCAAAGCAGAAACAGCCTGCAAATTATTTTTCACACGATGATGAATTTCCGAAATAGTAGCGTTTTTAGTACGCAACTCTTGTTCACGGCGCAAAACTTCCGTAACATCGCGGCACAAAACAACCGCACCCACGCGATTATTCGGCCCAAATAAAGGCAAAGAGCGCATAGAAACTATAGAACGGTTAGCTTCAAGCTCACAATCAACATCTGCTTTACCACTTAAAACAAGAGGCAAGCTTTCAGGAACATTATCGTTTGTATGCAGCAGACGCGTGCCAAATTCGCTCAAAAACTCACCTTGCATTGTATCCAAGCCACCAAGCCTACGGAAGCAGCTAATAGCATTAGGAGAAGCGTAACGGACCACACCATCGGCCTCTAAAACAATAAAGCCGTCAGAAACACGAGCATTATGACGTTGATTTAGAACAGATTCATGATATGGGAATTGTTCGCGTGCAATCATATCGAATAAAGTTTTACCAGCATTAATACTTTCCATTTCGTAGCGACCATTAGATTCTCTAGTTGCTAAATTAGTTTCGCGCATAACTAATCCAAGAGTTTTTCCACGGTGACGAACAGGAGCATAAACGTAGCATACTGTTGCTCGACCAATCGAACGCAATGTTGACGAATGGAAGCTTGTTTCTGATTTCATTGCTTCATCAAGTTCCGGAACAAGCGAATCGTCCATTTTTTTGCCAAGTAAATCATCCGTTCGCAATGTAATAGCTGTTGAAGGTCGGCATTGCTCAGCAACAACATATTCTCCGTCTCCATTTTGAATAATAAGCAGTAAATCAGCAAAACTTAAGTCAGCTATAACTTGCCAATCAGCAACTAAATGATGTAACCATTCGCGATCACTGTCGTTAAAATCAGGACGAGTAGCGAGAATATGAGAAAAATCAGCCATGAGATAATCATATATCGTACTCACAGAAAATATTGCTCGGTATGTTGATAGAAGCAATACAAAAACCGCTTCTTCACAGTTTAAGCAAAGAAGCGGTTTATTTATTAGATATTAGTTTTAAGATTCTAAAAACTAGAAGCCAAACTTAGCAGCTGTTTCGCGCAAGGTCTCTGCAGAACGCTTCAAGGCAGCCAACTCACGATCAGAAACTGGAGTGTTTAGACGAGAGTTTACACCATTGCGATTAAGCAAGGTTGGCACAGACATGCACACGTCGGAAATGCCGTGGAAGTCATCAAGCAAAGAAGATACTGGCAAAATGCGGTTGGTGTCACGAAGAACAGCCTCAACAATATCTACGCCAGACATTGCAATAGCGTAGTTTGTAGCACCCTTACCGTTGATAATCTTGTAAGCAGCGTTAACAACTTCCTGGTGAATCTCCTCGCGCTTAGCAGCATCCAATGGCTCGTGGCCTGGAAGAGCGTTCCAATCGCACATTGGAACACCACCGATGGTTGCAGAAGCCCACAGTGGAACTTCAGAATCACCGTGCTCGCCAGCAATATAAGCGTGAACATTCTTAACGTTTACGCCAGTGTGCTGAGCAATAAGGAAGCGAAGACGAGCAGAATCAAGGTTGGTTCCAGAACCGAACATTTGGTTTGCTGGAAGACCAGAAAGCTTCATAGAAACGTGGGTTACAACATCAACAGGGTTGGTGATTAACATGTAGATTGCGTTAGGAGCAACCTTGACCACGTTTGGAATGATTGACTTCATGATGTTGATAGTTGCGCCTGCAAGCTCCAAACGAGTTTGACCTGGCTTCTGGCGAGCGCCAGCGGTAATAACAACCATGTCAGCGTCACGGCAAATCTCAACATCATCAGAACCGGCGATAGAAACTGCAGGATAGAAGCTAGAACCATGCTGCATATCCAAAACTTCAGCTTCAACACGTTCCTTAGCAATATCTTCAAGCACAATCTCACGAGCAACACCGCGCTGCGCAGCAGCGAAAGCGAGAGTAGAACCGACTGCACCAGCACCAATAATTGCAAGCTTCGTTGGCTTAACCTGCGAACTCACCATGAGCAAAAACCTCTTTTCGGCAACCTATTAAACCCTACTCGCATAAAAATACTTAATTTATGCATTATTAAGGGCTGCTCTCACATTAAGAGCTTATTGGTATGAACACCTTTACTCTAATCGCACCACCGGAATTTTTTATTGCAATGCGACTTGCTTTAGTTTTGCAGCTAAAGAAGGACCAACTAAAGCTGTAATACTAATACCGGTATCTAAGTAATCAACCTTTTCAACTATGCCATTTTCGCGAATTTTTGAAAGAAGCGAACCTTCACTATACGGAATAATCGCATCTATATGAACGCGTGGAGATGGCAACAATTCTTCTATAGAATCGCGAAGTATTTGCACATTTTCGCCACTTGCTGCCGAAACAATAATTGCATTCGAGTAAATAGCGTTAAAATGTTCTCGCGTAGCATCGCTCATCATATCTGACTTATTAAATGCAATAATTTGTGGAATATCTTCTACGCCATCAATTTTTGAAAGAACCTCGTTTACTGCATCAATTTGCGAAATAGGATCCGGGTGCGAACCGTCAACTACGTGCAAAATAACATCAGCTTGGCTAACTTCTTCCAAAGTAGATTTAAAAGCTTCCACAAGTTGAGTTGGTAGCCTGCGCACAAAACCAACAGTGTCAACTAAAGTATAGTTTCTGCCGTCTTGAGTTTGCGCTCGACGAACTGCTGTATCAAGAGTTGCAAATAACGCATTTTCTACTAATTCTTGCGAACCAGTTAAGCAATTAATAATGGAAGATTTACCAGCGTTCGTATAGCCAACTACTGCAACTGTTGGAATATCTTTACGTCTGCGAGATTCACGTTTTACGTCACGTGCAGGTGCCATATGTGCAATATCGTGGCGAAGTTTAGAAATACGATTGCGAATAGCTCGACGATCCATTTCTATTTTTGTTTCGCCAGGCCCTCTAGAACCAATACCAGCTTCTCCTGCAGCTCGTCCGCCAGCCTGCCTAGAAAGAGCCGCACCCCAGCCTCTAAGTCTAGGAAGCATGTATTGCAATTGTGCAAGCTCCACTTGAGCTTTACCTTCGCGGCTCGTAGCATGCTGAGCGAAAATGTCTAGAATCACAGCAGTTCGATCAACAACCTTAACTTTAGTTACATCTTCTAAAGCGCGTCTTTGGCTTGGAGGTAAATCGTCGTCAACAATAATCGTGTCTGCATCATGTTGCGCAACAACTGCTGCAATCTCACGAGCTTTTCCAGAACCAACATAAGTTGCAGCATCTGGTCTATAACGCTGTTGCAATATTCCGTCGCACACAACAGCGCCAGCTGTTTGAGCTAATGCTGCAAGCTCTCGCAAAGATTCTTCCGCTTGTGTAAGAGTTCCTTTTGCACTCGACCATACGCCTACTAAAACAACGCGTTCAAGGCGAAGCTTTCTGTATTCAACTTCAGTAACATCTTGTAATTCGCCAAGACCTGCAACACGCTTTAAAGCGTTTCGTGATTCGCGCTCCTGCCAAGTCTCATCGTGCTGTTCTCTTGATGACGTGTTGTCAAGAAGCACGTCGGAATGACTCAAAAGCACATCATGAGTAGCAGTCCCCTCGCTATCTACCATTATGTCCTCCTGTATTCCATTGTGAATAACGTTTTACAACGTTTGTTTTATTATGGTGAATTGAGCCGACAATACAAAACGATGCGAAAGCAAATAAATAGCGAATTATGAGTAAGCAGCAATCGAAAAAAGCAAAGCAGTTACAAGAATCAAACCAATATAAAAAAGCACAACCACAAAATACGCAAAAGCAAAAAAATAAACAAAAACAACAAAAAATAAGTGGTGAACAATACTTTTCAGCCGAGCCTTCATCGATTGACGAGCGTCGCACATTACACGTAACTTTACGAGACAATGACGTAACCGTGCAAGTTTCTAACGGAGTTTTTAGCACTTCAAGACTTGATTTAGGCACATCTGTACTTTTAAAACATGCTCCAAAACTCCCGGAGTTAGGAAAATTCCTCGATATTGGCTGCGGCTGGGGCCCTATTAGCATCGCTTTAGGGTTGGAGTCTCCAAATGCGGAAATTTTTGCTGTGGATGTTAACGAGAGAGCTCTGGAACTTACTGAATTAAACGCAAAAAACGCTGGCTTAAAGCATATTCACACTTCTTTAGTAGATGACGCTTTAAAAGAAAACAATACTTTAGAATTTAATAATTTTGATATTATATGGTCTAATCCCCCAATTCGCGTTGGAAAAGAAATATTGCACAATATTTTGCTAACTTGGATTCCGCGTTTGAAAGTAGGAGGAGCAGCATACTTGGTTGTGCAAAAAAATCTTGGATCAGATTCACTTATTACTTGGCTTGCTGAGAATCTGGGTGAAAGTTATAGCGTTGAAAAATACGCTAGTTCCAAAGGGTACCGTGTTATTGAAGTACTAAAAAAGTAAATATCTACGAAAAGAAATAAACATATTATGAAATTTGACTACCCTGCTGAACTTCCTATTTGCGCAGTACACGACGAAATTGTAGAAGCAATTAAGTCTTCACAAGTTGTGATTGTTTCCGGACAAACCGGCTCTGGTAAGACTACGCAAATACCAAAAATGGCGCTTGAGCTTGGAAGAGGCGGCAGAGGTAAGCAAATCGTACACACTCAGCCTCGCCGTTTAGCTGCACGAACCGTAGCCGAGCGTATTGCCAGCGAAATGGGAGTAAAACTGGGCGAAGAAATCGGCTACCAGGTGCGTTTTACCGACGAAAGCTCAACTAAGACAAAGCTTCGAATTGTTACTGACGGTATTTTACTTGCGCAAATTCAGCGCGATCCTCTTCTTACTAGATACGACACGATTATTATTGACGAAGCTCACGAACGCAGTCTTAATATTGATTTTCTTCTAGGATACTTAACGACTTTGCTCCCAAAGCGTCAAGATTTAAAACTGATTATTACGTCTGCAACTATTGATTCAGCTAAATTCCGCGATCATTTTGAAGAAGCTCTACATATAAAAGTTCCTGTTATTGAAGTTTCGGGACGCACGTATCCTGTGAAAGTACTTTACGAACCTCTTGGATCCGCTCCTTCACTTATGAAACATGTTCCTGGCTTTGCAGATATAACAATGGATGAGGAAACTGTTGCAGAAAGTCAATCCAGCGAAAGCAATCGCGATGATATTGCGGATGAAGATATGACTTCTGCAGTAACTCGCGCATGCGCACAGTTGGTAATTCATTCAAGTCACGATCGAGGCGCGCGTGACATTATGGTTTTTGCTTCCGGCGAGCGCGATATTCGAGAGTTTGAAGATGGCTTACGTTCATATTTTGGCACGCGAGCAAGTGATATGAAGCGAGCGGATGCTATTGAAATTGTTCCTCTTTTTGCCCGTCTTTCTTCAAAAGATCAGCACAGAGTTTTTGAATCACACTCTCATCAGCGCATTGTTATTGCTACGAATGTTGCTGAAACTTCTCTTACTGTGCCTGGTATTCGATACGTTGTTGACCCCGGTTTTGCGAGAATTTCCAGGTATTCTAAGTCTGCTAAAGTGCAACGTCTTCCAATAGAACCGATTTCTCAAGCGAGCGCAGATCAGCGTTCTGGACGATGCGGACGAATCGCAGACGGCATTGCTATTAGACTTTATTCGCGCGAAGATTATGAAACTCGCCCACGTTTTACAGATCCTGAAATTTTGCGCACTTCTCTTGGTGCAGTAGTTTTGCATATGCTTTCGGTTGGTGTTGCTAAAACTGGCGAAGATATTACTAATTTTGGTTTTATTGATCCGCCAGACATAAAAGCTGTAAGCGATGGCTTTAACGAACTTACCGAGCTTGGAGCAATAAGCAGAAAATCTGGTGTAATTACTTTAACTAAAGTTGGACGCGAGCTTTCTAAGCTGCCGATTGATATTCGACTAGGACGAATGATTGTTGAAGCAGCGCGAAAAACTACTCCAAATACTCTTGCTGCAGTGCTTGTAATTGTTGCATTCTTAAGTTTGCAAGATCCTCGCGAACGTCCTGAGGAACAGCGCGAGGAAGCAGATAGGCTTCATAATCGTTATGCAGACGAAACAAGTGATTTTTTGACTGCTCTTAACATGTGGGATCGCCTATTCCAAGCGGATGGAGATATGAGCAACAATGCGCTTCGTAAGATTTGCAAAGCGGAATTTTTCCACTTTCTGCGTTTAAAACAGTGGAAAGATTTAGTTAATCAGCTTCAAGACTTGTGTAAAGAGTTGCATTATAAAGTTGGCGACCCTACCCCAGTTAGAAGACCATCTTTGGAAATTCGTCAACTTCCTAATAACCAGCAGGCTTCTCACAGCTTATGCTGTTCTTGGGATTCGCAAGGAATACACTCATCAATGCTTGCAGGATTGCTTTCTATGATGGGAATGCAAGTAGTGCGTGAACCTAAATCTTCTGATTTTGCGGGATTAAGTGGAACTGCAAAAATTCGAGCTATGAAACGCGCTCAAAAAATGTCTAAAAACGATTATCAAGGCTCTCGAGGCACAAGATTTGCAATCTTTCCAGCTTCTGCAGTTTCTAAAACAACTCCTTCGTGGATTATTTGCACTGAATTAGTTGAAACTTCAAGACTTTGGGCAAGATACTGCGCACAAATTGATCCTGCTTGGGCTGAGCCTCTTGCTAAAAATCTTACGAGAGTCACATATTCTGACGCCCATTGGAGCGCTTCTAAAGGCGCTGCCATAGCAAAATCTAAAGTATTGCTATACGGATTGCCTATTGTTAAAGATCGCACGGTTCAATGGGCTAGAGTTAATCCTTACGAAGCTCGTATGATTATGATTCGTCAAGGATTAGTTGAAGGCGATATTCAGCAGCGTTTCCAGCACGATGAGTTTATTTTAAATAATCGCAATGTGCTTGACGATGCAGATAATCAAGCAAATCGCACTCGTCAAATAAGCGAAACTGTAAACGACGAAGATTTATTTACTTTTTACGACACTCGCATTCCTCAAGAAGCTACCACTATTACAGCTCTTGCAAAATGGTGGAAGGATAATTGGGAAGAAAATCCTAATATGCTCAACTTTGATCCTGATGAAGTTGAACGTTTGCAAACTACACAAAGCACTGATTTAGCGGATTATCCTGACCATTGGAATACTGTTGGAACCGACGGCCAACCGTTTAGACTTCGCTTAAGCTATATTTATGATCCTAGCAATCCTTTGGACGGCGTAACGGTTCATGTACCGCTTTACGCGCTTTCCAGGTTAACGTCTGAAGAGTTTACTTGGAATGTTCCAGGTTTGTTAGATGAGCTTATTATTGGAATGATTAAGTCTTTGCCAAAATCTTTACGAGTGCAATTTGTTCCAGCACCTAATACTGCGCAAAAAATTCGTTCTTGGATTGACGAGCATTACGATACTCTTCCTGGAATTGAAGAAACTAATAAAGATATAAATGCTCCTTCTTGGCCTGATTTTCGCGAAGTTTTTACCAAAGCTGCTATTGCTGTTATTGGCGCGCAGATTCATCCGGAAGTGTTTAACGATGAGCAAATAGAAAGGCTTTCACCATATTTGCGCGTAACTTTTAGCGTTGAAGAAAGAAAAACTAACTCAAATCGCAATAAAACTGCCGTAAAAAACAATTATGCTAATCGCGTAAAACCTACAATTCTTGGAACAGATAAGTCATTAATTGCATTGCAAAAACGCTTTGCAAAAGAAGCTCAAGAATCTGCGCGAGCGGTTGTAAATCGTAAAGCAAGTAAAGCAGCTCAAGCTGGAAACGTTGTAGAAAGAGCTGATCTATTGCACAAATCAGGCGCTACTAATATTTCTCGCTCGCAAATGGTATGGCAGGGTGCGCTAAACATGTTGCATTTAGACAACAAGCGTATTACTTCTAGATGGCTTGGTTCAGAAGCTTTACTTCTTGCAGCCGCACCTTACTCAACTTCTAAAGATTTAGCAGAAGACTTGCAAATGGCAGCAGTAAAACGACTGATTCCAAACACAGACAGTATTACTGATGATAATTTATTACGCGAAACTGTTGCCAACATTTCCGAAATATACGAGGATACGGTATACGATGTAGCTCACGATGTGATTGCTATATTAAAGCGTGATGCGGAAGTTAGTAAAGCTGTTTCTGGCAAAGCAGATTTGCCAATGCTATCAGTTTTGCAGTCCATTCGAGAGCATGTTGCAAGCCTAGTTTATGAAGGTTTTATTGCTAAAGCCCCATCGGATTCACTTCCTAGGATAGAAAAATATTTGCATGCTGACGTGATTCGTCTTAATAAAGCTAAGTCAGATAAAAACCGTGATGTTCGTTGGGCTTGGGAAGCTGAAGAAGCACACAAGATTGTTGAAAAAGCTAAAGATAAAGCAAAATCTTTACCTGCAGGACCATCGCATGATGAAGCGGAAAATATTGCGGAAAGATTGCGCTGGATGTGTGAAGAGTTTTATGTGTCACTTTGGGCGCAAGAGCTTGGTACAGCCTACCCAATTAGCATACAGCGAATGCGAAAACTGGAAGCATAAAATAATTAACAAAAATGTAGGCGGTCACACGTATTTTGCACAACCGCCTACCTTTATTTTTGCTTAGTTATTAGCCTATTTAGACTATTCTTCAGCAATTTCCTTCTTTTCAGAAATAAAGCAGCTGCGAACCAAGTAAACAACTAAACCAATGATGGCTACTGCTGCACCCATCATAAGCAAATTGGAATAACCTGCATACTTTCCGCTAAGACCACTGAAGGAGAATCCCTTGAATAAATCTCCACCAAAGAAACCACTAAAGAGAGAAATACCAATGGAAGCAGTAACATTCATAATTAAATCATTCATGCCACAGCCACGGCCAGATTCTTCAACTGGAAGAGCAGAAAGAACTGTTGAAACAATTGGAGAATACATCAAGCCGCATCCTGCATAGTAAATGCATGCGCAAATAGTAAGCGACATAAAATCAGTGTTGATAAGCAAAGCTGCACCAACCCAGCCAACAATCATCAAGAATGCTGCTGTAATAATACCTGCTTTACGGCCAATATGACTAATAATCGTACCGGAGAACACACCAAATACTGCTGCACACACAAAAGCCCACACAAGGTAGGAAGAAACCTGTGAAGTGTTCATGTGATACAAAGCGCTGCCAATCACATTGTAAATAGGAGGCATGCAATAGTTGGTGAAGTAGAAGATGAAGATTAATACGATGCCAGAAAGCCAACGCTTATTCTTAAAGAATGCTGGCGTTACGAATGGGTTCTTCGCCTTCATAATGTAGAAAGCAAACAGAACAAAAAGTACTATAGAGCCGAGCAACAGTCCCCAAGCTTTATAAGAGAAGAAGAGCGTAAGAAGCGTTACAGCAATACCAAATACTGTGAAGCCAAGCTTATCAATCTTCCCGCCAATACCATTCTTAGTAGGCAAGCACTTAACAAGAACCGGCAAGAACAAAATAGTAATTGCAGGAATCAAGAACAAATACTGCCAAGCAATAGAGCTAAGAGCACCAGCAGCAAATACGCCAATAGAAGCAGAAAGCTGATAGGCAGCAGTAAAGAGTCCGAAGAAAATAACTTTCAAGTCATTGCGCAAATACTTAGTTGCAATAACCAGGAAGGAAGATCCTGCAACCTGCTCACCAGCGGTTTGCAAAATACGTGCAATAATAACGGTCCACAAGTTTGGAGTGAAATAGAAGTTTGCAATAAAACCAAATAAAGATCCAACAAACAGTGTTACGAGACCGATTGTTATAAGCCTACGAAGCGACACAAAGTCACCTAAAGATCCATAAATAAAGCAAACTATACCTAACACAATAATCGGTAAGCTTGTAATAAGAGATGCCTGATCAGGCGCTCCAACAGCTTTACCAATCTGATTAAATACCAAGTTGAAGCCTTGCAAACACAAAGTGCCAAGAATAAACGTAATAAGCAGCAAAATAAGAGAATAAATTGCCACTTTATCGCGGGTTTTTGGATCCTCGTATGGGTCTGCTGCAATAGCAGCTGCATTTTCATTCATAATAATCCAATCATTTATTACGTATAAATTTTGTTATTAAGTTTTAATCAGCCAGCAATTTTTGCCAAGTTAGAAATTCGCGTCATGAATTCGTTCAAGAAACGCTTAACATCTACACCCAAAGCTACTTGCATTGTTTTAACAGGGTCGTTCAAACGTGTTACATCACCAATAGTGCGTCCACGAGTTGGGCCTTCAACATCTACCTGCATGTTGATTGGTAGAGTTGTAACAAGCGTTGGGTCAACAGCAACTGCAACAGCCAACGGATCGTGCAAACCGCAGCCACCAAGGTGAGGAGCAGTAGTCTCGTAAGCCTTAATGTAGAAGTCAGTCATATCCGCAAGGAACTTACCAGCTTTTGTGCCAAGATCACGCCACTGTTGCGTTTCCTTATAGGTAAGCAAAGTTTGCAAAGTCACATCCAAACCAACCATTGTTACCGGTGCGCCAGAACGGAATAGGACGTCTGCTGCATCTGGATCTTGGGAAATATTTGCTTCCATCCAAGGAGTTACATTTCCATGAATTGTAAGAGCGCCGCCCATAAGAACAATCTTGCCAATTTCATCTTTGATTTCTGGAGCCTTATGCAATGCAGCAGCAATATTTGTCATAGGACCAGTCGGAACATAAATAAGATCCTTGCCATAAGTCTTAACTGCATCAATTATGAAATCAACAGCTGGCTCAGACTCAGCTTCACGCTTTGAATCTGGAATAACAACATCGCCAATACCATTGTCACCGTGAATGAATGCAGAAATAGGCAGAACTTCAAACGAATCTTTCTTGCTCGCATGCGGCAAACCACGATACACTTTAACTTCTGGATGTCCAAATAAATCTGTTATAGCGAGAGCATTACGAACGCCCTGCTCCATTAAAACGTTGCCATACGTACCAGTAATACCAATCAGCTCAACCTCAGGGCTACCAAGAGCATAAGAAATTGCTAAGGTATCATCAACACCAGTGTCCAAATCAAGAATAAGCTTCTTCATGTGAACTACCTTTCTGATCACAAACTCGCTACATCAACAGTGATGCAGTAAGCCATTCTGTTTATTTTTAAGTTGCAACAAACTAGTAGGCGTCAACCTCATCGTTTTATGCTTCACAACTCAAAAATTCTATCTCTTTATAATTCAAAATCAACCCTTATAAACATATGTTTAGATTATATTTTTACAGAAAAATAAAACGCAATTATTCGCTAAGCTTTTAGTCTGTTTTAATTTAGATTACAACACGAAATAAATCAATGGTATATGCATCGAGGTATACTTAAATGCCTAAAAATTGGCTTTTATTTGGTTGCAGATTTTACGAAGAATGGAAGCGTATGTCTACCTATTCCTCACAACTTAGCGAAGAACAGCAGGCTGTTGACAGTGCTTATAGTCGACTTGATGATTTGCGTAACACTATTCGCACACGCTTGGATGCTGTACGCGCAGCAGGTTCACACGGATCTCCTACTCAACGTACAGAACGTGATTCTTTCGCAACCATGTACGAGGATCGCTTAACACAGTTGCGTGCCGTTGAAGATAGGCTTGTTTTTGGGCGACTTGATAACACAGAAGGTATTAGACGATACATTGGCCGCATTGGTTTGCTCAGCGAAAACCACGATCCTATTCTTACAGATTGGCGAGCTGAAGCAGCACGACCATTCTATGAAGCTACTCCTTCGCATCACGGCGACATTGTTATGCGTCGTCACATTACCCTTCGTTTTAGAGACGTTGTTGGAATTGAGGATGAAATTCTCGATATTCATTCTGAGGAAGTAGGAAAAGCTTCTGAACAAGGAACTTTAACCGGCGAAGGCGCACTGCTAGCTTCATTAGGTTCTCGCAGAACCGGAAAAATGACTGATATTGTTGCAACTATTCAGGCTGAACAAGACCGGATTATTCGAGCTCCTCTAGATCGCACGATTGTTGTTCAAGGAGGACCTGGTACAGGAAAAACAGCTGTTGCTTTGCATAGAGCAGCATACTTGTTGTACACTCACAGACGCAAACTTGAGCGTTCTGGAGTTCTTATTGTTGGACCAAGCTCCGCATTTTTGCGATATATTGATCAAGTTCTTCCATCTCTTGGCGAAACTGGCGTAGTAAGCCGCACTATTGCGGATTTAATTCCTGGAATTCACGCAACTTGTGAAGATTCTGCGTATGCTGCAAAATTAAAAGGCATGTACCGTATGCGATCGGTTATTGCAAACGCTATTTCAGCTCGTATTCGCGTACCTAAAAATCTTCCAACATTACATATTGGAGGCTTAAGCGTCCCTCTTCTAAAAGAAGATATTGAGATTGCTCAAGCAGACGCGCAACATACTCATCAACCGCATAATCAAGCGAGAACCACGTTTGTTAAAACAGTGCTTAGCATATTGAAAAATCGTTATTTGGAGAAACTTGATTATGTTCCAGATCAAGCTGAATTAAACGATATAACTTCTCAACTTCGCTTGGACGACAAGCTTCGAATTACGCTAAATCTTGCATGGCTTCCAATGACCGGGCAATGGCTTATTGATCAGCTTTTTTCAAAACCTGATCAGTTGCGCAAATATGCTCCTTGGCTTAGTGAAGAAGATATTAATGCTCTTACTCGTAAAAAAGACAGCCCTCTTACTAAATCTGATATTCCACTTTTGGATGAAGCAATGGAATTGCTTGGAGCAGATCCAAAACTTGATGCTCAGCGAGCATCTTTACAGGCTAAGAAGCTTGAGGAACAGCAGTTCGCTGCAGATACTTTGGCTCAGGTAGGAATAGGAAATGGCATTGTAACTGCAGATATGCTTCTTGATAATTTGCAAGGCGACGACGCTGGTATGCTTGCACGTAAAGCCGCATCCGACCGCGAGTGGACTTATGGTCACATAGTTGTAGATGAAGCTCAAGAGCTTACAGCAATGGACTGGCGTATGCTTATACGACGCTGCCCTTCGCGCTCATTTACTATTGTTGGAGATGTTGCACAAACTTCTGCTTTAGGCGGCACACACCGTTGGCAGAAAAATATGAATCCAATGTTTGGCGAATCAAATTGGGATCTTTATGAACTTACGATTAATTATCGTAATCCTCGCGAAGTTTCCGAAGCTGCAAGCAAAATTGCAACCAATTCTGGATTATATATTTCCACAGTTAATGCTGTAAGATCCGTTCCAGATTCTCTAATATCAGATATTGTTGAATCTAATGATGAGCTTGATACAACTCTTGCTAATTCATGTATTCAATTGTTCAAAAAGTTTATATCTGAAGATGGTAGCGGTCGCATAGCTATTATTGCTCCTTGTGACATGGTGAAGCATACTCAGGAAATAGTAAATCAAGCATTAAAGAATGCTTTACCTGAAAAAATGTGGAATAACATTAGTCAACAGAGTGCAGACGATTGCCAATGCAGTGTTTCTACCGCAGAAGAGGTAAAAGGTCTTGAATATGATGCTGTAATTGTGCTACAGCCTTCTAAAATTGAGCAAGAAGCTGCTTCTAGGTTGGCTGCAGCAGCAAACCTGTATGTGGCTATGACGAGACCAACTCAAAGATTGCATATTATTCGCACCAGAAATGATGCAGATTTTGAATAGTAAAATATAAAACGCAGAAAAACTTAAAAATTCTCCTGTTATTAATTTAATAACAGGAGAATTTGCTAAATAGATAAGCTGCTATGTAGCTAAGTAAGTAAGCTCTAAGTAAAAGTCTTAGTAATGTTATTAGTAAAAGTACTACTCTTCTTCTTTACTACGCTTCAAATCTTCAATCGCACGCTCAAAATCTTCAAGACCAGTGAAGTTTTGGTATACACTTGCGAAACGAAGATATGCAACCTCATCTAATTCACGCAATGGCTTAAGAATAGCTTTACCAACTTCTTCAGAAGTTACCTGAGCTAAACCACGCGCACGCAAATCAGCTTCTACTCGCATACCCAATGTCTTTAACGCTTCTGCGTTAATAGGACGACCCTGGCATGCTTTACCAACACCAGCTACGACTTTTGCACGATCAAAAGGCTCAACAGATCCTGAACGCTTCATTACAAGCAATTGAGTCGTTTCTACTGTTGTAAAACGATTTCCGCACACCTGACATTCACGTCTACGGCGAATAGAATAACCATCTTCACTAATACGAGTATCAATAACTTTCGTATCTGAATTTTTACAAAAAGGACAATGCATATATTCAGCATACTAGAAATTAAGGAAACACGATATAAAAATATTCACTTTATTTTTCTAATATCACTGATTTGAACTAACAATTGGCACATTAATAGACTGTCCAACTTCCAAATCGGCAGATGAAAGATGATTTAAGGAAATAAGTCGTTCTACACTATCTGCAATATCGCCGTTTTTTGGAGTAATTGTTGAAGCGTAACTCCACAATGTGTCACCTGGGCGCACAGTATATGTAATAAACTTTTCAGGAACAGCCGAAACAGCAGTTTTTGGCATGAACACAGCGCAGAATACAGCTATTGACATAAGAAGCACAATAATTCTTAACACTCTATTCCTTCTAATGCGCATTGCAGAAGCTCGTTTAGTACCTGAAACAGCTTTAGTTGCGATTCTTTTTGAACGAGTACTAATGCGATTATTGTTCCTCGATGCCGTATTCATAACTATCCTTTCCTTCGCCATCAATCAATTGAACATTTGTTCTATCGAACAGGTGTATCAATAATGACACATTTGTTCGACAGTTGCAACGGCGTGTCGAACAGATGTTTGATTTTTTTGAAGAAGTGAGTTATTATTAATACATCGAAAGGAGCACCATGAATAACGAGAGAGCAAACAACAATGCCGTCAACAATAATGACAGCATTGACCTCAGCAATGTTGACGAATTATCACTTACCGAACGTCAACGTGCAATTGTTAATGCTATTCAAAACAGTCTCAAAATTCATGGTTTTCCACCTTCCTTTAGAGAAATAGGCGAAGCCGTTGGACTTAGAAGCCCATCTTCTGTAAAACACCAGCTACGCGCTTTAGAAGAAAAAGGAGTTTTGCGAATTAGCGCAAATAAAGGGCGCGCAATTGAAATTCTTGACGATTCTGTATCTGATAGCAAAATAAATACCAGCATCAACAAAGGTTATTCAAAATCTGTTGATATTGCTGCTTATGATTCAGATTCTGTTATTAATTCTAGAGATGTACCTTTAGTTGGACGAATTGCCGCTGGAATACCAATTACAGCAGAACAACATGTTGAAGACGTTATGCGCTTACCAGAACGCTTAACCGGCACAGGTAATCTTTTTATGCTTGAAGTTCATGGCGACTCTATGATTGATGCTGCCATTTGCGACGGAGACTATGTTGTTGTGCGCGAACAACACGAAGCAGTAAATGGAGATATTGTTGCTGCTTTACTTGATAGCGAGGCAACAGTTAAAACTTTCAGAAATGACAATGGTCACGTTTGGCTTATTCCTCACAATCCTGCATACTCTCCTATAGACGGCTCACACGCAACTATTATGGGCAAAGTTGTTACAGTGCTAAGAAAAATTTAATTAAACTAAAACCCAACCCCCAAAAAAAATCTCCCCATCTGATACATAAATAACCAGATGGGGAGAATTATTTTATTAAAACCTACTTATGCAAGAGGATTAGATTCCTTAATAGTCACAGAAATCTCACGACCATTAGGAGCTGCATAGCTAACAGTATCTCCCGCATGAGCACCCATAATCGCTGCACCAATCGGAGATTCAGGACTAATAACGTCGTAATCTGTAGCTACAGCAATATCTCGAGATCCAAGAACATAAGTCATTTCGCGACCAGCAAGTTCCAAAACAACCAACGAACCATTTCCAACAGTTCCAGCTTTCGGAGCTTCAAGAATCTTAGCATTACGAAGCTTTACAATAAGCTCGTTAATACGACCCTCATTCTTGCCCTGCTCTTCTCGAGCAGCCTGATAACCACCGTTTTCCGACAAGTCACCTTCAGCTCGAGCTGCAGCAATACGTTCAGTAATTTCTTCACGATATTCACCTTCGCGATGCGCTAACTCTTCCTTCAACTTGTCATACGCTTCCTGCGTAAGCAAAATAGTTTTTTCCTCAGCCATTGCTACCTCCCTATCCAACAATCTCTTACAGAGTCAAATACGTTGCGCGCTTAAATAAAACAGCGCACACGTTTTTCACTCAACGAGTTGAAATAATATCAACAACAAATACTAAAGTTGCTCCACCGTCAATACCAGCTTGTGGAACACCACGAGAACCATAACCATACTCAGGTGGAATCGAAATAAGCAAACGAGATCCAACATTGTGTCCAGGAACTGTGCGATCCCAACCTTGAATTACTTGACCAACGCCAATACCGAAGCTGGCTGGAGTGTGGCGGGCAAAGCTGGAATCAAACGGCTTTTCACTGCCCCAAACAACACCATGATAATTCACAGTTACAGTATCACCAGCGCGAACAACTGGGCCATTACCTTCAACCAATTCAACAACTTTAAGACCAGCTGGCGGTTCAGATTCAGGGAACGTCACCGTTGGCGTAGTACCAAATTCTGCAGCTACTGCCGGCATATCCTGTGCCATATTGCCTCCTTTTTAAAAACTCCAATTAGTATAATCTGCAATAGTATAACATTCGCATAGACTGATTTCACAGCCCTATAGAATTACTAAATGCATTTAGATTAACTCTTATTAACTCGTCCTAGATTAGCACTCAACAACGTTTACAGCTAGTCCACCTTTTGAAGTTTCTCGATATTTAGACATCATGTCATGACCAGTTTCTTTCATAGTCTTAATTGCCTGATCAAGACTTACCATATGCGAACCATCTCCAAGCATTGCCATTCGAACAGCATTAATTGCAGTATTTGCAGCCATAGCATTGCGCTCAATACAAGGAATTTGAACTAAGCCACCAACCGGATCGCAAGTCAATCCTAAATGATGCTCTATGCCAATTTCTGCAGCATTTTCAACCTGTTCCGGCGTTCCTCCCAACACTTCGCACAATCCTGCAGCAGCCATTGAACAGGCAGAACCAACCTCCCCTTGGCAACCAACTTCAGCACCAGAAATTGAAGCATTTCGCTTAAATAAGTAACCAACTGCACCTGCAGCAAGCAAAAATCGCACAACTCCATCTTCATTAGCAGAATCAACAAATCGCCAATAATACTGCAATACTGCAGGAATAATTCCAGCAGATCCATTCGTTGGAGCAGTAACAATACGTCCGCCGCCAGCGTTTTCTTCGCTAACAGCGAGCGCAAAAAGATTGACCCACGCAGAGTCTGAACTTTCTAAAGCAGCATCTGAACGACGACGATTATTGCGAAGCATGTCTGAATTTGCAGCTAAACGCTCATACATTCGAGGCGCTCTGCGAGGAACATCAAGACCGCCTGGCAAAATCGGTTGCTTTGAGTTGCAGCCATTTTCTACACATTTGCTCATAACTTTCCAAACATGCAGCAAATAGTTGCGCACGTATTCAGCATCGCCTTCATGCAAAGCTAATTCGTTCTGCCAAACAACATCGCTGATTGACATATGCTTTTCTAGGCAAATATTTATAAGCTCGTCGCATGAAGTAAAAGGATACGGAACAGTGGAATCTTTTGTTTGATTTGAAACTTTTTCCGTATTGTCATTACTATTTTCGCTATTATTTTCGCTACTATTTTCGCTACTATCACTATTACTTACGTTATTATTATCATCCTGCTCAGTAACGCGCTCATGCAAGCCAACCATTGCATCATCAGCATGACCTTGACGCACAAATCCGCCGCCAATTGAGTACCATACTTGCTCATCTATATTGTTTCCATTAGCATCTTCTGCCACAAAACGCATTCCGTTAGGATGAACAACCATTCGCATCCATTTTTCAAAAATTACGTCCTTGTCGTAGTCAAAAGAAATAGTATGCTCCCCTGCAAGCGTTAAAGTTCCAGTCTTTTTACATTCCTGACGAATGGTAAGCATGTGATCAGTGTCTACATTATCTGGAAGATTTCCTTCAAGACCTGCAACACAAGCGCGATCAGTTCCATGACCAAGACCAGTTAGAGACAACGAGCCATAAAGCGTAACCTTTACGTGCGCAACGTTTTTAAGATTGCCGCTTTTTTTAAGCGACGTAACAAACGCACAAGCTGCACGCATAGGACCTACCGTATGCGAAGAACTAGGGCCAACGCCTACTGAAAACATCTCTAAAATACTAAACACGTATCTATTGTAAGCATCCTTAAGCTAGCTTCGACACACTAATTGCGTTGAAATATGTTAGATTATTCACTTCTTACTTTGTTTAGGTAACAAGTTCGCTAAACTCACGCACGCAAACCATAGTATTACAGCTAAAACAACAGCTATAAGCATTACAGTAAACGCGCTCCCTGAAGTTGGCACGTGAAGTTCAAAGAACTTTGCAGTAAACGGTATAAAAGCTCCAACAACTCCAGCTGCAGCAAATAGCGCAACCATAATCCCTCTCCACGAGCGCAAAGGTTTAGCAACGCTTGCGAGCACTAGTATGCCGAGAACAAATACGATTACGGAACAAATGCTACGAGTAGTTGCAAGAGCTTGCACGTTTGAAACAATAAAACGGGAAGCTTTCAAACTATTTTCTACAGTTTTGTCAAGATTCAACCCTAAAACTCGAGGAGCTATAACAGCAGTAGCGAGCACAGAAAGCGCTATAGCAAATCCGCTAGGAACAGCAAAACGCACAACGCGCTTCAAGAAACCTGGAATGTATCGACGAGTATTAGGCGCAAGAGCGAGCAAAAATGCTGGAATACCAATAGTTAAAGAACCAATATAAGTAATGTGACGAGGCAAATACGGGAAGTGAAGTGCTAGAAGCACAACTCCTGCAGAAATAAGTGCAGAATAAACAGTTTTTACAAGGAACAAGCCAGCCACACGTTCCATATTTGCCATCACTTGCCTACCGCGAGCCACAACATCCGGCAAATGCGAGAAGCGCGAATCAACAAGAACCACTTGAGCTACAGCTTTTGCAGCAGGAGCAGCGTTGCCCATAGCAACGCCCAAATCAGCTTCTTTAAGAGCTAAAGTATCATTCACGCCGTCACCAGTCATAGCAACCACATGACCTTGAGCGTGAAGCGCTTGAACAATCGCCTTCTTTTGATGAGGAAGCACACGCCCAAGAACATCCACATTTTCAAGCACTTTAGCCAATTCGTTAATATCTTCCGGTAATTTTCTAGCATCCATTGCAACAGGCTTACTATCCCCTGTTAAACCAACTTTTGCAGCAACAGCAGCAACAGTTGTAGGATTATCTCCCGAAATTACGCGGCAGCGCACGCCCTGCTTACGGAACCATTCAAGCGTTTTACGCGCATCTTCACGAATACGCTCAGAGCAGCGAACTAAAGCAACAGGCTGAGCATTTGCACAAATAGTAGGAGAATCACCAAAAGTTTTATCTGTTTCCGTTACTCCACTTACGCTGCTACTATCGCTACTTACTTTCACAAGAAGCAGCACGCGCTCACCAAGCTCCGCATAAGAATTAACTTTCGCTAAAAGTTCATTAGAATTTGCATAATTAATCGCGCTTAGCAATACTTCCGGAGCACCCATATACCAAGTTTCATGTTCTCCGCTGCTTTTCGCATATTGCACCGCACTCCACTTTCTAGAAGACGAGAATGGAAGACGGTTATGTACATGCGCACTAGCGGCAACTCCTTGAGAGCCAAGCCCTTCCATAATTGCAACGCCTGTTGCGTTCGGATTTTCTTCATTTGATAAATCGAATAAAGCTTGATTGGTTTGCAAGTTTGTTTGCAAGTTTGTTTGCAAAGATATTTCCGCACTACTATTATCTAGATTTTCCACGCCAACAAATGCAATACCACCGTCGGTTATAGTGCCAGTTTTGTCCAGGTTCAAGCAGTCTACGCGCGCTAAAGTTTCTACAGCTTCCAGCTCCTGAACTAACGTTTGCTTACGAGCAAGCCGCATAGCAGCCACAGCAAAATTAAGCGAAGTAAGAAGAACCAATCCTTCTGGAATCATTCCAACAACGCCTGCAACAGCAGAAACAACAGCTCCCCTCCAAGCTCCAGTCTGCCAAGCTTCAACAAATCCGCCAACCTTGTGCATTTGCGACCACACAAGCAGCACGCACAAAGGCACCACAACCATCGTCATATACTTCAAAATCGTGTTAATTCCACGGCTTAAGTCGGAAATTGTTTTGGTATAAACCTTCGCTTGCGCCGCCAATTTTGCCGCGTAACTATGCTCTCCCACGGCAGTAACACGCGTTAAAGCCATTCCAGAAACTGCAGTAGATCCAGAATAAACGTCGTCACCTTTTGTCTTTCGAACTGTAGCAGACTCGCCCGTAAGCATGGACTCGTCCATTTCCAAGCCCCACGATTCCAGCACTTCTACGTCTGCAGGAACTTGCTCGCCAGCTCTAAGCCACAAAATATCCCCAAGCACAATATCTTTGTGCGCAATCTCAATATTTTCTCCACCTCTACGCACCATTGCGCGAGCAGCAATCAATATAGAAAGCCTATCCAAAGTGCGCTTTGCTTTTAATTCAGTAACAATGCCAATTCCAGTATTTACCAGAATTACCAAACCAAAAACAGCATCCTTCCACGAACCAGTGGCAAGCACAACAACCATTGCTGTGAAAATAATCGCGTTAAACAATGTAAACACGTTCGCGCGCACAATATCCATTAAAGAGCGAGAAGTCTGCTTAGAAGTAATATTCACGTCTCCGCGAGAGACTGCCTGCGCAACCTCCTCGGTGCTCAATCCAGAAACTTCTACTTTAGGAAGCGCCGCAATAGCTTTATTATTAGTGTTTTCTGTAGGAACTATTGTTTTTTGTTTATTACTTGTCATTTACAATCACTTCCCTACCGTGTGGCGTATTGTCAATTATTGCGCGAACAATGCTTAGCAAAGATGAACGCTCAGGTGCTAAATTATGCGAAATATCCCCAACCCCAACTCGCAATATTGCAGCATATAAAGTTTCGTCTTTAGGTGCGTTTACAGGATTTACTAACGCAACTGGCACACCAGCATAACGCGCGTACTGCAACGCAGAAATCCATTCTTTGCTTTCGTTTTGTTTATTGCGTGCGATTTTATTGGGCTGTTTGTTCTCTTTTTTATTTAGTTGATCATTATCATTATGCGAATCATCAACGCTTGTTACGTCTAGCGCGTTAATAAGTATTAATGAAACAGGCTGCTCACTTGAAGTGCGAATAGCTTGCTGAGCCGCATCGTTCGCATTATTTATATTTGACACAGAAACGTAAGAAGCACTTAAATTTGCCATTTTGCACTTCTGCATAATATCAGCATCGAGAGCTGCTGATTTAGAACCAATTACGAGCAGATGAATATCGTTAATATCCACACCGTCGTGAATTATGTCTCCAGCGCGACCAGTGCTACCAACGGCTTTACCTTGCGGCTCGCAAGCACTCAACGTACCCAACGCTAAAGCAGTTACGACAGCAGCCGCAAAAATGGTAATAGCGCGTTTAGAAAACATAAGACTTTTATACCACACCTTCAACATAAGTGGCTGTTTTGATCATTTTATACAATTTGACAAATTAAAGATTTGCTGGCGATTTATCTGCAATCACTTGCAGTCATCCGCAATTACTTGCAGCGCAACTTCAATACCTCGAAGCATATCAGCTAAACTCATAGAACTCGTAGTCGGCTTATCAAGAATCTGCTCAGGCAAATATGGAACGTGAATAAAACCACTCTTAATCGTCAATTTTTTAGTCTGGCAATAATGACAAACATTGTAAAGCACATCATTACACACGTACGCGCCAGCAGAAAAAGACACAGACGCCGGCAATTTTGCTTTATTTAAAGCATCAACTATGTTCACAACTGGCAAAGTCGCTTTATACGCCACATCGCCATCTTGCACAACAGGCTCATACCAAGGCTTATACCCACTATTATCCGGTATACGCGCAGCTCTACAGTTAATTCCAACATACTCAACGTTAAAACAAGCAGAACCACCAAATTGCCCTAATGAAAGCACAGCATTAGGGTGAACTTCCTCTATTTTCTCAATAACTTTTTGCGCGCCCTTGCTAAATTCCGTAGGAATCTGCAAACGAACAAGTTCCACACCATCAGGCGCATGCACTGATTGCGCAATCTCCCACGACGGATTTATAGACTCATTATTAAACGGCGTAAAACCAGTAATCAAAATACGCATCACAATACCCCTTCATACGAATATCACTTTATTAAAACATTAAAACGCACCACAAAAAAACTGTACATATGTGAATGTCACTGTATATAAACTGTATACAAACTTCAGGATTCTACTACGTAATTCATGTTCGCAAAAAGATTAGTGATAGTCAGATTGTGAAATAACCACACAACTCCCCACACAACTCCACCACAACACGCACAAAATCAAAATTGGTAAGACTCGCATTCGTGTAATAGTATTGTGCATTGGATGTGCATTCGCGCAGCAGCGTGAATTAAACAAAGCAGTTGAAGCACATACAATAATTTCAACAGAATTCAACGACGAAAAGAGATTACCGATGACGAAGATCATTCAGATTGGCGCAAATCATGCCGGCACTGCCTGCGCTAACACAATTTTGAGCTACCCAGGAAACGAGCTTACAATTTACGATCAGAATAGCAATATTTCCTTCCTTGGCTGTGGCATGGCTTTGTGGATTGGCAAGCAGATTCAAAGCAGCGACGGACTGTTCTACCAAAAGCCAGAAGATTTTGTTAAAAAAGGTGCTAAGGTAAATCTTGAAAGTAAAGTTTTAGACATTGATTACGCAAAGAAAGAAGTAACAGTCGAACTTAAAGACGGCACTGTTATTCACGATTCTTACGACAAGCTGGTTCTTGCTACCGGCAGCCTTCCAAACAAGCCTCGCATTAAAGGCATCGACTTGGAAAACGTGCAAATGGTAAAGCTTTTCCAGAATGCGCAAACTGTTATTGCTAAACTGCAAGAACGCGATTTCCATAATGTTGTGGTTCTTGGCGGCGGCTACATTGGCGTCGAACTTGCTGAAGCCTTCGAGCGTCTTGGTAAAAACGTGACCCTTATTGACATGGAAGACCATATTCTTAACGGCTACTTTGACCCAGAGTTTTCCGATAATTTGAAGCAAATTATGGAGAATAAAGGCATTAAGTTTGAACTTGGTCAAACTGTTGAAGAAATTGTTGGAGACACTGAAGTCAAGGCTGTTAAAACAAGCAAAGGCACTTACGAAGCCGACATGGTGATTTGCGCTATTGGCTTCCACCCAAACGTTGCGCTCGGCAAAGATCACTTAAAGCAGTATGCTAACGGCGCTTTCCTTGTTGACAAGAAGCAGCAAACTTCCGATCCAGACGTGTACGCAATCGGCGACTGCGCTACGATTTACGACAATGCTCGAGACCGCGTGAACTACATTGCGCTCGCTACTAACGCCGTTCGAAGCGGCTTGATTGCAGGTCACAACGTTTGCGGAACTCCTGTAGAAACCGAGGGTGTGCAAGGCTCTAGCGCAATGATGATCTACGATTACAAGCTTGTTTGCACTGGCTTGAGCTTGACTGCCGCTCAAAAAGAGGGCATGGACGTTGATTACGTTGATTTTGAGGATACTCAAAAGCCTGCGTTTATGGAAGTTGAGAATCCAAAGGTGAAGATTCGCATCGTTTACAAGAAGGATACGAAGGTTATTGTTGGCTGCCAGTTGGCTTCTAACTACGATATGTCTGCCGCAATTCACCTGTTCTCGCTGGCTATTCAGAAGAAGGTCACGATTAAAGAGCTTGCTCTGTGCGACATCTTCTTCATGCCTCACTTCAACCAGCCGTACAACTACATTACGATGGCTGCTTACACGGCTTTGTTGAAGGGATGATTAGACTTTGCTGATTAGCTTAGGCTGAATCACTTTTTCTGATTAGCTTAAATCACATTTATTAAACCAAGCAATCTGTTCTATAATGGAGCAGTTGCTTGGTTTTTTAATCATCCGCGCACAAAAGAGCGCACAAAACGCGCACTATTAGCATAAGACATGCAGATTAAAACAAAGGAGTCTAGGATGAAGCAGCTTTCTATTAAACCAACTATTCATAAGTTCGAGAACGCTCGCGATTTTGCGCAAGAATTCAAGCTCGGCAAAGGTGATTTGGTTATTACAAACCAGTATATTTGGGAGCCTTATTTTGGCGATTTGAATCTTGATTGCGACGTGATTTTCCAAGAAAAGTACGGCAAAGGCGAGCCGAGCGATGCAATGGTTGATGCAATCGTTAGCGACATTCACACTACTCCAAAGCGCGTGATTGGAATTGGTGGCGGCACTGTTTTGGATATTTCGAAGGTTTGTGCGTTGAAGCAAACAAGCCCGCTTGAAGACTTGGTTGACGGCAAGATTCCTGCACAAAAAGGCGCGGATCTTATTCTTGTTCCAACTACTTGCGGCACAGGCTCCGAAGTTACGAACGTTGCGGTGTTCTCGCTTACTAAGCGCAATACCAAGAAGGGTTTGGCGAACGATGCTTGCTATGCTACGGACGCTGTTCTTATTCCAGAATTGTTAAAGAGCCTGCCGGATTACGTTTTTGCAACCAGCTCTATTGACGCTCTTACGCACTCGATTGAGTCCGCACTTTCTCCTATTGCAACCGAGCTTACAAAAATGTTTAGTTACAAGGCTTGCGGACTTATTTTGCAAAGTTATATGCGAGTTGTTAAAGAAGGCAGCAGCGCAAAAAGCCAAGTTGTAAGCGACTTGGTTTCGGCAAGTCTTTACGCTGGTATTGCGTTTGGTAACGCTGGCTGCGGTTGCGTTCACGCGATGGCTTATCCGCTTGGTGGAACTTTCCATGTGGCTCATGGCGAAACGAATGCAGCTCTTCTTACCAGCGTTTTGCGATACTATGCTAAGCACGACGAAAATAGCGCAGAAAACACTGAGCTTTCTAAGCTTTTCGACTTCATGGCAAATATTCTTGAATGTCAGAAAACAGACGTATTAAATAAGCTTGACGAAGTTCTTATCACGATTCTTCCTAAGCACAAGCTTCACGAGTATGGCATGAGCGAGGATATGATTCAAAGCTGGGCTTCGAGCGTTGTTAAAGAGCAGCAGCGACTTTTGAAGAATTCTTACATGCATATGGACGAATCTGCAATTGCCGAAGTCTACGCATCTACTTTCTAAAGTCAGATCTAGAAAACTTACTTTCTAGAATTTGTTGATTTTAATTGCGTTTTACTAGTTTTTCACAATAAAACAAAAGCAAAATCACAAAAGCAAAATCCAAAAAGACCCCACAAATAAATGTGGGGTCTTTATTTTATTTGTAGCAACTATTAGACTAACGCAACTATTTCAGCTACTACAGCTACTTCAAATATTTCTAATTGAACAATAGCTATTCAATAACTTTAAGATTGTGCAAACGAGGCTCACCCAAAGGCAATCCAGTATCCGAAGGGAAGAATCCATCATTTACAATAAAACTTACATAAACTTTCTTATTAACATACTTCTCCATGATTTGTTTAGCCTGACTGCCATCCTCAATCGCCATCATAGTTGCATCGCTAGGATGAGGCGGATTGCCCATATCGCCGCTGTGATGCAAAGTAACGCTGGTTTTATTATCCAGAATAAGAATCATGAAAATTTGATTAGTATCTGAATATCCCGGATTAGGATCTTGAATATTTTGCGCTTCAAGAACCTGGTTGTATGACAAAACCTTCACAGTTCCGGAAACTACTTGCCTTCCGCTTGCTTTTTCAGCTTTAATCTTACTATCTAAAGATTCGCCACTAGCAGCTTTCTTAGAATCGGCTTTCTTACTAGCTTTCTTGTCAGACTTCTTTTCAGACTTATTAGAATCCTTATCTTCTGAATTAGAGTCACTGCCTTTATTACTTACAGACTTCTTATAAGTATTATCTTCAGTTTTTGCCAAATTATCGAGAAGTGTAGTGTCATCTGTACTGACAAAATTAATATCTTTTATATTCTGTTTAGGAAGATCAAAGATTGTTCCAGACCAGTATTTTTCTTGTTTAAGAGGATTGCTGTCAGCAATATTCATAGTAACCTTATAAGCCTCAGTATCCCCTGTTCCAGAAGACCACTCAACATATCTTAATGAATTGCTGTCTGCGTATTGCGATAACGAAGCCCTAAAACCGCCAGCTGAACTAACGCCATCGCAAATTAAATCATTGGAAGAAACAACGTCACTGTAATCTTTATTTGCAGCAAAAACCTTCGAACATGACACATATTTATAATTTTTACGAAGAATAAGCTCCGGAATATCCCTATCGCTCATATTGACTAACGCGTAAGAATACTTACTTTTGCTAGTATCAATTTCTGAATCAGCTTCATTAAGCTTATAGTTATCAGCGTTTGATAAAACTTTTTTATATAAAGCTGCTACTTTTGTATTAATAACATTAACTTTTTTTGCACTATCAGCAGCTTTTGTATTTGCGCTATTTTGATTCGAGCATCCAGCACATAATGGCACGAAAAGAAATAGCGATAGCACTAACGCAATAAATTTTTTTAGCTTCAACGCAATTCTACTAGGCATGACTACCCCTTCTCAAACTTTAACTAATTATAAGCAAGCAAGTTAAATATTCTAATACTACGTTGTAATATTTGAAAACTGCGTAAATTTGGGTTAATGAAATATAAAAAGCCTGCGCAAAAGCTATTCACTCCTACGCAGGCTAGTATTAAATAAGCAACGCTTATGCTTCAAGCGTTATTACAGGATGCAAATCAAACATTGTTACAGTGCGCTTCATGCGGCAGGCAATGCTTGTTATAGCAATCGCAATAACGCCGAAAAGAACAAGCATTCCAATGCCAGAGACTATTTCACCACTGTTCTTTCCAGCCATTGCTTGACGCAACCCCATAATCGAGTACGTCATTGGCAAGTACGGGTGAACAGCTCTAAAGAACGCCGGCGTCATTTGCACTGGGAACGTTCCTGCAGAGCTTGTAATTTGCAACATAAGCAGCACAATCGCAACGATTCGCCCTGGTATGTGGAACACCACCATAATCATTTGCATTATTGCCATAAACATTATGGACGCAATAATTCCAAGACCGTAGAACGCAAGAACATTGTCAATCTGCAGCTTTAATACCAAATGCACTACGCCCATAAGAATTACAGCCTGCACAACGCCCATAATCACAAACGGCGTCAAGCTAATAAGCGCGCTTTTAAGCGGATTCATGCCGTTTAGTATCGCTCGCCTATCCATAACTCTCAAAACGAATGTTGCCATAAGAGCACCAACCCAAAGGGCGATGGAAATAAAGTAAGGAGCAAAACCAGTTCCATAGTTTTCAACGTGCGAATACTCGTGCTCCTCCAAGGAAACTGGTGCGCTCATCATTTTACTTTTTTGAACAATACCGTTTACTTTTCCAGACTTTTGAGCATCTTTAAGCCCGTCATGCAATTTCTTAGCACCATCAACAAGCTTTGGAGTGTTATCAGATAGCTTCTTAACACCGGAATTAAGCTGATTAGAACCGTTCACTATTTTTGAAGAACCTTGTGCAGCTTCATTCACACCACTATTTAGCTTCTCACTACCGTTACTTACTTGAGCCAAACCGTCAGCAAGCTTGTTTGTGCCAGCAACTAACTTATTCGAACCAACATTAACTTTCTCCATACCTTGCATAAGAGCGTCAGCACCGCCCTTTATTTGCAAGCTTCCTGCAGAAAGCTTGTCTGCTCCAGCGCTTAAAGCAGAAAGATTTGTTTCTAGAAGATTAGAATTTTCACCTAATCCTTCTGCCAAACTTTGCAAATTAGCAAGCACGTCTTCCTTTGTTACTGCTGGGTTTTGCGCTTGCATAAGAAGACCAGTAATTTGTGCTTTTGTTTCAGCGTTTCCAGCTTTAACATGTTCTTCTAATTCGTTGCTAGAAGCTGCAAGCTTTTGAGCTCCTTCATAGAATTCGTCTGTTGCAGCCGATAGCCTTTGCGTTCCTTCGCTTAACTGTTGAGCTCCGTTTGCTAAATCTTGCGTTTTTTGTGCAAGATATTGAGCTCCTTCTTTGCTACGAGCATTGGCTTCAGTTAGCGTATTCGCGCCTTTTTGAAGCTCCCCTAATCCGCCTTGAAGTTTTTGCAAAGATTGCGAAAGTTTATTCGATCCATCTGCAAGCTTATTTATTCCGCCTTGCAAAGACTTTGAACCTTCATGCAGCGCTCCAGCACCGTTTGCAGCAGCACCAAGAGAATCCGAAGCCGAGTTGACTTTTGCAAACATGTGCTCCCAATACTCTTGAGCAATCGCCTCGCTAATCTCAGTACGCATAGTGCGGAAAGCAGTTTTACCAATTTGCGAAGCCAGCATATTGCTTGCTTGATCATACTTTACGTGAAGCTTTGCTTTAGTAGGAGTATCGTATTGCGCGGAAGCAATGCACTTACTGAAAGAAGCTGGAATAGTTGCCACCATAAAATAATTGCCATTTTTAAGACCCTTATTCGCTTCGGCACTATTTACAAAATTCCATTGGAAACCTTCACTACCGTCTTTTTGATTCTTTAAACGAGTTTTGATTTCGTTTCCAATGTTTCGCATTTTGCCGTTAATCATAGCGCCATTGTCTTCAACAACAACAGCCACAGGCACAGTATCCAAAGTCTTATAAGGATTTGTAAATGCCCATAAGTAAAGCGATCCGTATAAAAGTGGAATCAAAGCTACGGCTCCAATAACAAGCTTTCGAGCTTTTCCTTTCATCATGTTGTTAAGCTCACGAAATGCAAGAGCAATAGTATTAACGCGCATTATTTTCACCACCATTTGCTTCACGTTCACCAAGCTGAGAATCAGTATGAGAATTTTCTGTTTTCTCATTATTTGGCATAAGTCTTAATACTTGATCCGCTTGCTTTTCTAACTCACTTTGCAAAACTCCAACAAGGCAGGAGCAGTAGTTTTTGCTAACGTATTCGCGAATATCGGAAAGTAAGCATTCGCTTTGCTCACTAGTAAGCTCCGTTTCAATTCCATCAACAAATAGCAACCACGGCTTTTTTAGCAAAGCCAACGCAATTGCCAAGCGCATGCGCTCGCACGGAGTCAACTCTCCTATTGCTGTTTTGTGAGGAGAAAATACTTTCCACTGCGCAAGAAGATTGTACGCGTATTGGCGCAATGCTTCGCGATTTTTTACATCATTTTTATACTGTTCGCGAAATAGTGGCGAAGATGATGCGAGTTTTAGCTCACTCATCAAAACTTCTTCTATTGTTTGCGTTTTGTAGAATTCGTTAATTCCGTTGAATAATCCCAATCCCACGTATTGACGAGATTCTTTAAAATCGCTAGGAAGAGTTGCGTCCGCAATAGTAAGAGTTCCGTTCGTAAATTTCATATAACCAGACAGTGCAAGTAGCAAAGCTGATTTTCCAGAGCCGTGTTCGCCTGATATTGCAACGATTTGATGAGCTTCTACTTTTAATGACACATCCCAAAATGGTGTTCTTCTAAATCTTTGTAAACCTAATTCTTTAGCTTCTAAAAGCATTTTACTATCTTTCATAATTTGTATGTTTGACGCTTGCAATTAAGATATGGCGTAGTATCTTTTTTACTTAGAGCGCCAGGCATTCCTCCTTACTCTAAATACTCTAAATAACTTATTTGCAGTTTTCAGTTTTTAGTTTTCAGTTTTTTGTTTATTGTTTATTTTTGGATTTTCGCAATTAGCAAAACAATTTTTAATTTTCACATTGCTTTATCGCTATTTTTCAGCGGTAAACTCACGTTGCAATGATGCAATAAAACGGTGCAAAACCGAACATTTGGTGATTTATCAATTCTTCACCACTAATCACTTAGAATACTCTTTTGTGCAAACAATTGTTGAGTTACACTAATTTTTTTATTTAATTGTTTATACTTTATATTTATTTAAGAAACAAGTTGTAAACACTTCCATGCTATATTGTCTTTAATTACTAAATGTAAGAAATACATATGTAAGAATACGTATGCAAAAAATACAGACGTAGGCAATACGAAATAAAACGTATTGCTTCAAACAATATATTAAATTCAAGCATTTAAAGGGGTGAACGGCATGCTAAGTTTGCAAATTTTAAATATTATATTTAATCCGGTTATTGTGTCGGTTGTAGTGCTATGCGCACTTAGTCTTGCAAAACTTAATGTTTTGCTATCAATGATAGTAGCTTGCGTTGCAGGTGGCATTGCCGGTCATCTTCCGCTTTTTGGAGATGGAAATCACACAATTATGGCGTTGCTTTGCGACGGTTTCTCCACCAACGCACAAACTGCGCTCGCCTACATTTTGCTTGGTACTTTTGCGGAAGCAATTACAGCAACCGGTTTGGCTCAAATTATTTCTAAAAAAATTAGCAAAATTATTGGCATGAAAAAGTACGCTCTACTTGCCGTACTAACTCTAATTGCGTGCATGTCTCAAAATATTGTGCCAGTTCACATTGCTTACATTCCTATTCTTATTCCGCCGATTTTACGAATTATGAACGAACTTAAGATTGACCGACGAGCAGCTGCATGCTGTACTGCTTTTGGTCTTGAAGTTCCGTACATTGCAATCCCGTTTGGATTTGGCTTAATTTTCCAAACTGTTATTGCTACGAATCTTTCTAAAAACGGCATGAAAGTTAGCGTTGCAGACGTTAGCGCCGTGAACTGGTATTTAGGCGCTGCAATGCTCGCAGCACTACTGTTTGCAGTTTTTGTTCTATACAGAAAGCCTCGCGAATATGAAACTACTGAGGCAGATACTAAAGCCGCAGACGCTGTTGTTGGACCTCTTAACAAACGCCACTACGTAACCATTCTTGCAATTATTGTTGTTGTAGTAGTGCAAGTTATTAGTAAGGATCTTTCGCTTTCTTCTCTTGCAGGTCTTGCAACTATGATTATTTTTGGAGCAGTTGCATGGAAGGATATTGATAAGCAGCTTGCCGGCGGTGTAAAACTCATGGGTCTTATTGCTTTCGTTATGCTTATTGCTGGCGGCTACGCTAACGTTATTCAAGCAACAGGCGGAGTTGAGGAGCTTGTGCACTTGGGTGTTGCAGCTATGGGACAGAACAAAATTATTGCCGCGTTTGTGATTACGATTATTGGTTTGCTTGTTACTATGGGCATTGGCACTTCCTTTGGCACAGTTCCTATTCTTGCGGTTTTGTTCGTGCCTCTTTGCCAGAGCATTGGTTTTAGCACTCCTGCAACGATTCTTCTTATGTCTTCTGCTGCAGCTCTTGGAGACGCAGGCTCCCCTGCTTCCGACACCACGCTCGGGCCTACTGCCGGCTTAAACGCGGACGGTCAACACAGTCATATTTGGGATACTTGCGTTCCAACATTCCTTATTTTCAATATTCCGCTTATGGCTGCCGGCATTGTAATATCACAGTTTATTTAGCAGATTATTTCCGAAAACACGGCAAGTAAAAAACACAACTAGCAAATAATTGCAACTAGCGAATAACGCAAGTAACCAATAAACGCCAGTAGAGTTGAAATAAACTCCCTGGCGTTTATTTTTAAGCACCAATCAACCACAAGTAGCCAATCAATGCAAATCTGCAGTTAATGGACACTAGCGCATGACTACGTTAGACGCATCAGCACACGAGGATCTGCGCTATTTTATTCGGCGATGTTTTTGATTCTACCTCTTATTTGCGCATCAGTTAAATTCACTTATAGTAACACCTCAAGATACTTGCGAACAACATTGTTTACTCTAAAAAGTTTCGCATATTCCATCAACAAATTAAGATCTTTGTCTGGTCGAGCAATATAGGATTTCAAGATTGTATTAAATTCCTGAATCTCAATTAAATTTCTGCTTCTAAACGCGTCGCAAACACTTCTTTCAAGATTATACATTGGTACTTTATTGCCAAGATTATCCGTGACTAAAATCTTCCCAACTTCAAGCAATTCCTTTTTTACGCTATAAACTTTTACATTGCACGACGCTTTCAGTCGGTGAGCATTAAAACCACTATAAACAGTAATAGCGTGAGTAATTGGCTCCATATCAACTAATCCATGATAAAAGAAGGCTTCGTCGTGAGAAAAAACAGCGGATGGTGAACGCTTATGAATAAGAAGCAACTCATCTACCCACGAGTCTTTCGACGCGTATATTCCACCGCTTAACTGTTCTAGTTCATTATCTTTAACAAATTTATAAAACTTATATTTTGACAGTCCGCAAGATTTCGCTTCTTTTAAAGTAATCATATTGCTGCTATTAGCATTTAATAATGTAGCGATAACACTCACCGTCCTTTCGTGCATATATTGTAACTTATATTAGCACGATTGGATGAATTATATTAAATTTTAATATAAAGATTACGCTAATAGGATTCTGTGATTACTGCGCAACAATACTTAATGACACATTCACGCTGATTTCACACATTATATCAGCATAAACGTATCAAATACGCAAACAAATTGTAAAGTGCAAATAGCCAAACCACAAAGTAGCCAAACAGAGAAACTAACGCAGTCTACAATCTGCGTCAGTACCCCAAAGTAGCCGATCAATGCAAATTCGCAACGAGTCTCCCTAAATAGCCCAACAGAGAAACTAAGCAGCGCGAGGATCTGCCTGAGCACTGCGATTTAGCGTGCGAAGGCAACTCGGAGCGCCGAGCTTGCTCAGGGTTGAAAGCACAGTGTGCTTTCAACGCAAGCGAGGTCTGCCTTCGTCAGAAAAGACGAAGGCAGAGCAGATTCGCGCTTTTCCTCACGGCTTAGCCGCTCGGCTGATTTGGCATGTGAAGCACACCGTGCTTCACAATTGAGCCAAACATCACAGAACAACACTTAGGCGTGTAGCAAAATCACCGCCTGGTGTCGGTGATTTATAAGCCAAAGGCGCTAATATTCAATTTTTATGCCAAACTTTTTTGCTACTTCAAATAATTCAACCTTACCCGTTCTCTCGTCAGGCATAGCGCTGAGCGGTCGATCGATATTATGAATTACTACACGAAATGGCAAAATACGTTTGTTGTTGTCACGCAATAAAACTGCATGTCGAACTGCGGTGTATGGATCAACCATTGTGTTATCATCCTTATTGATGTGTCCAGAGTCCGGAGAATTAAGCGTGTCAATAAATAAATCAAATTTATTCGGGTTGTCTTTTGACGGTAAAACTACTTGCGTAAGATTTAGAAATGCGCCATCCGGTCTTGAGGCATACGCACTGCCAGAAGCACCACCGGACTCTACTGTTACAAACCGAAGACCCTGATTATACATCATATATCTCGCTACGCTCATTAGGCTATCATGATGCGCAGCATCGCGAAATTGCACCTCCTTGCCTTCTTTGTCAACATACGTGAATCGCATAGCAGTAGGCTTCCATATGGTAAACGGCGAAACCTTAAATGTGCCATCACCGTTTGCAATACATACTGGATTGGAACTTTCCTCCTGCCTTTGCAATAGATCAAAATAATCAGCCTGTCCCTTCGTACTATATTTATGGTTGGTGAATATATCATCGTAAATTTTATCGCCATTGCCATCGCCATCTTGTGATCTGATTTCCGACAGCTTTTTGCAATAGAAGTAGTGAAGTTCAGCAAATTTTTGCTCGTCAGCCTCATTATTAATAGCTCTGTTCTTAAAAATTGGCCCAACTTGCTCGCCCGTTTCTTCTGCGGATTCTATCACAGAAGGCATACTGTCATATTCTTCTGGTATATTAAGGTCTCGCTCAAAGCCGTTTTGATCCAACTCATCCTTTTCGGTTTCTGGGTCATATGGACGCAGCCCAAGCCCCTTACCTTCTAAATCTTTGCGCGACCAAGTAGAATAATCGCCACGCGGCTTATTGTCGGCCTTATTTTTGTTGTGATTCTGCATCAGATGGCTAACATTATTTACTACACCACCAACAAACTCACGCGGCCCCTTAAACTTAGTAAATCCAACTATCACCACAACACACACAATGCCAACCATAATTAAGGCATTAATCAATTCCTGCTGCTTTTGCAATTGCTTCTTGTTTTGCGGATTATTATTATTGTCACTTGGTGCATATTCCATCGAAAGCCTCTTTGCTAATTACCAAACGCTGCACGGTCTAATTTTACAAACTCGTCGTAATTAGACATTCCTTTATTGTAATAAATACCTTTATTCGGGTCAGAATACCACTTACGACTAGTCGGCGCTGCCTTTAGCATAAATGCTCGATACCGCGCCACGTCGTCACCGTTTTTTCTCCGTGAGCAGTAATACCGTTAAGATAAACCGGCAAGCTTCCACTTCCCACGTATTGATCGTAGTGTGGCAACATTCTCACATCACCACGGTGTATAAATGGGCCATATCCCACGCCCTTGATTTCATTGTCAACGAACATGTTGCTGCTTACCATAAGACTAAAGCTGGTGCCAACAATTTTACTAATCCTATAGTCGTCAATACCAAACTTATGCACGACACGCGTTAGCTCATTATCCTTGGCGCGCAACGGGCGGTCGACATTGTGCAAAATAGCGCGGAACGGCAGAATGCCGGTCTCCTTGTTGCTTTGGCGGAGCACTGAGGCGTAAAGCGCGTAATCATTCGTGCCACTAAAGTCCGCCACAGTATAAGTTGAGTCACTTGTCAATACTCGATTGAAATAGATGTCATCCAACACGCCAACAAACACGTCAAACTTATCCTGGTCGTCTTGTGACGGCAAGACGATTTGCACGGCCTCTACATAGCCACGATCATCCAGACGGCAGGTACCCCAAACACCAGCCGGACTTACGGCGACATCGTAAAATCCCTGGTCATATAGCATCCACCGTGCTACGCTCAGCAAACTATCGTAGTGAGCAGATTTATCAAGCTCAATACTGTTGCCGTTTTCGTCTACATACGGCACATTGAGTTCTTCTGCCTTACTTTGGTACATATCGGCATACCCCACAGAACCCGGGTGACGGTCGTTATACGTGGTACTAAAGGAATAACCAATATGCGGCATAAAGCTAACGCGGTCAGTATACATAGCGTTGCGCGTGTTCGTCTTAAGGTCGCCACCAACAACAGACTTCAACCGTTCAAAATACTGCTGCTGCGCGGCAGTTAGTTTAGGTAGTTTGATGTTATTGGGATTACCTTGACGATTTAAATTGTAGTAGGTTTCTATATTGTCATCGTCGGTCGCACTATTAGAAACTTCACCGCGAATCACCTTGCCAATTTGGCCCTTCTTGGCAGCCGAATCGATTTGGTAACGCGCATTATTGAAGTTATAAAATCTATCGTGGTCATTGACTGGAGCACTTGCGTCCATTCCAACATCATTTTGCTTACCAGCAGCAGCAGTATGCCCCGGATCACCAACCAACTCACTGCCCGTCTTGTACCAGTTCTGGTCGTAGATCTGGTCAAGTGGCAAGGCGGAGTAATCAGCTGGTCCTCCTGCGTCAACTGCTTCAGGGCTCGCATGACGCTTTGGCTCCGTATTCACATCTGTGCTTGAACTCTTATGAGAGTCGGACTGCGAACTGGCAGTAGCAGATTGCTTACCATTATCATGTTTTTTAGGAACACATAAAGCCACTACTACGCACAATAATATTGCTACACAAACTACTGCTGCAATAATTTTGTTTCGTTTGGTTAATAAACTTTTAATATCAATATTCCAAGAATTTGCTTTAGCTGAAGTCGAATCCGACGAATATGAACTGTCCTCGTTCATTGCATTATATGGAGCATACTGTTTTACATAATCGGAAGAATACGAACCCGTGCCATTCGAATTTACAGTATAATTGTCTGGATATTGAGCCGAAAAATTATTGGCATTTTAATCATACTGATTATTCACATATTCTTGATTATTATAATATTGCGAATTTTGATATTGATTAGGATATTGTCCATACCAGTTTTGATTCTGAGCATACTGAGATTGCTGATACTGGTTCTGTTGATACTGCTGATTCTGCAATGGCTGATTCTGCTGACACTGGTCATTGGCATTGCTACTATTAACGTTATTATTCGCACTATTATTTACAGCAGACGATTTACCTTGATTAGATAAGCCATTATCATTGTGCGAGATTGACTGATTCTGATTACTCAAGTTATAGTTACTCTGGTCATTCGAGTCATGCTGATTAAACTGTTCCATATATGCCTTTTCTCTAACTCTATACAATCTAGACTACACAAAATCATTAGATAAAAATAGGTTTTATATAAAATCTATTCTGCTAAATTTTAAAGTAAAGAAAGCACTACAAGCAACAACGCAATTCCTTAAAATGTAACGCAAAAGCAGGTTGCATTGCTGAGAAAGTAGCCAATCGATGCAAATTTGCACTTAATGGCTACTAACACTGGCTCAGAATCGCTTGCGCTAAATTGCACAGCGCATTGAAAGCAAACCAGCTCCACATCCTCACATAGACACAGTGTAAAGCGAGTAGAAGTAAGCCTTCTGATTCATAAGATCCTCAAAGCTTCCGCGCTCAATAAGCTCGCCGCTTTTCATAACAAGAATCTCATCATATTGCTTAAGAGAATTAGCATCCAAGCGGTGAGTTACCACGAGTCGAAGAATCCTTTGCAAATCCAAGATAGACTGCGTTACATTCGCGCTAGTCTCGTTATCTAGCGCGCTCGTTGCCTCATCAACCAGCAGAATCTCGGACTTTTTAAGCAAGCTTCGCGCAATAGCAATACGCTGCTTTTCGCCGCCAGAAAGATGACTACCGTTCTCGCCGCACTGATAATCCTTGCCTTTAGCAGCAATCAAATCATCCAAACCAGCCAAGTGAATCACGCTATCCACTTCCGCATCCGGGAACGGCTTAAAAAGCGTAATATTGTCTAAAATCGAAGCATCAAACATAAACACAGACTGCTGCATAAGAGTAGTCTTATCGTAAAGCGAACTCTTGCTCACATTGCTAAGCTCATGATTATTCAGCTGCACACTACCTTCATAATCCTTGTAGTAGCCCATAAGCAGATTGATTAAACTACTCTTACCAGCACCAGAAGGTCCTACTATCGCATAAGATTTTCCAGCTTGCAAAGTTAGACTTACGTTTTTCAAGACTTTATGATCCGCGTCATAAGCGTACGAAACGTCGCGCAAAACAACGCTTTTAATAGAATCGTCAATGATCTCGCCAGAATCTTCCTTAGCGTTACTCATATAATCAGCCATCTTACTAATAAGCTTCTTAGCGCCCTTAATCTCACCAAGCATTTGCGGAAGACTTGCAATAGGCTGAAGTACACCATTCATCAAATTAGTGAAAGCTAACACCATTCCAGCAGTAATAACACCAACATGAGCGTTAACCATCCAAGCGCCAACAAGCATCACGCCAAGCTGAGTTCCAAGGCTGGAAATTGTGCCAAGAGCAGAAACAGTAGTCATCGTTTTCTCGCGAAGATTCTTCGTATGCTCAAGCTCCATCGACTGATTCTTATAACGGTTAATAACCTCCTGCTCCGCCTTAAAACTCTTAATAACCGAAACGCCGTTCAAAACATCCTTCGTCAGGGCCGTGTAAGACTCATTCGACTTAGAAACCTGCTCCTCGCGAGTAGCAATTCCGTTAGCTGTAAGAATCGAGCACGCCATAGGAAGCACGGAAATAATAAGAGCAATAACAGTGAGCAATGGACTATAATAAATCATAAGAGCCAGAGAGCTTACAAGCATAAGAACGTCTTGAACAAAGTCAAAAATCTTCTTCAAATACTTTTCTTGAATACGCTCGCAATCATTAGTAAGTACAGAAAGATACGTGCCAGAATTTGCAAGCGAAAAATCACTATAACTCTTTTTTAAAAGCTTCTTGACAACAGACTCTTTATACTGATTCATTGCTTTTTCAAGAAAGCGAGGATACGCACTGCGCTTCAACGCGAAAATCAGGGAGATTGAAAGCATAAATGAAACGACAAGCAGCAAAATAGTAGTTAAAGAGAAGGATCCTTTGCCTGCCATATAGTCGAAAATAATTTGCAAAATCCAAGAAATAGCAGTGTAAATCATAGACAAGGCAATAAAAACTATCATAGAAAGAAAAGCTACAAGTTTGTTTTCCTTGAAAAATAGTTTTACGTAATTTTTTACGTCTGGATGTAGTTTGGATGATTGCTGATTCGCAGGCGATTGCTGATTTGCTGTGTTGTCATTTTTGCTCATTCTCGCTACCTCTCACTTCCTTTATATCTATTTGCTATTCTTGCTATTTTTGCTATTTTTCGCTAATAGCATTTTCGCAGCTAGCATTTTCGTTTCCATTTTGCCGATTCGCTCGCTACAAAGCATTGAAAGCTACACTATCATACTTATCCTGATTGGTCATGCTTATCTGCTTGATAACACCTATAAATGCTTAAACACACTTATACGTAATGCTTGCTAGAAATAATAAGCATAGAGTTAAAAAAAAAAATCAAATCAAATACGCAACACCGATTCAATACAAAGCTCAAGCGCATACGCTTTAGAATCCCCGCCCCAATTGCGCTCATCATAATTTTCAACATCGTGCAAAGTATCTGCAGTGTAAAGAATCTCACCCCAAACAATCTCACGCATTTGCGCACAAGCCGCTAAAGCAGAACACTCCATTTCAACAACCGCGCATCCCTCCTGCTTACGATTAGCAACTTTCGTCTTAGTCTCACGGAAGAACCCATCCGTAGTCCACGTTTTAACTTCATGATAAGGCAAATTATGCGCCTGCAAAGTTTGTAAAATAGCGCGCCTCGAACGCTCTGAAACATCAACATAACGACTTGGAGGCAAATAATGATAAGAAGTCCCCTCATCCCTTAAAGCTTTATACGGAACCAGAAAAACATTTTCCGCATAATCAACTAGCGACCCACAAGAACCAGCACTAACAACTTCCCTAACGCCGTAAGAAATCAACCAATCTAAGATCTGAACAGCAGCAGGAGCGCCAACTGGAGCTTGTACTAAGCAGATTTTTTGAGTTTCTTCTTCTACTTCGCTGTTTGCGTATTCCTTTACTTTTTTCTCTACTTTTTCTTCCAAAACATATATTGGATATACTTTAGTTGCAGATTCAAAATTTGCTACAATCGTAGCTTTTCTACTTAAAGCATACTGATCGATTTCATCGCCTAAGAAAGCAAAAACCGCTTTAGATGGAAGCTGAACAGAAATATTATCGTGATTTGGCATAATAACCGCACTTTTATCGGAATCATACTCTAAAATCGGCAAATCATATTCTGCCATACAATCAGCTCCTTCATACAATCAGCTCCATCCTACAAGCAACTCAATCCTATACACAAATACACGCATTAGTACACGAAAATCACAAAGTAGCCAATCGATGCAAATTTACAACGATTGGCCACTTCATACACTACCCAGCTCAATATTCCATCTAGCTCAATATGCTGTCAATATTCTTCTTATCGTTTAAATCATCCTCGCTAAGAAAATCCATCTGCTTTATTCCGCTTAAGTTTGCAATAAGCGAAACTGGGAAGGTAACAATATTTTGATTAAGCATGCTGATATTACTATTAACAATTCTTTTTGCCGCCGCAAGCTTCTCATTTTCGTCGTTTATTTCTTCCTGCAAGTTCAAAAATTGTTCAGAAGACTTTAATTCCGGATAAGCTTCCGCCAAAGCAAAAATCTTCCCTATTGCATGATTCTGATTTTTGATTACCGAACTAGAATCCGCTGAACCCAATCCCTCTCTTAAACTAACCAAATCAACTAATGTCGTTTTTTCATACTTTGCAAACGACTGCGCAACTTTAAGCATTTGGCAAATCGTATCGTATCTTTTGGCGAGCGCAATATCAACGTTTTTCTGCGACTCTTCTATAATCACCCTATATTTTCTTAGCCTATTTAACGTGCCAATAAACCAGACAATAAGCACTACAAGCACTATTGCAACACAAATTAGCACAGTGTTCTTATCCATAAAGTAACCCATAATGTCTCCTTTAGTTCTAGTATTTTCTAATTTTTCAATTCGCTAGTATTGCAATTTCTACTTTTTCAATTCGTTAGTATTGCAATTTACTAGTTTCTACTTTTGCAATTTTTACTTTTGTAATTTTTACTTTTGTAATTTTTACTTTTGTAATTTCTCTCTAATTAAGTTAATTATTTCGTAATACTCAGCCAAAACATCTCTAAATCTTTCATATTCTCTTATTAAAGATAAGTTTTCTACTCCAGATTTTCCTGGAGCACCGAATAAATACCAACCAGAGTCAAAAGCCGCAACAATATGCTCACCATCTAGGTATAAGCAAACTCGCATTCTTTTTTGCAAATTATTCAATATTTCTATAAAACTTGGATCTAATACCAGTTTTGTATAAAAATCGTCTGTAGAGAAGATTGAATACGAGTTGTTAAATTCAATGGATTCTGTTTGAACTTCGCTTTCCTCTTTTGTTTTTCTACCATAGTATCCATTTAGTTTTTGCCCCATAAAGCTCTTTCCAGTAACGGGGACGATTCTAATGTGGCCATTTATATTGGTTTTTGAGTTTATTAATAAGACTTGCCCAATAAAATCCGTTTTTTTAACACTTTTTCCACTTTCGCTTCTAGAAAAGTGGATTGCTTGCATATTTGAAAATTCAGTTTTAAATTCATCGCCAAAAATTATGTGTTTACTTGAATAATACCTACTAGATATTGGCAGAAGATTATTAAAAATACTACTGTCCATTCCTTCGGAATTGTTTAATACTGTTCCAGGCAGAATCGCATTCAAAATCGGCGTTAAAACATTATCCGAATATAGGGCATCTACATCAACCTTATTATTTACAAAAAACTTACCTGCAAAGCAAACAACAAAAACAACTACTATTAGCAAATAATATTTGTAACGAGAATAATCAATATTTGGAAAATAGTTATACAAAGCGCCTAAAACCATTACTACCGGTATTAATGGAATTAGACGAACTGGATCAAAAGAATTATTTTTTACGCCTTCTTTTAAAGCGCTTAATTTTCCTTGTATTTGGGGAGATTGTTCTATTCGCGCGAGTCTGTTTAAAACTTCTGGATTTGTAAATACGCTACCATATTTTACATTCATGTCATCTCCCTTTTATAAAACCGCAGCAATCAATTTCTGAAAACTCAATAAAACCAGCTGACTTATAAAAAGCAATAGTTTTTTCAGTGCAATCCGTAGTTAACTGAATTTGACGAACGTTAGGATAATAATCCACAATCGCTTTTAACAAAGCAGACCCTATCCCCTGCCTTTGGTACTCAGGCAAAACGAGAATATCTTGAATAAAAACAACCGTGTACCCGTCACCAACAGCCCTAATAATGCCAACTAGCTCATCATTTTTATAAGCAGCTAAAATCTTGAGCGAATTATTAAAACCATTTTCCAAAGCAACTAAATCATCTGTGTACGCAGACCAACCAACGGAATCATACAGCCTTGGAATATCTTTGCTATTATACTTTTTGTACTCTTTTATTTGCACGTCTGTTAAATTCATTTACAACAACGCCTCCGAATACTGTGAAATCAACGTTGAAACCCTAAATTTTCTAGCGTAATAACTCAGTATATCAAGTCGCCTATCTCTTTAACATAGGACTTTAATGCGCCAACTGCACCAGTGTCCTAAAACAAGCAAAATCAGACACTCGCGCAGAAAAAGGAGTACATATCAAAGTTTGACAAACACAAATCAAGTTTGACAAACACAAATCCATTCGCTATAGTCGTCACTTATCACCATTTCGACGAGTAAAGGAGTGCACATGTATCATACAAATATGATGACAAATTGTTGTTGTAACGTATGTTGTTGCGCATTTCTTAATCGAAATGATGTTTGCAAGCATTAAATATGCAAAACATCTAGCCTGTGTTAAAAGCATCTACGTTAAAACACAGCAAATTACGATTCAAGAAACAGCGCGCTGTTTCTTTTTTTTTATGCCAAAATTCAAATATAAAATCTTAAAAAGATAACAATTTAATACGTGTTAAATATTAAAACGAATAAATGGCATCTTTAGAAACAACTAATAAAACGGTAGTCGCTTTATTAATAAAAATTATTTTTAAAAATTAAAAACAAATTAAACAAAACAAAAAAAAAACAAACCAGTAAAACAACAAACAAGTAAGGGGAAATATTATGTCTAATATTTACAAGTCCGTGCAAGAACTCGTAGGCCACACTCCACTCCTGGAGCTTACTCACATTGAAAAAGAGTACAATCTTCAAGCAAAAATCCTCGTAAAACTCGAATACTTCAACCCAGCAGGTTCCGTAAAAGACCGCATTGCAAAGCAGATGATTGAAGAAGCAGAAGCCGCAGGCACGATTAAACCAGGCTCAGTAATTGTTGAACCAACTTCCGGAAACACTGGCATTGGTCTTTCAATGATTGCGCAAACTAAAGGATACAAAAGCATTATTGTTATGCCAGAAAGCATGTCTATTGAACGCCGAAAACTTATGAAAGCTTACGGCTCCGAACTCGTTCTCACACCTGCTAAAGAGGGAATGAAAGGCGCAATTGCCAAGGCCAAGGAAATCGTTGAAAACACGCCAAACGCGTGGACTCCTGGGCAGTTTACCAATCAAGCAAACGTGCACGCGCACTACAACACAACCGGCCCAGAAATTTGGCAAGATACTGACGGAAACGTAGATATTCTTATCGCTGGCGTTGGAACAGGCGGCACAATCACCGGTACTGGCACATATTTAAAGGAACAAAATCCGCATCTTGAAGTAATTGCAGTAGAGCCAGCCGACTCCCCTGTGCTTGCAGGCGGCAAGCCAGGAGCACACAAGATTCAAGGAATCGGCGCAGGATTCGTGCCAGATGTGCTCAACCAAAACATTTACGATCGCATTGTTCATGTAACTAATGAAGACGCAATCGAAAACGGCAAGCTTATAAGCAAAAAAGAAGGCGTTCTAGTTGGTATTTCTTCCGGAGCTGCAATTTGGACAGCAATCCAAGAAGCAAAAAGAGAAGAAAACGCTGGCAAAACCATTGTTGCAATACTTCCAGATTCAGGCGACCGCTACTTGTCAACGCTTTTGTTTGCAGAATAATGCTATGCAATAATGATAATAATAAATGATGTTTTGAAAGTGCGTTTTTAGTAGATTTACAAGCGCACTTTCTAACACTCGAATAAAACAAGCAAGAGAATAATAGGAGAAATGTATGAATGATCGCCTTGATCTTATAAACCAACTCAACTCAATTCACGATTCAGACATAAGACAAGCTACATTCATACCTAATTACCGAAATATTATTGCGCTCATACATGCGACTCAGGTGTTACTTTTACCTGAGTTGCATGCGCGCAATTTAAGCAACGATACTACGCAACTCAATACTAGTTTGAATACTGTTACTTCAAACGCTTTGGACACTATAGAACGTATTATATTCCACGAACTTCAATGCTACACAAACGACACAGTTAAAATTCGAGAAACTTGCAATCAATTTATAAGCACGCTTCCTGAAATTAAAAAGCTACTTTTAACAGATATTCAAGCAATATACGAAGGCGATCCTGCTTGCACAAGCAAAGTAGAAGTCACGCTTGCATATCCCGGGTTTTACGCAATGCTTATTCACCGCACAGCTCACGCACTCTACGAGCTTAACGTGCCACTAATTCCTAGACTTATGAGCGAATATGCTCACAGAAAAACCGGAATTGACATTCACCCTGGAGCAAAAATTGGCGCATATTTCTGCATTGATCACGGAACCGGCATAGTAATTGGCGAAACAACCGTAATCGGCGAACACGTTAAGCTTTACCAAGGAGTAACGCTTGGTGCGAAAAGCTTTGCTCTAGACGATGACGGAAATCCTATAAAAGGCGGAAAGCGACATCCAAATATTGGAGATAACGTAGTAATTTATGCAAACGCTACGATTCTTGGCGGAGAAACTACAATTGGCAGCGGCAGTATAATTGCAGCAAATGCGTGGATTAACCGCAGCGTTCCCGCCAACACAACCTATCACTTTCCTAAAGCCTAATACGCGCTAAAATGCTGATTCCACTTCTACTTTTTAAGCTGTACTGGCTCGTGATCCTTGCCCATTTTAAACTTAAGACCCGCACGCTGCCACATTCGATATTCGCCAACTGCCGTAAAGAGAACATCTGTGGAAGAGTTAAGCGCAGTTTCGCAAGAATCTTGGATTACGCCAATAATAAGGCCAATTGCAACTACCTGCATAGCAATATCGTTTGAAATACCAAACGACGAGCACGCAAGAGGTATAAGCAAAAGAGAACCACCTGCCACACCAGATGCGCCTGCAGCAGAAACTGCAGAAAGCACAGAAAGAATCACAGCAGTTGGAATATCAACGTAAATCCCAAGCGTATGAGCAGCACACAAAGCCATAATAGAAATAGTTATAGCAGCACCACTCATATTAATAGTTGAACCGAGCGGTATAGAAACAGAGTAATTGTCTTTGTTAAATCCAAGCTTTTCACATAAATTCATGTTTACAGGAATATTTGCAGCAGAAGAACGCATAAAGAACGCCGTAACACCCGAATCGCGCAATGTTCTCAATACAAGAGGATACGGATTCTTGCCAGTAAGAACGAAAACCAAAATAGGATTTACAATCAAAGCAACAACAGCCATAGTGCAAACTAACAAGGCAATAACGGAACCATACTCACTAAAAATGCGAAGACCGTTACTTGCAACCGTTGTATAAACAAGACCCATGATTCCAAAAGGTGCTGCATTAATAATCCAGTGAACAATTTTTCCAATAGCAGACGAAACATTATCGAAGAATGCTTTGGTAGAAGGTTCAGCTAAGCGAAGAGCAACACCGAAAGCAATTGCCCAGAAAAGAATGCCAATAAAGTTGCCCTTAGCAAGAGCATCTACAGGATTGACCACAATATTTAACACAAGAGAATTAAGCACCTCGCCAATTCCTTGAGGAGACGGCGAAGACGCTGCTGCAACATGAGCAAAAGTGAAATTAACAGGAAAAATCATGGCTGCACATACAGCTATAAGGCTTGCAGTAAACGTAGAAAGTGCGTACAACACGATTACTAGCTTCATGTTGCCAACACTTTTTGCCTTTGCAAGCGCTCCAATCACCAAGCAAAACACCAAAATCGGCGCAACAGATTTAAGTGCGCTCACAAACAGCTTCCCAATAAGATCTAGCAAGTAAACGTGAGCTGGCACAAAAATACCAAGCGCAGCGCCAAGAAAAAGACCAATGACAATACGCAAAATAAGGTCAATGCTATTCCACTTTTGAATAATCTTGTGCATGAGAGTCTCCTGTATTGTGATTTGTGCAGAATATTTTATACTCTTTTATTTGTATTTCATACTCGCAAGATTTTTTATTTTTTACAGATTATACATAAGTGTGCATATATATGCAAATCGTCTAATCTGCGTAGCGCGTGTTTGGCAGCTGCGGCAAAACAAACAGCAGTCCAGCTGTAAAAATCAGTGCGAGTATAGGCAAAAGCTGCCATTGCAGCGTAGAAGAGAACACAAATCCAATCCAAGATCCGCTAGTAGCACCAATCGCAAACGCGAGTCGCGCCCAACCAGAAAACTTAGCGAGAGTACTTCCTTTAAACAGAATCTGACGCGCAACAATAATCGGCTCTACTAGTAGCATTCCGCCAATCGCTTGAAGGAAGAATGCGAAGCACATCATCGGCAAAAGATTAATAAACATAAAGCAATAAGCAAGCAAGCTCACAGCAATACCCAAAATCGCAACTTTTCTTAAACCGAGTTTTTGAGAAGAGTGCGCATACAAAACGGACGCAAGTACGCTTCCTACGCCAGTGAAAATATACAGTATTGTTAAAGATTGAGAGCTATATTGTTTACCGATACCGAGAAGAATATAGGAAACAGAACATGCAGGAATAAAAGCAACCAAAAGAGAACCCAAAAGAAGCATGATTTTACTCTTGAGTAATGGATTCGTAAATTGCTTAGATGTAGACTTCTTAGACACATCATTTGCTTGATTTTCTTGCGATTCTTGCGATTCCCGATTTTCTTGCGATTCTGACGATTCATTCTCTACATCTTGCGACGCTTCCTCTACTTCGTTAGACGCTTGCGCAATGTCTTGTTTCATAATAAATCGCGTAGCACAAGCCGCAAAAGAAGTCACGGACGAGAAAATCAAAACCGCAGGAATAGACCAGCTTGCAATCCAAGATCCTAATGGAGAGCCCAGTAAAGTTCCTGTGATACTCGCCAAAATACTCACAATGCCGCTGTAGTTTACAATCATGCTGTCATCGCCGCCTGCAGCATCAACTTCGAAAACTTCGCTAGCAATATCAATCACTTGACCAGTAATCAACAATGCGCAAGAAAGAGCCACCAGCGACCACTTCCACGCAGGAGAGCCAAACATAAGAAGCGGCAGTAAACTGAGAACGCCTTCTACGCCTTCAGTCATTGCAAGAGCGCGAAAACCGCCAAGCTTATCAACTATCCAACCAGAGCATGGGGAAAGAAAATCGGCAACCGTCATAAAAGTCTTACGAAAACCAATCACCCAAGCCGGCAAACCCACAATAATAATCGAAGGCAAAACCGATCCTTCATACGCTTGATTGCCAAGCATAGAAAAACAGAAGCCAACCAGCGCCCATCGCAATGCAGGACTAATAGATCTCATACGAATAAAAATATTATTCTTGCTAAAAATTGACTTCACAGCAACCATCTCTCCCACAAAACTCTTGCAAAATAACGCAAACTTGCATAGCTGCTTACATGCAAACTCGCATAACTACCTTCAAATCGCTATCCAACTTAAATAATTCATTACAAACTACACAAATCAAATAGCTTATTTGACAAATTTGACAACACTATACTCTTGTTTAAAAAAAAAGCAAAAATTGCATCTAAAAACCGCAAGAGACCAGTCTAAAATTACTAAGAGTCTCTTCACTAGCCATCAAAAAATAAGAGATTTGATAATACTCAGTCTCACCTTGCCAGTAAGCGTCCAAGACAATTGTAAACAGAGAGTTGCTAATTTTTTTGTTTGCTAATTTTTTGTTCAATAATTTTATCGGTAAATGCCTTTAAAAATTCTCTAGAATTACTCCATCCTGCACCATTATTTAATCCCGAGAAATCAAAACCAGATATTTTATCTAACGCTTTACTACAAACCCATTCATACATTCCAGCCTGTTTGCTTTTATATATTATTAGGAATAATGGTTTCATTGCTTTTTTGCCTAACAACACAACACCATTATATTGTTTGGAATATATTACATCGTTATACCATTGCCCTGTCAGCCAATAGTATTTAACCCTGCGCCCCTTTTCACCAATTTCGTCGCATAGATTTTGTAACTGTTTAGCCACATATGTGAGAACCTTTTCATCTATGTTTTTTATGAGCAAAGTTTCATCAACACCATTTTTACTTACCTCTTTCCAGTCAACATCTTCATTACCTTCTGAGTGCTTTTCATTCCTTGCAGACTTTTGATTTTCTGTCTTTACTTCTCTATTATTATCGCTAAAATTACTCTGATTCTTACAACCTGAAATAAGTGACATAAGGCAAACTACCACAGTCAAAAAAGCATAATGCTTAATATGCTTCATTTACGCCTCCTCTACAACTTAATCTTTACCTAATTGCGGCTACGATTCTCATGCTCAATCTTCACTCTGCTCTTCACTATCATGCTTCACTATCATCCGCCAAATATTTATTCATCTCGGAGTACAAATCATCTTTGAGTTTAATAAAACTGACGGGATGTAAATTATTGACAAGAATGCAGATATGCAGACTATAAAGTGATTGTAACTCAAAATCATACGATAATCCACAAGATTTTATTTCCATACATAAACAGATATGTGGGCAAAGTGGGTGCACTTTTTAACGATAGAAGCGAGCTATCGTTAAAGGTTTAAGATAACTAAACAACCTTACTCAATAATCAATATGCTTTTAGTATTACCCACCCCTATACCCGATAATAAAATCCTTATTTAATTAACTAAATTCACATATTTATTACCTAAAATCCTATATTTGTTAAAGTACCTTTACATCGTTGAATCGCCACACCAACATTCCATATGATCACACCAACAATTGCCCACAACGCACCAACAATAAGAATCACAAGTAGCGATACGCCAACATTTACAGAACCATCAACTATACTACGCGATACTTGCGTAACATGAGTTACTGGAATCACATATAACACGTATTGCATCATCTTAGGAAATACGCTAATTGGAGCAATCACACCACAAACAATAGGAAGTATTGCACTAAGCGCGTTAGAAATAGTATAAACATCATTCATCATCATGCTTATAGCAGCTATAGCAATACCAAATCCCGTAGAAGCAACAGGAACAATAAGGAACAACAGCATCAACGCACTCATATTAATCACAAAGAAAGCACTCGGGCTTACTACAAGCATTGTTATAAACAAAGTCACAGCATCACTCACCAAAGAAATAGTCACGAGCGCAATAATACGACCGAACCATAATGGTAATGCAACTTTTGCGCTTGTAAGCACGAATGGTGTTGTGCCTTCAAAACGGTCCCATGCTAGTGCTTCTGACACAGTCATACTTGTGGAAATAGAACACGCACCCATAACAGCAGCAAGAGTTGATGCAATCAAACTATGATTAAAACCCGCGCTAGTCGCATAACTAGCTGCTCCATTGAAGCCTCCGATTACAGCTCCAGCTAGAAAAACGTATAAGAACGTGGATAAAAGAGGCTCAACAATCATACGGATAACAGCAGTATTCCAACTATTTAAGCTAGGTATACTCTGTATACTCACTCTTGCACCAGTTCGTATACTAGATAAAACACTTACGTGACCATACTGAGAATATTGATTATATTGATGCAATTCAGCGTACTTATTATTTTGAATAATTTTATTTCGCATAGTTTCAACCTGATTATTATTTCGTATCATATTATGTTCAAACTTCCATTAAGCGTTGCAAGTCGAATAGCATGACGTAACATAAAACCTGCAATAACAAGCAAAACGCTGGATAATACAACACATAACACAATCGCTAACACAGTAGTAGCATTAAACGCTTGCGCATGAACCACCCACACTGCAGACGTGAGCGGATGAATAAACGCAATAACGCGAGCTGGCAATGGCATTGATTCTACAGGAATCACTATTCCACAAAGCATCCATACAGGAATTAAAATCAAACCTTCATAAACTGTAGCTTTACGGCATAATACAAAAATTCCAGATAATAATGCAGCAGAAGCTACGCAAGCGAGCATAGAAAGTAAGTATCCAACTAACTGCGTGAATGTTATCATAAAGAACCCATGGCAGAAAACAGCAACGGTAATAATCGCAAGCGGCATACCAATACAACCAAGTAAAGCTGCGGATCCTACAATAGGAAGAAACACTGCAGAAGGTGAGATAACACTTAAAGTTAAATATTGCAATGTTCCTAAATAACGCTGGTATCCAATAATTCCAACAGCAGTAGTCGTAGCAGACCATAATCCAGCTATAGAAGAATCAACCCAAATATTATTAAGACAATTAGCGCAATCATGAGAAAAACCATAGTATGCAACAATTTTCATCAACGCAAAACATACTGGAGCAAGTATCGCATTTTGCAAGAAAAACGTTGTTTTCGCTAAACTTTTAAGCTGAAACCACAAGCCACGAATCACAAAAGCGTATGAACGAGTAGAAGTATTCATATTAAACCTCCTACTTACTTAATGGGAGTAAGGACGGCGAAGAAGACGGCGTAGCAGCAGAAGAAGTAGAAATATTTGATGCAGAAATATTATCATTTTGCACAATAGCAAGATACGTTTCTTCCAAACTTGCAGCGCGATCACCTAAACGTGTAATCCCATCAACAGGAATTTTAATATTTCGTTCTTGAGATAATATTTTACTCCACGCGATAGTAATATTTAACACTCCATGCGATTCAAAAACATCACACCACAACACTCCATCAAGTTTTTGCAATTCTTCCTTAACACTAGGAGTTCCGCTTGATACTTCACCGTCATACGCGTACATTGTTACATGATCAATATGCTGCAAAGAAGCCAACTGCTGAACACTTCCCTGAGCGATAATATTACCGTGATTTATTACAGCAACAGTATCAGCTAATTTTTCAGCCTCACTCATCTCATGCGTAGTTAGCAAAATCGCTATTCCTTGATCTCGTAAAGCATGAATAATTTCACGTACTTTCCTAGCATTTTCAGGATCCAAACCAGTAGTAGGCTCATCTAAAAGCATAAGATCCGTTCTAGCAACCAGCGATCGAGCAATATGCAATCGCTGCCACATTCCCCTTGAAAAAGTTTGAACAGCATCATGAGCTTTATCAAGTAAATCAACTTGCTCAAGAGCATCGTGAATACGCTTCCCTTGCTCCCTATACGGAACAGCGGAAAGATCCGCAAAATAACGAAGATTATCTAATGCACTTAACCTTTGATAAAATCCTCGCTCACCTCCAAGAAGTAACGACACGTGCTTACGTGCTTCTCGAGGATTACTCACAGCATCAATACTGGCAATACGAACACTACCACTATCAGGAGCTAACAACGTACCAACAATTTTTACAGTAGTTGTTTTACCTGCACCATTCGGACCAAGCAAGCAAAATATTTCACCAGAATAAATATCAAAAGATACGTTATGTAAAACTTGGCGAGTTGTTTTCTTACGACCGAATCCACGAGAATAAGATCTTGTTACATTATCAATACGCAATATTAAGTTGCTAGTTGACTGCTTATTATTCTTATCGCGACTATTAGTTGCGTCTTCTATATTATTATTCATTATTATTGCTTCGTTCTTACTTGTTATTAAAGCTTAATTTTTACTGTTATTAAACCTTAATTCTTACTGTTATTGAATAAATTTCAACAATGAAAATCAGTTAGATAAAAAGATAACGCTTACTTACAAGAACGATAAGAACGCGCAAAAACATGCAAAAACGTGCAAAAACCACAGAAAAACTAGCACGCATGTGCAAACATAATGACAAAACACCATGTGCAATGCGTGTTTAATACTGCTAAAGAATATGTATCTTAAGCTGTTTTATGTGCTTTTATATGCCTTTCAAACCGTTCTGAAGACTAGCGATCATTTGGACAGTCATAGCGCAACACCTCATAAACTTAAATGTGCTTTACGTGGAAAATTATATGAGCATTACGTCAAAAACTCAAATATAAGCAATCACAAAACATTTGTTTAACATTTGCAAAATATTACTATTTCTTCTTTATTGCTTGACAACGTATACTGATTGTATCATAATCGCTTTAAAAGGAGCTAATATTATGGCAACAAGTCCTACTCAAATTCGTATTGATAGTAATGTCAAAACAGAAGCAAATGAACTGTTTAGCAAACTCGGCATCGATATGTCAAGTGCCGTAAACATCTTCTTACGTCAGTGCGTTTTGCATGGAGGACTTCCTTTTAAAGTAGAAATCCCAAAGTTCAATGCTGAAACACTGGCCGCTATGCAAGAAGCCAAAAGAATTTCCAGAGACCCTAACGTACCATCGTATTCTTCTATGGAAGACCTTAAGAAAGCGCTGTTGCAAGACTGATGTACAACGTTAAGTTCACGAACGCATATATTCTCACACTCACACTTATCGACACTGGTAGACACGCAGATTTATTTGATATGTAAACGTAATAAATGTACAAAAAGTTGTTGTATACGATTTGTAGTTTGACATCCGCTAAAAAATAATCCTACTATTTATATTTCAAAATATTCACCAACTTAATTTACATAATTTTTTGGAATATAATCTCTCATATAGCAACATTTGAATATACTTTATTAAGAAAATTAAACTTTACAGAAGTACGCATTACACGCTAACCCGTAACTTAAGAATGTATTAAAAAACAAGGCGAAGAGCAGCGAAACTATCACAAGTACTCAACGCCTTGTAAACAATTATAAATTGTAAATAAATTTGTATTTACTCTTTCACAAGATTGTAATAATCTTCGAGTAAACGCTCTTTCCTATAAAGAATCTTTTCAGAATCGAAATCTTTATAGTCATCAAAGAATCTACGAGTTAAAGTAATCCTTGACTTCTCATACATTTCTTTCTTTCTACTTTCGCATACATTTTTATGAATGTCTCTCTCTAGTAGAAGTATGTTACCAATACTATATATATTCTTTTCTCCTGATTGTCTATCAATAATATGCTCCAAAGTAGAATTATGAATAAATCCTAATCCATCATTAGCTCTATTTGTATCTTTAGTTTGTTCTTTTTCTGAAAGTTCAGAAAGAATAAAACGAATAATCTCACGATTTTTATTCTTAGAAAAACTATTTTCTTTGCATGGCCTGCAATCATATTCCAGATCAGCATGAATTACTATATTTTTATCAGGAATCTTCGCATTTAAATCTTTTGAAAAATCTTTAAGGATTTCTGCGGCTTTGCTATTAAGAATTTCTATGGCTTTACTATCTTTTGCTTTTTGATCTTCTGCTTTTTGATCTTCTGCTTCCTTAAGATTTAATAATTTTCGCGAACATTTAGAGTATACGGAATTTAACTTATTCGCAGGAGATTTAACAAGAACATGCAGACACTGATGCAGAGCTAAAATCTTAATAAATTTAGCAAAAGTACTATTACTTATGTATTCATATTTTCTGCATTCAAATAAACTAATTAGCAAAATCCTTAGCTGAGATATACCAATATTTTTAAAGAATTCAAAGTATCTTTTCAGTTCTTGATTATTATCAGTTTTAAAGTAGTTATGTATGTCGAATACAGTATCGTTATCATTAGGTTTTGTGAACACCTTGTAATATTCAGAAGAACGTTCAAGCGATTCTAAAAATTCAGTGCAATCATTCTCATGAACTTTACTAGAGAATTTTTCAAAAAGTTTTGTAGTAATAATACCTGCATATCTACCACACATGTAGTGATAAATAAATTTTTCTATACTTTCTTCTGCACTATATATATTATTTTCTATATTTTTCCATTTAGTATATACATATTCATCACAGTCACCTTTAGCAATTAAAGAGTAAATCTCATTCTTAATCAAATCTGATTGACTTAAATGCTTTCCCCTATAATTTAGATTCCTAAATAGTGTATATGCTTCCTCTTTCTCATCACTAAAAATACATATAATCACAGAATTTGATAGGTGCTTACCAAAATTCTCTAGTATTCTAATATAATCATCATCACTAAATTCTGATAAATTTTTATGTACTTTACATTTATCATTTATTGCAGATAGCACATTCGACTTACATAGTAACTTAGTTTTAATGTATTCATAATGTTTAATAAGATCTTCTTGAGACCTTGATGAAGGCGTTACACAAGCCCCATTACTTTTCCTATCATTTATATCAAGTATCTCTACAGGAAGGATAGGATTCAATGCACTATTTACTATTCTTGGGCAATAAACATCTTTGCCACTCCTGGCAATCTTCGCTTGTAACCTTACATCAAAATCAGTCTTATAATTTTTATCAATTTTTTTAATCAAATCTCTAATAGCAGCAAAGAATAAAGTAATTGTAGTTAATCTCTGTTGACCATCTATGACTTCATAAGGTTTTAACTCATTTGGATGATTTTCATCACCTATTAATAAAATTATTCCTAAAAAATACTTACTTTTTTCATCAACTTCTAAATTATCAAAATCTAAATCGCTTGATCTAAATAGATCATAGAAAAAATCATCGAAATTATCATTATCCCAAGAGAAATCCCTCTGAAAATTTGGAATATTATATGTTCTATTCTCATCAAAAATTTTTCTAACAGTTAACTTAGACGGTGAGAAACTCATACAAAATCACGTCCTTGAAAAATTGTATATATCAAAGTAAATATTCGATTATTACTTTATAGGTATAGCATTACACCACTCGTAAGTTTATATTTCGATTTTGACATAGAATCATTAGTTAAAAAAAAAACATGCATGAAGTAGGATCATATTTGTTCGTATTCTTATGTATTCAAATCTACGTCTTCTAAGTGTTATATACTCAAACAAAATGCAAATATAAATTTATCAAAAATATCTTGTAAAACATAACGTCATAGTCATTAAACGTTGATTGTATATAAGCTATTCTTCATTTCTACAAATAGCAAAAACCGGATGGCTTCAGTTGATATTGGCATTTACCTTCAGCCTATAACACAATAATAAAGACCCAGAAGTATAAACCTCAAGGTCTTAAAAACTAATATATTATATTTTTGAAGATAATTAACAAATATAATAAAATTATTTCCTATCACGAGGAGGGCATGGGTCATTCCCATGACTATCAGAATTCTGAATTCTGCCATCCATACCATGAACAATAAATTCAGTACCCTGATTTCTGCTGATTATTCTGCCAGCTTTTAATGCTTCAACTTTTGTTGCAGTGTGAATGCTTGCGCGTTGTGAATCATTTCGTTTTACATCCCATCCACCATTCGGGTTATGAACTACATGGTGTTCGCTTCGTTCCATATAAAAGACTCCTTACATATTGGCAAACACAGCTTTCGTATACAACTGAATATCTCTAGGAGAATTCATACCATACTGCTCTTTAATTTTCATAAAATAATCCCCAATCATCTGTTTATCAATAATCTTATTTGAAGAAGCACCATCTGGAAGATCCCCCCTAGTATTAATCCATGGAGATTCATTGTGAGTGAAGTCTTCCAAAATCTTTCCACTATAACAACAAATATTTCGGATCACACTATCTAAAATAGCCTTCTCCTGAGCAGTAAATATAGAAGAATCAAATGATTCAACCTTTGAAATCGGATCAAAATGATAATCCGAATACTTCGCATAAATATCCCTGTAAACAGGCCCATGCGCCCAAGCTTCACAATCCTCAACAAAAATGTACTTTTTGAAAAATGCATAGAAGAATCCCTGGATATAATAAAGACTCTTCTGCAACGCTAATGGCGTGATATCCTCGCACTGATTTAAAAGATATGCAACAACTTCACTTATTTTGCCATCAAGCATGCCATTATTGCCAATCAAAGCCGAAACAGCTTTATAACTTTTCTCGTAAGTCTGCTGAGACATCAATCGACCCTTATTTTCCTCCAAAATACTCAGATAATAAGCAGGATCATCAAATAGTCGATTCAAAGTTTCAGAATATTGCCGAGTCGGTATATCACCATCTGCATAACGAGTAAGCGTGTGTTCCCCCCATCCCAAAAGTATTGACAGTGGACGCTTACCAATATCATAACGTTCAGGAATTGCTCGAATCTTTTCAAGAGAAACGATACCATTCTCTTTTCGGTAAACATCATAAAGCGCTTTCAAATTAGATTCACCAATTTCTTCAACATCTACATATGCTCCACAATTAGCGCACTTTGCTTCCCTGCCAACATAGTGATACTGAACACCACGAATAGTTCCAGTCATCTCCTTTTCTTCAACAGTATATGAAACTTCATCTCTACATTCTTCACAAAATACAACTCTTACACTCATAATAATTTCTCCTTTAAACTCTCTATCTAAACAAATAACTAATAGGCTTATTAAGCTTATGGAAAGAGATCACAATTGTTCTTCTTCCATTCTTACCTTTAATCACGTTAAACTTCGTATATATGTCTACCAACTCTTGTTTTCCCAACGCATTAGCCAATGTTATTCTAGGAACGAAAACATAAAGAACTTCGCGCTCATATCCTATCTTCATATTTTGTAGACTATGACAAAAATCATCAACTGAAATTTGCATTAAGATTTCTTTTCGCTTCCTTGGATAAATGTTGTATTCGTTGATGAAATCTATATTCTCCTGACGATTTTCATTCATTGCGATATTAAAACGACCAGCATCAATACATTCTTTTATCATCGAAAGAACATCTTCAATCTGCTTTCTAGTGTAATTTTGATTATAATGCGGATTCATACTTCCCCCTAACCCCTTCATGTACTATTGTACTAAAAGTTGTTCAGGAATCAAGGGGGTTTGTACTAATTAGTACATTGTGATATTAGAATTGTTACAGTTGATTAGCGCGACTCATTCTAACGTAAATAATCGCGAGGAAATGGCTTAAATCCACCGCACGCTAAACCTTTTAACGATAGCCCTCACCAAGCCTTGCTACACAAGAGCAAACTTGCACCCATCTAATCAGACCTTGACATCAACACTATAGTCCCCACGCACGTAGAGCCTTTTGCTCAAAAGAGAAGAAAACAGTCTTATAAAATCTTATGCTGCTACTGCGGTTCTTCTCCATGGGTGCTGCTTGATAACGAGAACAATATCGGTAAGCACAATATCAACGACTACGCTTACCCATACCAAGCTCGGTGTAAGAAGCCAAGCGAGAACACCAAAGATCAGTAGTCTAAGCAGTACAACAATAACCAAGAAAGGCCAACTTTTTGTTAGGCATTTCTGTTGATCAGCCTTCAATGCGCCCATCAGAACCATAACCGCAGCAGCCGCGCAAGAAAATAGCATATTGCCCAAGAACATGACGAGTAGCGTGCGCCAGCCAGCGATAGCACCAAGCATCCACCATTGCAGCATCAATGCAAGCAAAAATGTGACAACATCGCATACTGATTCCATCAGCATATTTGCAACGATTAACGAGGAGAATGTTAGAGACACACCTCTAGAAGTGTCTGTTTTACCTGCGCTCGCATGCTGTAATGCAATCTTGTTTCTCACCTCGGCGCGCTTTACGCGTTCTTCTTCAAGCATTTGAACGCCAAGCTCAGCCGATTTCTTTGAAGCTTCCTGTAATTGCGCATCCGTCATACCTGGCTGCCAAGGCTTTTCAAAAACAAACAGCAACACACTGGTAATCGCTGCGCCAATAATAATGCTTAGCAACGTGATATTGGAAACAAGCAATAAAGCAATACCAGAAGTCACCAGAAGCCTGAGCACAAAATCGATGATTCCAATAAGCAAATACCCGTCATCCGGTCTACGATGCCTATACCACTGCAGATACGCTGCACTTAGCAGCGAAAACACCACAACACTCAGCGCGAGTATGACCACAGTTTCCCAACCTAGTACGTGGTGCCCTACGAACTGCTGTACAGGAAGCGAAATAATAAGAGTGCAAATGCCAGCAACAGTTTCTATAATCACATTATCCCAAAAAGCATGCTTGAAAAGCACTGGCCTTACATTCGTCTCACTCATCATCTTTCCTCTATATATTAATCCAATACCTTCTTGTTGTAACATTTCCCCTTGATAGGCTATTTTTCACTTTGTTTTCTAAAATTCCACCATTATTTTCTATAACTTTTATTGAGCCGATATTGTCATCATCGCACGTAATCAAAACTTTATGTAGATTCAAAGTCTCTTTACAATATGTAAGTGCCATAGAAAGCATTTTTGTTCCATAGCCCTTCATACATTCAGATTGCCTAACTTCGTACCCTATGTGACCACCATAGTTAATTAAAAAAGAATTTAATTCATGCCTAATATTGATTTCACCAATAAATTTTTCATTATCTATCAGCCAAAATGTAGTGGCTCTAACATAATTTTCAGGTAAATTTATACCATGTTCATAGTTATAAGAACTCTCTACAATTGTCTCATAATTTCTAAAACGTCTTTCAGCATTCGGCCTAAAAATTTCATCTTCTTCATTTGCTTCTATATAACCTTGGATATATTTCTTATCTGGTCTAATTAGTCGCATACGTGCTCCTTATTCCCAATATGTAATTCTATTAAAATTAGAATCCATAATAGTCTGTTTAGCTTTCATAGCATTAATATTAAAAAAAAACTACACACACAAGCTTTATTAAAGAAAAATTTTTTATTTTTTCAATTAGTACAGGCTTTTCGCATCCATAAAATTTTTCTTTTCCATAAATCACAGCTTTTACTAGAAAATAATGTATGATCCGAACAAATGTAAGAAACAGAAGTAAAACAAAAACAGAACCAAAACTAGAACCAGAACCAGGAATTTTCACCGCGCTTATAAATTATAAGTGAAATTTAATGCCAAAATCGATAATTTATAAGTTATAACTGACAAAATAGCAAAATTGCATCTAGAATCTCGAGAAGTGAGCTTAAATCCACCGCATGCTAAACCTTTTAACATTTAGTCTTTACAACCACATTTCTAAACAAAGCCAATCGTCGTACCAATATCTCGCCAAACGTCAGAATAAAAGTTCGATAGCGCGATAACTATTGTAATCTTGATAAGATTATGATACTTTTTTGATAAAAGGAGGTTGATACTATGATTAATATTCGTCCAGTTTCCGATTTAAGAAACAAATTCCCAGAAGTAGAAGAAACAGTTATAAATTCAAACACACCAGTATTCCTTACAAAAAACGGTTATGGAACTATGGTTCTCATGAGCATCAAACAATACTCCACTCTCACTGACGACATTGAAAGAAAACTCGACGAAGCAGATACTTTTGCCGCAAACACTTCTACGCGTCTTTCTAAAGACGACGTCTTTGATAGCGCAAGAAGTAATTAATCAAAAAACACAAGAACACCCTTACTACAGGATTAACGTACGCAACTTTTCTGTTTTTTACGTTGTCATCGACGACACTATGGAAGTGCGAAGACTTCTATACTCAAACGAAATATTGACGCACTACTGGAATAACCATCCCTAATAACAATCATTATTATGCTAACGGTTATTAAAAAAGCTATCGTTAAAGGTTTAAGATTGGCTTGATAGCTTGATTCTTGAGTGAAAATATTACTACTTTTCCTTATAGCCTACAGCAACATTACCTGCTTTATCAATACCTTGTACTTTAAGAACATCAGATACTGGCTTGTCTTTTAAATCAAATTTTCCACGTAACGATCTCTTGCCATAATAGCGGAATTCATTAATATCTTTCATCTGAAATTATATGCTCTATTCCACTATGCTCCGATTTAAGATATTCTTTCATAAATGTAGGGTAAGCCTTGAACTTATCAAGCTCATCTATAGGTAACCAATGCATTGTCTCTTTAGCACCTGACTCTGTTGTGCTTTGGCTCATAAAATCTCTTTTGCCCATGGACTTCATCAAGTAGTAGAGTGTAAGCTCATGGAAGTCTACTCCATCTAAGCCGGAGCTACCGATGAATAAGTTCTCGTGTATGACAGCAAGATGATCGACCTCGTAATTAAGACCTGTCTCCTCAAATACTTCTCTCTTTACGGCTTCTTCTGATGTCTCACCCATGTGAACCGCTCCGCCAACTGAGTAGTAATAGTCGTCCTCATCATTTCCTGCAAATAGCACACAACCTTCTTCTACTATGATGGCTGCTGCTCTATACCTAAATGCTTTTTTATCGTTAATAAATCCGCAATTATGTTCCATAGTTTACTCCTTTAGAAAATCTGGTAAATATTTGTGTATAATACCTTCTTGCGAAAAATTCATTGTATCCATCAATAAAACATATTTAGGATAATTATCCTTAACCAATCGATAAACACCAAATTCCCTACTACGAGTCTCTTCACCAGCCATCAAATAAGATACTTGATAACTTGGAGGAATAAATCTTATCGAGAACAGAAGAAGGCTGGGTGTGGCTGTCTAAAAAATGTCCACACCCACGACGTTAAAGCCTATATGTACGACATTTTTAATCATACTTTCACTCCTTGGGGGGGGGGTAATATAAGCGCAAGCATACCATATTTCGCCTGGATAACACCTGTTATTCGCCACAAAATCGGCTCCGAAAGTCACTTATTTCTTTCCAAGCCTCCACGCTTTGAGCACTACTTCTATTACTCCGTAAGTCAATGCGGCCAACGGCCAAACAATCCAACTTTTTCCCCAATCGGACGTGATGAAACTGTAGGCTAAATAAATGCAGACAATTATAAGCCAGTAAGCTTGGAGGAATAGGCTAATCTTTGCAGGATAGACAGTTTTTTTCTTCGGTTGCAGCAAACGGCAATAGGACGAGCGGACAATATTCGCCTGTACGAATAAATAAACAGCTGCTGCCACCAGAGCAATAGCGATAACTACAAAAAAGCCGGATGAAAGTTGATAAAATTCCGGCGCTATATCCGAAATTATAAGAAAAATAAAGGCAACCATACATAAAACGACACCACTGACCGTCCGCAACACATACGACGGCATGAAACGTTCCAAGCGTTCTTTGAGCACACTGTCAACGCCGTAAGCCGTTTCAAAGTCCTCTTTTTCCAAATATTGATAACGCTTTCCGCGGAAATTCTGAATAATAAAAATAGCTACAGCTACAGTAATAATCGCAACACTGAATGCTAAGCCCATAGTTTTACCGACTTGCGCATTTACTGTGTGAGAAAGCAAAAGATCACTGCCAACCAACGGGATTGCCGCCAGAACACAAAGAAGAACGCCTAGAGCAACATAGGCGGCAAATGATATTCTGTGAGCAATATAAGCGGAGGCTTCTTCCAGCTCAATTACCCGCATGCGAACGCCGGCTTCTTCCTGGCAGGCATTTTCATCTGCGTTGACGTTCTTCCCCATAACATCAATTTCATCTTTTACCAGAAGATCTGTACTAACACCAAACAAACGGCTCAATGCAATTATCCGTTCCATATCTGGGATACTTTGTGCGCCTTCCCATTTGGAAACAGCTTGGCGACTGACGCCCAATTTGTCCGCCAATTCTTCCTGCGACCAACCGTTTTGTTTACGCAGTTCCAATATTTTATCTGCTAAAATCATAAAAACATCTCCATTTCAAACTAGAATTCATCATGATTATGGTGAAATTATAGCTGAAACAGCAGTTGCGTAGTAGCAAGTGCAGTTGGCAATTGCCTTTAAAAGCGCAATTTCTGCCGACAAATGAGCGCAACTGACCGCCAATTCGTTTTCTCTCATGTTTGCACCGCACTTTCCAACCATCTTCACTGATGCCGCCAATCATCGGAATAAAAATCCGCCAATCATCGGAACGAAAACCCGCCAATCGTCGGAATGAAAGTTCTCCAATCATCGGAACGAAAACCCGCCAATCGTCGGAATGAAAGTTCACCATCGGATTTCTATTCGAGACACTTTGCGTCAGAGATTTGCGTATTTTTGCAGATTCTCTGGGCAGCGAGGTTTATCACTACAGAGATAAAGACGGACAGGAATGCGATGCGGTTATTCATTTAAGAAATGGTAAATACAGTCTTATTGAAATTAAACTCGGAGGCAGCAAACTCATTGAAGATGGTGCAAAAAGTCTTAAAGCGATGAAAGATAAAATCGACACCGATAAAATGAACGCGCCATCTTTCCTTATGGTTTTAACTGGAACAGGTGACTTTGCGTATTGCCGTAAAGACGGTGTTTACGTGGTTCCTATTGGCTTCTTAAAAAACTAATAGGAAGCCTTGCTCTGACAACAACGCATTAAACCTTTTAACGATAGCCCTCACTAATCCCTGCTACACAAAGGCAAACTTGCACCCACCTAATCAGCCTTTGACATCATTTACAGTGCTCTAAATCTACATTGAGAGCACTCGTAGTATTTATACACTTTTTTGAGTGCACACTATGGATATTGCGTGCACTTTTTAACGATAACCACTTTCTATCGTTAAAAGGTTTAATCACCATTTATAACTTTCTCAATATCTCTTTTCCCATAAAGCACACGAGAAACCACAACTTCATACTTTTCTTCAAAAACAAAATAAAAAATAAGAAAATTATCACACGCCATGAACCTTAAACCTCTACTCCTCCATGGCTCAAAACTAACTAAACGATGCGCAAGAGGAAACTCATCAAGACTCAATATTGCTTCCTCCAACCTATTTATCTGCCCCTGCGCGTTTTTCAAAGACAGTAAATTAAACGCAATATAAGCATAAATACCACGCAAGTCTTCTTCAGCCTCACGCGAAATGTGCACCGTGTAAATCATAAATCAAATTCCCTATGCAAGGACGCAAAAACCTTATCCGCAGGCTTCACATCACCAGATAAAACTGACTTATAACCCTTTTCCAACTCATCATTCAACTCACCTTGAGTCATAGAACTCACATCACGCGGCTCTCTATAACCCAATTTCACATCAAAAGGAAGCCCCTGCTGTAAAACAACCTGCTTATAAAACATAGTAATAGCACTCGAAGGAGGAAGACCCAAAGAATTCAATATATACTCTGCCTGCTCTTTTAACTCCGGATCAATACGAGTATACAAGTTAGCTGTTTTCGCCATACAATCACCCCTTATTCCTTACGGCAATTATACAACATTGCATTTGCATTGCAATGGCACTGCATTAACATCAGCACAAGCAAAGTAAAACTCACGACAAGTGCTCACCACATCTTTATTCAATACAATGGAAAGTCACCTTGACATTTACTCTCGAAACGATTATCTTATATGTAAAGCTAGCTTTCCGTTAGGAAGGAGAATGTAATGTGAAAAATAGACTTGAACAAATTAGAAAAGAAAAAGGCATAACCCAAGAAGAACTTGCCGACGCACTCGAAGTATCAAGACAAACAGTCGGTTCTTTGGAAAATGGAAGATACAACCCGTCAATCATATTGGCATACAAAATTGCTAAGTACTTTGATTTAACAATCGAAGAAATATTTATCTACGAGGAAGATAAAAAATGAAAAAACAGAAAACCCAGAATTTTTGGTACATAGGATATGTAATAGGAATTTGCGGACTAATTCTTGCACTGACTCTTAAACTGAACGAATCCGTAGAAATTGTACTGTCAGTTGTTTTTGTTGCAATTATCTCACTTTCACACGTAAAAATCATGCACTATAAGATGATGGAAAAAGACCACAACTACAAAATAAATGTGAACGATGAAAGAAACGAGAAAATAAAAGATAAAGTAAATGCAACAATGGCATTCATACTGATGCACCTAATGGGAATAATTGCCATAATTGCATTTATCACAAAAGCATATTTTCCAGCTGCTCTTTTAGCTATTTCAGTCGCCTTTTCTCCATTAATCATGTTTTTTATCAACAAATATTATGAGAAAAAATATTAAAACCAGACCCACCCACCCATTTACTACTTATTACGAAGCAAACCAACTTTCATAAATTCTTTATCTCCAATACGGAACTTTTTACTATTAAACGCCACTCCCATAATTCTGCTAATAATATACTCATCAGTTATAAGCACGAAATACTGCTTATCTTTTTTATCCACCAAATAATACTGATCAGCCACAAGAGTGGCAACAGCTTTACTGAAATCATATATGCCAAACAATGGCAATCCTCCAAGGAGAGTAGAAAACCATCCAACAAAATTATCCACCATTTTCTCAGATGAACTGTTATAAGTCTTAACAACAGTTAGCATATTGATTTCTGAGTCAGGATATTCATCTAATACAATCTGCTCTTTAATTTTCAGCTTCTTAAAACTGCTCAACCTACCGTCGAAACCATATTTATTGAGATTAATAGGCTTCTTAGTAATAGAAAAATCAACGCTATTGTTCTCATCCAAAAGATAATCAACACTCACGCTTAGAGCAGATGCAATAAATTTCAGATTCTCTATATCTGGCAAACCCCGATTCGTTTCCCATTTTGCTACAGCAGCACGAGATACCATCAATAATTCCGAAAGCTCCTCCTGCGTCAACCCAGCTTCCAGACGAGCCTTTCTAATTTTTTCTCCCAAAGATATAACACTACTCATGACACAACTCCTTTCAAATCAGTTATTACACATCATGAAATTACTTGACGGAAACCAAATTAGTATTGAAACATTTGATTTAGATACCGCCTAATTACAAACTAACAAATAATTTACAGCGGAAAAAGAAACAAGGTGAAACACTATAGTTACCAACTGTAACAGTATAAGAATGCAAATAATGTAGGGAACTTTTCTACGATTATTCCACCGATTTGTTCCCCAAAAACACAAGCAACTAGAGCACGCAAATATGGATTCTACTATCTGGCAATCACTATCTGGCAATCTTCAGATACTCTTCGATTTTGGCATCCAACGATTCTGACATACAACCAATCTGCCCTACTACCAATATGCCCTACTGCTCTTTGCAATTAGCCCAGTGCTATATTCATAAGTATAGGTGCTCTGCATATCAGCATCACTCGGCGACCAGCTTCCATTTGAAGATTTTGAAGCCTTAAACAGAATATAAAGACCACATTTTCCATCCTGAGAGTCCCTGTTATACTGCAGATAAGTAATGTCCGAACGGCTTTCATTCAAAACAAAATACATATTCCCCTTGGCAGTATAGTTCTCCTTGAACGTAAATCCTTGTGCCGCAAAATACTTATCAAATATCTTAAGCGCTGCATTTCTTTCCTTCTTTGATTCTAAATCATGCTCAGCGGAATCATGCAAATCGGAATTTTTATCTGGCTCTTCAACCTTTAATCTTGTATCTTTCCTGTTATTACGATCAATTCTGCGATACCACTCAGATTCACTTATTTTTGGATCAGTATCAGTTGAATCTTTCATTGGTCGAAGATACTTAAGGAAAAATGGGCCTTCAGACTTATAAAGATAATACTCAAAAGGAGCATACATGTCATCCACGTGCTCTGTGTATGTACCATTATGATTTTGTTTCACAGAATATCTGCCAACAATAAACAAAACGTCAAAAAATCCAAGACCTAAGATAATCAATACACAAAGCATAACATGTAGACAACGAAGTACAATTCTTATACCTATCTTCCGTACACGCGAAATAAGATAGAGATTATAGAAGACACATACAAGAGCAATCGTAATCATCCAAACAACTGGCATTGCAGCGCATATAACATATACCCAAGTCTGCAAAAGCCACTGATTTGGAAGACGTACCGCAGTTATTCCAAAGAATGCAGTTAGAATACCACTTAACACAAAAAAGCAACAAAGAATCAGCGAGATTCTACCCTTCCACCGTTGCTTGCCATAGCTAAGAAAAGATTTGTTACAATCTACATTTGCACTCCTAAAACGACTATGTATATTGCGCTGCCAAATAACACAAATAACCCAAATAAGAGAAACTACAACAAGAAACAGAATTGCAAAACAATAAGTGATCCATCCAAAAAGCTGTAGCTTATTGGACGCCATAAAAGCAGTTCCAACAATAATTAAGATGGAAAAGATTTCCGCACTCAATTGTAAAACCTTATACTTGGGCAATTCCTTATTTGCACTGTTAAGGTTCTCACATATTTGCTCATGTGATTCACAATATAGTGGATTTTTCTCCTCTCTGGGAGTATGTTCCTGCTTTTCCTTCTCTTTCATCGATGAATCTGACATTTTTCTGTTCCAATCATCGTTCAAGCTCTTCAAAAACATCATCTATCGGATAACTATCACCACGAACCGCCTGATCATAACCTTTAGCCATAAACGCGTTAAACGTTTTCTCATCCATATCATCTTGCGCCGGAAGCGACTTCGGAATAGTAAGCGAAAACGGAATACCCTTATTAAGAATGATTTGACGATAAAACATGTCAATAGCAGTAGCCCTAGGAATTCCAATAGTTTCCAAAATCTGCTCCGCCTGCTGCTTAATATTTTCTTGTATTCTCACATTCACATTCGCTGTTTTAGTAACTGCCATATCAATCAACCTCCATACACACATCACAAATTATTGTATCGCATATTGCAACACAATTTACATGAATAGGATTCCTCGACTGATATAAACACTTTCAACATTCACACTAAGCATTTAGTGCAAAATACTACTATTTCTTCTTATAACCTACAGCAACATTACCTGTTTTATTAAGTCCTGGTACTTTAAGAACATCAGAACTTGGCTTGTCTTTTAAATCAAATTTACCAACTAAAAATAGAGCTTTATACCCTGAACTAGGCAAATTAAACTGTGAGTCAACTAATTTGATGGGCTTATCTCCAAGAGTGACTTTAGACAAATCATAATGAGAATCAAGAACGTCTCGTGACACAAAGAGATACAGTTCACCTTTATTCATGTAATCGTCTGGTAGGCGATATTCTTTCTGAGATACCTCTACTGTTTCCCAATGATACGACGCAAGCTCCGCCTTCTCATCATCAGCACATCCCGCAAGAGAAAAGATAGAACCTAGCAGCAGAAGCATAACAAGACAACTTTGAAAAATGTTTTTACAAAAAATAGTTTTACTCCTCATAACACTACTAGCCTCCTTTTCGTTAACACGACTCTGTATCAAATGATTATAAAACAGACTATTAAGTAAACAAGATCTCCTATTCGCTCTGATTACTGTAATAATCTTAATAAATATATTACTTTTTCGTACTAATTTGTCTAGATTATCGACACTAATTTCTTCATTTACTAGCAAACTATACTCTTTCATAAACAGCAAGGTTCACAAAGCCAGAAGAACCAACATAATAGCGCACGTTTAACACCTCCAACAATATTCCCTCATAAACGAAGCAATCACCTGCAAATCTTCACCCTCATAATACTCAACAAGCAACTTCTTAAACTCAGGAACATTATTTTCTGGAATAACCAACAAGCCCCTACCATGAGAAATCAAACAGTGTAGGGAACTTTTTTACAATTTTTACACCGATTTGTTCCCCAAAATATAAGCAACTAGAGCGCACAACCACTCGACAGAAGAATAGCAAAAAATCACATCTAGAATCTCGAGAAGTGAGCTTAAATCCACCACACACTAAACCTTTTAACATTTAGTCCTTACAGCCATATTTCTAAACAAAGCCAATCGTCGGAATGAAAGTTCGCCAATCGTCGGAATGAAAGTTCGCCATCGGCTTTCTATTCGAGTCACTTTGCGTCAGAGTTTTGCGCATTTTTGCAGATTCTCTAGGCAGCGAAGTTTGCCACCCAAAAGGGCCAATTACAAAAAGGAGCTCTAATAAACACATACCGCAAACTGTTTGCCTATATCCCACAGTTTTAAGGGTTTGGCTAGTAAAAAACAACGCTGTTACGGCTTATAAATGGTTTAATTCCGCTCTTCTATCAAGGAAATGTAAAAGGCAATATATTAAATTAAACTGTCGTTCATGCATGCTGCACAAGATTAATTCATATGTTCTGCGGTATCGTTAGAGAGACCTTAAGCCCACCATGTTTGCTTTTACTTATATCAACCGTTCCGTTATGAGAGCTAATAATCTGCTGAACAATTAGCAGACCCAAACCATGCCGCTGTTCTGCAGTACTTGTATCGCAAATCATATAGTGCGGTGCATGATTAAGCTTTTCGATTTTTTCATCTGAAGCACCTATACCATTATCCTCAACACAAATAATACAATTGTTATTATTTGCAGCAACGGATACATAAATCGTACACCCATTTTCATTATGAGATATGCTGTTCTGAATAAGATTAGATATTGCTCGTTTTAATAAATCTTTGTCTACATTAATATTGCAAACAGTCAATTTAGCACCTGTTTCCCACTTAATCGAAAACTCATCTTGCATACCCATATTCATAAAGTCCACAACAACTTGCCTAACAACAGCAACAACATTTTCTTCTTTTTTCATAATTGGTTGCATATTGTATTCAAGTTTTGAAGCCAGATTGAGGTCATTAATCAAATTCTTCATTCTTGCACTTTGCTTAATAATCATCGTCGCTTTTTTACGATCTTCTTGCGAAATATGGAGAGAATTTTCTAACTGTCCTGCATACCCCATAACCATAGATAACGGAGTACGAATATCATGTGAAACTCCAGCTATCCAATTCGCTCTTGCAGTCTCCTTTTTTCTCAATTGTTCTTTTTGTATTTGCAAAATATCGGAAGCAGAATTTATGTTAGATGAAATTTCTGAAAGTGCTCCTGTTTCTGGAATATGCACGCTTTCTCCACTAGATAAACGTTGTATCCCTTTTGTAATAGGATTAATTGATTTTAGTAGTTTTATATTAGCTATTAAATAAATTCCAAGAATCAGCAAAATGTTGATAAATAATACGCTTAAAACAATCTGTGGAAAATTTGAGATTAAACTGTAGTTCCAACTTGGTCGCATATGTTTCCAAAAGCTTTTATGCGGAAATCCGACTACAACAACTCCATTCTTATTATCACCCGTGTAAGTTGGATAACCATCAATATAACCAACGCTCAAATTAGCTATATCAGACAAAGTATAATCGTTTGGAATAGTTGCAGGAACGTCTTTTGTTTTCCATACTACTCTTAACGTATTATTATCAATCAAAATTGCCCATGCGCCAGAATTTGTCAATTTGGAAGACATATTTTTTGATAATGCATAATCCCCACTTGCGGATAATTGTAATGCTTTTCCCGTCTCTTTTGCTATACTATAAGGGGACATCTCTTTATCGGGTGTGTAATTCCCTATAAGTATAACAAACGCAATAATATTCATTAATACTACGAGCACAGAGCTTAGTAGAAAAATACCTATAAAACGTTGTATTAGTTTTGGTATGCTTTTCATTCTGCTTTACTCCACAATCAGCTTGTATCCTAAACCTTTTACTGTTACCAATGAAACAGGCTGCGATGGATTGAGTTCTATTTTTTCTCTGATACGACGTATATGCGCCATTAAAGAATTTTCATATCCAAAAGGATTATCACCCCATGCAGCTTCACATAACGCGTCAATTGTTACGATACGTCCCGCATTTCTATATAAAGCAGAAAGCAAATCGTGTTCTTTGGCTGTAAGCGGAATATGTTCGTTATTTTTTATTACTTGGGCAGAAGAAAAATCAATCTGACTATTTTCCAGTTTAACAACAGGATTTTCACTCTTATAGCTTCGTCTTAAAATTGCCATAATGCGAAAAGTTAGCTCTTTTGGAAGAAAAGGCTTTACAATATAATCGTCTGCTCCTAAGTCAAATCCCTTAAACTTATCTTCATCCTCACCACAAGCAGTAAGAAACAAAACAGGACAATCACTATACTGTTTTAACTGCTCCATTAACTCAAATCCATTACCGTCAGGGAGCATAACATCAAGTATTGCTAATTCTGGACGTAATGTTTGTGTTGCTTCTACGGCATCTTTCATGCTTTTTGCAGTAGTTATATTATGAAAACCGTATTCATTTAATATGGATACAACCATATCTAAAAGTTCCTGCTCGTCATCAACAAGCAGAAGATGCTTGTTCAACAAATAATCATTCCGATTCATGTAGCGCCCCCTAACATATATTATGCCATGTGAATATTCATTTTTTGACCTCGCATAAAAATGTAAGGTAGATGTAAGGTGAAGAGAATGTTGTAGAAAGGTTGACGCAATATCATAAATCCTGAAAGGAGATATTGCCATGAACAATATTGTTACAACAGAACATTTAACAAAAAAATATAAATCATTTATTGCTGTTAACGATGTCTCACTCCATATTCGCAAAGGTAGCATTTATGGCTTTCTTGGACCGAATGGAGCTGGAAAATCTACAACAATGAAAATGCTCCTAGGACTTACAGCTCCAACAAAAGGCGTATTTACAATCGACGGAAAGCGGTTTCCTGCTGACCGCATACCTATTTTGAAAGAAATAGGCTCGTTTATTGAATCACCATCTTTCTATGCAAATCTAACAGGTAGAGAAAATCTTGACATTATACGTCGCATTTTAGAACTACCTAAGAGTGCAGTTGATGACGCATTAGAATTAGTAGGTCTTTCCGAGTTTGGAGACCGTCTTGCAAAAAAATATTCGCTTGGCATGAAACAAAGGCTTGGTCTTGCTGGAGCATTGCTTGGTAGACCACCTATTTTGATTTTAGATGAGCCAACAAATGGACTCGATCCATCTGGTATACACGAAATCCGAAATCTGATTAAGTCACTGCCAGATCTTTACGATTGCACGATTCTTATTTCTTCTCATATGCTATCCGAAATTGAGCTTATTGCAGATGATATTGGAATACTTAATCACGGACACTTGTTATTTGAAGGTAGTTTAGATGAACTACGACATCATGCATTACAATCTGGTTTTGCTTCCGACAATTTGGAAGATATGTTCCTATCCATGATTGATGAAGACAATAAGATCAGGAAGCAGAGTGCAAGACTATGAAAACGCTTGTAACCGAACTCAAAAAATGCAAGAGGACTGGCTTTATAGCTCTTATGATTGCTATTGGCGTTATGGGAGCAGCGTACGCTTTTGTAAATTTCATTGTGCGAAAAAATACATTATTAAACCTGCCTTTAGCTCCTATGGATATTCTTCTTACACAGCTTTACGGCATGATTATGGTGTTAAACATGTTCGGCATAATAGTCGCCGCATGCATTATCTACAACATGGAATTTAAAGGAAATGCAGTAAAAAAGATGCATATGCTTCCTATGAGTGTTCCAACTATGTACCTATGCAAATTTATGTTGCTGACCGTTCTGTTACTAATCGCTATTTGCATACAAAATTTAGCACTTGCAAAAATCGGTGTAACAGATTTGCCACAAGGCACGTTTAATGTAAGTACTCTTATATCTTTTGCCGCATATTCATTTATTACGTCAATGCCTGTATTGTCCTTTATGATTTTTGTATCATCACGATTTGAAAACATGTGGGTGACGCTTGGAATTGGTGTAGCAGGATTTTTAAGCGGCATGGCATTGGCTTCGTCAGACATCGTGCTTTTTATGGCATCACCTTTTATCGTTATGTTAAAACCAGCAGTTGCCATGAGCGCGCAGCCTAATATTACGGTCGTAATCGTATCAATAGTTGAAACACTTCTGTTTTTATGTTCTGGATTGTGGGCAGCTAAGAAGCTGCACTACGAATAAGGAGATTATGAAAATGAGATTTTTTGAACTTCTTAAAATTGAATTTAAGAAAGTAAAGCGGAGTAAAATTGTTCCTTTGATTTTTATTGCACCGCTAATTGTGGTTGGATCTGGTGTAGCAAGTCTGCATAGATACTTCACTCCAGAATATACACACGCGTGGGCTGCTATGTTTATTCAAAGCGCATTAGTCTACTCATATTATCTGCTTCCGCTTAGTATGATTGTTATTTGCGTGATGATTGCAGGACGTGAAACAAGCAATAACGGCATATTAAAAATGTTGGCTCTGCCTGTTAGCAGATACGCGATTTCTGCTGCAAAATTTTGCGTACTGTTATTTTATTTGCTTATGGAAATGGTTGTATTTTTCGCAGTATTCGTTATAGCAGGATTGTTTGCAACCAGTAGCACAGGCGTTACAGAAACGTTACCAATTATGTATCTACTAAAATGGTGTTTAGATCTGTTTTTGACTATGATTCCAAGCGTAATAGTCATGTGGGCGATTACTGTGCTTTTTGAAAAGTCAATGTTATCCGTTGGATTAAATATACTTCTTGTAATTCCTGGCGTATTAATAGCAAATACTCCACTTTGGATAGTTTATCCTTATTGTTACAGCGGATATATGGTTTCCCGCTCTCTACATGCCGTTACTTCAACTGGACTAGGGAACGGATTTAATCTTATCCCATTTTTGCCATGTGCAATTGCAATATCTGTGTTCGTATTTTTGATTGCAATAACACAATTTGGTAAAAAAGAGATGAGATAACAATGGATACTAAATAACAATGCAGCGAAATAACAAATATAGACGTGATTAGCAAAAGCGCACCCAGCTAATCTGCGCTTGGCATCATTTACAGTGCTCTCAATCTACATTGAGAGCACTCGTAGTATTTATACACTTTTTTTAGTGCACACTATGGATAGTGGGCGCACCTTTTAACGATAGGAAAAGCTATCGTTAAAAAGTTTGAGAATCTATTTTCTACAAAACAATTTTTTATTCTGGTAGAAAATTAAAGCACCTTTTTGCAATAATCCCAAAAGTTAGATTTTTGGTCCAACTTTTGGGAGCATTACATTAGTTAATTAGGTGTTTTTAATCAATAACTCGATTATAAAACTTACTTGCAATAATATTCGATTGCCTTGTTGACAAATACTGATGTCCCTTCGCCTGCAAACGCATCTATATTTTTCGTAAAATCACCACCAGAAGCATACATCTTCCCAAGTCCGGATAAAATCTCATTCGAGCACTTATAGAAATTAGCTGTAATAAAGTCCTGCAGTTTCTTTACCAAAGCCTGAACTTCAACTGAATCGCTGGGTTGTGATTTTACCTTGCCAAATTCTGCAAAAATCAGCATGAGTTGTTTATGGAGCATTTTTGTTTCCTCACTGTTTCTCCTTTTTTCTTTAGCTTCAAATTCCTTGAATTCCGGTGTATCTTCCCAATACTCTTTTGCCTGTTTGGCATACTCATCAATTTTGCTTGTGTCAAATGCTGTAAAGTTCATATAGTTACCTCCTAATGCTTTTAATCCCTTTGCAAAAAGAATTAAATTTTCCAAATGCTCTTTTTTCAGGATTAATAATTTGATTTGTTGTTCCAGTGCTAAATCTTTGTCGAAATGCTCACTGGTTATTATTTCTTTAATTTCTTTGAGCGGAAATTCCAAAGCTTTAAACAGCAAAATGGATTGTAGTACCTTTAGATCCTCATCACCATACAACCTATATCCTGACTCCGAATAAGCGGACGGTTTTAACAAACCGATTTTGTCGTAATACTGAAGAGTACGAATACTAATTCCTGCTATCTTGCTGACTTCATTCACTGTTTTCACTATCTCACCTCCTTCCTTATCACTAGAATAAAGTATTACGCAACGTCATAGTCAAGTATTTTAGTCAAGTATTTTTGCTAGCGTTGTCGTCTAATGCTCAACCTAAGACTGTTGTATTTATACAGCTTCAATCGACAAACCATGAGTTCCGATTGACACCTGTCACGTCTTTTCTGAGTTAATAGTTATGACGTAGATTTGAAATACTTAGGATTTATTTATCCTAAAATATATGCTATAATTCTCCTAAAAATGGAGGTTCTTGATATGAATGTAAATACAGACACACTTGTTTCTATTTCCGAAGCAAATCAAAACTTCTCAAAGGTTGCTCGTCTTGTCGATAAATACGGCTCAGCTGTAATACTAAAAAACAACTCTCCGCGCTATGTGATTTTAGAGTTTCCTAAAGCCAAAACTGAAAAAGTTACTGTTCCAGCAGACGATGAAGTTATGGCTTTATCAAACATGTTCATCAAAAAGAACAAAAAAGTCTATGAGGAACTTGCCAAATGAAGAACTGATCGATATTATTCTCAAAGTTGCATCAGGCAAAGCAAATGAAAATGACCTTTACACTTGGATTAAAAACCACCAAGCCTAATACTCCAACATTCCGAAGCATTTTTAGAATATGCCAAAACACTATTTCGTGCGACTAGTCACAGTGACAGACATAAAACACCACAACAGTATTACTTCACTACAGCTTTCCCATTCAAGCAATGCACAACGTAGCAAGCACATCCACCTGTTTTGAGCCCAATATTAGCCTTCTTCTTATCAGAAACCTCGCTAATACCATTCTCACAAACTACTTCAAGACATGCATCCTTAGGTATTTCTCCTTCTAAAACACTCGTACCATTTAACGTATCCACCATGCAAGAAGCAACAACCTTAACATTATTCGCCACAGCAGAACCATTAAGACACTTTAGAAAAACATCATTCGCCTGAACATTTCTTGCTTCCACCCTGCCGTTATGAACTTCCGCATAAATCTTGTCAGCTTTAATATCCGTTACTAGTACTTGATTAGACTCAGCTTCAATCTCACAAAAATCAACACTCTCTGGCAAGGCAACAATGACCTCAGGACTGCCTTTAGCAAGCCAACGCAACCAGTAAAAAGCCGACACTTTTTCTGTTTGAACGAGCTTTATACCATCTTGATTTTCTTCAATATGAAATATATCTTTTTCACAATTAACATAACTAATGCTAAAAGAATCAGCCCTTCTAACCGTTAAGCTAACATCTTTCGTTTTTGCTACAAACTTCCTACTATTCGCCACTTGAACAACTCCCTTGTTAAATATCTGGGTTATAGGCCAAAAGGGGCTTACTGGTCACAACTTCTCCCGACGAAAAGGACCAGCCCTGGACTCCCACCGAAGCAGGTAGCGGAACTGGTCATGTTAGTAACTATGGTAACACGCACCTTTGTCAATCGCGGGTAAGCGGCTAAACAGGACGGACATTGAGCCTGACTTTAAGATTCATAAAAAGAAGTGGCTATTACTGACAGAAATCAGTAATAGTCACCCAACGTGAGATATTCAACTATTGACTTGAACCAAACAAAATCAATCAGTCTTTCGAAGGACAGTCTTAAGCGAGATCACTGTGACACCAATAGCAAAAGAGGTAAAACCAATTCTAATAGCAAGTGTGCCACCCCATATTAAGGCAACCAGCATCGCGATTAAGGCAACCATCAAGCCGAATGTCGCTACTTCACGGCAAAAACGAACGAGCTTATCCATTCCTTAAACACCTCCTCGTACACATACTAATAATCAGGCCTCATTTTAACTTTTGAGCTATATTTTACCACTTCACAGCCTGGGTGCAAAGTGGCGAATCGACTTGCATGAGCGATTAAAACATAATTCGCGAATGCACTTCGATTCGCTGAGCTTGCTCAAGTTGAAAGCACAGTGTGCTTTCAACGCAAGCGAAGTACGTTAACATCCTGTTCACTCGACCATAGAGCGTTGATATCTTCCCTCAAACAGCCAAACTTGAATTTATATATCTACTGTTTTAATAAGTTTGATTGCCCTTGATGATACTAACTCGTCTTGGCTCATTTCCAAAAGGCTCTTTTTATCTACCCACTTATAATTAACCGTTTCTCCTTTTTGAAGAGCAATTGCATTTTTCTTACAATCGGTTACGCATAGATATTCAACATAAAGAGAGTGGTAAACATCCTGCACAAATCTTCCGATCTCCATAATTTTTGAAGCTTCAATACCTGTTTCTTCTTTTAATTCTCTTACTGCACATTCTAATGGTGTTTCATATTGCAATGCAGAACCACCTGCTGTCAACTCCCACATTCCACCGAATTTCTTTTCAAAATCTCTTTGCATAATAAGGTAAGTCCCATCTATATGTTTAACAATTACTTCGCCCACCAAATGATACATGCCGTCAGGAATTGGTTCTCCTCTCACTAATGTAATATTCTTTAATTTATTAAATTCTTTATTATACGCATCCCAAATCTCAGCCATAAAACCCTCCATAAGGCCTGATTGTCAATTTCATTAAATATGAATTTTATCTTTCTCCAGTGGATACAAAGCCATTGTTCACTTCTACATAAAGCTTACCAATCTCAATATCCGTGATGAGCACTTGATTAGAATCAGATTCAACCTCACAAACTTCCACATCATGTGGCAAACTCACAACAATTTCAGGCATACCCTGAGTAAACCACCTCAGCCAATTCGAAGCTGAGACTTTTTTAGTTTGAATAAGCCTTATAACATTTTGCGCTTCCTCAACCCTCAACATATCTTGTTCACAGTTAACAAAGCTCACGCCAAAGGTATCAGCGCGTTTCACCGTTAAACGAACATCTTTCGTCTCTGCGATAAACTTCTTATTATCCATTACTTACGTTAATTAGATAAATAAATACATAAATTACAATTGAACTAATATGGAAATATTCTATTTTTCATATAATCTAGTAAAAGTAGTGGATAAAGTACGAGGAGGTAATTTGTGAAGAAAAGATATATGTTGAGAAATATTTTTAAAACCAAATATAATTTCCATAATATTGTTTTAATCGTTTTCATTGGACTATTAGCAGGTTTTTTATCAGGATTGTTCGCTGTAGGTGGGGGAATTGTGATAGTTCCTGCATTAACTGTTTTTATGAAATTTGATCAGCGTCATGCTACTGCTACTTCTCTTGTTGCCATAATTATAACGTCGCTTTGTGGAAGCATTGTTTACGGTTTAGACGGCAAAGTGTCATTTTTATCAGCATTTTTTCTAATAATAGGTTCAGTTTTCGGATCACAAATTGGGGTATATTTTTCACATATTTTGCCTAAAAAAATATTTCCTTGGTGTTTTACACTTTTTGTATTACTAGTTATATGTTCTAGTCAAGTTTGGATTCCGTTAAGAAATGTAGATTTTAATGTTAGTTTTTTAAAAGCTATATGTCTTATATTTATAGGCGTTTTTTCTGGTATTTTTTCAGGTATTTTAGGCGTTGGTGGCGGAGGAATTATAGTGCCATGCGTGCAACTTTTGCTCGGCATGGGAGACCTTATGGCAAGAGGAACTGCTTTGCTTGTCACGCTTCCTACAGCTATAAGTGGTAGTATTGCTAATGCTCGTTACCATTATACTCATTTTACTGAAGGAATTATTATCGGTATTTTTGCGACATTTACTGTAAACTTAGGCGCAATAACTGCGCGCAGTATTTCACCTTTTATATGCAATATATTGTTTTGTATTTTTTTGTTCAGTGCATGCTTACGAATGATATTAAAAACAGGTATTTTAGCTAAGAATAAGCGTTAAATATGTAAAGTCTTTGACTTTTATTTATTTGAAAAAATAGTTTTTAATATAAAAAGTGGGGCTTAGATTTAAGCCCCACGATATAGGAGAATGTTATAAAGTAACTTTTTACAATTATGCCATTTGAGTAACATCTCTTTTTGCTTGTATAAATTTTATTATCATGTTTTTTGCGTGATAAATAATTACGCAAACTATATAAACAATTGCAGAAAATACAGTTATCATTCCTCCGGAAGATAGACCTAAATAAATACTTGAATAGAGACCTAAAGTTCCAGCTATAATTCCAAGTATTGGAGCAAAAATTACCGTTTGCCATATTGATGAGCTAAGTTTTATAGCTGTGCTTGCAGGTCCTACTATCAGAGAGATAGATAATACTGAACCAACAGCAGGCATCACTATAACGACTGTAACTGTAATCATTATTAGTATGATAAAGTCAGTTTTACGCAAATTATATCCGCTTGCTTGCATACACGTTTCATCGAGGCATGCAAAAATAATTTGTTTACCATATGCAAGTAATGTGATTATGCATGCTATTAATGCTATTGAAGTTACTTGTATATCCAATGAGTTAGCTGTTAATATATTGCCAGAAATAAAACTATTTACTTTTAAAGGTATTGGTTGGAAAAGTTTCAATAGTAAAAAGCCTAGGGCGAATCCTACAGTTAAAAGCACTCCAGCAGCTGTATTTGGACCTTGTCCTTTTACTTTAGAGATTATATCTAGTTTCATCACGTGTTGGATACAATGAAACCTTGACCTTGAACTCTGAAACTATTGCTCTGTACTCTGAAACTATTGCTCTGTACTCTGAAACTTTAGAGCTTGGAGCATCATATTATTTCTTATTGAGAATAAAAAAGCTTACATCTCAAATAACACTTAAAAAATAACACTCAAAAAAAGATGGCTCTAACATATCGCTAGAGCCATCTTCTAATAAACAATGCTAGTTACTTAAAACAAGCGTGCTTACTTATTGTTTTCTTCCGTCATTTTCTTCTTAAGAAGAATTGCAAGTCCGGCAATCGAGAAACCAAGTGCTGCAAGCAAGCCTGCAAACGACGCCGATTCACCCGTCTTAGGAATCATGCCAATACGCTTTTCAGGCTGCGGCTTATGAGCTGGCGTCGGAGTTGGAGCC
>NZ_ADEV01000009.1 GCF_000263635.1 Gardnerella greenwoodii 00703Dmash
CACGGTTATGGTTAGAGTTACGGTGCCGGTTTTTCCTGCCGAGTCGGTTACCGTGAAGGTTAGCTTATGTGTGCCAACTTCCTTCGGCTGCATGTTCTTAACAGTAAGATCCAACACTTGTTCCTGATCAGTGTCAGTGGTTTTTGAAACACTCGCACGACCTTTAAGGATATCATCAGCTTGAAGCAGATTGGCGCTCGTTAATGCCTGTATATAGTTGATTTTTTCAACCTTCACATCATCTTTAGCAACAATGTGAATCTTCAGATCTTGCCCAACTGCTACAGACGATGAAGTAGCAGTAGCAGTGATAGTCGGGGCCTGGGTATCCTTAGGCTTGGTAGCTTGTTTTTTATCACTGTTTTCTGAAGTTAGGTCAAATCCTGGAATTGGTATTTTACCGCCAGGTGTCGTTCCAGGCTTCTTCGTGACAGTCGTTGTTGCATACACGTCGCCTTCAGGAATTCCATCATTAACAGTAATCTCCGCTTTACCATTGTTAATTGTTGTAGTAGAGCCGATTTCCTTGTTGTCTTTATCAAACAGTTTAACTGTTGTAGTAGCATCCTTAGGAATGCCGCTTCCAACAGATACTGTTACTTTCTGCCCTTTCTTTCCAGCAAGATTAGTCAGATCATTGTCGATAACTGGCTTCTGTGGTTTAACATTGATGGTTACATTTGCTGTCTTTTTAGAGTCATCGGAGTATGTTCCAATAATACTAGAGGTGAATACGCCAACTGTATCAGTTTTTGGAGTAGTGCCGTTCCAGCTTAAGGTTGGCTGTTTTTCAAGATTTTCGCCATTTTTAACAGTTACAAATTTGTCAATGTCTGTCAATGGCGGTAATGGTTCACCAACGGTAGTATCAATGGTTTTACCGGTAATAGGATGTTCTTTAGAAAGTTTTGGCTTTTTAGTAACTTTGACTTTAACTTTGCGTGTGGTAACGTTGCCAGAGCCGTCCTCGGAAGTAATAGTTACTTCCTTTTTATCCATGTCATTAGTAACAGTGATGTCATCACCTGATGAAAGCGGTTCGTCTTCGCTTCCAACACCTTGCTTGGTTATAGGAGTGTCCGTTAAATCAGAAATGCTAAACTTCTCAATATAACCTTTGTCATCGGTGGTAGTGAAGCTTAGTTTATCGCCTTCCTTGAGTTTAATGGTCTTAGTTTTGTCGGAGATTTCGGTTTTGCCATTGTAATAAATTTTTGGCGCTATGCTGTCGGTTTTATTGCGCCCTAACTTACCATCTTTGTCTTCATCGTTTTCTGGATCTCTACCAGAAATAACTGTGTATGCAGAACTTGTAGTTGCTCCCCAAGAACCGCTGTTTGCCCATGTCCATGCGTTCTGAATGTTTGCATACTTGTCGTTATAATTGTCTGCGTTTTTATTAATGGCTTCTGGACGAAGCTTTAATTCTGCATGCATATGATACGCAACATCGTCATACGGTTTAGCAACTGTTATACCCAAACCGTAATTTTTGTTATACTTCTTACCATTAGTATAAGCATACATTGCTTGATCTGCAGCCATTCGGCTAATGAGTGGTTCATTTTGGTTTTTATGGAAGATTTGATCTAAATCGTCATAAAGTTTATCACCAGGATTAAGTCCTATACCTACCTGATAAGTAGCATAACGATTTTTGCCAAAATACTGATCAGTTTGTCTCATGTTAGGTACAGAGAATGATAGGGAATTATCTTTCTCAAAAGCTTCCGGATCCTGCGAAAGAATGTGACCTTCTTTTCCTTTTTTCGGTCTGTACGCATCGTATTTAAGATTAGTAACCGTATCAGATTTATATAACCCATCGGAACCCAAGTCTGCAACTGCATATGGTACCTGCCATAAGTACCATTGCTTGTTAGATTTATCTATCATTGACTTAGCATTGTTGTTGAAGAAAATATCAAAAACAAGATAGTCAGAGTTGTCACGTGTTTCCACATGCGCATACATAGCTGTTTTATCATTAACAGTTCTCCAACCAGAATCATATCCTTCCACGTCTGATTTTATTTCTGTCGCATCGCTGTTTCTACCGCGTAATCTTCTAAATTCAAGAATATTTGGATACTGCAACCAAGGTTTCTTGTCGCTTAGTGGAACATATTCACGATTTTGAGACTCAGAACCGGCGGCTTTCGTAAGCTTTTTAGCTGTTGCAGTGTATGTTGTTGTAGGAATTGTGGTTGTTGGAACAGCCATGGCAGGCTGGCTGCCTAAGCAGGTTGCTGCTGTCAACAAAGCAGCCATTGTTGCTAACGGAAGAGTGTGTACTTTGTGTGCAGAACGCTTTCCAGAAGGTTTTGATGATGTGTGCTTTGAAGGGTTAACCGTTGTCATAACAATCTCCTTAATTTTCCCTAATCTTTAATGAATTTTTTTAAACAAATAAATAGAACGAATTCTATGACAAATCTCTCCAATGCCAGTAATAAAGCTCTCTATTTAAACGGGTACATTTAAAATTCTATCATTTTTTGTTATTTTCCATAATATTTTTCAGTTTGAACTTAGTTTAGACTGTAAAATTTCCTACGGGGGGGGGTGAACTAAATGAAAATTTTTTGCAAAATGTTATAATAATATAATTTTTAATAAAATTTCTTATTATTTTCGTAATCTGTAATACGTCTTATGGTGTGTCGCAGATATGTGATTGGGTAATTTCTAAACAAATGTTGTAGTTTATTACCTCACTATAATTTTGATACTAAATCGTTTAGTGCTTTGTCGAATTCAGACATTTTGTTTTCTTGATTAAAGATAAAGAGCAAGAAATCAGGCTCAAAACGTTCGAAAGAGCTGCGTCAAATAAGCGATGCTCAAAGTTAGCAAATAGCTATTATTTAAGTATTGTCAAAGTATTTTATGTGATTTTCTGTGAGTGTTCACAAAACGCCGTATAAATGCATTATGCGGTCACAATACATTGATACACTAGAGAAATGAATTGAGTTCTTTATTGTTTTTATTGCTAAAGCGCTCATGAAAAAGTAAACAGAAATAGAAATAGGTAGGCATTATGCGTAAAGCCAAAATTGTTGATACCATTGGTCCAGCTACAGAATCGTTGGAAGGTATTACCAAGCTTGTTGAAGCTGGTATGGATGTTGCTCGTTTGAACCGTTCTCACGGCACTCCTGAAGATCATTTGCGCGTTTACAACAATGTTCGTGCAGCTTCCAAGTCCACTGGCCGCAATGTTGCTGCTCTTGTTGATTTGCAGGGTCCAAAGATTCGCTGTGGTTGGTTCAAGAAGAACGCTGATGGTGAAGATAAGGTTTATTTGGAAGAAGGCCAGGAGTTCATCATTACTACTGATGATGTTGAAGGCGACGAGCATCGCACTTCCACAACCTTCAAGGGCTTGCCAGGAGATTGCCACGCAGGCGATCCAATCCTTATTGATGATGGTAAGGTTCGCCTTGAGGTAACCAAGGTAGAAGGTAACGACGTTCACACTAAGGTTATTGTTGCTGGCCCAGTTTCCAGCCACAAGGGCATTAATCTTCCAGGCGTTGCAGTTTCTCTTCCAGCTTTGACTGAAAAAGATGAGTCTGATCTTCGTTGGGCTATTCGCACTGGCGCTGACATTATTGCTATGTCCTTCGTGCGTTTTGCTACCGATATTGATCGCGCTCACGAAATCATGGACGAAGAAGGTCGTCGTATTCCAATCGTTGCTAAGATTGAAAAGCCACAGGCTGTTGAAAACTTGGAAGAGATTGTTAAGACCTTCGACGGCATTATGGTTGCTCGTGGCGACATGGCTGTGGAAATGCCTCTTGAAGAGGTTCCACTCGTTACCAAGCGCTGCATTGAGCTTTCTCGCCGTTACGCAAAGCCAGTTATCGTTGCTACTGAAGTTCTTGGCACAATGGTTAACTCTCCAGTACCAACTCGTGCAGAAGCTTCTGATTGCGCTAACGCTGTTCTCGATGGTGCTGACGCAACAATGACTTCTAACGAAACTGCTGTCGGCAAGTATCCAGATGTTACCGTAAAGACTATGTCTCGCATTTCTCAGTATGCTACCGAGAATGGCTATGATCGTATTCCTGCTGTTGAGCTTGATATGTCTAGCACCGGCGCAGTTTCTTCTGCAGCTGTTGATTTGGCAGATAAGCTTAACGCTAAGGCTATTGTTGCCTACACTCAGACTGGTCGCACGGTTCATCGTATTTCCCGCGAACGCCCAACCGCTCCAATCTACGGCTTGACCAACAATGAGCACACTTATCACTGGTTGGCTTTGAGCTGGGGTACTGAAGGATTCTTGATTAGTGAAGATTATCACGATATGAATCGTCGCGATTTGATGATTTTCACCGACAAGGTTCTTCGTGAGGCTGGTAAGGTTTCAGATGGTGACCAGATTGTTATCTTGAGCACTGCTCAGGGTGAGCGTCAGGCTGGCCGTACTGACTCCATCTACGTTCACACAGTTGGTGCTTGCGACTAATATTATGCGGTTTTACACATGCGTTTAGTATGATTTAATTTTTAATTATTTACTTGCGTATGTGTAAGACATATAACGTGTAACGTATAAGTTGTGACTTGTAATGCGCGCTTCCTATCTGTAGGTTGCGCGCATTGCTTGTATTTAATCGCAATTATTCAATATTGCGACACGCGCAAAACGCCTTAACTATTTGCATGCAGCTTAAAGTGTGCTATAGTCAACAAGTCGCAAAAAATTGCGAAAAATTGAAGATGCCCCTGTATCCCAATTGGTAGAGGAAACAGCCTCAAAATCTGTGCAGTGTGAGTTCGAGTCTCACCGGGGGCACGTGCACAACGTCACTTAGCTTGCTGAGTGACGTTTTTTATTTCGTTTTAATATTTAGACATAAGTAATAAAGCGTATAATAATAAAAGCATTTTCGCACAATAAAACAATGAATGTGCTGTACGTGATGTGAAAGGAACAAAGATGATCCGCAGTGCAAAATTGCAACTAGGCAAGCGTAAAAAAAGTAATTATTCTGGCGAATTAATCAATAATTGCAAGCGCAATTTAATGTTTGTATTTGCGTCATTCGCTGCTGTAGCAACAATATTAATGTGTGTGTTTACCATTGTTCCAAACTCTTCGGCATTTGCTTCAACTAAATCAACAAACGGCCTTCCACAAAAAGGCGTTATTGTTACCGCTTTTCAGCAAAACTGGAGGAGTATTGCCAAGGAGTGCAAAGAAACGTACGGTCCTGAAGGTGTTAAGTACGTTCAAGTGTCTCCTCCGGAGGATCATATTAAAGGCAAAGCGTGGTGGACTTCTTACCAGCCTGTTAGTTACAATCTAAATTCTAAGCTTGGTACTGAAGCTGAGTTTAAGAATATGATTACTACGTGTAAAGCTGCGAAGGTTGGAATTATTGTTGACGCTGTTATTAACCACATGACTGGTGCTGACAATAAAGATACTGTGGGAGTTGGCGGCAGTAAGTATGATGCGGCGAATCAGAGTTATCCAGATGCTGGTTACACGAAAGATGATTTTCACCAAATAGATAAAGATATTTACACATATAAGGATGCGCAAGTAGTTTGGAATTATCGTTTAGTTGGTTTGCTTGATTTGGATACTTCTAAGCCTCATGTGCAGCAAACTCTTGGTAATTATTTTGCAAAATTGCTAAAAATGGGTGTATCTGGCTTCCGTGTGGACGCTGTAAAGCATATTGCTCCAAACGAGATGAAAGCTATTAAGAAGGCTGCATCTGAGGCTAGTGGTGTTAAGCCTGAAAACATTTGGTGGATGCAGGAAACAATTGGGGATAGCAATGGTGCGAAAGAAAATCAGCCAGATAAGTATGTTGGAACTGGTGAAGTAGACGAGTTTGAGTACTCGTACCGTTTGCGAAATTATTTCTCTGGTTCAATCGACAATTTGAAGCATATTACAGATGGTCTTATTCCTAATAAGAGTGCTGCTATTTTTGTTACAAATTGGGATACTGAGCGAGATAATGCCACAAGCGTTCTTACTTACAAAGATGGCAAATTATATGAGCTTGCGAACGCTTTTATGCTTAGCTATCCGTATGGTACGCCAAATATTTATTCCGGATACAAGTTTAGTGAGCGTGACGAAGGTGCGCCTTTTGCAACTGAAACGTCTGTTCCAGATGCAAGCTGTGGCAAGGATTCAAAGTGGCAGTGCACTCAACGCTGGACTTCAATTCGAGGCATGATTGGTTTCTATAATGCTGTTAAAGGCACGAAAGTAACTAAGTGGCAGGATGATGAAAGCAATAATATTGCTTTTAGCCGCGGAAATAAGGGTTTCTTCGCTATTAATAATGACGATAAGCAAAATAATGTTAGTTACAATACTGATTTGCCAGATGGCGAGTATTGCAATGTTTATGCATCAAAGAATTGCGAAAAAACTGTAACTGTTAGTGGAGGAAAGGTTGAAACAACTATTCCTTCTCATTCTGCTGTAGCTTTGCATATTAAGGCTGTGAAGCACTTTGGTAGCAATTCTGCAATTAATAAAATACTTCTGGTATTTGTTGCTATTTTTGTAGCTTTGGTTGTTACTTTGGTTTTGCGATTTAAAAAAGACAAAGCTGATGTTGAAAGTGCAGCTAAGTAGTACCAACACAACTGCAGTTTTTAATTGTTTATTGCAATATTGTCAATATGTCGGTGATATAATTGCCTCCGCTTATATGCGCATTTATGCGTGGCTAGCAACATAGCCGTACTAGCCACCGTTTGCGTATTTAAGCTATTAGTGCGTCCAAAGAAGAAACGCGCTAATGCCAACGGAGGAAAGGAAACTGATGAGTCATCGTCGACACTTTGCATCGAAGATGGTTGCTGTTGTTGCGTCTGTTGCAATGCTTGTAACTGGTTTTGCTGTTACAATTAGCGCAAACGCTGCGACTAGCGGGGAGTCTAGCAATAGCAAAGAAACTTCTTCGAATGTAACTCTTAAAGGTAAAGGTGTTATTGTTACTGCATTCCAGCAGAATTGGAAGAGTATTGCTCAAGAATGCGAACAAACGTATGGTCCTGAAGGTGTGAAGTATGTGCAAATTTCGCCTTCTCAGGATCATATTAAAGGTAAAGCTTGGTGGACTTCGTATCAGCCTGTGAGCTATAAGCTTGATTCTAAACTTGGCACTGAAGCTGAGTTTAAAGATATGATTAAAACTTGCAAGGCAAAGGGCGTGGGGATTATTGCAGATGCTGTAATTAATCACATGGCTGGCGCTGATAATAAAGATAAAGTCGGTGTTGGTGGAAGTAAGTATGATGTGTCTACTCAGACTTTTGAAGATGCTGGATATAAAAAGGATGATTTCCATCAAGATAATAGGAATATTGAGCATTATAACAATGCGGAGGAAGTGTGGAATCGCAGGCTTGTAGGCTTACTTGATTTGGATACTTCTAAGCCGCATGTTCAGCAAGTTTTAGGTAAGTATTTTGCAGATTTGTTGAAGCTTGGTGTTGCTGGTTTTCGTGTGGATGCTGTAAAACATATTTCTACAGAAGATATGAGGGGCATTAAAGCTTCTGCTATAAAGCAATACAACGAAAGTGTTGAAGATAGCAAAAAGATTAATGACATCTGGTGGATGCAGGAAACTATTGGCAATCCTTCAGAAGCTCAACAAATTCAGCCAGCTGCGCATTTGAATGAAGGCGAAGTTAACGAGTTTGGCTACTCTTACCAGCTTATGCAAAGTTTCAAAGGCTCGCTGATGAAGGCAAGCAAGCCTCTGAACAAAATTCAAGACGGAATGGTTAAGAGCGATAAAGCTGCTATTTTCGTTACGAACTGGGATACAGAGCGCGGTAACAGCGTGCTTACGTATAAGGACGGTCGTCGTTACACTTTAGCAAACGCTTTCATGCTCGCGTGGCCATACGGCACTCCAAACGTGTATTCCGGATACAAGTTCGATAAGAATGATGATGGTGCTCCTGGTGCAACTGAAACGTCTATTCCGGAAGTAACTTGTGGTGCTAATTCAAAGTGGCAGTGCACTCAGCGTTGGACTTCTATTCGCGGAATGATTGGATTCTACAATGCTGTTCAAGGTGCGAAAGTCACAAATTGGCAGGATGATGGCGATAACAACATTGCTTTTAGCCGCGAAAAGAAGGGCTTCTTAGCAATCAACAATTCGCTTGACGAAAAAGAAGTTTCTTATAAGACTGATTTGCCTGATGGTGAGTACTGCAATGTGTATGCTGCAGGTGACTGCTCTAAGACTGTTAAAGTTGAAAAAGGTGAAGTTAAAACCAAGATTGGCGCTCGCGAAGCAGTAGTATTGCACGTTGATGCAACAAAAGCTAATCATCCAAAAGGCTCTGCCACTGATCCATCTGATCCTAAATATGGTGAAGAAAAGCCTGATGCAGGTATGCCAGAAGATCCTACAACAACTATTTACTTTAAGCCAGATGAAAAGTTTAAAGATAAAAAAGTATATGTTCATTACGGCATAGGCTCAAGCTGGACTCAAGCTCCTGGCGATGAGATGAAGAAGGCTTGCGATGGTTGGTATAAGAAGACAATTAGAACCAATGGCAAAGCTTATGAAGCAGTGTTTAACGATGGCAATGGTTACTGGTATCACGAAGGAGATAATAATAACTTTAAGATTCCAGCTCACACTGATTCGTATGTAGCTCAAGATCACAAGGGTAGCGTTGGAGTAAATCCTTGCCCAGTAGCATATAATCCAAAGACCACTGTTCGCATCCACTACGCACAAAAAGTGAGTGATACTCGCAATATTGGCGTTTATTTGTGGGGCAAAGACAAGGATGGTAAAGATTTACCTGGAGCTTGGCATGAGTTCAATGGCAGTGATAAATTCGGCAAAGTTTTTGAAACTACGGTTGATGGTTCTTTTGAAAACAAGTCACTTTCCTTTATTACTACTACAAAAGATTGGAATAAAGACGGTGGCGATCGTGCTATTGAAAACTGCGCAAGTGGTCTTGCTGAAGCTTGGGTAACAGGCGGAACGGGTACTACGCAGTTTGCTGCTCCAGACAATCTTAAGAAGAAGCCAAAAGAGCTAAAGGTAACAGTTCATTATCGCAGGAATGCTGGCGATTATGAAGGCTGGAACATGTGGACTTGGAATGACGGAACCGGTGGTACTGCTCGTTACTTCACTTCGCATGACGATTATGGCAAAGTTGCAACCTTCACTGCTAAGAATGATGCTGGTATTGACAGTGTTGGTTTCAAAGTTAGAAAGTCTACGCCAAATAATGCTTGGGATAAACAAGATCCTAGCGATCGCAGTATTCCAAACAACGCGATTAAGCTAGATCCAAATGATCCAAACAAGGGTAGCGTTGAAGTCTGGTTAATGCAAGATGACATGACAGTATACTTAAACGCTACTATGCCACAACTTACAGCTCACGTAATGTCTGCTGATATTGCTGGCTTAAAGAAGTTAGCTGTAAAAGTATCTGGTGACGTGTCTTCTGTAAAAGACTCTGACGTAACGCTTTTGGATGCTAGTGAAAATCCTGCCAAGACTGTTGAGCTTAATTCTGTTAAAGCTAATGGTTCAGAGATTACTATTGAAACCAAGAATGAACTTAATATTAAACATAAGTATGAGTTGAGTATTAAGGGATTAGCTAAAGATATTAAGCTTTCTGCTTCCTCAAAAACTGGTGCTAGTGTAATTCGTACCGATGAATTCGATAAGAAATATGCTTATACTGGCGATGATTTAGGTGCTGTGTATTCTGCTTCTTCAACTACTTTCAAGCTTTGGGCTCCAACAGCAACTGAAGTAAAGCTGATTACTTATAAGTCGACTGCTGAAAAAGCTGAAAAAGACAAAGAAACAGCTATGAAAGCAGAAGATCATGGTGTATGGTCTGTAAAGCTCGATGGTGATAAAGCTAATACAGCTTACGCATATGAAGTTCATTTTGCTGATGGCACAGTGAATGTTTCTGCTGATCCTTATGCGAAAGCTTCAGTAGTAAACGGTGAACGTTCTGTTGTATTAGCAGATAAAGACGCTGGTAGCGCTGGAAATCGTATGCCAAGCTTTACGAATCCAAGTGACGCAACAATTGCAGAAATGGATGTTCGTGACTTCTCAATCAATCCAAACTCTGGTATTAGCGATGCTCATCGTGGTAAGTATCTTGGCGTAATAGAAGCAGGTACGAAAACTACAGATAAGCATAATGTTTCTGGGTTGGATTATTTGAAGTCTCTTGGTGTCACTCACGTGCAAATCATGCCAATGTATGATTTTGGTTCTGTGAATGAAACTGGTGACTTGAGCTATGGAAAGCAAGGTGCTCAAAACTGGGGGTATGATCCGCAAAACTACAATGTTCCTGAAGGGTCTTACTCTACGAATCCTGCTAATCCAACAGCGCGAGTTAAGGAAGCTAAGCAAATGATTGCTGGTCTTCATAAAGCTGGTTTGCGTGTGATTATGGATGTTGTTTACAACCATGTTTATAGCGCACAAAATCATTCGTTTAACAAGACGGTTCCTGGATACTACTTCCGTTATAAGGATGGCGCTCTGAATGGTAATTCTGGATGCGGTAACGATACTGCTTCTGAGCGTCAAATGATGCGCAAGTATATTTTAGATTCTGTAAAGTATTGGGCTACGCATTACAACCTTGACGGCTTCCGATTTGATTTGATGGGCTTAATTGACCTGAAGACTATGCAGGAAGTGCGTGCTGAGCTTAATAAGATTGATCCTTCAATTATTGTGCTCGGTGAAGGCTGGGATATGAATGAACTGCTTCCTAAGAGTGATTCTACTATTCAGCCAAATGGCTATAAGATTCCAGGAGTAGCGTTCTTTAACGATTCCTTCCGTGATTCTGTAAAAGGTTCTGTGTTTGGTGATGCGTCTACTGGTTTTGTAAATGGCAATACAGATAAAGGTGTTAAGGCTTTGCTTGAGCATAATTTGCTTGGTTGCCAATTTGGCACGAGTACTGTTAAGTGCTCGAATAGTAATGCTGAAACGCACTTTGCTGATGCAGGACAAGTAGTTCAGTATGTTGAAGCTCACGATAACTTGTCGTTGTACGATAAGCTAAAGGTTTCTGCGCCTAAAGACACTGAAGACGTACGATTGAGGCGAGTAAAGCTTGCAAATTCAATGATTTTGCTTTCTCGTGGCATGCCGTTTATTCAGCTTGGTCAGGAATTCTTAAGAAGCAAGAACGGTAATTCTAATAGCTACAATGCTGGCGATAAAGACAATGCTCTTGATTGGAATCGTGCTGCTGACAAATCTGATTCCGTGAACTATTTCAAGGGATTGTTGAAGCTACGCAAGAGCATTAAATCTCTTCGTGATTTTGATTATGCAACAATTAACAAGAACATGAAGATGATTGATGGCACTCCTGATGGTGTAATTGCTTACACGCTTAAAGATGCAGATAAGCAGTACGTTGTAGTGTTCAATGCTAATAATGCTGAAACTCAAGTAAAGATTCCAGCAGGAAAGTATTCTGCTCTTGTTGCTAATGGCAAAGTTAATGATGGTGCTCAAGAGGCTAATGTTTCTGCTGACGGAACATATAAGGTTGCTGCTCTTTCGACTGCTGTGTTGCTTAATGCTGAAAAGAAGAGTGAGCCTGTGACTCCTGTAACTCCTACACCTCAACCGCCTGCTCCAGGCCCACAGCCTCAGCCTCAGCCAGCTCCTGGTCCTGTAAATCCTCAGCCGGCGCCTCAGCCAGCTCCTGTAAATCCTCAGCCTGCTCCGGTGAATCCTCAGCCTGCTCCGGTGAATCCTCAGTCTGGTTCTGGAACTCAACATGGATCGCAGCAACCTTCTGTAGAAACTCATAATACTCAGCAAGGTAATCCTCAGACGGAGAATACTCAGCAAGGAAATACGCAGCCTTCAGTTAAAAATAAGCATGAGTCTGCTCCTGCTAATAAGACTCCAGAGCATGTTAATTCTGAAGATACTGCTAAATCCGAAAACACTGGAAAGACTGGAAAAACTGAGAAGCCTGCTCAGGTTGAGAATCATGCTCAAAAGGCTGAGACTTCCACTTCAGCACCAGATCCATCTGCTCCAGCTCCTGAAGCTCCTGTAACTGTTAAGCAGCTTAAGCCAGAATTAAAGGGCACGCTTACTGTAGGTAGCAATGATGTTGCAACAGCCGGTGTTGTGAACAATGTGAGTATTCATGTTGTAAACAGTGAATTTACCGAACGATTGAAGAAAGACGGTGTAGTTTATGCATACGCATACATTTACTCCTCTCCTCGCTTACTTAAGAGCGCAAATGGTTCTAAGTATGTAACTGTTCGAATGGTAAATGGTGTTCCTCAGTTTGACGCAATCTTCCCAGCAGGATATTCCGGAAAGCATACAGTTGTGTTGATTGATGATCATGGTAATCAAGTTGCATGGACGTACATAACCGTTCTAAATAACGATATTGTTAAAAAATCGCAAGAATTAAGCGCTACAGGTAGCAGCATAATTCAGATTGTATTTATTTGTGCAATATTGTTGGTCGTGGCTAGTGCGTCCTTTATTAAAGTAAAGCGAAATAAGAATATATAAAAGAAGGTATAGAATCAAAAAGTATATTAAGCTTGAGCTAATTATGCAAGTACTTGCATAATGCTGTGAGAAAGAAGAACGTATGTTTTGCATCAACTGTGGAGCTTTAATTAAGGATAATACACGGTTCTGTTCTCGTTGTGGAGCAGCTGTTAATGCTTCTGCAGAAAATGATCAGCAGAACAATACGCAGAATCAGCAGAGTTCTCAGAATCAGCAGAGTTCTCAGAATCAGCAAAGTATGCGTAACAACATGCCTCAAGCTTACAAAGCTGAGCCGTATAATGCTAATGCTGCAGCATCAGCCACTTATACGGCATCAGCTATTCCTTCGTCTTCTCGCGGTGGCGGCCTATTTTCTGGATTTGATGTTTTTTCAAATGAGGAATTAAAGGATAAAAGAAATATAGTTCTTTCTATTACAATAGTTATATCTTTTATTCTTTCTTGTATTTTTGGCTGCTTAATTTGGGATTTTATTCATCCGGGTCAAATTCCTTATTCAAAGCTTCGCAGTGAGCTTACTCAATCGCACAAGTATGAAGATTATACGCTAAAAATTGTTAATTCCGACGTTTCTCAATATCCGCACGTTAAATTGTACTTTTCTCTTACGGATAGCAGTGGAAAAGCGCTTGAAATTGACTCTCCAACTGCTGCAATTCGCGAAAAAATTGGTGGCGGCAAAGAAGTAGAACGCCTTATTCATAAGGTTGAGCGAATTAAAGACAATCAAGGTGTTAATTACGAGATTCTTCTTGATAAATCTGGCTCAATGGATTCTTCAATCGACACTATGAAGAAAACAATGAGTGATTTTGTGCGCAATCTCAACTATAAGGTTGGAGATAAAGGAGAGCTTATATCTTTCGATAGCTACCTCATGTATATGGCAACATACACAAACGATAAAAATCGACTTCTTACAGGTATCGATAATATGACACCTTACGGAATGACTGCCTTGTATGATGCTCTATACACTGGTGTTACTAATGCTTCAAACCATCCAGGCTTTAACTGTGTTATTGCTTTTACAGACGGTTTGGATAATGAAAGCACTCATACTGCGGATGAGGTTATTGCGCTCGCAAAAGAAAAGGGAATACCAGTTTATTTGATTGGTACAACTGATGCTGATTCTAGCGTATTGCAAAATATTGCAAACGAAACAAACGGCTACTTCTGGGATATTAATTCTATTTCAGATATGAAAGATGTAATGAATAGAATTAGAGTTAATCAAGATAATGTTTATTGCCTTGAATACGATTCTGATTCCTCAACAAATCCTTATGTTGATCGTGTAGTTTCTGCTTTGCTTGCAGATTCGAAGAATCATAAGTCTGGTGGAATTGGTGACGATTTAGCGTTTAAGCCAGTGAAGAGGAAGACTTATAAGAAGAGTGGTTCTCGTTTTGTTCTTCATAAGGGAGATGTAACTTGGACCGAAGCTAATAGTGCATGCATGCAAGATGGCGGATACTTAGTAACTCTTACAGACAAGAGTAAGGAAACTAAGGTTATAAATATGGCTAAGAAGGAAGGTGTCAAGTATGTGTGGATTGGCGGTTACACCTCTCAGCGCGAAAATGGTGACGTGTATGCACACTGGGTTACTGGTGAAAAAGTAAAGTATCAAAATTGGTTGCCGGGTGAGCCAAGTCGAAATGATAAAGATGGTGAACCTGAGTTTTATCTTATGCTTTGGAGATTAAATGACGAATGGTCTTGGAACGATCAGCGCGACAACCTATTTACAAATCCTACACTGCGCAAAACATTTAGCGGTAAGACAGGCTACGTGTGCGAAGTGAATAAATACTAATAAATAATTTCAATAGTATTTTTATTATTAGTGAATTAGGGGAAAGCTTATGCGTAAGCAACAGCCGCGTAAATTGCAAAGCGTGCCGCATACTGTAACTGGTCGCACAGTACAGTATAGGGGTGCATTGCATAATCAGCGAGTAGAAAAAGTTGCGTCGAGGAATCATTTCGCTTCTATTTTTGCGATTATTATTGCGGTTGCTTTAATAGCAGTGTCTATGTGTGCTGCAGTACATGTTATGCGCTCGCAATTCTTTAGCCATTCTAATAGAACTGCTATTAAGAGTCCTAAAGAGTTAGCAATAGAAGCAGAAAAGCGCGAGGCTTTAATTAAAGCTCATAAAAAGCTGGCTCGTAGGGGAGTTGATTCCAATAGCGCAGAAGTTAGAAGCGTGCTTTCAAAAATGTCTCTTGAAGATAAAGTTGCGCAAATGTTTGTTGTAAAACCTGAGGAATTAGTTGGCATAAACTGGACTGTAACTTCTTCTGGAGCACAAATGCAGCAGACTTTTAACTCCTTGCCTGTTGGCGGAATAATGTATACGAGAGAAAATATTCAAAGTCCTGAACAGACTAAAAGTATGATTTCTAAATTGCAAGAAATGAGTAATGCTCGTGTATCATTGCCTGCAATTGTCAGCGTTGATGAAGAGGGTGGAACTGTTGCAAGAGTTAGTTCTAATCCTCAAATGGGAGTGAATACTTCTCCTAATATGAGAGATATTGGCGTTACTAAGAAAATGCGTAAAGCTTATAAAGCTGGAGCATATATTGGTAAATATCTCCATGATTTTGGCTTTAATGTTGATTTTGCCCCTGTTGCAGATGTGCTAACTAATCCAGATAATAATCTTATGAAAAAGCGCTCATTTGGTTCTAGCCCAAAGCTTGTGGCTAGTATGACTGACGCGTTTACGGATGGTTTGCAAGAAAATCATGTTTTTGCTACGTATAAGCATTTTCCTGGTCATGGCTCAACTTTTGAAGATTCTCACAAAGGTACTACAGTTTCGAATCAAACTCCATTTTCTTTAAGAAAAGTAGATTTAGTTCCATTCAAAGATGCTGTAGATACTGGCGTTAAGTTTATTATGGTTAGTCATGTGTCGTATCCGAAGATTACGGGAGATGATACTCCAGCTAGTATGTCGGAAATGATTGTTACAGGTTTAGCTCGTAAAAAGCTTGGCTATAACGGTATTCTGATTTCTGATTCTTTAGGAATGGGAGCAATATCTTTACGTTATGCTCCTTCAAGCGCTGCAATTACTGGGATTAAAGCAGGTCTTGATATGTTACTTTCTCCTGCAAATTTGCGTCAGGCTTACTATTCTGTTGTTAATGCTGTTCGTAGAGGAGAAATCCCTGAGTCTAGAATTGATGATTCTGTAAAACGAATTATTGCTGTAAAATTGCAGATTGCTAAATATCAAAAACTTTCTAAATAGCAAACGAATTACTGATAATTACCGATAATTACTAAGAATAACTAAGAATTCTAATAATATTTTCCGTTTGTGCGCGTGTTGTGTTTGCATTTGTACTTTCATGGTGTTAGCATCATTTCAACACAAACGAATATCGAATATTTCGGTTGAGGTTTGTGCGTTAACCACAGCTAGTTAATGAGTTTAGGAGGCAGTCATCATGCGTAACATGAACATGAATGCTGAATCTATGAATACTCTTAACGCTGCTCGTATGTGGTGGTGGCAGTCTTCTCTTTGGCGTGAGTTTACTCTGAAGTTTTAGAAGCTGCATATAAAAGCTTGTAGAAGACCTCCGGGGTAAGCCCGGGGGTCTTTTTGTATACAAGCTTAAATTTAAAAAATAACCAAGTCACAAATCACAAACCACAACAAAATATTCGATAGCTTTATATGAATAATATAAAGCCCAAATAAGGAGAGAAATCATGGCTCAAGAAATTAACGAAACCGTTAAGGAAGCTTATAACAATGGTGCAAACGCAACTACAGATGCTGCAGCTGTAATGATGCAAAATGTAAAAGTTAAGAATCACGCATTAGATATTACTTCGTTAGTTTTAGTTGCAGTACTTTTTGCAGCAGGATGTATTCTTGACTTTACTGTTGCAAAATCTCTTTCTATTGGAAATATTCAGCCTGAGTTTGTTATTGCTTCGTTCTGCTTGTCAATTTTGCTCGTTAGGCCGAAGATTTACCAGGGAGCTATTATTGGTGCTCTTGCAGCAACATTAATTCAATTTAATACTTCAATTCCATTCCTTGAGTATGCTTGCGATATTCCAGCTGCAATCATTATGACTGCAATATTAATTGGTTATATTCGCGTGTTCCCAAAGGATGCAGCTCGTAAAGTAAGCGTATTCCCATTCATCTCTACTTTTATTACGACTGTAATTTCTGGTTGCATTTTTGCTCTTATTGCTGCTTTCTTCATTCTTCACTCTCCAAATATGGTAATGGTGATGCTTCCAATTATTTTGGGTACAGCAGTATTTAATGCGATTGTTGTTGAAGTACTTTACACTCCGTTGAAGATTGTATTGCATAAGTAAATCAATTTTTATACAAATTATTTTGCATAAAATGTGTTTTTATTGCACTTAGTATGCATGAATGATTGCAGTGTATAGAAAAATAAAGGTATAAAAGTAAGTTGATGCCAGTCGTATTGCGATTGGCATCAACTTGCATGTTGGTAAATAGTTTGAGTTTGATTGGTGTGTTACAGTTATGGATGGTACGCATCAGCAAAACGAACTTATTGCTGGCAGAAAATTAGTTGAACAAGCCCAACAACGAAACATAAAGAGCCTTATGAAAAAACCTAATGATTCCCACTTAGAAGAGCCGCTACTTGAATTGAAGAATGTGTCTTTTCAATACGGTACAAATCGTAGTGAAAATACTTCAAGCGTTGAAGATAATACGTATGCGCTTAATCGAGTAAATCTTAAAATTTACCCTGGTGAATTTGTTGGAATTATTGGACCTTCTGGCTCTGGTAAAACAACTCTTGCTTCGCTTTTTTCTGGTGCTATTCCTCACCATTATTCGGGAAACTTTTGTGGAACTGTAAGTATTGCTGGTCATGACACTACAACTCTTGAACTAACTAATATTGCTTGCTTAATAGGTTCAGTTATTCAAGATATTGATGCTCAAATGGTTGCTGCGAACGTGGAAGATGAGCTGCTTTTTGGATTGGAAAATTTTGGTGTTCCTCACGATGAAATCCCTAATCGTATAGTTAGCTCTTTAGAAACTGTTGGCATTAGCGATTTGCGCAATCGAGATCTAGATACACTGTCTGGCGGTCAGAAGCAGAAAGTTGCTATTGCTGCAATTTTGGCGCTGAAACCTAAAGTTTTAGTGCTGGATGAACCAACATGTGCGTTGGATCCTGTATCTTCCCGCATGATTTTTTCTATTCTTCAAAATCTTAATAAAAAATTTGGTATTACTATTGTTGTTATCGAGCAAAAAGTTGCTTTATTAAGCGAATATTGTAAACGTCTTATAGTGCTTTCTAAAGGTGAGCTCGTTCTTGATGCTCCTGTTTCTTTAGCTCTTAAAGACATTGATTTACTTCGTAAAGTTGGTATTAACTATCCTCGTACTACTCACTTAATTAAGCAGTTGCAAGATGAGCAAATTTGTAATCCTTCTGAACTTACTGTTGGCGTGGAAGAAACTGTAAATACTATTGTTAAAACATTACGTACGGATTATTCTAAACTTTCTAATTCAAATAACTCGAATAATGCAGAATCTTCTTTAGAGTCCAGTAAAGAAACTTTTATAAAAGCTAATAATTTAGATAATTCTAACAAGCCATGCCTTTCAATAAATAATGTGAGTTTTGCTTATGCGAATGGCGTTAAAGCTCTAAAAGATGTTTCATTTAATGCAAATAGCGGTGAATTAATTGCTTTAATTGGAAGAAACGGTGCTGGAAAAACAACAATTACAAAGATTATTAATGGCTTATTAAGACCTACAGAAGGTAGTGTGGAAATAGATGGTATCGATACTAAGTCGCTTCGCATTAGTCAAATAGCAAAATATGTATCTACCTTATTCCAAAATCCTGATCGTCAACTTTGTAAAAGAACTGTTCTTGAAGAAGTAGCTTTTAGCTGTGAATTAATCGGTGAAGATCCTAGCCAAGCTCAAGAGCATGCAATGCAGATTATTGAAAAGCTTAATCTTAACCCGAAAGATATTCCATTTATGCTTTCTAGAGGTCAGCGTCAAATGGTTGCTTTGGCTGCAACTGTTGTAACGCGTCCTAAAATTCTTGTTCTTGATGAGCCTACATGCGGACTTGACTACAATGAGTGCATGAAAATTATGCAAGTAGTTAAAGATTTGAGAGATCACGGTTGCTGCGTGATTATGGTTTGTCACGATATGGAAGTTGTTCTTGATTATGCAACACGATTGATAGTTATTAATGACGGAAAGCTTATTATTGACGGATTGGCAAAAGATGTGTTTGAAAAACCAGAAGTTTGCGATGCTGCTGCATTGTATCCGCCATTATTGTGTTCTGTTTCTCAAGGCTTAGTTGCGAATGGTTTTGAAAATTGTAGGGGATTGTACATTAGATCTCTATTAGTGCAAGCGTTGAGTGGTAAAAATAGTACGCAAAATGAGCAGAAACAAAGGTAAAGGTAGGTTGGCATGCAAACAAAACTTTTAACTTATCAACATGGCAATACCATATTTCATAAAGCTAATCCTATTGCAAAGCTTATTCTTGCTGCCAGTGTTGTAATAAGCGTTTTTATTGCAAAACAGTACACTGTGCTTATTGCTCTTGCTGTACTTATTCTTATTGCAATGGCTTGTGCTCATGTTGTAAAAGCTTTATTAAACCTTATTAAAGCAATGATAATAATTGCTTGTGTTATGTTTGTTATGCAAACAGTTATTGCTCAAAAAGGTCATTATATTTTCCTGTGGTTTACTCAAAACGGTATGGATATTGGTGCAAAAGCAGCTTTGCGACTCTTCTGTTTTGCTCTTCCGCTAGTAAGCGTGCTAATGGTTACTAAATTAAACGATCTTGCAAACGCAGTAGTTCAATATTTGCATGTGCCATACTGCTACGCTTTTACTATTACTACTGCAGTCCGTTTTGTGCCTATTTTTTCTTACGAAATGACACAAATTACAGAAGCGCAAATGGCGCGTGGTGTTGAGTACGATACTAAAAATCCTTTTAAGAAATTACAGTTGATGATGCCACTTATTGTGCCACTTTTAGTAACTTCAGTTCGTAAGGCGGACAGTTGTGCGCTCGCTGCTGAAGAACGTGGTTTTTATTTACGCACCCGCAAATCTTCTTACTATAGTTATCCTTTTGGGTGGAGAGGATTTGTTTTTATATTTATTTCCGCACTTATTATTGCTTTGCCAATAGTTACTTCAATCTTTTTGCCTAATCTTGTATGAAGCATTTATGTAATTAGCAAATAGTTTAAGAGGCTAATAATGAAAAGTGTAAAAGTTTGGATTAAAGGTGCAAGAATTTACACTCTGCCAATAGGCTTAGTTCCTGTTGTTATGGCATTCGCGATTTCTCTTAGAATGATGCGTTTTTCGCATTTTGAGAAACCAATTATTAGTTTTGTGCAATGTTTTATACAATTTTTTCTATGCTGTGCGGTTGCAGTATTTATGCAGATTGCTGTTAATTATGCGAATGATTATTGTGACGGCTTGAATGGCTTAGACGAGAATCGTAAGTTTCGCCCTGTGAGTAAAAGTAAAAATTCTAAGCCGTTATGCGATGTATCGTGGCGTCTTGCGGATGCTGGTATTAAGTCAGAATCTGTGCTTAAAGCGGTAATAGTTTCTGCTTTGATTTCTTGCATTGCGGGCTTGCTTATTGTTTTTAGCACGGGAATATTGTGGTTTATTCCACTTGGAATTGCCTGCATTGCTGCAGCGTGGTTTTATGCAGGAGGAAAGCATCCTTATGGTTATAAAGGTTTTGGAGAATTAAGCGCTTTTGTGTTTTTTGGCCCTGTTCCTTTTATTGGATCTTTATGTGCAATAACGCATGGCATAGGTGTTCAAGCCAACAATATTTTTATTAATAGTCCATTAATGATTTTGGCTTGTGTTTTAATGTCATTTATTCCTGGAGCTTATTCTGCATGCTTAATGATGGTGAACAATCTTCGAGATATTGCAAGTGATAAAGAGCATGGAAAAATAACTGTGATGATAAGGCTTGGAGAGCAAAGCGGTAGACGTTTATGTGCTGCAGCGAGTATTGTTGCGGCTCTTTTGTTGTTAGCGTATTCGGTTTCAATTATTGTTTTTCCTTTTGAAGTTCCTTCAATATGGAGCTTTTATAGTTCTGAAGTTTTCTTCAGTTTTAGTGAGTTTATACGCAATATTTCATTGCACCTATTTTTTGCTATTTTTCAGTGGTTTATATTGGTAGCTCTTGTAATAAAAGCGTATAAATTTGCCAAATGTATACTTAAAGGTGACTATAAGAATTCTTTTGCGCTTTGCGTTGCTCAAGCCATTTTTGCATCTGCAGTAGTACTGTTGTCTGCGATTATATAAATAAGCAAAATAGCGCGAATTTGTGCATTCTTTCGCGAGTCTCGTGAATCTTATGGTATCATTGATTGACACAAACATTGGGCGCGTGCGGTTTTAGTGACATGCAAATCGCGTTATGATGCGTGATTCTACTGGTGTTTGTGAACGTGCTGTTGCGTAGTCGTCATGTTAAAGATGCATGGCGGTGTTGCCCTGTTTATGCGGCAATGAAATGAGGTTGTGAATATGCCAGTTACGAAAAGGAATGAAGGGACAGAGCAAACGATGCCTGAAATACTTACTGATGATGAGCTTCGTAAGGCTGCTGATGCAGAAGCTGCGAAGAACGAGTCTGAAGATAAGAAATCTAACAATATTCGCACTGTTGTTGTTGCAGAAGATGAATCTGTTAATCGCATGGATTTAGTAGCTATGCTTGAAGATAACGGTTATCAGGTTGTAGGTCAGGCAGCTAATGGTCAGGAAGCTATTGAGTTGACTCGTGAGCATCATCCTGATGTTGTGTGCATGGACGTTAAGATGCCTGTTATGGATGGTATTACTGCTGCAGCAACTATTTGTGATGAAAACATTGCGCCAGTTGTTATGCTCACTGCTTTTTCGCAGGCAGATTTAGTAAAACAAGCAACAGGCGCCGGTGCAATGGCGTACGTAACTAAGCCATATGAAGAATCTAAGCTTCTTCCAGCTTTGGAAGTTGCTATGGGTCGTTTTAGCGAGATCAACGATTTATTAGATAGCGTTGAGCGCACAGAAAATAGATTGCACGATACGGAAGATCAGCTAAAAAAGGCGGAAGAAAAGCTTAAGAAAGCTGAAGATACATTAGAAGAACGCAAGCTGGTAGATCGAGCTAAGGGTCTTCTTATGGATAAGGCCGGGTTCTCAGAGCAGGGTGCATTCCGTTGGATTCAAAAAACTTCTATGGATCAGCGTATTCCTAAGAAGCGTCTTGCTTTGGCTATTATTTCAAAGTATAGCGATGATAAAATAGACTCAGATTCTGAGGATTAATAATATTAATCTTAAAAATCTTAAATTTATTAAATCATAACGCTTGTTGTGCTGAATACTATTAGCATAATTTGTAATAATTACGGAACGTGGGTGAGTAATCAACAGTGGATACCAGCATCGTCGAAGAACATTCTTCTGATTTTAAGAATGAGAAAGGAACGTTGTTGGTCGTTGATGGCCATTCTCTTGCGTTCCGTGCTTTTTTTGCAGTTTCTGCGGATAATTTTTCTACTCGCTATGGTCAAGCAACCAATTCTGTTTGGGGCTTTATCACTATGCTTTCGCAAGTGGTAAGAAAAGAAAATCCTGACCGTTTAGCTATTGCTTTTGACGTTAAAGGTGGCACTTTTAGAAATAAGATGCTTCCTCAGTATAAGGGTACGCGTGAAGCTGCTCCTCAAGAGCTTCTTTCTCAATTGCCTCTTATTCAGCAGATGCTTCGTTTTCTAGATATTACTTATATTGAAAAACCCGGTTATGAGGGTGATGACGTTATTGGAACACTTGCAACAATGGGCGCTGATTCGGGGTATAGAACTTTAGTTCTTTCTGGAGATCGAGACGCCTTCCAGCTTATTGACGACAATATTACAGTTCTTTATCCGGGGCAGCATTTCAAAGATTTGAAACAAATGGATTCTGCTGCCGTTTTAGAAAAATATAATGTTACTCCTAAGCAATATCCTGATTTAGCTGCTTTAAGAGGCGAAACTGCAGATAATATTCCTGGTGTTCCTGGTGTTGGAGATGGCTATGCTGCCAAATGGATTAACCAGTTCGGCAGCTTGGAAGATATTATTTCTCATGCAGGTGAGATTACAGGTAAAAAGGGTGAAGCTTTACGAGAAAATATTGATCAGGTTCGTTTGAACCGTCGAGTTAATGCTTTGGTTCGTGACTTAGATCTTGGTATTAGTGTTGATAATTTGCGTTTTGGTGAAGATATTAATGCTAAGAAATTGGGAGAGTTGTTATCTCAACTTGAGTTTGGTGAATTAAAAAAGCGTAAGATTCTTAAAGCTTTTAGCCGCACAAATCAGCAATTGCTTGATAACAATATGCGAATTATGCTTTCTTCAACGTATGAAGGAAATGTCGAAATAGAGCATTTAAACAGCGGCGAGCAATCAACTTCTGATTCTGAAGATCTTCAAGATGTACTAGAAAATACTAAAGTAAGTCATATTAAATCTTTAGAAGATTTACGCGAGTGGGAAACTAGCGTATCTACCTTCCTAGAAGAAGACAATACGAAAGATTCTTCGCGAGATGATTCTTCTTTAGATGCAGAAAAACTTATTGATAATGAGCAAAAATGTGCAGATTTAATATTAAATAATCGCGAATTAGTTGTATATGCTCATGAAAGTAGCTGCCAGTCAAAGCATCGTTTTGGTTTAAAAGCAGACTGTTTATTGCTGCTTGTTAAGGGTAGTGCAGCGCTAATTTATGCTTCAGACTTGCATGTAGAGGGAAATTCATTACTTGAAGCGTTAAGAGAATTTTTGCAAAAATATGCTTCTTCAATAGTTTTGCACGATTATAAAAAGCATTTAGGATTGTTGTCATCTTTGAAATTAGTTGATTGCGAAGATCCTAGTATTACGCCTCTTCTTGACACAAGATTGGCTTCATATTTGCTTGAGCCTGATTTTCGCGCTGAAACGCTTGAAAATATGGCAGAACATTATTTAGATATTTCAAGCGATGATGAAGATTTGGATAATCAGGAAGCTAAGCAGGGTGAGCTTGATCTTTTACTTGATGATTCGTCAGCTTTAGATGAAGCTAAAACAAGTGAAGAAGAAACGCAAAAATTTGAAGGTAAAATTTTAAGAACTGCTGTTCTTACGCGTCTTTTAGCTATTCAATTTGCGCCAAAATTGGATTCTAGAAAACAAACAGGTTTGATGTCAAACTTGGAAATGCCTATTTCAAGAGTTTTGCGAGGATTAGAAGATGTTGGTGCTGCTGTAGATATGCAGCGTTTAAGTAGCATGTTCCAGCAATTTTCTTCCGATGCTGAATTTGCTCAGAATATGGCTTGGCAGGCTGCGGGAAATCGTGTGAATTTGCAAAGTCCTAAGCAATTGCAGCAAATACTGTTTGATCATTTTGCTCTTAAACCAACTAGGCGCACAAAAAACGGTTCTTACACTACTAATGCTGAAGCTTTGCAAGCAATGTATGCGAAACTTGATCCTGAAGAACCTGCAAGCCAATTTTTGGGTGCTCTGCTTAGTCATCGTGAGAAAAATAAGTTAAAGCAAATAGTGCAAAGCTTAATTGATGCTGCTCATTATGACGATAAACGTATTCATACAAGATTTGAGCAGACTATTGCTGCAACAGGCAGATTAAGTTCTGCAGATCCGAATTTGCAAAATATTCCTAATCGTAATGCTGCTGGTCGTGAAATCCGTGCAGCGTTTGTTCCAGGTGAAGATTTTGAATATTTAATGAGCTGTGATTATTCTCAAGTTGAGTTGCGTATTATGGCTCATGCTTCTCATGATGAAACTCTTATTAAAGCGTTCTGCTCTGGTGCGGATTTTCATAAATATGTGGCAAGTCTGGTTTATCAAATACCTGTAGATCAAGTTAGTAGTGACCAGCGTTCTCACGTAAAAGCTATGAGCTACGGTTTGGCGTACGGATTGAGCACTTATGGTTTGGCAAAACAACTTTCTATTACGCCGTCTGCTGCTGAAGTATTGAAAAATAAGTATTTTGATACTTTTGGAAAAGTTCATGATTACTTGGAGTCTTTGGTTTTAAAAGCTAAAGAACTTGGGTATACAGAAACAATGTTTGGTAGGCGTAGGTATTTCCCACAGTTGTCGTCAAATAATCGTGCAGCTCGCGAAGCTGCCGAGCGTGGAGCTTTAAATGCTCCAATTCAAGGAACTGCAGCCGATATTATGAAGCTTGCAATGATACGTGTTGATAAAGGTTTACGAAATTCTAAATTGGCAAGTCGCGTAATTTTACAAATTCACGATGAATTAATTTTGGAAATTGCGCACGGAGAAAAAGATAGCGTAGAAAATATTGTGCGAGAAGCTATGGAACATGCAGTTAATTTAGATGTTCCGCTTAATGTATCAACTGGCGTTGGTGTTGATTGGCAATTAGCAGCTCATTAAATTTTGCATACATTTGAATAAATTTGTATAAATTTTCATCTTTTTTCAAATAAAAGCAACATAGCGTGAAAAGTGCGCAAATATATGAGATACTTATATTATGCATATAAGACCAGGTTCCATGTATCCGCTTGGTGCCAATTATGATGGCGCCGGCGTTAATTTTGCGCTGTTTTCCGAAGTCGCAAAGCGCGTTGAATTATGCTTGTTTGACGAGAATGATAATGAAACACGTATTGATATGACCGAACAGAACTCATACGTTTGGCATAACTATGTATCAGGTATTCAACCTGGCCAACGTTATGGGTATCGTGTTCATGGTCCTTACGATCCTTCGCACGGATTGTGGTGCAATCCGCATAAGCTTCTTTTAGACCCATATGCAAAAGCAATTGAAGGCAATATTGACGGTGATGAGAGCCTGTTTTCTTACTGGTTTGATAATCCGGATGATATTTCTGCAATGAATACTTTGGATTCTGCATCTCACACAATGAAAGCTGCTGTTATTAACCCATATTTTGATTGGGGTAATGATCAGCATCCTATGATTCCATACCATGATTCTGTTATTTATGAAGCTCATGTTCGCGGTATGACTAATCTTGATAGCCGTGTTCCTGCAGATATTCGCGGAACTTACGCAGGTCTTGCACATCCAAGCGTTATTTCTTATTTGAAGAAGCTTGGTGTTACGGCGATTGAGCTTATGCCAATTCATCAGTTTGTAAATGATTCATTCTTACAAAATAAGGGATTGAGCAACTATTGGGGTTACAATACCATTGGTTTCTTCGCTCCGCAAAATTCTTACTCAAGTTCTGGTCAGCGCGGTGAGCAAGTTAATGAGTTTAAGTCAATGGTTAAGGCTTATCATGCTGCTGGCATGGAAGTTATTCTTGACGTAGTTTATAACCACACTGCTGAAGGAAACGATAGAGGCCCAACTTTAAGCTTCCGTGGAATTGATAATCGCGCATACTATCGTCTCGTAGACAACGATCAGCGTCATTATTTTGATACTACTGGTACTGGTAATTCTTTGCTTATGCGCTCGCCGAAAGCATTGCGATTGATTACGGACAGCTTGCGCTATTGGGTGACTGAAATGCACGTTGATGGCTTCCGCTTCGACTTAGCTGCAACTCTTGCTCGCCAGTTCCAAGAAGTAGATAAACTTTCTGCATTCTTTGACATTATTGAGCAAGACCCTATTATCTCTAGCGTAAAGCTTATTGCAGAGCCTTGGGATATTGGTGTTGGTGGCTACCAGGTTGGTGGATTCCCTCCAAGCTGGTCCGAATGGAATGGCAGGTATAGGGATTGCGTTCGTGACTTTTGGCGCTCGCAGCCTTCTACTTTGCCTGAGTTTGCAAGTAGGCTTATGGGAAGTTCTGATTTGTATGAGCAAAATGGACGTAAGCCTGTTGCTTCTGTGAACTTCATCACAGCTCATGACGGCTTTACTATGAACGATTTAGTAAGCTATAACGAAAAGCATAATGAGGCGAATAAAGAAGGAAATAACGACGGCGCAAACGACAATCGTTCTTGGAATTGCGGTGTAGAAGGTCCTACTAGTATTCACGATGTTAATGAGCTGCGCGAGAGGCAAATACGTAACCTGTTCTCAACATTGCTTATGAGTCAGGGTATTCCTATGATTTGCGCAGGCGACGAAGTGATGCGTACACAGCACGGCAATAATAATGCTTACTGTCAAGATAACGCTATTTCTTGGATGAGCTGGGATTATAACGAAACTCAACGTGATATGTTTGATTTCGTTTCCAAGCTTATTCATTTGCGTCTTCATCACCCTGTTTTGCATCGTCGTCGCTTCTTTACTGGGCGTTCAAGCAATGATGACGTTTGCGATATTCCACAGGTTGAATGGCTTGATCATAACGGAACTGTTATGGACATGGAAGATTGGTCAAATACTCACGCGCTTTCCGTGATGATTTATTTGAATGGATCCGACATTCCAGAAACAGACTGGTATGGAACAAGAATGGTCGATAACGACTTTATTCTTATATTTAATGCTCATTATGAACCTATTACTTTTACATTGCCAGACAAGCGTTATGGTGAAAAGTGGAAGCTTATTGTAGACACTTACAATCCAAAAGGCCCTGAGCTTTTATATGAGGCAGGATTTAATATTGTGGCTCAATCTCGCAGCTTCTTGCTACTTATGAGCGAACATAAGCCAGAACATTAAATAAGATTCGAATAAAAATAATTTAATCGCAAATAATTTTATAATTTCATAAGATTGAAGCAGCGTAGGGAATTTAGTTTCCTGCGCTGCTATTTGCTATAATAGCCTGATTAATTTTTGATTGAAGACGGTCAGTTTGCATAGCTGCAACCTGCCTTGAAAAAACAATAATCCATCCTAGAAATAGCAGGCAAGATAATGCTTCAACATTAGTAAGAGTATTGTGACCGTGCATCCACTGATTTCCAGCCCAAGCTGTAAGAACAACAGCTAAATCAGAAGCTACATAAAATGTGCGAGAAAGGCGAGGAGCTAACCAAGGCAAGCATACAAGCATTGTGCAAATTAATCCAGTTACGCCTCTAGCGCACAAGTCATGAAGAAAAGGATGAGGGGTATAGCGGAAAGTTCCTATGCCAATAAAAGCAATACCGCCTAAAATAAGCAAAGTAGCCATAATAGTTGTGCGAGTTCTAAAATGACGCGTGCGCTCTTCATTATTGTGCTGCAATATTTCGCGTTGGGTTGCAACAAATTCTGTAATAGCAAAGTAGCTTGTTATGATAATACAAATTCCAGATAGTACAAGCGTTGCGTTAAACATGCTGGCTGCAAAAGTGGTTCTGTCGCCAAGCTGAGAAAAATTATTGTTATACCAGTAAGGGTCATCCGTGGTAAGACCTGCAGTTGCGGCGCCCGAAATAACGAATAGTGGAAGCAGGGAAGCTACAGTTTTAGCTTCAAGAAGCTCAGCTTGAATAAGTGTTGCGTAACCAACAATTCCAGATAATGCTGAACATAATACCGGCAAGTAATTGTTCATTGCAGATTTGCCAATAATACTGTTTATGATGGAAAGCAAAGCAAAAGACATAAGAAACATTGTTGCGCCATAAATTGTAGAAAGCGCTGTAATTTCAAAAGTATGTTTTACTATGCGAATCAGATGGTGTCCGGTAAATTTTTTATTAGTACGCAAATAGCCAATAATAAAAGCGCCAATGCTGCACAAAGCCACAATTCCTGAGGCTGTAAGGAAAAGTCTTTGGCTAATTTGCCAAAATGCTGGCATAACCAACATGTACATAGACATAGTAACCATTGCGAATGATGCGCATACAAGAAACGCTATTAATCCCATTGCTTCAGTTCGCTGGAAACGTCCCATACTTTAGCCCCTTTATCTTGTTAACTAATTACATTGTACAGTTTGCACTAAAGTCAAGCACGCATAAAATTTTATACACGCCACGTGTGTCGAAAATTTGCATTTGTCGGCAAAGTGCGCTATTGTATTTGATTGTGCTTGGAGCTGGTTAACAGTTCAAAAGCCTCGGGGTGTAGCGCAGTTTGGTAGCGCGCCTGCTTTGGGAGCAGGATGTCGCAGGTTCGAATCCTGTCACCCCGACTTTTTTATATCTAGTGAAATATTTTATTCAGCTCGCAACAATTATCTGTGCACGTATCCGTACATATTAATAGATAGTATTCATATTATGAGTGATATTAACGATACTGTGGATTGTGCTACTTGTTGGGAAGCACCGTATTCTAATCATCAATTAAAAGCTTGTGTTGAGGTCCCTGGTAGTAAGTCCCTGTCAAATCGTTATTTAATATTGGCAGCAATAGGTACAAAACCTGTAGTTTTACAAGGATTGTTACGCTCTAGAGACACTGAGCTCATGATTAACGCGTTATCTACATTCGGAGTTAAATGTGAATCTCTAAATGAAGAGGGCACGAAACTGCGCGTAATTCCTCCAGAAGACGGAATTTTTAGAGTTGAAGATAATGCTGAAGTATATTGCGGACTAGCTGGAACTGTAATGCGTTTTGTTTCTGCTCTAGCATTGTTTGCGAATAAACCTGTGCGCTTTGATGGAGATAAGCAAGCCTATGCTCGCCCTATGAAGCCAGTTCTTGACGCTTTAGAACAGCTTGGTGCTCACGTGGAGTATCACGGCGAAACTGGTTTTTTGCCGTACACGATTACTCCTCCTAAATCATTAGAACTTAAAACTCGCAATGTGGAAAATATTGTTTGCATTGATTCCTCTGCATCGTCACAATTCATTTCAGCATTATTGCTAATTGGTTCTCGCATACCTAACGGTTTGTATATTGAACATATTGGTAAAAATTTGCCGAGCATGCCGCATATTTTAATGACAATAGATGATGTGAAAAAGTCTGGTGGCACAGTCCAAATGATAGAGCCTATTAGTTGGGCTGTTTTGGAATCAAAATTAGTTTTGCCAAATACTGTAGTTATTGAACCAGATTTGTCTAACGCTGCGCCATTTTTAGGGGCTGCTTTAATCTCAGGAGGCATAGTTAGAGTTCCAAACTGGCCTAAGCGCACGACTCAACCTGGCGGATTGTTGCCGGCCATACTTGAACGTATGGGTGCTGTTGTTAATTTTGAAGAGAACGATACAAACACTGGGTCTGGAGTTCTTTGTGTAAAAGGAAATGGCCGTATTCATGCAATTCCTTCTTTAGATTTAAGTAAAGCGGGGGAGATTGCTCCAAGCATTGCAGCTATTCTTGCTTTTGCGGATGGAGTAAGTCAGTTGCACGGTATTGCTCATTTACGTGGCCATGAAACTAATCGTTTAGAAGCTTTAGTTAAAGAATTAAATAGAGTCGGTATTGGTGCTAAAGAGCTTGAAGATGGCATCAGTATTGAGCCAAGTGATTATGTGCATGGGGAAGTTATGGAAACTTATGCAGATCATCGTATGGCAACGTTTGCTGCAATGCTTGGACTGCGCATAGAAAATGTAAGAATCAAAAATATTTCTACTACTCGCAAAACGATTCCTGATTTTCCAGGCATGTGGCATAAAATGCTTGAATAATAAATAATCCCGAGCCTTTTTGACTCGGGATTATTTATATCTATTTATTTTCTGCGCCATTAAGCGCAAACAATTTAGTGCTTGAACTTGTTGCCGTAGCTATCTTCGCCAGCTTCAGCAATAGCTGCAGCCTTGCGTGCAATAGCCAGCTCTTCGTTCGTTGGAATTACAGCAATAATTACAGAGCTGTCTGGAGTGGAAATAACGCGTGGCTCCTTAGAGCGAACCAAGTTCTTTTCCTTGTCGAGCTTAACGCCGAATGGCTCAAGCTTTTCGCATACTTTAGCGCGCACGATTTCGTCGTTTTCACCAACGCCTGCTGTGAATGTAATGACGTCAACGCCACCCATTTGGGCAGTGTAGTTACCAATGTAGCCAACAATACGGTGTACGTATACGCCGAGAGCAAGCTTAGCGTTTTCGTCGCCTTCTGCAATGAGCTTATGAATATCGCGCAAATCGCCGTGGCCAGTCATACCCATCATGCCGGAACGCTTGTTGAAGAGAGTATCAAGTTCGTCCACGTTCATGTGAGCGTTACGAATAAGGTGGAAGACTACTGCTGGATCAATATCGCCAGTGCGTCCGCCCATCATTAAGCCTTCGAGTGGGGTTAAGCCCATGGAAGTTTCAACTGGCTTGCCAGAAATCTGTGCAGAAGCAGAAGCACCATTACCAATGTGCAAAACAATCTGCTTCAAACCTTCTGCAGGCTTACCAACAACGCTTGGAACAACAGAACCAATGTATTCGTGAGAAGTGCCGTGAGCGCCGTAGCGACGAATATGATAGCGGTCTGCAATTTCCTTGTTCAAGGCATAAGTTGCTGCAACCTGTGGCAAAGCATGGAAGAAGGAAGAATCGAATACCATAATCTGCGGAACGTCTGGCAAAAGTTCAGTCATGACTTCAGCGCCAACAGCCTCTGGGCCGTTGTGAAGTGGAGCCAAAACTGCCAAATCCTTAACCTTGTTGATTGTCTTCTCATTGACTAATGCAGGCTTAGGGAAGGTCAAGCCACCCTGAACAACGCGGTGTCCAACTGCCACAATGCCGGATTCCGAAAGCTTTGGACCATATTCTTCGAAGAAACCGAGTACGCGCTTTAAGCCCTGCTCGTGGTCGTGAACTGGCTCGTCGAACTCATGCTTTTCGCCATTGAATACGTGCTTGTAGTGGCCGTCAACTGGCTCGCCAATCTTCTCAACGATGCCGGAAGCGATACCTTCACCGCTTTCCAAGTCAACGAGCTGATACTTAATCGAACTGGAACCAGAATTGATAACAAGAACGGTTTTTGCCATTGGGGCATCCTCCATAAAGTATTGATAAGGCTTGTAAATTGCCACGCTCTATTTTACCGTTAAGTTCATACAATACGGAGAGTTATTTTGTGTCATAACAATCTAAAATATGTGAAGAACATTTAACAGTTTATTTTTGTTGATTTTATAGCTTTCTGCACAAAATCTTATTCTCACTGAGCTTCAATAGCTGTTAAAGCAACAGTATTAATAATATCTTGTACTAAAGCTCCTCTAGATAAGTCGTTTACAGGCTTATTTAGACCTTGTAAAATAGGGCCAACTGCCAGTGCTCCGCTTGAGCGTTGTACTGCTTTATACGCAATATTTCCTGCGCATAAATCAGGGAACACAAATACATTCACGTGACCTGCAATAGGATTATCTTTTGCTTTTGCTGCAGCAACTGTAGGAGACCAAGCTGCATCAAACTGAATAGAACCAACTACGGCTAAATCTGGAGCTTTTTCTTTTACTATTCGCGTCGCTTCTTCTACAATGTCAACATCTGGGCCTTTACCAGATCCTAACGTTGAATAAGAAAGCATTCCAACTTTAGGATCTAGTCCGAATGCTGCAGCAGTATTCGCAGACTGAATCGCAATATCTGCTAGCTGTTCTGCATTCGGGTTTGTGTTAATAGCGCAATCTGCAAAGACTGCTACGTGATCTTTAAAACACATAAGAAATGCGCCAGAAACCAGCTTAGAGCCGGCTTTTGTTTTTATTACTTGTAATGCTGGTCGCACAGTATTTGCAGTGGAATTAACAGATCCAGACACAAGACCATCTGCTTGTCCAAGCACAACTAGCATAGTGCCAAAATAGCTTGCGTCGTTAAGTTGTTCTCTTGCTTGTGATTCAGTCATTCCTTTCTTTGCTCTTAATTCGCAAAGTTTTGTAATCATATGGCTAAGCATTGCTTCATCGCTAATAGATTGGAAACTTGCTTTGCAAACTGAATTAAGATTTAACTCTTCAGCACGTTTCAATATTGATTCGCGCTCTCCAACAATAATAAGATTCACAATATCTCGTTCAAGCAAGTAATCTGCCGCTTTTAATATGCGATCTTCTTCTCCTTCTGGAAGAACAATTGTTTTCTTCTGTTCTTTTGCTTTTCCTAAAAGACTGTATTGAAAAGCGTATGGGGTAGTTGGTACATTGAATGGCTGGTGCAGCGCATTAAGAATATCTTTTTCTCTAATGCAGTTTACGAATATTTCTAACGAACTATTTTTGTTTTCTTCGTTTATTTGAGGCAGCACCCATAATGGTGTTTGGCTTACTCGAGTTTCTTTTTCGCTAGAATTTGCACAATTTCTAGCTGTGTAATCTTTCATTACTTCAGCGCCAAGTTCCTCAGAACAGTCAGTAACAAAAACGCCCAAAATTTGCGTGCAAGCCTTCATAATACAAGCGTTGGCAGTATTAATAGTTTGTAAGATTTGCTCTGAGCTTCGTCCCTTTGCGCAAACGGTTAGAAAAACAGGCGAAGCTAAGTCTGCTGCAACAGTTGCGTCAAAAGCAAATAAATCTGGATCATATACAGGGCTTGCGTCGCTTGAAACAATAACAGAAGCTTGGGCGGATGTTGATTGTAGTACTTCATTGTATCTTGCAACAATATCTCCGCGCACTGTGTCTTTATTTGTTCTGACTATTTCTGGAGTGGATGCAATAACTTGCTCTAATTTTGCTGAAGTATTTGCAATACCCAAAAGTTGTTTAGTGAAAGCGTCATTGGTTTGAGCGCATGGGCGAAAAATAGTAGTGCTGTAGTTGTTAGACAGAATATGTGTTATTCCGAGTGCAACAGCGTTTCTGCCGTACATATCTTCGTTGCCAATAATTGTTACATTAATATGTGACACGATGCGTTCTCCTTTGATACTATTCGTGTTGTGCTGTTAGGTTTCATATTGTAAAAATTAAATTACTTAAGTTTTGCAATATAGCCAAGCTTGTTCTATTGTACGGCTTTTTGTTTTTATACACGCACATAGTAGTAATTCTGCAATATAAATTTTGATTCGTTTTTTTTTATTTAGTTTACATGCAAATTTATTTTTATATACAAAACGGGAGTCAACCTTTCGATTGACTCCCGAATTGTTTTTAGCTAACCAGTTTTAGCTTTATGAGCTTAAAACTACTCGTTATCGCCAGCGGTTGCAGCGGTAGCGGTGACAGCGCCTGGCTTGTCGGTCTTAACGCCTGGCCATACCCAATCGGTGTAATCTGGGTGATCAAGACCCTTGTCGACTGCATACTGGAAGGCTTCGAGGCGGAAGTCCTCGAGCTTCTTGATTTCGTCGGCATACTTGGCGGCGTCAACCATACGCAAAGCTTCAGCGGTAAGCTCGTAACGATCCATGTCGTTCACGCGAACCATGTCGTATGGCGTGGTGGTGGAGCCCTGCTCCTTGTAGCCATGGACGTTGAAGTTGTCGTGGTTTGGACGATCGTAAATCAAGCCGCGAACGTCATGTGCATAGGAGTGATAAGCGAAGAGAACTGGCTTGTCAGCGGTGAAGAGATCGGTGAACTCTTCGTCAGTCAAAGCTTCGTTGTTTTCCTTAGCGGACTGCAACTTGAGCAAGTCAACAACGTTAACAACCTTGAACTTAACGCCAAGCTTGTTCAACTTGTCGGCAGCGGCCATCAATTCCTGCTGTGGAACATCGCCAACACCAGCGAGAACAACCTGAACTTCGTCGTTGTTCTTAGCGTTGGAAGCCCACTTCCACTCTGCAGCGCCCTTTTCGAGCTCTTCGCGAGCTTCGTCGAGGGTCAACCAAGTGGCGGCTGGCTGCTTACCAGCGAAGATGGCGTTAATCATGTTGGTGGACTTGTAAGCCTTTTCAGCAACAGCGAGCAACATGTTGGAATCTACTGGGAAGTAGATGCCGATTACATGATCGTTGTTGAAGGTCTTGTTCAAGAGCACGGAGGTTACGCCTGGATCCTGGTGCGAGAAGCCGTTGTGATCCTGACGCCATACGTGAGAGGATACCAACAAGTTCACGGAGGAGATTGGCTTACGCCATGGAATCTCGCGAACGGTAGCCTCAAGCCACTTTGCGTGCTGGTTCAACATGGAGTCGATAACGTGTACGAAGGACTCGTAAGAGCTCCAGATGCCGTGACGACCGGTGAGCAAGTAACCCTCGAGGAAGCCTTCCATCTGGTGCTCGGAAAGCTGCTCGGTGACCTGGCCGGTAACAGCCATGTGCTCATCGACTAAGCCAGAAAGGTAGCCAGCATCCCACTGCTTGTTGGTTACTTCGTAAGCAGCCTGCAAACGGTTGGAAGCGGTCTCATCTGGGCCGAAGATACGGAAGGAATCTGGGTTGTTCTTGATGATGTCACGAGTGTAAACACCAAGGCGACGGGTAGCTTCGAGCTGACCCCAGCCGTGACCGAATTCCTTAACTTCCTTGACTTCGTAATCATCGAGCTTTGGAAGCTTCAAATCTTCACGAATACGACCACCGTTGGCGTTTGGATTTTCGCCAATACGGAGTTCGCCCTTTGGCATGAAGGAAAGAACGTCTTCCTTCACAGCGCCCTTTTCATCGAAGAGCTCTTCAGGCTTGTAGGACTTCATCCAGTTCTTCAAAACCTCGAAGTGAGCTTCGGTATCGCGAGCGGAAGCCAGTGGAACCTGGTGTGCACGCCAAGAGCCTTCGGTCTTCTTGCCGTCGATGAACTTCGGGCAAGTCCAACCCTTTGGAGTGCGGAAGATGATCATTGGGTAGTAAGGGCGAGTTACGTCGTTAGTCTGAGCCTCAGCCTTAATATCGCAAATCTCGTCGAAGATGGTTTCGAACATATCGGCGAAGCGACGGTGGATGGACATGTGATCCTCATCGTCGAAGCCAGCAACGAACTCGTATGGCTCGTAGCCCATGCCGTGGAAGAACTCATGAAGCTCTTCGTCGGAAATGCGGGAAAGAATAGTTGGGTTAGCAATCTTATAACCGTTCAAGTGCAAGATTGGAAGCACGATACCGTCGGTACGTGGGTTCACAAGCTTGTTGGACTGCCAACCGGTGGCCAAAGGACCAGTTTCAGCTTCGCCATCGCCGACGATTGCTGGAACGAACAAGCTTGGGTTGTTCATAACAGCGCCGTAAGCGTGGGAGAGTGCATAACCAAGCTCGCCACCTTCGTGGATGGAGCCTGGGGTTTCAGGAGCGAAGTGAGAAGGAATACCGCCTGGGTAAGAGAACTGGCGGAAGAACTTCTGCAAACCAGCTTCGTCCTTTGTAATCTTTGGATAGTACTCAGTGTAAGTACCGTCGAGGTAGGACTGAGCAGTACCAGCTGGGCCGCCGTGGCCTGGACCCATGATAATCACGGTATTCTGCTGGTGGTCAGCAATGAAACGGTTGATGTGGCCAATAAGGAAGTTAAGACCTGGAGTGGTGCCCCAGTGGCCCACCAGACGATGCTTAACATCTTCGCGAGTGAACGGCTCCTTCATTAGAGGGTTGCTACGAAGATAAATTTGGCCGATTGCAAGATAGTTGGCAACACGCCAGTACTTGTCTACGCCTTCGATAGCTGCCTCGGAAACTGGAGCGTTGAGCTTCTTCCAAGGTGTGCCAATAACAGGACTCGTCATGTGTACTCCTGTACTCAAGCACTTTTCAGTGCAATTTGATCATTACCATTTGGTTATAGAGTCTGGAAAACAAATGTATTACAGCTCTTTTTCCATCCGTTTCAGTATAGTGCCAGCGTCTGACTTTTGTTCGTTTGGTTACTTCTTCGTGCATTTATGTTGAAAAAATGTGTGATTATGTGCGCAAAAAATTAGCCATTTGTATAGATTATGTTATATTTGATGTTCGTTTTTTGCTTTGTTATTCAGCGTTTCGCACAAAAATTTATCAAAGCTATTTATTGATTTAGAATTATTAATGTAACTTTTATATCTAATTTCGGCGTTTTGTAATTACGCAACGTCTCAAAGCTTCACTATTATGAATTGAATCGTATTAGAACTTATATATAAGGAGAATCATGGCAAAAGGACCAGTGCTTGTCGTTGATTTTGGCGCTCAATACGCTCAGCTTATTGCTCGTCGAGTGCGAGAGGCTAATGTGTATTCAGAGCTTGTTCCGCACTCTATGCCAGTTGACGAAATGTTAGCTAAAGATCCTCAAGCTATTATTCTTTCGGGTGGTCCTGCTTCTGTTTATGAACCGGGTGCTCCAGATATTGATCCAAAGATTTTTGAAGCGGGCGTTCCAGTTCTTGGCATTTGCTATGGCTTCCAAGTAATGGCTCATGAACTTGGTGGAGATGTAGATAAAGCTGCTCTTGGTGAGTATGGTAAAACTTCCGCAACTATTGATGATTCTGAAGGCCTGCTTGCAGATTCTCCTGTTGAGCAAAATACTTGGATGAGCCACGGTGTTGCTGTTAAGCGCGCTCCAGAAGGTTTTAAGGTGTTGGCGCACACAGATGGTGCTCCTGTTGCTGCAATGCAAGATGAAAGTCGCAAACTTTATGGAGTTCAGTGGCATCCAGAAGTAAAGCACACTCCATTGGGTCAGGAACTTATTTCTACATTCTTACATAAGTGTGCAGGGTTAGATAACAATTGGAATCCTTCTAACATTATTGAGGATCAGGTTGCTAAGATTCGCGCCGAAGTTGGGGATGCGCAAGTTATTTGTGGTCTTTCTGGTGGAGTTGATTCAGCGGTTGCTGCAGCTTTGGTGCATAAAGCAATTGGTGATCAGCTTACTTGCGTTTTTGTTGACCACGGTTTGCTTCGTAAAGGCGAAGTTGAGCAGGTTAAACATGATTTCGTTAAAGCTACAGGCATTAAGCTTATTGCGGTAGATGCAGAAGACGATTTTTTGGATGCACTTAAAGGCATAAGTGAACCAGAGTGCAAGCGCAAGATTATTGGCGAAAAGTTCATTCGTACTTTTGAAAAAGCTCAGCGTCAGGTTATTGAAGAAGCTGGTAAAACTGGAGCTGAAGTTAAGTTCCTTGTGCAGGGAACTCTTTACCCAGATGTTGTAGAATCTGGCGGCGGAGACGGTGCTGCAAACATTAAGTCGCATCACAACGTTGGTGGTTTGCCAAAAGATTTGAAGTTTAAGCTTATTGAGCCTTTGCGCACGCTGTTTAAGGATGAAGTTCGCGCTATTGGTACTGAGCTTGGGCTTCCGGATGAAATCGTGTGGCGTCAGCCTTTCCCTGGTCCAGGCTTAGGTATTCGCATTGTTGGTGAGATTACACGCGAGCGTTTGGCTGTTCTTCGCGAAGCAGATGCAATTGCTAGGGAAGAGCTTTCTAAAGCTGGTCTTGACCGCGACATTTGGCAATGCCCAGTTGTATTGCTTGCTGACGTTCATTCTGTTGGTGTTCAGGGCGATGAGCGCACATATGGTTCTACAATTGTTTTGCGCCCTGTGAGCTCTGAGGATGCTATGACAGCTGATTGGTCTCGCGTTCCTTACGATGTGTTGGCGAAGATTTCTACTCGAATCACAAACGAGTGCCGTCAAATCAATCGCGTTGTGCTCGACGTAACTTCTAAGCCGCCTGCCACTATTGAGTGGGAGTGACAGTTTTTGATGAGAATTATCGACTGAAATATAAACATATGCTTATACAGTAAAACATATGTTTATTTTCATTAAAAACTGTAATAATTACTGTTTTTTATAAAGCACTTCGTGAAAATGGAGTGCTTTTTTCTGTATATCGGTGTGTCGAATTTTCTAAAAACAGGTAAATTTTCGAATTTTATCGATATTTAATGAATATTGTAGTAGTAAATACTGTTGTTTCTAATTGTTTATAATGTTTAAACGATATAATGAATTTTACATGAAACAACAGTATGAGCTGTAACAGTAGTTGTTGGCTGGGTGTAAAAACTACTGCTCGTAGTAGCTCTTACTACTTTGCTTCATTGCGGAACCGTGAATTTTGTAAGTGTAGTTTTACTGTGCTACGAAACTAATCGTGTATCTCGAATAGTTTCGCCTACGGTATCGTTTGCGAAGTTTGTAAGATATTTTGCCGCCAATAATTGCGTAAGCCGCTCAAACTATATCGATTAATATGGTAAGGAGAGTTACGTGGACGGAATTCTGTCAGTACTGCTCGATATTTTCAGACAGCCATCTGTTATAGTTGCGCTTATTTCTTTTATTGGGCTTGCAGTGCAAAGAAAGAGATTCTCGGATATTTTGCAAGGATCAATCCGTACTCTTGTTGGTTTTCTTGTTTTAGCAGCTGGTTCTGGAGTTATTACTGAAGCGTTGAACCCATTTGGCAAAATGTTTCAATATGCATTTCATGTGCAAGGCGTAGTTCCGAATAATGAAGCAATTATTGGAACTGTTTTATTGAAATATGGCTCTGAATCTGCGATTATTTTCTTCTTTGGAATGATTGTTAATATTATTCTTTCTATTACTTCTCGTTTTAAATTTATCTATTTAACGGGTCACGTAGCTTTCTATATGGCAAGTATGCTTGCAGTTATATTTAATGTTGCAGGATTTAGCATGTGGGAAGTTCTTTTATGGGGCTCAATTGCTCAAGGATTGTTTACGACAATTTCTCCAGCACTGGTGCAGCCGTTTATGAAAAAAGCTTCAGGCAAAGATGATGTTGCTTTAGGTCATCCTGCTGGTACTGGTGTTGCTTTAGGTGCGTTAATTGCAAAAATTACTGCTTCAAAAAAGCGTCCTTCTAAGTCAACTGAGGATATTAAATTCCCAGCAGCATTGGGATTCTTGCGTGATACAACAGTTCTTATCACGCTTTCTATGGCTGTTATTTATATAGTAGTGGCACTTTTTGCTGGATCTTCGTATGTCGAAACACATTTATCTAATGGTCAAAACTTCATTGTTTTCGTTATGTTGAAGGCTGCAACTTTTGCTGCAGGTGTTTATATTATTCTTGCAGGCGTGCAGATTGTTCTTGACGAAATTGTTCCAGCTTTTAAGGGAATATCGGAAAAGCTTGTTAAAAATGCTCGTCCTGCTTTAGATGCACCAATGACTTTTGGCTTTGCTCCTAATGCTGTTCTTATTGGTTTCTTAGCTAGTTTCTTTGGCGGTTTGCTTGGAATGACGCTTATGGCGATTTTGGGAACGACAATTATTATTCCTGGAATTGTTGCGCATTTCATGGCTGGTGGTGCTGCAGGAGTATTCGGTAATGGTCAAGGTGGAATACGTGGTTGCTTGACTGCATCATTTATTAATGGTCTTTTTATTACCTTCCTTCCTTTGTTCCTTTTGCCAGTGCTTGGCGATTTGGGAAGCGCAAATTCTACATATTCTGATGCGGATTATGGCGTATTTGGTGTAATACTTGGTCACGTAAATATTGTTGGCGGACGTACTGTTCTAATTTCTGTAATACTTATTGCGCTAATATTGTTCTACTCTGTCTCAATATTTATGAATAAACGCGATTCTAATAATTTTGAAAAAGTTGAAGAAATAAAATAAGTAAGGAAAATAAAAGCACAATTAAATAATTGTGTAGACATATAAAAATTAAAAATTTTTTTACTCATTTTCTTATTTATTTGTACATTTTATTGTATGACTGGTAGGATAACAGAGTTATTAGTTTTGCATGAGCCGTTGTTACTATGCTGTGTTTTACACAAACTAGTATCAACGGCTTTTCATGTTATCGTTTAGCTAGGGGAGAGTGATAATGGTCGAAGGTGTGCCTAAATACATTGCTGTGCGAGATAATCTTCGCGCTCGCATTGATTCTATGGAAGCAAACGAACAATTGCCTCCCGAAATTGAATTGTGCAAGCAGTACAACGTTAGTCGCATTACGTTGAGGCATGCTGTAGACACACTTATTGCAGAAGGCTTGTTGGTGCGAGAACAAGGTAGGGGCACGTTCCGCGCATCTGAAATTATTAATAGTAGAAATCGAGATATGATTTCTGACAGGGCACAAGGATTTTATGAGCAAGAATATGCTGATTATGCTGAAGTTCGCATTAAAGTTTTAGAAAATGACGTTGTTCATGATGAAGATGCTGCTGGGCGATTAGGCTTAAAGCCAACGGATGAGCTTATTTGCTTAAAGCGTTTGCGATACATAGACGGAGTATTATCGCGTTACAGCGTGCTGTATTTATCTGCTTCTCGTTTTCCTAAAGTGCTAACTCATGATTTTTCTAATGAATCTTTAGCTGATTTCTTATTGCATGCTTACGCGGTTCAGCTTGTGGAAAATGAAGTATCTATTTATGTAGAAAACTTATGTGACAGTCTTGCAACAGTAATGAACGTTCCTGTTGGAACTGCAGTAATTGCTGCTCAATCTACTGTAAAAGATAATTTTGGTTCTAAAATTGCGTTTGGTGCAGCAGTGTATACGCCAAATTCTGGCGAGATTCGCTTCCATTTACACGCAAATTCATAAAATTTTCACTGTGTGAGAATGAAGTTTTGTAATTGCCTGTAGAATTTTCTGCAGGCAATTTTCGTATAAGCTATTTGTGTTTGGTTTTCAGTCTTATAGTCTGACGGTTGTTTTACAAAACAAAAAAGTCTTGCTGATTTCTCAGCAAGACTTATTTCGTGTCCGGAGCGGGACTTGAACCCGCACGCCTGTACAAATAGGCACTAGCACCTCAAGCTAGCGCGTCTACCATTCCGCCACCCGGACAGGTGTTTTAGACAACAGATAAGACTATAACATCTTTTTTGAGTCTTTGCTTCGGCGTGTTGAAAAATTTATGCTTTTTTGTTCTAATAAAGCATAAATTGCCTTATATATGCCTTATATTAAGCCATTCTTCGCTGCAAAATTTACGTCGCTACTTGGTTGAAAATCAAGAATATTAACCTGTTTATTTGTTGTATTTCCTTTTAAATCAACGAATGAATGCTGTGGAATAGTGGAAGTGTCATGGTTTGGGTAGTCTCTTCTAAAGAATGATCCGCGTGACTCATGCCTACAAAGCGATGCCTTTAATACGGCTTGTGCAAGCGTTGACATATTGCTTATTTCCCATATTGCTGTAAGTTCTTGATTAAAAATCAAATCTTTACTATGAAGCTTTAAATTTTTTATTTTCGGAAGTAATGACGTTTGTATTTCTTGTAAAGCTGATTTAAGTGACTTTTCATCACAAGATATTGCAGCAGCTTTTTCCATAATTGTTCCAAGTTTTGAAAATAGTGAATAAGGATTATTTCCTTCGCTTGTATCTGCAGAGTTACTTAAGGCATTTATATTATTTTCGATACCATCTTGCTCAGAATTATCTTCTTTAGTAAGCGTTTTAATCTCAAAATTTTTTTGATTATATAATTTTTCTAGTTCTGTGCATGTTTCGTTGCACTCACTATTTTTGTTGCACTCGTTATTTTCGTCGCATTCGCATTTGCTGCTAGAAATAATATCGCTAAGTTCTTTTGCCATTGCAACGCCAGCGCGTTTTCCAAAAAGGCAAGCGTCAAGCAAAGAATTTCCTCCCAAGCGATTAGCTCCATGAACTCCAACACAAGAACATTCACCAGCTGCGTATAGTCCTTTAATAATAGTTCTATTATTGTTGTGCCACTTGTAAACTTCGCCATTTAAAGTAATAGGTATTCCGCCCATTGTGTAGTGAGCTGTTGGACGAATAGGAACTAAATCTTTAGAAGGGTCAATATTAGCGTATTGTTCTATTGTTTCGTTAACTTGCGGCAAAACTTCTTTAATGCGGTCTTTGCCAATATTTGTCATATCTAGCCAAATGCAATCGCATTTTGAGTCAGCATTACAATCGCTTGTAGTATCTTTAACACCGCGGCCTTCGCGAATTTCATTTTCAATAGCTCGAGAAACAATATCTCGCGGGGCTAAATCTTTATGAATTGAATCATAATTTTTCATAAATGATTCGCCATTGGAATTTTTTAATACTCCACCTTCTGCTCTAGCTGCTTCAGAAAGTAGCATTCCAGTATGTCCAAGACCAGTAGGGTGGAATTGTATAAACTCGCAATCTTCAATCTGCAAGCCTGCTTTCAAAGCTAATGACATTCCGTCGCCTGTTAAATCCCAAGAATTTGATGTTGTAGAAAATAATCTTCCAGCGCCGCCTGTAGCAATAAGAACTAACTTTGCGCGCATAGAGCGCAATTTACCTTTTGTAAGATCAAAAGCTACAATGCCTTCAACTTTTTGCGTTTCTTGATTTATTGCAATATCTGTAACATATAAATCTTCAATAAAAGAGATATTTTCAGCAACGCATTTTTGCCAAAGACTATACAAAATTTGATGACCGATTCTATCTGCAGCAAAAGCAGCACGCGCAACTGGTTGCTTACCAAAATTGGCAGTATGACCGCCAAAGCGACGCTGGTTAATATGACCATCTTTTGTGCGAGAAAAAGCTACGCCATCATGTTCAAGCTGAATAACTGTTTCGTAAGCCTCTTTTGCAAGCAGCTTAGCCGAATCCTGGTCGCTTAGCCAATCTCCACCATGAACAGTGTCATAATAATGCCACTGCCAAGTATCGTGTTCAACATTTCCGAGGCTTGCAGCAATTCCACCTTCTGCTGATCCGGTATGAGATCTTAAAGAAGGTAGTTTAGAAATCACTTTTATTGAAGGAGATTTTCCTTGTTTTTTCAATGCCTTGTATTCGCAAGATTGAACCAACCCAAGTGCTGCAGACAGTCCTGCTGCTCCGGCTCCAATAATAATTGCATCGTAGTATTCGCTTGATTGCATACTCTTATTTTCTCATAAGCATAGTCTTGCGGAATGCGTGTTACGCCACTTTTTGCTGCTTTATAATAAAATCTTCATTTTTTCTAAATATTGTTCCCTCCAACTCTAAAAGCGCAATCGCTCCGGAAACTTCTGCAATAGACGGAATTGTGCCTAATTTTTCTTTCTCGTACGAAAGCTTAATAATTTCATAAATGCTATCAATGTTTGCATTTTCACGTTTGCGCTTGCATGTAAGAATCGCATTAATAATATGCTGTTGTATTTCAGCATAATTTTCTGATTCGCTTGAATTTAAGACTTGCTTTTCCTGAATATTGTAAGTTTTATTACTAGTAGCAGAGTTGTTAAAAGAGTTGCTTTCCGCTGTTGTTTTACTAATAGCAGTTTTATTCAAAGCTCCAGCTATGTAATGGTGAGATTGTGGGAAAAGAATATCAGCATCTTGTTGGCTGCACACCATTATTGCTTGTGAATCGTGAATAATTTTATTGCACCCAGCGTTATGCGGTCGATTGATGTCTCCTGGGATTGCATACAACTCGCGGTTTAAGTCTGTGGCCCATGTTGCAGTATTCAAAGCTCCTGATTGTAGTCTCGCTTGTGCTACAAGAACTTTTGAAGATAATGCTGCAATAATTCGGTTTCGTAGTAGGAATCTGTGCCCGACTGGAGTTGTGTCAGGGCACAATTCGCTTATGCAAGCACCGCCCTTTTCTATAATTTCATCAAAAAGCTGAGAATTGCTTTGTGGACCCATATGGTTCAATCCGCCTGCAAAAACTGCAATTGTTCTTCCGATTGGTTTGTTTTCTCCGGCGTCTGTTTGAGCGTCAATTGCACCCCAGTGAGCTGCTGCATCAATTCCATAAGCGCCGCCAGAAATAATAGTATGCCCTTTTGAAGCGCAGTCGTACGCAAAACGATACGCTAATTCTCTTCCGTAATCTGTGCAAGATCTAGATCCCACAATTGCAAGCGGATTATGGCATTGAATAAGTGCTTGAGGGTTTCCAATACCCCACAGGCATAATGGTGGAGAAAAGTGGCTGTGAAAAGCCAGGTCTTGTAATTGCTTTGGCCAATACTTACTGTGAGGCGCAATAATCCACTGCTTTCCTGAATTAGTGAACCAGTTACATAATGCGTTTGGCTCCCAAGTTGGTAGATGTGTTAGTCTAACACACCATTTTGCAAGAGTGTGGTGTAGTGCTTCTAAAGTTTGCGTATTGTTGTTGTCTCTGTACCCCCATGACTTTAATCCCTTATTAAAATACGATTCTAAAGTTGTTATTGAGTGGTGTTTGCTTATGTGCTTCCACATAGTAGATGTTAACTGTTGGCTTTTGCTGCGCTTGTCTTTAGACAAGCTAATATTATCCGCGTTTTCTTTAATAGCTTCTTCAATACTTTCTTGACCGGTTTCTTCGCAAGTTTCTTCACTAATAATAGGAAGTTGCATTTGTTGAGCAGAAGATTCTTGCTGTTGAGCTAGGAAACTTTTAACAATAGGATGCAGAAGCTTTACAATATCGTTAGCATGCTGCGCTCCAAGTAAAAGCGTATACATAATAGCGTCTGCTCCTTCTAAGCAGAACGTTAGTATTGCGCGAGAAAGTGTTTCCTCGTCAATTTCAATAACATTATCAATGCTATTTTCGCAATTTTTATTATTTACATTATTAAGATTGCTCATATTCGTGTCCTTAAACTAATAGCCTGAGCCATGTCTGTCATGTCTGGGGAAGTATGTCCAGAAAGATCTGCTAACGTCCAAGCAAGTCGCAACGCTCTATCCGCTCCTCTTAAACTCAATTGGTGTTTTTCTAATGCTCTATTAATAAGCCCAACAGCCTGTTTAGAAGTGTATTTTCGAAGCCATGTTCCGGAAGCTTGAGCATTGCAATCCCAACCTTGCTTACTGAAACGAGTCCTAGCTACTTGACGTGCTTCTGTTACATTATTGCGCATCATTTCACTTGTAAGAGTTGTGCTTGATTCTTCACTCGGTCCGTGAACTTGATTGTTTTGGTTTGGTATAACAATTCTTTCCACAGGTGGAACATCCATTTGAATGTCAATGCGATCAAGAATAGGGCCGGAAAGTCTAGAAAAGTATCTAGCGCGTTCTCGCTCTTTGCACGTGCATCGCTCTCCGTTTCCATACGCGTAGCCGCAAGGACAAGGATTTGCTGCAATAACAAGCTGGAATTTAGCAGGATAAAGCGTAGTTCCTTTTGAGCGTGAAATAGCAATATGTCCGGATTCTAGTGGCTCTCGAAGTGTTTGCAAAACTCTTGGTGAAAATTCTGGAGCTTCGTCCATAAACAGCACTCCGCAGTGTGCGCGAGTGATAATACCAGGTTTTGCAACTCCTGTTCCGCCTCCAATAAGAGAAGCTGCTGAAGCTGTATGATGCGGTGCTTCAAATGGTGGAATGTCACTAATGCCGTAGTAGGGTAGAGTTCCGCATAGCGAACGTATTGAAGCAACTTCAAGCTGTTCTTGTTCATTAAGAGGACACATAATGCTTGGTATTCGAGATGCGAGCATGGTTTTTCCGGATCCTGGAGGGCCAATCATCATAACGTGATGCCCTCCGGCTGCAGCAACTTGAAGAGCCCACTTTGTGTGTTCTTGCCCAATAACTTCGCACATGTCTCCAATCTCATATTTTGAATTAACTTGTAATGGTGAAGCACTTTGATCTTCTAATATTTCAGAATGCTCATTATTGGTATTGTCTTTCCCATTTCGTTCTAAAACTTGCATGTGCTTATAAACTGGGTCTTCTTCAATGAGTTTTAGTGACTCTTCTTGCAAAGTTCCATGCAATTCGGTTACTAAATCATAAATATGATGTATTCCAATAGTCTCAATACCTTCTACTAATTGCGCTTCCGCAAGATTTTCTTGAGGAATAATCATGCGCTTAAAATGCTTCTTTTTTGCGTAAAGAGCAATAGGAAGCATTCCTTGTATTGGAAGAACTGTGCCATCAAGATTTAGTTCTCCTAAAATAACGGTATTTTCAAGTTCAGAAAGTGGAATATATTTTTCGGCGCTTAAAATACTTGCTGCAATAGCAAGATCGTATGAAGATCCACTTTTAGGCATTGAAGCAGGAGATAAGTTTACTGTTACTCTACCTTCTGGCCATTTGCAGTGTAAAGCATGATGAGCTGACTTTACTCGTTCTCTAGCTTCGCTTAGAGAAGTGTCTGGAAGTCCTATTATTGAAAAGTTTGGCATATTGCCAGACATAAATGCTTGAAGTTTAATCGTAAAAGCTTTAAGTCCAATAAGTCCAACTGATAATGCGTTTCCAATACTCATTAGAATGCTCCTGGAATATGCGTGAATTGAATATTGCTGTTGTTATCTATTTCTTCTAGCGCTTGAATCATGCATGCAGAATCGCTATACGTGTATTTGTTTATAACAAGAATTGATACTGCATCAAAACGAATACGGTATCTAGGTATGTCGGTGCCGAATTTTTCTATCCACTGCATGCCTGCTTTACGCAATTTACTACGTTTATCTTGGTTGATTGCTTCAAGAGGTGTGCCATATTGGACGCTTCGTCTAGTTTTGACTTCCACAAAAACTAACTTTTGTTCCGGTGTAATCATAACTAAATCTAATTCTCCTTGACGCGAATGCCAGTTCCTGTCAATAACATGCCAACCTTGTTGCATTAGGCGCAAAGCGGCGTATGTTTCTCCCAGTTTTCCAAGCTCTTTGCTGTCAACAGAGTCTGATTGAAGATCTTGCGAGACTTGCTCAAGTTTTGAGTGCAACAATTCTTGTGCCGTCTCATAGTCTTCAATGTATTCCATTGGAATAATTTCGTTGTCAATAATTTGTTTTTTAATAGCCATATAGCCATTTTCATAACTTGTTTTAATGTAATCCAGATTTTTATTCCATTGTGGATAAAACATTTTCTCTGCGTGTTTATTTAGTTTATAAAATGTATTTCTAGAAAATTGTTATTTAGATAGTGCTTAAATATTTAGAAAATTTCTATATCATACTTAAGTATTACTTGCAGTGTTTTTTATTAAAAGTTCAATCTTACGTACGATGGTAATCAGCTGTATTTTTCCGTAAATTTAAGTATTAGCAGTAGATAACTATGCGATTACTACTTTTTAAGAAAAGGAGCAGTTATGAACAGTCCGTACGAAACAAGCTCATATGAGCAAGAAAATGCTTTAGATTTTAGAGCAGATTTTAATCAAAACTTGATTGGCGAAACTGCGGTTGCAGCTTTGCATGTTGTTAAAGATTTTGGCAAGGGTGCAGGAATTGTTCACGCTTTGCGAGATGTAAGCGTAAGTTTTGAGCGCGGCAAGTTTACGGCGATTATGGGTCCTTCTGGTTCTGGAAAGTCAACTTTAATGCATTCCTTGGCTGGTCTTGACAGTGTTAATTCTGGAAAAGTTTTGGTTGATGGCCTTGATATTACAGGCATGAGCGATAAGCAGCTTACACTTATGCGTCGCGAAATGGTTGGGTTTATTTTCCAAAGTTTTAATCTTCTTCCAATGTTTAGCGCTGAGCAAAATATTCTCATGCCTCTTACTTTGGCGGGCAAAAAGCCAGATAAGCAATGGTTTAATACTTTGGTTAATACTCTTGGCTTGCAAAATCGCTTAAAGCATAGGCCTGCTGAGCTTTCTGGTGGCCAGCGCCAACGCGTTGCAATCGCTCGAGCTTTAATCTCTAAGCCTTCCGTAGTTTTTGCAGACGAGCCTACCGGAAATCTTGACTCTGCTTCCAGCTCAGAAGTTTTGCATTTCTTGAAGAAGTCCGTAACTGAGCTTGGTCAAACTGTGATTATGGTTACGCATGATGCTGTTGCAGCCTCTTATTCTGATCGAGCAATCGTGTTTGCAGATGGTCAAATCGTTGAAGATGTGCAAAATCCTACTGCAGAAGGCATGAGCAAGATGCTTATGGAACGCAGTGAGGCTGGTATTAGTAATCAGTCTGCTCAATTGCAATAAAAGGTGGTGAAGTTAGAATGTGGAAAATCGCGCTAAAACTTATGCGTAAAAGCGTGCGCATGCTAATCGCCTCTGGAATTGCAATTCTTATAGGCAGCATGTTTATGAGCGCTACTTTGCTTTTTGTAAACAGTGTTGACGACTTGATGGTTCGCAATGCAACGGAAGAATTCCATAGCGCAAATTATGCAATCTCATCTAAAAGCTCTAACAGTTCTCCGAATAGTGGAATTCATTATAAAGACCTTCATTTAGACGAAATATCGAAGATGCCTGGTGTCAACGGTATTCGTAGTAACGATGCGACTGCGCTTGTAAGAGTAGAAAAAGGTGATAAATCAGTTACGAGCGCTGCTTGGTCTAGTGGTTTGTATGGAAATCTTCCTGTGTATAAATCAACAGAAGGTAGAGATCCGCAAAAAATAGGCGAAATTACGCTTATTAAAAGTATTGCTAAATCCATACATGCAAACATTGGCGATACTATAACTTTGGTTAAAGTAGATGACACTGGCGGAAATAAAGAAAAATCGTACGATGTTCGTGTGGTTGGTCTTGTTGACGATGGAGAACATTCTCAAATACCATTTTCAAATCGCGGCATATATCTTGGCGGCGTAACGAACGATTTTTGTGCAAAACTCAACAATCTTAAGAATTTTGATGATCAAGTTGTGCAAAGCAAAGTGTATATGAGCATCGATGAATCTAAAATAAACGATTTATCTCCTAAGATTAGTGCTTTGCTTCCAGAGCAATTTTCTCTTATGTCTAGGCATGATGTTGGTGTAAGAGCTGTTCGAAATGTGTCCAACGGCACTAATTTTGTGACTATGTTCTTGCTATCTTTTGGTGTTCTAGCATTGCTTATTTCTTCGCTTGTTATAGCAAACACATTCCAAGTGTTGGTCGCTCAACGCAGACGAACTCTTGCACTTTTGCGCGTAATTGGCGCACAATCGCACCAGCTTTATGCGGCAGTTTTGCTTGAAGCTGCAATACTTGGAGTTATTTCTGCGGCTGTTGGCGTGCTTTGCGCAATCGGATTTATGGGCGCAATTAGTAACTTGAATATTAATTCTGGGCCATTATCTAAGATTCCTTTGATTGTTTCGCTTCCAGCGGTTGTGTGGCCAATAGTAATTGGCGCGATTGTAACAGTTCTTGCATCTATGGGTGCTGCGCGATCTGCTACAAAAGTAACGCCTATGGAAGCGTTGCGACCAATGGATTTGATTAAAGATAAGCGTGCAAGCATTCTTCGCTCTGTTTTTGGCGTTCTATTTATTGTTGTAGGTATTTTATTTACGGCTTTAAGTGCTACTTCTTTGGCAAGCATGATTGCTCAGCAGTCGCCTAATGCTGGTGCTGACTCTTGGAGAACTTTGCTTGTGGCAGTTTTTGGATGCGCGCTTGTGTTTATTGGAATTATTATTACAGCAACATTCTGGATGCCGTTTGCTATGAAGGCAACTGGCGCAGTTATGGCACTTTGTGGGCCTGCTTCTAAAGTTGCCAACGCAAACGTGCAAAGAAATCCTAGAAGAGTTGCTGCAACTGGAACGGCTTTGCTTATTGGTGTAACGCTTGTTTCTACGGTAGTAACTGGCGCAATCTGCGGTAAAGCAACTCTTAAAGGTGTTGTTGATGACCGTTACAGTGTTGACATTATTATTCAAGGCAAGAATGTTGACGAGTTTTTAGCTGCCGATATTTCAAAGATTAGTGGAATAAAGCATGCTGAGTTGCTTCCTGCAGTTCCTATGACTTTTAAGAACGCTAAGGGCAAAACTGAGTATGCTATGACAGCTGGAGTTGATAATGTAGATCAGCTTCGAAATGTAATGCACACTGACCTTGATGGCGTTAACATAAACAAGGATTCTGTGCTTTTGCCTAAGTTTAATGATGAAGGTGGAGAGCCTTTTGACCTTAAAAAAGGAAACCTTAATCTGCAAGCTTACGTAGAAAAGTACAGTTCTGGTGAAACAGACAGCAATAATATTACGCCATTTACCGGCATGAATACAGACCCGAGTAATAACGATAAGAGCATTACTGTAAAGCAAGTTCAGTTTAAGACTTATAGAAATGTTGGTGTGTATTCAAATAATACTGCTTTTGTGAGCAAATCCTACTTCAATAACTACCTTAAGCCTACAACGCATATGCTGCTTATTTCGGTAGACTCTAGCAAAGCTAATCTTGTAGATATTGCTAAAAACATTCAAAATGTTACATCTAGCTATGCGGAGGTTATGGCTACTGGAAGCGTGTTTGAGCGAGCAAAGTGGGAGAGTGCTATCGACGCAATGATGATGGTACTTGTTGGCTTAATAGCAGTAGCTGTTGTGATTGCTTTAATAGGCGTTGCAAACACATTAAGCTTGTCTGTTATTGAGCGAACCAAAGAATCTGCAACTTTGCGCGCAATAGGCATGACAAGGGGACAGGTTAGAAGGTCTCTTGCGTTGGAGGCAACGTTGATTTCCTTAACAAGTACTGTTTCGGGCTTGATTGTTGGAACAGCGTTTGGATGGATTGGATCCTACATGGTGTTTAGCGTAATTGGCAAAGTTCCGTTTGTAGTTGATTGGACTATTTACGCGGTTCTTGCTTTAATCGCTTTGCTTGCAGCTCTTCTTTCCAGCGTGCTTCCAGCTCGTAGAGCAGTGAAGTCTTCGCCAGTAGCTGCGCTCGCGGAGGACTAAATTTCGCAAAAACTATATGTGAAAGATAGTTTGTAGAAGTTAATTTGCAGAAAAATAAAGATAATGCCGGTGTGTAAATTTTACGTGTCGGCATTATCTTTTTTCTAAGCGTTTTTCGACACGCAGAAAAAATTTGTATTATCGTTATTATTTTTTTATTAAAATGTACGCATAATTATGCGAAGATTATAATATTATGTATAAAAATAGCATTTTTTATTAGAGATATTCAAAAATAATACGATTATTATTCATAATGACAAGTTTTGCCGGAAATTTTCCGAATAAATAGCGTTGAAAATGTATTTATTTCTTTGTTATGCTCAAAATGACTGCTGACGTAAGTTAGACATGAAGGCCGCTACGAGCAAGGAGTAGAAAATATGGTAACGGTCAATAAAAAATCTGCCGCAGCAATTGCAGGAATCTTATTGTTAATGCAAAGCCCAATGCCAGCGTGGGCGCAAGATGCTGCTGATGAAGTACAGAGTGTACCAGCTCAAACAGAGGCGACTAAAAAAGCGTCTACTGAAGAAGCAATTGAAAAAGCTGAAGAGCAAGTTCAGCAATTAGAAGATCAAATTGAAGCGTATAAGAAAAAAGTCGAAGAATTTGACAATCTTTTAAATAAAATCTCTGAAACTGAAAAAACACTTGAAAACGCTGAGAAAGATAAAGCAAAGGAACTTTCAGAAGCTGAGAATGCATTAAAAATGGATTCCGAAGCTGCAAAAGCAAAGGTTGCAGAATTTGAAAAATCCAAAAAAGAAAAAGAGAGTAATCTTACTGGATTAAAAGCAGCATATGAATTTTTAAAAGAGCAATATGATAATGCAAAATTAGCTCTTGACGATTTGCAAAATAATGAAGAAGAAAAAAGTGAAACAACAAAAAGAGCTGCAGCTAACATAAAACAATATGAATCACAGATTTCCGATCTTCACAAAGAAGTAGATTCTCTTAAGGAATCTATTGCAAGTGATTCTGCTCAAGTTAAAGAGCATGAAACAAAAATGACTGATTTAGAATCTGCGTTAGAAAAAGCTGTTAAAGAAAATAGTGGTGATATTGATTCTATAAATAATCAGCTTAAAAAAGTTTCTGATGATCAAAATTTGCTTTTTAAAAAAATAGAAGGGAATAGGCAATCTGTTGCTGCTAAAGAAAAAACTGTGAAACAATTAGAGACCCTTTTCAAAGCAGCAAAGCAAGAATTTGAAAAAGCAGATGAAGAACTTAAAAAGATTAAAGATCAAATTGATAAGTCTAAGAAAGATGTAGCCAATAAGCTTGAAGCTTCTAATACTAAAGATTCTGAAGCAAAGAAAGCAGAGTCTGAAATAAAGCTTCTTAATAATATTATTGAGAACTATAAGTTAGTTGGCAAAGATAATGAGCTAAGCCAAAAAATTAACTCCTTAAAAAATGGTGTCGAGGGTGCTAAAGCAGCTAAGAAAAATCAGATTGATGAGAGAACTGAGAAAAGTGATTTAAAGAATAAAGCTGAAGATTCTTTAAAGGAAGCAGAAAAGAATCTTGAGGCAGCTAGAATTAAAGTTACTACTCTCAAAGCTCAATTGGAACAGGAAAAAGCTCAAAAGAATCAGCAAAATAGCAGCAGTTCTGCTGGCAATAATGATGCCAAAGAATCTGAAAAACAGACTGCTCCTATTGCGCCAGCACCTTCTGAGTCTGAATCTAAAGAGCATGTTTCTCCAGTACCAGCACCTCCAGTAGTATCTGCTCCGAAAGTAGCTGCTCCTGCTCCTGCAGTACCTGAAGCTAAGATTCCAGCTCCGTCTGTTAACGCACCAGCTATGCCACCTGCTTCTGTTGTTCCATCAGCATCTGTTGCTCCTGCAAACCCAGTAGTGCCAGCAGTTCAAGTTGAAGATAATTCAGCTCCTGCTGTTTCTGAAGATGCTGCAGATAAGCAGTCAAAGCCTGTTGAAAGCAAGACTGTTGAATCTGCAAAGCCTTCTGCAAAGCCTTCTGAATCTAATGTTGCTAAAGAAAACGCTAAAACTGCAGAAAGTGCTGAAACTGCCGAAAATGATGATGTTCAGGATCGTCCTGCTAACGAAACTGACGAAAAGATTTCGGATACTGAAAGCGAAAAGCCACAAGCTCAAGCTAGCGCTACAGCCGAGAACAAGTCTTCTGGCAATATGCTTAGCACTATAATGTTGGGTGTTTTGGGTGTGCTAACCATTTCTGGTGCATCTGCTGCAGGCGTAACATTTATGCGTCACCGCCGTGCTCCTAAGGCCTAAAGCTTGTAAAAAATACTAGATAATTTAAATCTAATAAGATAATAATCTAAATTTGCGGCTATTAATGCATAATGCACGAATAGCCGCATTTTTATATGTTTTGGCTCATTCATTACGGCTTAACTAAGCCATTTTCGTAAGCAAAAACTACAGCCTGCACGCGGTCTCGAGCATCGATTTTTCCTAAAATATGCGCAACATGAGTTTTAACTGTTGGTAAGCTAATAAATAGTTTGTCAGCAATTTCCTGATTTGAAAGTCCGTGAGCAATTTCAACAAGAACTTCGCGTTCTCTATCAGTAAGTTCTGGAATAGCAGAATTCTCGCACGCGCAGCTTTGTGTTTCTTGTGCAGTTGAATTTACTTGTGTAGCAGAATTTGCTTGTGCAGCCGAACTTTCTTGCGCATTGTAATTTGCAGCTCTATTTGCTGTAATATTTGTTGCTACTTTGCCTTGCTGAATCATATTTTCAATCAAACGCTTCGTAGCAGTCGGAGCAATAATTGCGTTTCCTTGATACACCGTTCGTATTGAATTAAGCAAGGTTTCAGGTTCAGTATCTTTCAAAAGGAATCCGGAAGCGCCCGCATGAATTGCAGCCATAACATATTCATCAAGGTCGAAAGTTGTTAGAATAATAATTCGAGTATTTTCGTTAGTTTTTTGCTGCAGAATCTTGCGAGTTGCCTCCAAACCGTCCATTACTGGCATGCGAACGTCCATAAGAATAATGTCTGGATTCTGGCTTTTAGAAAGCTCCACAATTTGTGATCCGTTAGAAGCCTGAGATACAACTTGCATATCTTGCTGTGAGTTAATTACCATGGTAAAGCCTGCGCGCACAAGCTCTTGATCGTCTGCTATAGCGACTCTAATTACTTCATTGTTCTCCATATTTTCCATAGTATCAACTTACTATTGCTTATTTATAGCGTTGTGTTGAATTTGTTCATCAAGTGGGGCAGCAGGGCGAATAGCAATCTCAGCTACATTTGCAGTATTATTTGCTGAATGAACGCTTGAACCTGTTTCTCGCAAAACTCCAAGCAATTTTCGCATATATTTCAGTGCCGAACGACCTTCATCTCCAATATTTTTGAAAGCTTTACTAATTTCTTCACTTTGCTCTTGTGGCTTCTCCGTTTCTGTTGACTCTGTATTTTCTGCATTACTATTTGTTTTTTCGTATTTATTTAGCATATCAATTCCGCTATTTGCGGCATCGATTACTTTATGCAATGTAATAGCAACTTTTTGCTGAATATTTGAGCTAAGTCGTTGCCTTTCTGCGTTAGCTGCAAGCACTTCTAGCTGTTTTTGCTCTTGCTCAAGTTCTGTTCTGCGCGCTTTTAGAAGCAGCAAATTATTGTCATCATTTCTGCGGTAATAAGCAAACGCAATAACTGTAAAACAAATTATTGCAACTATGAAACCAAAAACTAATCCAACGGACGCAAATTGCATAAAGTCATAAAAATTGGTTGTGGCAATATTTGATGTAAAGAATCGTATTGGAGTTTCAGTTTGTGGAATATTTTTTGTAGCAATACCAATTTTTACGGCGAAAATAGCAGATTCGGCAAGCACTACTGCGCTAACCCATTGCCATGCGCGTTTTTTACCGTAGAGCACAGCAGCGTAAATAATGTTCGGTATGAAAAAATTAGCGAATAAAATATCAGGCAAGAGTATAAGCTGTATTGCAGAAAATACTGCTGCAACAATTGCGCATGCGGTTGGAGCTTTTCTGCGAAACATGAATGGCACCATGGTTGTAAGAGTAAATACTTTATAAAGTATTTGTAATGAAAGCGAGTTGGAATATTGTGAAGACATTCCAACTCCAACAATAAAATCGTAGGTTGGCAGAAAGAGCATCATAACAACCCAAGGTGATGCATAAATAATGTCTCCAATAAGCCAATGTTGTTCAAACCATTGTGATACTTTCTCAATTCTATTTTTTGAAGTATTTGCTTCTGGTAAAACGTATGGCAAAACGTTTGATGAGGTTGGAACATTTACATCTGCTGGTTTCACATTTGCCGGTTCTGCTTGCGCCGCCGATTCATTATTAACTTTTGCATTCTTATGAGTAACGTTATGAATACTATTTAATACAGAAGCAGTACTGTTCGACTGGTCTGCGCTGTAGGAATATGGAATAAAAGCAACAATACTAAACGTTCCATCATTCATTTTTCCATAATCAAGCGTTCCCTGAAGATTTTCAATTCGCTCTTTCATGCCAATCAAACCATAACCGTTTTTATGTGGCGCACCGCTATTTTGCTCTTGATTAGCTTCGATTTTGTGTATTTCATTTGTAATTTTTAGTGTTAAGCCTTGGTTGTTCCACTCTTCATGAATGTTTACTTTAACGCATTCGCCTGCATGCTTTCGAATATTAGTAAGTGCTTCTTGAATAATTCTATATGCTACAGTTTGCGCATTTTTGTTGAGTTTATTAGAAGAATTTATGCCATCAACAGTGTGCCAAAAAATATTTTTAGGAGATGCAATTTTTGCTTGCTCAATAAGAGAAGGCACATGATTGAAGTCCAATTTACCCGATGGAGCATCTGTTAAAGCTTCTAGAAGTCGGCGCATGTCGTGAACGGCGCGCTCGGCTTCGTTTTTAATAATATGCATTGTTTTTTTAGCAAGCGAAATATCTTTGGTTGCTGCATAACGACCACCATCTGCTTGCACAATAATAATAGAAAGCGTGTGAGCAACAATATCGTGCATGTCTCTGGCAATTCTTGCGCGTTCTGCAGTAACAGCAATATGCTGAGCTTTCTTTCTGTACGCGCGAATAGCATTATTGTGATCTTGTAAAAGTTGAATAGTATGCACGTGAGTGCGCTGCCAGTAGCCAATAATAACCGTAATAGTGGTAATAATAATCGCAAAAATTATTGAAGGAATTGCAAAATTAAGTATATTTGAAACGCAATTTTTTATGTTACTGCTATTTATATTTCGTACACTGCAAGTATAACTAGATTTCGAATGATTATTGCCATATATTGGTCCCATTACAGCATTCCACGATATTATTGCGCAAGATAATACTGTTGTTACGTAGGCTGCAATAACAAAAGCTTTTGAATGTTCTGGATTTCCTCGCGCAATAGCGTTAACAAGCAGTACGAAACCAAAGAAATCAGCAAAAAGTTGAGTAGGACCAAATATTACTTGCACAATGCAAATAACAATAAAAATAGTAGCCGCTTGTTCAGGCCATAGTTTTCGTACTGAAAGTAGTAATGCAACAACAATATTTGTAAGCGCTACTGTAATTAAAGAACTTTGTGTCAAAAAGCCATCAACGTTGCTTATAACATAGCGATTGCTTGAAAGTATAAAAAGAATAAATGGAATAATACCCCATAATATATCGTTTATCGTAAGCTCGGTGCGTAAGCGTTGTATAACGCTGCAAAACATATGAGATATTTTCATATTTACTAGGCTAGTGCATAGTACTTTATAGAACAATCGAACTTGAGTATGATTTATAAATAGAGTGTGTGATTGATAGTTGCAATGTAGCACGCAAATAAAGAAATATAGAATGGAAAGGAATACGCATGGCATTACTTAATACTTATTATGTTCCTGGATTGCATGTTGAAGAGCGTGCGATTGACGTTCCGCTTGATTGGGAAGGAAATACTCCTGGCGGAGCTATTAAAGGCGAAAAAATTCGATTGTTCTGTAGAGTAGTTTGCTCTCCTGAACATGTACATGACGATTTACCGTTGCTGGTCTTTTTGCAAGGCGGACCTGGTGGGCAGTGTCCTCGTCCGCTTTCACCTTCTAGCGATGGTTGGATCCAAGAGGCTATTAAGCATTTTCGCGTAGTTTTGCCAGATCAGCGTGGTGTTGGGCGTTCTTCAAGAGTAGATGCTTCAACTATGAAGCGAATGGCAGACGACGGTGTAAGTGTTGAGAGACAAGCCTGGTATTTGAAGCGTTTCCTGGCTGATTCTATTATTCGTGATTTTGAGCATTTGCGTCTTACTGAGTTTGATGCTAAGCCGTGGGTTTCTTTAGGGCAAAGTTATGGCGGATTTTTAACGCTTACTTATTTGTCGCTTTTCCCACAAGGCTTGATTGCAAGCTTTACAACTGGTGGTATTCCTCATGTTCCAGCAAATGCGCGTGAAGTATACGAGCATACTTTCCCACGCATGGCTCGAAAAACAGAGCAATTCTATGAGCGTTATCCGCAGGATGTTGCTCGTGCTGCTGCTATTGCAGATCGTATTGCGCAGGGTGATGTTGTGCTTCCAAATGGCGAGAAGCTTACGGTTGAACGATTCCAAATGTTGGGCTCTTCCTTTGGTATGAAACCAAGTTTTGAGCGAGTGCACTGGCTTCTTGATTCTGCGTTTGCAGATGGTGATGGTTCTTTGAAAGCGTTTAAGCATGGTGGTGGAGCTTCTGCTGGAAGTTTAAGCGACGAGTTTGTGTACGGTGTAATGGATTCAACGGCTTCAAGCCCGCTTTATTGGCCTCTGCAAGAATTTATTTATGCTGACGGTGAATTAGAGCACCCAATTTTGTGGGCTGCCCAGCAGGTTAGGGAAACAATGCCAGAGTTTTCTGGTTCTGCACGTCCGCTTCTTTTTACGGGCGAAGCTATGTTTCCTTGGATGTTTGATCAAGAAAAAGCTTTGCAGCCATTCTTGCCAGCAGTTGACTGCTTAATGAGCGACAAGCAGTTTGGCAAGATTTATGATCAAGAGCAGCTTGCTAATAATGAAGTTCCATTACAGTCTGCAGTCTACTTTGACGACATGTATGTTGATTCTGGTCTTCAGTTAGATACGCTTTCTCGTATTGCAAACTCACATTATTGGACAACGAATGAGTTTGAGCATGATGGTTTGCATGGAGATGTAGTATTCCGTCATCTATTTGATGAGGCTTTAAATCGCGGTGATTTAGAGGGAATTTACAAGCGTTAATAAGCTGTAATTCTTAAAATTTGCGTGTTTGTATCGTCTAATATAGCACTATTTGATATGCTATACATCTGTTTGAGTAATAATTTGCGTAATAAATAGTGCTTTATTTATGAAATGCACCAAAAGGGGATTATGAATGAGTAGTGGAACATTCGGTACTGTTGGCTTCATAGGCTACGGCAATATGGCACAAGCAATTGCTAAGGGTGCTGTAAATGCAGGCGTATTGCAAGGCGAAAATATTGTTGCATGTGCTCGTAATTTTGAAAAACTTGAGCGTAACACTTCGCTTATTGGCGCTCGCGCTATGCGCACTGCTAAAGAAGTATGTGAAGCAAGTGACGTCATTATTGTTGCTGTAAAACCTTATCAGATTTCTGAAGTTCTTAAACCTATTGCTGGTCTTATTGACGAACGTGGTACAGCTATTATTTCTGTTGCAGCCGGCTGGAATCTTGAGCGATACAAGGATTTGCTGGGCAATAATGTTCATGTGCAATGCATTATTCCTAATACTCCTATTTCGGTAGGTCAAGGAGTTACTTTAGCTGAGTCGAATAACACTCTAACTGACTCTCAGCTTTCTATGTTTAACGCTTTATTTGAGCCAATTTCTTTAGTAGAGAGAGTGGATGGCGAAAATATGAATATTGCAATGTGCATTTCTAGCTGTGCTCCAGCTTTTACAGCAATGTACATGGAAGCGTTGGGAGATGCTGGAGTGAAGTACGGTTTGCAACGAGATTGTGCTTACCGTTTGGCTGCAAAAATGATTGAAGGAGTAGGCGCGTTATATATGAACGAGCGTACTCATCCAGGGATTATGAAAGATGCAGTGTGCTCTCCTGGAGGAACTACTATTCGTGGCGTTGCGCAGCTAGAATCTCGCGGATTTAGGGGAGATGTAATTTCTGCAGTGGATGCCATAGAAAATATAAAGTAAATAAAATCAAGTTGTGTCGGCTTTCCCGGCGCTGGTCTAAACTAGGTTAATATGTCTTTAACTATTGGAATTGTTGGATTGCCAAACGTGGGCAAATCCACTATGTTTAATGCTTTAACTCGCAATAACGTTTTGGCGGAGAATTATCCGTTCGCAACTATTGAACCAAATACTGGTATTGTTCCACTTCCGGATCGTCGACTTCCAGTGCTTGCAAAATTAGTTAATACCGAAAAGATTGTTCCAGCAACAGTTACTTTTGTTGATATTGCAGGCATTGTTAAGGGTGCTTCCGAGGGTGAAGGTTTGGGTAATAAGTTCCTTGCTAATATTCGCGAAGCAGACGCAATTTGTGAAGTTGTGCGCGCTTTCAACAATGACGATATCGTACACGTAAACGGAAAAGTTGATCCTGCTGACGATATTGACACTATTAATACTGAGCTTATTCTTGCCGATATGCAAACTATTGAAAATGCTCTTCCGAAGTTGGAAAAGGATTTGCGTGGCAAGAAAGTTACGCAAGAATATGTTGATGCAGTGAATAAAGCTAAGGAAATTCTTGCTTCTGGCAAGACTATTGACCAGGCTCATAACGAAAAGCTTATTGATAAAAACGACGTGTATGATTTGCACTTGCTTACTGCTAAGCCGTTTATTTACGTGTTTAACGTGGATGATTCGGAGTTGGCTGATGAAGATTTGAAGTCTAAACTTTCTGCATCTGTAGCTCCTGCAAAAGCAATCTTCTTGAATGCTCAGTTTGAGTCCGAGCTTACAGAGCTTGACGAAGCTGACGCTCGCGAAATGCTTGAGGATGCTGGTTTGAAGGAATCTGGTTTGGATCAGCTTGCGCGCGTGGGATTCGATATTTTAGGTCTTCAAACTTACTTAACAGCTGGTGTTAAAGAAGTTCACGCTTGGCAGATTCATAAAGGTTGGACTGCTCCTCAAGCTGCAGGCGTTATTCACACTGATTTTGAGCGCGGATTTATTAAAGCAGAAATCGTATCTTACGATGATTTCGTTGAGGCTCAAGGTTCTATGGCAAAAATTAAGGAAGAAGGCAAGCTTCGCCTTGAAGGCCGAGACTACGTTATGCAAGATGGAGATATTGTTGAATTTAAATTCAACGTGTGATATTTCTGCGAATTAAACGAAATTTTGTTTTTCAAGCGTTGCTACTAGTAGTTTGCTGTTAAACTATTAGTAGCAACTTTTTTATTTTTATAACCGGAGATAGTGATGCAATTTATTCGTGACTTTGTTAGTGATATACGCAAATGTGCGCGATTTTTTGCAAAAATGCGCAGATGGTGGATTCGTAGTTCGAAAACTATGCGCTATATATCTGCGAGCATACTTGCAATATTGATAGTAATTTTCCTGTTATTTGTTGGTTTTGAAACATCAAATGTGCTTTCTACTACGTATCAATACGGTGTGCAAGCACGTAAAAATGCGCTTATTGAAAAGATCAAGAATAATTGCGGCGGTAGTGAAAATAGCAGTAAGAGAAAAAATCTAAATAATATTTATAAGTATTGCAATAAAAATTCTTCTAAAAAAGCTAATGCTAAATCTGATTTTTGGAAGTATCCTACAGGGGGAGCGTACCCTAATCTTACTGGAATAAAGGTTTCTGACTTACATATTGATGTAAATCTTAAAAAGCAGCGCGTATATATTATTGCTAAAGGAAAAACTGTTTATTCAATGATTATGAGTTCTGGAATAAATGACTCTACTCCTCATGGCGATTATCATATTAACGGCATGCGCAACAAGCATTTCTACAATCAGAATGAAAAAGTTGGCGCCGACTATTGGGTAGGTTTTATTGATGCAGAATACTTGTTCCACTCTGTGCCAACTAACCATGAGTTTGGAAATTATATTAGGTCTGAAGGTATGAAGTTAGGAAAGCCTGCATCTCATGGTTGTGTGCGTTTAAGCGTTGCGGATGCAAAATGGTTTTATGAAAATATTCCTGACGGAACGTCTGTTCATATTGGATAATCTTGCAAAAACTGTATAAACGCAATATTTAAGTAGTCTGATTTAAGTAATTGTTTAAATGTTGCAAATAAAAAAGAGGGCCCTCGTTTGGAAGGCCCTCACATATTCATTTTTTAGCAAACTATTCTTGAAATATTTTGTTTAGAAGAATAGTACAGCAGCCAAACAGGCTAATACTACCAAAACAATAGAAGCTAGGAAGCTTGCAAGGAAAGCAGTGCGACCCTGTTTGAAAATAACTTTGAAGTTTACGTTAATTCCAAGAGCTGCCATTGCCATTCCAAGGAAAACGTATCCTGCTTCTACAAGAGTTGATGCGTGAGCTGTTATGAAAGGAACGTAAGTTCCAATAACGGATGCTGCAATAAAGCCAAGCATAAACCATGGGAAGCTAATCTTATGCTTTCCGCCATTTTCAACTTTGCTGTGACGAGCATTCCACCAGATTGCAATAAAGATTGATGCTGGAACGAGCATAAGAACTCGTGAAAGTTTCATGATTGTTGCAACATCGATACTATCGAATGCTCCGCCAGCTGCAACAGCATGTGCGATTTCATGAAGTGAGGCACCTGCTGTAATGCCAAGCTGCTGCTTAGTCATGCCGAAGTGAGGAAGAATGAAGATTTCAGCAAGAGCGTAAATAGTGCCCATAATTGCAACTGTTGCAACGGCCATAACTTCGTTCTGCTCTTTTTCGTCTTCCTCTTCTGGAAGAACAGGCATTGATCCAGAAAGACCCATAACTGCTGCAGCACCACAAATACTTGTGCCTCCTGCAGTAAGCATTGCGAGCTGAGGATTTACCTTCAAAAGTTTAGCAATGTTATAAGTTACGTAAACCATTACTGCAACTAACACGGCTGCAATAGGCAAGCACTTAATGCCCTTGGTAAACAAATCGTGCAAATTCAGCTTAAAGCCGAGGAGAATAATGCCAAGACGAAGAAGCTTGTTTGCAATCAAGCCGGCAGCGCTTTTAACGCCTGCGCGTCGTGAATCATTATTCTTTTTGTATGCGTGCAATGGCAGCTGCAGAGCCATGCCAACGAGCAACGCAATAATAAGAGCACCCAGAAGTTTTAAGCCTGGGTATTGCTTAAGCCAGCTACCAATAAAGGAAGCTAGAAGCGTCAATACGGCAATAAGAGCCATATCGATGGTGCAGATTTTCTTTTTCCATGTATTAAAGAAATTAACCATTTAGCTCATTATTCTCTCACAATCGGACAAAAGTGAACATAAATTAAAAAATTAAGCAAATTTTATATAATTTTGCTGCAAATAAACGCGACACGCTGACATAAAATCACATAATCGAACATAACACACCGTTATCTATCTTTAAGAGTGGTGCATTTGATATTGCATTTTGAAAATACAATGCCATTATAGATATGTATGGAAAAGGTGGCAGCTTTGAGTAAATATACGGTAAAGATTAAGCGAATTTATGAAATAGCTGATGAACATGATGGTTTGCGAATCTTAGTGGATAGGCTGTGGCCTAGAGGGGTAAGCAAAGAGCGCGCTCAGGTTGATGAGTGGTTCAAAGATATAGCGCCGAGCACTCAATTGCGAAAATGGTTTAATCACGATCCTGAACGTTTTGAAGAATTTGCGCATCGCTACGCCGAAGAACTTGATGCAAACCGTGAAGCTGTCGATATGCTTACTGCTTTGTTTACTAAATACTCAACAGTGACTTTGTTGTATGCTGCTAAAGATCCAAAAGTGAATCACGCGTTAGTTTTGCAAGAATATCTGCAAAACTTACTTGCGTGATTTTAGTTCTTTCTTAAACATAAGTGAGTAAGTGTAAACTTCGGTTGGTGCTTTTTGCGCTCTTTTCGACACACCGATTTTGCTTGATATTTCAACAAAAATAAAAAGTAGTTTTATGATTTTCTACTTATGTTCGACACATATCTTTTTGCGCGTTAGAATTTCTCTTTGGCATATGGGTCGGTGGTGTAATGGAGACCCCCAGAAGCTGCCATCCCAGCGCTCGGCGAGTGCTTGTTTTTTTTTTAACGACACTCGTTTACATACCTCTTGCAGAACTTGTTTTTACGAGGAGAAGAAATGAATTCTTTGTTTACATGGCAGCGTCACGGTGACGGTAAGACTTTGCGTCCTGGCGAAGTAGTTGAGCCAGATGAACGCTTAACTTGGATTCGCACCGCTGGTATTGGTGCTCAGCATGTTATTGCAATGTTTGGCGCCACATTCTTAGTGCCTATTTTAACGCACTTTGATCCGTCGACTACTTTGATGTTCACAGCTCTTTCGACGGCATTGTTCTTATTGATTAACGCAAATAAGCTTCCTAGTTATCTGGGAAGCTCTTTTGGTCTTATAGCACCTGTTATGGCTGTAGCTTCAGCTAATAAAGGCATTGCTGTTGCAAGCTTTGGCATTATGTGCACAGGTATTTTGCTTGCGCTTATTGGTGTGCTTGTTCATTTTGCGGGCGCTAAGTGGATTGACATTATTATGCCGCCTGTTGTAAATGGTGCAATCGTTGCAATTATTGGTTTTAACTTAGGCCCAGCCGTTTGGAATAACTTCCAAAAGGCTCCAGATACGGCTTTGGTGACTTTGGTTGCAGTTATGCTTATTGCAGTAATCTTCCGCGGTCTTCTTGGACGATTGAATATTTTACTTGGCGTTCTTGTTGGCTACGCGTACGCATGCTGGCGCGGACAAGTTGATTTTAGTCAGATTGAGAATGCTTCTTGGATTGGTTTCCCTAAGTTCCACACTCCACAAGTAGATTTCTCAGTTCTGCTTATGTTCTTGCCTGTGGTTCTTGTTTTGATTGCAGAAAATGTTGGTCACGTTAAGTCTGTAGCTCAAATGACTGGTCGAAATTACGATGACAAGATTGGTACAGCTTTGTTCGCCGACGGTTTAGGTACTGCAATTGCAGGTTGCTTCGGTGGCTGCGGTACAACTACATATGGTGAAAACATTGGTGTTATGGCTGCAACAAAGGTTTACTCAACAGCAGCTTACTGGTGTGCAGCAGCGTTTGCTTTTATCTTGAGCCTCTGCCCAAAGTTCGGTGCGGTTGTAAACTCCATTCCAGCCGGCGTTTTGGGTGGTGTAACCACTTTGCTTTACGGCATGATTGGCATGATTGGTGTGCGCATTTGGGTTGAAAACAAGGTGAACTTCGACAAGCCAGTTAACATTATGATTGCTGCAATCGTTATGATTATTGGTATTGCTAACTTCCAGTTTGCTGTTTCCGGAATTCAGTTCAACGGTATTGCGATTGGCACTGTTGTGGTGTTGGTTGTATACCATCTGATGAAGGCTATTGGTAAGCTTACCGGAACTATCGCTAAAGATGATCCAGATGTTGCTTAGCTTTAAATGCTTACATGATTTAATTTAATCAAATCAGGCGCGTTCGCTACTTTTGCGAGCGCGCTTTTTTGTAATTACTTTTGACTACACAATATGTAGATTGGGAATAATTAGTATAGTATTATTAACCTTATGTTGAAAGTCATCATAGAAATAATTATTGGCATTGCATGGGTTGCTTTTGGCGCGTATATGGCTAAAAAACCTAAAAACACTAAAGTGAATAAGCGTTCCGATTATTCAAGCGATGGAAAGAAAAAGAGCGATCAAAATAATGATTCTGCCTATACTTCTGACGATGCTTCTACGGACGATTCCAGCGATCAAGATGTAGTTATAGAAAGCATTGATGAAGATAATAACAGTGATGATGCTGTTGCTAAAGATGAGTCTAAAGATGAGTCTAATAGTAAAAACAAAGATAAGACTTCTTCAAAGTTTGCAAAAAAAATAAAAGATTTGGCAGACTATTATAGTGACGATGATGACCTCGGTGACCTCTTTAGCGATATATTAGAAGCTAAGAAGAAACTAGAAGACGAAGGCGATTCGCCAAAAAATAGCGATACTAGCGAAAATAGCGATACTAGTGAAGATAGTAAAGATAGTAAAAGCAATAAAAGCGATGATGAAGGCGCAAAAAATAAGGAGTATAAGCATTTTATGAGATTAGAGTTTAACGTAGGTAAATTTATTGGTGGCTCAAGAAGATGGCGCTGGCTTTTTGTTGCAATAGTAATAGCAATAGCTTTCGTAGTGGCAATAGTTTTTGGTCTTTCAAAGTTTATTACTGATTGCATGTGGTATGCTCAACTCGGCTTCGAAAGCGTAATTTGGATTCAATTGGCTGCAAAAGTAGGAGTTTGGGTACTATACGCTGTACTGATGTCCGCTTTCGGTTACTTGTCTGCAGCTTTAGCGATTAAAGCTCGTCCGACTAATGCAGATGGCTCTTATATTCGCGTGCGTGGAAATGTTATTGACTTAAAGCATGGAATAAGCTCTAAAGTTGCGTTACATGCTGCTGGTATTGTTTCGCTAATTGTTGGCGCAATATTTGGTTTCCAATTCTACAATCACTGGGTGCAAATCTTACTTATGTTCAACGCTCAGCCTTTCGGAATTAAAGATCCACAATTTGGAATCGACAATGGTTTTTACGTGTTTGTGCTTCCAGGACTAAGGTTATTTGTCCGTGCTTTTGTTCTTCTTTTAGTAATATCCCTTATTTTCTCTATTGTTTCGCACTTGCTTATGGGTGGTATTCGCTTTACTATGCCTGTTGCTGGCAATGGAATATTGAATATTACTAACCGTGCTCGCAGGCAAATTGCAATATGGTTTATGCTTGTGATTTTATCTTGGGCAGTTTTGCAAATTTTAGACATGTTCTCTGTAGTAACTCTTGATGGTTCAAGAATTACTGGTGGATCATACACGGATATGAACGCTGTAGTGCCTGGAAGCATAGTAATGGCAGTTGTAACAGTTTTGGTTGGTGCTGTTCTTGCGTTCTGGTTTATGAAATCTCATGCACTTTCTGGTGAAGCTCCAATAGCGCAACGTTTTAAGAGTGCTGTTAAAGCTTGGAAAACTCCAACAATTGCTTTGGCTTCTTTAATTGCTTGCTCAATTGTTATATCTTTTGCTTGGCCTGCACTTTTGCAGCGTTTTAAGGTTGCTCCTAACGCTCAGGAAATGGAAGCGCCTTATATTCAGCGAAATATTGATGCTACAAAGTTTGCTTACGGTTTAAACAATGTAAAGAAAGAATCGTATAACGCAACTTCTCACGGAAAATCTGGGGCATTATCTGCAGAAGCAGAATCTACTGCGCAAATTCGTTTGCTTGATCCTCAAGTTACTTCTCCAACCTTCCGTCAGCTTCAGCAATCAAAGCAATACTATACGTTCGCAGATACTCTTGCAGTAGACAAGTATGATATTGATGGAGTGAGTCAAGATACTGTTATTGCTGCTCGAGAACTAGATTTAGCCGGAAATGACAATCGTAACTGGGTTAATGATCACACTGTTTACACTCACGGCTATGGAATTGTGGCAGCTTATGGAAATAAAGTAACTGCAGACGGTCAGCCGCAATTTATGGAGTATGGTATTCCAACTCAAGGTAAGCTTACGAAGTTGCAAAAATATGAGCCTCGTATCTACTTCTCTCCAAATGCTCCAGAATATTCCATTGTCGGTTCACCAAAGGGCACAGCTCCGTGGGAGTTTGATTATCCAACTGGTTCTCAAGGTGCTTTAACTACTTTTAAGGGCAATGGTGGTCCTCGTCTTGGAAACTTCTTCTCAAAGCTGATGCATGCTATTCGTTTTGAGTCAGATCAGATTCTCTTCTCGGATCGCGTGACTGCAAATTCGCAAATTTTGTACGATCGAGATCCTAAGACGCGTGTGTCTAAAGTTGCACCATACTTGACTTTGGACGGCCGAGTGTATCCTGCTGTTGTAGATGGCCGAGTTAAATGGATTGTTGACGGATACACTACTTCTGACGCTTATCCATACTCTAAAATGACTGATTTTGGCAGTATTACGCAGGATTCAACTACAACAACATCTCGCTCAATTAAAGGCTTAACTAATCAGCGCGCAAATTATATTCGCAATTCAGTAAAAGCCACTGTTGATGCATACGATGGTTCGGTTGATTTGTACGTTTGGGATACCAAAGACCCTGTGATTAAAGCTTGGAAATCAATATTCCCAGGGCATTATCACGATATTTCTAAGATTTCTGGCGATTTGATGAAGCATTTGCGCTATCCGGAAAGCCTGTTTAAGGTTCAGCGTTATTTGCTCGCAAAGTACCATGTAGATACTGCAAGTCAGTTCTTCTCTGGCGAAGATTTTTGGCAGACTCCAGTAGATCCTACAGAATCTCAAAGTCTTCAGCGTGAGGATATTTTGCAACCGCCTTACTATTTGACTTTGCAAACTGGAGATGCAAAGAAGCCAGTATTTTCACTAGTTTCTACATATATTCCTGCAGGTAAGATTACTCGCGAAATTTTAACTGGTTTCTTGTCTGTTGATTCAGATGCCGGGGATACTCCGGGAAAGATTGGACCAAACTATGGTAAGCTTCGCTTGCAGGAATTACCTAAGGTTTCTAACGTTCCAGGCCCTGGTCAAGCTCAAAACAACTTCAACGCTAACGCGAATGTTTCTAAAGAGCTGAATTTGCTTGAATCTGGTTCTACAAAAGTTAAGCGAGGAAACTTGCTTACTTTGCCTCTTGGCGGAGGACTTGTTTACGTAGAACCTGTTTATGTGCAATCAAGTGGTTCTACAAGCTATCCGTTGCTTAAGAAGGTATTAGTTGCTTTCGGTGATCAGGTTGGTTTTGCAGATACATTAGATGAAGCTCTTGATCAAGTATTCGGAGGAGATTCCGGAGCCTTGGCAGGAGATGCGTCTAATAAACCTGGAGAATCTGGCGAAAATGGAGAGAAGACTGGCAAATCTTCTGCAGCTGTTAATCAAAAAGATTCAGGTTCCAATAGCTCAACGAATAAGCCTTCTAATAAGCAAGAAGGTTATACGAATCCTCAAGTAAAGGCTGCTCTTAAGCGAGCAGCTCAAGCGCTGAAAGATTCCGATGCTGCAATGCGTGAAGGTAATTGGGAAGCGTATGGCAAAGCTCAAAAGGAATTAAGCGATGCTATTGGCGAGGCTATGAAAGAAGAATCTGCAAAGTAGTAGAATTGCCGTTACTTATCCGTTATTATCTCAGTTTTGCAGCTGAGATAATAACGGAAATTGCTAAATGTGCGTTACTTTCTCAGTTTGTTAGCTGAGTTTTTAACGGTGTTTTGCTTATTACCGTTACTTTCTCAGTTTGTTGACTGAGTTTTTAACGGTGTTTAAAGCTGGTTGTCTGGATCTTCGTCATCGCTTACAGGGCCTAGAAGAATATTTTCGCAAGCATTGATAATGGTCATAAGAATTGTAGTAAGAGCAATTATTGCGATTGTTGCAGAAAAAATAAGCGGAGTCCTAAACGAGTTATAAGCAAACTGTAGCCAAATACCTAATCCGTTTCTTGCTCCTAAATATTCTGCTGTTGCTGCGGTTCCAAAAACGTATGCTGCGCTGATTCGAATTCCGCCAAAAATTTGTCGTGCTGCAACTCGTAGCTTAACGTGCCACAAAGTCCATGTTTGACTAGCTCCGCACGTTAAAGCAACATCGCTATAAAAGCTTGGCACAGCATCTAATCCGCGAATTGTTTGCACCGCAATAGGGAACATGCTAAAAATCATAACTATTGCAATTTTGCCAGACATTTCAAAACCAAACCAAATAAGAAAAATTGGTGCAATAGAAATAAGCGGCATGGTTTGAGCTGCGCATAAAAGTGGGAAAAGTGCAGATTTTATAAGTTTAAAAACGTGGAAAGCAACGCCTAAAAGAATGCCAACTAAAATAGCTAACGCAAAACCAATAAGTGTTTCCTGCGTTGTTATTAAAGCTGCAGGCCACAATGTTGGTAAAGCTTCAACAGTGGCTTCTGCAATAGAAGTTGGTGTAGGAATCAAATTTTGTGATATTCCAGAATATGTGCATGCTATTTGCCACAAAATAAGCAGAATTATTACGGATATTATAGTTGGCAGATACTTTAAAAGCATGCGTTTTAAACGCGATTGCGTCATATAAATTCAATTCCTTTCGCTTAAAAATGCGATTGCTGCCCCAATCGCCACAATAAAACGAGATTAGCACGTATATTCTATTAGAACCGCACAACTTAAGATGTACCTAAGTAAGTTTTGCTTATTTGTCGCTTATTTCGTGCATAATCTAAATGTTTCGTGAGTCAATGTGTGGCAAACCGCAGCAAAGTTTTTCTTTGCTCGGGGGCATTGAACGGCGCGGGCTAGGCCCTTGATACCGTTTTCTGCCAAGTTCGTGTCACTTTCCCAGAAGAACGGTACTAGAACAAAAGTAGGGAACTCATGAATATGCGTATTTTTAAGCGTACTCTTGCTGTTATTCTTTCTGCATGCTGTGCATTTTCTTTCTCGGCATGTGGATCTACTGGCGCTAATAATAACGCTAATCTTCGCAAAGTATCTTTTATGCTATTTTGGGCGCCGGATACTAATCATATTGGTATTTATGTTGCAAAGCATAAGGGCTGGTTTAAAGATGCAGGTTTAGATGTAAATATTCTTGCTGTTGCTCAAACCGGATCTGAACATGCTGTAGATAGTGGTGCTGCAGACTTTGCGCTTAGCACTTTAACTAATGCTGCTGATTTTTCCACTAAGGGAGCAAATCTTGAGCAGGTTATGCAGGTTCAGCAAAAGCCAAGTGCTATTTGGTGTTCGCTTGCAAAAAACAATAAGATTCATTCTCCAAAAGACTTTGACGGACGTACTTTTGCAACATTTGGTTCCGCTGAAGGTGATGCTGTTATTCGCAGAATGATTCAGCATGATGGTGGCGAAGGCAAGTTCGATAAAGTAACAGTTGGTACTTCTACATTCCGCACTCTTGAATCAGGTAAGGCTGATTTTGGTGGATTCTACGGCACTTGGGAAGGTGTTCAGTCGGAGATGTTTGGACCTAAGCTTCGCTGCTTTATGGAAGGCGATTATGGTGTTCCTGGCCAACCAGACACTATTGGCATAATTACTAATAAACGCACTATTGCTAAGGATCCTAAGCTTGTTCGTGCATTCGTTCAGGCTGCAAAGCGTGGTTATGAGTATGCTTATGCTCACCCGGATGAAGCTTCGGATATTTTGGTTAAGGAAGCAAAAGATGCAAACCTTGATCCAAAGTTTGTTAAGCGAAGCATGAAGATGATTGTCGACGGACAATATTGGGGCAATCGTGCCGATATTAAGAGTGGAAAGTTTGTTTTTGGCACTAGCGATGTAAAGGGAGCTCAGGCTTACTTTGACTTCTTGAGTAAAGAAGGCGCTTATACTGATGCTAAAGGCAAAGTAACAAACAAAACTCCTCAAGCTAAAGAGTTGTCTACAGACAAATTCCTAAAGTAATTTCACCAATGGCGTAAGTCTTGGTAGAATAGTTTTCAGTATATGAGGGCGTATCGGGTAGTTGTGCATTTACGTCAACTACAATCGATACGCCCATTTCGTTGTTCTGTTGCCTTTATGAATGGGGAGTGGGTATACCATGGCGTCGGATTTTTGGCTTATTGCTGGATTAGGAAATCCTGGAACAAAATATGAGGGAACACGCCATAACATGGGTTTCATGGTTGCGGATGTGCTTGCTGAACGCTGGTCTGTTCAGTTTTCCGATCATAAAGGTCTTTCTAAACTCGGCAAAGGTGTTATGAATCTTGATGGTCGAACTGCTAAGTTCTTCCTTGCCAAACCCTTGACATTTATGAACAATTCAGGAGCTGCTATTTCATCTATAAGCTCCTACTATCAGATTGAGCCGGATCATATTGTGATCATTCACGACGATATGGATTTAGATTTTGGGCGCATTAAAGTAAAGGCCGGCGGTTCTGCAGGCGGACATAATGGAATTAAGTCTATTGATCGCTCTCTTGGAACACAGCAATATGCTCGCGTTCGAATGGGTGTAGGTCATGCTCAGCGCGGTGCTCATGCACACGACAATACCGTTAATTGGGTGCTTGGCGGATTTGCTGGAGCTCAAAAATCCGAGCTTCCAAACTTTTTAGCAGACGGAGCAGATGCTGCAGAAAGTGTTATTTTCCATGGTCTAGCAGAAACTCAGGAGCATTTTAATGGCCGCTAATAACAGGTCAATAAAAATGGTTGCAAAAAACTCAAAAAATATTGAAACAGAAGACTCGTCAATCAATTTGCATGATATTTTGCTAGATTTATGCAGTAAAGATGAAATATTTAGTGCATTATCTAAAAATAATATTGATTCAATTAACGAGTTTCAAAAAACTGCAGAAAGTTGCGAGCTTAATATTGCAGCACCTCTTGGAGTGCGACCGGCTCTTGCAGCTTCTCTTGCAGAAAATATGCCTGTTGTTGTTATTGTTCCTTCTAGCAAAGATGCGACAGATTTCACTGAATCTCTTCGCGACTGGTATAAGGGTAATCCGCAAGACGTTGCGCAACTAGAAGCATGGGAAACTTTGCCTCACGAGCGTCTTTCACCTCGCGCAGATACTGTTGCAAGCAGAATTGCAGTATTTCGTAGGCTTCGCCATCCAGAAGAAGGTAGTTCTTTATTTGGGCCGATTCGAGTTCTTGTTCTTCCTGTTCGATCTCTTATTCAGCCAGTTGTTTCAGGACTTGGAGACGTAGATCCGCTGGTTTTTGAGTGCGGAAAAGAACTTTCTATTACAGACGCAACTAAGCGGTTGGTGGAAAATGCTTATACGCGCGTTGATTTGGTTATGGAGCGCGGAGAATTTGCTGTTCGAGGCGGAATTATCGATGTTTTCTCGCCGACTATGACGCATCCTGTGCGTATTGAATTTTTTGGCGATGAAATTGATACTATGAAACAATTTCATGCTTCAGATCAGCGTACCTACGGAAATAATATTGAAAAACTTTGGGCAACTCCTTGTAGAGAATTGCAGCTTACGGAAGAAATTTGTAAGCGTGCTCGCTCTCTTATTGGTGCTATTCCTAATGCTGATGACATGCTTGAATCCATTGCAAATTCTATACCGGTAGAAGGTATGGAATCCTTGCTGCCTGCATTAGTTGACAACATGGAATCAGTGCAAAACATGTTTTCTAAAAATGCTGTAATAATGCTATCTGACCCGGAAAAATGCCGAAGAGCAGCAGAAGATGTTACATCCACAGCAAACGAGTTTTTGGCTGCTAGCTGGCATGTTGCAGCTTCAGGATTAGGTTCTGGCGCTCCTATTACTTTCGATCAAGCAAACTTTTTAGATTTTGACGAAACTGTTTCTGCATTAGAATTTTCTAATCATGATGTTTGGAAATTAACATCATTTGGAGTAGACGATACTCTTGCTGGAAATATCTCTTTACCTGTTAAAGCTCCTGAAGAATTTAGGGGAGATGCTTCAAAAGTTTCAGGAGGAATATCATCTCTTATAGATGACGGTTTTGCTGTAACTATTACTGCAGCAGCTTCCGGTACTCTTTCTAGATTAAGCAGAGCTGTTAGAACAACAGGAGTTGCAAGCTTTAATACGGTACGTTCTTCTTTAAGCGACGGTTTTATTGATACAAAAGCGCGTATAGCTGTTCTTACAGAGCGCGATTTAACTGGTAAATCTTCTGCTTCAACACAATTAAAAACGCCAAAACGCAGGCGTAAAGCAATTGACTTAATGGAACTAAATCCTGGAGATTTCGTAGTACACGAGCAGCATGGTATCGGGCGTTTTATTGGCATGAAGCAGCGAAATATTGCGGTTTCTGGCGGTAGTGCAACTCGTGAATATTTAGTAATCGAATATGCGCCAAGTAAACGTAACGCTCCAGCGGATAAATTATTTATTCCAACAGATCAGCTTGATTTAGTTAGCAAATATATTGGTGCAGAAATACCAAAACTTAATAAGCTTGGTGGCTCAGATTGGGCTCAAACTAAAGCCAAAGTTAAAAAGCATGTTCACGAAATTGCGGAAAATCTTATTAAACTCTACTCCGCACGTCAACGCTCACGCGGTTTTGCGTTTAGTAAAGATACGCCTTGGCAAAAAGAGTTGGAAGACGCATTTCCTTATCAAGAAACTGCAGATCAGCTGACAACTATTGACGAAGTAAAAGCGGACATGGAAAAACCAATGCCGATGGATCGCTTAATTTGTGGCGATGTTGGTTTTGGAAAAACTGAAATTGCGTTGCGTGCAGCTTTTAAAGCTGTGCAGGATTCCAAGCAAGTTGTTGTTCTAGTTCCAACAACATTGCTTGTTCAACAGCATTATGAGACTTTTACGAATCGTTTTGAAGGCTTCCCTGTAAAAGTTGCTGCAATGAGTAGATTCCAAACAACTAAAGAAATTGAAGAAACTTTGAGCGGTCTTCAAGACGGAAGCGTTGACGTTGTTATTGGAACTCATAAGCTTTTAAACCCTAGTATTAAGTTTAAAGATTTAGGATTAGTAATTATTGACGAAGAGCAGCGTTTTGGAGTTGAGCATAAGGAAACATTAAAAGCTTTGCGCACAAACGTTGACGTATTAAGCCTTTCGGCAACGCCAATTCCTAGAACGCTTGAAATGGCTGTAACCGGTATTCGTGAAATGTCTACTCTTGCTACGCCTCCAGAAGACCGTCTTCCGGTGCTTACTTTTGTTGGAGCGTACGAAGACGCGCAAGTAGCTGCTTGTGTTAAGCGAGAATTGTTGCGCGGAGGACAGGTTTTTTACGTTCACAACCGCGTAGAAGATATTACTTCTGTCGCGAATAAAATTCATGAACTTGTGCCGGATGCTCGCGTTTCTATTGCGCACGGAAAAATGGGTGAAAAGCAGCTTGATGCTGTAATTCGCGATTTTTGGCATAGAGATATTGACGTGCTTGTGTGCACTACGATTATTGAAACTGGTCTTGATATTTCTAATGCGAATACGCTTATTGTTGATCATGCCGACAGATTTGGTTTAAGCCAATTGCATCAGCTTCGCGGTAGAGTTGGACGAGGACGTGAGCGCGCATACGCTTACTTCTTGTATGATCCGACTAAGCCAATGACTCAGCAGTCTCACGATAGGCTTGCAACTATTGCTCAGCACACGGCGTTGGGATCTGGTTTTGACGTTGCTATGAAAGATTTGGAGCTGCGCGGAACCGGAAATTTGCTTGGAGATGAGCAAAGTGGGCATATTGAAGGCGTCGGTTTTGATTTATACGTGCGCATGGTTTCAGATGCTGTTGAGCAGTATAAGGAGCCGGAGCGTGTTCAGCCTGTTGCAGTAACTATTGATTTACCTATTGAAGCTTCGATTCCGGTTGATTATATTGCTTCCGACAAGCTTCGTTTGGAAGTGTACCGCAAGCTTGCTTGCGCAAGTAATGATGACGATTTGAATGATATTCACGACGAGTTGTTGGATCGTTTCGGTAATCCTCCTGAAGCGTTTGGCGCTTTGTGTGATGTTGCGCGCTTGCGTTTTAAGGCTAGAGAGCTTGGTATTAGTCAAATTACTTCTCAAGGAAAAACGGTTAGGGTAGTTGGTGTTAATCCAAAAGATTCTGTGCTAATGCGAATGCAGAGAATTTATCGATCAATGCAATACCGTCCGGTTACTCATATGCTTATTATTCCAGCGCCTTTTGAATCTTCTCTTGGGTCTAGCGCAATGAGCGAGCATGAAATACTTTCCTGGGTGCGTCAGCTTCTTGATGACATAGCTTGGTAAATTTGTTTGTGTTTATTTTATAAATAAAGGCGGCCGCTTATTTTGCAGTCGCCTTTATCAATTTTTTTTTGCGTTTACTTATTGCAACGCTTCTCTAAGCTCATCTTCTATTTCACTATGATTTACTGGACGATTTTGAGCGTCAAGATGTTCGCGATTAATATGCCATTGCTTAGCAATCTCACCATTTTTAATCATAAGAATTCGGTTAGAAAGTCTTACAGCTTCCGCAATATCATGCGTAACCATAAGCGTACTCCAGCCGTATTTTGCTTGAAGCTTATTAAGCAAATCTTGCATATCAAAGCGCGTAAGAGCATCCAAAGCGCCAAAAGGCTCGTCAAGCAACAATAATTCAGGATTTCTAACTAAAGCTCGAGCTAAAGATACGCGCTGCTGCTGTCCACCAGAAAGCTGAGATGGCCACTTGTTGTCGTAGCCTTCAAGCTGCATTTGGCAAAGTGCTAAATGTGCAATATCTTTAAGTTCTTGCTTACTAGCTTCCATACCAAAAACAACGTTTTGGCTTACGGAAAGCCAAGGTATTAATCTGGCGTCCTGGAAACCAATAGCCTGACGACTTGTGGCATTAATGCTACCTTCGCTAGGAGTAAGAAGTCCTGAAATTATTTTCAAAAGCGTTGTTTTCCCGCAGCCAGATCTTCCTACAAGAGAAACAAACTCACCTTGCTTGATGCTCATCGTAACGTTTTTTAACACGAAAGTAGAGTTATCTGCAGAATTATTTTCAGCATTCTTAATTGCGCTGCTACTTTTGTCGTTGTTAAAAGAGATTCCAAGATTCTCTATAGTAACGCAGTATGTGTTATTTTTCGCGTTAGATGCAAGAGTTTGTGTGGAAGATTCTTTAGAAACTTCACAAGTCTCTTTAGAAACTTCCACAGTATCGTTTTCTGCAGTGCGCTTTTGAAACATGTTCTTGAAACTAGTCATTGTTTATGAGTTAGTAGATGTTTACTTGCTGCAGTCCATTACAGAATCATCCAAATTCTTTGGAGCCTGCTTAATCAAACCGTACTTAACGTATTCTTTAGCTTGAACCTTCATCATTTCCAAGCCTTTAGCGTCAATTGGGCGAATCGTTGGATTATCAAACTTTTCAATCTGCTTAATAATCGTGTCAGATGCTCCAAGCTGCTTATAAGCGTTACCTATAACATTCTTTTCCTTGTGAGACTTCTTTGCTTCGCGCACAAGAGCCTTATACATTTTCTTCACAAGCTCAGGATGCTTCTTAGCGAAGCTCTTGGAAACAATATGAATAGTAACGTTCATATTGCCGTACTTCTTAGCGTTTACAAGCAACTTAGATCCAGGAGTTGTCATAGCTGCTGCAAGATTCTGGTCGAACGAAGAAATTGCGTCAATCTGACCAGAAGAGAAAGCAGCCTGGAAGTTTCGAGGATTCATCTCAACTTTTTTAACTTTAGAAACGTCTAAACCGCTTTTATCAAAAGCGCGATGAAGCATGTAGTCGCCAGTGTCGCCATTGTGAATAATAGCAACTTTCTTTCCATACAAGTCTTTTAAGCTTTTTACGCCACTTTTTGCAGAGGCTACAATTCCCTGGGAATCACCATTGTAGTATTCGAGAGCAAAAGCAACCCAAGGCTGACCTTCGGCAATAAGATCAATAAAACGGCCAGTTCCTGTAGTTGTTGCATCTGCGCTACCGCTCATTACTGCAGTAAGACCATCAACTGGAGTATAAGGACCAGTGTAAGTAACCTTAGACTTTCCAAACTCTTCCTGTAAGAACTTTTCGTTCTTCAATGTAGTTAAATAGTTTGCTGTAGAAAGATAAGCAACACGCATAGTGCCAGTATCTTCTTTTGTAGAAGACGCGTTGCTTGAAGATTTCTGAGCGCTTCCGCATGAAGCTAGTGCAACTGCTGCACAAAGAGCACACAATGCGCAAATAGCGCGCTTGCTTGCGCTTTTTAATTTGAGATTAACCATAGTTGGCTCCTTTTTTGTGTTTATTATTTTGTGTTTCTTGTTTCTTGTGTTTATTTTTAGGAAATTCTTCGTTCTGGCATTAGTAAGTATTCGAAAATATTCGCCGTAATTTCGGATCCAAGACCTGCAATTGCGTACATGATTATGCAGGCCATCATCTGATCCGGTCTAAAGAATTGTTGCGCTCTCGAAAGAATATAGCCGATTCCAATAGAAGAATTAACTGTTTCGCAGGTAACTAACGCAACCCATGCTACGGAAATCGAAAAACGCAATCCAGTCATAAAATTGGCAAGAGTTCCGCGCATAAAAATAGTGGTGAAAACAGTTGATTTTTTAATATGATAAGCCTTAGCTAGTTCAATAAGGCGAGGGTCAATATTACGAACACCATCGCGAATATTTACATACATAGGACCAAAAACGCCCACCGCAATAAGCATAATCTTCATAAGCTCATCAACGCCAAGAAAAATAATAAGAAGAGGAGCTAAAGCAGGGAACGGTATTGAACGTATCATGTGGCTAGGCTTGTTTATTATTGTTTCACCTATTGCGCTTCCTCCAGAAAGAATTCCGGCAGGAAGAGCAAACGCAATACCCAAAAGAAGACCTGCAACAACCCTAAAAATGCTTATTGCAAGAGACGGCCACAGTATTCCCTCATTGTGCAAATCTACGAAAGCTTTAATAACTTCGAATGGGGAAGGCAAAGCGCGGTTTTCAACAGGGCCGAGAGTAATAATAAACCAGCAAAAAACTATAACTATTGTAGAAAGCCAAGCGCTAAAAGATTTTAACGACTTATTTGCCTTTTTATTTGCCTTTTTATTCGCTTGCTTGCTGTTTGCAACATACTCAGTTTTGCGCTCGCGAAAATGGATATTCATCCGACATCCCTTCGATAGTACTAGCTATATCAGGTTCGACGGGTATGTTCTCAGCAATATCCGCAAAATCATATGAATGCGTAAGGTTGCACCCCGTGTCAGTTCGCTATTATGGCGCACAGGCATGGACAAAACTTACAAATTCGCGACACGTGAACTTTCTCGGCATAAACACTTGCCAATAGAATATAACGTCCATAAAACGCACTAATCTTAAAAGAGTCATCACAACCCATAGGTATAAAGGAGTAGTTGTGGCAGCTATTGAAAGCGTATATGCACGCGAAATTTTGGATTCTCGTGGAAATCCTACTGTTCAGGTCTATTTGGAGACCGAAGATGGCGCTCAGGGTATTGGTTTAGTGCCTTCTGGTGCTTCTACTGGTGAAGCAGAAGCTTGGGAGCGTCGCGATGGCGACAAGTCCCGTTATCAGGGAAAGGGCACGTTGGAAGCTGTTAAGGCTGTCAACGAAGTAATCGCTCCTAAGGTTATTGGCATGGATGCCACCGATCAGCGCGCTCTTGATGAAACGATGATTGAGCTTGATGGCACGCCAAACAAGGGCAAGCTTGGTGCTAACGCAATTCTCGGCGTTTCCCTCGCTGCTCTCTACGCTGCTGCTGAGTCTGCTCAGCTTCCGTTGTACCGCTACATTGGCGGCACCAATGGTCACATTCTTCCAGTTCCAAACATGAACATCATGAACGGTGGTGCTCACGCTGATTTTGCAACCGATATTCAGGAATACATGATTTCTCCATACGGTTTCGCAACCTACAGCGATGCTTTGCGCGCTGGTGTTGAGGTTTATCACACCTTGAAGAATGTTTTGAAGAAGGAAGGCTTGGCTACTGGTCTTGGCGACGAAGGTGGCTTCGCTCCAAAGATGAAGTCCAATGAGGATTCCTTGAAGTACATCATGGATGCAATCGCAGCCGCTGGTTACGAGCCAGGCAAGCAGATTGGTATTTCTCTTGACGTTGCTTCTTCTGAGTTCTACAACAAGGAAACTGGTAAGTATCGTTTCGACGGCGAAGAGCGCGAATCTGCTTACATGCTTGATTACTATGAGAAGCTCATCAACGAGTATCCAATCGTTTCCATTGAAGATCCATTCCAGGAAGAAGGCTGGGATGATTGGGCAGAAATCACCAAGCGTCTTGGTGATCGTTTGCAGTTCGTTGGCGATGATTTGCTCGTCACCAATCCAAAGCGTTTGGCTAAGGGTATTGAGCTCGGTGCAGCTAACTCCTTGCTCGTGAAGTTGAACCAGATTGGTTCCGTCACCGAAACTCTCGACGCTATTGAGCTTGCAACCAAGAATGGCTTCACCTCTATGGTTTCCCACCGTTCTGGTGAAACCCCAGATACCACCATTTCTGATCTTGCCGTTGCTAAGAACACCGGCCAAATCAAGACTGGTGCTCCTGCTCGTGGCGAGCGTATTGCTAAGTACAACCGCTTGCTTGAGATTGAGGAAGAGCTTGGTTCTACCGCTCAGTATGCTGGTTACAGCGCATTCAAGGCTTGCAAGAAGTACATGAAGTAACTTTCTATTTTAAGTAACTTAAATCTTCTTAAGTCTTTAAGTTTAAACGGTCAGTCGTGTTTACGGCTGGCCGTTTTTTGTTAAATATTTTTGAAAAAATCAAGACACGCAAAAATTTTTTTGAATTTACTTTTATTCTCGCCATAATAGTGATATTTTTGTGAGAAACTCGAAACAGAAGGAGATGTTTCATTATGCGAAAAGTAGCAGTTATCGGTATGGGAAATGTTGGTGCAGCTGTTGCTCACCAGCTTGTTGTTGGCGGTTATGCCGACGAGTTATACCTGTACGACAAGAATGAAGCTAAGGTTAAGGCTGATGCATTGGATTTTGAAGATTCAATGGATAATTTGCCTTTTAATGTAAACATTACTGTCAATGATTACGATGCTTTGAAAGATGTTGAAGTTATTGTAAGTGCTATGGGCAATATTAAGCTTTTAGACGTTCCAAATCCTGATCGTTTCGCAGAACTTAAACATAATCGTGTTCAAGTTGAAGAAGTTGGCGCAAAGATTAAAGCTTCTGGCTTCCATGGTGTTTTAGTTGATATTACGAACCCTTGCGACGCTATTTGCCAGATTTATAAAGAAACAACTGGTCTTCCTTATGAAAAAGTTATTGGCACCGGAACTTTGCTTGATTCTGCAAGACTTCATCGCGCTGTTGGTAAATTCTTCGGAGTGCATCCAAAAGCAGTGAAGGGCTATAGCTTGGGTGAGCATGGCGATTCACAGTTTGTTGCGTGGTCAACAGTTAAGGTTCTCGAACAGCCAATTGCTGAGCTTGCAAAAGAAAAGAATATTGATTTGAACGCTGTTGATGAGGAAACTCGCCAAGGTGGCTTTACGGTGTTCTATGGCAAGAAGTACACGAATTACGGTATTGCTGCCGCTGCAGTGCGCTTGGTGAACGCTGTTCTTTCGGATTCTAAAGAGCAGATGCCTGTTTCGAACTATCGCGAGGAATATCATTCTTATCTTTCTTACCCAGCAATCGTGGGTCGCGAAGGTATTGTAAAGCAGTGCAAGCTTGATCTAACTGAAGAAGAATTGCAAAAGTTGCAGCATTCTGCAGATACGATCTTAAGTAAAGCTCAAGCAAAATAATATAAAAATAATCTAAAAGTAATATATCGAAGTAATATATCGAAATATTATAAAAGTAATCTAACTAAATAATTAGGTATGAATGGTCAGTTGCTGTTTAGTAACTGACCATTATTATTGTGTTTTTCACGTCGAATACATCAAGTAATTTAGAATGTATGGTTATGAGGAAGCGCCGTACGAAAGCAGCAGGTGAAGAAACACAGTCACCGATGCAGCAGCGTCGACTATTTTCAGGACCGCTTGTTTTTCTACTCATGGTTTTTATAGTTACAGTTGGTTCAATTGAGTGCATTTCTACAGTTAGAAATTATGCGCTAAGTTTGGCAGAACTCCACGCATTGCAGCGCGAAGAGAGCACGTTAAAAGAGAGAAAACGTACACTCAACAATAATATTGAACGCTGGAAAGATAAAGCATATATTGCAGCTCAGGCTCGAGATCGTCTTGGTTTTGTTTTTCCAGGGGAACAGGCAGTTAGAGTGGAGCATCCTGAAGCTGTAACAGGCACATTGCCTAATGCGTTTGCGCAGGAAAATAGTGAAACTAAGAATCGTCCCGTTCTACCTTGGTATAGTGATTTGATGTATGCACTACACAAAGCAGACAAGCCCGATAATTTGCCATTGCAATAAAATTACAGAAAGCTGTGCTGGGAAAAATAAATATGCCAGAAAGTTCAAATATTATGCAAAAAAATGACAATAATCATTACTCTCCAGAAGATGCTGTAAAGCGTTTACTTAAAAAGCCAGCAAGCGATGCTGAACGTGCGATTGTTCAGAAGCAGCTTGGAAGATTTCCGAGGGGAATGGTTGCTGTTGGTGCGCGCTGCGTTTGTGGCAGGCCTCTTGCGGTTATAACAAGGCCGTGTTTGCAAGATGGCACACCATTTCCAACTACTTGCTATTTAACGAGTCCCGAAGCTGTAAAAGCAGTGTCTCATGTAGAGGCAAACGGTCTTATGCGAGAATTTAACGCATTATTACAAACTGACGAAGTTGTTAAGAAGCAGTATGAGCAGGCGCATAAGTATTATTTGGCATTCCGCCATGCGTTGGCTGTTTCGTTGGGGGATAGTGAAGAGCATATTAGCGATATGAGTGCAGGCGGTATGCCTGTGCGCGTGAAATGCTTGCATGCTTTGATTGCACAAACTTTGGTAATGGGCAAGGGTGTGAATCCTATTGGTGATATGGTGTTGGAGCGAATTAAGGATGAGTTTGATCCTAGCGTGTGCCGCTGCACAACTCCATGGAGTGATGATTGTGATGCTGAAGAAACGGAAGTTGTTTTGGACGAAAAAAATACTAGAAAAAATACTAGAAAAAATGTTGGTAGTAATAGTGCAGAAAAATCTGTGACTGTTGCTGCAATTGATTGTGGAACTAATTCTATTCGTCTTAAAATTGCGCAAGTTTCCGAGCATGGAATGAAAGATATTGTTCCTAGAATGCTTCGCGTTGTTAGACTTGGGCAGGGAATTGACGAAACGCACCGTTTTGCGGACGATGCCTTAGCACGAGTTCGGGATGCTGCGCACGAATTTTCGCAGGTATTAAAAGAGCATCCGGTTGATGCGATTCGTTTTGTGGCAACTTCGGCTACGAGAGATGCTGAAAATCGTGAAATTTTTGAGCAGATGATGGTTGATGAGCTAGGTGTTCGACCGGAAGTTATTAGTGGTACGGAAGAGGCGTCGCTTAGTTTTCTTGGAGCAACTAGCGTTGTTTCGCGCGATGATTTGCAGCCGCCGTATCTTGTAGTTGACTTAGGCGGAGGTTCTACTGAGCTTGTGCTTGGAGGGGATGGAGATAGTTTGCCTGCTCACAAGGTTGCTGCCGCATATTCGATGAATGTTGGTTCTGTGCGAATGACTGAGCGTCATTTGCATACTGATCCGCCTACTGAAGACGAAATCCAAGCTGCAATTGATGATGTTGACAAGCATATTGACGAAGCTTTCAAAGTTGTGCCTGCTGGTCGAGTGCGCACTATTATTGGCGTTTCTGGAACTGTTACTACAATGGCTGCATTGACAATGGGCTTGAAGCATTATGATCATTCAGCTGTTGACGGAGTTAAAATTGGGCTTGATCAGGCGTACGCGGTTAATAACCGATTTTTGCGCATGACGCGTGAGCGTAGGCGCTCGTATGCGACGATTCACCCTGGGCGCGTTGATGTTGTTGGCGGCGGAGCAGTGGTGTGGAGCCGCGTTCTTGAGCGTTTGGCAAAAGCTGCGTACGAGGATCATGGCGGGGTGCTGGATACTTTTGTGGCAAGTGAACATGGTTTGCTTGATGGCATTACGCTTGATTTAGGGCGCAGGCTGCTTGGTTTAGAACGCTGAGTGGAGTGTGTGTTTTCGCCACGCGCTGAGGATGTTTTAAATATAACTGTGTTTTTTGAACATTCTAGTAAAGTGTTTTCGCCACGCGCTGGCTTGTTCTTTGCAGTGATGTATGGCATAATAATTGATTGCTGCCTCTGTGGCGGAATTGGCATACGCATCAGACTTAAAATCTGACGCCCTTACGGGCTTGTGGGTCCGAGTCCCACCGGAGGCACAAACAAAGCGCTGTACAGTTTTAGCTGTGCGGCGCTTTTTGGTTTTCTGAGTTTTTGGGTAAGCGGCAAAAGTGTATCTGTTATTTGGGGTTATAGGCCAAAAAGTTTGTAAAGCTAAGCTGATGAATATTCTGCGGCACAAGCCACAAGCCTCAACACTGTTAAAAACTCAGTCAACAAACTGAGAAAGTAACACTGATAGCCCAAATACCGTTACTAACTCAGTCAGCAGACTGAGAAAACAACGGTTATGTGTTACTGGTGCAGTACGTAGACTGCGTTAATAACGAATAATTGTGATTTATCGTTACTCGCGCAGTACGTAATCTGCGTTAGTAACGAATAAACGGGGTTATATGTTACTGGTGCAATACGTAGACTGCACCAGTAATAGCGTTTGACGATTTATTATTAAACATTCAGCTAATACCTAATTCGAACGCCACTTAGCATAAGAAATAACCCACATTCGATATACCACGAGCCTTACTACCGTAAGGGTTATGAGCTTATTTTTTACACAGTTTTGTCCTATAATCCAGTTACAACCTATGCTTGGTTTGTGCTAAAATTTTAGCGTGATTTGTTAATGCAAATTTATTTGATACAGTGATATTACATTAGGAATTACAATGATTAGTGATAATAATAAGGCACTAAGGAAGTGCAATAACGTTTTTTGTTCTGAAGTTGGGAAATTACGTCGGTTAAGTTCGATTGCATTTATAATGCTAATTTCTTTTTCTTTAATTTGCTTCAGTGGATGTGCGGATTCAAATGCAGAATTTAAATCATTACAGAAAACTTGTGAGAATTTGAAAGTTAAAGTGAATGCTGCGAGTAAGTCTCTAAAAGATGCTGTAAATGATGCAAAAAATAAAACTAGTCAGATTTCTGCCGGGGATGTAGAAGATTCTTCAGTGCTTGATAACTTGAATTCTCTATTTGATGAAGTTAAGAATGAAGATTTTTCCACAATTTCATGCTTAGCAGATAATGCTGATGATATTAAAAAATCAAATAAAGAACTTAATAATCGTTTAGAAAACTATAAAGATAAAACAAAGCATTTGCAACAAGCTTCCGATGATGTTCAGGTTTCATATAGAAAGCATGTTCTCAGTGAAGCGAAAAAAATTGCGGATGATGCAGTAGGTAAAGTTAAAGATCCTAAAGTTATTGATAATCTTAATGAAGCAATAAACAACAACGATATTGATGCAATTCCTGATGCTGTAAAAGCTGTTAATGAAAGTATTGAGGCAAAAAACAAGGAAGATGAAGAGGCTCGTAAAGAATCTCAGAAAAAGCGTCTTCCAACTACCGTAAGGAAGCAGCCTACAAATAACGTTAATCCACAGCCTCAGGAGCAGCAGCCTCAGGAGCAGCAGCCTCAAACTAATCAAGCTCAGATATCTCAAAATTATGTGCATCCTGGATCTTTCTGCTCACAAGAAGGTGCTACTGGTGTAACAACTAAAGGAACTCCAATGGTATGTATAAGCCGTGATGGTGATAGGCCTCGTTGGAGAAGAGGATAGTTTTTACAAGTTATTTTTTTTTAAATTATCTATTGATGGACAGTAGTGGTTGCTACTGTCCATCAAGGTTATTTATATATTATTTTTTCTTAGACTCTACTTTTATAGAGAAAAAGAAAGTATTTAGAGTTAGAATTGTTCTTATTGATTTATTTTAAAATCACTTGTGAGGTAAATAGAAGATGGAAGCCAGGCAATTAGTTGAGTTATCTAAGCGTATAGATAAGTGGGCAGAACAATTATTGGATACTGGCAAGCGAAATAATCTTGTAAGTTTTAAAGATCGTAAATTGTCTATAGAAATATTGAAGCCAAGTGCAGAAGAGATTTTCCAAGAATTTTCTTCAGGTAATCCAAATCCTTTTACAATATTTGATCCAGCGCAGATTCTTGACAATGAGAATAATGATTATGACGATTCTTCTGTGTCAGATACAAATTCAGATAGTAGAGAAAATAAACGTATTTATAACAAAAACGATTTTCTTAATAGATTCTCTAATGAAATAAGTTCCTCACAAGTTCTTGCTTACAGCACTTATGGTAAGCCTATATCTGCTGTAAGAAATATTATGAAAACTTCTAATGAAATTATGAAAGAAACCGGTATAAATGTTGCGTATATAGCATTTGGATTTATTCATTGGAAAGATACTAATTACGCTGATACTGTTCGTTATGCTCCTATACTTTTAATTCCTATACAGATAACAAATAAATCTCTTGCTGATCCGTACAGAATATCTGTATTTGATGATGAAATTCTTATAAATAAAACATTTTCGTGCAAACTCAATAATGAGTATGGCATAACTCTTCCGGAATATAAAAATGGAACAACTCTAGAAGAATATTTTGAAAGTGTTCAAGATTTAGTTTCTAAATTAGGTTGGGAAATAACCAAAGAATGTAAAATCGGACTTTTTTCTTTCGCAAAAATAAATATGTATATGGATCTTAAGAATAACAAAAATAAGATTCTTAATAATTTAATTGTCAATAAGCTTTTAGGCGGTTCTACAGATTCTTATGACGAATCTGATGAAGATATAGATGAGTCTGAGGTTGGAAAGGATTCAATAATTGATTTATGCAATGTTGTTGACGCTGATTCTAGCCAAATTGATGCTATAGAAATGGCTAAATCTGGTAAAAGCTTTGTTTTGCAAGGCCCTCCAGGAACTGGTAAAAGTCAAACAATAACAAATATCATCGCTGAGTGCCTTAATGATGGTAAAAAAGTATTATTTGTTTCAGAAAAACTTGCTGCGCTAAAAGTTGTATATAACAAAATGCAGCAGACAGGTATTGCTGACTTCTGCCTTCAACTTCATTCAAATAAAGCCAATAAGAAAGATGTTATTAAAGATATATGTAATAACTTCGATATTCAAAAGAATGAAATTAATCAACTAAAAGTTGATGAGGAAATAAATGTTAAAGTAAAAGCAAAAGAGAAATTGGATTCTTATGATTACAATCTTCACAAAATAAATCCTGTAATTAATAAGAGTTTATATGATTTATATGAGCGTCTTGCAAAATTTGATAAATATCCTGATGTTATATGTGAGGTTCAAGATATATCTAAATTAGGATCAGATTATCTCGATAATGCCACTAATCTTTTAACAAAATATGTAGATTATCTTCCTACTATCGGATATGACTATCATGACAATCCTTGGTATGGGTATTTGAATCGAAATCTTTCCATTATGGAAGAAATGCGGATAAAGAATAGTGTTTCTTCTTCTGTTGATACGTTAGAAAAGTTATCGCAAATATCGAATGATATTTCTAAGCGTTATAATATTTGCTGCAAAAATTTGGCAGATATTTTCTTCTGGAGAAGTTTCTTTGAACTTGTTGGTGGTTCGTATTTAATTACTCCTGGTCTTCTAAATAAGCGTAATTTTGATATAGCTTATGATTCTTTGCAAAAATTGCAGTCAATTAGCAATTGGATACATGCTTCGATGCAAAATCTGTCTGACTGCAATGATGATATTTATAAGTTAAATGGTGTAGAGAATTACAGTGACCTGAAACACTTTAGTGGTGCATTATCTAGGATTTTTAACTCGAATTATAAAAAGATTGTTTCTGATATACGATTGTGCAAAAAAGTAAATAAAAAGCCTAAATATTATGAATCTGTTCTTTTAATGAAGAGCTTATCTGATTATCAGAATGCAATGAGTGAATATATTTATATTGAATCTTCTATCAAATCATTGCTTGGTCCAGCGTATAAAGGAATTTATACTAACTGGAATTATGTTAATAACCAAATGGAAGCTCTTAAAAATCTTATTGATAGAGGATACTCATTTGAGTCATTAGAAAAATATTCAAGTTTCTTATCTGAGAATAAATCTTTCATTGAATATTCTAATCAGATTGCTGGTATTCTAAGTGAAAATAATCTTCAAAATCTAAATTATATTTTCAATAGTTTTGACAAGAAGATTGTTGATTTTAATGTTTTAACTTTGGAAGATGCTAAAACTAGACTGAACTGCTGTCTTTCATCTATTAATGGACTGAAGTATTGGTGCGGTTTTAGAGATTTACTTGTTGATATTAAAGAGATTGGTATCCTTACATTTATTAACGATGTTATAAAGAATAATGTTAATGAAGATAGCATTGTAGGGACTTTTAAAAAGCAATTCTATTTGCAATGGATTGATTTACTTATTAGGCAGAATAGTACTCTGTCACAATTTAGTAGACTCTCACAAGATAGAGCAGTAAAAGAATTTGCAGAGAAGGACATTGAGCAGTTTAAAATAAATCAAATAAAGTTGCGTGAGAAGCTTTCATCTGCATGCCCTGAGTCTAATTACGCTGCATCTGGAAGTTCTTTAAGCATACTGTTGCGCGAAAATCAGAAATCAAGAAGTAAAAAGAATATACGCGAACTTCTTGAAGAAGCTGGAGCGCTTGTTCAGAAAGTTAAGCCGTGCTTTATGATGTCACCTTTAAGTGTGAGTACGTATCTTGACTATGATTCTATAAAATTCGATATTGTAATATTTGACGAAGCTTCACAGATGTTCCCTTGGGATGCGATCTGTGCAATAAGTCGTGCCAAGCAAGCTGTTATTGTTGGCGATTCTAAGCAAATGCCACCTACTAATTTCTTTAGCACTGTTATAAATAATGGTGAAGATGATGACGAAGATGATGACGATGTAAGAAGCTTTGATTCTATATTGGATTTAGCTTCTGTTGTTTTGCCGCAGGTCAGATTAAGCTGGCATTATCGCAGTCGCTGTGAGCAGCTTATTGCATTTTCTAACAAGAATTTTTATGATAATAAGCTTATAAGTTTTCCATCTTCTCAGTTTGATTCTGAGGGTCTAGGAATTGATTATTACTATGTTAATGGAGAATTTGATCGTTCTTCTCATAACAATAGGAAAGAAGCTGAGTACGTTGTTGATTTGATTTATAAGAACATTGATAAATATCCTAATAGAAGTTTGGGCGTTGTTGCATTTAGTCAAAGTCAGCAAAATCTTATTGACAAATTGTTGTTCAGGAGGCGTCAATCTACTCCAGAAAAAGAGTTTTTCTTTGATGAGAACAAAGAGGATGCGTTCTTCATAAAGAATCTTGAAACTGTACAAGGAGATGAGCGCGACACTATCATATTCAGCATTGGGTATGGTCCTGATTCTAAGGGTATACTTTCGCTTAATTTTGGACCTTTAAATAAAGAAGGTGGCGAAAGACGCTTGAATGTTGCTGTTACAAGAGCAAAATATAATATTCAAGTTGTTTCTTCCATGCATGCGATGGATATAGATCTAAGCCGCACTGAATCAGAAGGTGTGAGGCTGCTAAGAGAGTATCTAGATTTTGCGGAAAATGGTGAGATTGCTTTACAACGCAGTGAAAGTGTTGGAAGTACGGATCAGTTTGATTCAGACTTTGAATATGAAGTCTGTGAATTCTTGCGAAATCATGGGTTCTCGGTAGACACGCAGGTAGGATGTTCTGGATTCAGGATTGATCTTGGTCTGAAAATGCGCAATAGTTCTAACTATCTTTTGGCTATTGAATGTGATGGCGCTACATATCATTCTTCCAAGAATGCTCGTGATCGCGATAGGCTGCGACAAACAATTTTGGAGAACATGGGTTGGAAATTCTATAGAATTTGGTCAACTGAGTGGTTTAGAAATAAACTAGTTGAGCAGGAGAAGCTTCTGCATGCTGCTAATGATGCTGTAAAAATTCAGCATATTCATGAATTGAATTCGTCAGATAATAACTTACTACTATCTGACGAAGATACAGTTTTGTCCAATAGCTGCTCAGATGACTTGCATATGAATGATTCCATTCATGGAAAACATGTTATGCATGCAGATCTTTCTGATAAATGTGAAGAAAACATGAACAGTTTAAAAGAAAAATCTGTGGAAAATCTTGATGATATTGCACAACCTGTTGATAATAATCATTTTTCTTTTGAAAAATATAAGATGGCTGGCAGTACTAAAGATTGTAAAGATATTTTTGACAAGCATAAGAGCATAGGTTTCAAAGAAATTGTTAAGGATATTCTAGAAGTTGAAGCTCCTCTTTCAGAAAACCTTCTTTTGCAGAGAATTGTTTGGTATTTCCAGCGTGAAAAAGTTTCTTCAGCTGTGCAAAAAAGTTTTGACATAAAAATGCGAGGCTGTGAAGATTTTGGCATCATTCGTCGTAATGGTTTTATGTATTTAAAGGATGCCCATATTGCTTTCAGATTGCCTGGTGATATTCTCCGTGATTTTAAGCAAATTGCACCTGAAGAGATTGGTGAAGGGATGCTTGAGATTATTAGCAAAAATATTAGTGTGGCAAAGGATGGTTTATATCGCTTTATGATTGGGCAATATGGAAAGAAGCGGTTAGGAAGATCTGATACTGAAGCTTTAGATAATGCTTTGGATATGTTGCTGAAATCTGGTCAAATCGTAGATGATGATGGTCAAATAAGATTGAGTTAATATGTGAGAGACCATATCGCATCATGCAATCTACGCGAGTGCTTAAAAATCAACAAAATGAGACATTAATGCAGAAACGGTACTGCGTTAGTGTCTGAAGATTGGGGTTATGGGACTCTGCTGCAGAAACCGTACTGCACTAGTGTCTGAAAGCATACAAATTAGACGCGCGTTGGCAACTTGTTATACTCCGTAGGTTTAAGGAAATGACCAGTTTCCGCTTGTCAGCTTCCGCTTACACACTTATGTTGACAGCGTGTGATTACATAGTTGTAGATATGATAGTTTAGCAATTTGAACCCCGGCTTCGGCTGGGGTTTATTGCTTATAAGAGAAAATGCGAATGATATTGAGAAATAATATCGTTCCAGCATTTAGAGGAGGCTTAGCAAGTGCATAGTCATAACGGAGTAACTTCAACTAACAGCATTGATTCGCACTCAATAAGCGCCAACACTAACGCAAGTACCGCTGCCAACGCTGGCGTCAACACCAACGCAAGTACCGCTTCCGCTACCAACGCGAGCACCAACACCACAACCACTTTCAACGCAAACGCAGCTTCCCAAGCAGCTGCAATCCATGCAAGTCACACTCACCAGCATCGCTTACTTCTTACTCTTTCTCTTACTTCAATCGTATTTTTTGCCGAAGTAATAGGCTCTTTCCTCACGAATTCTCTTTCGCTTCTTATTGACGCAGGTCACATGCTTACGGATATTTCCGTTCTTGCAGCTTCAACTGTTACTGCAATTCTTATGCGCCGCCGTCCAAGCAGTAAGCGCACGTGGGGTTGGGCTCGTCTTGAGGTTATTACTGCTGCAGCCGGTGCTCTTATTTTGCTAATTGTTGGCGTATACGCTCTTGTTGAAGCTGGAATGCGTCTTTTTGGCAACGGTCACCAGGGAATTCACGATGTAAATCAGCTGCTTTTCTTTGGTATTCTAGGCCTTGCTGCAAATCTTGCTTCGCTTGTAATTCTTATGTCTCAATCGCAAGACAATATGAATATGCGAGCTGCCTTCCTTGAGGTTATGAACGATGCTCTAGGTTCTGTGGCGGTTGTAATTTCTGCAATCGTTATGATGAGTACCGGTTGGTCTGGTTTTGATGCTTTAGCCGGCGCGATTATTGCTATTCTTATGATTCCTCGCGCTCTAAAGTTACTTAAGAATGCTATTAAGGTTCTTCTTGAACAAACTCCAGAAGGTCTTGATTTAGATAAAGTGCGTGAGCATTTAGAGCATGTGCCACATGTTCTTGCAGTGCACGACTTGCATGCTAGTACCGTTTCTACTGGTTTGCCTATTTTTATGGCTCATGTTGTTGTCGATCCTAACATGACTATGGCTCAATGTTCTCAGGTGCTTTCCCAGCTTCAGGACTGCTTGCGCGAGCATTTTCCTGTTTCTGTTTCGCACACTACATTCCAGTTGGAACCAGAAGGCTATACTACTTCAAGCGCTTCTGAGCATCACGAGTAATAGTTTGAAGCATTTAGCTACTATTTAAATGCCATTTAGCTACTATTTAACTGTGTTGTATTCATTTTTGAAGTAAAGTGTAAATATGCCTTTAAAAGAATTAATTGATAATCCGCACAGCGAGCGCGTGCGTAGGCTTGTAGCGTTGGGCCGAGGCAACTCGCATGATTTTAAGCGTTTTTTGGTTGAAGGTCCGCAAAGTGTGCGTGAGGCTGTTCGCTACGCTTCAGATTCAATAAGTGATATTTACGTTACTAAAGATGCTTGTATAAATAATGAAGAAGAAACTAACCAATCTTCTTCTTTGCAAGCAATTATTAAAGAAGCGTTATCTAAAGATTTATATGTTCATCCTGTTGAATCAAGTATTATGCAAAAAATAAGTTCTGATTCGCAGGGAATTGTCGCTGTTAGTGACGCGCAATTTTTAGATGAGACTTACTTAGGCGAGTTTAAGAATTTGCAAAAGTCCGTTCGTACAGAAGACTCTGTGTTAGCAGGCAATACAAATAATCCTCTTTTAATTGCAGCTTGCTGGCAGGTAAGAGATCCTGGTAATGCGGGTGCGATTATTCGTGTTGCAGATGTTGCAGGCTGCGATGCTGTTGTTTTTGTTGACGATTGCGTAAGTCGTTGGAATACTAAGCTTGTGCGTTCTACTGCAGGCTCGCTATTTCATCTTCCTGTAGTGCAATTAAGCGTTCAAGACTGGTTTGATTACGCTAAAAAATCAAATATTCGCGTTATTGCAGCAGATATTTACGGAACTGATCAGCTAAAACCTGTGCCTTTTCCAAAGATTCTTGCAAATACTGAGCTTACCAGCTCTTCTTTAGCAATCTTATTTGGCAACGAAGCGCGTGGCCTTCCTCAAGAAATATTGCAGCAAGTTGACAATATTTCGATTATCCCAATCTACGGTAAAGCGGAATCAATGAACCTTGCAACAAGCGCAGCAGTAATGCTTATGGGCTTGGCTATGTCTAGTCATGAGCGAAAAATATAGCTTTGGGCAGTATTTTTAACAGTGCATAGAACATAACGAAACATGTGTGATACGCGTAATACAGATAGGAAGGGTGCTGTGACCGATAATAAGCCATTCGACGTTAAAGCTGTAACTCAAGCAGTCAAAGAAGGTATTGCTCGTGCTGCTGCAGCTCAGAACATGGACGAGTTAAAGGCGGTGAAAACTCAATATGCTGGTGCTCAGTCAGTGATGACTCTTGCAAGCAAGGCTATTGGTTCATTGCCTGCAGATCAAAAGAAGGAAGTTGGCAAAGTAATGTCAACTTTGCGAGCTGATTTTGGGCGCGCGTTTGCTCAAGCTTCGGAGCGTGTTAAATCTGCTGAAGAAGCACGTATGCTTTCTGCTGAAACGGTTGATATGTCTCTTCCGGTGAATCGCAAGCCTCTTGGTGCTCGTCATCCAATAGCTCGCATTATTGAAGATTTTGAAGACTTTTTCGTTTCTATGGGTTGGCAAATTTCTGCAGGACCAGAAGTTGAAACTGAATGGTTTGATTTCGATGCTTTGAATTTTGGTCCAGATCATCCTGCTCGCCAAATGCAAGATACTTTCTACGTTCAGGGAAATCAAGCTAAGGATGCTGCAGGCTTTGTTGGCTCAAACATGGTTTTGCGCACGCAGACTTCTTCGGATCAGGTTCGCGCATTAATTGAGCGAGGCGTCCCTCTTTATATTGCTTCCCCTGGTCGCGTATTCCGCACAGATGAGCTTGATGCAACTCACACTCCAGTATTCCACCAGTGTGAAGCTTTGGCTGTAGATAAGAACTTGACAATGGCTGACTTAAAGGGTGTTCTTGACCGTTTGGCTGTTGCAATGTTTGGCCCAGATGCTAAAAGCCGTTTGCGCCCAAGCTACTTCCCATTTACTGAGCCTAGCGCTGAGCTTGATTTGTGGTTCCCAGATAAAAAGGGTGGCCCAGGTTGGATTGAATGGGGTGGCTGCGGTATGGTCAACCCAAATGTTTTGAAGTCTGCAGGTTTAGATCCTCAAGTTTACACTGGCTTCGCTTTTGGTGTTGGTTTGGAACGCACTTTGCTGCTTCGTCACGATATTAACGATATGCATGATTTGGTTGAAGGCGATAAGCGCTTCGCACAACAGTTTGTAATGGGGGAGTAAAACTCATGCCAATGGTAGATATTGACTGGCTTAAAGATCATGTTGAAGTGCCAGAAGGTTTAACTTACGAGCAGCTTGCTAAGGATTTAGTGCGCGTAGGTTTGGAAGAGGAAGAAATTCATACTTCTCAGGTTACCGGCCCGATTGTTGTCGGTTACGTAGTAGATGCCACTGCCGAACCGCAGAAAAATGGCAAAACTATTAATTGGTGCCATGTTGATGTTGGTGAAGAATACAACGATGTTGATGAGAACGGTAATAAAGTTCCTCGTGGCATTATTTGTGGCGCTCCAAATATGGCTGCAGGTGAAAAGGTTGTTGTAACTCTTCCTGGCGCTGTTCTTCCTGGCGATTTTAAGATTGAGCCTCGTAAGACTTACGGTCACATTTCTAACGGAATGTGCGCTTCTGAGCGTGAACTTGGTTTAGGAGATAGTCATAACGGCATTATTTTGTTGCGTGAATATGGATTCTCCAAGGCTGAATATGATGCTTTAAAGCCTGGCGATGACGCTATGGAATTGCTTCATCTTAATAAGCCAATTTTGGAGATTAATATTACGCCAGATCGCGGTTACGCTTTTTCATATAGGGGTGTTGCTCGCGAATACCATCACTCAACCGGCGCATCTTACACAGATCCTGCAATAGCTCTTAATGAGCAAGCTGCAAAAGTTATGGAATCTCAGGACCATAAATCTGCAGATATTGAGGTAAGCATTGAAGATACGAACCCAATTCACGGTGTTCCTGGATGCGATCGTTACTATGCTCGTGCTGTTAATAATTTCAGCTCAGATGCTAAAAGCCCTCATTGGATGCAGCGTCGTTTAACTCGTGCAGGAATGCGTAGCATTTCTCTTGCTGTTGATGTTACTAATTACGTAATGCTTGACTTAGGTCAGCCGTTGCATGCTTACGATTTGGATAAAATTGAGGGTCCTATTGTTGTTCGTCGTGCGCATTCTGGTGAACATCTTACGACTTTAGACGGTAAAGATCACGAATTGCACGTTGAGGATTTGGTTATTTGTGATTCTCCTCGTGGAAATCACGGATCTCGTGTTCTTGGTTTGGCTGGCGTTATGGGCGGCATGTATGGCGAAGTAACCAGTGAAACTAAGAATGTTTTGATTGAAGCAGCTCACTTTGATCCTGTATCTATTGCTCGAACTGCTCGTCGTCATAAGATTCCTTCTGAAGCTTCGCGTCGCTTTGAGCGAGGGGTTGACACTGAGTTGCAACCTGCTGCAGCTCAGATGGCTTCAAACCTTTTGGAACAGTTTGGTGGCGCTCAGCCATCTTCTTATCCAAATGATGTTAATAATACTCAGTCTCGCAATGTGATTGTTTTCAAAGCTGATGAAGTTAAGCGTGTTGCTGGTCTTGATCTTGATTTGAACCGTATTAGTGACATTCTCACAGATATTGGTTGCTCTGTTGCAGGTGGCGGGAATGGCTCATTCTCAGTGCTTCCTCCAACTTGGCGTCCAGATTTGAATGAGCCTTGCGATTTGGTTGAAGAAATTGCTCGACTTGTTGGTTACGACGAGATTCCTGTTAAAGTACCTGCAGTTCCTATTGTTGGAAGAACTGGTTTAACAGAAAAGCAGGCAACTCGTCGCGCCATTGCTTATGAGCTTGCAGAAATGGGCTTAGTTGAATCTTTAAGCTACCCATTTGTTGGTGAAGAAGATATTAAAGCCTTCCGCGAAGATGTTGATGAAGTTGACAAGGTAAGTGTTCGTATTGCCAATCCTTTGGCAGGAGATCGTCCTTGGCTTCGCAGATCAGTTCTTATGACTTTAGCGGGAACTGTTCGTCGTAATCTTCGTCGCGGCTTAGATAATATTTCAATGTATGAGCTTGGTCATGTTTACTTTAGTGATCCAAACGCTCCTGCAATTCCTGCTCTTCCTGGTTCTGTGCGACCATCTAATGCGGAACTTGCTGCATTAGATGCAGGTTTGCCGGATCAGCCTTTGCATGTTGCTGCTCTGCTTACAGGTCATGCTGAAGAAACTGGTTGGCTTGGAACTCATCGCGATGTTGACTGGAGCGATGCTGTTGAAGCAGTTCAACGCTTAGCTAAGCGCATTGGTGTTCAATTTGTGCTAGATCAATTTAACGCTGAAGATGCTCCTGTTTCTTGGCATCCAGGCCGCAGTGCTAGCGTTTGTGTAATTGCTCAAGACGGCTCTAAAGTTTCTATTGGCGTTGTTGGTGAATTGCATCCTCATGTGTGCGACGCTTTGGATCTTCCAAAACATTCTGCAGCGTTCGAGCTTGATTTGACTTCTTTGTTTAACAATATGCAAATGAAGCCAGTTCAAGCTAAGCCGATTTCTACATTCCCACCAGTTAAGCAAGATTTTGCGTTCACTGCTCCTGTTTCTCTGAAGGCTCAAGTTTTGCAAGATGTAATTGAAAAAGCTTCAGGCGATTTGTTCGAATCTGTTGAGCTTTTTGACGTTTATGAAGGCGAGCAGTTAGGTGAAGGCTTGCGTTCTCTTGCATATTCTGTAACCTTTAGAGCTGCAGATAGAACTCTTTCTGGTGAAGAAATGGAAGCAGTTCGTAAGGAGATTACAAAGTCCGCTGCAGCATTGCATGCAACTTTGCGCGTATAAAACTGTATTAAATAGCATAATGCGATTGTAATTCCATATTTTATTGGTTTTGCAGTCGCATTATTCTGTTGTTATAACAAATTTTTTGAAATAAATTTCATATTTCGTAGATATTTACGCATGTAATCGTATATATTTATGTATAAATGTTTTTTATGAAAGGTTCTGTAAAAAATTATGATTAATTCTAGACAGGATGCTGAAGTGGACGATGACGGAGATGTTGTTTTTAAGCAACAACGTCCTTCTACAAAAGCTGCTAGATTAGATGCTATTGAGCAAGCTTTGCTGTCTGAGGTTATTACGTCTCAGTCTCAGCTTTCTAAGGTTCTTGCTCTTCACGGTTTTAATGTTACTCAAGCTACTTTAAGCCGCGATTTGGATGAGATGAATGCTGTTAAGATTCGTTTAACAGACGGCAGGATTGCTTACGTTTTGGGCGATGGCACTGGAAATCGTCACGCAATGGATACGGTTCGCATAGATCAGCAGGTTGCTCGAACGTTATCTGGTCTTGTTACGGAAGTTGCTCACGCAAATAATATTGTTGTAATTCATACTCCATCTGGAGCCGCACAGTATGTTGCTAGTGTTATAGATCGCCAGCCTTTGAAGGGTATTTTGGGCTCTGTTGCAGGAGATGACACTGTTATTATGGTTTGCGTTTCCAATGAAGAAGCGGAAGAAAGAGCAAACTGGATGCTTACTGTTGCATCTCGCTAATTATAAAAGATGTTAGCTTAAAATTTATTTGCGAAAATTTATTCGTGAATATTTATATTTATAACGTGTACAGTGCGAGTTGGGCTGTACACGTTTTTATATGTATAAGTATAATTTCTAAATTTTTATGTATTTTTTCAAGTAATTTAACAAAAAAATAAAAATACAACAATTTTCGACATGTCTATTGCGTTTATCTTGTGTGTATAATATGCTCTATATTGTTTAGTTATACAAAGCGCTGCATATGGAGGTAACATGAATACTAATAAGCGCATTGTTTTGGCGTACTCAGGCGGCTTGGATACTTCTGTAGCAATTCCTTACTTGAAAGAACAAACCGGACAAGATGTTGTTGCTGTATCTCTTAATGTTGGTCAAGGCGGTGAAGCTCTTGATGCAATAAAGAAGCGTGCATTAGCTTGCGGTGCAGTAGAATCCTATGTTGTTGATGCAAGAGATGAGTTTGCCAACGATTATTGCATGCTCGCTTTGAAAGCAAATGCAATGTACGAAGACGTGTATCCTCTTGTTTCTGCGCTATCTCGTCCACTGATTACAAAGCATTTAGTGCATGCAGCGCACGAATTTGATGCGGATACTATTGCTCATGGTTGCACTGGAAAGGGAAACGATCAAGTTCGTTTTGAAGTTGCTATCAAATCCTTAGATCCACAGTTAAAAGCAATCAGTCCTATTAGAGATTTGTCACTTACTCGTGATGTTGAAATCGCTTTTGCAAATAGTCACCAGCTTCCAATTGAGCAAAGTAAGAAAAGCCCTTACTCAATTGATCAAAACGTTTGGGGTCGTGCAATTGAAACAGGTTTCTTGGAAGATCCTTGGAATGCTCCAACAGAAGAGTGCTATTCTTACACGCAAAATCCTATGGAGTCTCAAGAGCCTGATGAAGTGACTATCACTTTTGAAAAAGGTGTTCCAGTTGCTATTGACGGTCATAGCGTAACTCCTTTGCAAGCTATTGAAGAAATGAACGCAAGAGCAGGCGCTCAAGGAATCGGTCGAATTGACATTATTGAAGATCGTTTAGTTGGCATCAAGTCTCGCGAATTGTATGAAGTTCCAGGCGCTCAGGCTCTTATTACTGCACATCAAGAGCTTGAAAACTGCTGTTTGGAACGTGAACAGCACAGGCTAAAGCGTGATCTTGATAAAAAGTGGGCAGAATTTGTTTACGACGGTCAGTGGTTCTCTCCAGTTGTGCGTTCTTTGAATGCGTTTATTAACGAAACTCAGGAACATGTTTCTGGCGATATTCGAATGACTATGTACGCTGGAAAGGCTGTTGTTACCGGTAGGCGCTCCGAAGAGTCTCTGTACGACTTTAACTTAGCTACGTACGATTCTTCCGATACTTTCGATCAGCGTGCTTCCAACGGTTTTATTGAAATTTACGGATTGTCAAATACTGTTGCTGCAGCTCGTGACATGCGCGTTTCAAAAAACAATTAATTTGGATTTGAGGTAATAATGATTTCGCACGATACAACAAAAAACGCTAGCAATCCGATTGCATTGTGGGGCGGGCGTTTTAGCTCCGGCCCATCTAAAGAGCTTGCTGCATTAAGCAAATCGACACAGTTTGATTGGCGATTAGCTGATGATGATATTGCAGGATCCAGAGCTCACGCGTTTGCGTTGTATCGTGCAGGTCTTCTTAGCAAAGAAGAGTATTCAGAACTGATTTGCTCATTAAACGAATTGCAAAAGCAAGTTGATTCAGGAACTTTTACTCCTATTGAAGAAGACGAAGATGAGGCAACTGCGTTAGAGCGAGGATTGCTTGAAATTGCTGGAAGCCAGTTAGGAGGAAAGCTTAGAGCAGGTCGTTCTAGAAATGATCAGATTGCAGCGCTTATACGCATGTTCTTGCGCCGACATGCTCGATTTATTGCAAAGCTACTTCTAACAGTTTGCAAAGCTCTAATTACTCAGTCAAAAAATGCAAAAGATGCTGTAATGCCAGGTAGAACTCATATGCAGCATGCTCAACCTATTTTACTTGCGCACCAATTAATGGCTCACGTTTGGCCACTACTTCGCAACATTCAGAGACTTATAGATTGGGATTCACGAGCAAACGAAAGCCCTTATGGTGCTGGAGCTTTAGCCGGAAACACTCTTGGTTTAAATGCTGACGGCGTTGCTAAAGAGCTTGGTTTTGACGCTGTTTGCGCAAACTCTATTGACGCAACTGCAAGCAGAGATATTGTTGCTGAATTTGCATTTATTTCAGCAATGATTGGCGTTGATATTTCACGGTTAAGTGAAGAAATTATTATTTGGAATACGCAAGAATTTGCTTTTGTGCGCTTGGACGACGCTTATTCAACCGGTTCTTCTATTATGCCTCAGAAAAAGAATCCAGATATTGCAGAGCTTGCAAGAGGAAAGTCTGGCAGATTAATTGGCGACTTAACAGGATTGATGGCAACTCTTAAAGGTCTTCCTACTGCTTATGCTCGAGATCTTCAAGAAGATAAAGAAGCTGTTTTTGACCAAATTGACACTTTAGAAGTGCTACTTCCAGCATTCGCGGGAATGCTAAAAACTATGCAGTTTGATTTTAAGCGTCTTCGTGAGCAATCAGCCACAGGTTTTGCGCTCGCAACAGATATTGCAGAATGGCTGGTAAAACAAGGTGTTCCATTCCGCAATGCTCATACTTTGTCTGGTTTGTGTGTAAAGCGAGCAGAAGAAATTGGCGGAGATCTTGCTGATTTAAGCGACGATGATTTTGCGAATATTTTAGACGGATTTATTGATTGCAGCCAAATTACTAATCTTAGAAAGCTGCTTTCAAGTGACGGATCTGTTGCGTCTCGTTGCACTAGAGGTGGAACTGCGCTTGTGCGAGTTCTTGAACAAATAAATGAAGCTGAATCTAAAGTAAATGAATATAGTAAGTTTGCTTCTTCTGCAAGTGACGGTTCTGCTTATAGTTCATCTTCAAAATAATATTGTGCAAAATTGAAATATTGTGATTATAGTTTTGACGGCTTTATAGTAGTGTCTGCCTGTACTGCAAAAATTAAAAGGCTTGCGGACGCGCATAGCGCCCGATATTTCGGAATTTTTGCAATAAGGAGATACGAATGGCTCAGGTCAGGAATTACAAGGAAGCAGGTTTTGCTTCTTTGTTTGAAGAGCTAAAGTGGCGTGGATTGATTTCTCAATCTACAGACGAGAAACAGCTTGCTCAAGCACTTGACGGAGAACCATTAACGTATTATTGCGGCTATGATCCTACAGCTGCATCTTTGCATATTGGAAATCTTGTTCAGCTTATTAACATGCGCCACTTGCAGGCAGCAGGTCATCATCCTATTGCGCTTGTTGGTGGAGCAACTGGCTTGATTGGCGACCCTCGTCAAAGCGGTGAGCGAACTTTAAATTCTAAAGATATTGTTGCTGCATGGGCTGAACGCTTGCACAATCAGATTGGACGTATTCTTCCTCTTGATGGCGAAAATCCTGTTCGTTTTGTTAGCAATTACGACTGGGTTTCTAAGATGTCTGCTATTGATTTCTTGCGAGATGTTGGCAAAAACTTCCGCGTTGGCACAATGATTGCTAAGGATATTGTTGCTCGTCGCTTGAACTCAGATGAAGGTATTTCTTTCGCAGAGTTTAGTTACCAGGTTTTGCAAGGAAACGATTTCTTGTATCTCTTCGATAATTACAATGTTACTTTGCAGCTTGGTGGATCTGATCAGTGGGGTAATTTGACTTCTGGTATGGATCTTATTCGTAAGGTTCGCGGAGCTTCAGTAAACGTATTTACTAGCCCGATTATTACGGATAATCAGGGACGCAAGTTTGGTAAGTCTGAAGGCAACGCAATGTGGCTCGACCCAACAATGTTAAGCCCATATCGTTTCTACCAGTTCTGGTTTAATCAGCCTGATGATGAAGTTGTTAAGTTACTTAAAGTTTTCACATTCTTGCCAAAGAGTGAGATTGAGCGTTTAGCCCAGCAAATTCAGGAAGATCCAGGAAGCCGTGAAGCTCAGCGTGTGCTTGCTTGGGAAGTTACTAGCTTTGTTCATGGTGAAGATTTAACCAACCAAGCTATTGAAGCTTCTTCTGCACTGTTTGGCCGTGGAGATTTGCAGAATATTGACGAGCAGACTCTTGAAGCCGCTTTAGATGGTGTTAAAGTAAAGTCAGAAGACGGTAGCTTAGATTTTGCGAAGTCTCACAATGGGGATCGTATTGTTGAAGCTGCGGTTGCTGCAGGTTTGTTCCGCACGATTTCCGAAGCTCGTCGCGCTATTGAAGCTGGCGGTTTGTATCTAAATAATGAACGTGTTGAAGGCGTTGACGATGTTCTTTCTGATGCTTCCTTCTTGCACGGCCGTTTTGCTTTGCTTCGCCGCGGTAAGAAAGCTATTGGTGCTGTAGAGCGCGCATGATTTGTTTTTAATATTAGATTAATATTATTTTATTGTTTATTAGAATTTGAAAGGTATGCCGATAATGGGCGAAGAGCGCGGATCACGTAGTGGCAAGTCGTTTGGTAATCGTGGTAATTTTGGCCATCGAAACGGTGGTAAAAGTGGCGAAAGACGCGGTGGTTTCCATAAAGATGGATTCCACAAGAGTGGTTCTAAGAGAAGTGGTTTCCGCTCTGAAAATCGCGATGGAGAACATCGTTTTAACCGTAATCGTCGCTTTGATGATCGCCGTGATGATCGTCGTTCACGCGATTTTGAGCATAGCGGTGAAGAAGGCGGAAATCCGCGCTACAAGAAGTTTGATGGTGAAAAACGTTTCGACCGTCGAAATAATCACAACGAGAATCGCAGAGAAAATAATCGCGGTGGAAACTTCCGCAAGGATTTCCATAAAGATTCCAGAAGTGATTTTGGCGATAATCGTCGTGATAATCGCAGCGAAAATCGTCGCTTTGACGATCGTCATAATAATCGTTACGATCGCAATGACCGCAATGACCGTTACGAACGCAATAATCGCAATGAAAATCGTCGATTCGACGAACATCGCAGCTCTGAGCGTCGAAACAGCAATGCGCATGGCAATGTCAGATTTGAAAATGGACCTCGTCGCAATTCTGACGGAACAGTTTCATATCCATCACAAAACCCTTATACCGCGCGCCGTCCTGGCGAGCCTAAAATGCCAAAGGGCCTAGAGTGGGCAATGCTTTCTAAGGAAGACCGTGAGCGTTTGCGTGGACTTTCCAAAGAGCATGCTGAAAATATTGGTCTTCATATTCTTGCAGCCTACGTTTTGCAGGAAGAGAATCCTGATCTTGCTTTGGAGCACGCAAAATGGGTTGCTAAGCAGGCTTCAAGAATTGATTTTGCCCGCGAAACCTTAGCTTTTGTAGCTTATCGTCAAGGTGATTACAAGCTTGCAGCTAAAGAATTCCGCACTGCAATGCGCATGAACGGTTATCTAGACTACCTGCCATTTATTGCAGATTGCGAGCGCGGCATGGGCAATCTCGATAAAGCTTTAGAGATTTGCATGTCAGATGAAGCAAAAAGCCTTAAGGGCGAAGTTAAAGCCGAAATGTTCTTAGTGTACGCAGGTGTTTTGTTTGATACTGGTCATTCAGATAAAGCTATTGATCTCGTTCATGCAATGGGCCGTTCAAAGGGCTTACCTGGAGAGTATCGTATGCGTGCCGTTCAAGCTGAGCAGTACTTCTTAGAAGAAGCAGGCAGAAGTGATGAAGCTGTAGAATTAGAATCTTTGCTTGACAGTCTTGAAAATCAGTATGCTGATGCTGACGATGACGATATTAACCCAGATGATATTGTTATTGACTACGATTTGGAACATTTGAACGACGCCATGATGGATGAGATTGGTGTAAGTGAAGATGATTGCGAATTCGCTCCAGAAGAAGATGAATCTGAGGATTAAAATCATTTAAGGCTATTTTTATGCAACTTGAAACGAGAAAGAATTTTTCTGCAAGTACTCGTCCTTTAAGTGAAGCTTTTAGCTTAGCTTTGCTTGATTTGGATGGTGTTGTTTACAGAGGTGGAAATTCTGTTGAGTATGCTGCTGAATCGATTGAGTGTGCTCAAAAACGCGGAATGTTTATTGAATACACAACAAATAATTCTTCTCGTTTTCAAGCTGTTGTTGCCAAACAATTGGAAAGTTTTGGTCTGAGCGTAAAACCATGGCAGATTATTACTTCATCTGTTGTTGCAGCTCGCATGGTTGCGCGTCATGTTGAGCCAGGTGCTCGTGTTCTAGTTCTTGGTGCTGAGCATTTGCTTGAGGAAGTTAAGCGTGTAGGTTTACAGCCTGTAGATTCTTGCAAAGATAATCCGCAAGCTGTTATTCAAGGCTGGTATCCTCAGATGACTTGGCAAGAAATGGCAGAAGTCTCTTTCGCTGTAGAGCACGGAGCTAAATATTTTGTTACAAATCGTGATTTAACAATTCCTAGAGAGCTTGGCATAGCTCCTGGATGCGGATCCATGATTCAGGCTGTTATTAATGCTACAGGGGTTGAGCCTATTTCGTCTGCTGGAAAACCTGAATCTGCAATGTATGACGAGGCTCGACTGCTTGTTGCAGCAAATGCTGAACATGCAAAAACTGAATTTGAGTCAGAGGACGAACAATATACTGAAAAAGACGAGTTTGGAAATCCTGTAATAAGTATTTCTAAATCTCTTGCTGTAGGAGACCGTTTAGATACTGATATTGAAGCCGGAACAAGGGGAGGCTACGAGTCTTTGCTTGTTCTTACTGGAGTTACGAATCCTAGAATGCTTATGCTTGCGCCGAAACATTTGCGACCAAGCTTTGTTTCTAAAGATTTGCGAGGACTCAACGAGTCTCATAACTGCCCAGAGAAAGTGGACGAGCATACTTTTATTTGCGAAAATGCAAAAGCTGAGCTTACTGATAATCGCATTATTGAAGTAAATAATCTTAATGATTGCAATGCTTTAAGGGCTGCATGCGCGTTGACATGGAGTTTGCAAGATAATGGTGAATCTCTTGAAAACTATACTCTTCCGGAGTTTTCATTATGAGTTTTAATGAAGATTTGCGAATTTTTGTAAACTCTTCTTCACATAAACGTTTGGATTGTGCTCTTGTTGCCAGAGGATTAGCGGAAAGTAGAACAATAGCTAAGCGTCTAATTCAAAATGGTGCTGTAAACGTAAATAATAAAACTATTAAAAAATCTTCTTTTCTTGTAGACGATTCAGAAGAAATAGTTATTTCTAAATCAGAAGGCGTAAGCTCTTTTGCTAAATATGTTTCTCGCGGAGCTCTTAAGCTAGAAGGAGCTTTTGAAGCGTTTTCTAAATACGGTTTATCTACTTCCAAGTCAACTAGAGCATTAGATATTGGCGCTTCAACAGGCGGATTTTGCGACATGCTTTTACAAAGAGGAGTTGAGCATATTATTGCTCTCGATGTTGGTCATGGGCAGCTTAATCCTAAAATTGCGAATAATCCTAGAGTAATTGAAATGAGCGGAGTAAATATTCGCAACGTTTACGAAGAAGATTTGCCGTATAAACCTAATCTTATAGTTTCGGATGTTTCTTTTATTTCTTTAACATTTGTTATTCCGGTAATTTCGCGCATTGCTGAGAATAATGCAGATGTTGTTTTACTTGTTAAACCTCAGTTTGAGGTTGGAAAAGGAAATCTTGGAAAAGGTGGAATAGTAACAGACGAATCTTTGCGTATTAAAGCGTTAGAGAATGTTGAAAATTGTGCTAAAGATAATAATTTAACGATTGTTTCAACAGTAAAATCTCCTATTGAAGGCACTCACGGAAACGTAGAATATTTGCTTTATGCGCATTTTGAAGGCTGATAATACAAATACTTGCGCCTAATATACGTAGAAGAATTACAATAGTACTGTTATTTGAAAACAGTACGAAGGGTATTTGTGATGCAGAAACATTTCGATGAAAATACTGCTTCTGCGCCTCGACGCGCTCTTGTAGTAACTCATGCGAGACTTGATTGCCACAGTGCTGTAGTGAATCAAGTTACTTCACAGCTTACTCAAGCGGGTTTTCTAGTTGATGTTTTTCACAGTGCTGCCGTTTCTGATTTTTCTAAAACGCCTACTAATTTAGTTGATGAGCATACTGAAATCGTTGTGGTGCTTGGGGGAGATGGCACCATGCTTCAGGCTGCAGAATTAGTGCATTGCACTACAGTGCCAATTATTGGAATAAATCTTGGTCACGTTGGTTTTTTGGCAGAATTTGAAAGCTTCCAAATTGATGAAGCAATTAGAAGAATCGCAAATAAGGATTATTCAATCGATCGACGTATGGAAGCCCATGTTGACGTGTGGCTTCCTGGCGAAAGTGAGCCTTTAAGAGACTGGGCTTTGAATGATATTACGCTTGATCGTGCAGATCGTGGGCGAATGGTAGAGCTTTCAATACGAGTAGATGATGTTGAAATGTCATCTTTTGGCTGTGATGGTGTAATAGTTTCAACTCCTACTGGTTCAACAGCTTATGCGTTTTCTGCCGGTGGCTCAATTATGTGGCCAAATGTTGCGGCTTTGCAATTAGTTCCTTTAGCTGCTCACGCGCTTTTTGCTCGTCCGCTTATTATTGGCTCAGGATCTACTTTTACAATTGATATTCTTGAAGAATCTTCTTCGGGTGGCTGGATTTGCTGCGATGGCAGGCGTCAGCGTGCTCTTCCTCAAGGATCAAGGATTCAAGTTCGACAGTCTAAAGATGAGCTTTTGCTAGCTAGACTTTCGGGAGCGCCTTTTACTAAGCGTTTGGTTACAAAATTTGATCTACCGGTAGTTGGTTGGCGAGAACATAACAGTAATCAGTCAAACCGTAAATAATCTACTTAACTAATAGCAGTAAAAACGAGGTATAGTGTGCTTGAAGAATTAGAAATACGCAATCTTGGGCCAATTTCACACGCGCTTATTACTCCTTCTTTACGAATGACTGCGATTACAGGTGAAACTGGCGCTGGAAAATCAATGCTTTTAAGTGCCATAAAACTTATTTCTGGTTCGAAATCAGATTCTGCTAGAATTTCGCCAAATGCTAAAGAAACGTGGGTACAAGGCGTATTTAGCATTCCAAAATCAAGCGAAGTGGAAGAAACTGTTAATCAAGCAGGTATTGAGCTTGAAACTTCAGAAATTGATGAAACAAAGTCAGATATGTATGTTGCAAGAACTGTTCCTAAACAGGGTCGCTCAAGAGCAACAATATCTGGATTCGCTGTTCCAAAAACTTTGCTTGAAGACGTATGCTCACAAATGGTCACAATTCATGGTCAAAGTGATCAATTACGCATAGCAACTAGCGCAAAACAGCGTGAAATATTAGATTTAGTGGCTAAGAATAGTGAATTAGCGAATAAGTATTTTCAAGCTTATCAAGCTTTAAAAGATGCTCAAGAAACATGTAATCGTCTTGAAAACCAAGAATCTTCTGCTCGTCAGAGAGCTGACTATTTGCGAGAGTCTTTAGCGCAAATAAAACAAGTAGATCCAAAGCCTAATGAAGATGAAGAATTGCGTTCAAAGCGAGAGCGCATTGAAAATTCTGCACAAATTATTAACGCTGTGAGCACAGCTTTATCCTCGCTTGACTCTAGTCAAATCGACTATAGTGCTTCATCGTCATCTTTAGACGCAAGAGAGCTTATTGATCAGGCTGCTCAAGCATTGCGAAATATTAGAGTTGATAATTCCTTTGGTAAACTTGCTCAACAGCTTGATGATATTCATGCGCAACTTGACGATATTGTAATGCAGCTTGCTCAGCAGATTGATTTTGATGCAAGTGAGGAAGATTTAGATTCTTTAAACGCAAGAATACACGATCTTAGTGAGCTTACGCGAAGATGGGGGCCTACTTTAGACGATGTTCTTAATTGGGCGCAAAAAGCTCAGTTTGAACTTGAAGATTTAGATGATTCTCCAGAAGCTATTGAGCGTGCTAGGGCCGCTTGTAATAAGCGTTACGATGAAGCTTTTGATTTAGCTAAGAAATTATCTGCAACTCGTGTGAAAGCAGCTAAAAAGCTTAGTGATGATGTTACTAGTGAGCTATCTTCTTTAGCAATGGATGGCGCTCAATTAAATGTTCGAGTAAATTCTAGAAGTGAAAATCAAGATGGTTTAGTTGATCTCGATTCAAACGGTATTGACGATATTGAGTTTCTTTTCAAACCATTTCCAGCTTCTCCAGATTTACCAATGGGCAAAAGTGCTTCTGGCGGTGAGCTAAGTAGGCTGATGCTTGCAATGGAACTTGTTGTTGCAAGAATGCGCGAGCATGATGATAAAAACATGACTTTTATTTTTGACGAAGTTGATGCAGGAGTTGGTGGCGCTGCTGCAGTGGAATTAGGAAAGCGTTTGGCTAAACTTGCTAAACATTCGCAAGTGATTGTTGTTACGCATTTGCCTCAAGTCGCCTCTTTTGCTGATGCGCAATACGCTGTGCAAAAAAATATTTCACCTGTTAATAATGGTGATTTTGAAAGTCAAGAAGCAGATACTACTGTTAATCTACTCGAAGGTGAATCTCGCGAGTTAGAAATCGCTCGTATGCTTGCTGGAAGTAACTCTAAAACTTCGCTTGAACATGCGCATGAATTGTTGGAAACAAGTAGAAAGATAATTGATGACGCTGCAGAATAATAATTCGTTTTTTAAGGCTGCTATTTTTGATTTTGACGGAACTCTTATTGATTCTCTTGGAGTTTGGGATGATATTGATAAAAAGAGTTTCGCAAAACGCGGCTTAAGTGTTCCGGATATTTTTGCAAATACTACAGCAGCTATGAATCCTCGACAAATTGCGGATTATGTTATTGAACATTACGGTTTTAGTGAATCTCCTGAAGAACTAATGAAGGAGTGGTCAGATATGGCGTTTGATGCTTATGCTAATCATCTTCCTCTTAGAAAGGGAGCTTATGACTATGTTAAATATTTGCGTTCTAAAAAAGTAAAGATGTTTCTTATTACAACTCTTTCCAAAACTTTATGCGAGCCTGCGTTAAGAAGGCTTAATATTTTAGATTGTTTTGATTTTTTGCAATTTGGAGAAGATTTATCTAAAGAAGGAAAACACAGTTATAAAACTTATGTTGATATAGCAGAAACTCTTAAGGTTGCTACAAAAGATTGTGCAGTTTTTGAAGATTCTGCAACTGCGCTAAATTCTGCTCAACAAGCTGGAATGAAAACATACGGTGTTGTAGATGAATCATGCTCAAAAAATGATTTAGATTTGCCATTTAGGAAATGCTTAGAAGTATTTTCCAACTTCGAAGATGCTCCAAAAAGTTGATGAGGTTTCACATACCCCGGGTTTTGTCGCGTACACAAGTGCACACGGATGGCCATCCATCTCGATTTGACGTTACCGCCAAACTCTAGCAGTCTACCCGAAGACTCAGGCGAGCAGCCTTTAAGCGTCTTCTGCTTGACCTTGCTCCCAATGAGGCTTGCCATGCGACTAACTGTTACCAGAAGTCCGGTGGTCTCTTACACCGCCGTTTCACCCTTACCCAAACGAAACGTTCGGGCGGTCTATTCTCTGTTGCGCTATCTCTCAGGTCGCCCTGGGCGGACGTTATCCGCCATTGTGCTCTGTGGAGCCCGGAAGTTCCTCAGTCACTCCGAATGAACATTGTGACCGCGGCCATCGTGAAACCTCAACCTTCCCAAGTATAGCAGATATTGTTCATCTCGTAAAAAATTAGTTGTTTTGCGTAAATTTTCGAAATAATTATGAAATTTTTTTGCTTAAATTTAATAACTTGCTAGGTTCTTATTGATTTAGCAGATATAATAGAAGCACCGACGGCATCGTGGCAGTCGGCTGATACAAATCGAACCTAAAGTTCGAATCTACATGGGGAGGTTTCGCATGGAAATCGTCATTACTGGTCGTCATACGCAGATTAATCAAAGGTTCCGTGACGTTGTAGAAAGTAAGATGAATCGCGTAACCGCTATTGCTCCTGATGCGCAGCGCGTTCAAATTGTGTTGACTCATGAAGGTAATCCAAGGCAGGCAGATACTGCAAAGCGAGTTGAAATTACTGTTGTTGCAGGTAGCACCGTGATTCGCGCAGAAGCTTCTAGCACTGATCAGTACAGTGCTCTTGACATGGCTCTAGATAAGTTGACGCTACGTTTGCGCCGCACGCGTGATCGCCGCAAGGATCATCGCCGCGGATACACGGAAATGGTTCCTGTTGATATGGGCGCTGTTGAGCCAGAAATTGACATGAAAATTGAGGAGCCTAGTGAGGATGTTGTCAATAGTGCGGATGCAGCTGTTGCTTCTGATTTAGGCCCTGGTGAGTCTGTAGAAGTTAGCGTTGGTGATACGCCTATTGTTATTCGACGCAAGCTTCATATTGCAGAGCCAATGAGCATTGATGAAGCTTTGTACGAGATGGAATTAATCGGTCACGATTTCTTCCTGTTTGTTAATAAAGAAACAATGCGACCATCTGTTGTGTATCGTAGGCATGGATGGAGCTATGGCGTGTTTGAGATTGATACGCCTGAAAATGTTGCTAAGAAAAAGTAATAATAAAATAATTACGAAAAGTAATAAAGTATTTAGGAGTTTGTAAAAATTAAGTTAGATTAACAAAATGCCCGTCTGCTAGATGGCTAGGCGGGCATTTTATTTGTTACATCGACTCGCGTGCTTATAAAAATCGCTGCCGTCGCGTAATATAGGCACAGTTTACGTCTATGTTGGCTAGGCCGTCTTCATAGACATGACCTAAGGGAGCAAAACGTGGTAGATATCGTCGATAAAGCCTTGCGTATGGGTGAAGGCCGTCAGTTAAAGCGCCTTGAGAACGTTGCCAAGGCTGTGAATGCGTTAGAAGATGAAATTTCTGCGCTTTCCGATGAAGAATTGAAGGGGCAAACCGCTAAATTTAAGCAGCGCTTAGATAATGGTGCAAAACTGGATGATTTGATGCCTGAAGCCTTCGCTACTGTTAGAGAGGTTTCAAAGCGCACGCTTGGCCAGCGTCACTTCGATGTTCAGCTTATGGGCGGTGCGGCATTGCATTGGGGCAATATCGCAGAAATGAAAACTGGTGAAGGTAAAACGCTGGTTGCAACTTTGCCAAGCTATTTGAATGCTTTGGAAGGCAAGGGCGTTCACGTTGTTACAGTTAACGACTACCTTGCAAGCTACCAGAGTGAGCTTATGGGTCGTATTTACCGATTCCTCGGTATGAGCGTCGGCTGCATTATTACCGATCAGCAGCCACCTGAGCGTCGTAAGCAATACAATGCTGATATTACTTACGGTACAAATAATGAGTTTGGTTTCGATTACTTGCGCGATAACATGGCTTGGGAAAAGAGCGAGCTTGTGCAGCGCGGTCATCACTATGCTATTGTCGATGAGGTTGATTCCATTCTTATTGATGAAGCTCGTACACCATTGATTATTTCCGGTCCTGCTGAAGGCGACGTAACTCACTGGTATCGCGAGTTTGCAAAGCTTGTTTTGAAGCTTAATCGCGATGCTGATTACGAGATTGACGAAAAGAAGAAAACTGCAGGTATTCTCGATTCTGGTATTGCTAAGATTGAGGATTACTTGGGTATTGATAACCTTTACGAGCCAGCTAATACTGCTCTTATTGGTTATTTGAACAATGCTCTTAAAGCTAAGGAACTCTTCCTTCTTGACCGCGATTATGTGGTTACTAATGGTGAGGTTTTGATTGTCGACGAGCATACTGGTCGTGTTCTTCCAGGACGTCGTTACAGTGAAGGCTTGCATCAGGCTATTGAAGCTAAGGAAAACGTGGAAGTTAAGGCAGAAAATCAGACTTTTGCTACGATTACTTTGCAAAACTACTTCCGCATGTACGACAAGCTTGCTGGTATGACTGGTACTGCAGAAACTGAAGCTGCAGAATTTATGGGAACATACAAGCTTGGTGTTCTTCCAATTCCTTCTAATCGTCCAGTTATTCGTATGGATAAGGATGATTTAATCTTCCGCACTAAGAAAGAAAAGCTTACTGCTATTGTGCGCGATGTTGCAGAACGTCATGCAAAGGGTCAGCCAGTATTGCTTGGTACTGCTTCTGTTGAATCTTCAGAAATTCTTTCTTCGCTTCTTGACGTTGCTCGCATTCCTCACCAGGTTTTGAATGCTAAGCAGAATGCTAAGGAAGCTGCTGTTGTTGCTGTTGCAGGCCGTAAGGGTGCTGTAACTGTTGCTACTAACATGGCAGGCCGTGGTACTGATATTATGCTCGGCGGCAATGTTGAGTTCCTTGCAGACGCTAAGTTGAAGGCTGAAGGATATTCTCCAGACGATACTCCTGAAGAGTATGAGAAGCGTTGGCCAGGCGTTTTAGCCGAAGTTAAAGAGCAGGTTAAGGACGAGCACGAAGAAGTTAAGAAGCTTGGTGGCTTGTATGTGCTTGGTACTGAGCGTCACGAATCTCGCCGTATTGATAATCAGCTTCGAGGCCGCTCTGGTCGTCAGGGTGATCCTGGTGAGTCCCGCTTCTACTTAAGCTTGGAAGATGATTTGATGCGCCTATTCAACACTCAGCTTGTTGCTCGTGTTATGGCTAAGGGATTGCCAGAGGGCGAACCAATCGAATCTAAGTATGTTTCTAACGGTGTGCGCACGGCGCAGAAGACTGTTGAAGCTCGTAACTTTGAAATGCGTAAGAACGTTTTGAAGTATGACGATGTTATGAATAAGCAGCGTACTGTTATCTATGCAGAACGTCAGATGGTTCTTAAGGGTGAAGATATTCATGAGGACATCTTGAAGTTCATTAGTGACACTGTGGAAAGCTATGTTCGTGGCGCAATGAACGGTTCTGATAAGCCAAAGAACTGGGATTTGGACGGCTTGCAGAACGCTTTGTTAGCAGTTATGCCTGTTATTCTCGATTGGGATCAGGTTCGTGAAACAATTTCTAAGCTTAAAGGTGAAAAAGCTGTTATTGCTTTGCGAGATTTGATTGTTGATAACGTAAACAATTTCTACGATATCTTTGAAAAGCGCATTGGATCTGACGCAATTCGTCAGATTGAGCGTCGTGTTGTGCTGGCTGTGCTTGATCGCAAGTGGCGTGAACATCTTTATGAGATGGACTACTTGAAGGATGGTATTGGTCTTCGCGGCATGGGCCAGCGCGATCCTCTTGTTGAGTATCAGCGTGAAGGCTATCAGATGTACAACTCCATGATTGAAGCAATCAAGGAAGAAAGTGTGCAGCTTCTGTTCCACATTAATCTTGAGCAGGTTGCTTCTACAGAAGATACTTCTTCTGATTCTTCTGTCGATGAGGATGTTGCTCAGGCAGAAGCCGAAGTTGATTCTCAAGATCAGCCATCTGGAATTGTTGGACCTGCACCTTTGAGCCATGCTGAAGGCGATGTTCCGTTAAGCATGCGACCAAAGAACGAAGAGTGGAAGACCCCTTGGTCCGATGGTCGTACGTTCCCAGGAACTAACAAGAATGATGAATGCCCATGCGGTTCTGGACGTAAGTACAAGCTTTGCCATGGACAGAATGAAGCTGAAAACTAAGCAAAACTTAAGCTAGAACTTAAGTGAAAATTTAAGCTTAGAAAAAAATAAACTAAAAATAAATAAGCTAAAAGTAAAGTAGAAGGCTACATACGTTTTGTATTGGCCTTCTACTTTTATTTTTATTCAAAATACTTTTGCAATCTAATAAAAGCGTTTATTCTAAGACACGTTTTATGCTTTTGTTACACTCTAGCTCCACTCCCATAATCTCTATAATCTTCTTTATAAGGATCTGGTTTTTTACGGTTTAAAAATATCCCTAATCCGCCTAAAAGCATTAATATTGCGCTTATAATTCCAACAATAGTTGCGAAAGATGGAAGAAAAGCACTCAAAATAATACCAGCAATACCAACAGCAAAAACAGTCCATAAAACAAATGTAACTGGAGAAATATCTTCCAACTTTGGATTAGGAGGCACAAAATCATCGCCATACTCGTCCATAGTCGTATCTACGTCAAGCCAACTTGTGCGAGTATTGTCGCGTGGGCCTCTACTATTTTTTGCAATCAAATAAAAATTCTGCGCATTCTCTTTCTTCTTAGCATGCTTTTCAAAACTTTTTGCGTCGCGAGAATTAGAAATATCTTTTAATTCATCCGAATGATCCGTAATAAAATTCAGCCAATCATCTTCAAAATTTTTACTATTCTTTTCATTCTCATTATTTGATGATTGTGACATTCCTTTTCCGTAACGGTGAGGGTCGTTGGTATCCTTAGAAGAAGTCATGAATTATACTCTAGCAAGTATGCCTGATTCTTGGTGCGTAAATTAGCGAGTGCCTGCTTGCTTGCAGAAAGGATATGCTATGTTGTACTGGTTCTTCGTGAAGGGTCTTGGGGGTATTGCCCGCATGAGGATTCATCCATCAGCAAAAGGCGTTCATAATGTTCCTAAAAAAGGTGGAGCAATTATTGCAGCGAATCATCTTGCTGTTATTGACGATGCGCTACTTCCTTTAACTTGCCCACGTATGATTCACTTTATGGGTAAAGCCGAATATTTTGAAGGGAAAGGCTTAAAGGGACGTTTTAAGAAGTGGTGGTTTACTTCCGTTGGTGTGTTCCCAGTTGATCGTTCTGGTGGTTCAAAATCGCTTGGAGCTTTAAATCATGCTCGTGAGATTATAGAAAAAGGTCAGCTTTTCGGTATTCACATTGAGGGCACAAGAAGCCCAGACGGAAGACTATATAGAGGTCACACTGGTGCTGCTCGTCTCGCTCTTGAAACTGGATGCCCAATCATTCCTGTGGCAATTATTGGCACAAGAGATTTGCAGGTTCAAGGTCAAGTAATTCCTGCCAAAGGCAAAACGCAGGCAATTTATGGTGAGCCTATTCAAGTAGAGCGTGTAAAAGACGAAAGTGAGATTACTCACGAGCGTCTTCGTGAAATTACTGATCAAATAACGAAAGCAATTCAACAGATGAGCGGCCAAGAGTACGTTGACGAATATGCTCAAACTGTAAAAGAACGTATGCGTCAAGCTGCAAAAGATAATCAAGCTAATAAGCAATAACGTGCACTAATACAAGTTAGTAACAGTTGTAAAGCTGTAAGCTCAAGAACCAGTAAAAATAGCGGAAACAGTGAATGAACTGTATTTTAAAGCAGTAAATAAACTGTATCTTAGATTACTGTAAGAGTAATAACAGAAGGATTTCCGTGTGAATCCTTCAAAGGAACTTCGCTGCCAGCTCCAGGGGATTGGAACCTAACTACATGCATATAATCTCCAAGAGGAGCAGATATTTTAACCTGCAGACCAAGGCTTTCAATAATCCTACGAGCTTCTGCAGTGTTTTTGCCGCAAACATTTGGTAAGGTAACAGATTTAGGTCCTTTTGAAACAACAACTTTTACGCTGTCTCCCCAGTGCATTTGAGTACCGGGTTCAACAGAAGCACTAATAATCCTACCTTTTGCAACAGTATCGCTATTTTCCTCTTCGTACTTTACGTCTAATTTAGCACCACTAAGAGCAACGTCAGCATCATCCTTAGTGTGATTAACAATATCCGGCATTTGAACAGGCATAGGTCCTTTAGAAAGAAGCAAACTAACTTCCTCATTGTGATTCATGCGCGTGCCCGGTTTAGGAGTAATGTCAACAACGCTTCCTTCTGGGATTTCAATAGAGTAAACGTCGAGTGAAGTTCGATGAATAATATGAGTAAATCCAGCTTTACGAAGTGCTTGCAATGGTTTCTTACCATTACGAGTTTTTGGATTAGTAATATCAGAAGGAATTGTAGCTTTTTTAATACCGAGCGAAAGTATAATACGAAGCTTACTATTCGAGTGCTTACTAATGTGACTTCCAACAACATCAGGCACAGTGGCAAGAACTTTTCCTGAATCAACATCATCACTGTAGTCTTTGGAAACCGTGTAAGGAATTCCAGCAACCTTCAAAGTATGCTCATATTCTTGCCAACTAACATCTTTAACTTTGCAAGCTGCTTGATTTGCGCATCGAAGATCATCCGGCTTAGGAAGCGTCCAGTAGCTGCCAGGGCCTAGGAAGTACCAGAAGCTTCCAATAGCACCAAGAACTAGAACTGCAAGAACACTTCCTCCAGCAATAGCAATTACTCGCTTTTTAGAAGAGGAATCTTTTTTAGAGTCTGAATTAAAGCTTGCAGGTTGCAATGTTGGAATTAGTGGATTTATAGAAGTCTTATTGCGATTAAGCTCGTGTGAATCAATTGCAATAGTTGGCATATTGCTGTCGTCAAATTCTTCAAGCGGATTGCTTTGAGAATCAGAGTCAGTATTTTCTTCAGATTTTACAGCGGCAGTGCTTATTGCTTGAGTAGCATCTAAATCGCTTGTAGAATCATCTGAATCTTGAGAATACTTATAATCTTTAGTCTTATTATCGCTATCGGACTTATCAATATCTTTAAGGCGCAGATTGTCTAGAGGAGATAACGAGTCGGAATCTTGCTCTTCCTTAACAGCATCAATTTTATATTGCCAGTCTTCAGCACTTAATTGTTTTGAAAGATTTCGCAATTGCGTTAACGCTTCTATAGCATTATCTGGTCGATCGTTCATATCGCGCGCAGTAAGCTTAGATATAAATTGCGCAACTTTTTCGTTAATATCTGGGCATGCTGTGCTTATTGAAGGAGTGTTTTCGTGAACATGCTTAAACACTAGTGTTACAGGATTATCTGCAGTAAAAGGAACTCGTCCCGCAAGCATTTCCCATGCCATCATTCCGGCAGAATATAAATCACCTTGAGGTGTTGCAAGATTGTTCTCAATAAGTTCTGGAGCTAGATAAGCTGCCGTTCCAAGCAATAATCCGGTAGAAGAAAGAGTTGCCTGAGATATTGCGCGAGCTAAGCCAAAATCAGTAATCTGCACGTGGCCGCGATCATTAATCAAAATATTTTCAGGCTTAATATCTCTATGCACGACTCCAGCTTGGTGTGCGGAAGCAAGACCGTCTAAAGTTTCAGCCAATAAGCGTAAGGTGTCACGAACACTAAAAGTGCCTTGCATGTTCATCTCGTAGCGCAAATTAACGCCATGCACATACTCCATAACAAGATAATCAAGACCGTCGTATTCGCCAGTGTCATAAACTTGGACAATATGCGGGTTTGCTATAGCTGCTGCAGAAGTTGCTTCTCTGCGGAATCGAGCAATAAACTGCTGGCGATGCACTCCTTGAGCAAGCTGAGTGTGCATTATTTTAATTGCGACAGGCCTATCGAGACGCTCATCCTGCGCCTGGTACACCGTAGCCATACCACCTTGAGCAATTTTACGCACAATACGATAGCGATTTTCAATGCACATGCCAGGCTGAACCTGAGTAGCTTCATCCATTGTCACAATCCTTATACGCGTAAACCTTGCTTACTATTTACAAGCCTACGAATGATTTTACAAGTAACGTAGTAAGTATGGTTGCTTTCGATAGTTACACTCAAATACTATTGTACATTACGCCATGCTTCAGGTATAAAGCGTTCGCTTATATTATGAAGTATTGCTTTACCGCTGCCACTTAGAGGACTTTCATCAATTGAATTATTTGACTTCTGCCAAAGATTCATAATACGTTGTTTTGAACGTTCAATAGCTCCCGAAGTATGGTAGATTTGTATTATTTTTTCAACGTCGCTTTCACAGCGTTCTTCGCTTGTATAAGCTTTAGTTAGTATTTCTTTTTCTTGATTACTGCCGTATTGCAACGCGTCTGCAAGCAGTACAGCACGTTTTCCTTCGCGAATATCTCCACCAATAGGTTTCCCTGTAAGCTTGCTATCTGAAACAATGTCAAGCAAATCGTCAGCAAGCTGGAAAGCGATGCCAAGAGGGTCTCCAATAGAATTAGCTAGATTATAAGCATCGTCTGGATTCATTGATGCAGCAAGAAAACCAAGTGTTAAAGGGGCAATAGTCGTATAACTTGCTGTTTTCCACCTAAACACATTAAGAGAAGATTGTGCAAGCTCAGATGGATTGTCAAGTTGCATCATTTCAATGGACAAATCCAAAACTTGACCAATACCCACATTTCGTTGCATTGAAGCAAAAGCTTGAAGTAATTCTTCACTATAAGTAAAATATTTCGCTGAATTTCTAGTAATATCAAAGCTTTCTGTAGCAAGCAAATCACCAAGCATAAGGCCAAGCCCTGATCCTATGTGCTTGTTGTTGCACACAGAACTTAATGCACAATATGCACTTGGTTTTCCTCGTCTTAAAGCTGACTCGTCAATAATGTCGTCATGAATTAATGCTGCGGTTTGAAATACTTCTAAAGCACAAGCAATATCAAATAAAGCTGTATCTTGAAGCTTATTCGTGGCTTTTTCGCTAGAAGCAGCATTATAAGCACTTATAGTAAGTAGAGCTCTAAGACGCTTACCACCTTCGCTAGAAACGATAGCTTGCTTTATTACCTGCTGTAACGTTGTTTTACAGGTTGAAGAAAGATTATTTTCGGCGCTTGTGCAAAATTGTTGCGAAATTAAATACGCAATTCGAGATTCAATAGCAGCAAGATTGCAAGTATCGTCCGTTAAAGTGCTCATATTATGAAAGTTATCCACAGGGCTAAACAATGTAAAACACAATAGTTTGTACGATTTAATGAGCTTCTAACCGTTGCAATCGTTTTTTATTGAATACTATTTCGCATATTGAGAAACTTACACATATCAAGAATTACGCTCGTAAAGCTTGATTTAATAATAAAAAATCATGAGCAAATACATATATGTGCAATGTATATGTGCAATACACATTAATGAAGGGGAGTAATTGTTATGGCAGTAGCAAGTGTTGATTTAGAAGAGAAGATTTCGCATAGTTGCATTGATGATTTTGATACTCAAAGCATATTGGAAGTTTATGGTGAAAGCGCTGATCTTTGTGATGATTCAATAGATTTTGTTGGATTGGATGATTTTACTAGTTTTGCTGGCCAAGAGATTTCAGACATTAAAGGAAAAATATATCCTTCAAAAGAATGCAGCTTCTTTATGACATTCTCAAAAGAATATGCGTATTTTAATTGTGACGAAAATTCGCAATGGGTTAAAGGCATACAGCATTGGATTCCAACAGTTTCAAAATCTTTTATTCAAAACGCGAACATAAACGGTAAAGAAAGCGCTGTTAGAAATACTGCATGCGTTGCGTTCGTACGATGGTGCGACATGTTTCTACACGACAAGAAAATGTTTGGCTATGATTTAGTAAATCTTGCTATTGGAATGTTTCACAATATTAACGTGCGCGACGCAATGCTTATATCTATTTTAGATGAAAATCAAGAATGGTATGACGACAATGCTTTAGCAGAATTCGCATGGTATCCACACACGCCTATGGTGTCAGATAGATTGCGCCAATTTTTAGAAGCTAAGTTTATTCAAACAAGCAAAATACCTAATATAAAAAGAGCCATAACAGCATGCAGAGTGCTACAAGTTATGGCGTTTGCTACACAAAGTATTCCAGAGTTAACAGTGCAAATTTACGCACTTTTAGCATATATTAGCTGGTGGTTTAGGCTAGGTAACGTTAAAAAATATACTGAGCGAGCATTGAGTATAGATAATGATTGCACAATGGCAAAAATTGTTGAAGGAGCTTATGAAAATAAGCTTGAACCAGCCTGGATATCAGAATGCGCCACGCCGCAAGAAAAATAAGGGGAATAATCGTCGTGCTTAAATGGTTTACTACTTAAGGTAAAACTTGCCCTTGCTTGAACTATGCCTATATGCGCTGCAAGGGGATACTACAGGAGGAACAGTTTGACGAGCGAAGTTGAATCATCAGCTGATCAGAGCGAAGAGCAAGATGGTAACAAGCCTGTAAAAGCACGTAAAACAAGTACTGCACGACAAAGTCGCGCTCGCACTTCGTCTGCTGCTAGTAAAACGCGTAGTTCTCGTTCAAAAAAAGCAGTTGAAAATCAAACTGATACTGAGCCAGGCTCCAGCGAAGTTGAATCTGAAGTTGAAGCAGAAATTCGTAACAATAGTGATGACAGTATTGATAATGCTCAAAATGATGCTATCGAAGATGGTGATTCATTAGCTATTGACGATTCATTAGATGATGATCATCTTGACGATGAAGATCAAATGAATTTGGACGATTTGGATGATATTCATCCGGAAGATATAGCTGATGTTGACGATCTTGAAGATGTTGATGTAGATGTTGATACTGATCTTGAAGATGATGTAGATGATCTTGAAGATGCCGAAGATAATGATCAGCATAAGCATGATGTTCCTCAGGTTCCACAAGCTAAGGGCGCGTTTATTGTTCGTGACGACGATGATGACGATAATTTAACTCCTTCCGGAAATCCTAAGCGTCGAGTTATTGCTACAGGAGCTACTGCTGACCCTGTTAAGGATTATTTGAAGCAGATTGGCCGCGTTAGCTTGCTGAACGCTGAGCAGGAAGTTGATTTGTCGGAACGTATTGAGGCTGGCTTGTATGCTCAGCATTTACTCGATACTGATATTGACAATATGGAATTTAAGCGCAAGCGCGAACTTAAGTGGGCTGCAGCGGACGGAAAGAAAGCAAAAGACCATCTTTTGGAAGCAAACTTGCGTCTTGTTGTTTCTCTTGCTAAGCGCTATACCGGCCGAGGAATGCTTTTCCTTGATTTAATTCAGGAAGGTAATCTTGGTTTAATTCGAGCTGTCGAAAAGTTCGATTGGAAGAAGGGCTTTAAGTTCTCCACTTACGCAACATGGTGGATTCGCCAGGCAATCACTCGCGCAATGGCAGATCAGGCTCGTACAATTCGAGTTCCAGTGCATATGGTGGAAGTTATTAACAAACTTTCTAGAGTCCAACGTCAAATGCTTCAAGACTTGGGTCGCGAGCCTACGCCAGATGAGCTTGCGCGCGAGCTTGATATGCCAGTTGAAAAGGTGCAGGAAGTACAAAAGTATGGGCGTGAGCCTATATCTTTGCACACTCCTTTGGGCGAAGATGGCGATTCCGAGTTTGGCGATTTAATTGAAGATACCGATGCAATCGCACCATCTGATGCTGTAGCATTCTCTCTTTTGCAAGAGCAGTTCAGGCAGGTTCTTGAAACATTGGCTCCTCGGGAGGCTGGTGTTATTAAGATGCGTTACGGCTTGGAAGATGGTCAGCCTAAGACTTTAGACGATATTGGTCGCGTTTATGGCGTTACTCGTGAGCGTATTCGCCAGATTGAGTCTAAGACAATGTCTAAGTTGCGTCATCCTTCTAGATCGCAAACTTTGCGTGACTTCTTGGATCAGTGATTTTGTAACGTTATATTGCAAAAGTGTCGTGTTGTTACTTTAGTAAGATGCGACACTTATTGCTTAATAGTTAGCTTATATAAGGGGTAGAAGTGGTCTCTAAAGAGCAAGAGCAATATGATGCCGACAGTTTGACAGTGCTAGAAGGCTTGGATGCTGTAAGAAAGCGTCCAGGCATGTATATTGGCACTACAGACAGCCAAGGCTTAATGCATTGCCTTTGGGAGATTATTGATAATGCGGTTGACGAGGCTTTGGCGGGTGCTTGTGACCATATTATTGTTACTCTTCACGACGATGGATCTATTGAAGTTGCAGATAATGGTCGTGGTATTCCAGTAGATGTTGAGCCAAAAACAAAGCTCACTGGTGTTGAAGTTGTTTTAACTAAGCTTCACGCTGGAGCAAAGTTTGGTAACGCTTCTTATAATGCTGCAGGCGGTTTGCACGGTGTTGGATCTTCTGTTGTAAACGCTTTAAGCTTGCGTTTAGATGTTGAAGTCGATAGAGACGGTAAAACGCATCATATGGCGTTCCATCAAGGGCATCCTGGTGTGTATAGCGATGCTGACCCGGAGCATCCATCTCCAGCCTCTCCATTTAAGCGTACGCGTAAGAACAAGCCTACTGAGCTTGAAATTATTGGCACTGTTTCGCCAAAAACTACCGGAACTCGTGTACGCTATTGGGCGGATCCAGAAATCTTCAATTCTACTGCTCATTTTAGTTACGAGCAGCTTATTGACAGGGTTCGTCAAACAAGTTTTTTGGTTCCAGGCTTAAAAATTACTGTTATTGACGAGCACGTTCCGGAAGGTGAATCTGCAAATATTGAAGAAATTGATTCTTCTGAAGATAATCTTGTAGAAAATAATGCTGCAGAAGATAATATTGCGGAAAATAATCTTCTTGAAAATCAGCCTGATAATATCGATGACTCTGCGGTTGAATTTGAAGAATTAGAATCTGAAACAGCATTAGAAGATGAAGATAAGTCTGAAGATAGTGAGTCTGAAGACAATAAATCTGAAGAATCAACAGCACAATCTATTGCAAATGCTGAGTCTGCTAACTCAGTGCAAAATAAGCATCACCCTCGCGTTATTGAGTTTTTGCACAACGGCGGTGTTAAAGATTTCGTTGATTTTCTTTCAAAAGGTGAAGCAGTATCCGATATTTGGCGCATTTCTGGCGAAGATACTTATATAGAAGAAACGCAAGCCGTTGACTCTTCTGGTGAATTACACGCGCAGCAAGTAACTCGAAAATGCGGTGTTGATATTGCAATGCGCTGGGTAAACGGCTACGATTCAACGATTATTAGTTTCGTAAACGTTGTTGAAACTCCTGGCGGAGGTATGCACGTTGACGGCTTTATGCAGGGATTAACTAAGCAAATTCGTAAAGCCGTGGAAGATAATGCTAGAAAGCTTAAAGTAAATCTTAAAGACGCTAACACAAAAATTGAGCGCGACGACATTATGGCAGGCTTGGTAGCAGTCGTAACTGTTCGTATTGCAGAGCCTCAATTCCAAGGTCAAACTAAGGATGTTCTTGGAACCGCTCAAGTTAAGCCAATAGTTATGAAAATGACTGACGCTCAATTTGGCGAAATGATAACTGGTTCTAAGCGAGGTTTTAAAGAGCAGTCTTCTAGAGTTTTGGAAAAAATAGTTTCCGAAATGCATGCGCGTATTCAGGCGCGTAAAACTAAGGAAGTTACCCGCAGAAAGAACGCTCTTGAGTCTGCTTCAATGCCGCCGAAACTTTCTGACTGCCAGCCTGGAAACGACGATGTTGCAGAACTTTTCATCGTCGAGGGCGATTCTGCACTTGGCACTGCAAAAGCTGCTCGAAATTCTGCTTTCCAAGCGCTTCTTCCAATTCGCGGTAAGATTTTGAACGTGCAAAAGGCAAGTCTTGCACAAATGCTTTCCAACAAAGAGTGCGCTGCAATTATTCAGGTTGTTGGAGCAGGATCTGGCGCAAGTTTCGATATTTCGCAAGCGCGTTATAACAAGATTGTTATGATGACCGATGCAGATGTTGACGGCGCGCATATTCGTATTTTGCTTCTAACGCTGTTCTATCGTTATATGCGTCCGCTTATTGAGCACGGCCATGTTTATGCTGCAGTGCCTCCTCTTCACAGGATTGCGCTCGCTGGAAAGCGCAAGGGCGAGTATATTTACACGTATTCAGACGACGAATTGGCTGGAAAGCTCAACGATTTGCAAGCTAAGGGCATTGATTTTAACAGCGATATTCAGCGTTACAAGGGCTTGGGTGAGATGGATGCAGATCAGCTTGCAGACACCACTATGGATCCTAGAACTCGCATGCTTCGAAGGATTCGTATGGAAGATGCTCAGCAGGCGAGTGAAGTATTTGATTTGCTAATGGGCGATGATGTTCCTCCGCGAAAGCAGTTTATTGTTGATAACGCAGACGACTTTGATCGTTCCAAAATCGATACCTGATTTTTGCTTTTGCTTGTGTTTTAGGTTGTGTAATATTTGTAATTTTCTTCGCATTATGTAATGTGTATTACAAATTTTGAATTGTAATTACATTATGACATTTTGTTAAGTTATAATGATTTTATGATATAATTGCAAATGCAGGTTTACTTCAATAGTGGAAGTGAGTCTGGGATTTTGCATTTATTGATTTTCTTAGAATTTGTTTTATAAGAGGGAAAAATGAACAAGAAAACTGTGATTTTATTATCGACTACGATGATGAGTATTGCTGCTGCGGCTTGCGCTTTTTGCGTTTCGCAGACTGCGAATGCGGCTGAAGCTTCTACTCCTACTATTTCGGGTGTTTCTACTGCAAAAGTCACTACCCCCCCCCCAATTGAAAATACTTCTTCTCAAGAAACCAATTCTTCTGAGACAAATGGCATAAAGTCTTCTGATCCTTCTGATTCTTCTGATAAAGATAATATAAAACCTGAAACGAATTCGAAACCAAATTCTAATACAAAAACTGAATCCAAGCTTGAAGCTAAGAGCGATGTAAAGTCTGATGCAAAGCTTGATACAAATACTAATGTAAGCACTGTAGTTGAGACTACTGCTAAATCTAATGCAGATTCTGTTGTAAATACTGATACAAAAGCTGAATCAAACATTGATTCAAAGCCTAAAGGTAATGAAGCCCCAGTTTCTACAACGATTTTTAATCAAGCGCTTTTTGCTAGTGGTAAGCCAGGTCCTAATCAAACTCCTAAACCTCAAACACAAACAACTGAGCTTAGAGTAAGTCTCTGTTGGGAAACAATGAACGGTGATAATAACAATGCGCTTGTTAAAGCTGATAGCGATTTTGGCCAATTGAATTTTGTGAATTGGGATTTTGGTTCCACGCTGGACTCAAGTAGGCAAGACGTAAAGAATGCGTTTGCTAAAATTGAATTTAAGATAATAGATACAACCGATAACAACAAGGTAGTAGCAACTACTGCTGGTACTTATGATCCTAATACTGCTACTAGTGCAACAAAAAGCTTGGGTAGCTATGATTCAAGCCATACTTACGAAGTGTCAGTGGTAAATAGCACAATTCCAAGTCCGTATTATGTGACGTACAACAATGTTTCTGCAGGTGAAGGTGATGAATTTACACCTAGTGTTAGCAACTTCACTTGGACTCCAGCTAACGCGTCTAATAAAGCGTATCAAAACAAATATTTCCGTTTAAACGCATTGGAAATTGTGTATGCCAAGGATGAGTCGGTAGCAGACAAGTGCTTCTCGTATGAGCAGCCAAAAAAAGATAATGGTGACTATCGATCCGATGGTAACTGGAAGTTCCAGTATAATGATGACAATATTTTTAAACGTATTCGTGTAAAAGATAACGCTATTCAGTTCCCTAAAGATAACAATGGCAATCTTATACATCCTGTTAAAGCAGGTTTTAAGTTTGATGGCTGGCAGTTCTATGTTGCTAGAAAGACAAACGGCATAGCATACACATCGTATGACCGTATGAGTGATGATGATAAAACAATCATTAATAGCACAACCGTTGCTTACGTACCGTTTAATGCTCAGACTATTACCTACCCGTATTTATTTGCTGTGATTAGAGATAGCAAGGGCGTTAATACGTTTGGCAGTAAACTCGGTACGCAGTATTGCTCTACAAATCACACCTTTGTTGTCTTCCCGAAGTGGGTAGCTGCTGGCCATACAGTTACATTTATGAATGGAGAAACTCGGTATGCACAAGTAAAAGTGCAAGAAAACAAGTCTATTGATAGTGATGAGTGGACTACTGAGTCGATGCCGGCAAATCCTTCGAAAGATGGTTTTACTTTTGAAGGGTGGAATGAAAAGCAAGACGGAAGTGGTGCAGTATTTAGTGCTAGCACTAGAGTGAGTAGCGATTTAACAGTTTACTCTATTTTCAAGGATTATCCACCAGTTATTACAGTCCAGAATAAGACTATTACTGAGGGCGATTCGCTTGATTTAAATAGTCTTGTTGTGTCTGCTAAAGATAGGGAAGATGGAGACATAACAAGCAAAGTAAAGCTTACTAACAACGGTGGTTTTGATAATACTAAAGTTGGTTCGTATAATATTACGTTTAGTGTAACAGATAATGGCGGAGAGACCGCTACAGCAGCTGCAACAGTAACTGTTACTAAGAAGCCAACTCCTCCTACACCTCCAACTCCAATGCCTACGCCAGAACCAGAGCCAAATCCAGTTCCAGTTCCTGAATTGCCGGTTCCTGTTTCTCCAGCTCCGATTCTGACGCCTGCTGAAGCAGAGCCAGAACCTGCACCGGCTCCAGCTCTTTCGCAACCGGAGCAACCGGAGCAACCGGAAGATAAGCGCGTTGTTAAGCATCTTCCTAAAACTGGCTCAGCCACAACTCCAATTCTCGCTTCCGCAATTGCTTCGCTTTTCGCAGGTTTCGCCGGACTTGCTGAATCATTTGCTGCAAATCGCAAGCGCAGAAACTATTTATAAGTGGTAAATAATAGGCAGTTTTAATTGTCTACGTTTTAGTAATTAAGGCTTCTGTTTAATGTTTAATACACTAAGCAGAAGCCTTATTTTGTGTCACGCGATATGCTGTTAATGCTTATTGGGTTACACTTGTTTGGTGAGTTGTTTTGTAAACATGTATTAACTAATGTTTGGGAATTTTTATGGTTAACCTTCTTCTTGCTGTTATTTATCTTGCTTTTATAAGCTTGGGTTTGCCGGATGCTCTTCTTGGAGCTGCGTGGCCTACTATGAGTCATGATGTTGGTGCGCAAATTTCTTGGGCTGGTGGAATATCAATGGTTATTTCTGCAGGAACAATTGTTTCTGCGCTGCTATCTAATAGGCTTACGCATAAGTTTGGCCCTGGGAAGGTTACGCTTATTTCAGTTGCTTTAACAGCTTTAGCGTTACTAGGTTTTTCTTTTGCTCCGAATTATCTTGTGCTTATTTTTCTAGCTATACCATACGGTTTAGGTGCTGGAGGAGTGGATGCGGCTCTTAATAATTACGTTGCAATTCACTATGAAAGCTGGCACATGAGCTGGCTTCACTGCATGTGGGGAATTGGGGCTTCTCTAGGTCCTTACGTTATGGGTTTCGCACTTTCTCACGGTCAGCGTTGGCCTGCAGGCTACCAGTATATTGCTGTTATACAAATTGCTCTCACTCTTGTGCTGTTTATAAGTTTGCCGCTGTGGAAAAATAATAATAAAAAGGCAGAGACGCATAATCTTACTGAGGTGAAGAAACAATCTTCTGGGGTGCTATCTTACGCGGAAGTTTTGCGCATTCCAGGAGCGAAAAATATTCTTATTATGTTCTTTTGCTATTGCGCTTTGGAACAAACTGCAGGATTTTGGGCTAGTAGTTACATGGTTTTGCACGGAGGAGTTAGCCGCATTGTTGCAGCAGGCTGGGCAAGCCTGTTTTATGTTGGCATTACGGTTGGCCGTTTTGTAAGCGGATTTCTTACTATGTGTTTTAACGATGCAACTATGATTCGTATTGGGCAGTGCGTGATGCTTGTGGGAATTCTGGTATTGTTGCTGCCTTTGCCAAATCATATTGAGCTTATTGCAGGATTTGTAATTATTGGGCTTGGTTGTGCTCCGGTGTATCCGTGTATTATTCACTCAACTCCGCAATATTTCGGTGCAGATAAATCGCAAGCGATTGTTGGCATGCAAATGGCAAGTGCATATATTGGATCTATGGTAATGCCTGCGATTTTTGGAATAATTGCGCAGAATGTTTCTATGGTGCTGCTTCCGGCTTATTTGATTATTCTTCTTGCCGTAATGACTTTTATGCACGTGCGTTTGCTTCGAACAGCCGGAAGCCGAGCGTGAAGTGTTTGTGTGTGCGATTAAGTGTAAGCTTTCATAATTTTGTATATACATTATACCGAATTATGGTATATTTATTAGTGTGGTTGCATTCTTAGGATGAGATTGTAGCTGTGCGATTTTTATTTTATAAGTTTTTTTAAATTTGTTTATTTTGCGAGGAAGAAATGAACAAGAGGACTGTACTTGTTTTGTCGACGACGATGATGAGTATTGCTACTGCGGCTTGCGCTTTTTGCGTTTCGCAGACTGCGAATGCTGCTGAAAACCTTACAAGTGCGGCTGCTGCTGTGAATGCTAACTCTAATGTTGCAAATACGGGATTTTCTGACGGGGGGGGGGATGTATCCTTTCGCCAAAAATTCTGATAAAGCAAAGGGCGATGCTAGTTCCAGAGATGTTACGCTTTCTAAGGGTGATGACAATTCGAAGAACGTTACGCTTTCCAAGGATGATGCTAGTTCCAATGGTGTTGATTCTTCGAAGAATGATGTAAATTCTAGTAATGCGAACATTCCTAACAATGCTGCTGCAAATAATAATGTAAAAGATGATAGTTCTGCAAACGATTCGTCTGATGTAAAGAAAAGCAAAGTAGCTGTATACAAGTCGGCTCAGTCTACAAAAGAAGTATCAAAAGAAAATAAAGCGGCCGAAGATTCTACAAATAGTGGCGAGAAGAAAAACGAAGTTAAGCTTAACGAATATGGCAAATACGATTTTACTACTGATGAGAATGTAACCAATCCGTTCCCGAATGTTATTACGCCTGATGAAGTAAAAGAGTTGCAGGATAAAACAACGTCCGCATATCCTTTCCCGCTTATTGTTAAAAGTTTTTATACTCCTGCTGGTAAAGAGTTTAAAGTTGTGAATGGAAAACCTGTAGGGGACACTCAAGAATTTACGTATACAATCCAGAATAAATATCATGATATGCTTGGTCGCATTGATAATTACATTTTTATCCCTCGTGCCGAAAAAGCGTACGGTGGTGAGGGTGAGATACGTCCATATAAATCTTCTCGTGAGTTTAGGAATAATGATGGATCTCTAAGCTTTGATTATAGTAAAGCTCCTGATACGGTGATACCATACACGCTTGAGATAAATGGGAAATTTATTGGTAAAGACCTTACAACAAAAACGCCTTTTGAATATTACATGCATAGAAATCAAACCTTTGTGCATATGACAATGTACGGTCGCAAAGATGATGAAATTATTTATGGAAATCAATCTCTTAATTATGAGGGTTCAAGTGTTGCCCCGGGATTATTTGTATTTATACCAGAGTGTGGCGCGCAGTTTCATTTTGTAGATGATTTACAATATCGCAATGTTGCACGTATTGAAGGTACTGGTGAACTTTCTCAGCGTAGTGATGGTGAAACTGACAAGTTCTCTACTAAATCGTTTACCAAGCTAAATATAACTGATTTGCAAAATTATAAAAATGTGTATAATGTAAAGTTTTGCAATAACGCTATTGCAAATTATTTTATTCCTCTTCTAAGCTACGAAGGCGACCCAAAGAAAGATATTGTTGAACGCCCAACGATGGAAGAGCTTAAAAAGACAGACATCCCTGGTTATCTTTATTACAGTAATGATATTGACACTCCTGAAGGTGGCACATTCACCAAGGACAATACCAAGAAATTTGGCAACTACGATTACGGTATTGTGCGAGATAAGGATGATAATCAAGTAACCACAAAGCACTATTATGTGACTTTTAGGCCGATTCCTACGCAGCTTGTGGTGCAGTACAAAGATTCGCAAAACAATATTGAGAGTGGTAAGAAGTATGCTATTTATTCTGGAAATACTCTTGTAAGTAATACTCTTACTTCATCTTCTAATACTCCAACAGCTCCTACAAAAGATGAACTTCAAAAGATGATCACAGACAAAAACACGGCTTTGCTTCCTGAGGCGGCTGGCTATATTTCTGGCAACGATGTGTATCTTGCTCCAGGAAACTATACTGTGAATCCAACTGCTGATGCTCCAGAGAACTATGAGTGGGTTGCTGATTCAAAAGATATTGCTAATTCTTCCACTAGTGCGAACGTTAATATTGAAGTAAATAAAAGCGATACGGATTCTACTCAAAAGGTTGTTACTTTTGTGTTGAGAAGAAAGATTGCTGTAGTCAAATTTATAAATGATGATGAAAATAATCCGTATGCAACTGTGAAAGTTCAGCAAGGTCTTTCTATTAGTGGCGATTCTTTAACTGACCAGTCGATGCCGCCTGATCCTACGAAGCCTGGTTTTACTTTTAACGGTTGGTTTACTGGGAAAGATGGTAAAGGTACTAAGTTCACTGGAAATACTACTGTTAGTAGCAGTATTTCTGTGTATAGTTCATATACGTCTAAACCTTCAACACCTCCAACGCCGGCTGGTGATAAGCCGAATCCAGTCCCGAAACCAAAGCCTATTCCAAAACCTGAGCCAGAAGCAGAGCCAGTTCCTGAATTGCCGGTTCCTGTTGCTCCAGCTCCGATTCTGACGCCTGCTGAGCCTGAGTTCGAACCTGAGTCCGCTCCAGCTCTTTCGCAACCGGAGCAACCGGAAGCTAAGCGCGTTGTTAAAAGTCTTCCACAAACTGGTTCAACCGCAACTTCAGTTCTTGCTTCCGCAATTGCCTCGCTTTTTGCTGGCTTCGTTGTACTTGCTGAATCATTTGCTGCAACGCGCAAACTCAGAGACTAGTTGTAAGTGTTTGGCAGTAATCAGTGAAAAACATAAGATGAAATATTTGGGGTTATAAGTCTTACAACTTATAACCCCATAAAAGAAAAAGAAGAACCCGACTCATCAGATTCTTCCAGGTTTAGTCCGAAGACGTCCACCGCAATTCAACTACAATGCTATCATACTAGCAAAATTATGCAACGAATTTTACTAGTTTTTCATAAAACACTTAAGCAATTTCATATTAGACTTATGTTGAGTTCCAAGTATTTTACTACATATGTTTACAGGTAGTCTATGCCTCAAACACTCTGTTTCACTATCATACTGTTCAACAAAATCCTTACGCATTTTTTCAGGTGCGCCCATTCTACTAAGAAAATAAGTAATGATAGTAAAATAAGCATCCATGTATTTAAAATCAATATTATTAATGCTCATTTCAGTTTCAAGAAGTATTGATAACCTATTATCTACTTTTCCAGTTTTAAATCGAGTATCAAAAATAACATTGTTATGGGCTATAGCATTCCTCAAATCCTTAATAGCATAAATAAGAGATTTTGTAATCATGCCATCTGAATCTAAATTGGTCGGCAAACTCATAATTTTGGAAACATATTTTTTGACCTTAATGTTTGCACACTCATACAACATTCCAAATTCGCCTAAAGTTAAAGTCTCGAATATTGCCCACACCGGTATAGATTTATCATTATCAAAAAAATGTGCAACAACACTCCTTTTAGTATAATCTCTTATTAGTGCTGAATTTATTCTGCCCTTAAGATTCATTCTTCTAATGTAAGCATTTTTATATGCGCTAGAACCAGATTTATAAGATTTGTAAGCTGTTAACGACTTATTGTAAATATCATCGAAATTTTCAGACTTACAATCATTCAATAACGCTTCTATCACGTAGCTTTTCAACGCATTTTCAATAAACATAACAGCAGGATATAAAATAGTTTTCAAACTCATATCAAAATCATTTAATGCAACAACCTCATCGAAGGAAGAGAACTTGATTCGATTAGCATCTTCGCGTACAAACCTGTATCCCTTGAAACCATGATAATAGCCAATATTACGCAAAGATTGTAATTGTGTTTCTGGGTCAATATTAATGTGATGTGTATTCCTTAAATATTCCATCAACTTATAAATAGTTAGCATAAATCCCCTCCTTCTAACAATACTAGAAATCATACATCAAGAGGTTGGTATTATGGTTGGCCATTTTTTTTTAAGTGGATTTCTTACTATGCGTTTTAATGACTTTTATGCACGTGCGTTTGCTTCGAACAGCCGGAAGCCGAGCGTAAGAATATTTTCTTGTGATTCTTTGCTAAAGATTTGTTATTGATGATTGATTAGATTATTGTGAGTTTGCTCACTTTTTTGTTGCGATTGGAATTGTAAGTTGTAGAATATCTGATGGTTCAATGCTACTAAGTACCTGAATTGTATTTGTTTTAGTGTTGATTCCGTTATTTTTTCTAAAGATTATAGAAGATTTGGTTTTGTAAGAGGAAAAATGGGTAAGAGAACTAACATAATTTTGACTAGCACTATGATGGGTATTGCTACTACGGCTTGTGCTTTCTGCATGGCGCAAAGTGCGAATGCTGCCGAAACTTCAGCTTCTTCTACTGATGTTACTTCAACTTCAACTGCTTCTTCTAGCGCTAATGTAACTGTAGATTATTCTAAAAATAATTCTTCTATCACAACTTCTAATACAGAAACTTCCTCTACTACAGCTTCTTCTATTGCAACTGCTTCTATCGCAAGTTCTAATACCACAACTTCTAATACAACTAATGGGGGGGGGGTCTGCTTTAGATAGCGCTTCCGCAAAGCCAGCAAAATTTATTGGTGAAGATAGAAGCATGCCTGCCTCTGAAGAATCTAGGGAAGCTTCAACTGATTCAACTACTACAAATGATCCATCCTTAGCCTGGACGCGCGAAGACTTTAACATTTCTGCCGATGGTAAAACTATTGGAGGCAGGAAAGATGTTCATTATCCGGATACCGGTCAAACGGTAAATGAATATGTAGATGGACTTAGCGAAAAGGGCAAGGAAAAGCTTAAGAAGAATCATCACATTGTTATTCCTGAAGGCATTGAAGTTATTCATGAATGTGCTTTTACTGGACACGCAAAACAAGTTGGGAATAAGCAGCATGAACATATTGACGGCGAAACCTATATTGAGGGTGTCACTCTTCCTCAATCTCTTAAGATCATAGAATACGGTGCGTTTGGCTGGAACAAAATTAAGGGAACTGTTACTATTCCGAAAAATGTCATTTCAATACATAGCGCAGCATTTGTTGCTAATGAAATTGAAAAAGTGGTGTTTGAAGGCGTGCTTGATGGCAAGGGCAAAGAGCACGATACAGATGCTGACCCGTATTATCTTGCGGGAGTTGGCGAAAAGGCATTTCAGGGTAATAAAATTTCTGAAATTGTAGTAAAAGATAACTTAGGAAAGTATAAATTATACCCATCTAATAATCCACAAAAAAGCGATTCTGTATTCGATAACCAGAATCCAGGACCTTTCACTATTGAAGTAGGAGAGGAATACAAGCGCCCTATTACAATTACGCAGGAAAACGGTAATTATAGTATTGGTGTAGTGGAAGGATTTAAAGAGAACGGCAATCCTGTACAAATAGAAAATTCATCTTACTTTAAGAAGAATAATGATGGAAAATATGTAGCAGTGAAGACCGGCAAATTGGAAGGTCAGTGCCTGTTTTACGACATGCTTAATAATAATTTTAGAGTACTTGGAGTTTCGCACTTTACTTACAACATTATTCCCAAGTCTAAGATTTATACCGTAACATTTGTGAATGGAACCGATCAAAACTATGCCAAGGTGCAGGTAAAAGAGAATAAATCCATAAAGGATAAAAGCGTTGCAGGTCAGGTTATGCCTGATAATCCTTCTAAGGCGGGTTATACATTTAGAGGTTGGAGTGCGGACAAAACTGGTAAAGATAAAACCAAGGAATTTAGTGCTGCCACACAAGTAACAGGCGATATGACAGTTTATGCTATTTATACTCCTACGCCAGCTGTGCTCAATGCAGTGCCAACTCTTATTGTGCAGGATAAGACGATTACCGAGGGAGACCCTCTTGATCTAAGGTCACTTATTGTATCTGCAACCGATAAAGAAGATGGAGACTTAAAAAATAAGGTTCAGATTACAAATAATGGCGGTTTTGATAATAGTAAAGTTGGTTCTTATGTTATTACGTTTAGCGTAACGGACAATGGCGGTGCTACTGCAACAGCGTCTGCAACAGTAACTGTTACTAAGAAGCCAACGCCTCCTACGCCTCCTGAGCTTGAACCAGAAGTAGAGTCAGAACCTGAGTCCGTTCCAGCTACTTCGCAACCAGAGCAACCAGAGCAACCAGAGCAACAACAAGCCGAGCGCGTTGTTAAGCATCTTCCTAAAACTGGTTCAACCACGACCCCAGTTCTTGCTTCCGCAATTGCCTCGCTTTTCGCCGGGCTTGTAGAATTGGTAGCAGCCTTAAAGTATCTTCGCAAAAATTAAAAACATTTAATTATTTATGTTGCTGCAAGTTAAGTGATTGAGTAGTATTACTAAGTAAAATTACTTAGTAATACTACTTAGTAATTATATAGTTTGTAAATTGATAGACTCATTTTTTGCATTATCAATTGTGGAGGAATATTAAATGTCTAATCAAGATACTGTTACATGCTCGTTTGTTATGGATCGCAATATTTACAACCAGTATAAGCATGTAGTTAAATTACGCGGAGATAATGTAAAAAACAATTTAGTTAAATATATGCAATCGGTTATTAAATATGATATTCCTAATGCGGATACTATTGAAGCTATTGAGGAAGTAAAACAGCTTAAGGCTAATCCTAATAAAAAAACTTACGGTTCATTTGCTGAACTTTTGCAAGATATTGACAATGATTGACCGCAGCGATAATCACGAGAATGTCTATGAGCGTTTATAAGAAATATCGTATTGCGCAGTCGCGCATGTTTAAAAAAGATTTAAAGCTGGCTATTAAACGTGGATATAACATTAGTTTGCTTGAAGAAGTTGTTGATATTCTTGCGTCAGGTGTGAGCCTTCCTGGAAAATATAAGGATCATAAACTAACTGGTAATTATGATGGTTGCCGAGAATGTCATATAACTCCTGATTGGTTGCTTGTTTACGAGATAGCAGATGATGAACTTATATTATATTTGACTCGCACTGGCACTCATTCTGATTTGTTTGGCAAATAGTAATTGCAATTTGTGAGTTTGCTCACATTTTGTTGCTCGTTTTTGGGTTTGTTCTATAATTGTTAGCGGCCTGAACACCCATATGTGGTTTATTTTTGGGTGTTGATTCCATTTTTGTACTTTTGTACTTGATTTTGGCAATTGTTTTGGAATAGAAATTTAGGTGAGATGAAGATGAATAAGAGAACTTGCGCTATTTTGAGCACGACTATGATTAGTATTGCTACTGCGGCTTGTGCTTTTTGTATTTCGCAGACTGCGAATGCGGCTGAAACTCCAGCTGCTTCTTCTAGCGCTAATGCAACTGTAGATTCTTCTAAAAATAATTCTTCTATCACAACTTCTAATACAGAAACTTCCTCTACTACAGCTTCTTCTATTGCAACTGCATCTATCGCAAGTTCTAATATGCCCAATGGGGGGGGGGTCTGCTTTAGGTAGCACTTCCGCAAAATCAGCAAAATCTATTGGTGAAGATAGAAGCGTTCAAGAGGAAACGCCTGTATTTGATACTGCTGCTAACTACAAAAAGACTGGCGAAGATGATGACAGTATTACATACGATTATTTAAAAAATCCTAATAAAATAACTAATCCTTTTCCTGAATTTATTTCTAATAAAGAAATTGAAGATGAGTTTAAAAAAGGTGTTAGTATAAGCAAGGAATACTTTATTCCTGACTCTACAGAGAGTGACGAAAAAGCTAAACCTGTTGATATAAGTAACACTAAAGTTTTACCTAAAGGTAAAGGAACGTTCAAAATATACGCAGTTTTTAAATTTGCAGATTTAGCTTATCCTATACAACTTTATACTTTTGATGCCTATCAGTCGCGAAATGGAATTATTGCGTCTGACGGTAGTATTTATGCTGGATCAGATTCAACTGTGAAATATGTTTTTCATCAAGGAACTTTTAAGCTAAATGGGCATGAGCTTAAAAACGATTCTAAGAATAGAATTCTTATTAATGTTGATAAGCAAAATGCTCCAAATAATTATTTTTACTTTGAACTAACTTGTCCGAGCAATAATGAGCTTAACGAACGTGTGCTTATGAATGGTGGAGTGGCTATGACCACTGGCGGATATGAGCGCACTAGTTTAATAGCTGAATATGTAGTATCTACAGACGCGCAGTTCCATTTTGTGGATGATTTGCAATATAGGTCTAAGAATCCAAATGGGGTAGATAAATACGGTAAGTTGAAGCAGAGAGGGAATTCTGATCAGCATACTTCGCTTAAAGAAGATGAAAAAACCAAAGGTAATCTTATGTCTGCAAAGCCATTCTATGAGATTGAAGGCTTACAAGATATAGACAGTAAGGTTACTAAAACAGATAAATCTTTATATTATCGCAGCACTGGTGGCGATTTGAAAACTCCTATTCTTTCATATGAAGGAGATTCAAAAGCTTCTGATGTATACCGTCCTACGCTTGTTGATCTTACTGGTAAGAATATTCCAGGATACGTTTATTGGGACAATGACATCGATAAGCCGAATAACAAGAATCATAAGTTTGCTAATGACGATGCTACTAAGGAGGATGCTGGCAATCACTATCTTTCCTTTGCTTATGAAATGAAGAACGGCAAGCCTGTTAAGCGTCTTACTAGAAAGCATTATTATGTGACTTTTAGGGCAATTCCTACTCAGTTGGTTGTGAAATATAAGAAGTCTGATGGAAGTTTTGAAGCAGGTGCAAAGTATGAGCTTTTAGGTTCTGGAAATGCGCAAATTGGCAATGAATTTGCTGCTGCAAGTAGTGATGTTGCTACAAGTACTAAAGATGATTTAGTAAAAATGATGAAGAATAAGGATAGTTCTTTATTACACGGTTCAACAGGCTACTTATCTAATGGTGCTGTGTATTTGCTACCTGGAAAATATACAGTAAAGCCAAATGTTAAAGCGCCTGAAGGATACGAGTGGGTTGTAGATTCAACAGATCAGTCTTCCAATGGTAGTGCAGATATTAATATTGGTCTTCAAACCGGCAATGCTGCTGTGGAGTCGGTTACTTTTGTGTTGAAGAAGAAGCCAACTCCGCCTACACCTCCAACGCCGGCTGGTGATAAGCCAAATCCAGACACGAAGCCAAAGCCTATTTCAAAACCTGAGCCAGAAGCAGAGCCAGTTCCTGATTTATCGGTTCCTGTTGCTCCAGCTCCGATTTTGCCGCCTGCTGAGACTTGGTCTGGACCTGAGCCAGCTCCAGCTCTTTTCCAACCGGAGCAACCGGAACAACAACCTAAGCACGCTGCTAAGCGTCATCAATTATCTAAAACCGGTGCCGCATGCGCGTATGTATTAAGTTCTTTTGTTGCTTGCGTTATTTCAGGCGCTGGGCTCACGTTAATAAAACGTAGGCGTAACGAGTAAATTAGTTAAGTTTTGCAATTTAGCAAAAACGCTAATTAAACGTTTTAATAATATCAAGCAGCGACCAGTTAATAGGATCTTCAAGCTTGTAGTAAACGTTGCTGTCATCCGGAGCTGGCGCGAAAGGAAGTGGCTTGTTCTTTTTCGTCGGCACAAACGGGCTCGTCGGATAGTCGTCCCCAGTAAGTCCATCAGGAATAGCTACTTGCGTTTTATCGTACAGCTTTGGATCCCTTCGCATAATGAACGGTCGACTAAAATCAGGCTTATTTTTGCCTTTGCCCTTAAAGTATCCGCTCTTTTCAAGTTCATCAAATTTTGTATTTACAGGAACTAGCACAAAGAAATCATGCATTTTGTAAGTTAATCCTGTATTAGCATCTTTGGAAGAACCAGTATACATTCCTTGTTCATCAAATTTTTCAGGACTGTTTTCTGCGGTTATATCTTTACCATGCTCACAAACTCTTACACCTGGCGATGGGGAAAAGATATTGTTTCCGCAAGATGGCAAATCTAACCCTTTGTAGAATTCTACTGCACCAGTATCGCCAGAAAGCAAATGATTTTTCATCATGTCATACGTAGGTGATTTTTTATCGTACAGAATAGGTGCTGATATATCTTGCGAGTAGTTATTCATACTAAGATAATTTTCATCGGACATAAGCATAGGTGACGTTCCATCATGCATTAAATCGCCAATACGAGTTCCCAACACAACTGTGGATTCACCTTGATTAAACGATGGTGCTTCATTGAAGTACAGGCAATCGCCGCCTTTCTTGCACCAAACTCCTGCAATTGGAGAAAGGCCTTTTGTTATGCGAACATCAGCATTTTCCATTCCGTCCAAATGCTCTTTTTTAGTTAGCACTTCTTTTGTTTCACTTGCATCAACACCGTAATACACTGTAATGTCGCCAGTGTTCATGGCATATAAGTCGCCTAAATCAGGGTAGGAGCCTGTAATCTTACCAACGAAATCTTTCGAAGAGAATCTTGGTTCTAATTTGTAGTTAGTTATGCCAGCTTTTTCAAGCATCTTCTTTGCAGTATTCTTATCCTTTCCTAATATGTCTGCAGGCACAACTTTTCCATAGTATTTACTATCAATAGGTGTAGCAATAGCGATGTGCATATTATCGCCATCGTAAGCAGGAACAAAAGCATGTCCAGGAGTTGGGTAAGTTGCTACAACAGTGCCAGGCTTTGAAGTTGCAACAACTTTATGAACCTGCACTTTGATTCCCATTTCTTTTACTTCTTTAGTTATTTCCTTCAATGTTTTGCCAATAACATTTTTTGGCATGCCAGGGCCTAAAGATTCAACGACTGTAACTATTCTAGATGCTTTTACAGCTTCTCCTGGCTTGGCGCCCTTTAACTTTAAGAAAGATCCTCGCTTTGCGCGCCCAAATTCTTGAGTAACGCGCACTTTTAAGCCTTGGCTTTGAAGTTTCTTAACAGCTTCTTGAGCATTCGCAACTTTGATTACTGGAATTGTAACCGTTTTGTTTTGATTCACAAAGTAATATGTGATGCCGAAAATAGCAGCAGCTAGTATGACAATTAATGAGATGATTGCAACAATCAGCTTTGAATGTTTATTATTAGGTTTTTGTGTGATTGCGGCTTGTTCGTATGGTTGATTAGTTTGTGCAAATTGTTCAGTTCGCGGAATTTGATTAACTTGCGTAACTTGCTCAATAGATTCGCCGCACTGGTCGCAAAACTTATCGTCTGCGTCAACACTGGCACCGCAGTTAGTACAAAATGCCATAATCGTTCCTTTTCTCTGTACTAATCTATATAACCGACAATACGACTTATAGCTTTTATAACTTATTTTTTAAACCCATATCTAAGATATTTCGTGGCTTTTATACAGATTATTTCCGTAAGCAACAGTGTCAATTTTACTACGTTATTAATACACAAATGCTTTTGATAAATAAATGCTGTATTAAATATTTATTTGATATTTACTACCCAATGTGCGCAATTGGGGAAACAAGCTCGGTTCCCGAGGCGTCTCTTCGCATGTCTGGCTTAGGTAGCTCCACGCGGCTTCCTCTATCTGTTACTGCATGCAGTGGATAATATCCAACGTATGCATGAATAAGAGTATTCTGCCCCTTAAGGAATCGTTGCGAGCGCACGCCGCCAGTTCCGCGACCCTTTGTTGGGTACATGTCGAAAGGTGTAAGTTTTGCAGCACCGTTTTCTGTTCCAGGAAGAGCATCGCTGTCGCCAGCAACTGTGAATACTACTGTTCCAGTTGCGCAGAATAGTCCATTTTCGCCTTCTTCATAATGCCATTCAATATCTTGCTCTGGCACTACTGCAAAGCTTGCAACTTTTGCACCTTCAGCTAGGCGAATTCCAGCCATTCCTCCTGCTGTACGCCCTTGTGGACGAACCTGTTTTGCGTCGAAGGTAAGAAGTGACGAATCTGTGCTAATAAACACAAGTCTGTCATTGTCTTTAGCTGGGGCTGCGGCAATAACAGCATCGTCATCTTTCAAATCAATTATGCTCCACGAGTCCATGGTTGTTGGAGCTTCGCAATTCCAGCGCTTAACTACGCCGTTTTTAGTTCCAATCGCAAGCGGGGTAGGAGATTCGGAATTTTCTAATACTATTGCTGTAACTACACGTTCTCCTCTTACGGGATCTGTGCTTTGCGTTGATGTTAATAATTCTTGTGCTTTTACGCCTTTGGTTAATTCAGAAGTTTTTCCTTCTTCGTAGTTTAGCTGCGGCAAATCAGCAACATGCGCTAATACTAGGCGTCCAGCGGAAGTAATAAGAGCGTAGCTTGCTCGAGTTGTTGTTTTAAACATTGTTGAGCAAGGAGTGTTAAAAACGTTTTCGCTGTGCGACTTCCAGCGTTCGAATGTTTCTACGTCGGTTCGTGCAATGAAACCGGAAGCACTTAACGCAACCGCACAAGGTTCGTCGCTTAATTGCAAAGCTGCGTAAGCCGCATCATTCTCTCCAGATTTACGTGCAGCACTAGCTGCAGCAGCCAAGTCTGCTTGAGTTGAAGTAAGTTTATTAGCGGACTGTACTGCCTTAATTGCAACGTCTTCGCTATCTTTGCTAATGCTTGTTTCAACAGGAACAAAACTGCCGTCTTCGTTTTCGTCTAGAAGAATTGTTCTTCGTGGAGTATCCCACTGTTTAACCGCAGAATCCATATCTGCTATTACCACTCGGTCAAGTTTTGCGTCAGAGCTTAAGATTTGATTGAGTTCGTCAATTTTTTTAAGTAAATCGTCGCGTTCTGCTTCAAGCTCAATTCGGCTCATTTTTGTAAGTCTGCGAAGGCGCAAATCAAGAATGTATTGTGCTTGAATTTCGTCAAGATCAAAAACTTTAATTAACTTGGTTTTTGCGCTATCTGCATCTTCAGAAGAGCGAATAACCTGAATAACCTCGTCAATATCAAGTAGGGCAAGTAGCAGGCCGTCAACTAAGTGTAGACGCTCTTGTGCTTTCGTGCGTCTAAACTCACTGCGTCTTCTAACAACGGTTCTGCGATGCGCAATCCACACGTCCAAAAGCTCTCGCAAGCCCATTGTGTGCGGTCTGCCGTCTACTAACGCAACATTGTTAATAGTGAAGCTTTCTTGCAGAGGAGTGTGCTTAAAAAGTTGCGCAAGAACTGCGTTAGGGTCAAAACCTGTTTTTATTTCAATAACAAGACGAGTGCCGTTGTGTCGGTCAGTTAAATCAATAGCACCCGAAATTCCGTCGAGTTTACGAGCTTTAACACCTTGAGAAATACGCTCAAGAACACGCTCAGGGCCAACCATAAACGGAAGCTCGGTAACAATAATCGCTTTTTTGCGAGCGGTAATATTTTCAATATGTGTTGTAGAACGCGTTGTAAACGCTCCGCGACCAGTTTCGTAAGCTTCACGAATACCGCTTCTGCCAATAATAATTCCTCCGCCTGGCCAGTCTGGTCCTGGAACGAGTTTCATAAGATCATCCAATGTGGCTTCAGGATGTTTCATAACATATTTTGCTGCAGAAACTACTTCGCCTAAATTATGCGTTGCCATGTTTGTTGCCATGCCAACAGCAATACCGGAAGCTCCGTTTACAAGAAGATTTGGAATAGCAGATGGAAGTACAGTAGGTTCTTTTAGTTTGTTGTCGTAGTTTGGCGCAAAATCAACAGTATCTTCGTTAATATCCGCGTTCATTCCAAGAGCTGCAGGAGCTAAACGTGCTTCCGTGTAGCGGGATGCTGCAGGACCGTCGTCAAGAGAACCAAAATTACCGTGTCCGTCAACAAGAGGTAAACGTAGTGAGAACGGCTGAGCAAGGCGAACCATTGCCTCATAAATTGCAGAATCACCGTGAGGATGCAGCTTACCCATTACTTCGCCAACAACGCGAGCAGACTTCATGTAAGCGTGATCAGGGCTTAAATTCATGTTGCCCATTTGGTAAATGATGCGTCGCTGGACAGGCTTCATGCCGTCTCTTGCATCTGGAAGAGCACGCGCGTAAATAACAGAATAAGCGTATTCAAGGAATGATTTGCTCATTTCTTCATTCAATGGTGTTTCAACAATATGCTCTTTGACTTTTCTTGGGTCGAAAGCTTGTTGTGTTGAGTGACGGCGTGAAGGCATATCTAGAACTCCTTGAATGACATTACGGCTCTCAATGTTACCAATTTCTATGCACAAACTGTAAGTATTTTCTTAATATTGTTAATAAAAGTAGGTTTATTTGCTGAAGATTTGTTACTAATTTAGTATTTTTTATTTTGCTAGGATGATTTTGCTTTCTCAGTATTAGTGCTTAGTAGCAGTTAGCAGTAGTAGCTTGTGGTTCTATATAAGTGGTTCAATAGTGTGTATGAGTGTTGATGTGCCATCTAAAAAAGAATTGTTGCAGTTTGTAAGCAATATTACTTATGGAGATTTTTCCAGCTCAACTTTGCAAGATTATTCGCATGATTCTTGCTCTGAGCAAAGTGGCGGAGCTTTTCATCTTTCATCCGTTTTACCAGCTTTAAGCGATGCAATTGGCGCTCCTATAAGTACTAAAGTGCATGAAAATCCAGCTTTTTTGCGCGAAAGTCTTGGTTTTCCTAAAGTAAAATCTGCAATTGTTGTTTTAGTTGACGGATTGGGATACTGGAATATTCTAATGCGTCAAGGTCATGCACCATATTTGCGTTCTCTTTTAAATGAGCCTAAAAATCAGCGTCCTATTAAATCTTGTATTCCAAGCACAACTGTTGCTGCAATGGCAACGTTTGGCACAGGCACATGCCCAGGTCTTACTTGCATGACTGGCTATACTCAAAAAAATGCTCAAACTGGAAAGCTTGCTCAACTTATTCAATTTAAGGATGCTCCAAATCCTCTGGAATTGCAGCAGCAGCCAACAGTGTTTGAAAGTCTAGTTTCTAAAGGTTTTCGTGCAGATAGTATTAGTTTGCCTAAGTTTGAAAATTCCCCACTTACTCAAGCTGCTTTTCGTGGAGCTACTTATATTACTGCTGGAACTCCTAGAGCTAGAATCATGAAAGCCGCCAACACTACTAAAACTCCAGGATTAACTTATTTGTATTTAAGAGATACGGATAAGGTTGGGCATAATTATGGATGGGATTCTGAGCATTGGGTTGCCGCTTTTGAGCAGGTTGATTCGCAGTTGCGCTTGTTGCAACGAAATTGCGCTAAAGGTACTTTGATTGTTATTACTGCCGACCACGGTATGATTCAGTCTGACCCTAACTCTCGTATTGATATTGCTAAAAGTGAAGAGTTAATGCGCGGAGTTGAACTGGTTGGTGGAGAACCTCGCTCTGTTATGCTTTATGCGAATAAAAACACTAATCCAGAAGATATTATTGAAAGATGGCGCAAAATTATTGGTGAAAATGCGCTTATTCGCAGCAAAAAGCAGGCTATTTTAGATGGCGTTTTTGGCAAGGTTAATCCGCGAGCAGAATCTGTTCTTGGCGACGTTCTAGTTCAGGCTCGTAACTCTTTTACTATTGTTGATTCTCGAACTCAAACAGAAAAAGCTATGAGCTTACCAAGTGTTCATGGGTCAATGACTCACATGGAAACGGATATTCCATGTCTTATTGACTTAGTGTGAATTTTTTAGCGCAATTTGCGTAGTAAAAATTCGCTCTAAAATCAAAAGAATCAGCCTTCGCCGAATAAAATCTCATCCCAGCTTGGAACTGCAGCTCTTCCACTTCGTCTCTTGTTGTTATTGTGATCTGCATGATCTAAAGAGTTTTTCTTAGCAGAATCAGACTCTTGATTAGCGTCAAATTCAGCTTCATTATTTGTGGAAGTGGTATTCAAAGATTTTGCAGCATCAGAACTTACTTTTTCTGCGTTTTCAGCTGCTTCAACTCTTTTTTCTTTCTCAGCTTTTTCGGTTTGCTTTACTTTGTCTGCCAAAGATTTTTGCGCTTCACTCGAGTCGTAAGAAAGAATGTTAGACGATGCATCTTGTTCATCATAATCTGACTGTATAAGCGAAGGCTGCTGAGCTCTGCTGCTATTTGATAGCGCGTTTTCGGCTAAATCATTTGAAGAATCTGCGATTTTCCTAGATTTTGCGCGCTTATGCTCTTGCTTAGAATCAGAAATATCAGAACTATCAGAAATATCAGAACTATTCGAAATTTCAGAAAGCTTGTCACTATTTCGAAGCTCCCATTGTGAAACAGCGCGTTCAATTCTTGCTGAACGAATTGAATTTCCCGGCAACTCTTCTGTTGAAAATGGGAAGTTTATGCTTACAGTGTCACGGTACATTCCGCCGTATTGTGCTTGCTTAGCAGCATCATTACCATTTGCGTCTTCTCCAAGAAGTAAACGAGAAGATGGATTAGCGCATGTTACTGAGTTGTCGTGCATGTTCCAAGTCCACTCAGCTTTAATAGTGCGTGTTGCAGTTTTGAAAGTAGCGCTAATAAGCCATGGTTCTAAGCCTCGGCGTGTCGCGCGCCATTGAACTGTTTCCATGCCAATATGAGCTTTGGCAAGAGTGCGCTCTATTAAATCTGCAAGTGTGCGCATATTGCTTTGTTTTGGTGCAGGAACAAGCAGGAATTGCTCAATAGCGTATTGTTTTTCTGTTTCTACTCCAGCAGAAAATCGCCTTACTTGAGCTTCGCTTACGTTATAGCGCTTAGCAACGTGGCTTGGATCAACTCCAGCGCGAATTAAAGCCTGAATCTGCGAAATAGGCAGGGTAGCGTTCGACGATGCTGCAGATACGTTATTATCTGCCGAATTATTATCGCTATGCTTTTTAGTAATCTTTTGTGATTCAGCGATAGCGTGTTCCAGCGTGTCGTCCACTTTAATGCTTAACGGCGTGTTTTCAAAAATAAAAATCAAATTGCCGTCTGCATCAACATGGTCAAAACTCGCCTCTTTTGGCGGATTTTCAAGCATTGTGCACCACTTTCTTCGCTTTTAACAATACTATGTATATACTTTAGTCCATACACTGCATTCTTTACCATTCTATATAAGATAAAATGTGTGTATTATATGCGGGGTGGCATTAATGTATGCTATGCGCGTAGGTAGCTTAAAACGAAAGGACCATAATGGCACAGGATTATGATTCTCCTCGTAGTAAAGATGAGGACGAAGAGTCGTTGGAAGCTTTGAGCAAAAGCTCTCAAAATTCCAGCAGCGACATTGACGATGACGAGAATGCTATTGCTGAAGACTACGAGTTACCAGGTGCTGATTTAAGCAATGAAGATGCGTCTGTAACTGTTATTCCTATGCAAGGTGATGAATTTATTTGTTCTGAATGTTTCCTTGTAAAGCATCGTAGTCAATTAGCAGAAACTACGGCTGATGGACAGCCTGTTTGCAAGGAGTGCGCAGCTTAAATGGCATACGACGAGACCTACACTGGCCCCGAGCAGGTTGAGGTATTAATTCAGTATCTCGATGGCGAATCCTCCACTATGCAGCCGCTTTGCTATGCACATGCTGGCGATGCTGGTGCAGATTTGCGCACTACTGAGGATATTACTTTGCGTCCATTTGAACGTGCTTTAGTTCCAACTGGGGTTGCTATTGCTTTGCCAGCTGGATACGTTGCTTTGGTTCATCCTCGTTCTGGTCTTGCCGCAAAACAGGGCGTAACTGTGTTGAATGCTCCTGGAACGGTTGACGCTGGGTATCGTGGCGAAATTAAAGTACCGCTTATTAATTTAGATTCAGAAAATACCGTGAAATTTAATCGTGGCGATCGTATTGCTCAATTGGTTATACAGCGTTATGTAGAAGCACAATTTATTCCAGCAACACAATTGCCTGGTTCTGATCGTTCAAATAAAGGCTTTGGTTCAACCGGCGTACAATAATTTTTTTAGTAAATCCGACCAGTTTTAGCGCTGAGTCGGATTTATTGTATTATTTGACAATTTTGTAGAGCATAACGCATTTTTGCGGGTAGGATAGTAGACAATACAGGAGGTGTGCTGCGATGGGTGAACTTCAAGATGATGTAAAAGGCGCTCATAGGCTTGGATGCGAAATCAGTGAGGATTCTCGTAACCCATTGCTGCCAATATTAAACATGTGCAAGTGGCATCATCCCGATGAAGACATGACTATTCTTCATCGTGCCTACTCCCGTGCGGTAAAACAGCATACAGGTCAGCGTCGTAAATCAGGCGAGCCTTATATTATTCACCCTCTTGCAGTTGCGCAGATTCTTGCAGATCTTGGTATGGGGCCGATTGTTGTTGCAGCAGGATTATTGCACGACACTGTTGAAGATACTGATTACACGTTAGAAGAATGTCGTGCAGAATTTGGTGACACTGTAGCCGGATTAGTTGATGGTGTTACAAAAATCTCCAAGATGGAGTATGGCGAAAGCGCACAAGCTGAAACAATTCGAAAAATGGTTGTTGCTATGAGCCGAGATGTACGAGTGCTTGTTGTAAAACTTGCAGATCGTCTTCATAATGCAAGAACCTGGAGATATGTTAAGCCATCAAGTTCTCACAAAAAAGCTCGAGAAACTCTTGACGTATATGCTCCTCTTGCAAACCGTCTTGGTATGAATGCTATTAAAACTGAACTTGAAGAACTTAGCTTCAAAGTACTTTATGCAAAAATTTATAACGAAATTGTTGTACTTGTTGCTCGTAGAGCTGGTCAGCGCGAAGTTTATTTGCGTCAAATTCTTGAAGAAATCAACGAAGATTTAGCAGTTCAACACATAGAAGCATCCGTAAAGGGTCGTCCAAAAGATTATTTCTCGATTTATCAAAAAATGATTGTTCGCGGTCATGATTTTGAGAATATTTACGATCTTGTTGGCGTTAGAATTATTGTTGACTCTATTCGAGACTGCTATGCCGCATTAGGAGCGGTTCATGCGCGTTGGAGCCCTGTTCCAGGACGTTTTAAGGACTATATTGCAACTCCTAAACTAAATATGTATCAGAGCTTACATACTACTGTTGTTGGCCCTGGTGGAAAGCCTGTAGAAATTCAGATTCGTACTTGGGATATGCATAGGCGAGCTGAATTTGGTATTGCTGCACACTGGAAGTACAAGGCAAATGGTCAGGCTGGTAGAGCTTTAAGTAAGCCAGACAGAGATGACCGTAAACGTGAAGGTGAGCTTGAAGAGCGTAAAGAGCTTAGTGAGGCAGATAATCTTAAGTGGATTCAGCAGCTTGCTGATTGGACTAGTGAAACGCCTGATTCTGATGAGTTCTTAGGTTCATTAAAGCAAGATCTTGGAGCTTCTGAAGTTTACGTGTTTACTCCAAAGGGAAGCATTGTTGCTCTTCCTCAGGATGCAACGCCTGTTGATTTCGCTTATTCGGTTCACACTGAAGTCGGTCACCGAATGATGGGCGCAAGAGTGAACGGAAGATTAGTTCCTTTGGACACTAAGCTTACAAATGGTGACACGGTTGAAGTTCTTACTTCAAAGTCAGATACCGCCGGTCCGTCTCGTGATTGGCTGAGTTTTGTTAAAAGTCCACGTGCTCGAAATAAGATTCGTCAGTGGTTTAGCAAGGAACGTCGCTCTGAGGCCATTGAAGAGGGCAAGGACGAGCTAACTCGCGCTATGCGTAAACGTAACTTGCCTTTAACTACTTTAATGACACAGCAGGCTTTAATTGGCGTTGCTGATGAACTCAATTTGCCTACTAACGTTGAATCGTTGTATGCAGCTATTGGCGAAGGCCAAGTTTCTACGCAAAATGTCATTTCGCGCTTAGTAAAAGATGCTGGTGCAGATGAGGTTGCAGAAGAAGTAGAGCAGGAAGCATTACCTCTTAAGAACGTAGAGCGCAATAGAAAATCTAATGGTGCTTTAGGTGTTTCTGTTAAGGGTGTTGGAGACGTTTGGGTAAAGCTTGCAAGATGTTGTATGCCTGTTCCAGGAGATAACATCATTGGTTTTATTACTAGAAATCAAGGCGTGTCTGTGCATCGAACTGACTGCCAGAATATGCTTGATTTACAAAAAACTCAGCCTGAACGAGTTATTCCTGTTCAATGGACAAGCGATAAAGGTTTGTTCTTAGTAAAGGTTCAGGTTGAAGCTTTGGATAGGCAACACTTGCTATCTGATGTTACTCGCGTACTTTCGGATCATGGAGTAAATATTCTTTCCGGAACTATTGCCACTGGAGACGACCGTGTTGCAACAAGCCAGTTTACGTTTGAAATGGCAGACCCTCAGCATCTGAACACGCTTTTAGCTGCTATTCGTAAGATTGAAGGCGTTTTTGACGTTTATCGTATTACTGGCGCAAAAGATAGCGCTGAGCCTCGTTTGCGTAAAATGGAGCGCGGAGACTTATAAATAAAAATAAAATAAAATAAGATAAAAATAAGAAGGACGTCCAGCATTGGAACGTCCTTCTTTATTAATCGCACATTTTGAATGCGCATCCGTCTAATTTCAGGCGGTAACAGCCTTCTTCAACAAGGAACCAGCGGAGATACGTACACCGTAAGAAGCTGGAATCTTGATGGTTTCGCCGGTACGAGGGTTGCGGCCAGTGCGCTCAGCGCGCTTTACGCGCTCTGCGGAGAACAGACCAGTGAGCTTCAAACCTTCACCAGACTGCAAAGCCTCAACGAACACATCCTGGAATGCGTTGACGGCGGCCTCGGCCTGTGCCTTGGTCAGGTTGGACTTCTGTGCGATCTTAGAAACGAGATCAGACTTGTTGTATGCCATGCAGCATCCTTTGGGTCAGGGGCCTTCTTTGCAAAGGCCACGTTCATTCTCGATACTAATACATTTTCCCTACAAATGTGGCCATTTTTAGCATTTTTTTCAATAATTTTATGTATTTTTTTATAAAAAACTCATTCTGAATAGTCTTATTGCGATTTTTTGATAGAAAAATACACAAAAGTTGAGTAATTAAGCCATTTATATTAGCTCACGGCTGCTAAGCCAATTCATAGCAAAAGCACCAATAGGAATTCTTAGCCAGTAGAACATAAGCCTATAAAGCAAGGTTGCAGATAATGCAATAGTAGGTGGAACTCCAACAGACGTAAACGCAAAAGTAAGAGAAGCTTCAACCGCGCCTAAGCCGCCAGGTGTTGGTATTGCGGATCCTGCAGTATTTGCAAGAATGAACAAAAGTATTGTTTCCCAAGGATTCGCATAGTAGCCAAACGCAAGTAAAGCAACCCAATATCCCAATCCAATGCAGGAAACCAGCACAATCGCTCCAAAAGATCCGCCAATAAGCTGAAGAGGGTGTGAAACAAGCTCTTTAATCTGTCTGCCATAATCAGACAGTATTGGAAGATAATGTTTGCGAATAATTTTACGAGCCTTAGGAATGGCCATTAAAGTGCATATTAACAAGGTTATTATGCCAATAACTGTAATAAGCATGTGTGTTGGAATCATTCCAGAAAGCACATTCTTTCCAGTAAAAATACCAATAACAAGAAGAACAATAGTTGTTATTAAAGCTTGAATAAGCCACACTGCGCTAGTTATAGCCGTAGCTTGAGTTGAATTGTAGCCATTCTTTTTCAATAATTGCATATTGACAAAAGCAGGGCCAACTCCTGCAGGCATAGAAACTGCTGTAAAACCTGATGCTGCTTGAGAAGCAAACAAAACCGTAGAAGACGGTTTTTGATCATCCATAAACGATCCTAAAGTAATTGCAGAGCCAACCCAAGCAAGCATACTGAAAATAAAGCAAAGCAAAACCATTAGATTATTAGCATGCTTCAACGCTGCAAACACTTCTTGAGGATGCCATTGTGTTGCAATAACAGCAATAGCAATTATTGCTAAAACAAGGCTCACAAAGAATCGAATATTAAAACGTGCTAATCGTACTGTATCGTAGTCTTCTTCATCAGTATGCAGTGCGACTGTTTGGCTTAGCTTATTGCAAAGATGCTCAAAAACTTTCTTATTCCAAGAAGGAAGAGAACGTGTAGAAGCAGGAATAGCAGCTTTTTGCATAAAAGGAAGTATTTCTGCAAGCTTGTCTGCACCCCAAGCGTTAAGAGCGGCTTTGATTGAAGTGTCAATATCTGTACATGCAGCAATAAGAGTTAATAATTGAACTTTATCTAAAGCAATATTTGTTGAATCGCTGGCAACATCGCCATTTTGCCATCCTGCAATAACAGGAGTTCCATCCTCTAAACGTGCAATAGTTTCTGGAGTAATTCTTCTATGCGTAATTCCTCGCATATTTGCAGCGTCAACGTATCGCATAAGTTTTGCTGCATCTTCAACAGTTAGAGTGTTCAAATTACAAGGAAGTAAAGCATTTGCTGCGTGAAAAACCATGATTGATGATTTATCGCTGTCAGATACTCCGTAAACATTAGCAGTTGGCAAATGAAGATTTCTCAATACAAGAAGCATCGAAAGATGATGGTGCACGGAATGTCTTGCCGAACGGTCGCGTCGAGTTGGAATATCAATTAAACGCACCCACTGCCACAGCTGATTCAGATATCCAGGTAAATGCACTTGATTGTCTAAAACTGAAATAACATAGTGCATTCCGTGAATGTCAGTTGCGTCATAAAGTCTTGAATTTTCGATTAAATCGTCATCTAAACTTGAGCGTAAAACTCCAGTATGGTCGGCCTGCTGAGTTCTGCGAGTAAGCTGAGTGAGATTATCTATACCAATATTTTTAAGCGCAATAACGATGTCATCGCCCCAAGCGCCTTTACTGCTTGTGCCTTTAGCAAATCTTATTAACGTTCCAATAGCTCTTCCTACGCAGCAAGAAATAAGCGCTGCAGGGTAGGAGTCCCATGAAGAAAATAGCAGTATTGCAGAAACAATAAACAGAGCATTCCAGCCCCACATTACATGCTTATATTCTTTACGCGGGCCACTTACTGTAAGAAACGCAACCAGAACAGCGTACATGTCTGGCAATAATTCTGTTACCGAATTTGTGGGTTGAGAATGCAATGCAGAAAGCAGAGGCAAATTGTGTGTAGAAGCAATAGCGTCAGAAAGCAACCATATTGAGCCGTAGCTTATAAACAGCGTAATAACAGAAATCGCAGTATCAATCCAACGCTTTTGTGCAGCCATAAAAGCAATTACTTCTGCAACAACAATAAGCGTTAAACCTTGCTGTATTAAAGCGCATGGAATTCCAGTAACAGTAAGTCCAATAATTTTACTAGCGCTACGGGCATCAATTTCCACGCCGACTGTTGTTGCAGAAAGCCACATTGTTGACAAAACTGTAAGTATGGCAACAGCAATAGCTGAAAGTGCGTACAGCAAATCAGCCCAATTTCTCACTAAACTTGGCTGAGTGTCTTCAATAACAAGATTTGGATTTATGCGAGATTGCATTGTTCTTACCGTCTACTTATTGAATAAAATCCACCAATCGTGAAGCAAAACCAGTGTAAGAAGCTGGAGTTAAAGACTTTAACCTGCAAGCTGTATCCTCGTCAAACTCGCGAGAAGAAATAAAATCTTCAACATCCTTTTGAGAAATACTATGGCCTCGCATAAGCTCTTTAACCTGCTCATAAGGACGCTCCATTCCAGGAACTCCAGCAATTTCTTCAGCACGCATAGCGGTCTGAATTGGCTCGCCAAGAACTTCCCAATTAGCATCCAATTCTTTAAGCATAAAATCAGAATTAGGGTGAATAGAATTAAGTCCGCCCAAAAGATTGTTAAGAGCCAAAAGAGCGTAGCCAAAAGCAGAACCGATATTTCGCTGAGTTGTAGAATCTGTAAGATCCCTCTGCCAACGGCTTTCTGTAAGAGTTGCGCAAAGAGTATCAAACAGAGAGCAAGAAATCTCAAGATTAGCTTCAGCGTTCTCAAAGCGAATAGGATTCACCTTATGAGGCATAGTAGAAGATCCAGTAGCACCTTTTACAGGAACCTGCACAAAAACGCCTCGAGAAATATACATCCAAACATCAACAGCAAGATTGTGCAAAATATGGTTCGTGTGGCTTACTGTGCTATAAAGTTCAGCCTGCCAGTCGTGACTTTCAATTTGTGTTGTTAATGGATTCCATTGAAGAGACATGCGATTGTCAACAAACTCTTTAGAAACGCCAATCCAATCAACATTAGGGAATGCTGCTAAATGAGCACCAAAAGTACCAGTAGCACCATTGATCTTGCCCAAATATTCCTGATTGTCAAGATGCTTAATCTGACGCTTCAAACGGTATGCAAAAACAGCCAATTCTTTACCCAAAGTTGTTGGAGTAGCAGGCTGTCCATGCGTCAAAGAAAGCATTGGTAAATCGCGGTACTTTTGAGCATTGCTCACTAAATATTCAACAATTGCTTCCAAATTCGGTCGGTAAACATTCAAAACCGCATTTTTTACGCAACGAGCAATAGAAAGATTGTTAATATCTTCACTTGTGCACGAAAAATGAACCAAAGTTTTAAGATTAGACAGCTGAGTTTCGTGACCTAACTTCTTTTCAGCCTCATCCAAAGCGTCATCAATGTAGTATTCAACAGCTTTAACATCGTGATGCGTAACAGCCTCATGAGCAGCATGACGCGCAATTCCTGCGGCGTCGAAATCTTCAGGAATACTGCGCAAATACTCACATTCTTCATCCGTTAAAGGATTGACACCATTGACAATAGGCTGCCAATTATTCCCCTCATATCCGTTTGCAAGAAGAATCATCCACTCAACTTCAACACGCATGCGCTCGCGGTTTAACGCAGGTTCACTCAAGTATTCAACAAGTGCTGAAGTTTGATTATGATAACGACCGTCTAAAGGAGTTAGAGCTATTGCAGGAGAAATATCAGTAAGCTTCATACTTGCAAGGTTACATCATGCTGTGAATTAGGCGGTTAGATAAATTATTTAACTAATTCATTACGCCTTGCCATAGGGTAGTGCTTTCTAACTTTCCGTTGATAATACTGTTAAAATGCTGATTATGCATAATCACATTTTTAGAGCCTAATTGCAGAGCATCATCGTAGGCAGCTTTATGATAATGCGTGTCATGAGTTAAAGTTCCTTCTTCAGGTACATCGTTTACAAATATTCCGTTTTTACTAAATTCTTGATTAGAATATTTCCTTCCAGAAAAACGCGTTACTCCAGGAGGCAAAGGCTTTTGCGTTTCTTTAACATGCGTTGCTTTGCCGTGAATAGTAATCCAATTACTGCGACGAGGATTTTCCTTACCGTCTAGAGATGGAACAAGCTCATCTTCCATTTCAATACTCGTAACCCAAGTGCGTTTTGCAATAGGATGATTTGCAATAGGAGAGCCTGCAGTTACTACATGCTGTATGTTGTACTGTTTTGAATAATCGCTTGCAATACTTGCAGCCACAATACCGCCTTGCGAATGACCAACTAACACAACAGGATCTTTAGATTTAATCCCAGATTTTTTCATTGCTTCAACAACCATTCTTGTGCTATCTGCTTGCTTTCTAGCTAAAGGAGTATGACTCATTACCTCAGCATTCTGCTCCCATCCAAACGGTGAATGAGCCTTACCATCTGTTCCAGGTATTACAACTAGCCATGATGTTTTTCCGTCCGCTTTTTTGAAGCGTGAAATAGCAATAGTTGCGGCATCTGGATTAACAAGTGGAGGGCGAACTCCCAAATTTCCGCTGCCAAGCTCAGCTAAATTATCGAGAGTTTCACTCAAATTTCTTCCAGGTTTAGGAAGAACAAAAGCTGGTTTTCTCCATGGTTCGTTAATTTTAGTAACAGTTAGATTATTACCTTGCTTTTTGTTATTTAACTGTGCTGTAAAAAGGCTTAGCGCTCCAGAAACAAACGGAACTGAAGAAACTGTTTTGCTTGAATTATCAATATGCTTATTTGCGTACTTTAAGAAATTAAGCGACTTATTTCTATACGTTTTTGTCATTCGATTATTTCTTTTACTTTGCGCTGCTCCTAAAATAGACAGAGGTATGCCTGTAATTGGGTTTATTAGTAGATTTTGAGAAAGACCTCGAATAGTTCCTTGCTGAATTTTGCGAGTTTTGTGAGCCCATTTTCCAACATTTTTAAGACCTGTGTGGTTATTAGCATCGTTAGAAGCTGAAGAGAGTGCTGAAATAAAAAATGGCAAGGATGTTATAGGAAAAATTGTTGTAAGAAGCGCAATGCCATTATCAAATTGCTCTTTTGCTTTCTGCTCAGCATCCTCGTAAATTCCACTTGCTCTAACAATAAGAGCTGCCAACTGCTCTAAATTTTGAGACATATTTTGACATTTAGACGCGTAAGCATTGCAAATACTGGGAGTTAGAAAACTTTGAGAAGTGTTCATAACAAAAGGAGAGGAAGGATTGTAAGAAGCTGATAAATTATTAAAAGCTGAAGTTTGATTAGAAATAACCATTGCAGCATGCTGCCAAGAAGCACTTAACATTGACATTTCATGCGCAAGATTGCTTAGTTTTCTAGATACACTGCAGTATGCTTCGTTTTGCGCAGCTGTAAGAGAAATTCCGCCCGAAACAGAAGATTGAACTTTCCAAGGCATATTACATTCCTCCTCTAATTTCGTAGAGTGAATATGCTTGACTAGCAATATTGCTCATGCTATGACGAAAATACTGGGCAGCAATACCTTGCCATTCGTTTAATTCGCTTGATGAGGCTGCAGCAAGAATGTTTCTTGCGCACTGTTCGGTGCGCTGAATAAGCCATTTCCATTCGTAATATGTGTGCATAGTTAAGTATTAAACACACTTGCTAAATTAAAGTCACTAAAAAGTAAGCATTGTGGTTAAAAGCTATAAGCAATTTTTTTTTGCAAACTTTTTCGCGCTTTGCTTAAAAATTTTTGCAGTAAATTTTGCAGTAAATTTACTACTAGCACACCAACAATTCTGCTAATCGCTAAGAATTACCAAGGCTTATTTGCGCCGTCTGAACTCGTTGTGCGCTTAGTTGTTTTTTCTTTTCCGTTTTGATTATCCTGATCTTCTTGATCTTGTTGATCTTTAGGATTTACCTTATTGTTCTGCTTAAGCAAGTCTTCCACTTTATTCTTTTGCGTATTATTAAGTTTAGGCTTGCTTGATTCAGTCTGATTCTTATTTTCTTCGCTCTTACTAGAGTTTTTTAGTCGCTTACTCTTAGACGCAGGAGATTTAGTATTACTTTTACCATTCTTTTGCTTAAGGCTCTCAGTAAACTTTCGAGAAATTTCAGAATTGTGCTCAATGTTTTCGCTAAGTTTTGGTAATAAAAGTATTTGCTGAGATTTAGCGTCACTAAATTGTGCGTCAGTCTGCTGCTGTTGCGTAACCAATATGTCTTTGTCACTGTAAATATTTTTAGCAGATTTCATATTTGCAATAAGGCTGTTTGTTGCAGCATTATACGCATATTGCGCACGCCAATTAGTAATCACATAGTATGCTGCGAATAACGCAATAATAAGAAATATAATAGAAATAACGCGAATAATATTTCGTTTAGATATGCGCATCATACTAATTTCCTTGATGTAATAAACCAAACAACTAATTCCCATATAAGCAAAACAGCAGCAATTGTGGCAAATGGCCAAATAATTGGTTCTGGACGCAAGCGCGGTTTCGCTGTTTCATTCATACGCCACTGATGAGAAAGTATTGGCTTTGCTTCACTTCCTAAAGCGTGATTTAAAGAAGAATGAATATACTTTCCGCTAAGCTCATCCGCAATATTTCGCAAGTTTTTCTCATCAAGTTTTGAAATGCCAGGTTTTCCAGTAGATGGATCTTTAACCCATTGTATTGAAGAACTTAAATTGGAATCTCCTTCTGATTTTCCTTGCGCATCTTGCTCAGAAGCGTAATCGTCAATACTTAATTTCGTACTTTTAAGCGGTATTTTTGCACCTTTAGACGAGCCTATGCCAATAACAAAAGCGTGAGTAATATAAGCTCGTAAAGATGAGAATGTTCTGCGCTTTCGTTGAGTTGTTTCTTCGCCATCACTAAGAACATACAGAACTGTTGTGTCGTCTGGATGAGCGTCATGAATAGCTTTTGCGGTGAGCAAAGTCTGATCTATTGGAGCGTCCAGGCTTGTTCCTGTAGCAATACTTGTAGGCTCTGTAAGTAAGGTCGTTATCCAATTATCAACTGCTTTTGCGTCCGGAGTTAAAGGCACATCAACAGACGTGGATGCTCCAAAAGAAATAGCTGCAAAACTCGCGTTTGCATAAGACTTAGTTATTTGCTTAACAATAGAGCGAGCTGCATCAATGCGCTCAATATTTGCCTTATTATCATAATCTGCATCTTTAGCTCGCATTGATCCTGTAATATCAACTGCAATAATCACGTTAGTTGCGTTTACAGCACGTTGCATAGTTGCGCGCATAATACTAGGGGATAGTATGCAGATTACGAGCATTGCGCAAATAGCTATTCTTCGCAATCTCATTGCTAAAGTTTCGTTTGTTAGCGCCGATTTTCTTCTTAAAGGCACGATTTCAAAAAACATTGCAACAAGAACAATAAGTACGGCTATAATCGCAACAATCCAACCATAAGATGGAGCGAGAACCAGTTGACCTGCTTTAGCAGTGTCATCTGCCACAATTTTGCCGTATGAGAAATTGAGAGCCGCTGCTGAAAATAGTGTTGATATCATCTCTTAATCCTCTTTGCAATAGCCAACCACACAACAACGCTTACAACGCTAATAAGCACCCATATTCCAGGATCGTCGCTAAACGCTGATTGCGTTGTGCCTTGAGGAATAACTGAGTGACGTTTTTCAATTTCTCTTACAAGATTAAGAACAGAATCAGTATTTCGTTGAGTTAAGAATATTCCGCCGTGAGATTCAATAAGATTCTTCATGTCTACAGTCGTATCTTCATTCTCATTCTGTTTAGCGCCTGAATATAAGCCGTCAACAGTTATATTTGCTTGCTTAGTCAAGTCTAAAGCTTGCTTTAATGAGTAAGTTGGATTTCCGGAAACAACATTATCTGTTGCAAGAACAATTGATGCGCTTCTGTTAAAACGACTTTGAGATTTATTAGAATTATGCGCATTTCCATAAATAAAACCAGGAAGCATTGCAGCGCAACTAACTAAGCCATCTCCAATAAGAGAAGTCGCGTTTTTTCTATTTTGTGTACCTTCGAGCCAATCAGAAATCTCCTGATATTGGCGTTGCTGCAAATTGTCGATTTTATTTTGAGACTGAACGCCTCCAAGCAAATTAGCAGCATACTGCAGCTGCTTTTTAGCTAGACGATAATCATCCGTTAAAGGAAAAACGGTTCTAGAAGTGGAATTAAAAATACTTAAACCTATTCGTTCGCCTTGGAAATGCTCAATAAAATTAAGATAAGCAAGAATAACTTCGCGATCGTAAGGCAATGCAGAGCCGGAAACATCCAGGCATAAAACAATATCTCTAGAACTTATTTGTTCATCTGCATTAAACACTCGAGAAGGTCTAGAGGCAATCGCAAGCGACCCTAATAAAGACAAAACCAACATTGCTGTTGCGCATCTTTTAAGCCTTCTCCACATATACCATGAGTGACTTGCTAAAGATCCTTGCAAATCTTCATCAAAAGTAAAAGTGTAGAATTTTTGATTCAGATTGTGGTGATGCTTCTGATACTGCTTTTTAAGAATATGCTGACGAATAACGTCTCCAATAATCAAAACAGCAAAAATAACTAAGCATACTAGTATTCCTGCAGCAAAAATTAAAGGCCACTTAAAACGCCAAGGCCACAAAGTTTCAAATATCTTACTCATTAGCGTTGCCCCTTCGTTTGCCAGCCTTCGAGCAAAACAAGAACCCACTCTGCTGCTTGATCAACAGTAGTATTTTGTGCCTGTTCGTTCTCTTTATAATTAGCAAATTCCGGCGGATACAAAGCTGCGATTGTTTGGCGCAACATATCTGCACCCTTTTTATTTCGCCACTTTAGGCGCAAAGAACTAATTTCACCTAAAGTATGCGTTTTAATATCTTCACCACTCATTCGAGAAACGTAAGTTCTAGCAACTGACGCTAGCTTTGCACAAGCCTGATCAGAAGTAAGCTCATTGCTGTGATATTGTTTTACAATTTCGTCAATTTCATTTCGCCAAGCTTGTTTGTTTTCACGATGAACATGCACAGCATTATCTGCAATTTCGTCGGAAGATAACAAAACTTTCGGCTTTTTGAAAGAAAAATACAAAACAATTGCAGCAATAACAATAACAACAAAAGCAGCGCCAAGTATGCTTGCAAAAAGAATGTCGTTATGAATCTGTGGGTGAATATCTTGCATACTCATTACTGCACATCCTCCTTGCGTAATGATTCAGTAAGATAATTCGTACGACTTACAGATTTAGCAGACACTCGGAAAATTTCCTCACTAGATGATCCACATATTAATGACGCTTTAACACCAACAAGCATGTCACGCAAGGCACTACTTTTTACGCTTCTGCGATTTTCAACCTCTTGCTTAACGTTATCGTTTTGCAAAAATGCTGGAATTTTTCGCAAAGTAATTCCATCGCTTATACGCATGTTAATTGTTTTATCAAAAGAATTAACTGGGCAAATAGTTACAACAACGAGATTATGATTTTGAGTAATTTTTCGTAAACTATCCGCATCGTGAGCTTGTAAAGCATACTCGTCTGTAATAAGAAGAACAAGACCATTTGAATCAACAAACTTTTGCATTGATTTAATCAAATACTCAGTATTTCGAATGTGACTTCGAGTATTAAGCAAAGCATTGTCAAGATTTCTTTCAAAATCAGAAAGATTGCGAGCTTGAGGAACTTTAACTGTGTTGCTACCATCAACGCAAAGTAACGAAACAGAATCGTGACGTCTTAAACTTAAAGCTGCAAAAAAGCATGCAGCATTTGCAGCAATCTCATACAACGTTTCAAAAGATTTGCAAGCGCCGTTCATATTAATACTTGCGTCACACACAATCCAAGTATGAGATGACGAAGTACGTTCGCGCGAAGAAACCATAGGCTGACCTGTTCTAGCACTAGCAGACCAGTTCATCATTCGAGCTTCGTCACCAGGTTGCCAAGCGTGAACATCAATAACATCCCCGGTTCCAAAACGACGATGCGAAGGATGCTCACCTTCTAGTAATCCCAATGCTTTACGAGCAATAGGCAAATCTATGCGTTGGTCGAGCAGCTCAATTTTTCGGCGAACAGCTTTTGCTGGCTCAGACAACGCTAAACGCTTCATAGGTATCATGGCACAGGAACAGTCTTTACCAATGCGTCAATAACTTGATCCGTAGTAATAGAGTCTGCTAAAGCTTCAAAAGTCAACAGAATACGGTGTCTTAATACTTCGTGCGCGAATAATTTAACATCTTCTGGAATTACATAGTCTCTACCAGAAAGCAAAGCATGAGCCTGAGCAATACGAATAAGCGCAATAGAAGCACGAGGGCTTGCACCCATGCGAACAAGAGTATTGATGGTTGCAAGAGGGTGAGAACCTTCACCTCGAGAAGTTGCAACAATGTCAACAGCATACTTCATAACTGCTTCAGAAACATGAATATGTCGTGCTGCAGCACGCATAAACACAACATCTTGCAAGCTAATGCGCTGTGTGCTTAAAGTTGCAGGATCAACAACATCTGATCCTCTTTGTGTAAGCAACTGAAGCATTCGAACTTCTTCGTCAGGATTCGGGTAGGTCATAATTGCCTTAACCATAAAACGATCCATTTGAGCTTCAGGAAGATTAAAAGTGCCTTCTTCTTCAATAGGATTCTGAGTTGCAATAACCATAAAAGGCTGAGGTAACGCAATACGCTCACCGCCGATTGTTGTTGCGCCTTCTGCCATAGCTTCAAGCATTGCAGATTGAGTTTTTGCATTAGATCGGTTGATTTCATCTAGCAAAATAATATTCGCGTGAATAGGACCAATCTGAGTAGTAAAACGTTGGGATGCAAAATCAAAAACTTGCGTACCAACTAAATCAGCTGGCATTAAATCAGGAGTGCACTGCACGCGTCGGAAACTACCAGACATTGCAGTTGCAAGAGTTTGCGCAGCAGTGGTTTTTGCAAGGCCTGGCACAGATTCAATAAGAATATGTCCGCCAGCAATAAGTGTTAAAATAAGAGATTCTCGCAATGCTTCCTGACCGACTAAAGTTTGTGCAAAGCGCGAGCGCAAAATGTTTGCAATCTGCTGGCAGCGACGAATATCGTCTGCTGAAATAGTAGCCGAATCTTGAGCATTTGATAATCCAACTGTAGATTTACCTGATGCAGAAGCTATATTCGCATTAGGAATCATATTGGAATTATTATTTAATTGTTGCTTACGTGGTTGCGGTGGAAATAATGCCATAGGCTCTATGTTAGCTGATATACGGTACTGAAATTGGTAAAAACCGCCATATTGCTAAGGATTATTTGATTAATACACGCATTTTTAAAGCTATATTTCTTGAGAATTTAGCGACCAGTCAATTGGTGAAGCGCCCATTTTGATTAGTGCACTATTCGCTCTTGAAAACGGTTTTGATCCAAAGAAACCTCGCGAGGCAGAAAGAGGGCTTGGGTGAGAAGAAGTAATAAGTGTTGCGTTTGTTAACAATGGCGCTAAGCTTTGAGCGTTTCTTCCCCATAAAATAGCTACAAGAGGCATTGGGTTTCCGTTTTCGTCTTTTCGAGAATTTAACGCATTTATTGCAGCGTCCGTTACAGTTTCCCAGCCTTTTCCTTGATGACTATTTGCTTTACCTGCTTCAACAGTTAAGCAGCGGTTAAGAAGCATTACACCCTGCTTAGTCCACGGCGTTAAATCTCCACTTTGAGGAGTAGAAACGCCTAAGTCGTTTACTAATTCCTTGTAAATATTAATAAGACTTTTAGGTAGTGGACGCACTTTTGGTGAAGTGCAAAAACTTAATCCCACAGGATGGCCTGGAGTAGGGTAAGGGTCTTGGCCAACAATTAAAACCTTTATGCTTTTTAGTGGAATGCTAAACGCGCGCAAAATGTTGTGACTTGCGGGAAGAATATGGTGTCCACTTTCGATTTGTTCTCGCAAAAACACTCCCATTGCTCGTATTTGTGGCTCAACTGGAGCAAGAGCTTTAGCCCAATCTGGATCCATTAATTCTTCTAAAGGTTTAATTTTGTAAGGACTCATATGGCTACTGTATGACAAGGCATAGCATAATAGGAAAAATTTCTTGAAAATTCTGATTTGTGCTTTGTGACCAGCATTCGCTACTATGGATGCATATTGTTTTAAGTAAACACTTGGAGGAATGCAATTATGGCGCGAAATAATCACAACGTGTCGTATACGCCCGATGTTTTTGATGAACCACCAGAGGGACCAGTTGGTGTGCATCGCGGCAATCCCGCTTGGTACGCTGTAATTCTTCCTTATTTTGTTGCGATAGTTATTGCATTACTGGCTGGTTTGCTTGTTTGGGCAATCGGCTCTGGAGAGATTTCGCATCTTCCATTACCTTGGAATAATTCGCATCAAAGCTCGAAGTCTACAACAATAATTAAGAAATCGCATACTGATAAGTCAGATGGAAAAGATGAAGATAAGTCTGAAGATGCAGATGCGGATGAAGATGAGGATACTTCAGCAAAGCAAAAGTCCAACAAAGATAAATCAGCGGACGATACTAAGGATGCTGATAATAAATCTGATTCTACGGCTTCAGTAGATAAGTCTGTTACTGTAAAAGTTATTAATGCAACCAATGTTGCTGGATATGCTGCTAAGAATGCAGACAAGCTGAAGCAATCTGGTTATGCAAATGTTACTGCTGGTAATCCAAGCGGCAAAGTTCCGTCTGAATCTGTTGTATGGTACAAGGATGATTCTCAGAAAGCTGCTGCTGAAGATATAGCAAAAACTTTGGGCATTACTGCTGTAGAAAACGAAAAAGAGATTGTTTCGCAGATTGTAGTAGTTCTTTGCAAGTAGTTTTCTACTCACATAAGTAATAAAAGCAAAATATAGAAGCCGGTTGGATTAGTTCTAACCGGCTTTTGTTTATAAAATTTTATTGAAAATAAATAATTATAAACGCCAAAGTTGGCACTCGGGCACATAGAGTGCTAATCTGCTAATTAGCACTCGAAGGTTGAGAGTGATAATTAGCAGCTGACGGCTAATCAAATCTTATTCACCTACGAGTGAGTGTTCCATAGTTACGATATGTGGAGGAAACATGGCAAAGATTATTGCCTATGAAGAGGACGCCCGTCAGGGTATGCTCGCAGGTCTTGACAAGCTTGCTAACACTGTAAAGGTTACGCTTGGACCTAAGGGTCGCAACGTAGTGCTTGATAAGACTTATGGAGCTCCAACCATTACTAACGATGGTGTTTCCATCGCTAAGGAAATCGATCTTGAAGATCCATATGAGCGTATTGGCGCCGAGCTTGTTAAAGAAGTTGCTAAGAAGACTGATGACGTTGCAGGCGATGGTACAACAACCGCAACAGTGCTTGCTCAGTCCTTGGTACACGAAGGTTTGAAGAACGTTGTTGCAGGAAGCAACCCAATTGCTCTTCGCCGTGGTATTGAGAAGGCTTCTGAAGCAATTGTTAAAGAACTTCTTGCTTCTGCTAAGGATGTTGAAACTAAGGATCAGATTGCTGCTACTGCTACTATTTCTGCAGCAGATCCTGAAGTTGGCGAAAAGATTGCTGAAGCTTTGGATAAGGTTGGTCAGGACGGTGTTGTTACCGTTGAAGACAACAACAAGTTTGGTCTTGATTTGGACTTCACTGAAGGTATGCGTTTTGATAAGGGTTATATTTCCCCTTACTTCGTCACTAATGCAGAAGATCAGACTGCTGTTCTTGAAGATCCATACATTTTGCTCACTTCTGGCAAGGTTTCCAGCCAGCAGGACATTGTTCACATTGCTGAACTCGTTATGAAGTCTGGTAAGCCATTGCTCATTATTGCTGAAGATGTTGATGGCGAAGCATTACCAACACTTGTTCTTAACAAGATTCGTGGCACTTTCAACACTGTTGCTGTTAAGGCTCCAGGCTTTGGCGATCGCCGTAAGGCAATGCTTCAGGATATGGCTATTTTGACTGGTGCTCAGGTTGTTTCTGACGACCTTGGCTTGAAGCTTGATTCTATCGACGCTTCTGTGTTCGGTCACGCAGCTAAGGTTATTGTTTCTAAGGATGAAACAACTATCGTTTCTGGCGCTGGATCTAAGGAAGATGTTGATGCTCGCGTGGCTCAGATTCGCGCAGAAATCGAGAACACTGATTCCGATTACGATCGCGAAAAGCTTCAGGAGCGTCTTGCTAAGCTCGCTGGCGGCGTTGCTGTTATTAAGGTTGGCGCTGCTACTGAAGTTGAAGCTAAGGAGCGTAAGCATCGTATTGAAGATGCAGTTCGTAACGCTAAGGCTGCTATTGAGGAAGGTTTGCTTCCAGGCGGTGGCGTAGCTTTGGTTCAGGCTGCTGCAAAGATTGAAAAGTCTCAAGCAATCACCGAGCTTAAGGGCGAAGAAGCAACGGGCGCTGCAATCGTGTTCCGCGCTGTAGAAGCTCCAATCAAGCAGATTGCTCAGAACTCTGGCGTTTCTGGAGATGTTGTGCTCAACAAGGTGCGTGAGCTTCCAGAAGGCCAAGGCTTCAACGCTGCAACCAACACTTACGAAGATTTGATGGCTGCTGGCGTTACTGATCCAGTTAAGGTAACTCGTTCTGCTCTACAGAACGCTGCTTCTATTGCAGGTTTGTTCTTAACCACTGAAGCTGTGGTTGCTAACAAGCCAGAAAAGCCAGCTGCAGCACCACAAGCTGGCGCTGATATGGGTTACTAAATTAAAAGTTGTAAAAATTTTATAGCTGAATAGCTCATAGTAGATGGCGGTATGCTCAGAAATGAAGTATACCGCCATTTATATTTCATTAGATTATTCAGATTATTCAGATTCTTCAGACTATTCAGCCCATTCCAAATAGGGAAGTAGCTTGAGTTTCCGCATCAAGATACACTCCCGAAGCATGTTGCATAGCTTGTTGAATTGCTTCTAATGATTGCTCCATCTGCTGCTGTGCTGCACGCCACTGACCTGCGGTCGACGCAAACTTTGTAGCAGCGGAACCCGTCCATACGCTTTGCAACTGCTGCAGATTGGCATACATGCCGTTGACTGCTTCTCTAATTGAATTAACCGAGGTTCCAACTGCTGAAGCCGCCTGCTGAATTTGTTCTGAATCAACTCGAAATTGTGCCATATTTCCCCCTATTTGTATCTGCTTAAAAAGCATTTAGTATTAATTAGCGCAACAACACACTTATTAAGTAACATTCTTACATAAACGTGTCTTACCTACTTGTGTGATGTCACGCTATTATGAATATATGCCATCGAAAAATTACGCAAAAGTTTTAGAAGAGAATGTGGTTAAAAGGTCAGGGGTTATCCACATTTTAAATGACTATAAGCTTACAAGCTTAAACCTCGCACGCTTTAAGCAAGTATTACGTGCGGTTGTGGCATTTTTAGTTAGTGTTTTTCTTATTCTTCAAATATTTTCAATATTTCCAACTTTTTCTTTACTTCCGTCTGATTTTATAAAAATTAATAAAGCTTATGCGGAAGAACAAACTTCAAATTCAGGAATTGTTGCTACTGATTCAATTACGGATACTGAAAATCTTCTTGGCGACTCTGTTAATAAAGTTTCTGACGAAATTGCAGCAACTAAAAAGCGAACTGGAGTAACTGTAAGACTACTTTATTTGTCTACTTTTGGGGATACTAAAGATCCATCAAAATGGGCGAGTGATTTATTAATAAGCACTCTTCCTGCTAAAAATACGGTATTACTTGCTGTTGCAACTCGCGACGGCCGTCTAGTAGTTGCAGTATCTCCTAATTCCGACGAATGGTTAAAAAGCAGAAATACTGTTGACGCATTATCTGATGCAGCATATAAACCTCTAGTAACAACAACTGGCACTCATTGGGGTCAGTCTGCAATTATGATGATGAAGCAAATTTCTCGCTCTAAACGAACCGCTACAACTTCATCTGCAAGTCTTATATCAACACTTATTATGTTGATTATTATTCTTTGCTTAGGTGTAGTAGTGACACTTATTTTGCTTCACCGAAGCCGTATTCAAAAGCAGATAAAAGCAGGCGTTAGAAAAGCACGTAGACGTCATGCTCGTCGCCGCTAATAAAATCAGCTACAACTTGTTGATTTTCAGCATTTATTCAGGAAACATTCAGCTTTATAAGTGATGCTAATCAGTATGAGTAAGAATGTTGAAGCATCTATTGTTGTCGTAGACGACGAACCATCAATTCGTGAGCTTTTAGTAGCGTCTTTACACTTTGCAGGTTTTGAAGTTGAAACTGCAGCATCCGGTTCTCAAGCCGTTGACGTTATTGAAAGAGTGAAGCCTGATCTTATTGTTATGGACGTTATGCTGCCAGATATTGACGGCTTCACCGTAACAAGACGAATTCGCCAAAACGGTATTAAAGTACCTGTTCTTTTCCTCACAGCAAGAGATGACACGCAAGACAAGATTATGGGCTTAACAGTTGGCGGTGACGACTACGTAACTAAGCCATTTAGTTTGGAAGAAGTTGTTGCAAGAATCCGCGCAATTCTTCGCCGCACTCAGGAGCAGGATGAAATAACTCCTGTTATTCGCGTAGCAGATCTCGAAATTAACGAAGACTCGCACGATGTAACTAGAAGCGGCATACCGATTGAGCTTAGCCCAACCGAATACAAGCTTTTACATTACTTGATGGATAATGAAGGCCGAGTGTTATCAAAAAGCCAGATTTTGAATCATGTATGGCAGTACGATTGGGGCGGAGATGCTGCAATCGTTGAATCCTATATTTCGTATCTTCGAAAGAAAATTGACGGAATTGAAATTACGGACGAAAATGGCAAGCTGCAAAAGGTAGTTCCTCTTATTGAAACAAAACGCGGAATTGGATACATGATTCGCGAACCAAAGTAAGGTCAAGCCTGATTATGGAAAACAATAATCGTAGTAGTGACGATAAAAAGCAGCCAAATAATGCTGGAACTGCACAATCTAACAAAGACTCAGCGCGACAGCATATTGGAAAAAGCGTTGCTGTTATACAAAATACTGCGTCAGAAAAAAAGCCAAAACAAAACAGAATTTGCTGGCTTAAAACCAAAGCAAATTCTATTCCTTTAAGTACTCGTCTTGTGGCTTGCACTCTTGCAGTACTTACTGTTGCAGCATTTTGTATTTCATTATCAATTCGTCAATTGGTAGGAAATTATTTGCTTGAAAAAACTGACGCACAGTTAACGGATCAGGCAAGACTTATTTACGACAATATCGATTTGCTTCGTTCAAAAGATTCAAGCCAATCTACAGCAGGTCCAAACGACTACTTTATGCAGATTCGCGATATTAATAACAAAATCATATCTACTCCTTTAGTTCCAAAACTAAAGGGAGATTTTGTTTCTATGCCGAAGCTTCCTGCAAACGGAAAACCCATTAAGGGCGTTCTTATACATAAGCCTTACACTACTCCGGCTAAAGTTAAGGGTGACCCTAGTAGTGTTGATGAGATTACTTTAAAATCTGCAAAAGCTCCTTGGAGAGTTTTGGTGCTTGAATGGGAGCATCGAAGCAGCTACACTTCAGACGTGCGTTTGCGCGGATACGTGTATATTGCTTTATCTTTAAGCGACCAGCGCGATACTGTAAATACTCTTACTAGATACTGCATTATGGTAAGTATTGCAGTTATTCTTCTTGGAGCGGTATTTGCGGCGCTTATTATTCAGTCCACTTTAAGACCGTTAAAGCGTATAGAAAAAACAGCTTCAAAAATTGCTTCTGGAGATTTAAGTAGGCGAGTTCCATCCGCGCCAGAAAACACGGAAGTTGGTTCTTTGGCTGCTTCTTTGAACTCAATGCTTGCGCGTATTGAACGTGGCTTTAATGAGCAAGAAGCAATGACTGAAAAAATGAAGCGATTTGTTTCTGACGCAAGTCACGAATTGCGAACTCCTTTAGCAGCTATTCACGGTTATGCTGAGCTTTACACAATGTGGCGCAATATGCCGGGAGAGCAGGAGCGCGCTGATGATTCTATTGCTCATATTAAGGCTTCTAGCGAGCGCATGACTGAGTTAGTGGAAGATTTGCTTTCTTTGGCTCGATTTGACGAGGGTAGAGGAATTAATATTTCTCAGGAAGTTAGCTTGTCTCCAATTCTTTCGGATGCTGCTAACGATTTGCATGCTTTAGATCCAGCTAGAGCGGTTCAACAGGGTTCGCTTACGCTTTCCGAAGACTTTTCTTTGGAAGATTGCACTGACTGCAATTTTGAACGCAAGTTTGTGTTTAATAGCGGAAGTCTTCCTAGCGTATCTCTTCTTGGTGATGGAGCGCGTTTACGTCAAGTCATGACGAATATTGTTGGAAATATTCACCGATACACTCCGGCTGATTCTCCAGTAGAAATTGCTATTGGCGTAATGAAGGCTTCAATTGATCCAGACCAGCTTTCCAAGCTTCCTTCAGTTAGTGACTCGTTAAAAGAGTTTTTGATTGCTGCAGAAAAAAGCCAATCTACTGATTCTGGCAATACTTACGCGGTAATTCGTGTTGTTGACCATGGTCCTGGAGTTCCAGAAGAGTCGCTTTCTCGCATTTTTGAACGTTTCTATATTGCAGATCCTTCAAGAGCTCGCGAAAAAGGCGGAACTGGATTAGGAATGGCTATAGCACAGTCTGTTGTAAAAGCTCATCATGGTTTTATTTGCGCAACAATATCTGACCCGTCAACTATTTCGGGAAACTTTGCTGGCTCAGATAATAATGTTGACGACACAATGGACGGTTCGGAGTCTCTGGATATTAATCCTCATGGATTAACGCTTACTGTTGTGCTTCCTGTAAGAGAAATTGAACCTTATGCGCTACAATAGAAAAAGCGAAACAATTAACATTAATATCTGTTAAACTATATACGGATGTTTTCGCATATAAACGATGCACTTGTGTGTTTAATGCATATTGATATGCGACAATGAGTGATTATTGAGTGAGGTGTGTTATGCCCAATGGGCGTGTGCGTTGGTACGATGCGCAGAAGGGGTACGGTTTTATTGCCGGCGACGATGGTAAGGATGTTTTCTTACCAGCTGCAGCTTTGCCTGCAACTGTAAAAAATTTGCATAAGGGTGCAAAGGTTGAATTTTCTGTAATTGAGGGTCGTAAAGGTCCTCAAGCGATGGGACTTAATCTTATTGCAACAGCGCCATCGCTAGTTAAAGCAACTCGTCCAAAGGCAGAAGATATGGCAGCAATTGTTGAAGATCTTATTAAGCTGCTTGATTCTGCAGGTAACGGTTTGCGTCGTCGTCATTATCCATCTACTGCTGAAAGCAAGAAGCTAGCTACGCTTTTGCGCGCAGTAGCCGACAATTTCGACGTTCAAGAATAGTTTCGGGAATATTATTTATGACTGATGAAGTGATGAATCCACAAGATATTGCTCGTAGCATTGCTGTGGAAACTTCAGAGCGTTCCGATGCCGTGGGAGATTTTGTGTCTTCCACGGATATTGGTGACGGTGTTACCGATTTTCGCTTTGAAAGTAAGCTTGTTGGTTACGAGGGCTGGCAGTGGTCAGTAACGCTGTATCACGATTTGGAAACTGAGCGTTGGACTGTAAACGAATCCACGCTTATTCCTACCGACGATTCACTACTGCCGCCACCTTGGATTCCGTGGAAAGATCGATTGAAGCCAAGCGATCTTTCTGTAATGGATTCTATTGGAACAGAAGAGGACGATTCTCGTCTTGAAGATGGATTCCGTCCAGTAAATCATCAGTCTGAAGATGAATTAAGCGAAAAATCTGAGGAAGAATCTAAAGAAGAAAAAGAAAGTTCCGAAGAAAATACACTTAAGCAAGATGGTGAAACTGCTGAAAATGTAGACGCTATAGAAACTGTTGAGAATGAAAATGGCTCGTGCGATTCGCAAAGCAATGAATCATCTGAAAATAATGATTCTAACGAAGATCTTGAAGAGGCAGTTTCGACTTTGCGCCTATCTCGCAGACGCGTGATGACTGCAGAAGCTCTTTCGCAAACAGCAAAACGCTGGTATGCAGGGCAGCACGGTCCAAAGTCACTGTCAACAAAAATAGCTGACGGTAATGTTTGCTCTTCATGCGGCTTTATGATTCCACTAGCTGGAAGCTTGGGTTCAATGTTTGGCGTGTGTGCAAACATGTGGAGTCCAGACGATGGGCGAGTTGTATCTCTTGATCACGCTTGCGGAGAACATTCCGAAATTGAGCCACCTGAACCATCACAACTGTGGATTCAATCAGCTCCAGCATACGACGATTATCATATTGATATTTTGCAGCAAGCTCCTCGAGAAGAGCGTGCAGATGTTGAACTTATTGAGGAAGCAATTGAAGATAGCAAAACGCATCGCCGCAAGCGTCGCAAATTAAATAAAGATGCTGCTAATGATGCTAATACCGCTGATACAGCTGTTATAGCTGATGCTGATATAACTGATACCCCTAGTACAGATACAGCTGATTCTAAGACAGCAGATTTGACTTCAGAATCTTCCGATGCTGAATCTAACGATGTTGAATCTAATGATGTTGAATCTAACTATGAGGATGAAGCAAAGACCGAAGAAATTAAGAAAATAGAAGTTACTGAAGAATCTGCTAAAAGCGAAGAACCTAATAAAAACACAGGTACTACAGCAATGCGATTGTACAAAAGGAAATCACGCAGACAACATAAGTAAAATCTAAAGAAATTTTAAGAGATACAGAAAAATCTTAAAAATCTTAACAGATTCTAATAAATACTAATAAGTTGTGTAATACTTCGCGTCATGGTGACTAGTTACCATGGAATGAACGAAAAGAACGGAAGGCAGTTATGTTTGAACGGTTCACTGATCGCGCACGACGCGTGATTGTGCTAGCTCAAGAGGAAGCTCGCTCACTTCAGCATAATTACATTGGTACTGAGCATATTTTGCTCGGTCTAATTCGCGAAGGTGACGGAATTGCAGCAAAAGCGTTGAGCTCAAAGGGCGTAGACTTGGAAAGCACACGCAAGCAAGTTGAGGAAATGATTGGCAAGGGTGCTGTTGCGCCAAGCGGCCACATTCCTTTTACGCCACACGCAAAGCAAGTTTTGGAGCTTAGCTTACGAGAAGCTCTGCAGCTTGGCCATAGCTACATTGGTACTGAGCATATTTTGCTAGGACTTATTCGCGAAGGCGAAGGCATTGGTACACAAGTGCTTATTAAAATGGAAGTCGATCTTGGAGACTTAAGAAGCACTACAGTTGACTTAATTCGCGGAGGCAGCTCTACAAATTCAGAAGATGAAAAGGGCGAACTTGCTAACGCTGGAAGCGTGCAAGATAAAAGCAACAAGTCTGGGTCTGCACTTCTGGATCAGTTCGGCCGAAATCTTACACTTGAAGCGCGCGAAGGAAAACTTGATCCAGTAATTGGCCGTTCTGAGGAAATCGAACGAGTTATGGTTATTCTTAGCCGCCGTACGAAGAATAATCCTGTGCTTATTGGAGATCCTGGCGTTGGTAAAACTGCAGTTGTAGAAGGACTTGCCCAGAAAATTGTTGAAGGCGATGTTCCAGAAACGTTGAAAAACAAGCAGATTTATTCACTTGACTTAGGATCAATGATTGCAGGATCTCGCTACCGTGGCGATTTCGAAGAGCGCTTGAAGAAAGTTCTTAAAGAAATTAAAACTCGCGGCGATGTTGTGCTTTTTATTGACGAAATTCACACTATTGTTGGTGCAGGCTCTGCCGATGGTGCTCTTGGCGCTTCCGACATGCTTAAGCCAATGCTTGCTCGCGGCGAACTACAGACAATCGGTGCTACTACAACCGATGAGTATCGTAAGTATATTGAGAAAGATGCGGCTTTAGAGCGTCGTTTCCAGCCAATTCAGGTTCCTGAACCTACTATTGCCGAGACGATTGAGATTCTTAAAGGCTTGCGTTCGCGCTACGAAAATCATCATCATGTAACTATTACGGACGGAGCTTTACAGTCTTCTGCAGAGCTTTCCGACCGTTATATTCAAGACCGTCACCTTCCAGATAAGGCTATTGATCTTATTGATGAAGCTGGCGCACGCTTGCGAATTAAGCGCTTAACTCAGCCGCCTGAGCTTAAGGAACTTAACCACAAGATTGCTAAGATTTCTGAAAAGAAAGATGAAGCAATTAAGCAGCAAGATTTCGAAGAGGCTGCTAATCTTCGAGACGATCAAGAAAAACTTGAAAACGAAGCTGCCGAAAAGGAAAAAGCTTGGCGTGAAGGCGAGTCTAACGTCAAAATGGTTGTTGACGAAGACATGATTGCTTCTGTTGTTTCAAGCACTACGGGAATTCCTGTTGTAAAGCTTACGCAGGCGGAATCTCAGAAGCTTCTTCAAATGGAATCTGAGCTTCATAAGCGTATTGTTGGTCAAGATGAAGCAGTATCTGCTTTGGCACGCTCTATTCGACGCGCGCGCGTTGGATTGAAAGATCCTAAACGTCCTTCTGGTTCGTTTATTTTCGCTGGACCTACAGGCGTTGGTAAAACTGAGCTTGCTAAAGCGTTAGCAAACTTCCTGTTTGATGACGATGATGCTTTGATTCGCGTTGATATGTCTGAATTTGCTGAAAAGTATGCTGCGTCTAGGCTTTTCGGTGCTCCTCCTGGATACGTTGGTTACGAAGAGGGCGGCGAGCTTACCGAAAAAGTTCGCAGGAAGCCATTCTCTGTGGTGCTTTTTGACGAGATTGAAAAAGCTCATCCGGATATTTTCAACACGCTTTTGCAAGTGTTGGATGATGGTCATTTAACCGACGGCCAAGGTAGAAAAGTAGACTTTAAGAATACGATTATTATTCTTACTACTAATCTTGGTACGCGCGATATTGCGAAGGCTGCAAACACTGGCTTTACGCTTGGAAATAGTTCTGATTCTACGTATCAGCGCATGAAGGATCAGGTTAATTCAGAGCTTAAGCGTCAGTTCCGTCCAGAATTTTTGAACCGTTTGGACGACACTATTGTGTTCCGTCAGCTTACGGAGCCAGAAGTGCGCCAAATTGTTGATATGGACATAAAGCTGCTTAACAATAGGCTGTTTGACCACCATATGTCTTTGGAGTTGACAGACGCTGCTAAGAATTTGCTCGCTCAAAAGGGATTTGATCCTTTGCTGGGCGCGCGTCCATTGCGTCGCGTAATTCAGCGAGATATTGAGGATATTATTTCCGAGAAGATTTTGCTGAACGAAATTTCTGACGGCGAGCGAATTGAGGTTGACGCTGAAGGCGAAGGATTGCTGGGGGAGTTTACTTTTAAAAGCCAGCAGTTTGATGTTGCTGAGTTAGATGAATCTAGTAAGGATTCTAATGATGTTGCGGAGTTAGATGAATCTAGTAATGATGATGCTGAAGATAATAAGTCTGAAGATAGTGCAGATAAAGAAGATATCAGCAAAAAATAAGTAATCTACGCAATAACTAACTGAATACACTAAAAGCCCGGCGCATAAATCTCGTCGGGCTTTTCTACTTATTTAACTTAATTTCATTCCTTAGTCATGCGAATATAGGATTTGAATAGAATTTCCAAGCGCTCGTCATTATTAGAGCAAGGCTTTGCAGAACCAAAAGCAACATCTACTACTTTATCTAGCTCGTCATGAGCTTTGCGCAAATCTTGAGGCATGTATGTTGGACTATACAGGTCTTCTAATGATTGGCGAGGACGACTTGCGCTTTTGCCCTTGATTTAGCGTTGTTCAACAAAGGCCATCGTTAAAAGATTTGACTCGCTACGACTTCTTTAAGCTGGGTTCCTATAGTACTTGAGTGTAATTATTGACGACTAGTAAACGAATACATATTATATAAATAACACTTAGGAGGGCATGAATATGAAAAAAGCAATTTGCAAATTCTCATCCTCGGCTTTAATTATGATGCTATTGCTGAGTTTTTGCGTTTCATTAGCAGGTTGTGGTAGTTCATCGAAAGTTGTAGGAACTTGGTATGAATATAATCCAGATCACGACTATGCACATCCTGAGCGTATTTTAAAAATAAAAGATGACGGTACATACATATATACGAACAATGATGGCACATTTTCTGGAACTTGGAAGCTCAATGATTCTGTAATTACATTTACTGAGAATTCTTCTAAATTTACTTCTTCTGGTGTTTTCTCAAATACACACGAAAACAAAAGAGGGAACTTCATAACAGTATGCATAATTCCAGGTAAAGGGGATACTGTCGGCGAATACGTTTTTGAACGACAATGATTTTATCCTTCGTATTTTTATTCTCCTATAGAATATATAATTCTTACAAATATTGAGTAATTTGCAGATTTTACTTGACTTTTTCCATGCTTTTCCATGGCGTGTGCAACTATATGCGTACTAAGCAGTAGCGCACTGCATTAGTACGCTATGTTCACCAGCTTAGCTTTACGCACTTTTGCCGCTTACACGTATATAGCGCAACCACACAATTGCGATAAATACGCTTGAAGATTCTTTTCAAAAAAGTATCCAACTTAAATTAATGAATCACGCTTGCGTTGAGCTTCTAATAATGCTTTTTCTAATTCAGTATCGACAGCAAAAATATATAATCCATTAACTCCACGTTTTAATAATACATTGAGCTCATTTTTAAGATTATCAATTGAATAATCTAGTGCAATTTTCTTATTTGATAATAAATCTTTAGCATGCCTTTTATTAGTTGCTTTATCGTTTCGACTATTTTCCGGACAAAAAACAACTTTGCCATTACGATACTGCACTGACGGCCCAATTATTACTCCAGCATAATTTAGATCAAATCCTTGAACAGTAAATGTAGATCCAATCTCATTTATAGTATGATGCTGTTCTGCCCATGATTTTTTTGATTCTTTTATTGAATGTGAATGCTTTTGGCTATCTTGCGAAGACAATTGATAATTCCATGGATGGCTAAAAACCTTACCTTCTTGTTCCAAAATTTCTAACTCGGAACTACTGGCATCAGAACATTCTCCAAGTCCCATATGCCATTTTCCATTGCTATCACAATGTAAATCTACATTCCAAGTACCATTTACCGCATTAGGGTTATTCTTATTGCTCTTATACTCCCAGTCGTATGTTGCAACAAGACGTGATAATCCATGCCCATTACACCCAGACGCTTTTTCTTTAGATTTAGTTTTAATAGCATTAAATAGTCTAATAGGAGAATCAAATACCTTGAAATCAAAAGTTTTATTTTCAGTATCCGAATCTGCATCTTTTGTTTCAGAATTATTACATAGTGGAAGAGTATCAATACAACCATTGTATACAAAATTTTTAATCCATTTTAGAACATCTTCATTAGCGTTCATACGCATCTGCTTTTCAAGAATAAAACGATGAACATTCGCGCTTATTGAATTATTATTTAATGATAACGCTTCGGCATTATTAGTATTATTGTCTGAAGACTTTTTATCCCTGTAACATGCTCCCAATAATTTTTCTAACTCTTCTGAATTCCACCGTTGGTTACTCTGTAAAATTTGATTAGGATCAAAAGCTGCAATAACAATTCGAGACCTACGTAAGATATCAGATAACATATTTGAACCAGAGTAAGCCTGATTAGCTTGCGTATTCAGCAAGTGAGCTTCATCAATAAGAGCTACATCGCAGCAACGTTTTGGCTTGTCAATAATGCCACGGCCTTGTTCAGTTTGTTCACTAAAACGATTAATAAACTGAGAAGGCAACATAACAAGTTCATCATTACTCTTTTGCAAACGTAACTTTGTTGCTATTTGATTGTATACATTTACTTGTTCTTTATGATTTACAATTATGCAAGCCGTTTTTTTATTTTTAATAATTGAGGATTGCTTATATTCATAATCCAAATCTTCTTCTTCGTAGTTTTCTTCTTCAATATCCTCATTGTATTGTTGTAACCGATTATTTATGTTTTTTAATCTATTACAAATTTTGTAGAACAAGTCACTAAGCAAAACTGTTTTTCCGGTACCAGCATCACCCTCTAATAAAATAAGAGTAGATGAATCAGAGTCACACTTATTTTTTGATTTTAGAACTCCATTAACGATTTGTATAACCGCTTCTTCAATATGCTGCTGTTTAGAAGTCAATTTATGAAATGGTGACGCTTTAAATAAAGCTGAGTCGCGAATAATTCCTTCTTCTGGGAACAAAACTGGATCCATGTCATGAAGTTGAACCCAGATTTCAGAAAAAATACGTTCAAACTCTTCTTCAGGATAATATTCACCTTGAGGGTTAGGCCTGCGATTGTTAACTTTATCTATTGAATCAACACTTAGCAAATACTGCATAAAACGGTTTTCAACATCTAAAGTAAGTGATTTATTAAAATGTTTATTAGCTATAATATATTGTTTTACTTCGCCTTCAGATAGTTTTTCCCAATCATCTCTGTTTTTGGTATCAGTATTCAAATGTTGCTTTGTTCTAGCCTCAATATTATTAGTTTCACCAACATAAACCGTATATTTCTCATATTCTTTCTTATGAACAATATAAACAGTTGGAAATTTCAGCAAATAATGATTTAAAACCTGAATAGTTTGGTTATCAAGATCACTTCTTTTATATTTTAGATTTTCATTAATGCTACGTTCCAATTCATTATCTTTGAAAACTTTATAAGGTAAATCAACAATTATGGACTTAGGTGGAACAATAGCTTTCATCATAATTTAATGATAACTATCTGATAAGAAATATTCCATTAGTAGAATCTACTAATAGTGGTAAAAATTACAATATAAATTGACCCAACTGGATACGCAGAAGATCTAGATTAAGGAATCACAATAACAATGCTGTTGATGTATAATCGCTTTTGATAGGCTTTCCTGCATGCGCGGGGGTGATCCTTTCAATAAAGTGTCCCTCACCGGGGGCACTAGTCTTTCCCTAATACGCAGTAGTAATCCTTGAAGCGCAATAAGTAAATAAAGAGTCCCGAACAGCCGAAGTGTCCGGGACACACTATCCACTATACTGCAAGCTCATTATGAAATTAGATGCAATAGTATCTGCTATGTTCTCACTCGTTATTATCGCTGGAGTATGGTGTCATTTTTAGCCTTGGCTCACAGTCTTTCCTGCATCCGTGGGGCGGGACAACCTGCTTGAGCGCATCACAGTGCATGCGAAAGAACCTTGGAACGCCGAGCTTGCTCAAAGCTGAAAGCACAGTGTGCTTTCAACGCAAGCGAGGACTGACTTTGTTAAATCAACGAAATTAGTTTTTCCGTACAAAGATTTATGCGAATGTGTTTACGTTCGATGTATATCGTGATACTCTAGTGAATCCGTGGCGCAAAGGGCGATTATATCCTTTTCGTCCTTGTTTACAATGACGCGCCATGGCGCTTTTAGATCCTTTGTGAATATGTGTTGGTGATTCATAGAACTTCTAACCATATAGGTTGGTTGGAATCGTCTTTTTCGCATATGAGGTAATGATCTTAATGCAACGCATGGTCCTCGGCAACCAGCTTTCAAGACTGGCACATTAGTCCGAGGAGTACCACGCGTTTTTGCTTGGTATTTCAAAGAAAACTAGGGTTTTTTAGACACACTTTTTTACCGATTACCCATTAGTTCTTGTATAAATATGGTTAAGAAACTTGAACTTGAAAATCCAATGGATTATTGGAATGTTAATGCTTATATGTATAAATTTAAAAAGTTTTTAACAGCAGTGGCGCTAGGCATGAAACTAGCAATAATTCGGTATGGTATTGATGAAGCTAGTGGTGGATATATGTTGTAACTAAACAGTGCAACACGCTAGCATACCATATTTATAATCGCAATTATTTTGAAGAATATCTTCTTAAAAATGTAAAATATTAAATCGCATCTACATCATGACATTTATAGTGAGGATGGAGAAGATTTTATTAAGTTAAATCTTCAAATTAGGTTTAAATAGGATATATTCAAGGAGATTATTGTGGCTAAAAATATTATATTAGAAGAAATTATTAAACAATATAGAGAAGGCTTTGACGAAAACATTAACGATGATAAATTATTTGAATATTTCGCGGCAGAACAGTTATTAAAAGATGAAAATTTGGATGAAGATGAAATAAATTCAGGATTAGTTGGGGATTCTTATGATAATGGAATAGATGGTTTTTATATTTTTTTGGATGGTGAGTTGGTTCGTGAAATAGGACAGTTAGAAGGCACCTATAAAGAAATGAGGGTGTATTTTCATCAATACAAAAATAGTTATAAGATTCAAGAAGATGTAGTTTTAAAATTTAATAATGCATTTAGAGATATCTTAAACTTTGATAATGAGGTTCTTAAAGGGTGGAACGATGAAATTAAAGATAAAATTATTTTATTGAGAGATGTGATATTAAAAACGGCTACATATGCAATAAAAATTAAATTTATTATAAATCATATATCTAAAGCTAACTCTAGTGATATTAAAGATAATGAATCATATTGGGGAAAAGTTAGAAATATGAAAGAAACCATAAAGGAGTCTGGTATAAGTAGGTTGGAGGTAGAATATAATTTCATAGGAGGAGAAGAGTTAAAAGAGCTAAGCTATAAAAAACCAGAGTACTCTATAGAGTTAACACTTAAAGATTCTCCTTTAACAATGGAGTTTGGGAATAATATAGGTTATATTGCACTTGTAAGTTTAAGTAATTATTACAATTTTATAACAGATGATGGTAGGATAAGGAAATATGTATTCGATAATAATGTCAGAGATTATCAAAACAAGACTGTTGTAAACAAGGAAATAGAGGGCACTATAAAAGACGATCTAAATACAGATTTTTGGTGGCTAAACAATGGTATAACAATTATTGCAGGTAGAGACAGTAGTCAAATAGGTAAGAAATTATCTTTAAAAAATGTTCAGATAGTTAATGGTTTACAAACATCATATTCAATATTTAATTCTTTTCAAGAATTAGAAATTGATAAAAATAGTGATACTAGGAGTTTGTTTGTTAAAATTATCATATCAGATGAAAAAGATACAATAGATAAAATTATAAGAGCAACAAATTCTCAAAATTCAATCCCTTCAGGAGTTCTCAGGTCGACAGATAATATACAAAGAGATATTGAACAATATTTTTTAAGCAAAGGTTATTATTACGATAGAAGAAAAAATTATTATAAAAACTTAGGAAAACCTAGAGAAAAAATCATATCTATTAATTTATTATCTCAGTGCATAGTATCTTTAATATTACCTGAAAAGAATCCTTCAAGAGCTAGATCGAATCCTACGATATTAATTAAAAAAGATGAAGATTATAAAAAGGTGTTTTATACAATAAAGGATTTTCAAACATACTTAAATGCAGTAATGATATTTAAATCGGTAGAAAAAGAAATGAAAGCAATAATGTCAGATGAAGAATTTAAAAATGATTCAATTTTAGAAAGTATAACTAAAATATTTAAATTCCATGTGTCTAGAATTTTGATCAGCGAATTAACAAAAAAAGGAAACCCTCAGGAAAACGAACTAAAAAATGAAAATATTACGAAAAATATAGATAAAAAACAAATAAAAGAATCAATCTTTATGTTAAAAGAAATAATACAAAACTACATAGAAAACAATCCTCAGTCTATAGATAATATATCAAAACAATCTGAGTTTAGTAATTATATTACTGAAAAGATGAATGAAAAATACAAGGAAAAATAGTATATCATCCAATACTGGTGCTGGACTCAAAATCTGAAAATATCCTATAATTAGACGTATTTAGTGATATTAGAAAAATAGAATCCAGTATTTTGAATGATTTGAGGCATACCGTGCATTTGGAAAAGAAGAGTGGGAATAATATCAAGAGTTGCGTAAACCCACATAAACACTTGGTTTTCAGCTCTTAATTTCTCGATTTGATAGCAAAATGATAGCAAACCATAAAACGACTCTATTCTAAATGTTCTATCTGTTTGCAGGTGCAATTATCTTAATACTATAAAAGGCATTACTGACTTTTGCAGTCGGTAATGCCTTTGGGTAAGCGGACAAAAAGCGTGTAAAGCTAAGCTGATTAATATTCTGGAAATAGAATTAGTCAGCTTTGCTTTTTGATAATTACTGGTATTACAGCGTTACGTTCTAAATGAATACCATCAACATGAATGTAATCATAAACTTCATCCACGAATGGTACCTGTGGCCATAAGTCCCATAAAAGCTTATTTTTACGTCGTAGGGTACGGGCTGAGAAATCGTATGAATACTTATCCTGAGTCTTATTAGATAAAAGCCAATTTAAACTAACTGTTAAATCGTTTGATTGTTTATCATACGATCTACTTTTAGAGGCTCCGCAGTTAGGGCAACGGTATCTAGTAGTGCCAGCATTGGTGTGATCATTCTTGCTCATTTTGTGATGACAGTTATCGCATAGTGGGTTATTCATACAAATGAAGAATAACCCACATTCGATATACCACGAGCCCTACTGCCATAAGGGTTATGAGCTTATTTTTACACACTTTTTGTCCGGGTGGCGAATGTGCAGAAAACAGATTCGATTACCGCAAAACCCTTGTATTACAAGGTCTAAGACATGATTTCTTACACACTTTTTGGCCTATAACCCTCATTCCTTAGTCATGCGAATATAGTTGAAGAGAACTTCTAGGCGCTCGTCGTTGTTAGAGCAAGGCTTTGTAGTGCCAAAAGCAACATCTACTATTTTATCTAGCTTGTCGCGAGCTTTGCGCAAATCTGTTGTCATGTATGTTGGATCATACAAGTCTGCTAGTGATTGGCCTGGGCGATTCGTCTCAAAACTGTTTCCTTAACGCAACAATTTTGATACACTTGTGTTATGTCTATTTTTGTGAATGATACTCTTCTTACGCGTGAGGAAGCTGCAGCCAAGTTAGCAGTTAGCACTCAAAGAGTTAGTGCATTATGCTCTAATCATTTACTAACAACGTACACATTTGGAAGTAGGAAGATTTTAATTTCACTTGATTCCGTAAATCGTTATAAACAACAAAACTCTAAAAGCGGTAGGGCATATGCTCCGTTATTAGCTTTTGCAACATTGTTTATGCTTAGCGGTTGTGAAGTTTCATGGATCAATAGGCAACAGAAATATCGCATAGAAGAATATTTGCAATCGATTACCCCACAAGAGCTAGTTAATCGATCTAAAAATCGCGCGAAAACAATGGAATACTGGTGCAGAAAATCGCGTTTGGTAGGACTTTCAAAGCACTTAATACTTTCTGCTGCAACAGGAAATATGCATTCACAATTTCAACTTATAAAAACTGACAAAATAGAAGGATATGTAAGCAGTAATAATTTAGAAGATTTAATAAATGAGTTTCATCTCAAAGATAAAGAAGACGGCGTAGATAGTTCAATAATCAACGTTAAACTCCGCGTTATTGAAGATTATAAAGTTTTCGATTTTATTCGTCAAAATGTTTCTTCGCGCATTACTGAAGAAACTCGAGCAACATCGACAAAATCCTTTATGCCGATTGCAGTCTGTGCTGCAGATTTGGCCGAATCTCTTGACGTTCGCGAGCGCCAAGCAGGATTAAGCAAACTCTCCGAACTGCTTACTAAATACAATCTCACAAAATAAAGTGTTATATGCGAAAGTGTGTAAAGCTAATCTTGTGAATATCTGTGACATAAGCCACAATCCAAACACTGTTAAAAACTCAGTCAAGTATCTGAGAAAGTAACGATAATCACCCAAACACTGTTAAAAACTCAGCTAACCAACTGAGAAAGTAACACTTGCGCTCGCAAATGCTCCAATACCATAAACATAACAAACATCCAACCAACACACGCAAACACCACCAAACGACACGCCAAATAGGCGAGGGCTTGCATTTGAGAATATTTCGGGTATAGTAGTTACTCGTGCTTCGGCGCTGACATTGGTCAGTAAAGTTGCATTGCGGACATAGCTTAGTTGGTAAAGCGCAACCTTGCCAAGGTTGAGACCGCGGGTTCGAGTCCCGTTGTCCGCTCTAGGTCCGATGAGTTATTCGACCTTACGGTGGGTTAGCCAAGCGGTTAGGCAGCGGCCTGCAAAGCCGTATAGATGAGTTCGACTCTCGTACCCACCTCGATTAAGCTTCATGCTTAATAAACAACCTGGGCGGTTGGCGCAGTGGTAGCGCACTTCCCTGACACGGAAGGGGTCACAAGTTCGAACCTTGTATCGCCCACTCGAAAGGATTGCCTTTCACGCATAATTAAAAAAATTTTGGGTGATTGGCGCAGCGGCTAGCGCACTTCCTTCACACGGAAGGGGTCATAGGTTCGATTCCTATATCACCCACAATAGGTACGCAGTGTAAAAGCACTGCGTTTTTTGTTTTTGTTACTCGATTTTTGGCCAATAACCCTTATAACCCTTATAACCCTTATAACCCTTATAACCCTTATAACCCCTATACCGCTATAACCCCAATTTCGCCGCTTGACACTACTTTCCACCAATTACCAACGCTTACCCAACCACAAACCTTGCGACATTCCATATTTGCATTTAATTAAATAATTAACTAAAATATCATTTTGTTTTGCGGACATAGCTTAGTTGGTAAAGCGCAACCTTGCCAAGGTTGAGACCGCGGGTTCGAGTCCCGTTGTCCGCTCCACTTTTTTAGTATTTTGTTTAAGAAATCGTGTTTCCATAATTGCTACTAGCATCGATTTTGAAAGAATGGGAATTTATGGCTGACGACGTACAATCTACCAATCAGACGACTTCTAACGAAGATAGTATGTCTACAATGGTAGATGCCATCAATTCCTTATGGTTAGAAGGCAAAATTACTTCTATTCCAAACTTTGTAAAGCATAATATTTTCACCGATTTTCCAAGCCTTCCTTCTAATACTCAGGTTGGATGGTTTAGAATTCCTGGAAAATCCTTCTGCATTTCGATTGGATTAGTTAAAAATGATGGCAAGCTTTTTCGTCAACTTGCTATTGCAGATTCAGAAGGTAGAGTTTACACGGGTGACAAAGTAACTCTTGAAGATACGTTTGAACGTCTTCCGCAACTTTCTTTTATTGAGCAATCTTCTTTTACTTTACGAAATTCAACTCGTTTTTACGGAAGCTTAAAAGTACCTAAATCAAATAATATTTCAAAAAAATTCCGCAATATTTTGCAAAGTTTAAAAAGCTTGCCAAGCCTGTGCTTAAAAAATAAAAACACAGCCAGCACGTCCAAGGCAAGCGCAGCAATCACCAACAGCAACAACAATATTTCTATAGTAAATGGCGATATTGTTATGCAAGTTTCTTTAGAAGACGGTTTGCATCAGGTTGCTTCGTGGCTTTGCTGCACAATTGGAAAGCATAAAAGGTATACGCTTGAAAGTACTCGCGTAAAATTACCTGATTCTTTGCGTTGTAATCTTACTTACGAGAATGCTATTGCAACAACATTTTTCGCAACATTTTTCATACCAGATTTAAATCAAAACTTAATAGGTTTTGGATATTCGCACGTTCTAAGAAGATTGCATACTGAAGCACCTCTTGGCGCAATAAGAAGAAGCGCTGCAGATATTGCGCACGCAAAAAAAGTCGGATTGCAAGTTTCCGGCTTAGAAAGCTACTATGAGCGAGTTATGAAAGAGGTTGGAGCATTAGATCCAACTAGAAGCTTAGAAGCTGTTCATGGCGCAGAAAGACTACATTTTAGACAAGCTCAACAAACTTCTGCACATTACTTAATTTGGGACGATTCATTAGACCCTTCCTCAGCACTAAAAGTTTTAAGAATTGAAGGAGCACTAAATCGTTTACAAGCAATATACCAGTTCTTACAAGCTAATTCTTTGCAGGGCGGAAAGAATTTTGAAGGAAACGTTAGCTTAGAGCGCATTGCTGCTATAGATAACGCTATGATTGAAAACCCTGCTTTTAATGCTTGTGAATCTTTTGATACGCCAAGTTTAGCAAATCCTTTACAAGACGATAGTATTCGTCCTTTGCTTCACTTATGGAATAAGGCTAGAAAATATCAGCAGTCTGCAACATTTTTGAAGCAGAACGATGCGGGAGAGTGGCTGTACCGTCAATCTCTTTCTAAGCTTATTAGAAGCTTATACATGCCGTTTAGATTCGACGCAGATTTTCGCTCTAATCTAAACGATGGCAATGTGGCGATTGCTTTCACTTCTACAGGATCGTCGCTAATGCCTACAAGCAAATACGATACTTTAGAACATAAGTGGCATAAGCTAAGCAATGTTGAAAAGTCGCGTATGGCAACATATTACAATCTGCGATTCGGCATTATGCTTGCTACGCTCGCCTTTGGTGCAAGCGAAAAAATACAGCATGTTTCAATTAGACTTGATTCTATTGGTTTAGAAGAGATGGTTGCAGCGCAAGATAATGCAATCAGTACGCTACTAAACCGCACTATTCAAGCATTAGACAATATGAATGTAAATAATGCGCCTTCAAAGGGTGATCCAAAAGACGGTGACGTTCATGGAGACCCTTCACAAATCCAGGATTTGCAACACTTACCGCTTGCAGAAGTTGTTGAAGGTGCGCAATCTTTAGTTGATTCTAAGACGGAATCTAAAGCAGATTCAAACTCAAATCCTTTAGCTGCTTTTAGCGAGCCTCCAGAAATACGTACGCTAATGACAGTAACGTTTGAACGCGAAAAATTTATTAAACATATTCGTGCTCACGGTTTGCAAAATCCAATGGAAATATATAAGCAATCTAATGCAACAATGAGCATGCGCGAAGACTACACTTTAGGCTCAGTAGAAGCATCATTCGACATGCATGACACTTGCTTCGCGCCTAGAGGAGCGCAAGAAGAGCCTGAGTTTTCCGACACAATATTTAGCGAAGAACAAGAAGAAATACTTGGAACATCACACGCACAAGGATTATCGATTCAACGAGAAGACCTTTTGCAGCAAGCTGTTACAGACTTCCACCATATTGCATCTCAGCCAATTCAAACAACAGCAGAAAAAGCTAGAGAAGCAATGAATATTATTGAGCAAATTGCAGATCCTGAGCTTAGTGAAAAAGCAGACAGTGTAACAAGAGCTCTTATTGATGAAACAGACATACCTGAACTTTCATTCAAAGCTTCGCAAAACATACGAAACATGCGTATTCGAGCCCAAGAGCAACTTATGGAAGGCGACATTAGCACTGCAATAGAAGAATACGAGAAGAATATTGCTAAATTCGACTCAATGTTTGCGGTAGAAAATGTTGTTCCACGCTACTTTAACTCATATGCGGAAAGAGTTGTGTACAATCACATATTTGCAACACCAGAAGAGCATACACTACTTATTCCAGACGGATTGTTCTACGCGCACATGGAGTTAGCAGACTTACTTTCGCAATTGAATAAGCATGAGGCTGCATTAAAGCACTTAAACACGATGGTTGCTTACGCTCCAACATACGCACTATCTCACTTAAAACTTGCGGCAGAATTATCTCAAAAAGAAGACTGGTCATCTGTTATAGCAGCATGCTTAAACGCTTTGAGAGTATCTTTCGACAAAGATGATGCAGCATTCGCATACTATCGACTAGCGTACGCTGCATGGATGCAAGACAGGTTTGCACTTGCTGCAAGCGCGTATCGTATGGCTGATTATTTAGCCCCAGGAAGAATAGAACCATTGCAAATGGAACTAGAAGAACTGCTATCTAGAATGCGCTCGCAGTGTTATAAAGCTCCGGCTAATATGGACGATGTGAAGCAGAATTTTATGAATGACGATATTCCTGTTTGGCCAAATATTGAAGCCAGCCATATTATTGGCAAAGCTGCAAAACTTACGGTTGATGAAGGAATGTTTGTTATTGCAAGAACTTTGTGCGTTGCTAATATTCGCATGACTTCAAACGAAGATTTGGAAGGCGCTGTGCAATCTCAATTCTTGCGTTCACTAAATGCTTAAGATGCTAAATAGCGTAGTAGATTACGCTAAATATTTGGGTTGAAAGGGGATTTTTATGAGTGCTGCTTATGGTAATACAGCGTCACAAAGCTCTCAATGGACGCTTTTTGACGATTTTGATGAGCCAGCTGTAACTGATGAAGCGCACTCTAATGCTCATATTTGGAATCCTAATGTTGACACAGATGAGTGGATTCATAAACTAGAACCTACCGATGCTGACGCTTTAGCTCTTTCAAATCTACAGCCTACATCTCTTACTACTGAACAGGCTGCACGCTTGTGGGCAAAATTAGCAGCGTGGACGCAATCTGATCAAATTGCCTACTATGTTGAAGATGCTCCAACAAGCTCGGATGCAGCTTATGATGCGCGTATACGAGCATTAAGTGCTCTGGAATCAGCTTTTCCAACACTTGACACTCCGCAATCTCCAACGCACCGCGTAGGTGGAACTTTTTCCAACGATTTTACTTCTGTAAAACATCCTTCGCGAATGATGAGTTTGGATGACGTGTTTTCTATTGACGAATTACACGATTGGTACAACAGTGTTCTTCGAGATTTGCAATGGCCTGAATCCAAGCCGCTTCCTATGACTTGCGAAGTAAAAATTGACGGCCTTGCGTTAAATCTTATTTACAGAAACGGCACTCTTGAGCAGGGGCTTACTAGAGGAGATGGAGTCACAGGCGAAGATATTTCTCTTAATGTTAGGACGATTGAAGCAATACCAACTCAGCTTCATGCTGAAAATCCTGACGATATTCCTGAATTTGTTGAAATTCGCGGCGAAGTTTTTATGAAATGGGCTGATTTTCGTAAGCTTAACGAGGAGCAGGAAGACGCTGGAAAAGCAGCTTTTGCAAATCCTAGAAACGCTGCTGCAGGTTCGCTTCGTCAAAAAGATCCGCGCATTACCGCAACTCGTCATTTAAGCTTCTTCGCACACGGCTTGGGGGAGCTTCGCTGGAAATCAAACTCAAGTCATGCTAATAGTGAAACAACTTTTAACCAGTCTGACGCATACAATTTTTACAAACAGTGGGGTGTTCCAGTTTCTCCATACACGCGTAGAGTAACTAATTTTGCCGAAATACAAGACATGATTGATTATTATGGCGAGCATAGGGCAAATATTTTGCACGCATTGGATGGAATTGTTGTAAAGGTTGATGACCGCGCATTGCAGCGCAATCTTGGAGCAACTTCAAGAGCCCCAAGATGGGCTATTGCATATAAGTATCCTCCGGAGGAAGTTAACACTTATTTGAAGGATATTGTTGTTCAGGTTGGAAGAACAGGAAGAGTTACGCCTGTGGCAATTCTTGAGCCTGTAACTGTTGCAGGATCTACTATTTCCAGAACAACTCTTCATAACGCTTACGAAGTTGAGCATAAAAACGTGCTTATCGGCGATACTGTTGTGGTTCGCAAAGCTGGAGATGTTATTCCGGAATTAGTTGGGCCTGTTTTAAAGGCAAGAGAAGGCCGTGAAAACCAATTACGAAAATTTGTTATGCCTGAGTATTGCCCTTCTTGCGGAACAAAATTAGCTCCAGCAAAACAGGGAGATAAAGATATTCGCTGTCCGAATGTAGAAAACTGCCCAGCTCAGCTTACTGAACGTATTATTCACTTGGCTTCTAGGCAGGCTTTTGATATTGAGAATTTGGGAGATAACGCCGCTTTAGCTCTTACAAATCCTGAAGATTCTAGGCCATCTACCGCTGAAGTTTACTGCCCGGATATTGATAAGATTGTGGTTCAAAGAGGCTCAATGCAGAAGCCTTATGTTCCTCCTGCTAATTTAACGTTACCTAAGCCTCAAATTCCTGTGCTTAAAAGCGAATCTGGAATTTTTAGCATAACAGCTAACGATTTACAAAATGTTATGGTTTGGAAGGAAATTCCGCTTGTTGAAGAATGGCAAGAAGTAGGAAAAGACGGAAAATTAAAAAAGCATACTCGAAAAATTGGGGGATCTGGTCTTTGGAGGCAAGTGCGAGCATTCTGGACGCGCACAATTGAAGCGAAATTTGCTGAATCTTCGAGTCAAAACATTGAAGCTGAAGATTTGGATCAGAACAGTGAATTTGATTCTAAATATCCAGAATTTCAGGTTCCAAAAGATGCTCAAGTAGTTTTTTGGAAAACTAAACGAGCTTCAAATAACTCAAAAGAAACAATTAACGTTCCGTGGTACACAAGACCATCGGAAACTACTCGCAGCATGCTTGAAGAAATAGCCCAAAAAGGCAAAAATGCTGCCCTGTGGCGCGTTTTAGTTGCGCTTTCTATTCGTAGACTAGGCCCACCAACAGCGCGTCTGATAGCAGCAAAATTAGGATCTTTAGAAAATATTGCGAACGCGTCTGTTGAAGAGCTTACGCAAATTGATGGCGTTGGCCCAGAAATTGCTCAAGCTGTTTACGACTGGTTTAAGCAAGCAAAAGATAGTAGTAACTGGAGATTTGAAGTTTTGCACTCTTGGCAAGAAGCAGGGGTAGTTGGAAAAGTCGAAACATCATCCCTTGCTCAAACTCTAGCTGGTAAAACTGTTGTTGTAACAGGATCTTTGCAAGGCTTTAGTAGGGATGAAGCAAAGGAAGCAATAGTGTCTCGAGGCGGTAAAGCTTCAGGATCAGTTAGTAAAAACACGTACTGCGTAATTTTGGGAGAAAATGCTGGTTCTAAAGCAACCAAAGCTCAAGAACTTTCTATTCCAATGATTAACGAAAATCAGTTTAGTGTTCTTTTGGAAACTGGAAGTGTGGAAGAAGCTCTACAAAAAGCTGGCGAAAATTCTCTTGATATTAATAACTAAGGAATCATAGCATAAATGAACACGAGCGAACTCGAAACACGCGTTTACGATTTGCTGGGTAGCGTTATTGATCCAGAATTAGGCCGTTCGGTTACAGAACTAAATATGGTAACTGGCGTTAGTGTTATTGAAGCTGAAAATTTAGATGCTTCTAAACCAGTTTATAACGTAGAAATAAAGCTTGAACTTACTGTGCCAAACTGCCCATTAGCTGAAATTATTACAGAACGAGTAAAAGAAGCTGTATCTAAATATCCTCAAGCAACTCTTATACCACATGTTACTTCTAGCGCAATGAGTAAAGATAAGCTAGAAAAACTAGTAGAAGATTTGAAAGCTGAGCGCAGAGAAAATCCTTTTAATAAAACAGGTACGCGCACGAAAATTTTTGCTATTGCTTCAGGAAAAGGCGGCGTTGGAAAATCTTCTATAACCGCTAATTTAGCAGCAACTTTTGCAGCTTTAGGATACGATACTGCAGCAATCGACGCGGACGTATACGGTTTTTCTTTACCACGCATGTTCGGAGTAAACTCTCAGCCAACTAATCTTAACGGCATGCTTATGCCAGTTGTGTCTTGGGGAGTAAAGCTTATTTCAATCGGCATGTTTGCTGGAACTGATCGTGCTATTTTGTGGAGAGGACCGCGTTTACAGCGTTCGTTAGAACAGTTTCTTTCAGACGTTTGGTGGGGAAGTCCAGATGTTCTTTTGCTTGATTTAGCACCTGGTACAGGAGATATGGCACTTGCTGTGGCTCAAACTTTACCAAACGTTGAGCTTGTTGTTGTTACAACACCTCAGCCTAGTGCGTCGGACGTTGCGGTTAGGGCAGGTCTTATGGCTTTGCAAATTCCTGTGAGTGTTCGAGGCGTTGTTGAAAATATGAGTTGGTTTGAAAATAATGGCGAGCGCTTGGAAATATTCGGATCCGGGGGCGGAAAAAGAGTTAGCGAACAGCTTTGTGAAGCTCTTCATACTAATGTTCCTCTTTTAGCTCAGCTTCCTCTTGACCCAACTCTTAGAGAAATTGGTGAAGCGGGACGTCCTGCGGTTCTAAACGAAGACGGAAAGTTAGATAATTCACAGCTTGCTAATACTTTTGTGCAACTTGCTAAATCTTTAATGGAAGAATCTAATCAAAAATAAATATGGGGCAACTTGATTTTTCAAGCAACCCCATATTTTTATTTAATTTATAAAACTAATTACTTAACAGCATTAAGCCACTGTTCTTTAGTCGCTTTTTCAGCTTCCAACTTAGCTTTACGCTTCTTGTCGGTTTCTTTAGCAATAGCAGCGTTAAGCTCTTCAAGCTGCGCTTCCAATTGCAAAGCAAAGCTGGACTTACGAGCGTTAGCTTCAGGATCAGCATCTCTCCAAGCAGCCTCTTCAACAGACTTAATCTTCTTATCTACATCATTCAAGCGAGCCTCAATGCGACGCATATCTTCTCGAGGAACAAATCCAATCGCATCCCACTCTTCTTGAATTTCAGACAAAGCTTTACGAGCCTTCTTAGCAGCTTCCTCATTTTCTACAGGCAGCAACGCTTCTGCTTTTACGAGCAAAGCTTCCTTCTTCGCGAGATTCTCATGCTCTCCAGCATTCAACTTTTCACGATCAGCCTGTCGAGCATGGTAGAAAGCGTCAGCAGCCTCACGGAACTTAGCCCACAAAGCATCATCATGCTGACGTCCAGCATTGCCAGCCTTCTTCCAACGATCCATCAAAGCGTTAAACTTAGTAGAAGTTTCACGCCAGTCAGTTGAATCCTTCAAGCTTTCAGCTTCAGCAATAATTGCTTCCTTAAGCTGCTTAGCATTATTGCGAACATGTTCACGCTCCTTAACCCAGGAGTTACGAGCTTGGGAGAATGCGGAACGAGCCTTAGAGAAACGCTGCCACAAAGCGTCTGCATCAGCCTTGTTCAAATGAATAGTAGTGCGCTGATGCTCCTGCCACTCGTCGAAAAGAGAGCGAAGCTTATCGTTAAGCTCACGCCAATTTGTTGAATCGCCCATTTTAGCAACCAATGCTTCAGCGCGTTCTACAATATTTGCACGCTCTTTCAAAGCTTTTTCAAGAGCCTCTTTACGAGCTTTTGCAATTTCTTCTTTCTTTTCATCTCCCTTTGCTTTAAGCTCGGCGTGTCGCGCACGCAAAGCAGCAAGGTCACCAACGGCTGCAGGCTCAGCTAATTCTTCTTGCAAAGTGTTAAGCGTTTCATCAATTTCCTTCACTTTTACGTTGGTTGATTCCAACCTTTTAGCGAATAAATCGAGCTTAATCTTCAAATCAAGGTAGCGGTGAATGTAGAAAGTCAATGCTTCTTCAGGAGTTCCAGTGGAGTATTGACCAACCTCACGTTCAGCACCGTTTTCAGTAACATAAACAGTGCCATTTTCATCAACACGGCCAAAGGTTTTTGCGGATTTAATATCCTCTTCACTATAAGAAATAGTTGGTGCTTGAGCAACAACACGAGTCTTATGCGCGAAGCTTGCTGGCGATGGAGCAAGTGGCTTTGGCGCGGTAGTAGTTTTAGTAGTTTCTTCAGGTTTAGTCTGTTCGGTCACGGTCGACTCCTTACAGCAGATGCACGGTAACAATGTTACGAATAAGTATGACGGTAAGCCATGATTTTTCCGCAACACCACCTATTATAGTGGACATGGTACAAGGCTCATCTATATCAGGTTTCCCTGAATGGCTTCCTAGTGAACGCGCTGTTGAACAGCGAGTAGTAGATACACTTCGAGAAGTCTTTGAACTAAACGGTTTTATTGGCATAGAAACGCGCGCCGTAGAACAAGGTTCAAGTTTGTTGAAAAAAGGCGAAACAAGTAAAGAAATTTATTTATTGTCAAGATTGCAAGAAGTTGGTCACGAATCTGACACTCCTGTGGAAGAACGAATTGGCTTGCATTTTGATTTAACAGTTCCGCTTAGCCGTTACGTTGTTGAACATACTGGAGATTTAACATTCCCGTTTAAACGCTGGCAAATGCAAAAAGTTTGGCGAGGGGAGCGTCCTCAAGAAGGTCGTTTCCGCGAGTTTGTTCAAGCAGATATTGATGTTGTTGGCAACGGCGAACTTCCTTCCCATTACGAAGTTGAACTACCTTTGGTTATGGTTGAAGCTCTTGAACGATTGAGAGAATTTGGTTTACCAAAAGCTACAGTTCACGCAAATAATCGTAAGCTTTCCGAAGGTTTTTACCGCGGTATTGGTTTAACAGATATTGAAGGTGTTCTTCGCGAAATCGACAAGCTAGACAAAATTGGTGCAGAAGAAGTATCTAAGCTTCTTATAAAAGAGTGCGGAGCTAATGAGTCTCAAGCTGCTGCCTGCTTAGAATTGGCTGAGCTTACTGCAAAAACTGGGGAAAAACTAAAGTCTAGTTTCGAATCTCTCTGCATTAAACACAATATTTCTACGAGCGAAGATAACGAATCGTACGCTTTGGCTACAGAAGGTGTTGAAACGCTCGCAATGATTGTTGACGAAGCTGCACGAATTCGTCCGGGCGCTGTTGTTGCAGATTTGAAGATTGCTAGAGGACTTGACTACTACACTGGTTCCGTTTACGAAACTTTCCTCGATAATGCAGCATCTTTAGGCTCTATTTGCTCTGGCGGACGCTACGATAATCTTGTTTCTCAAGGCAAAAAGAAGTATCCAGGCGTAGGTCTTTCTATTGGATTGTCTCGCTTGGTTTCTTACATGCTTCACAGCGCTGGTGCTACAGTTTCTAGAATTTCTCCTGCAGCGGTTCTTGTGGCAGTTTGGAATGAGGAAGATCGTCCAGCATGCAATGAGATTGCTAGGAAGCTTCGCGAGCGCGGTATTGCAACAGATGTTGCACCTACTGCAGCAAAACTTGGTAAGCAAATCAAGTATGCAGATAAGCTGGGTATTCCTTACGTATGGTTCCCAGCAGACAGCACCGAGTCTGAGTCTTCCAAAGACGAGGTAAAAAATATTATTACTGGCGAGCAGACGGTAGCAGACGCCACGTCGTGGCAACCGGATACTGTTTATGCCCGGCAGACAGTTTCTTGCGCTAAATAATATTCGTGCAAAATTGCTTGAATATTAAACGCAATTTATGTCAACAAAAATGAATACACCATTATTAGAACGTAGAGGAAGTGGACTTATGAGCCAGACGGCGTATCGTACACATCATGCCGTTGAAGTGACTGAAGAATTAGTCGGGCAAAAAGTAACCATTGCTGGTTGGGTTGATCGTCGCCGTGACCACGGTGGCGTTGCCTTTGTTGATGTCCGTGATAACACAGGCTTGGTGCAGGTTGTTATTTATGATGAGGAAACTGCACGCCCGCTTAGAAGCGAGTTTGTTGTGCAGGTAACCGGCGAGGTTCGCTTGCGCCCAGACGGAAATGAGAACGACCACTTGGCAACAGGTAAAATTGAGATTGTTGCTCAAACTGTTACTATTCTCGCTAAATCCGACGCTCTTCCATTCCAGGTTTCTACAGCTTTGGAAAACGAGTCCGAAAACAAGCTTCCTAGCGAAGATGTTCGTTTGAAGTATCGCTACCTTGATTTGCGTCGCCCATCTATGCAGCGCAATCTAAAGCTTCGTTCTAACATGGCTAAGGCTGCTCGTCACGCTTTGGAAGATATGGACTTTACGGAAGTTGAAACACCAACCTTTATTAAGTCCACTCCAGAAGGCGCTCGAGACTTTGTTGTTCCAGCACGCTTGGTTCCAGGCTCTTGGTACGCACTTCCACAGTCTCCACAGCTCTTAAAGCAGTTGCTCATGGTTTCTGGCGTTGAACGCTACTATCAGCTTGCTCGCTGCTACCGTGATGAAGACTTCCGTGCTGATCGTCAGCCTGAGTTCACTCAGCTCGATATGGAAATGAGCTTTGCAAGTCAAGAAGACGTTATGGCTATGGCCGAGCGCGTTATTGCTGCTATTTGGAAGGAAGCAGGCCACGAAATCACTCTTCCTTTGCCTCGTATTACCTGGCAGGAAGCAATGGATAAGTATGGTTCCGATAAGCCAGATTTGCGTTTTGGAAACCCACTTATTGAGTTGACTGACTTCTTTAAGAACACTCCATTCCGCGTGTTCCAAGCTTCCTACGTTGGAGCTGTGCTGTTTAAGGGCGGTGCTGAAACTCCTCGTCGCCAGTTTGACGCATGGCAGGATTGGGCTAAGCAGCGTGGTGCTAAGGGTTTGGCTTACGTAGTCTTCGGCGAAGACGGCGAGCTTAAAGGCCCTGTTGCTAAGAATCTTAGCGAAGAAGAGCGCGCAGGACTTAAAGAAGCTGTTGGAGCAGAAGATGGCGACGCAGTATTCTTTGCAGCAGGCTCTCGTGAGTCTTCCCAGCTTTTGCTTGGCGCAGTTCGCGTAGAACTTGCAAGCCGCGCAGGGTTGCTTCACCCAGATGAGTTTGCTTTTACTTGGGTTGTTGACTTCCCACTGTTTAAGCGCACTGATGATCCAGACGATGACGATGTTGCAGTTGGTCACTCCAAGTGGACTTCTATGCACCATCCGTTCACAATGCCATCTGCTGATTGGATTGATAAATTCGATAAAGATCCAGAGCATGCAATGAGCGATTCTTACGATATTGTGTGCAACGGTAATGAGATGGGCGGCGGCTCTGTTCGTATTCACCGCGACGATATTCAAGACCGCGTTCTTAACGTTCTTGGAATCGACAAGGCTGAAGCTGACGAAAAGTTCGGCTTCTTACTTGAAGCTTTCAAGTACGGTGCTCCACCTCACGCTGGTATTGCTTTGGGCTGGGATCGTACTGCTGCAATTTTGGCAGGCGCAAGCTCAATTCGCGACGTAATCGCCTTCCCTAAGGCTGGCGGCGGTAGAGACCCTCTAACTGGCGCTCCAGCTCCAATTTCTGACGAACAGCGCGCAGAAACTGGCGTAGACTACGATCCAGAAGAAGACGAGTAAATAAAATCTACTCGTAACATATTGTTACAAAGCCGTTGATTGTTGATTTAATAATCCTCAATCAGCGGCTTTTTTGTAACCTAAGAGTAACAAAACGTAACGGTGGCGATAAATAACCGTAACACAGCTTAGCTAGACTTCTTTTTATGGATAAGCAAGTATCAAAGTCAGATCCAAACGCCGAGGATATGACTAATAGCACTTCTAAAGTGCTCAAAGCGGCAAATCCCCTTGTAGAATTAAGCCATGTCGAAAAGCATTTCGGAAAATTACATGTGCTTAAAGATATTAATCTCACTGTCAATAAGGGCGAAGTTCTCGTTATTATTGGCCCATCCGGTTCTGGAAAATCAACAATGTGCCGTACAATCAACCGTCTTGAAACAATTGATTCGGGAGATATTCGCATAGACAGCAAGCCACTTCCACAGGAAGGCAAAGAGCTTGCAGCCTTGCGCGCAGAAGTTGGAATGGTATTCCAGTCATTTAATCTTTTTGCAAACAAAACGATTCTTGAAAACGTCACTCTTGCACCAATGAAAGTTCGTCACATGGATCAGCAAAGCGCTGAAACTCTTGCCATGGAATTACTCACTAGAGTAGGCGTAGACAATCAGGCTAATAAAATGCCTTCGCAACTTTCAGGCGGACAGCAGCAGCGCGTAGCAATAGCTCGAGCGCTCGCAATGCAACCAAAAGTTATGCTTTTTGACGAACCAACTTCCGCACTCGACCCAGAAATGGTTAACGAAGTACTGGATGTTATGGTTGAGCTTGCAAAAGAAGGCATGACAATGATTTGTGTTACGCACGAAATGGGCTTTGCTCGTAAAGCTGCTGACAGAATTGTGTTTATGGCCGATGGTCAAATCCTCGAACAGGGTACTCCAGATGAATTCTTCGAGCATCCAAAAACTGATCGAGCAAAAGATTTCCTTTCCAAGATTCTTACGCACTAATAGCGCTTTTTTCAATTTCGTTTTAGCTTAAACGCCAAAACATGCGAAAAACAGTTCTTATGAAGGGAAAAGATATGAAAATATTACATAATCGCATTTTTCGTGCGATACTAGCGATGCTTTGTACCGTATGCTGCGTTATGCCGCTTACAGCTTGCGATCGTAGCGATGGTAAAAAAGCAATACGCATTGGTATTAAATTCGATCAGCCTGGTATGGGTTTCAAAAAAGCAGGAACTTACGTTGGATTCGACGTTGACGTTGCTAAGTATGTTGCCAAAAAGCTTGGCTATTCAGAAGATCAAATCGTATGGAAAGAATCACCATCTAAGCAGCGTGAAACAATGCTTCAAAACGGTGATGTCGATATGATTGTTGCAACATATTCCATTACTGACGCTCGAAAGAAAATGGTTTCGTTCGCAGGACCTTACTTTATTGCCGGCCAAGATTTGCTAGTTCGCAAAGGCGAGCATAAAGTAAATGGCCCGAACGATTTAGACGGTAAGCGTTTATGCTCAGTATCTGGTTCAACATCCGCAATAGTTGTTAAAGAAAAGTTCTCTTCAAAAGTACAACTTATGCAACAGCCAGGCTACGCGGAATGTGCAACTGCATTATTCTCAGGAATAGTGGATGCTGTAACTACCGACGATATTATTCTTGCTGGCCTAGCTACAGCTTCTAGAGGCCGTTTAAAGCTTGTTAGCAAGCCATTTACCGCAGAATATTACGGAATTGGCATCAAAAAAGGCAATACTGGCTTAGCTAAGAAAATTAACGCCGCATTAAAAGACATGATTCGTAACGGATCTTGGAAGCGAGCTCTAGACGATAATTTGCGCGGAACTGGTTTTAAGCCAAACGCAAAGTATAATCCGCCAATTCCTCAAGAGGGGGAGATGTAATATGCAAGATTTCGTGCAACTTTTTACCTCCTACAATATTCCAGGAGCATTCTTGGTCAATATTGAAATCACCTTATGGAGTGTACTGTTTTCAACAATAATTGGTGTAATACTTGTTACGATGCGTATTTGCCCTGTGGCTTCTTTGCGCATGGTTGCAACTGCCTACGTTGAGCTTTTTAAAAACATGCCTCTTACAATCATCATGGTTTTCATGGTGTTAGGCGTGTACGCTCAGCTTAAGCTTGGTTTCTCACCAATTTTTGAAGTGAATTTCTTCTGGCTTGCAATTGCTGGATTATCACTATATACGGCAGCGTTTGTGTGCGAATCTTTAAGATCTGGACTTAACACTGTTCCTGTTGGTCAAGCTGAAGCCTGCCGCGCTCTTGGATTAAACTTCTTCCAGTCGGCAACGCAAGTTATTTTGCCACAAACATTCTGCGGATCTGTAGCACCTTTGGGTAACACTTTTATTGCATTGCTTAAAAACTCTACAGTTGCTGCAGCAGCATCTGTTGCAACAGAAACTTCAACAATGATGAGCGAAATGATTGAGAAGCATGCGGATTTAATCGTACCAATCTTCTTAATATTCGCCTTAGGATACATCATCCTCATTATTCCTATTGGAATTTTGACAACGTATCTGTCTAACAAGCTTGCTGTAAGAAGGTGATAGTGATGGCTAAACAACGTGAACAATCATTATTATTTGACGCTCCGGGTCCTAAAGCTCTTAGGAAGATTCGAGTAGCAAATATTATTGCAGCCTGCGTGTTTGCTTTATTTGTTATTGCTGTACTAATGCGACTTAGTAATCCACCAGAAGGAGAAAACCAGCTTTCCTCGGTATTGTGGAATCCAGCTATTGAAACTGAAGCATGGGTTGATTTCTATCTTCCAGGATTATGGATGACTTTGAAAGCTTCTATGCTTGCTGTGGTAGGTTCCATAATATTTGGCTTATTCTTTGGATTGTGCCGTCTTTTACCTAATTTCATTATTCGTAGCATTTCTGCAGTAATAGTTGAGTTCTGCCGAGCTGTACCAGTATTAATGCTTATGATTTTCTTGTGGAGAGCGTTTGCACTTTCTGGCATGAAAGAGGCATCTTACTGGGCTGTAGTTCTTGCTTTGATTATGTACAACGGCTCCGTTGTTGCCGAGCTTGTTAGAGCAGGCGTTGGTAATCTTCCAAATGGACAGCGCGAAGCTTCGTTAGCATTAGGCTTAAGTGAATACCAATCTCTTACGCAAATCGAAATGCCACAGGCTATTATTGCTATGATGCCTGCTGCAGTAACTCAGCTTGTTGTTGTTTTGAAGGATACTGCACTTGGTTCGATTATTATGTACACTGATTTGCTCCAGGAGTCTCGTCGACTTGGATCAATGTACTTTAATATTTTGCAAACTTTAAGCGTGGCAGCAGTTATATACTTCCTGATTTGCCTTGCGCTATCTTGGTTTGCAGAATGGCTCCCAGCTCACTTGAAGAATCGTACTGCGGCTCCAACAGAGGCAGATCCTGTTGCACCAATCGCTATTATGGATCCTTCTAACGTGAACCAGATGGCTGTGGCCGACGAGGTTAAGGAATTGCCTTATGGTGGTACTCCTCGTAAGTATCACGTCCATCACCGTGGAACTAATGCTTCTATCCATCATTGGCGTAGAACTCGCTACATACAAGGCTATGATGAGCATCACTTAAAAACTGGCGACGAGACAGAAGAAAATCTTAAGAATGCTCAAAGCAATTTTGGCAACAAATCAAAAAATAAGCCAAAGGATAATCATAAAGATATTAAAAAAGATAATCCAAAAGCTTAGCTTGTAGCTAAAATTTGTAGCAAAATTTAGGAAGCGTAGTTAGTGACTTTAGTTGCTGACTACGCTTTTTGTAGCTAAACTATTAGGGTCATAAACTATTTATGGCCACATGCATACAAGGAGGCTAATACATGGATGGCGCGTTTGAATTGTCCGCTGCAAAGATGCGCGAACAAGGAATGAGCGAAATTGCTATTGAACAATTTGAGCACTTGTATAATGTTTGGAGCTTAAATAAATCTGGAGATAATTCAGGGGAGTTTATTCGCGAAAGCACAATTGAGCCTATTAAAAGCGTGCCAACTTTTCACGAAATTTACGAAACTATTGATCACGATAAAGCAGTAAACGCATTCGCAAAAACAGCGTTTATTAAACTGAACGGCGGCTTGGGAACTTCTATGGGATTGTCTTGCGCAAAATCTTTACTTCCAGTTCGCAGACATAAAGCTCGCCAAATGCGCTTTATTGATATTATTATCGGTCAGGTTCTTACAGCACGTCAGCGTTTAGGAGTTGAGCTTCCACTGATTTTTATGAACTCTTTCCGTACTTCTCACGATACTTTGCAAGTGTTAAAACGCAATCGTAAGTTTATTCAGGAAGATATTCCGGTTGAAATTATTCAGCATCAAGAGCCTAAACTTGTTGAAGAAACAGGAGAGCCAGTTTCTTACGAAAAAGATCATGGTCTTGAATGGTGTCCTCCTGGACATGGGGATATTTTTTCAACTCTGTGGGAATCTAAATTATTACAAGCTTTAAAAGAACACGGTATTGAGTATTTGTTTATCTCAAATTCCGACAACTTAGGCGCAAGACCTTCAAGAACACTTGCACAGCATTTTGAAAATACTGGCGCTCCAATCATGATTGAAGTGGCAAAACGAACCCAAGCTGATCGAAAAGGTGGGCATATTGTTCGAGATGCTCAAACTGGAAGATTAATGCTTCGCGAAATGACACAGGTTCATCCGGAAGATCGTAGAAGTGCTCAAAGTATTAAAAAGCATCCATATTTTAATACGAATAATATTTGGGTTCGTGTTGACGCGTTGCAAAAAAAGCTGGAAGAATATGATGGCGTTTTGCCTCTTCCTGTTATTTGCAACAGAAAAACAGTTGACCCAACTGACGAAACAAGCACTCCAGTAGTTCAATTAGAAACAGCAATGGGCGCTGTTGCATCGCTTTTTGACGAAGCGCTTTGCGTGGAAGTAGACCGTATGCGTTTCTTGCCTGTTAAAACCACGAATGACTTGTTTATTATGCGATCCGACAGATTCCATCTTACTGATTCTTACGAGATGGAAGATGGAAATTACATATTCCCAGATATTGACTTGGATCCACGCTATTACAAGAACATAAACGATTTTAACGAGAGATTCCCGTACTCCGTACCAGCTTTAGCTGCCGCAAAATCGGTTACTATTAGGGGAGATTGGACTTTTGGCAACCAGGTATCAATGTTTGCTGACGCAGTATTAGAAGACACTGGTGAGCCAAGTTATGTTCCAAATGGAGAATTTGTTGGACCGCAAGGAATTGAGCCAGATTCATGGGTCTAGTATGGCGTGTCGCGAAAAAATGGCGTATTTTCAACGTTGTTTGTGTTTGTGTGAACAAAAAATATAGAATTATTGTAACTTTTTTCAAAAAATGTCCACACGTACCGCAAAACACCATTAAAATAGAAAAGGTTGTGTAATAATGCAACGCAAATAAAACTGCATTTTGCAAGTTTTGCATGCACTTACACATAAGTAAACAGATTTCAAACATGATACGTGAGGACCAATGGTAGAAGGAAGCAACGGAAGGCGACGTTTTTCCGACAAATGGGGCAAACACGAGCTCGATGTGCTCGCTGTATTGTCTTCCGCATTCCCGCAATGGCTGACTTCGCGGCAAATTGCACAACGCGTTAAAGCATACGCAGATTCTTATGGCGAGCTTGCTGATCAAGCAGCAAAAGCAGCATTCGCAAAACAATTCCAGCGAGATCGCGCAAAACTAGCAGCCATGGGAATTGCAATCGAGTCTAGGCAGCCTGAATACTCATCGAAGTCCGAAGGCCAAGACTTTGCTTCGTATCGCTTACAATTAGGCGATGAGCCTCGCGTACGTTTACGTTTTGACCAATCTGAATTGCCAGTGTTAGCAGCGGCAAATTATCTTGCTCGCTCAATGTCTATTTCTTCTCTCGAATCAGATCAGCATGAGCAACAGCGTGCTTCTCGCACAGCTCCACGAGTTCCTCAAACTCCTATTCCAGGATTAGGTTTGGATTCTATTGCGCCTGGTTTAGGCACTCAAATGCTTCCTGATTCTTTGGTGAAAGTTATTGATTCTCGTCGTTTTGCAGCAACAGTTGACGTTGACGGAGAACACTTAAACGTTGCTTATACGGATGCAGACGATTTAGCAATGTTTGTGCTCGAGCATCCAGGCTCAAGCGTTGTAAGCCCTCAAGAGGCAGTTGACGCTTTCCACCGTCGCTTGCACGCAGCAGTAAATTTTGCAGCATGCAACGAAAATAACAAACTTGATAGCGAAGAAAACAACGAAGCACCTTTGCAAAATTCTGAAGCGCAAGATGCTGAAGCAGATAAATCTCACACAAAGAAAGGCTCATCCTTCCAAACGGGCAGCGAAGTTGATCGTCGTTTGCGTTTGATGCTTTTCTTATCTGCTCACCTTGGCGAAGAATTCCCATTAAACGAACTAGCTGAGCGTTTTATTGGAAAGCCGAAGAATGAGGATGAGCTTCGTCGTTTCGTTACCATTCTTCACAAAGATATTAATACGCTTACTACTGTTTCCGACGATGGTGAAATGGCAGGCAGCCAATTCTTTGACATTGATTGGACTCTTCTTGAAAACGAGGGCATTGTTTCTGCAACAAACTCTTTGGGTTTGGAGCGTCTTGCCGGCATTTCTCAACAGTATTTGAGTATGCTAACTGCGTCTGCTAACTATTTGGCGCACTCTCTACTGTTACCAGTTGAGCAGCGAACGCAAGCTGAATCGTTGTATAAGCGTCTTCGTCGCCACGTGCTTCCAGGCCAAACTCCTTGGCTAAGCTTAACAGGCTACGAAATCGAGCCTCGCAATTGCTCGATTGTTCGTAGTGCTATCAATGCCTCCGCCTTGTTGGATATGGAGTACACCGATGGAGCTGGCTGTATTCGACGCAAAGTTGTGGCTCCTTCAAAAATTTATGTTGATGAAGGCGTTTACTACGTTGCTGTTTGGACTGATGTTGAGAATCAAACACCTGAAGATAAGCGCGAGTTTGTTTCTAAAGATACGACTATTAATAAAGCAAATGGCTTGCCTCGAATTTGGCAGGTACTTCGCGTAGCTAGAATCGAGCGTGCGGAAGTTGTTGAGCCTGTATCTAAGTTAGAAATTCCAGACGTTCCAGTTAGCGAACTTCGTAAGTGGAGTTTTGACAATGGTACTGAAACCTGCTTCACTACTGACGAAACAGAGCTTAATTTCTTAAAGAATTTATCTGGAGCTACTATTAAACCTTGCGGAAACGGAGTTGAGGTTCATCTTACGGTTTCTTCAGATTCTTGGTTCGTAGCATTCTGTATTGCTCACGCTCGCCACATTACTGCTGTTGCTCCAGAAACATTGCGCAGTATGATTATTGCCCGCGCACAGCGTGAATTAAGCGTTAATCACGCTGATAGCACGAACTCGGAGGAGTAATATGCCATGGTGGATTTGGCTAGTCATCACAGTGTTTATGCTGTGCATGATTGCCGCCGGAGTAGTGGTAGTTGTTTTAAGCGCAATAAAACTAGCCAAGGCTTTCTTTAACTTTACAGATAGTGCAGCCTCTAAGTTTGAAGCCTTGAACGAGTCCAATGAAAACGACGACGAGCCTAAAGATCCTCTTTTTACTCTGCCTATTCAAAAAGCTGCAGAGCGCTATGAGAAAACAAGAGAAAAAGTGCTTGAACGCCATCAAAAAATTCGCGAAAATCATCGTAAAATATGGCAGCACTGGGATGAAAAATCTCTTCGAGAAGAAGATATTAAACTATAAAGCTCATAAAACAATTTGAACAATAAAGATAGCGCGGGGCATATTTTGCATAATTCACAAACAGATAACTGCAAAGACGGTGACGTTTTATTGTCTCCTGCTCAACGTTTTGCTGCTTTTCGTGAAGTTATGAAGCATGAGCGTTCAATGGCCGCAGATTTTGAACGTTCTTTGCCTTTTGATTTAGACGATTTTCAGCGTGAAGCAATTGATGCGCTGGAAGCTGAAAACAATGTTCTAGTTGCTGCTCCTACAGGTGCTGGAAAAACTGTTGTTGCAGATTTTGCAGTATTTTTAGCTCAACAGCGTAACGTAAAAGCTTTTTACACTACGCCAATAAAAGCTTTAAGCAATCAAAAATATCATGATTTTTGCGAACAATACGGTTCTAAAAATGTTGGTTTACTAACAGGAGACACATCTGTAAATCCTGAAGCAGATATTGTTGTTATGACCACTGAAGTTTTGCGCAATATGCTGTATGAAAACTCTATTACGCTTAATTCTCTTGGCTTTGTAATTCTTGACGAAATTCATTATCTTGCAGACAAATTCCGCGGAGCAGTTTGGGAAGAAGTTATTATTCACCTTCCTAAAACAGTGAAAATCATCGGTTTATCTGCAACTGTTTCTAATGTAGAAGATTTTTCCGCATGGCTTGAATCTGTGCGCGGAACAACACATTTGGTTGTAGATGAGCACAGGCCTGTACCTCTTGAAAGGCATGTTGTTATTCAAGAAGATGGCAGAACTGAGCCTGAATTATTAGATTTGTATGACCGCGATAATAACGGAAAAGAAACTAAACGCGTAAATCCTGCATTAACTAGGAAACTTAACGAATGGGAGCATCGTGCTCGTAGACGTCAGGATTCATACAGTGACAGCAAATACCGTTATAGAAAAGGCAAAAAGCGTATTGTTAGAAGGGGAGTAGCCGAGTCAGATAAATCTACTCGCCGACATACTCCTAAACGTTGGGCTGTTATTGACGAATTAGATTACTTAGGGATGCTTCCTGGAATTTACTTTATTTTTTCTCGCTCAGGTTGCGACCAGGCTGTTCAGCAATGCTTGAATGCTGGATTAATTCTTACTTCCGATGATGAAATGTATGAAATTCGCAAAATCGTTGACAACATGGTTGCAAATCAACTTTCAAAAGAAGACTTGCATGCGCTTTCTTTTGAAAGATTCAGATTTTCGCTTGAACAAGGTTTTGCAGCTCATCACGCTGGAATGATCGCATTATTTAGACATATTGTTGAAACACTATTTGAACGCGGACTTATTAAAGTTGTTTTTGCAACAGAAACACTAGCTTTGGGCTTAAATATGCCTGCAAGAAGCGTTGTAGTAGAAAAGCTAGTAAAGTTTGATGGCACAGGTCATGTTCCTCTTACTCCAGGCGAATTTACACAGCTTACAGGCCGTGCTGGAAGGCGAGGAATTGACGATATTGGTCATGCCGTATTAGTCGATCATGCTGATTTTGTGCCAGCTCAAGCTGCAGCACTTTCTAGTAAGCGCGTGTATCCTTTACATTCAAGCTTCGTGCCAACGTTTAATATGGCTGTTAATTTGCTGCATTCAAGCGATGCGGATACTGCTCGCACAACTTTAGATTGCTCATTTGCACAGTGGGAAGCTAATGCTTCAGCCCAACGCTTACATAGTCGCATGAACGAGCTTGAAACAGCTCTTAGGGGATATGAGGAAGCTTTTCACTGTGAACAAGGGGATTTTGCTGAGTTTCTTCAGCTGCGCATGAAACTTAAAGAAGCTCAGCATGATCAGCGTCGTAAGCTTAAGCACACTTTATTTAAGACGGATGCTGAACGAAGTGCAGCTTTTAAGAAGCTAGATGACACTATTTCTTTGCTTCGCGAAGAAGAAAGAAAGCATCCTTGCGCTGCATGCCCAGATATTCAACAACATTTACGTTGGGGATACCATTGGATGCGCGAACATAAGGAGCTTGAGCAAGTGCGTGAACGTTATGAATCTCGTACTGGTTCTGTTGCGCGCACTTTTGACCATATTTGCGATGTTCTTTACAGTTTAGATTATTTACAATCTTCTAAAGATAATAACAAGCAAAATATTTTATGCCTTACTAATCGCGGGCAATTGTTGCGAAGACTATATAACGAACTAGATATTGTTTTTGCTGAAGCAATTTGCGAAGGAATTTTTAATAATCTTACGCCTATTGAATTATTATCATGCTTATCTGCTTTAGTGTACGAATCTAGGGGAGCTTCAGGCGGAGAGCCTAAAAGATACCCTGGTGGTCAAAATGGAGCGGTATTTACAACTGTTTCGCGCATGAAGGAACTATTTATTAGAACCAGCGCATTGTGCGCAAACGCCCATCTTCCAGCTTTAAGACCGCTTGAATTTGGTGCGGTTGATATTATGTACGATTGGGCTCAGGGAGCAGATTTAGCAGACATTTTGCAAAATACTGACAATACTGGCGGAGATTTTGTTCGTCAAGCAAAACGTCTTATTGATTTGCTTACTCAACTTTACGCAGCGGGAGAGTATTTACAAGCTATAAGCGGTGTAGATAAAAATCTTGCCTCTAACGCTCACGAGGCTGCATTACTTATGAACCGTGGCGTTGTAGCATATTCGGATGTTTAACATTTTTAACAGCTAGTCCGTGCAATTAGGTAGTTTTATAAAGTACTACATAAGGAGATACTATGGCAGAACGCAGTTTACGCGGTATGAGCATTGGTGCAAAATCTTTGGAATCTGACGATAATGTGGATTTTGCTGCACGCGAGGATGTGGCATATGTGTGCCCAAAGGGTCACCGCACAATACTTCCTTTTGCTCAAGGTGCTGATGTTCCTGAAGAATGGGAGTGCCGCTGCGGTTCGATTGCTCATCGCGAAGGCGAAGACGACCGTCCTGACGACGATTTTAACAAGCCGTCTCGCACACACTGGGATATGTTGCTTGAGCGCCGTAGTGAAGACGAATTAAAGACTTTACTAGATAAGCGTTTGAAAATGCATCACGAAGGCTGGATTCCTGACTATGAGTGATTGCTCGATGAACTCGAGAAAAATCTCACGAAATGTTGTGCTGTTAGATCTTGACGGCACTTTAACAAAGTCTGACGTAGGTATTATTACCTGCGCTAAGCTTGCTTTGAAAGAATTAGGTCAGCCTATTCCTGACGATGCTGAAATGCAACGTTTTATAGGACCGTCTATTTTAGAATCCTTCCAAAGAATTAAAGTTCCTGAAAATCTTCAGATGCAGGGTCTTGCTATTTATCGCAAATATTATTCTGAGATTGCCACATTTGACGATCCGAATGTTCCTGGAAGCAAAATTCCAGGCTGCTTGCTCAATAAAGTATACGATGGTATTCCTGAGCAGCTTATTAAATTGCGCGAAGCAGGTTTTTATTTAGCAACCGCATCTTGCAAGCCTGAATATCAGATGAAACCTATTTGTGATTATTTTGGATTTAACAATCTTATTGACGGAATTTATGGCGCAAGTAGAGATATGTCGCGTACTACTAAAGCGCAAGTTATTCGCTACGTATTCGATCAAATAGGCTATGATGCGTCTCAAGGAGACAGAGCACTTATGGTTGGCGACCGTTGGACTGATGCTGACGGCGCAAAAGAATGCGGATTAGATTGCTTGGGATGCGCTTGGGGTTACGCTGAACCTGGTGAGCTTAAAGCACACGGATCTTACAGGATTATTGACAACGTAAGCGAATTAAGCACAGCAGTTTTAGAATATTTCGCTTAACTTATTATTTAATAATACTTTTTAGTATATTATTACCTGATATTTATCCGATAATGTACGTTATGTCAAATTACTATAGTAAGCAGTAAAATCTCACCTAATTTACATCCCTAACCCTATTTAAAAATAATCTATGCTTTTAAGTTTCTGTATGAACAGAATATCATTGTAGAAACGTTTGCAAGAATAAGCACGATAATAATTACGTATGAAGGAATCAAAGTTGAGTCCATTAATAAGAAATAATTATTGTAAACAAATCCAAAATCGCAAACAAAATGCAAAAGCATGTATGCAATCATCGCACACGGCAACCCACAACAATGCGTAATAACAATGTTCCAAGGTATTAAGCGAACCGAATTTTGCTTATTTATATTTGATTTAGAATAAGCATTTTTTTGAAATCTTACTAAAAAACGTAAGCAAGCAAATAGACTATATGAGAACAACGCTACTGATGCAAACCAGAACATAATAATAGCGATACTAACAGCTACAAGCATGCTATCCCCACGTTTCTTGAACGAGATTCCAAGAACTATGCTTATTCAACGAAGTTTTTGTAAGGGACGATTTTAAATTAGATTTAGATGCAGATTTGCCAGAAATTTTCTTGTTGTCTTCTGTTTTAGTATTTTCAGAAGATGCTTCTAAAGCTAAATCATCTTCTACACGCGCCACAATACGCCCAACAGCAATAGCAAATACAGCGAAACCAGAGGCAAGCATACGACGCATATTTTCTTGATTATCATCACATTCTTGAACAGACTGTCCGTCGCAAATAATCGTCATATTGCGCAAACGATCCTCAGAATAACGATTGAGAAAAATAATAGCAGTCGTAACATTTACTAAATTTACGCCAGCATCAAGCAGCCTTTTAGCAACTGCCATAATCGCAATATCCTTAAAAGAATACAAACGACGAGAACCAGATCCATTAGATGCGTGAATCGAAGGCTCTATAATGCTTTTACGCGCCCAATAATCTAACTGCCGGTAAGTAATACCAGCAACCTTCATAGCAACGCTACCACGATATCCTAGCTGATCAGATGATAGCGAAAAACCAAAAAGCTCCCCCTGAACAGCATAAGAAGAATTATCGGAAGAATTATCGGACTGTAACTGCGTCATGAGCGAAAAATACCAGTCGGAATTTACCAATCATGATTTCATCACCATTATGAAGCACAGCTTCATCCACTCTTTCACGATTTACGTAAGTTCCGTTCAAGCTTCCAGCATCAATAATGCTAAAGACGCCGTTAACGCGCTTAAACACTGCGTGAGAGCGAGAAACAGTTGAATCATCGAGCAAAATATCAGCATGCGAATCGCGACCAACTGACACCAAATCCTCGTCAAGAAGATAACGAGAACCGGACACCGCTCCCCTAGTTGAAATCAACAATGCGGTTCCAGGCAGCAATTTTGCTATTGTGTCAAAATCATCCTGCTGCAAAGGACGATCAGAAGTAGTATTCATTGGAATATGAATAGCTGGCATACCAATAATAGTTGTTTCGCCAGCGGTAGGAATTGGTTCAGTCATACTTGCTATTCTACCTTGTTACTCGACGGGTTTTGCATATTCGTACTGTTTTGGCTCGCGTGTCGCAGTAATTTCTACCTCATCTGGCACAGAAACCGAAACGGAAGAGCCGAATTTAACCTTCAAACGCGACCCAACACCACCAGCAATATTAACAGCATTTTGAAGATTCTGCGGATCTCCAATTGCTTTAACAATATATGGCGGATCAATCATAACGCCGTCACATAAAAGACCATGCTTTGTTTGCGAAATATAGCTTGAAGTCACAATGCGAACATCATTAATAGACATAACTTCTACACCAGAATTTCGCAATTCTTCCACAAGCTGAAACATTGTTGCGGCGTCAATATTTTCCTTCTCTCCCGCTGTAATGTGTATAATAATACCCCTTCCAACAGCTGGAAGACGACCAGAAATAAGACCATTGGCTTGTGCGTTTTGTTGCGCAATTCTTCGCGCTTCATCCTGCTTATTAACTGCCTGCTTTAAAGAATCAAGCTGACCAGTCAATTCACTTTTTCTCATTTCAAGACTCTGAATTTGAGAGTGCGTTTCGGTTATAAGTCGAGTTAGTTCTTCCTCGCTCATTGTTTCATACAGTAAAGAGTTGCTTCTATTAACTTGAATCATATAAGCAAATCCTAAAAGAGCACAAAGAAGCATCATTAAAAGTCCGGTAAATATTCGCGTGTAAGTAATATGACCGCTTAAAGACGGCTTTACCCTACGGCGAACAGCAGGAAACGAACCCGTTTGAATTGCATCGCTTTCAGAATCGTGAACATTCTGTCTGCGCATCTTATGAATAATGTCATCTCCTCGAGAAGCATTAGAAAACAGTGGTCGCATATTAACTCCTGAAAATAAAGCGACGAATTGCAGAAACGTTCGAGAATATTCGAATACCAAGCACAACAATAACTGCAGTCTGCAATTGAGCGCCTACACCAAGCTGGTTTCCAAGCAAAACGAGTAAAGTTGCTGCAATAACGTTTGAGAAGAACGAAATAACGAAAACTTTATCCGAAAAGTTTCGCTCAAAATACGCACGAGCCGCACCAAGCAATGCATCCAATGCCGCAACCACCATAATTGGCAAATATGGCTGAATAACAATAGGAATATCTGGATGCACCACAATGCCAATTAGCACGCCTAAAATCAAGCCTAGAATTGCTGCCATGCTTATCTCCTATTTCTTTCGCTAGCAAAATTAATATCACCTGTACTAGCTGCGTTTAGTTTTATAACCCTGGAAGGTGAAATTTGTGGATTAATACCTGCGTTAAGTAAAGAAGTATACCAACGTACACGTTTTGCTGCATTAAATGCTCGCATTAATTCATTCGTGTCGCCAATTGCTTCAATAACATAAGGGCTTTGTGTTTGATTAACACCAACAAGAATTGTTTGACCAGCAATACGAATAGATGTTTGAGCGCCAATTCTATGTCCGTTAACAGATATAGCCTCAGCTCCAGCTTCCCACAAGGTTGAAACCAGCTTTTGAATATCTCTATCTGTAACAAGGCGCATACGAGCACCGTTATTTTCCCTAGGCAATGAGCCATTATTTGTGTCAGACCTGGCAGAAAGAGGATTTGCAATAGTTAAAGTAACTCCGCTTCCTTCAACAGCATGCGTACCGTTAACCATATCGTCGGATTTACTAACTTCGTCTTCTTCGGCAGTTGTAATACGCTGAGATTCATGATCAACACTATTTCTAAGCTGAGTTACTTCTTTAACAAGCTTGTCAAAACGATTCGTATAACCAACTAACTCGTTTGCTAACGAAGAACGTATTGCTTTTCTTGGGTCCGTGTGCAATCTGCGAACAAACTGGCTACCAACAGTACCAATAGCAATACAAATAAGAAAAACAATAATACGTGTAAACCACTTGTGCCATGGTTTAACAGGCTGTTTTCCCAAGCGAGCATCCATAAATAGTGGGTCAACAGGCCTATTTGTTAAGTCGTCAATTAAACGAAGAGCATAATCATCGATATATCGACGTCGATCGTGACTGTGAGCAAAACGATCTGCAGTTAGAACAACATGGTGAGATTCAAGTCCTGTAAAGGATTTGGAAAATAGTGCGCGACGACGAGATAACGCAATACCGTCCAACGCTACAAAAGACTCAGGCATATCTACACTAGAAACGCGAGAAAAGCTAGAAACACTAGAAGAGCTAGAAGTCTTAGTAGACTTCTCTTCTTCAAAATCTTTCTGAGCGTTATCTAATGCACTATTTTGAGCCATATTAACCTACATAGTTTACTTAGATTTTGCACCAGAAAGTAGCACATAGGCTTGTCTGTAATAAAGCAAACCGGCATACCAGTAAAGTACAACACCCCACACTCCGCAAGCTATAGCGGCAGCATACAGCACAAACATGGCCTCAGTATTAACAGCATATACAATCATAAGAGACACAATAGCTAACATAATAAGAGCAGTCCCAGCTTTACCAACAAAATTAACCGGTAACGGTCCGTAATCATGTTGCGCCAAAAGAACTACCAAAGCTGCCATAATAACATCTCTTAGAACCACTAATACAAGCGCCCACCACGGTATTATTTTTGCAATTGCCAACGCTATAGTACTGAAAATAATCAGAAGGCGATCAGCTATAGGGTCGAGAATTTGACCTAATTTACTAACTTGATTCCAGCGCCTAGCAATATAACCATCAATACAATCAGAAAAAGCAGAAATAGCTAAAACAATCAGCGCAAGAATCATATGATTCTTAGTAATAAGCCAAGCTAAGTATGGAATTGAGCATATGCGAAGAAAACTAATAAGATTAGGAACAGTTAGAACGCGATTCATCGCCTTAGGACTGTATTCCTGATTCATCACGAACTTAACCATAAATCTTCCTTAATCACATATTTGCGTGTACTGAAACAAATATTTATATGCTCAGTTGTTACAAATGATTTAAAATATTGGGGCACTTTTGATGCCCCAATACAAACAACTATGCACGCCAAGCGGCTTGAGCAGTATTTCTAATAGCTTCAATAGCTTTTGCAGGACTTTCAGCTCCGTAAACTGCAGATCCAGCCACAAGCACATCAGCTCCAGCTTCAGCAACTGTAGCAGCTGTAGAAGGGCTAACTCCACCATCTACCTGAATATGAGTTTGAAGTCCTCGGCGAGTAATTTCATCGCGCAAACGACGAACTTTATTCATTTGATTGCTCAAGAACTTTTGTCCACCAAAACCTGGTTCGACTGTCATAATAAGAACCATATCGAATTCGTCAAGAATATCGAAAATAGGTTCAACCGGTTCAGCAGGGCGAACAGCAAAGCATGCTTTGCAACCCATATCCCTAAGCTGGCGAGCTAAACGCACAGGAGCATGAGTAGCACCCATGTGGAAGCTTACAGAAGCAGCCCCGAGCTTAGCATATTCTGGAGCCCAACGATCAGGATCTTCAATCATAAGATGAACATCTACTGGAAGCTTGGTAACTTCGCAAATACGCTTAACAATTGGCTCTCCCAAAGTTAAGTTCGGTACAAAGTGATGATCCATCACATCTACGTGAACAAGATCCGCATTCGATATTGCGTCAAGATCGCGCTCAAGATTGCAAAAATCTGCGGAAAGAATACTAGGTGCTATTTGTATATTCATGTGTTCCATTCTAGGAAATGCAAGAGACTAGAATGCCAATAAACGGTACCTAATACTACTTTTTTAAAGTAGATTTTATTTTCTTTGACGAAATGTTTTGCTCTTCGCGCTCACGCTCATCCGAAGTAATGTCAATAAGACGCTCAATTAACATTTCGCGAGTAGTATTACTTTTTTGAAGTAAAGCGAATCCTACTGCAGCAAAAATAAAAACAATAATAGAAACCCATACGTTAATTCTGACGCCTAAGAAAACATGCGAGAAATCAATACGCAAAGCTTCAATCCAAACACGGCCCAGAGTGTACCACATAACGTACAACATGAATAATGAGCCTGCTTTTAATTTGGCCATAAGCATTTTACCAAAACAAATAAGCAGTGCTGCACCAATGAAATTCCAAATCATTTCATACAAAAAAGTTGGATGGAATAATGTTCCAGCTGGGCAGGTTAAACCATCGTAACAGCGCTCAGCATGGCCAATAGCTTGAGTGGCATTATAGTTTAATTTCAAGCCCCAAGGCAATGTTGTTGGAGCGCCATAAAGTTCCTGATTAAACCAATTTCCAAGTCTACCTATGCCTTGTGCAATAAGTATTGCAGGAGCGGCAGCATCCGCAAGCAACCCGGCAGGATATTTGCGATGTTTGCAAAAAACGCATGCAGCAATCGCTCCTAAAAATATTCCTCCCCAAATACCAAGTCCACCGTTCCAAATTCTAAAAATTTCTAAGAAATCACCATGAGATCCAAAGAATCTTTCTGGAGTTGTAATTACGTGGTACAAGCGCGCACCAACGATGCCTATAGGAAGACTCAGAAGAATAATATCGAGAATCTGATTAAAATCACCGCCTACGCGCTTCCAACGACGATTTGTAATAAACATTGCAATCAATATGCCTGCAAGAATAGAAAGCGCGTAAAACTTTATATTGATAGGTCCAAGTGAAAATTGCGAAATACTTGGCGATGGAATAAAACAGACTGTCATGGCGTCGATATTAGTCTAAACCCAAGATTGAGAGTCTAAAGATTGACAATATTCAAGATTATATGCTTAAAAATGAGCAAGATGCACAAGAACAAGCAGAACAGGACCACAAAGCAGAATAGAATCTACACGATCTAGCACTCCACCATGCCCTTTAAGCAGATGACCCATGTCTTTAATGCCAATATCGCGCTTAAGCATAGATGCGCATAAATCGCCAAAAGTACCAACGATACCTGAAGAAATGCCCATAACTAACGGCATCCACCAGAAATTAAACCAAGAAGAACCGTAAAAACCTGCAATAATTGCGTACGCTCCAACAACAGCAAAAAGCATAGAGCCAATCAAGCCTTCAACGGACTTCTTTGGGGAAATACGCGGAGAAAGCTTATGCTTACCAAGCCAAGCACCAGCAAACAGTCCACCAGTATCGCTTAATGCTGGCAAAAACACTAGAAGCATAGCATGAGCAATAGCATAACGAGTATTAGTTAAAGCTAGAACAATGCAGGATGCTAAAAGCGGAATGTACAAAACTACAAATAGAGAAACAGACATATTTGTAAATAGCGTATGCTCATAGGATGAGCAATTAGAACCATTAAGCTTTTTTTCTACAGCATGCATTGTTCGAGTAGAAATAGTGCTACTAAGAGTTGCGCAAACTATAGTAAGAAGTAACGATGCTGTAATTCCGCTAGCCATCGCAACAGCGTGCCATTTTGCGTAATAGGTTGAAAAAATAGTAACAAGAGAGCAAAGCGACAAAGTTACAAATGGTATACGCAATCCGAGAGTTGCAAAATCAACGTGTAACTCCCACAACGCAAGAACCATAAAAACAGCCATTAATACGACGAAAACATCAATGCTAATAAGTAAGCATGCAATAATCGCCACAACCAAAACTGCTGCTGTTGCAATCGCTTGAGGCATATTGCGTCCAGTTCGGCGATTTATGTCTGTTAAAGTTTCATGGGTGCCGCGTTCTTCCTGATTAGTAGAAGTAGCATCTGCTTTTTTTGCAGCGCAGTCAGCTCGCTTTTGATTTACTTCGTTTACAAAATCATGCTGCTTTTGTTGACTCATACGACACCCATTCAGATTGATTACAAAAATCTAAGAAAAACTTTTAAAACTCAGACTTCCATAATTTCTTTTTGCTTACCATCAAGCAAAACATCCAAAGAATCAGTAATCTGCTTAGTTAGTTTATCAAGTTCCTTAAGCAAACGATCGCCTTCATCTTCACCAAGTTCTCCATCCTTAACAGACTTATCAATAGATTCCTTGGCTTTGCGACGAATATTACGTACAGCTACTTTGCCTTCTTCTGCCTTGTTTTTAGCAAGTTTAACGTATTCCTTGCGACGTTCCTCAGTAAGCTCCGGCATAGTTACGCGAATAACATTGCCGTCGCGGTTAGGGCTAACTCCCAAATCGGAATCACGAATGGCTTTTTCAACAGCATTCGCTTGAGAAGCATCAAAAGGAGTAACAGAAAGAGTTCGTGGCTCTGGAACGCCAATAGAAGCTACGGCTTTAATCGGAGTTGGAGCACCATAATAGTCAACCATAATTCCATTTAATAAAGCAGGATTAGCACGACCAGTACGAATGCCCATGAAATTTTCCTTAGTAGCTTCCACGGACTTATTCATCTGCTCTTTTGCTTGATCAATAATTGCTGACATGTGTTCTCCTTTGTAATATTTAAGCAAATGTTGGTTCTGCGTCAGACACTAATGTACCAATAGGTTCGCCAACAAGAGCACGAGTTACGTTACCTTCACCCTCTAAGCCAAACACTCGAATTTTTTGATTGTTATCTCTAGCCATAGAAAGTGCGGACGCATCCATTACAGCTAAACCATCAACAAGAGCACGCTGATAGTTCAATGTTACGAATTTTCGAGCAGACGGATCTTTACGAGGATCCGCACTGTAAACTCCATCAACGCCATTTTTACCCATCAAAACTTCATCGCAATGGATTTCCAAAGAACGCTGAATAGAAACAGTATCTGTTGAGAAGTATGGCATACCGGCGCCAGCACCAAAAATAACTACGCGACCCTTCTCAAGATGACGTATTGCTTTCAATGGAATATAAGGTTCTGCAACCTGTCCCATTGTAATAGCAGTTTGTACACGAGTTGCCTGCCCTGCCTGCTCAAGAAAATCTTGAAGAGCAAGACAATTCATAACCGTACCCAACATACCCATGTAATCACCACGGCTACGATCGATACCAGCCTGCTGCAACTCTGCTCCCCTAAAGAAATTACCTCCACCAACAACGATAGCCACTTGAACACCTTCAAGCACTGCAGTCATGATTTCCCCAGCAATTCTTCGAATAACATGAGTATCAATTCCAACAGCGCCGCCGCCAAATGCTTCGCCTGAAAGTTTCAATAAAACCCTACGGGACTTGCTTTCCTCCGCTTGTGCAATTGCCATACAGATTCCTCCAGTCATCACGGCGAATGCAAGTATATCTTTGCTATTTTATCTATAAAACGCGACACTTAACACACATTAAACTGTCAAATAAATAAAAAGGGCTGAGCACAAAACGTACACAGCCCAATAGTTTAAGAATCAGAATAGATTCTTAGCATAAGCAATGCTTATTCAGCAGCGCCCTTGCCAACCTCAAGACGAGCGAATGCCAAAGCGGTACCGCCGACTTCCTTGAACAAGTCTCCAACGCTCTTGGATGGATCCTTAACGTATGTCTGCTCAAGAAGAACGGTTTCCTTGAAGAAGGCGTTCATACGACCTTCAACAATCTTTGGAACAATCTTCTCTGGCTTGCCTTCAGCCAAGGACTTCTCGGTTGCAACGCGACGCTCAGATTCCAAAACTTCTTCTGGAACATCTTCGCGGCGAAGCCACTGAGCACCCATAGCGGAAATCTGCAAAGCTGCTTCGTGAGCAACCTTTGCACCAGCTTCGTCAGTAGCAATCATGGAAACGATGCTTGGAGGCAATTCCACAGACTTCTTGTGAGCATAAATCTCAACGTGTGGACCGCTTACCTTAGCAACCTGACCAACCTTGACGTGCTCACCAAACAAAGCTGCTGCTTCTTCAACAGATTCCTTAACAGTTGCGCCATCAGCTGGTGCTGCAAGTACTTCTTCAGTAGTGGAAGCATTAGCTTCAACAGCATGGTCAAGAACAGTGTTAGAGAATTCCACAAACTTAGGGGTCTTTGCCACGAAGTCAGTTTCGGAATTCAACTCAACTGCATAACCAGTTTCGCCTTCAGCAGACTTAACAACCTTAGAAGCGATGGTGCCTTCCTGAGCCTTACGGCCCTCGCGCTTACCAGCGGCCTGAATACCCTTTGCGCGGATGATTTCCTTAGCGCGGGCAACGTCGCCTTCAGCTTCAGTAAGAGCTTTTTTAACGTCCATCATGCCGGCGCCGGTTTCTTCACGCACCTGCTTAATCAACGCTGCAGTAATTGCTGCCATTTTGTTCTCCTCGTATCAATATGATTCTTAAAAGCTGCAAAAAGCAAATAATTAATTGGATTTTGCAGCTTTAATTTAAGAATCTGGTTGCAAATTAGCTTACTAGGCTTTTGCCTCAGTATTTTCTTCCTTAGCAGGCTTAGCTTCAGCTTCGCCTTCCTTGGTGAGCAATTCCTTTTCCCAAGCTGCCATTGGCTGAGCATCATTACCTTCGGACTTAGCGCCCTTACCAGCATGCTCAAGCAAACCTTCAGCTACAGCGTCAGCCATCAAGCTAGTCAACAACTCAACGCCGCGAATAGCATCATCGTTAGCTGGGATTGGGTACTCAACAGCTTCAGGATCAGTGTTGGTATCAACGATTGCCACGACTGGAATACCAAGCTTATGAGCTTCTTCAACAGCCAAAGCTTCCTTGTTAATATCAACAACGAACATGGCAGATGGAGTGCGGTTCATGTTGCGAATACCACCGAGCTGCTTGGAAAGCTTGTCCTTCTCACGCTCGAGAAGCAAAAGTTCCTTCTTGGTCAAGCCGGATCCACGAACATCGCTGAAGTCCATTTCCTCAAGTTCCTTCAAGCGCTTTACGCGAGTAGAAACGGTCTGGAAATTGGTCAACATACCGCCAAGCCAACGCTCGCAAACATATGGCATGTTTACGCGAGTTGCCTGATTCTGTACAGCTTCCTGAGCCTGCTTCTTAGTGCCCACGAAGAGAACAGTGCCATTGTGAGCAACAGTCTGCTTGATGAAGTCATAAGCCTTGTCGATCATGTCGAGAGACTTGAACAAATTGATGATATGAATACCATTGCGCTGGGTAAGAATGAACTGCTTCATCTTTGGGTTCCAGCGACGAGTCTGATGACCGAAGTGCAAACCAGCCTTCAGCATTTCGCTCATGGTAATCTGTGCCATATCTATATACCTTTCTTGTCGGTTCTTGCCTGGCCATGTCTGTTCGCATGCAACTTGGCTTAAACATACGTCTAAGCGCAAGCCGACCGACACGAACGGACGCGTACATGGCGCGTATTTGCGAGTCCTTGTAGACAATAAAAAGCGAGCATTTATATAACGCGACAATACTCATGCTCAAAATGGACGCGCAAAGCGAAATTATATCAGATACTAGATACGATATTTAATCAGCCAAAGTTAGGAACGCATATTGTTACGAAGCTCACGCATAGCTTGCTTGCGAACGTCCTTTTCTAGCCTATCTAAATAAATATGACCGTCCAAATGATCGCATTCATGCTGCAACATTCTGGCCATAAGACCATCGCCTTCAAGAACAACGGTTTTACCGTCTAAATCAATACCGCGAGCGCGAGCATGATTATATCGGCGAGTTTTGTACCACAATCCTGGCACAGATAAGCAGCCTTCATCGTCGTATTGTTCTCCGCTTAAATCTTCAAGAACAGGATTTAGAATATAGCCAATACGTCCGTCAATGTTATAAGAGAACGCTCGTAAACTTACGCCAATTTGATTAGCTGACAATCCTGCACGACCTGGATCGTTCACGGTTTCCAACAAATCTTCAACCAAATGCTTAACAGCTGGCGTAATCTCACGAATCTCGTCGCACGGTGTTCTAAGAACAGGATCTGGAACAACACGAATTTTTCTAATTGCCACGCAAAAACTCCTTAATCACAATGTAACTAATTACACATTATCTTCTATTGCAGATTAGTAATTAATTTCACTCGTTGTTGCGTACGCTATTATCGAGATTGTCTTGATCACCGCGAGACGAGACAGAAGATTCCGAGGAAGCTTCTTCACCAAAATGCTTAAGATGAGTTGCAGCCTGATCAATTGCTTGACGGACTCGAGGAGTTACAGCCTCTTGAGCTTGCTTAACTGTTTCTTGAGCCTGCTTAACAGTTTCGGTAGTTTTGTCGAGAATCTTAACAGTTGCAGGCAAAGGACGCGTGTTTGGCTTTGGAGCATACAATTGTGTTTCAATAATATCTGCGTAACGTGCAAGTATTTTTGGACGAACAATCTTCATACTTGGAGTCAAAGTTCCAGCATCCTGAGTGAATTCATCTTGCAAAATAACAAATTTGCGAACAGATTCAGCCCTAGAAACAGTGCTATTTGCTTGATCAATAAACTGCTGAACAACAGAGCGGACAGCGTCGTTGTTAGCGATTTCTTTCATAGATAAGTCAACATCCATGCTCTTATTCTTAAGCCATGAACGAACCATGTCTGGATCAAGCTCAATTAAGGCAGAAACGAATGGCTTTCCATCTCCAACCACTACTGCGTGAGAAACCAGTGGGCATTGCGCAATAATGCTTTCCATAGGAGCAGGACTTATATTCTTGCCTCCGGCAGTAATAATAATATCTTTCTTGCGTCCGGTAATAGAAAGGAAGCCTTCGTCATCAATTTCACCAAGATCGCCAGAATGAAGCCAGCCATCTTCGTCAATAACTTCTGCAGTAAGCTCAGGCTTATTGTAGTAACCCATAAAAACGTTAGGGCCTTTGATAAGAACTTCATCATCATCTGCAAGACGAATAGTAATTCCAGGGCCCGGACGTCCTACTGAACCAACTTGATTTGCGTGCTCAAAATTAACTACGCAAGGAGCTGCAGTTTCAGTCATACCGTAACCTTGAATGAAGGTAATGCCGTCAAGACCGTTGAAGAAATGCGCTAAATCAGCATTAATTGGAGCGCCACCGCAAGCAAGCCATGAAAGGTTAGGGCCTAAAGCAGAGCGTATGGAAGAACCAACTGTGCGCATGTACATAGCGTGATTCATGCGCGAAGCCAAAGAGTGAGCTTTGCCATCAACGTTGTCACGAGACCACTGAATAAAATGCTTAACAGCTTTAGCAAAAATGCGGCCACGAATACCTGCTCCAGCTTTTTGAGAAGCAGCATTGTAAACTTTCTCAAAGACTCGAGGAACGCCTAATAAGTAGGTTGGTTTAAAACTACGCAAGTCTGCGAGCAAATGCTTTGCGTTAGGAACATAACCAATTACACCATGAGCGCCAATAGCAACATACTGAATGTATCTAGCAAAGCAGTGAGCAAGAGGAAGGAACAAAAGTAAACGATTAGGCTTGCAAAGCATGTCGCTAAGAACATCGTATCCTGCAAAAACAATATGCGTAAAGTTACGGTGAGAAAGCATAGCTCCCTTTGGCTTTCCAGTAGAGCCAGAAGTGTAAACAATAGTAGACAAATCGTCTGCTTTAACAGCGCTAACACGCTGATTTAGCTCATCTTCACTAATTGATTTACCAAAGTCAATAACTGCTTCCAAACCGCCTGCTTTGAAATTGAATACGGTTTTAAGAGTAATACGCTTATAATCTTGGCGAACTCGCTCTAAGCATTGTGCGTGAGAATCATCACCAGCAAAAGCAATAACCGGCTTAACTTCGTTGATAATGTCGGCAGCTTGTAAAGCAGAATCCGTTTCGTAAATAGGAATGCTGACTGCACCAATGCAAGCGCACGCAAAGTCAACAACACCCCACTCGTAGCATGTAGCAGAATAAATAACAACTTTTGACCCATGCTGCACGCCAAGAGCAATCAAACCTTTTGCTGCAGCCCTTACTTTGGAGAGCATTTCAGTAGCAGTAACATCATGCCACTGGCGAGTGTCGTCATCTTGCCACTGCGCAACAATACCTTGCGGATCGCGCATAGCACGGTTAGAAAGAAGCGAGTAAATGGTGTCACCGTCTTGAGTTGGGTGAATTACTTCTACAGAAAATTCTCGGAGCATATTATTAATTGTACTTGATTACGATGCCGACACGACTGTGAGCCGTACAAAAAATAGCGATTAATATTGTTATTAGCGAACAAAAGATTTAAATAAACGGATTTTTACAAGCGATTATATTAAAAAGTTACGCAATAATGCTAAAAAATATAGCGGTTTAGCACACAATTCATGCACTAAACCGCATATTTTATATACAAAGTTATGCTGAAATAAACTTAACGAACATCCTGATGGAATGGGTTAAACACAACATTGCAACGCTGGAAGCTCTTTACATCCACGTATCCGGTAGAAGACATTGTTCGACGCAAAGCACCAACAAAATTCGTTGTGCCATCAGCTTCGTGGCTTGGACCAAATAGAATGTTTTCCAATGGTGCAACAGTTCCAACATTAGTGCGCATGCCGCGTGGAAGTGTTAAATGACGAGCTTCAGCACCCCAGTGAGTGCCGTGGCCTGGAGCTTCCGTTGCACGAGCTAATGGAGTTCCAAGCATAACGGCATCCGCGCCCATTGCAAGAGCTTTAATAAAGTTGCCAGAATTACCCATTCCGCCATCTGCAATAATTTGCACGTATCGACCACCGGACTCATCCATATAATCCCTACGAGCTTCAGCAACATCAGCAATAGCAGTAGCCATAGGTGCTTGTACGCCCAAAGTGTTCATAGTTGCAGACACAGCACCGCCGCCGAATCCAACTAAAATACCTGCAGCACCAGTGCGCATCAAATGCAAAGCAGAAGTGTAATCAGCGCAACCGCCAACAATAACAGGCACATCAAGATCGTAAATAAACTTCTTTAAATCAAGAGGCTCGTGATCTGTGGAAACATGCTCAGCAGACACAGCAGTTCCGCGAATAACGAACAAGTCAACACCGGCTTCAAGAACAGTATTGTAAAGTTCCTGAGTTCGCTGAGGAGAAAGAGCGCCAGCAACAGTAACACCAGCGTCTCGAATAGTATGCAAGCGCTTAGCAATTAATTCCGGCTTGATTGGTTCAGTGTAAATTTCCTGAATACGACGCGTTGCAACCTCGCTAGGCAACTCGGATATTTCTTTTAATAAAGGCTCTGGATTCTCATAACGAGTCCATAATCCTTCCAAATCGAGAACTCCAAGACCGCCCATTTGACCAATAGCAATTGCAGTATCTGGACTTGTAACTGAATCCATTGGAGCAGCAATAATTGGAATATCAAAGGTATAAGCATCTACCTGCCATGAAGTAGATACAGCCTTTGGGTCACGCGAACGGCGTGAAGGAACAATAGCAATATCGTCAAGCGAATATGCAACTCGGGCTTTTTTGCCCAAACCAATTTCAATTTCCTGAGACATACTTATTAGGCTAGTGCCCTATGCTGACGAAGTTTTATCTGCAATGTTTTACAACTATTATCAGTAGCTTTTTGCTATTGCAAAATCCAACTTTTAATGGTTTTTATAAGCGAATTTGCATAACAATGCATACAAAATATTCATACAAATCTTACGACACACCGATAAAACCGTAATGTGTATAACTCAACACGCTTAAAATCGTTTATTTTCAACGTAAATGACGAATATTTTGTAATTTATCCACATTTTTGCATTTTAAACAGATAGACGAAAATTCGCGTTGTAAGCTTTTATCTAACTTGCTGATTTTGTAGGGATATGAGCTTAGCAAGTACTGAAATTTAAGGGCTCATAGAGCAGATGAGACACAGGAGAGAAAATGAAAATTAATTTAGTTGATACATATGAAATGGATAACGATGACGAAAATGATGACGTGCTTAACAACAAGTCATCAAATAATAACAACGATAACAATGAGCATCCGCCACACGTTGTTTTTAACGCTCGCACATCGTTACCAGTGTACGAAGGTGAACTGTCTATTGCTTTATCGCGCAAAAAACTGGAGTACCATATTGGCACATGCTATTTTGACAATCAAAGTGAAAAAGATCTTGTTAAGATCGCATTAAAAACTTGCCAAATAGCTTGCATTGCTTCTGATATTTCCAGAGGAAGACCTACTTCTACAGCTATGAAGCAATTGCTAACACCAAAGTGTGTTACAAAATTAGATAACATGTGGAAACTAATGGATGATTACTTCCAGTATAAGAATGATATGAAAACACGTTCAGCATTGTGCGCAATGCCGGCAGTGCCGAGTTTTGTTAATGGAATGCTAACGAATCCTCATCATTTTGAAGGCGTTGTTCATATTTCTGCAGGACCTGTAGAATACTGGGCTTCAATTGTTTTAGAGCACAAATACAGCAAATGGATTTGTACATATGCAGATTTGGGCTAACGAATGGTAATGAAGTTCACAAATGTTTCATAAGTATTTAATAAAAATTACAGAAAACTCCCCCTTGTAGATTAATATTTTGCGAATCAAGCGAGAATCTTCTACAAGGTGGAGTTTTTTGTTGAAGCAACTTATACTATTTCCAACTATCACTATTTAGCAAAGCGAAATTTTTACGACAATTAGCTTCCAGCCGTTGCAGAATGTAAAGCGTCAAATATTGTTTTTGCTTTACTTTCACCAATACCATTAACCTTTTGTAAATCTTCTAACGAAGCTTTCTTTAACTCTTTTAAAGAGCCAAAGGAAGAAAGCAAACGTTTACGATACACTTCGCCAATTCCAGGAATAGTGTCAAAAGCTGAATGCAAAGCACCTTTTCTTCTACGCTTACGATGGTAAGTAATAGCAAAACGATGAGATTCATCCCTTGCACGCTGCAACAAATACAATCCTTCTGAACTACGTTTCAAAATAATCGGATAGTCTTCATCCGGAAGCCATACTTCTTCAAGCTTTTTAGCTAAACCACAAACAGTAATACCGCTAATACCAGCGTCCAGCATTGCGCGCTTAGCAGATTTAGCTTGCTCTTTTGCGCCATCAATAATAATAAGTTGAGGCTTGTAGGCAAAACGACGATTCTGGTTAGAATCTGCAGCAAAAGTAGAATTATTCGAATTTTCAGATTCCACATTCGAATCAGAATGCTTAAATCTTCTAAAAATTGTTTCATAAACTGCGCTTAAATCATCAAGTTTTCCAACACCATTTTCTCCACGAATAACAAAATGACGATACTCGCTAGGACGCGCAATTCCATCTTCAAACACAACCATAGAAGCAACCTGATAACTACCATCTACAGTATTTGAAATATCGTAGCATTCAATGCGCAAAGGAGATTCCTTCATGCCAAGAGCCTTAGAAATTTCGTTCATAGCTTCAGTTCTAATATCTATGCTGTTAATACGACTCGATTTTATGCGAGTTAGCGCTTGAGAAGCGTTTTCGTTAGCACGCTCCATAAGAGCTCGCTTTTCTCCACGCTCCGCAACTCTAATACTTACTTTAGAGCCGCGCATATTACTAAGCCATGATTCAAGTTCTTCTTGACGATCTTCAGGAATTGAAATTGGAACTATTATTTCGCGAGGAACTGGAGAGATAGGGGCAAGCAAATCTTCACGCCCCGTAGTTTCTTGGCGCTCTCTACGCTCTCTAGTTGCTTGAGCTCGCAATATTACATCAGTTGCAGTAGCTTTTTGCGTATCGCTAACAGCATCTCGAATCTTCCTAATACTAATAGAAGTATTCTGACCTTTAAAAACATTATGTTCATATTCTGCATAAACATGCGTAATTAAATCAGCTAAAAGCTCACCGTCAGCTATTTGCTCATTTCGCTCAACCGACCAATTGCGCTCGCCGCGAATCATTCCCGAACGAACAAAGAATGCGTGAATTGAAGCCTCAAGCTCATCGGTACAAAAACCAAATACGTCAGCTTCCACATCGTCGTCAAAAACAGCTGAATTTTGTTGTAAAACAGTGCTTAATACTGAAATTTCGTCACGCAATTTAGCAGCACGCTCAAATTCTAGATCTTCGCTAGCTTGCTTCATTTCACGAGTGATTTGAGAAATATATGATGAGCCTACGCTTCCAGTAAGAATCCCAACTAGGCGCTCAACTAAATAACGATGCTCATCCGGTTTAATATTTCCAACGCATGGGGCTGAACATTTACCAATAGAGGCGAGCAAACATGGTCGCCCTGTTCTATGAGCCTTATTAAAAACCGCAGTTGAGCATGTTCTAACAGGAAAAGTTTTAATAAGCAAATCTAAGCTGTGACGCAATGGCCAAACTTTTGCATATGGTCCAAAATATCTAGCGTTTCTTGCGGAACGATTTCGAGTAATCCACACTCTAGGAAATGTTTCTCCTACAGATACCGCAACATAAGGGTAAGTTTTATCATCTCGAAAAACAACATTAAAACGCGGGTCAAAAGCTTTAATCCAAGTGTATTCAAGAGTAAGAGCCTCAAATTCTGTAGCAACAACAGTCCACTCTAAGCTTCTAGCTGCAAGTACCATTGATTGCGTACGAGGATGCAATTGGTAAAGTGGCTGAAAATAATTTGCTAAACGATTACGCAAATTTTTTGCTTTCCCAACATAAATTACTCGACCATCTGCATCACGCCACTTGTATACTCCAGGTTGCGCTGGAATATCTTTAGCCGCTGGACGGAATAAGTCACGGCTATCCCCCAATAATGGAGCTCCAAAAGCATTTAGTTTTTCGATAGCATTTTCTGAATCTTCTGAATATTCTGAATCTTCTGAATCTTCGAAATACTGTTCATCTTCAAACGATTGCGTTTTTCGCCATTTTTTGTTCGCTTTCATTTGATCTAATTCTTGCAAATTGTCTTGCTTATGCGAATTTTTATTAAGATTATTATTCTGCATTTTCACCTCCTTTCAAGCACAAAATATGAACAATAATTTTAAGCTTTACACAATATGCGAATTTAATTTTAAGAATCTAACATTGGTTTAAGGAATTTACCAGTCCAACTTGCCTCACATAGCGAAACAGTTTCCGGACTTCCTTCCGCAACAACTCTTCCGCCAGAATCTCCACCTTCAGGCCCCAAATCAATAATCCAATCAGCAGACTTTACAACATCGAGATTATGCTCAATAACAATAACGCTATTGCCTTTATCTACCAGAGATTGCAAAACATTCAGCAACTTTCTAACATCCTCAAAATGTAAGCCAGTAGTCGGCTCGTCGAGAATATACACTGTTTTACCAGTTGATCTTCGCTGCAATTCTGTAGCAAGTTTTACGCGCTGAGACTCTCCGCCAGAAAGAGTTGGCGCACTTTGACCTAAACGAATATAACCTAATCCAACTTGAACCAAAGTATCCAAGTAGCGAGCAATAGACGGGTATGCTTTGAAAAATACTGCAGCTTCTGAAATTGGCATGTCAAGAACGTCAGAAACTGACTTTCCGTTATAAGTAACTTCCAAAGTTTCACGATTGTAGCGTTTTCCGTGACAAACTTCGCATTCTACATACACATCCGGCAGGAAGTTCATCTCAATTTTTAAGGTACCATCACCATGGCAGGCTTCACAACGGCCACCTTTAACATTGAATGAGAATCTTCCAGGACCGTAGCCTCTAACTTTTGCTTCAGGAGTTTGAGCAAAAAGTGTGCGAATTTTATCCCACACGCCAGTGTACGTTGCAGGATTAGAACGTGGGGTTCGACCAATAGGATTTTGATCAACATGAACTACTTTATCGCAATATTCCAATCCTTCCACACGCTTGTGTTTTCCAGGAACTATGCGAGCGCCGTTTAGTTTGTTTGCAAGAACAGGGTACAAAATTGAGTTAATTAGTGTTGATTTTCCAGATCCAGATACTCCCGTAATGCAAGTAAATACTCCCAAAGGTATGTTAACGTCTATATTTTTAAGATTATGCTCCTGAGCTCCAATAACATGTAGCATTCGATCTGGGTTAATTAAGCGACGATTTTTTGGCACTTCAATTATTCGCCTTCTTGAAATATAGTCGCCTGTAATCGAACGTTTTGCTTTCACAATATTTGCTGCAGGACCGGAGTACACTACTTCCCCACCGTGTTCTCCTGCTTCTGGACCAATGTCAACTAGCCAATCTGCTTCGCGAATTGTTTCTTCATCATGTTCTACAACAATAAGAGTGTTTCCTAGGTTTCTTAAATGATGCAATGTTGCAATCAGTCGTTCGTTATCCCTCTGATGAAGTCCAATAGATGGTTCGTCAAGCACGTACATAACTCCAACTAATCCTGAGCCTATTTGTGTAGCTAGGCGAATTCGTTGTGCTTCGCCACCAGATAATGTTTTTGCAGCTCTTGAAAGAGTTAAGTAGTTTAATCCTACGTCGTTTAAGAAGCCAAGTCGTGCGCGGATTTCTTTTAATACTTCTCCTGCAATAAGTGCTTTAGATCCTTCTAAATGCAGCTCATTAACCCACTCTAGACTGCGTTCAACTGGCATATCGCATACTTCAGATATTGAAGTATTTGCAACTGTAACTGCAAGAACCTCTGGACGTAAGCGTTTTCCATGGCATTTTTGGCATGGAACTTCGCGCATGTACGACTCGTAGTATTGGCGCATTTGATCCGAATCAGTTTCGTCATGCTTTCGCATAAGCGTTCTAACTACACCTTCAAAGCCTGTGGAATATTCGCGCTGCCTACCCCACCTGTTTTTGTACGAGACTTTTACGCTAAAATCATGTCCGTACATGATTGCATGCTGTACGTCTTCTGGAAGATTTTTCCAAGGCGTATTCATACTAAAGCCCATGTCTTTAGAAAGACCTGAAAGTACGTGCTGATAGTACATTCCTGCAGCTTTATTCATTGCCCAAGGTTCAATAGCTCCTTGAGAAAGAGATTTGTCTGAATCTGGTATAACAAGCTCAGGGTCAATTTCAAGCTTGTAGCCAATTCCGGAACATTCTGCGCATGCTCCGTATGGTGCATTAAACGAAAATGTTCTAGGTTCAATTTCTTCAAGATCTAGCTTGTGATTATTAGGGCAAGACCTGTGCTCGGAAAATGATTGGCGCCTGTTTGGAGAGTTTTCTGGATCGTCAACAAAATCAGCAACCATAACGCCTTTAGAAAGTTTTAATGCTGTTTCGATTGAGTCTGTTAAACGAACGCGAATACCTTCTTTTATGACTATTCGATCAATTACTACTTCAATATTGTGTTTCTTTTGTTTTTCAAGAGTAATATCTTCAGAAAGTTCATGCATTTGACCGTCAATAATTGCTCGCGCGTAACCGTCCGAACGCAACAATTCAAGCGTATCTTTAAACTCTCCTTTTCTACCTCTAACAACAGGAGATAAAATTTGCAGACGCGTACGCTCTGGCTTAGAAAGCAAAGCGTCTGTCATTTGTTGAGGAGTTTGTGCACTTACCAACTCACCACACTCAGGGCAGTGAGGAACTCCAACTCTAGCAAACAGCAGTCGTAAATAATCGTATATTTCAGTAATTGTTCCAACTGTAGAACGAGGGTTTCTATTAGTAGTTTTTTGGTCAATAGAAACCGCCGGACTTAACCCTTCAATAAAATCAACATCTGGCTTATCCATACGCCCCAAAAATTGGCGAGCGTAAGCACTAAGCGACTCAACATAACGTCGTTGACCTTCTGCAAAAAGCGTGTCAAAAGCTAAAGAGGATTTACCAGATCCAGAAAGACCAGTAAAAACAACCATTCGATTTCGAGGAATAGACAAGCTCACGTTTTTAAGATTGTGCTCACGTGCTCCTTGAATAGTGATTTTCCATTCGGAAGGCACTTTAGACAAATCCGATATTATTTTTCCGTCATGCGAAGAAAACCTAGTGTTATCTAGTAATTCTTGCAAAGCATCAGACTGCTTACTTACTTGCTGATTCAAACACATACCTCCACTTTTAACCCCATTAACACTCCCCAACTGTTAACAAACCACTATACTATAAAATTACATTTAGAACAAGTGTTCGAAAAACTAAAGTATTTTGCTAACTTATAATCACATATTCGTTACTAGCACACGGTACAATAGTGAGTTTGGCAATACTTTACTTATTACACATAAAATAAAGCCTAATTTTTGGGGAACGGATTATAAACTATGCCTATTGACGCACAAGCATTAACCATTCAAATTGGTGCGCGCACGCTGTTAAACCCTACCGATTTTCACGTTACAAAGGGAGACAAAATCGGTTTAGTCGGTAGAAACGGCGCAGGCAAAACAACTCTTACTCGAGTAATTACTGGAGATATGCTTCCAGCAGGAGGATCCGTTAGAGTAAGCGGAGGCCTAGGATATTTGCCTCAGGATACTCACGCAGCAGACCCTGAGCAAAGCGTAATTGATCGCATTATGAGTGCTCGAGATATTTCTTCTATTGTGTCTAGGATTCGCAAAGCAGAAAAAGAAATGACCGATCCAGACCCGGACGTAATGACTAAAGCTATGAACCGCTACGACAAAGCTATGCAAGATTTTGAAAAAGCAGGCGGTTACGCAGTACAGTCTGAAGCAATTTCAATGGCAACAAGCTTGGGACTACCTCAAGAAGTTATGCAGCAGACTCTTGGCACTCTTTCCGGCGGACAGCGCAGACGCATCGAACTAGCGAGAATTCTGTTTTCTGACGCCGACACTCTTATTCTCGATGAGCCTACGAACCATTTGGACGCCGACTCAATTATTTGGTTGCGTAATTATTTGAAACGTTTCGAAGGCGGCTTCCTTGTTATTTCCCACTCAACGGAACTACTTGACGAAGTAGTAAACAAAGTTTGGCATTTGGATGCTCAACTCGCCCAAATAGACATGTATTCAATGGGCTGGAAAGCATACTTGCATCAGCGAGTAGTAGACGAAGAACGCCGCCGCCGCGAGCGCGAAGTCGCCGAAAAGAAGGCAGAACGCCTTATGAAGCAAGGTATTCGTCTGCACGCAAAAGCCACAAAAGCAGTAGCAGCTCAAAACATGATGCGCAGAGCAGAACGTTTACTTAGCGAAACCAGCGAAGCTCAAAAACAGGAAAAAGTTGCAGACATTCGCTTCCCAGAACCATCACCATGCGGTCGCACACCAATTATGGCAAAAGATATTTCTAAAGCATACGGTTCTAACATTGTTTTCGCTGGAATTAATCTTGCAATAGACAAAGGTTCTAGGGTTGTTATTTTGGGTTACAACGGTGCTGGAAAAACCACAACTTTGCGCATTCTAGCAGGAGAAGAAACGGCAGACACTGGAGAAGTTCAGTACGGTCACGGCTGCAAAATCGGCTATTTTGCCCAGGAACACGACACTTTGGATTTAGATGCTACGGTTCTTGAAAACCTTCAGCATGTTGCACCAAACCTGGATGACACACAAGCACGTTCTATGCTTGGCAGCTTCCTATTTTCTGGTGACGACGCAATGAAGCCTGCTAAAGTGCTTTCCGGCGGCGAAAAAACGCGTCTTGCTCTCGCAACACTTGTTACTTCGCAAGCTAACGTACTGCTTCTCGATGAGCCTACTAACAACTTGGATCCTGCGTCTCGTGACGAGATTTTAAAAGCTATATCTAAGTATGAAGGCGCAATTGTGCTAGTCACACACGACGAGGGTGCTGTTGAAGCTTTGCGCCCTGAGCGTGTTCTTCTTATGCCTGACGGCGACGAAGATTTGTGGAACGACGAATATCTTGACTTGGTTGCTGAAGAATAGTTAGAAAAATGCTCGAAACTTTGAAATAGAATGGTTATGTGGTGATTACAACGTCCATGCTTAAAAACTTGCCGCAAGATTCTAGCAATACTATTTCGCATACTAGCAGGCAAACTCACAGTCGCATTATGCGCTGCACATGGCGTTTTTTACACATTCCACTTCTTGTTTTACTTATAATTACACTATTTGAATGTTCTATTGGAAATATTCCATTTTGGAGCAGTGTTACAGGAAGTACGGATAGCGCATCTGTTCACAATTCTTTAGGAAGCGGCGTTAAACGTCTTAAATCAGGCGGTCTTCTTATAACAGACCCTTCCGAAGCATACTTAGAGGTTATTTCAGATGGAAGCTCGCCTTATATTCGTCTTCAACCTTCTCGCGTTAAAAACAAGCTTCATAAAAAGCAGCAAATTATAGACGATATTCACACGCGCGTTGAAGCTAATAAATATTTAAGCAAACCACAAAGCACAAATCCTCGAGCGCTTAACGCTTCCCTACTTAGCATTCCTGAAGAAGTAGTTGATCAGCCGTGCGTAGTTAGAGTGTGGCTTCAGCATCCTGCTGGAGCAATACTTGATATTGAGGATGCTAGAGCTAATGTTAGAGCGCCTTTTAGCTGGTCTTGGGGACGCGTAAGCATACTAATTGTTTTTGCAATACTTATAGCTTTATGGAATCCTTGGTCTAAGCTTTGGAAAATTAAACTCAACACAAGTAGCATTTCTCAACGATTCTACTTATTCGCATCATGGATGCCTTTTATAATCATTGCGCTTGCAACAATTATTTGGAATTTGCGCAATGCTACACCAATGCATTTTGATTCGCCTGGAAATTACGCTTACGATTTCGACCAGTATGCTCATACTGCTGACGCTCTTGCAAAAGGGCAGGTTCATCTTAATCTTCCTGTTCCTCACGAATTAACCACCTTGCCAAACCCGTATGATCCTATGGCTAGGAATAATCTTCTTAATCATTCAGTTCCTCACATGTACTGGGATTACGCATACTATAAGGGGCACTGGTACTCGTATTTTGGTGTTCTTCCAGCTGTACTACTGTTTTTGCCTTACCGTCTTATTACAAGCATTTGGATTCCAGGCGGAGCAATGCTTCCAACTACTGTTGCAACATTTGTGTTTCTTATTGCTTTTCTTATTTCAGGATCTTTACTGGTTATTCGCATAATTGAGCATACTGTAAAAAACGCTTCTTTAGGAACCGTATCAATTTCTTTAGCACTGTTCTTTATTAGCGCAAACACGGTTTACTTGTGGTTTAGAACATCTTTCTATTCCGTTCCAATGGCAGCTTCACTATTTTTCACATCTTTAGGATTATGGTTTTATTTCGGCGCATTTGCTAAGAGTAAAACTAATTCTTTTAGAAATATTGCTTTGGGATCGTTCTTTATAGCGCTTAATTTAGGTTGCAGACCTACTTTTGTAATAGCAGTCTTATTTGCAATTCCTGTGCTATACCCTATTTTGAAAAAATCGTTTAAAGATTTTAGTAAAGATTGGAAAAAATCTGAATATTGGAGAATTCCTTTGCTCTATGCTACAGCTTGGATTCTTCCAGCAGTAATTACTGCAATTCCGTTTGGATTGTATAATTTTCTGCGCTTTGGATCGCCTTTGAACTTTGGTAACGAGTATCAAATCACTATTACAGATATGACAACTATGCGTTTGCCATCGCAAAATATTCTGCCGTCTATTTTTAGCTATATTGCTCTACCTTTGCGTTTAATTCCAACTTTTCCTTGGATTGGCATTCAGCCTGTTGCTTTTGACAGATGGCAGTATGCTGAGCCTATGATTGGCGGAATGTTCGTGCTTTCTCCTCTCGCATTAGTTGCGTCTTTTGCTGCTTTAGTTATGAGAAAACGATGCTTGCACAAGACTTCGTGGAATATTGCTATAACTTCTTTAATAATTGGCGTATTTCTTATTGTTTTCGACAGTCTAAAAGCTGGAATTGGTTGGAGATATATTGCAGATTTTGCGTGGGCTTTTGCGATTGCTGCAGTAGTTGGCGTAACTTTACTTTTAGAGCATGCGGCCTCTGTTCAAAAAGATGATTGTTGGCAGAAAAAAACTATTTCATACAGCATACGTTTTGTTGTAATAGCACTACTTTTTGCTTCGATTATTATTGCAGCACTCAGCTGGTTTGTTACAGGTCGTGAAGATAGCACTCTTCGTTTTAACCCAGACTTATGGTATTTGGTTCGCTCCTGGCTTACGTTATTTTAATAAAAGTTTTTAGTAAAATTATTCTTCACAAAGAAGAGTATCAACGGTTTTTAAAAGTGATTTCAAACCTTCAATAAACTGAGTTTCTTCCGGAAGTAAAGAAAGAGCAAGATACCCATTTACAGGCATGTCAAAATAGTATCCTGGCTGCGAAACCAAGCGATAATCTTGCATTAAGCGCAACGCTAACACATCGTCATCAATGCACGATGGTACGCGCAATAAAATATTCCAACCGCCTTCTGCACGCAAAGCACTAACACAACAATTAGGCCAGGATGCTAAAGTTTCACGAAGAGTTTTAAGATTTTTACTAACGCGGTTACGAACCTTTTGAGTCTGCGAAGAAGCATACTCTAACAACTCAGGTATGCGCTCAGAAACCGTTGTTCCAATCGGCAAAAAGTCGTCTGCAATAACATCAAGCCTTTTTTGAGCCTCGTAAACATCATCTTTAGGGCCTGAAACTTCAATCCACCCAACTTTTGCGTGAGGAGCTGCAAGCATTTTAGAAAAACCATCGAGCGCAAACACGAGCGTAGACGATTCTCCAGCAAGCCTAGCGTTTGTTTCAAAAGGCTCAAGATAATAATCGTAAAAAACTTCGTCAGCAATAATCGCAACGTCATTATCATGACATAATTGCAATAATTCTTTACGCTCTTCACTCTTTACGTAAGAGCCGGTAGGATTATTCGGGTTAATAAGCACAAGTGCTTTAATTCGCAAAGACTTATTTTCAATTAACTCTCTTACGCGAGGCAAATCAATAGTCCACGAACCGTCGTAATGCAAAGGATACGGTATTGCGTTCACGCATTGCAAGCGCGCAATCGACTCAATAAGCGGGTAACCTGGAGTAGGGCCAATAACAGCATCTCCCGCATCGCAAAGAAGCATCATAAGCCACGCGTAAGCTTGAGACGTTGAAGAAAGTACGTAAAGCTGATCCGGATTAAGCTTTGAAGGAATAGAAGTATTAGTGCGATTATCACGCTTGTTAATAAAGTCTGCAATAAGTTCCCTAGCTTCTTTAGGGCCTCTTGCATCCGCAGTATAGCGTCCAGATAAACAGCTTGGGGCAAGATTATGAGCAGTAGGATTAGAATCGTTTAATTTAGTAAGCTTTATGCCTTTAGACACAGCTTTTCTCTGCGCTAAAATAATAGGATTTGGCTCGCTTACATCTACTCTGGAAGAAAATCGCACGTAACAACCCTAACACTTGGCATAAAAAAGCTGGGCAACAGATTAAACCTGCACCCAGCTTAAAACAACAACAAATAAATTACTACTATTTATTAATATTTAGTCCTGTTGTTGAGTCTTCTGCATTGCGTAATAAGCTGCACCAATAATTCCAGCCTCATTATGCAAAGTTGCAACCACAATAGGAGTCTTAATATCAATATGTGGAAGGAATTTTTCGCTTACGCGGCTAACTCCACCACCAACAACAAACAAATCTGGGTTGAAGTATTTTTCCATCAAACCATAGTACTTAGTTAGGCGCTTAGCCCACTTCTTATAGCCCATATCAAGCTTTTCACGAACGGAAGAAGCAGCATACTTTTCAGCATCTCCCTTACCTTTTTCAAGCTGAATATGACCAAGCTCAGTGTTTGGAATAAGCACACCGTTGTAAATCAAAGCTGTACCAATACCAGTTCCAAGCGTTGTAGCAATAACTAAGCCATCCTTTTCTTTTGCTGCGCCAAAACGCTGTTCAGCTAAACCAGCAGCGTCAGCATCGTTAACAACTGTTACTGGACGACCGCAAGCCTCACTAAAGACTTCAGTAACGTCAACACCAATCCAAGACTGGTCAAGATTAGCCATAAAATCAAGCTTCTTGCCCGGCTTAATTGGGGCAGGGAAAGCGATTCCAACAGGAACGTCTGCAGGAACTTCAAAATGCTCAAGCTGCTGACGGACAATATCCGCAACCGCCTGAGGCGTAGAAACTGCAGGAGTGAGAATCTTATAACGAGGCTCTGCAAACTCGCCCTTTTCCAAATTTACTGGAGCAGCTTTAATTCCAGAACCACCAATATCGACGCCAAATGCTTGTGCAGTGTCAATCATCTCACTAACACTCCCCTCTGAATGTGTGCTGATAACAGGATATTCACAAGTATTGTATCGTATATTTATTGCGACACGCTTGCTGATTGTTAACTTCTATTTCACTTTTACTTCAAAGAAGGCATAGGTTTCCACGTTCCGTCATGCAAAATCTTCCTAGAAGCAAGCCAACCGGTAAATAATTTCCAAATACCGGAAAGAATATGCTCACGGTCAACAGCCAACAGACGAATAATCTCTTTAGCAGCAGTTAAAGCAGTTCCAAACGCAAACATAAACGGATGGAAATCACCATGAACCATAAAGTAGCGAGCCATAAACCCACGATTTCGCATAATGTGGTAACGGTTCATGTCAGAAGTTGAGTTTAGTTGACGAACTCCAGCAATATCCCAGTTAGGAATATCGCGAGTGCGACGAAGAATAATATCCGGAACAACAATAGGATTCGTAACCTTACTCGCAAGATACCCGTAAGTAGTATCGTCCCAGTAAATAAAGTAGCGAGAATCCGGGAAGCCGATTTTTTCAACAATATCGCGACGAATTAAACCGCCCTCAAAACACATTGTGTTCATCACACGATAACCCGCATTACCAAAAGCTGAAGGCGCAATAGGATTCGGTATGCCAAGAGGAACCAAAAAATCATACTGCCAGTAGAAATTACCGCCGTCGTAATCTAAACGACTTCCTTGAATAACAGCGTGGCGCTTAGTCCAAGGAGCAAGACGCTCAATAGACTCCGGCACTGTTTCAACGTCATCATCCATAACCCAGAACCACTTAGCACCAAGCTCATAAGCCTTCTTAACACCAGCGCTAAAACCGCCAGCGCCACCAAGATTCTCATCCTGCGGAGCGTAAACAACGTGAGAACAATTGCCCTCATTGTCCTTTTCTGCCTTACCCCAACGATTAGTTAAATCAGCTTCAAGACCAGAAACCATTTCGCGAGTTTTATCGCTGCACTCATTATCAACAACAACAATTCGCCAAGGGCACTCGTTCAAACATTCAAAAGAATGGAACAAATTATCCAAAAGTTCCTGACGCTTATAAGTAACCACAACAACAGCAAGCTTATCAATGCTCTTATATGCGCTATTAGCTTTACCGTTAACAATTTTCTTTGTTCCCATATTGCTCATACTTGTATTCTCGCACCTACCCTCGCCACACGATTTAAACAATGTTCCTAGCATAAGATACAAAAGAATAGTAGTTTCAGGGAAGGTGAAAATCCTTACTGGCGGTAACAAAATACGTATTTTAAGCGTTTTTGAAGCCCGCGAGCGGCGTAAAAGCTGCTGATTCGGTTAAATTCCGAAGCCAACGGTTACAGTCCGGATGAAAGAAACGGAGGCCCATCATGGGCATTTCTAATACCATCAATCATAACAATCATCAAACTAACTCTTCAAACACAAGCTGGTCTAGTGAAAAAATAGCAAAATATGCGCTATTTGTAGCACTTTCAATGGCAGTAAGTTTCATAGAATTTCCACTTATTCCAGACTTATCGTATTTAAAATATGATCCTTCAGGAATAGTATGCCTAGTTGCAGGATTCGCATACGGTCCTGCAGCTGCAGCAATCGTAAGCATACTCGGCTTTGCACCACACTTATTTACCAATCCACTCGGCACAGTTATGGCAGTGCTAGTTTCTTTAGGAGCTAGTGTTACAGCGGCAATCGTATACAAGAAAATGCATACCAGAAAAGGTGCAATCATTGCACTTTTGGTAGGCTCTGTTGTTGCAATTACGCTCGCAATAGCAGGAAATCTTGTTATTACACCGCTTTACGCTCACATGACTGTTTCGCAGGTTGTAGCTCTTATTATTCCGGCACTGCTACCGTTTAATATTATTAAACTTGCGCTTCACGTTGTAGTAACAATGCTTGTTTACAAGCCAATTTCTAAACTACTTCACCACAGCAAGTAAATCTTCTAAACGGCATAAACTATGCAAAATATCAGCACAAGCAGTAGCATGAATGAATCTCAAAATTGCGCAGTTGAAAACAATACTCTAGTAGTGTTGAAAAATATTTGCTTCAGCTACGATGATGGAAAAACTTGGACGCTTGATAGACTAAATCTTACAATTCGCTCCGGCGAGCGCGTAGCGATTGTTGGCAAAAACGGTTCTGGCAAATCAACTTTGGCAAAAATTATTGCAGGACTAGCCGCTCCAGATAGCGGTTATGTTGAATTGTGCGGCGAAAAAGTTTTTGAAAATACTACTGCTTATGCTGATGCTTACAGAAACGCGCGAAAGTTTATTGGCGCTCTTTTCCAGAGTCCAGAAGATCAGATTGTTACTACTGTTACTGAAGATGATGTTGCTTTTGGACTGGAAAATTTAAACGTAGAACAGCCTAAAATGCGAAAACTCGTTAACAATGCTTTAGAAGCTGTTCACATGCAAAATCATAGACTTTCTAACCCGAGTCTTATGAGCGGCGGGCAAATGCAAAAAGTTGCTTTAGCAGGATCTATTGCAATGCAGTCAAAGCTACTTGTGCTAGACGAGCCTACTTCTATGCTTGACTCTAAATCTCGCAAAAACGTTGACGAGTTATTCGACGATTTGCACAAAAGCGGCACAAGTATTGTGCAAATTACGCACCGAATTGACGAATGCCAGCGTGCAGATCGCATACTTCTGCTAGAAAATGGTGTGCTTCACGAAATTTGTTTAGAAAAACTTGAATCATATTTAAACAATTCTAAATCTAGTCTTTCAAAAAGATTGCAGGAAAATATTAATAATTACACGAAGCGAAACGAAAATATAAACGATAGCACGCATGCAAATAAAGCAATTTCAATATCACACTTAACCGTTAAATACGATAATAAATCTACAGCTGCAATTAACGACTATTCACTTGACGTAAATGAAGGTGAAATAGTTGCAATAATGGGCGAAAACGGCTGCGGAAAATCCACTCTAGCTAAAGCTTTGTGCGGACTGTTAAAAGCAGAATCTGGCTCTATAATCGTAGAAAAAATACCTGTTAGTGGAAAAACTTCTAAAGCGGATCGTCAAAACTTGCGCAAAACTATTGGCTACGTTATGCAGCTTCCAGAGCAGCAGCTTTTTGCTAATACTGTGCACGAAGATGTTGCTTACGGTCCTAAAAATTTTGGTCTAAAAGGAGACGCTCTTAAAGAACGTGTAGACGAAACGTTGAGACTGCTTAATCTTGAAGATTTGGCTGAAAAATCACCTTTTTCTCTTTCTGGCGGCCAACAGCGTCTTGTGGCAATAGCAGGAGTTCTTGCTTTTAAACCGCGAGTGCTTGTGCTTGATGAGCCAACAGCAGGATTAGATTTTGAAGCAGCATCGCGTTTATTACAAATTCTTTGCGAACTTAATAATCAAGGCGTAACAATTGTTGTTATTACGCATAATATTCATGAGGTAAAAGCTTTAGGCGCAAGATTAGTAACATTAAAAACAAAAAATAGTGAAAGTTTAGAAGATAAAAAGAAGTCATCACAAGAAAAAATTAAGCAAGAAACGGTTACGCAAGAAAAAACTTCGCAAGAGAAATCAACCTCACTACTTAGCTCTTTTGATCCTAGAATAACGCTTCTATCCTGCTTTATGCTCATGCTAAGCGCTTTTAGCATTACTCATTACACGCAGTTAGCTGTTCTTGCTTTTGCCACACTGTGTCTAATCATTGCCGCAAAAATACCATTCATAAAACTAATTTCTTCACTACACATGCTTATTGCAGTATTTACTTTTTCGGGATTACTAAATATTCTTGCCGTTCGCACAGGAAAAATACTTTGTAAACTTGGGCCAATTATTGTAACGAACGACGGCATTCATTGCGCAATACTATTTGCCACACGATTCTCGCTTGTAATTATTATTGGCGCAATATTAGTTATTACAATAAGCCCAACAGTGCTAACCGAAGCTTGCACGTCTTTGCTTTCACCACTTAAAACTATTGGAATACCAACGCAGGAAATATCGCTTATTATGAGCCTAGCATTGCGATTTTTGCCAACGCTTTCTAACGAGGCAGTAGAAGTTGCGCACGCTCAAACCGCTAGAGGCGGAAGCATACGAGACGGCTCAATTTGCAAACGAATCCACGCAATTTCTTCGCTTATTGTTCCTGCTTTTGCAGGCGTTATTCGCCACTCAGAAACACTTTCTTTAGCGCTTGACACACGCTGCTACACGCCAAGCGCAACAAGGTCACACCTGCACACGCTGAAAGTGCGCGCAAAAGATGTGCTGTTATTGGCTATTACGGTTTGTGCTATAAGCGCTATTATTGCTATGAGTTTATAAATGTTATGCAGAACAAAATTATGCATAGCAAAATACGTATGTTGCCATTTTGGTGTGAAATAATTCGCAAGATACTGTATAATCCGTTAAGCACTTATGTAACTTATGCAATACTTTTGTTTAGTTAAACTTGATTAAACTTGCATGCGAAAGGACGCCTTATGGCATTGACTAAAAAGCAGACTAAGCAGCTTCGCGCACTTGCTAATACGCTAAGCCCACTTTTGTACGTTGGTAAAAACGACATTACTGATGCGGCCGTAAAGCAAGCAGACGAAACCATGCAGTACCACGAACTCATGAAGTGCGCTGTGCAAGATGGTTCCGGATTAAGCGCTAAAGAAGCAGCTGAAACTCTTGCTCAAAAGCTTGGTGCCGAAGTTGTGCAAGTAATCGGAAATCGTTTTGTGCTGTTCCGCGTCTCTACACTAGACAGCGTTGAACACATTATGCTTGTGCGTGAATAAAACTTTCTCTTAATATTTTTATATTTTTGCGATAGTTCGTAAATAAAAAATGCTCCATGATTGAAAAACTGCTGAGGCGGTTCAACATTCATGGAGCTTAATTTTATAGTAGCTTGCTATTTGTCAATGATTTGTACGCCACTAACTGTTGACTGACCTGCTGGAAGATCTAGCCAATTTGATCCATCACCCCCATATTGAGCAGCAATAGTAATTTTTTTGTTATTATATTTTTCAAACCTATTGCTTTCATTTGATTTAGAAATCTTCATAGTAACCAAGATATTATTAAGAGAGTTGAACGTTTGTCTTACTCCACAATCCGTACCATTACAGTATCCTCCAACAGACATCTTTCTATCTAATACTAATACCGTATAAATATTATCTTTATTTTCTTCTAGAACATTGTCTTTCTTACCAGTATTATTTGGTGTAGTTCCAGGAAAATCATATGCTTCATCAACATTTAATATTTTTACAGTTCCAGTAAATACTTGATAACCTTTCTCGCGCCAAAGTTGAACAAGCTTATTATGCTTACGCTGAGCTTGAGTCAAGTTTTTAGCATTAATCATCATATTAATATCAGTAAAATCATCAACTGACACAAAAGTTGGATGTAATAATTTACTTATCTCACCAGTGCCAGGAACTGGATCGTATGTATTATCTTTATCTAATGGGTGATAAACAATTGACCGAGTATTGGTAAAGTTGCCTTCATTTAGCTTATAGATTGTTTTACTCCATGGAAAAACATCAGGAGAATTTTTTTCAATAGCGCGCAGAATTACAATTCCTTTATGGTGCGGATCAAAATATATTGTTCCTGAATTCTCATTTTCATCATGCGCATTATCTATAATTTCTGGATATTTAACTAACTTGCCATTCTTAAATGAAAATACTTTAATGTGCTTAGTAGTATTACTATTAAATTCATCTGCAGAAATAATAACCATTTCTGGGATAGTATCGTTATCAATATCCCACAAGTCATAATAGTATTTTGAATCTTGTGGGATATTATTTGAAACATACGATGAATTTTCAAGCACATTCTTGTACTCTTTGCCTGCTTGAGAAAGAATATCGTCAGTATTGCGAGTATGCGGTTTCGTAATGGCGCTTATGGTATTGCTCGCAACATGATTCAGCGAAAAACCGCTGTTTTGCACAGTGTCTACAGTGAAGCGAACATACACAACCCATGCTGTAAGCATGCAAATAAGCACAACTGTTGATACGCAATAATACAGAAAAGCATTATTCTTCTTCATCGCAAACATCTCTACTTTCGACAAGCTGCACAACAACTAATAGTTTTTATGCAACGCAGGTTATATAAGTTTTATACGTGCTATACGTAAATTTAGTCACCGTAATTGGAAGAAACATCTTTCATTAAACCTGCCATAAGCGAGTTGTTGTCAATGTGAGAAAGATTACTAGCATCTCCAACAATCATCACATCGCCAGCAGTAGTTGGGAAAATTATTACAGAACATGGGTCACCAACAATAAAAATATGATTGTCATCACTCATATCGAATGGACTACCATTTTTGTAAAGCATGTTCTCTAATTTTTTACGATTTTTTTCAGCGGACGGAAACTCATTGAGTACGCATGATGCATCTTTTTCAAAAGCGTCGCCTGTTCCAACTTTTACGATTGCTTTAGCCCCACCAAGAGCATAGCTATGCTTTATTGGCAGATTACACTTTTCGCTAATAGCGTTAAGATCTGGCTTTATATTAAGAGCATTTCGCACGCCGCTAAAAGATCCATTGTGCTGAACGCAATAGAATAAACCGGCTAGTATTGCAATTACAACAAATCCCCAAAAGTAACTTTTAGCTTTGCTCATAATAAACCTCCATCTTAAGCGTGATACAAAATAAGCATCGCTGACTTAGTTTTCGAATCAATCAATCTCTCTTAAATGAAATTCTTAACCATGATTCTAGTCGCACGATTTGATAACGCGTAAACCTTCAGTTTACGTTTAGTCTGTAATGATTTTTAGAGCGCTGTAGCTAGGGTCATCGTAACTTGGTTCTAAGGTAAAGCATATTGAAGAAGCCTTTTTAACTGCTATAGTTACGTTTTTGCCTACATAATCTTTCATTTCTCCGGCTTTAGGTTCAACAAAGAAACGTTTGTAAACGTATGTGTCAGGAACTGGCGTACCTTTGCCATCAACTCCAACAGTTATGATGGTTTTGTATGGCATATTTACTGTATAAATAATTTTTGAATCGTTGACAAAATAATAAGAATAATTTTCTAAATCTGCATCCGGCTGTGCTGTTTGCTTTACTTCGTCAATATTCATCTCTTGAACATTGCCGGTAAGAATGGTGTATCCATCATCTCGTAAATCTTGAATATACTTATTGTGTTTCTTCTCTTTTTCGCTAAGAGTCATATTATTGATGAGATTGTCTACAGGCTTAAGATTTTTAACATCAACAAACATTGCATCAAGATCGCCTACATTGCTAGGATCTGCCGAACTGCTTTCAACACTTGAATCTAATTTAAACTTATAATCTTCAGTAAGCTTGTAAGTATAACGACGAACTTTAAGCGCGTCAAATACACGATATACAACTATGCCATTGTGTTTATGATCGTACATTAATGTGTCTGAGAATTCGCCATCATTAGATTGATCTAAATCTTCAATTAACTGCGACTCAAGAATTTTTTTACCATCAAAAGAAAATACTTTAGTAAAACGCGGTTTATTATCATCGTAACCTAATTTTTTCCTTGCAGTTACAATAAGTTCTGGAATCTTATCATTATCCAAATCCCATAAATCGTAGTAATATCCGAAGGAATCTGGAACATTTTTGAACTTGTATTTTCCGTGCAGATTTTCAAGCACGTTTTTATAAGCACGACCTGCTAGAGCAAGAGCATTATCTGACTTATTTGGTTCAACTACAGCTGTTACAGCATTGTTGTTCATAACATTTTTCAGCGAAAAACCGCTGTTTTGCACGGTGTCTACAGTGAAGCGAACATACACAACCCATGTTGTAAGCATGCAAATAAGCACAACTGTTGATACGCAATAATACAAAAAAGCGTTATTCTTTTTCATTGCCAACTTCTCTACTTTCTTTAGACTCATGAAGTATATTGCGAATTTGAGATAAGCGTTGAGTTAGCTCGTGCTCGTAGCCACGATTCGTTGGATGGTAGTATTCGCGGCCAACAAGCTCGTCTGGCATGTACTGTTGGGATGCTACAGCTCCCGGATAATCGTGCGCATACTGGTATCCTTCGTGGTTTCCCCAGCTTTTCATTAGTTTCGTTGGAGCGTTTCGCAAATGAAGAGGCACTTGACCAATATTTCCAGCATCAACATCTTGCAAAGCCTGATTTATAGCGTTGTAGCTTGCGTTTGATTTAGGCGCGGTTGCTACAGCAATCACAGCTTCGGAAAGAATAATGCGCGCTTCCGGCATTCCGATTAAAGCTACGGCTTGAGCTGCTGCAACAGTTACTTGCAAAATTTGCGGAGCTGCCATACCAACTTCTTCGGCAGCAGCAATCATAATTCGTCTGGCAATAAAACGCGGGTCTTCCCCAGCTCGAAGCATTCTCGCTAAGTAATGCAAAGAAGCGTCAACATCGCTTCCGCGCATCGACTTAATAAAAGCAGAAATCACATCGTAATGATCGTCGCCATCTTTGTCGTAGCGAACTGTGGTAGTGTCCATTACATTAGACACAATATCTGCAGTAATAACAGGTTTCTTTTTGCCATGCTGCAGCGCTAAATCTCCTGTTATTGCTCCTGCCGCAGCTTCTAAAATAGTAAGAGTTTTACGAGCGTCTCCCCCGCTTAAACGAATAATTGAATCTATTGCGTCTTCGTCGATTTTAAGCTGATTGTTTAGCCCATTTTCGCTAGTTACTGCTCGTTCTATAAGAGTATGCAAATCTTCAACACTAAGAGAGTCAAGTTTAACAACAACAGACCTACTTAAAAGCGGCTTAATGATTGAAAAACTTGGGTTTTCTGTGGTTGCTCCAATAAAAGTTACGTCACGATTTTCTACGCTTGGGAGCAGAGCATCTTGCTGCGATTTAGAAAAACGATGAACTTCGTCAATAAACAGAACCGTTTCTTGACCTTTGCTAACTAAACGCTCATGCGCGCGGTCAAGCACGGCACGAACATCTTTAACACCAGAAGTTACAGCAGAAAGCTCTTCAAACACGCGACCAGACTGGCGAGCAACAATATATGCTAACGTAGTTTTTCCAACTCCTGGAGGGCCAAAGAGCACAACAGAACTTGGAGCAGTAAGAGAACCTTTCGACTGAGGATTCGCAAGCCTTCGCAAAGGAGAGCCTTCTTTTAGAGCGTGATTTTGCCCCAACACGTCTTCAATGCGGCTCGGTCGCATGCGCACAGCTAACGGACGCGTTACATCGCTAGGCGCGCTACTTGCTGCAAATAAATCCTGCTCCATAAATACCAGCTTACAATACGTATAGAACAAACGTTCGATTCTAGTTGTTGGTTACAAACTAAAACAAGTTTACAACACTAGACGTGCGAAACTTGGTAATCGAAGAACACAACTTCGCCTTCATCTTGCGTTGTATCTAAATCAACAATGCCAGTAATAGCCCAATTATGATCCCCGTCAGAATCGTCTATAATCTGCCGCACTTTCCACGAGTGCTCACTCTTCTCTAGCGAATCGTCAAGAATAAACAAGTCGCCGCTTCTAGCTTTGGCGTCTATTCCAACATACTCATGCTCGTCGTAGTAATCGTCAAGCACATCATTCCACTCGTGAACGCCGTAACCCCAAGCCTTGTCAAGCTCTCCTAAAGCTTCCGCATCTTCCAAATCCATAAGTTGCACACGGCGGAACATTGCGTTTCGAATAAGTACAATAAGACCCCTGCGATCTTCAACCACAGATTCAGAAGTTGAAGGTGCAGCCGTAGTTACAGCATTAGCTTCAGCGTCCGAACCCCCTGCACTCTCCCACTCGTCAACAAGACTAGAATCAATAGAGCGCACAACAAGACGAAGCCACGAGATAATATCACGCAATTCTTCGTTAAGCATGTCTTCTGGCACAGTGCGAGCGAGCGAACGGTAAGCGTCCGAAAGGTAGCGAAGAAGCGTTCCCTCACTTCTAGCAATACCATAACGAGAAATGTAGCCAGTAAAATCGGATGCTGTTTCAACCATGTCTCGAAGCACAGATTTAGGCTTAATCCAGTAGTCGTTCGCCCACGGCACGTCTTTGCGATACTGCGCAAAAGCAGGAGTTAGCAAGTCTTCAAGAGGCTTAGGATAGCTAACTTCCGCCAAGCGTTCCATGCGCTCCTCGTAGTCAATGCCATCGTCTTTCATACCAGCCATTGCAGCATCGCGAGCTTTGCGCTCTTGAGCACGAAGAACAGGCTTAGGATCATCCAGAGTTGCTTCAACCATAGAAATTACGTCAAGCGCGTAGCTTTGAGACTCGGGATCTAACAATTCCAAAGCTGCGAGCAAGAACGGCGAAAGCGGCTGATCTAGCGCAAAGCCCTCAGGCATTGCAACGTCAAGCTCATAATCGCAAGAACCGTCCGCGCGCTCTATGCGTTCAATAACTTGAGTATCGAGCAGAGTTTGGAAAATATCGTCGCAACGTTCAAGAAGTTTTTCTTTATCTTGCGGCTTTTGCGCGCTATCTTCAATAAGTTTTTGCACACGCGCTTTAGCATCTCCACCTTGCGTAACTTCGTTCAAAATCATTGAGTGAGTTACAACCATGTGCGGATTTAAAGTTTCCGGCGCGCTTTCAATAAGCTTAGTAAACGTTGGCTCGCCCCAAACTACAAAGCCTTCTGGAGCCTTCTTACGCTTAACTTTTTTAAGCTTTTTAGGATCGTTACCAGCTTTTGCAATAGCTCGCGCGTTTTCAATCTCAAACTCTGGAGCCTCGCTAACCACTAAGCCCTCAGTATCAAATCCCATTCTGCCTGCACGGCCTGCAATTTGATGAAACTCGCGGGCGCGAAGCTTTCGACTACGGTTCCCATCAAATTTTGTAAGAGCTGTAAGCACAACAGAATGAATTGGCACATTAATACCAACTCCAAGAGTGTCTGTTCCGCAAATAACTGGTAGCAGTCCTTGCTGAGCCAGCTGTTCTACGAGCCTGCGGTAGCGTGGAAGCATGCCAGCATGATGCACTCCAACGCCGGTTCTAAGTATTCTTTGCAAAATTTTGCCAAAGCCTGTAGTAAACTTTGTGCCTTTAATTGCTTGAGCAATTTTATCTCGCTGCTCTTTGCTTGAAACTCCCGTACTTGCGAGCGCTTGCGCTGTTTCAAGAGCTGCATCTTGCGAAAAATGAACTACATAGATTGGCGTTAAACCCTTGTTAAATAAGAGTTCTACAGTTGCAGCAAGCGGCTTATCTGTGTACTCGTATTCAAGTGGGATTGGTCTTGGCGCGTTAGCAATAATATCAACGCTTCTTTTTGTTGTTTTTTCTAAGCGTTCCGCAATATCCGTTACGTCTCCAAGAGTTGCGCTCATAAGTAAGAATTGCGTATTTGGAAGTGTAAGTAGAGGCACTTGCCAAGCCCATCCGCGCTCTGGGTCACCATAGTAGTGGAATTCGTCCATTGCAACGCAGTCAACTTCTGCGTTTACGCCTTCTCTTAACGCTTGGTTTGCTAAGATTTCCGCCGTGCAGCAGATTATTGGAGCATCTGCATTAATATGCGAGTCGCCAGTAATCATACCAACATTGTCTCGCCCAAAAATATCAACCAAGTCGAAGAATTTTTCAGACACAAGCGCTTTAATTGGCGCAGTATAGTAGGAGCGTCTGCCGGTAGCGAGTGCTGCAAAATGCATGCCGAGCGCAACAAGAGATTTCCCGGAACCCGTTGGAGTGTTTAAGATTACGTGGTCTCCTGCAAGCAAATCCATAACGGATTCTTCTTGATGAGGCCACAAATCTACATGCTTGTTATCTGTAACCCAATCAACAAATGCTTGAAAAATCTCGTCTTCAGCAGCATGATGCAAATCAAGAGCTAACTCGCCCAATTCAGTCATACTACGCTCCTACTTTACTTACGACTTAATTACGCTTTATTTGCGCTTCTTTTTATCTCGCACTTTTACGGAGATTTGAATAGGAGTTCCCTCGAATCCAAACTCTTCGCGAAGAGATCTCTCAATAAAGCGACGGTATCCGTGCTCTAAGAAGCCTGTTGCGAATATTACGAAACGTGGAGGGCGAGTAGATGCCTGGGTTGCAAACAATATTCGCGCCTGCTTTCCGCCTCGCAAAGGATGCGGATGAGCAGACTGAATACGACCTAAGAAAGCGTTGAGCTTTCCTGTTGGAATGCGCTTATCCCAGCTGTCTAAAGCTGTTCGCATAGCGCGAGCAAGTCGATTCGTATGCCAGCCTGTTTTTGCAGAAAGATTTACACGCTCAGCCCAAGTAACGCGATCAAACTCAGTCTTCCACAAGCGTTCCATACGCTGCCTGGAAAACTCGTCCATCAAATCCCACTTGTTAAAAACAAGTACGATTGCGCGACCTGCGTCAACCGCTTGGCTCATAACTTTTAGATCCTGCTCCGCAATAGGAACGGAAGAATCAAAAAGAATCAAAGCAAGTTCCGAACGCTCAATAGCAGCCTGCGTTCGTAGCGAAGAATAATATTCGGCGCCAGTAAGCTTATGAGGCCTTCGCTTAATACCAGCCGTATCAATAAACAGCCAGTCTTCGCCGTCAACTCGCACAACCTCATCAACAGGATCTCGAGTAGTTCCAGCCAAATCGTTTACAACAGCACGCTCTTCGTGAGCTAAATGGTTCAAAAGCGAAGACTTACCAACGTTTGGACGCCCAACTAAAGCAACCCTACGAAGACCTTGTGGAGTTAAGAATCCTGAAGTTTTATTAGCTTTTTTCAAAGAGCTAATTGCCGCGTCAAGCAAATCTCCAACGCCTCTGCCGTGCATTGCAGAAATTCCGTACGGCTCGCCCATTCCAAGCTTCCAAAACTCTGCAGTCAAATATTCGCTTCTAGCGTCATCAACCTTGTTAACAGCCAAAGTAATAGGCTTTCCTGCAGCGCGAAGCATTGAAACAATGCGCTCGTCGGTGGCTGTTAAACCAACTTGACCATCAACAAGGAAAATTACAGCGTCGCTTAAACGCACTGCTACTTGAGCCTGCTGAGCAATAGAAGAATCAATTCCTTCAACGTCTGCTTCCCAGCCGCCAGTGTCAACCAGCTTAAAGTTAGTTCCAGCCCACTCAGCATCGTAGCTTACGCGGTCTCGAGTAACGCCCGGAGTATCTTCAACAACAGCAACTCTGTGACCTAAAATACGGTTTACAAGCGTTGATTTTCCAACGTTTGGTCGGCCTATAACGGCGATTACACCAACTGCTTTAGTGTTTTTCGCATCGTCTTGATTTGCTACGTCACCTCGAAGAAGCGCACGGTCTTCATCGTCAAGATCGTAGCCTTCAAGATTTGCAGCGTAACGATCGTACTCGTCCTGCTCAATAGCAGCATCGACAATTTCAACAAGCGCGTCAAGAGTCTGCTCAAAAGTCAAATCTGAATTATCGAGCGTTGTAACGCCGTCTGCAGCTTGAAGAAAATGCGTAACTTTAGCATCTTTAGCGTCGCGAGCGCGAATATCATCTTCCTCAGAAGATTGATTGTTTTGCAAACTTTCTTTAGAAATCTCCTGCTTGTTTCTGCGAGCTTGACGCACTTCCTCACGAGCTGTAAGAAGCACTCGAACTTGCGCATTAGGAGCTACAACAGTAGTAATATCGCGGCCTTCCGCAACAATGCCCTCACCTTTAGAGAAAGAGTCTTCTGTAGACTCTGCTGCAATATAGGCGCGCTGTGCTGCAATAAGCATGCGGCGAACTGCAGGAATTGAAGAAACGGTAGATACGTGCGAAGAAACTTCACTGGAACGCAACTCTTCGCTAATATCCTCACCTTCGACAGTTACTACAGGATTTTTAGGATCTACACTAAAGTCGGCATTGCTTTCAGTAAATAATGCTCCAACGGCTTCAACAATTTGGTTAAAACGTTCGAAATCAGCAGGATTTACAGGCTGACCTTCATCGTCTAATTCAATCTGAGTGCTTAAATCAATACCCTGCTTTAAGCACCACCATGCAGCAGCTCGATACATAGCTCCCGTATCTAAATACGCAAAACCGTAGTATTGTGCTAAAGCGCGAGAAGTGGAAGACTTACCTACTCCTGCTGGTCCATCAATTGCTACACAAATCACAGGCCAACCTCCTTAGAAAGAGAACGCACTTCTGTTTGAGAAAGCACTCTGTAAGATCCAGCTTTTAAGTCCCCCAATTTAATAGGGCCGATTTGCGTACGAACCAAGCGCTTTACAGGGAATCCAACAGCTCCAAAAATTCTACGCACAATACGATTCTTACCAGAGTGCAAAACGACTTTTACCATAGTTGTGTCGTGATTTTGGTCGATTATTGCGCAGCGGTCTAGCTTAATCCAACCGTCTTCAAGATTTACGCCTTGAGAAACCAAGCGGCGGCAAACCATGCCGTTAATTTTACCTTCAAGCGTTGCAATATAAGTTTTTTCAACCTCATACTTTGGGTGCATAACATGCTGGCTTAACTCGCCATCGTTGGTCATTAAAATAAGACCTTCAGAATCGTAGTCCAAGCGACCCATGTGGAAGATTCGCTCGTACTTGTCACCAACAATATCCCTTAAAGTAAAACGACCTTTAGGATCGTCCATTGCGCTCAAAACTCGCTTAGGCTTATGCAATGCGAGAGTTACGAGCTGCGTGTTGAACTTTACTCTAGATCCGTCAACGCGCACTTTTTGACGTTTTGGATCTACGCGAGTACCAAGTGTTGTAACCAATTCGTCATCTACTTCAACACGCCCATCGAGAATAATCTCCTCACATTTGCGTCTTGAACCAAATCCCGCTTCAGCAAGCAGCTTCTGCAGTCGAATGGCGTTGTTGTCATCTGAATGCGCCTGATTGGCGCGGGAATATGCGTTTGGCATCGTTCTCCCAACGTGACCTCATGAATTGTTTAACAAAAAATGCGCAAATAAGTTATTTTTAAGCGCTAAATTAAACAATTCGCTATTACTTATAATTTTGTATTACTTTCGCAATTTGTGATAAATAAGAAAATTACCACTTTTTCTATGCTACCGTATGGCATGGCCGTGATACTATAGCAGTTGTTTTAATAAGTTGCAAACTATACAGCAACACGTATTAAAGTAAGGAAAGCTATGATTGAAGCACCAGAAACAACTTCTAAAGAAGCTAAAAGCGACTCTCCACTTGTTATTAAAATAGCAACCGAGTTTATTGCTACAGCGTTAGTAACGTTCACAATTTACACTTTTTATTCACTCTCAACCGCAATGTACGGCATTAATTTGCTTATGATTGCAGTAGGCACAGGCGTTGCGTATGCTGCAGCAATTTCTATTGCCTCCAAAGTTTCTGGCGGACAACTTAATCCTGCTGTAACTATTGCATCCATGCTTACGGGACGCACATCGTACTTAGAAGGCCCTTGCTACATTATTGCACAAGTTCTTGGATCCATTTTGGCAGCGGGCGCTTTTGTGTTCATTTTGCCGCAAACAAAAATGGTGAAAGATGCTAACTGGTTTGCTCCTGTTGTAAACGGTTTCGAGCAGGGCTCTATTTCTGCAACGCAGCTAAAGAGCGTAAACTCTTCCTTCGGCGTTATTACAGCCTTGTTGGTTGAAGTAATTGCAGTTGCAATAATTGTTGCTACAGCAATGAATTACATGAAAGACAATGGCAAAACCAATTGCGGATATTCCACTCACATGGGTATTGCTTACGCAGCTGCAACGCTTATTACCTACCAGGTTACAGGTTCGGGTCTTAATCCTGCACGTTCTACAGGCATTGCGGTTCTTGCAAACTTTAAAGAGCTTGAAGTTAAGCCACTAACTCAGTTGTGGGTTTTCTGGATTGCTCCAATTTTTGCCGCCGCGCTTGTTGGTTTTATTATTCTTTTAACAAAGCTTCTTATTGTTTCGGAAGAGAAAACTTTAGCAGGATTTGAAAACGACACTAAGGCTTTGCATAAAAATAATGCTCTAGCCGATATTGAAGAGTCTGATGCTAATAACGGCAGCGAACATAAAATCGATATTGATTTCTATAAAACTGCTGAAACAAGCCAAAAATAATTAGCTTTTACAGCAATAGTGAGATTGAAGCATAAGTTATAAATAAACCAATGCCTAGCGCAATACTTATGAAAGAATCAAATCTAACAGATCTGACCTTCCAAGGACTGCGTTGACGCATTAATAAACGAATAACACCGAGAGTAACAGCCGTCACAGCAACAATAGCTGCGGCGGCTGTTGCGTATCCAAGAAAAGCTAATATTGCGCTTATTGCAACAATAGCTGCCACAATCCACTCAGCGTAAGGTTTTCCTTCAGACTTTTCCGACACATACGGATGTTCAGTTTTACTATCCTTATTCTGCTGCTCGCTATTTGTCATACTTGTATAATACATAACTCGCAATAATAAAACACAAGTTGTTTTACAGAAAAACAAAAAGCGCAGCGCTTGAAGTTATCAAACGCTGCGTTTTTAAAATATTAATTTACTTATTTTACTTACTTACTAAATTACGAGGATTTAGTGGAAGAAGTGACGAGTTCCAGTTACGTACATTGTTACGCCAGCGGAACGTGCAGCTTCAAACACTTCTTCGTCTCGAATAGATCCGCCTGGCTGCACAATCGCACTAACGCCCGCTTCAATAAGAATCTGAGGACCGTCAGCGAATGGGAAGAATGCGTCAGAAGCCGCAACAGCTCCCTTAGCACGCTCAACGCCGTCAGCTAAAGTGTTAGCGCGTTCAACAGCCAAGTGGCAAGAATCCACGCGATTAACCTGACCCATGCCAATACCAACAGTAGCATTGTTGTGCGCAAGCAAAATAGCATTAGACTTTACGCAGCGAAGCGAGCGCCATGCAAACTGCAAGTCGCGCAATGTATCAACGTCTGCAGGATCACCGGAAACCAAAGTCCAGTTTTCTGGATTATCTCCAAAAGCGTTAATCTTATCTGCCGACTGCACTAAAGCACCGCCGTCAATAGGATGCAATTGCAAATCCAAAACAGGCGGAGTTGCAACCTTAAGAATTCGAAGATTCTTCTTCTTAGTGCGAAGCAATTCCAAAGCTTCTGGCTCATAGTCTGGAGCCACAATAACCTCAGTGAAAATTGGTCGCACACTTTCTGCCATTTCCAAAGTCACTGTGGTATTAGCGGCAATTACACCACCGTAAGCGCTTACAGGATCGCAAGCGTGAGCCTTTTTATGAGCTTCAGCTGCAGTAGCTCCAATTGCTAAGCCACAAGGATTATTATGTTTGCAAACAGCAACAGCAATTTGTGGAGCAAAATCCCAAACCGCACGCCAAGCAGCATCAGCATCAACGTAATTGTTGTAGCTCATTGGTTTTCCGCCAAGAAGCTCAGCTTGAGCGAGTCCTCCCTTATGCAATGGGTCAACATACAATCCAGCCTGCTGGTGAGGATTCTCACCATAGCGAAGCTCGTGTTCCAAACGCCAGGTGCGCGTGTAGTTTGAAGGAAGCGAAATGCATTTCTTTGCTTCTTCAGTATTGCTTGCAGCATTGTTTTCTGCGCTGCTTTCAGCATCTTCCTTAATTGCGTTAAGGCTTTCTGGCTTCGGCCATGCACTTGTAGTCCACTGAGAAATAGCAGCATCGTAAGCCGCAGTATGTTCAAAAGCTTTTGCAGCAAGATATTCGCGCTCTTGCAAACTAAAACCTTCTCCGGAAATAATACGGTCTGCAAGAAGCTGGTAATCTTTAGGATCTGTAATAACCGCAACAGATTTATGATTCTTAGCAGCAGCCCTAATCATAGAAGGTCCGCCAATATCGATTTTTTCAATAATAGAATCTCGATCCGCGCCGCTCATTACCGTATCCACAAATGGGTAAAGGTTAACAACCACTGCATCAAACGGCTTTATATTAAGATCTTCAAGCTGCTTTACATGATCAGCATTATTCATATCAGCTAAAATTCCTGCATGAATATGCGGGTCCAAAGTTTTTACCCTACCGTCTAAGCTTTCCGGAAATCCAGTGACTGCAGAAACTTCAGTAACTTTTACACCAAGTTCTAAAAGCTTTGACGCTGTTGAACCGGTAGACACTACTTGAGTACCTGCCTGAATAAATGCTTTAGCAAGAGTTTCAAGTCCTTCTTTATGAAAAACAGAAACAAGAACTCGTCTAACCGACCTTCCCCCTGTGGTTATCAGAACATTTGCATTTGATTCTTGGCTATGTGTCTGTTGCACGGCGGTCATCCTTCCTAAAAATAGTAGTGAGGAATTTATTTTATTTTGGTCTTTGATGAAACCGTTCTAGGAGCGGCTTTTTTCAAAGACAAAGGTGATTTTCTTTGTATTAATTCGGTATCTGTTTTATTTGTATTATCTTCTGCAGGATCAGAAGTAGTTTCAGTTTCAACGCTAAGAGTTTTGTTTTGCGCAGAATTTTTATTAAGCAGCATAGCAAAAAGATAACGAATTGCCCAAGATAGCAATATTGAAAGAACTGCAATAAGCCACGCTGCACAAACAGCATAAAGAGTAAGATGACCTACAGCCCTTGTGCTTTCAACAATGTCAACTCCAACAAAAGAAAGCCTGTACTCTCCTAAAGATCCGTTTGCTAAAGCAAAAACAATAGTAAAAATAATTGTTATTAAAGAAGCGATGCAAATGCTTACTGCAGCTGACTGAGCTAAGCCCATAGCAAAAGCTTTAAGCTCTTCTTTATCTTTAATATTTTTTAAGCGCAATCCACAACCGCGCTTATGCAATATTGCTAAAAGTATTACAGCAAAACAAATTATTGGAATAATGCTCAATATTGCGTTTCGGTATAAAGAGTCGGATACTGATTCAGGAAATATTCCAAAAACTGGCACTGGTGGCAAAGATTTGTGCGTTGAGGAAACCAAAGTAAAATGCGCAACTTTGCCAATACTAAATCCTGCTCCACAAATCCAAGACAAAGCCCAAATAGCTATATTTGGCAACCATACTAGGCATGCAATTGACGTAAGAATACGCGAACCATTTTGCATACCGAGTTTTATGAAGAAAGAATTAACAGAACCAATATTCGTGCAGCACCAAACTATTACAGTTACTAAAGCTACAGTCGAGTATATTGCAAATAAAATAACTGCCGAGCGTTTAATTACACGAATATTTTTTTGCACAAATTCAGGACACGTTTGCTTATAAAGCTGTTTAAAAGTTTTATAAACTAAACTGCGTGGGAAAACAGCAATAAACAAAGATATTAAGTATATTAAAGCTGTTTTGAAAATAATAACAGGAACAGAATCAACCAAAGTTATATGCGTATTTTGTGAAAGAATTACGTTAATAGCAACCCAAAATACAGTACCTGTTACGTATGCAGTAGAACCGCCTTCAACTTTTCTAATTAAACTAGCAAGGGAGACTATAAGCAAAATTGTTAAGCCTAAAGGAGTTATTGTTAGCACACAATTGTCAAAAGTAAGACCAATTCCTTGAGCAAACATAAATACAGCCCAAGTCATAGACATTGCGGAATCAGAAAGATTACCAGTTCCTTCTTCAATAGAAACTACGAGTAAAGTAAGAGATAAGAAAAGCCCTATTGTAAGAGAAAAAACAAAAATTACAATAAACGGAGTAATTACACCTTTAGATACGCTGATTAAGGATGACTTAAGTTTTTCAACCATAGCTTCTCCTTTCAGTACTATTTCAAACGTGTAAAACTAATATTAGTAAATAATCCTACTGCTTTAAATTGTTTATATTTTGCTAAACTCTACGCGGGCATAGTCATTAAACTGCTGCACGGATAATCCTCTAAATCGTTCATTCCACTAATGCCAGTAAGTTCAATCACAAAGCTAAATCCTGCAACTTGCCCTTTAGCTTTTTCAACAATATTTGCGGCAGCTTTAGCCGTGCCACCAGTTGCAATAAGATCATCAACAATAAGAACACGCTGGCCAGGTTGAATAGCATCATTTTCGATTTCAATACTAGCCTGACCGTATTCAAGCATATAAGATTCGCTAATAACTGGAGGTGGAAGTTTACCAGCTTTACGAATAGCAAGAAAACCTTTGCCTAAACGTTCTGCTAAAAGTGGGCCGAAAAGAAAGCCGCGAGCTTCAAGGCCTGCAATTAAGTCGATTGAATCAGGCTCAGTAGGCAAAGCGTCTACTAAAGAGTCAACAAGAATACGAGAAGCGCGTGCGTTAGAAAATATTGGGAGAAAATCGCGGAATATAATATGCGGATTTGGGAATCCCGGAACGGTACGAATTAATGAAGCAAGATAATCGGAATCATCTTTACTCACTGTTTTCAACGATTTTACTGTAATATCCGTTGTTGTCATAATCCTAACGTTCTTTTCTTCGCAAGATGTGTTACTGGAATATGGAAAAAATCTGCATATTAGCGTGATGCGCGAAGCAAAAAAACTTCACACATCACGACTTAAAATTTTTAATTATAAATTTTACTAAAAGCTTTATTTTTTCACTCTGCAGTATTTGCAGTATTTTCAGCTTCTACTGATTCTGAAGCTTGTGCATCTTCTGCAGATTCTGCATTAGATTCAGCTTCGTTAGCTTCGTTAGCTGCAGCTTCTTCATCGCTAATAAACGCAGGGCGCACATACAACCTGTTTACAGCTCTAAAAGACACGCGCATTAAGCTACCTTCAGAATCAATAACAATTTCTTCGTACTGCATATCTACGCTTACAATCTTGCCAATAATTCCGCCGATTGTAATAACCTCAGTACCTGGCTGCAAAGATTCATGGAATGAACGCATTTCATTCTGACGCTTTTTAGCATTGCGAGTTTGGAACCACATCATAACAACCATTACTACGATAAGCGCAATAAGAAGACCGTACTGCTGGAAAAATTGAGGCACAATAAACTCCTTAAGTGTCCAACCATAAGACAGCCGAAATGCCGTCCAAGACAATTATTTTAAGCCATCTCGCTGACATTACTAGGAGCTTTCAAACCTAAATGCTCCCAAGCTTTAGCAGTTGCAACGCGGCCTTTAGGCGTGCGAATTAAGAATCCTTCACGAACCAAATACGGCTCGCAAACTGTTTCAACGGTTTCCGCTTCTTCACCTACCATTGCAGCCAAATTATTAAGACCAACCGGTCCTCCATTAAATTGGCAAACCATTGCTTTTAGAACTGCAATATCTAGCCTGTCTAAACCTTGAGTATCAATTTGATACAATGCTAAAGCTTCAACAACAGCATCTTGATTTACACAATCCAAGTCGTGAACAATAGCCCAGTCGCGCACTCGCCTAAGTAAACGATTCGCAATACGAGGAGTTCCGCGAGATCGCAAAGATAATTCTTTAGCAGCCTGATCTTTAAGATTAATTCCAAGAACTTTAGCAGAACGTTCAATAAGCTTTTCTAGCTCTTCGTGAGGATAAAAATCAAGATGAGCTGTAAAACCAAAGCGAGCGCGCAATGGAGAAGGAAGCATGCCTTCGCGAGTAGTAGCACCAACTACTGTAAAACGTGGCAAAGTAAGCGGTATTGAAGATGCTCCAGGCCCTTTACCAACCATAACGTCAACGCGAAAATCTTCCATCGCAATATAAAGCAACTCTTCTGCAGCACGCGGAAGACGGTGAATTTCGTCAATAAACAAAACTTCACCAGTGTCCAAAGCGCTGAGAATAGAAGCTAAATCTCCAGCATGCTGAATAGCAGGACCGGAAGTAATACGAATAGGAACTTGAAGCTCGTTTGCAACAATCATTGCAAGAGTAGTTTTGCCCAAACCTGGAGGGCCAGCCAAAAGCATGTGGTCAGGCGGAACGTCGCGCTTTTTGGCCGCATCCAAAAATAGTTGCAACTGTGCTTTAAGTAAAGGCTGACCAATAAAACCTTCTAAAGCGCGCGGACGAAGCTCCTCATCACTAAGCTGCTCATTAGCTAAAGGAGCAGAAGAAACCATGCGCAAAGAATCTTCCGAAACACCAGTATTTAGTGTAGATGCGTATTCATTACTCATTTCAACTCCCCCAATGCTTTATTGTAAAGTAGCATATCATCTACCTCTATCTAATGAAGCCAATGCCATGCGAAGAATATTAGGCATATCAGCATCTTTTATAGGAGTAGAAATATTATTCTCAGCACAAACCTGTTCAACAGCACGCTGAGAATCAGATTGTCTCCAACCAAGAGAAACAAGACCATCAATTACTGCATTAATGCCAGTATCAATAGTTTTGCTGCTTGAAGTTTCAGAAGCATCTGCAGATAAACTGTTAAGATCAATAGAGCCTTTAAGCTCCAGAATAATCTTCTGAGCACCTTTTTTACCCAATCCTGGCGCGGAAGAAAGAGCAGTAACATCTCCTTCGGAAATAGCTTTCAAAAGACGATCAACATTAAGAGTAGAAAGAATTGAAAGCGCAACTTTAGGACCAATACCACTTACTTTTTGAACCTGCAAAAACATGCGTTTAGCAGCTTGAGTTGTAAAAGCGTATAAAGTTATTGAATCCTGCGAAACCTGCATAGAAGTATAAACACGAACTTCCTGCCCCTCATGCAAAGAAGACAAATCTTGAGAAGGCATATAAGTTTCGTAACCAACGCCTGAAACAACAATAAGAGCAGTGCGAGCATCAACAGACGCTACTTGACCAACAAGCATACCAATCATAAACGCTCACCTTCCAGCAATAACAGCTCGCAGCATAACGTAGCAGACAAGTCAAAAAACAATCAATAGAACATCTGTTCTATTGGTATCCTACATGCCTCGAGAGACAGAAGAAGCACCGCGAGCCGCGCGCTGAGCTAAAGCCCACTGTTTTTGAGCTGGAGTTAAATGCTGCTCGCGCTCGCCTCCTTGCAAAGCACCTTCCGGGCGAAGAGCGTGACAAATTGCCTGAGCTAAAGCATCAGCCGCATCAGCAGGAGTTGGAAGCATATTAAGACCAAGAAGACGAGCAACCATGCGCTCAACCTGAGGCTTTTGCGCCTTGCCGTTGCCAGCAACAGCAAGCTTAACCTCAGTAGGAGTGTGCAAAGCAACTGGAATATTGCGTTGAGCGGCAGCCAACATAGCAAGGCCTGCTACTTGAGCAGTGCCTAGAACAGTATTTAGATTTTCCTGAGCAAAAACACGCTCAATAGAAACAGCATCCGGAGAAAAACGCTCAATCTTTTCAACTAAACCATTGTAAATCTTAAGCAAACGCAAATCTTGAGAAAGATTTGGATCAGATCTCAACACATCGACGTGAATAAAAGAAAGCCGACGCGAAACGCCGGCTTCAATCACGCCGACCCCGCAGCGTGTAAGCCCGGGGTCAACGCCCAAAATCAACATATGAAATTATTCTGCTTCCTCAAGCTGAGCCATAACTTCATCCGATGCAGTCCAGTTGCTGTAAATATTCTGAACATCATCAAGGTCGTCGAGATTATCAATCAAACGAGAAACCTTCTGAGCATCTTCAAAGCTTAACTCAACTTCGTTATTTGGATGCATAATAATATCTGCAGAATCGTAGTCGAAACCAGCATCCTGCAAAGCCTTACGAACGGTAACCAAATCGCTGGAATTAGTGTAAACGGAGTACACATCACCATCGTCAGCTACATCCTCAGCACCAGCTTCTGCAGCTACTTCGAAAAGCTTATCGTAATCAACACCTTCGGATGGAACTTCAATCAAGCCCTTACGCTCAAAGTTGAAGCTCACAGAACCGCTTGTTGCCAAAGAGCCGTTACCCTTAGTAAGGGTGGAACGAACGTCAGCAGCAGCACGATTACGGTTATCTGTAAGGCATTCAATAATCAAGCCAACACCTGCAGGAGCGTAACCTTCGTAAACAATCTCCTCGTAGTTAGCGCCGCCAGCTTCTTCACCAGAGCCACGCTTCACCGCGCGCTTGATGTTGTCAGCAGGCATGGAAGCCTTCTTAGCTTTAACGATGGCATCGTACAACGTAGGGTTACCATCAGGATCTCCACCGCCCAAACGAGCAGCGATTTCAATGTTCTTAATAAGCTTGGCAAAAAGCTTGCCACGCTTTGCGTCGATAGCGGCCTTCTTATGCTTGGTAGTCGCCCACTTGGAATGACCTGACATGATACTCCTAAAATGTACAATTAATCAAACGAAACGATTTTATTGCGCTTTCGCGACAATTTTACTTATCTTTTTGTTGAAGACCTTGCTTTACTTCGAGAATACGCTGAATAACAGTTACAATACCGCCGATAGAAAGCAGTATCATTGCGCAACTTAACCAGAAAAGTTGATTAGTTATACCAGATAACCCAATAGCAACAAGAATTATAGCTACACGATCTGCTCTAGTAATCAATCCACTTTTAGGATCAACCGAAATTGACTGACCGCGAGCGCGAGTGTACGAAGTTACGAAAGCTGCCATAAGCGCAATCATGCAAGTAAATAATCCAGCGTATTTTAACAACATTCCAATAATGGACGGTATCCACATGCACACGCTTTTATTATTTGCACGCCACAAGCAAATGAACACTGCCATAAATAAGGACCAGTCTGCAATACGGTCAAGAGTTGAGTCAAGAAATGCGCCGAAACGAGTGCCACCAGTAGTTAGTGCAGCAACTGAGCCATCCAAACCGTCTGCAAGTACGAAAATCGTAAGAAATATTGCTCCTGCAAAAAGTTGTCCTGTAAAAGCCGTTACGAAAGATATAACAACTACTGCTAATGTTCCAACAATTGTTACAGCGTTAGCGCTTACGCCTAGGCGAACAAACAATTTTGCAACCGGAGCAATAACACGCTTAAAGCTGCTGCGTAACGATTCCAACATTGAATCAACCTTCCTGCTCTCGCAAGTAAAACTTGTGTTCAATCAACATTCTTATAGTAACCGCGCGGCTGTAAGAAGATAGCAAGAAGCCCACACAACGTTAAGAAGTGTGGGCTTTTTAGTTAAAGATTCAGCTTACACAAAAACTTACGTTAGCGTTTAAGTTAGCTAACCTAAATCACTTAGTGTAGCGCTCGAAATCTTCGGCAGTATTCACCTGAACGCGCTGCTTAATAATGGACAAAATCCACTCTTTAGCTTGAGCAACAGGAACGCCGTTCAATTGGCTGCCATCGCGGAAGCGGAAGCTCACAGCATTGTTGTTTACATCCTCTTCGCCAGCAATCAAAGTGAATGGCACCTTAGACTTAGAAGCGTTACGAATCTTCTTGCCAAAGCGATCGTCGGAGCTGTCCATTTCGCAACGAACCATGTTCTCTTCCAAATCGCTAATGAACTTTTGCAAGTGTGGAGCGAACTCGTCTGCAACAGGAACGCCAGTTACCTGAACTGGAGCCAACCATGCTGGGAACGCGCCCGCGTAATGCTCGAGCAAAATAGCGAAGAAACGCTCAATAGAGCCGAAGAGTGCGCGGTGAATCATAACCGGGCGCTGGTGGCTACCGTCAGCCGCAATGTACTCCAACTTAAAGCGCTCAGGCAAGTTGAAGTCAAGCTGAATAGTAGAAACCTGCCAAGTTCGGCCGATTGCGTCTCGAGCTTGCACAGAAATCTTCGGACCGTAGAATGCAGCTCCACCTGGATCGTCCACGAGTTCCAAACCAGACTCTTTAGCAACCTCAGCCAAAGTGTTTGTTGCCTCTTCCCAAATCTCGTCAGAACCAACGAACTTGTGCTCATCCTTAGTGGAAAGCTCCAAGTAGAAGTCGTTCAAACCGAAGTCTTTAAGAAGACCAAGCACAAAGTTAAGCAAGCTCTTCAACTCGTCGCGCATTTGCTCGCGAGTGCAGTAAATGTGCGAATCATCCTGAGTCAATCCGCGCACACGAGTTAAGCCATGAACAACGCCAGACTTTTCGTAGCGATACACGGTACCAAACTCGAACAAGCGCAAAGGAAGCTCGCGGTACGAGCGTTGGCGAGACTTGAAGATCAAGTTATGCATTGGGCAGTTCATTGGCTTCAAGTAGTAGTCAGCACCCTGGCGAGTTACGTTACCGTTTTCGTCACGCTCTTCGTCAAGCTTCATTGGCGGATACATGCCATCCTTATACCACTGCAAGTGGCCGGAAGTCTCGTACAAGCCGCCCTTAGTAATATGCGGTGTTTGCACGAAGCTGTAGTGATGCTTTCTGTGCTGCTCGCGAGAATAATCTTCCATTGCGTTAATAATTGCAGCACCCTTTGGATGGAATACGGCTAAGCCTGGGCCAATCTCGTCTGGGAAGGAGAACAAATCCATTTCTTGACCGAGCTTGCGGTGATCGCGCTTAGCAGCTTCTTCCATGCGAGTTGTGTAAGCTTTAAGCTCTTCCTTGCTTGGCCATGCAGTTCCGTAAATGCGTTGAAGCATAGGATTCTGCTCCGAGCCACGCCAGTAAGCTGCAGCCACACGCTCAAGCTTAAAAGCCTTAATGTAACGCGTGTTTGGAAGGTGAGGTCCGCGGCACAAATCGCTCCAAACCTTGTTTCCTTCGCGATCCAAATTGTCGTACATGCTAAGCTCATGCTTGCTGATTTCGCCAGAGGCAGCCGGATCAAGAGCCGCTTCTTTATCCCCAATCAACTCCAACTTATAAGGTTGATTTGCTTCTTCAGCTCGCGCTTCATCTTCTGTTACAACGCGGCGACGGAAGCTTTGAGACTCTTTAATAATGCGCTGCATATGCTTTTCGATTTGCTTCAAATCGTCTGGCGTAAATGGAGTATCAACATCGAAATCGTAGTAGAAGCCGTCTTTAATTACAGGACCTACGCCTAACTTTGCGTCTGGTCGAATTTCTTGAACAGCTTGAGCCATCACGTGAGTAGCGGAATGACGCATGATTGCGATGCCATCTTCACTATCAAGTGCTACTGATTCCACGGTATCGCCGTTATGAAGAGGCGTGTACAAATCACGCAACTCGCCATTTAAACGCACGGCAATAATATTTTTATCTTCCGCGAAAAGTTCAACGCCAGTGAAGCTTGCATCCACCTCCTTGCGTTCCTCGTTTACGGTGATGGAGATGGTATTTTCAGCCATAATTGTCCTTTTCTATCGGGGTCTTGCGTTACTAATGTGCAGACCTGGACTTGTGTGGCGTCGATAAACTTACGCGATTAAACAATCAACAAAACGCGCAAAAAACGACGTCAATCGCGCGCATTTTTCACGCGCAATTCATTGATACTTTAGGACACTCGTAAGACTTCAACTATGCTGTAACAGATTTGCATTTGCAAATGCCGTAAACAATCCGCTCAACAAGTTTAGTTAGAAGGAAGAAAGCACCAGCGCAAATAGCAATAGTTCCTCCTGCTGAAAGCTTTAATATTACGGCAAGAGCTAAGCCTGTTAGCGCAATTAAAATAGACGAAAGTACGCAGGCTAGAACAAATTTATTAATAGAGGCGATTCTTGATTTTAAAGCCGCGGCAGGAGCAGCAATAAGAGATACTGAAACAACCGTTCCAACAGCTGGAATAATAACAGAAACTGTAATAATTATTAAAGCTAAAACCATGCCTTGTATAAAACCAGATTTTCCGCCAGCAGCGCGGTAATTGATTGGGTCAAAAGAGCAGTGCACAAGATTAGCAGCGTTAAAAATCCACAATCCTAAAACAAGCAAGAAAGCTACGGAGGCTGAAATCACGTCTGCAGGAGTGCAATTAAGCAAAGAGCCTGTTAAAAAGCCTTCAATGCGAAGCGGTAGAGGCGCAAACCACTTATTCAAAAAATATCCACTAGCAAAACCAACAGTAAGAGTAATTCCAGCAGCAGCCTGCGAAGAAATACCTTTAATATGAGAAAGCGCATGCATTACTAAGGAAAGAAATACGCACGCAATTGCAGCTCCAATAAATAATCCTAAAGAAAGCACATTCTGATCGATTGTGTATAAAGATGTGCAGACTACTCCAAGAACAGCTCCAGGAAAAGCTGCGTGCGTAATAGATTCAGTAAAGAATATGCGCTGATTTAGAAGAGCTAAAGACCCTACGAAACCACATAATGCGCCAACTACAATCGCCTCAACAATCGGGAGCGCAATAATTTGCCAAATACTTACCATTTAAGCTCCCTGCTTTTTTAAGATTGATTTATTTGATTCATGCGCCGGAATTATTGAGGAAATAAAGCGGAAAGCCCATCGCAATATAAGCACAACAACAAACATTGCACACATGCTTAAAGCAATTGCAGCCTGCGGAGAAACAGGATGATCCAGCTCAAGATTCATAGCGTACATTCCAAGAAAAACGCCTGCAATACCAACAACAATACCAACAGCTACCATGCCAGAAACAGTGCGCGAAACTAATCGAGCGCTAGCACCCGGAATAACAAGGTATCCAATAACAAGAAGAACACCAACCGCAGAAGACGCTGAAACAACAACTGCCGCGATTCCAACATTTAGCACAATGTCAACAAGCAAAGTGTTAGCGCCCATAAGAGGAGCGCTTGCGCGATCAAAAGCAACTATAATTTGCTGCTTCCATGTGGCTAACATAACAATAATTGCAAAAATACAAATCAACATAGCTTGAGTCATGCGCTCGTCTGTTACGTCAAGAAGTCTGCCAAACATAAGCGATTCAAGCTGCCCAGACATATCGCCTTTTTTAAGCGAAATTACTACGCCGAGCGCAAAGAAAGTCGTAAGAACAGTAGCAATAACAGACTCGTTAATTCTAGCCGAGCGAGAAGCCCATACAAGAGCTGCAACTAAAAATATTGCGCAAATTGCAGCACCCGGAATAATACGATTAATGCCACCGTATAAAGCTCCGACCACAATTCCGGGGAAAATGCCGTGAACTATAGCTTCCGCATTAAATTCTGCACAACGAAGATTTACAAATACTCCAACAATTCCGCTAGCTATGGAAAGAACTATAAGAAGACAGAATGGGCGGAAAATGTAAGGAGCAGAAGCAATAAAATCAAAGCCTGGAATTGATTCCAACGATTGTCTTAATAACTCGACTAATTGGGCAAGCATTGAAAATCAGCCTTCCGCAATTTCCGAAAAAGTAAGACCTGCAGAAGCAGCAGGCATGCTTCCGCCGTATGCGCAAGTAATATTTTCTTTAGTCATAACTTCTTTAAGCGGACCAAACGCAACTTGGCGACCAGCCAAAAGTAACGCTTTTTCGCAAATAGCATCCGCAATTACCAAGTCGTGAGTAGAAACAACAAAAGCTATTCCTTCTTGCTTAGCGGCTTTCATAATATTAAGAAGCTCACGACGATTTGGCTCGTCAAGACCATTAAAAGGTTCGTCGAGCAAAATAAGAGTTGGGCGCGCAACAATAGCACGCGCAAGTAAAATGCGCTGGCGCTGACCGCCCGAAAGATCGCCAAAACGAACATCCGCGCGGTTAAGCAATCCAACGTGATTAAGAGCGTCCTCAACGGCTTGTTTTTGCTCTTTTTTAAGCAAACCGAGGAATCCAGTTTTTCTGCTCAATCCCATGGCAACAACCTGACGAGCAGTAATAGGGAAAGTCAAGTCCAAATCAACCTGCTGAGGCACATAGCCAATAGACAAAGCTTTTGGCATGCTAAGTTCGCCGTGACTTACGCGCACAATCCCAATAATGGCTTGCAAAAACGTTGTTTTTCCAGAACCATTAGGCCCTATTAAAGCCAAAGCCTCTCCAGGTTCAACACTACCGTTAATACCTGTAACCACAGTTTTATAACCGTAAGCAAGGCTGCAATTCTTCATTGCAAGGACGCTCTTATTCACTATAATTCCAGTCTTTTCAGTATCTTTTTAGAATCTTTTGATTCTTAAAACTACTTCTTTAATGCCGACTTAACTGACTCTGGAAGGTCCGGAACCTTACCATTCCAAGCCTTCACCAATGTTTCAACATTGTGAACAATGGAGCCAATGTAGGTTTCACCTGCAGAACCAACTGGTCCCAAAGAGTCGCCATAAAGCGCATCGTCACCAATAATAGCCTTTACACCTGCAGCTGTAGCCACAGCCTTAATTGACTTGGAATTGTTGGAGTTTTCTGCAAAGATTGCCACAGCGCCAGACTTTTTAACATCTTCCGCAGCCTTCTTAATGTGGTCTGCTGTTGCATCCTGCTGGCTGTTGAAGTCAGAAAGTGCTGCACCAATAAACTTCACATTGTAGTCGCGAGAGAAGTAACCGAATGCGTCGTGAGAAGTAAAGAGAACGCGATGCTCTTGTGGCACGCTGTTCAAGGCTTTAGTTGCCCAAGCATCCAAATCCGTCAAAGCCTTAACGAACTTTTCAACATGCTCGTCGAAAATCGACTTGCTTGCAGGAAGAGCCTTGCCTAAGAATGCACCAATATTCTTAACCTGAATCATAGTGTTCTTAGTACTTGTCCAAATATGCGGATCGTACTGGAATTCAGGCTCCTTTTCGCCTTCTTCTGGAGGGAATGGCCACTTTTCGGCATGAACTTTAGCAATACCGCGGTCAACCTTGTAAGGAAGATTCTTTTCCTTAGCAGCCTCGGCCTTTGGATCTTTGATTTCGTCTGCGGTAAGAATACCGGAAGTGACGCCCATTGTTCCCTTAAAACCGGTTGCTTCTACAGCCTGATCCAAGAAGTGCTCAAGATCAACGCCGGAAACAAGCATCAAATCAGCTTTTGAAAGAGCCTTAGACTGCGCTGGAGTCATTTCGTGCTCGTGAGCAGAAGCGTTTGGCGCAAGCAAGCAAGTCAAGTTAATTGTTGACTTTGCTTTGTTTGCTGGAGCTCCGATTACAGACTTTTTGCCCTGGGAATCGGTTTTATTAAGGCTTAAACCAGAATTTGCGTCTGCAGTTGACGCGATTTGAGTTACGTAATCGCAAATTTGCGTTGTTGTTGCCACTACGTTTACCTGATTGCCTTTTGCATTGTTTTCGGCAGTCTTAGCGGAGCCGCAAGCGCTCATAGAAGTAGCTAAAAGTGCAACCGCAGCGGCAGTTGCGAAAATTCGTGAAGTTTTCACACTCGTTCCTTTCGGGAATCTTTACTGTTATTGCATGGGTTGATTGCGTAAAGTAGCCATGAAAAATTGTTCATGAAAAAAATAATCATTCGCAATAACGCTTATAGCTTAAATAAAATATGGACGAGGGTCAACAATATTTCAAAAATTTCTTTACATTTTTTTATAAAAGCGCGTGTCGCAAAATTTTCGTCTGTTATAATCACGATTTTTCTTGCATTCTTACGGCAAATAGTGTATAAGCAAACGAATATACAATCAAATATACAATCAATAAAACATAGCGCACCGATCGCAAATATTTACTACAATCGTATATATGAGCCCACTTGTAAATTTAGCAACAAAAGATGCTAGTAAATGCCTAAAAATACCGAATCAGTCGAGCAATAAGTATTCCAGAGGAGTTTTAGGCGTAATCACTGGATCTAACGAATATCCGGGAGCCGCCGTATTAAGCACTCGCGCAGCCGCATACGCAAATATTGGAATGGTTCGTTATTCAGGACCTCTTCGCGCACAAAACTTAGTATTACAAGCATCCCCCGAAGTAGTAGCATCGCAAAATTTGCAAGGAAAAGTTGACGCAATAACAGTCGGCTCTGGCATACCAGACGAAAGCAATTGCAACAGCGAAAGCGCACAAGAGCAAAGAGAACAAATTGCGAACATACTTAAAAACTATGAAAACGAAAGCCAATCAAGCAATATTCAATCGCAATCACAAAACGCACTCCCCCCAATATGTGTTGACGCTGGAGCTTTAGATTTACTTCCTAAAAAAGTTTGCGCAAAAGTAGTTTTAACACCGCACGCAGGCGAATTATGTTCACTTTTTAAAAGATACGATTTAGAAATAAGCGTTCAAGAAATATTGAAAAATCCTGTTGAGTACGCTCAAAAAGCTGCAGATCTTACTGGAGCAACCGTGCTTGTTAAAGGAGCTACAACAGTTGTTGCATCTGCAAGCTACACGCATACGCCAATATACATTGCTCAGTACGGCCCAACTTGGCTTGCAACCGCAGGATCTGGGGATGTGTTAGCAGGAATTTTAGGGGCGCTACTTGCACAGAGAGAAAAGCAAGACGAAAGCCGCACAAACTACGCGTTTATTGCAGCAAGCGCAGCGGTAATTCACGAAATTTGCGCAGTATTTGCTTCTAGAAGCAGCGGAGGAAATAGCTACACTCAGCTCGTGCAAGATATGCTAAAAGCAAAAAAGCCGCTGGCTTTAGAACACCCGATTGTGGCAAGCGACATAATTAGCGCACTTCCCCACGTACTTGGGATTCTTATAAATATGAAGTAACTTGCAAAACAGAAACTACCAAAAGAAAGCGAATCTTAGTATGAACACCAAAAAACAGTTTGAAATTCACGACGTTATGTTTGATTATTGCCGAGTTCTACTCGAGTGGAATTGCCGCGATTGCTTGCAAAAACAGTTCCCTAATTTAGTTGACACAATCTGCCCTAACGGAAGCTTTGGAAAAGATGATTTAGCAGGATTCTACGAGTTTGAAGACCGCATGGACGGTGGCGAGCTTTTGAAAGACCTTATGCCAGAATATGAACGCCGATTTGGAAGCGAGCTTGCAGAAGCATTCTGTTGGTATTGCGCAAATTACGATCAGGTTTTAACACGAATGATGCCAGGAATGGTTGATTTGCTTCACGATTTAAAAAAAGCAGGCTACGGAGTGTGGGGACTTACGAATTGGTCTAGCGAAACATTCCCACTGGCGCTTAAAAAATTCCCGGAACTTTCAACGCTTCTGCAGGGCACTATTATTTCTGGCGTTGAACACTTACACAAGCCACAGGCGGAAATTTTTGAGCTTGCAATGAGCAGATTTAATCTTGAGGCCGAACACACAGTATTCTTTGACGACAAGCCTGCAAATATTGACGGAGCTCATGCTGTTGGCATGCACGGTTTTGTTTTTACAACAGCCGAGCAGGCGCGTAAAGATTTAGCATCAATTGGCGTTGAGCTTTAATTTTTGCAAATTCGCATGGCGATGCCCTTTGCTAAATTCGTTACCGGCTCTTATTTAACTCACTACTACTTAACTTACAAAAGTTTATAAAGGAAACTCAATATGACTTTGCTACAGCTGAAATATATTGTGAAAATCGTCGACTGCGGTTCAATGAACGAAGCAGCGCGAGCACTTTATATTTCACAGCCTGCACTGAGCTCATCTGTAAAAGAGCTTGAACGCGAGCTAAATATTGAGATTTTTACAAGATCAACTCAAGGAATTGTTTTAACTTCCGACGGTGCAGAATTTTTAACATACGCACGACAGGTTATTGAGCAAGCCGATTTACTTGAAGAACGTTACAAAAGCACAAAGCCACGCCCACAATTGTGCAGCGTTGCAACACAACACTACATGTTCGCTATTGAAGCATTTGTTGATATGATTCGTAGCATAAATTCCGACGAATACGAGTTTTCTATTCGCGAAACGCGCACGAAAAATATTATTAAGCAAGTAAGCGATATGCGCGCAGATCTTGGACTTTTGTACCTTTCGGACTACAACAAGGATGTAATTGGCAAACTGCTTCGCGAAAAACATTTGGAATTCCACCCGCTTTTCCGCGCAACATTGCACGTTTTTCTTTCCAGAAACAATCCTCTTGCAGCTCACAAAAGCCTGAGCTTGGAAGACTTGAAACCATACCCGTTCATTCAGTACGAGCAGGGCGAAGAAGGAAGCTTCTTCTTTGCGGAGGAAGCAGTGTGGCCAACTCGTCCGCCAAAAAAAATCAACGTTTCCGACCGCGCAACAATACTGAACTTTATTATTGGTCTAAACGGCTACACAATTTGCACTGGAATTAACAACGGCGACTTGAACAACGAAAAAATCGTTACGATTCCGCTAAAATGCGACGACACTATGCTTGTTGGCTGGATTACCAACGAAAGAACTAAACTTTCTAAAGCCTCACTCGCCTACCTTACTCAGCTTAAGTCTGTAATAACAAGGCACGGCTACACGCTTATTGATTCGCAAAATTAGATATATACATTTGCATTGCGCAATCAATGCAAAACAAAGAGAAGCAACTCAAAGTAGTGTAGCGTACGCAGCGCAGGTTAAGACGCACAACACATAAATATTCGCGCAGCTAATACGTTATGCGTTAGCTGCGCGCTATTAATTTTAGCAATCAGAAATCAACAATCAAAACCTCAAAACTTAAACACAAAAAACGCTAAAAGTTATCCACATTTTTTTAATCGAATTGACGCTCACTTTTGACATTCATAAAATCTCTATTAATTCGCTGCAAAAAAGGAGGTGCGCGATGAGCATTATTAACGTAGCGGCAAAAATATTGGAAATTATGGGGCCAATGACAACCATGAAACTGCAGAAGCTTGTATATTATTCTCAAGCGCACAGCTTAGCCACAACCGGATTGTCGCTATTTACGGAAGATTTTGAAGCCTGGACGAACGGTCCAGTCTCATTGGAATTATTCAACAGGCATCGAGGAAGATTTACAATTCGCAGAGAAGAACTACTGATTTCTCTTCCAGAAAGATGCGCAGATTTGGAAGATGAACAGGTGAAAATCATAGAGGAAGTGTGCGCGAAGCTTGGAAAGCTTACCGGAAATCAGCTAAGCGAAAGAACACACAGGGAAGATCCGTGGATTAGCGCAAGAATAGGCATACCTGCGAATCAAGGCAGCGAGGAAATAATTTCCAAGAAGTCTATTCACGACTATTACGTAAATCATCCTGTTGTGTAGGCGCGGTTTGGCGAGGAGCGGTTTGGTGATAGAAGCAATTTAGCGAGAGAAGCGGTTTGGTCAATTACCGTTGTTTTCTCAGTTCGTTAGCTGAGATATTAACAGTGTTTTGCCGATTAGCGTTGTTTTCTCAGTTCGTTAGCTGAGTTAGTAACAGTGTTTTGCATTTGGCACATGACTCTAGATATCGCATGAGCCGGCGCCCAAGATACTCAGGCAATTCCGGCTCCAACTTCCATATCCTCCGAAGAGATAGGCAATAAATTTATTGTATCAGTATGCGACAATATTGGGGTAAGCTGCAAAAGAAAACAACTAAGGCGAGCACGTTATGTTACGAGTGCCCGCCTTAATTATTAAAAACAGTTTTATTTATTTATAAACGCGACTAAATTGACCTAAATCAACCTAAATCAACCTAAAGCGCGGTGCCATGCTCGTCTAGGCGCGGATTGCGTTTAGCGTTGCTAAAGCTAAAGAACAGCCCAAATACGCCCAAAGCAAACAACACAGCAATCGTTATAACAAGCACCATTGGCTGACTTGGGAACCACATAATCACCAAAAATGCGAATGCAGAAAGCAAAATCACAGCCCAAGAGCACACGCCAATAACCTTACGAACAGCGTTCCAAGTGTCGTCGCCTGATTCAGCTCGGCGAATATTTCGTGCAATTTTTTCTTCTTCAGCCGTCACGTTAGAAGTCGGCTTCCAAGGGCCAGCACCCTTTTCTTGAAGCTTTCGTGAACGCTCTTGCAAATTATACTCGTCAATCATGCCGCCGCGAGCGCGACCTTTCGTTTCATCATACTGCGAAGGAATACCCCTACGATTCTGCTTATCCCTTGCGCGACGCTCTTTGCGGTTTGCCATGATTAAGTTCCTTTCTACGCTGAAATTTTCGCATACAACGCATCTATTGCACAAAACTCACACAATACGCACTATTTTAGCACGTAAGGCCTTCTTCACACGCGTCAACGATTCTTTCTATTAATAAATCGTTGAGCAGCCTACCTTTGCGCGTTGCAATAATGCGATTTTCGTGCAACTCTGCCAAGTCTTCCTTGCACACTTCGCGTACCACTTTTTGCAAATGCGAATCGTCGAACACCTGATTAGTTTCACGCATCTTTGCGCACAATTGCGAAATATTAAGCCCTTCCCTAATGCGCAACCCAAGCATTACTTCTTCAATTAGCGCGTCTTCAGCGTTTATGCACTCGTAGTTTTGCCACGGCACGTTTCCTGCGTTAATAGCCTGAGCCCAGCGTTTTGGATGCAAAATATCCCACGCGCGCAAATTGTATTCTTGATTAGGATTCGCTTCTTTAGCATCCGAATCAACACTTTGCTTGCTAAGAGCGCTCGCCGCATTGTAGTGAGAGTGCGCTCCAGGACCAATTCCAGCCCAATCAATGTTTCGCCAGTAGCCAAGATTGTGCTGAGATTCAAAACCGGTGCGCGCCCAATTAGAAATCTCGTACCACTTTAATCCAGCAGAACTAAAAAGCTCGTCTGCCAACTCGTATTTTGCGGCTTCATCATCGTCGTTTGGCGCTTGAATAGCGCCGACAGCGATTTGACGGCCCATTTTTGTGCGCGGCTCTACCGTTAGCGCGTATGCGGAAACGTGGTTTACTCCTAGGCTTAAAGCCATTTCTACTGACTTTCGCCAATCATCCAAGCTCTCCCCTGGAGCGCCATAAATCAAGTCAACGCTTGAACGCAAGCCGCAAGCATTTGCCGCTTTTACACCGCGAGTTACGTTTTCTGGAGTATGCGTGCGGTCCAAAGTTTTTAGCACGTGCGGCACTGCTGATTGCATTCCAAAAGATATTCGCGTAAATCCGCCTTCTGCAAGCGTTTCAATATACTTTTCGTCTGCAGTATCCGGATTTGCTTCCGTAGTTATTTCCGCTCCAGGTTTAAATCCCCACAAGTCGCGTATTTCCTGCAAAATTCGCACTAAATCTTGCGCTTTAAGAACTGTTGGAGTGCCTCCGCCGAAGAAAACAGATTGCGCTTTAGGCTCGAAAATCCCGTGATATTCCTGCCATTTTTTTACAAGACGCATCTCTTGAATCGCAACATCCGCATAACCTTCGCGACTCGCTCCCTCACCCAAATCGCGAGCCGTATACGTGTTAAAATCGCAGTAGCCGCAGCGGCGCAAGCAAAACGGCACGTGCACGTACACTTCAAAAGGCATGCTTTTAGTTTGCGTAGCTGATTTATTTAGTTCAGCATCCAACTCTAAACTCATCCTTCGGACTTTTGCGCAGCGCGAATCTTATCTTTAGTATCGCGATCGTTTGCGCTCTCGTCTGTAGCCAAAGCTGCAACAAAGGCTTCCTGCGGAACTTCAACGTGGCCGAGCATCTTCATGCGCTTCTTACCAGCCTTCTGCTTTTCAAGAAGCTTGCGTTTACGCGTAATATCGCCGCCGTAGCATTTAGCAAGCACGTCTTTTCGAAGAGCGCTAATAGTTTCGCGAGCAATAATTCTAGAGCCGATTGCCGCCTGAATTGGAATCTCAAACTGTTGGCGAGGAATAAGACCGCGAAGCTTCTTAGTCATCATAACGCCGTAAGAATAAGCCTTATCTCGGTGCACAATCGCGCTAAAAGCGTCAACCTTATCTCCCTGAATAAGAATATCAACCTTTACAAGGTCGGCAGCTTGCTCGCCATCCTCGTGGTAGTCAAGAGAAGCGTAACCTTTTGTGCGGCTTTTAAGCTGATCGAAGAAGTCAAAAACGATTTCTGCAAGAGGAATCCTGTAGTGCATTTCCACGCGGTCAGCACTAATGTATTCCATTGTGCCCATTTCTCCGCGATGCTCCTGGCACAAATCCATTACAGCACCAATAAATTCTTTCGGCGTAATAATATCGGCCGCAACCATTGGCTCAATAATGCGCTTGATTTTGCCTTCAGGAAACTCGCTAGGATTCGTTACGTGATGCTCGCTGCCGTCTTCGCTAGTAACATCGTAAGTTACGTTTGGGGCGGTAGAAATAAGATCCAAGCCAAACTCGCGGCTTAAACGCTCGGAAACAATCTCCATGTGCAAAAGACCTAAGAATCCGCAACGGAAACCGAAGCCCAGCGCAACCGAGGTTTCTGGCTCGTAAATAAGAGCAGCGTCGTTAAGTTTTAGCTTGTCAAGAGCATCTCGAAGTTCTGGGAATTGCGCGTTGTCGATTGGGAACAAGCCTGCGTAAACCATAGGCTTAGGGTCGCGGTATCCATCCAAAGGCTCAGATGCGGGATTTACTGCGCTGGTAATGGTGTCGCCGACTTTAGATTGACTCACGTCTTTTGCACCTGTAATTACGTAACCTACTTCGCCGGCTCCAAGCGCCTTTGTTGGAGTCATATCTGGGCTAATAACGCCGATTTCAATAGGATCGTGCGTCATGCCGATTCCCATCATATGTAATTTTTCGCGCGACTTAAGTTCGCCATCAACCATACGAATATAGGTGACGATTCCGCGATACGAATCGTAGATGGAGTCAAAAATAAGTGCGCGAGCAGGAGAATCAGGATTTCCGCTTGGGGCTGGAACTTCCAGCACAATTTGATCAAGTAAGTCTTTAACACCTTCGCCGGTTTTGCCAGACACGCGTAGAACATCTTCCGGCTTGCAGCCGATTAAGCCCGCGATTTCTTCAGCATGCTTGTCTGGCTCTGCGCTTGGCAAGTCGATTTTGTTAAGCACAGGAATAATCGTCAAATTGTGGTCGATTGCCATATAAAGATTAGAAAGCGTTTGCGCTTCAATGCCCTGAGTTGCGTCAACAAGCAGCACCGCACCTTCGCATGCTGCAAGCGCGCGCGAAACCTCGTAAGTAAAATCGACGTGACCAGGAGTATCAATCATGCCAAGCGAATACTCTTTGCCTTCAAAAGTCCAAGGAACACGAACAGCCTGAGATTTAATAGTAATTCCGCGTTCTTGCTCAATATCCATGCGATCTAAGAAACGGTCGCGCATTTCACGCTCCGGAACGATTCCGGAAAGCTGCAAAATGCGGTCAGCTACGGTAGACTTGCCGTGATCAATATGCGCAATAATGCAGAAATTGCGTATCAACGACTGATCCGTAAATCCTGGCTGGTTATGCGGTGTAATCAAAGCAAGCATCTCCTTATTAGATACGCGGATAGTATTAAATTGCGCAAGCTACGCAAGTAATTAATCTTACCAACTCTACTACCCCTAGTCTAGTGAAACAAACGCCGGGAAAATACACGGCAAATGTGGTCAAATGCAGACAGAACGACAACAAACGCCAGGAAAATACACGGCAAATGTTTCCATACACAGCCAAAACAACAACAAATGCCAGGAAAATACACGGCAAATGTAGTCACACACAGCCAAAACAACAACAAACGCCAGCGGCTAGTAAAGTTATCCAATAATCATGATATGCTTACGCTTTGTATGTCCTTATATAGCAAACGTCGTTTGGAGTAACAGTGGCAAACATTAAGTCGCAGAAGAAGCGCGTGCTCACCAACGAGAAAGCACACAAGCGTAACGTAGCAGTAAAGTCTGCTTTGAAGACCGCTATTCGTGCAACTCGTGAAGCCATCACCGCTGGTGATAAGGCTGCAGCACAGGCCGCTTTCGCAGTAGCCGCTCAGAAGCTTGACAAGGCTGCAGGCCGTGGCGTGATTCACAAGAATCAGGCTGCAAACCGCAAGTCTGGTCTTGCTGTAGCGATTAACGCTCTGTGAAGTTTGTGCAGGTAACTGCATAACACAGCATGTAAGGAAAATCCCCAGTACCAACAGGCACTGGGGATTATTTTTATACGCGACTAAAACTCATTTAGATTATTCGCACTTAAGATTTTTAAGACTATCTAAGACTATCTAAGACTATCTGCGCTTGCGATTGTTTAAGTTTAAGCGACGAATGCGCGGACGACGCACTTTAATCGGCTCAGTGCGATTCATTGCGCCGAATAAAGTCAAGTCAAATTTTACAGATAGCAAGCGCATTGCAACCACCAGCGCAACAATAAGCATGTCCAGAATAATCTCAACAGTTACGCCAAAGAAACCAGCATGTTTTGCTTTAACTACAAAAACCGTAAGAACGCAACCAACTGCAGCCGGAACAGCATACCAATGTTTATCTCGCACAATAACCGGAACCTGATTCAAAATCATGTCTCGAATAAGACCACCTCCCAAAGCGGTTGCCATTCCTAAAAATACTGAAGTCGTGCCAGACATGTGAAAATCTAGGCCTTTTGCGGTTCCGTTTACAGCAAACAATCCCAATGCGAGCGCGTCAATCGTAAGCATAAACCAACGCCACTTATCGATCTCCGGATGCGCAATCGCAACAATTATGCCGGAAAGTAAACCAGCAATCACAAAACCATGATCCGCAATTCCAACTGGCGGAAGTGCTCCAAGTAAAACATCGCGCACAATTCCGCCGCCCAACGCAGTAATCCAAGAAGTGGTAATAATGGCAAAAACATCGTACTTTTTACGAATAGCCCACAGTCCGCCAACCATTCCGCAGCATCCAACAGCAACATATTCAACAATTAGAAAGAAGATGTTATCCCCTAATGCGCCTTCCACAAATTACCCCTTCGAAACAATAAATAGCAAAATAAATAGCGCGCCGCACCCACATATGAATCTACATACGGAGTACGACGCGCCAATTAATTAGTCACAAACCTTCCACATCCAGTTGTGCTTGTCTTCAACATCGCCAAGCTGAATGCCAAGGAGCTCGTCACGCAAAGCCTGAGTCAACTCACCAACGCCACCGTCAGAAACCTTAAGATCGAAATCATCTGACTTAAAGCGACCAATTGGAGTGATGATTGCAGCAGTACCGCAAGCAAAGACTTCAGTTACCTCGCCGGAACGAATGTCGTCAAGCAGACCTTGAAGCGGAATCATAGTTTCAACAACATCATGACCAGCCTCTTTAGCAAGCTGAATCAAAGAACGACGTGTAACGCCAGGAAGAATGCTGCCAGTAAGAGATGGAGTTTCCAAATGACCATCCTTGTGCAGTGCAAACATGTTCATGCCGCCAAGCTCTTCCAAATAAGTCTTAGTTGCAGCATCCACGAAGCAAACCTGCTCGCAACCATGCTCAATACCCTTGTATTCACCGAGCAAGGAAGCAGCATAATTTCCGCCGCACTTAGCGAAACCGGTACCACCAGGGCCGGTGCGGAACCACTGATCTTCAACCCAAATGCTCACAGGCTTCAAACCACCCTTGAAGTATGGGCCGGATGGAGAAGCAATCACGCAATATTCAACCTCATGAGCTTCGCGAACTCCAAGGAATGGTTCGGAAGCAAACATGAATGGGCGCATGTAAAGCGTGTACTCGCGGCGGCTTGGAACCCACTCTCTATCCCGCTTTACCAAAGCTGCAACAGAACCAATAAAGTCGTCAATAGAAAGATCTGGCAAATACAAACGCTTAGCAGAATTTTGGAAACGAGCGGCGTTAATATCTGGACGGAACAGCCAAATAGAGCCGTCTGCACGCTTGTATGCCTTCAAACCTTCAAAGCATTCCTGAGCGTAATGCAAAACGGATGCGCCTGGATCCATTTTCAATGGTCCGTAAGGCTCAACGCGACGATCCGACCAGCCTTCGCCTTTAGTCCAAGACATGTGAACCATATTGTCGGAGAAAATCTGACCGAAAGCAGGCTTATCAATAAGTTCGTTGCGCTTTGCGTCCGAAACTGGATTATCGTTAGGCAGAACTTCAAAGTTGCCAGCTAATTTGTTCAACAGAGCAGGATCGCTATGATCATCGGATTCATAGGCGTCCGAAAACTCTGGAGCGATTTCTAAATCAGCCATTATGTCTCTTTTCTATCTGTAATATTTTTGATTGCCTTTTAACGCAATTAACGTATAGAATAATACGATTCTTGCGTTTAGCAAAACTTACACGCCAAAATATTTTAAGAAATATTTCAAAAAATATGATTGAAAGTAAAATTTATTTAGCAAATTTACCGATTTTATAAGAAAAAGCCGCATAAGAACTGACTTATGCGGCTTAAAATTTTAAACTATTTATAAGTTATAAGTTAATTAGTAATTAAATACGATAGCTTACTTTATAACTTACTTTTCTTCTGCAGCTGGAGCAGCGGCAGCAGGAGCAGCGGCGGCAGCAGCAGCAGGAGCAGCAGCTTCGGCTGGAGCAGCATCTTCAGGAACGGTGACGCTAACAACAGACTCTTCGCCATCCATGTCGAGCACAACGCCCTTAGGAAGCTTAACGTCCTTAGCAAACACCTTGGTGCCGTCGGTCAAGCCGTCAACGTTAACAACAACGCGCTCTGGCAAGTTGGCAACGTCTGCGCGAACCTTGAGCTCCTGAACGTCAACGAATGCAACAGCAGCACCCTTTGGAGTACCTTCAACGAAGACTGGAACTTCAACATCAATCTTTTCGCCAGCCTTAACCTCATAGAAGTCAATGTGCTCAACAATGCGCTTAACAGGATTGCGCTGAACATCCTTAACAACTGCAATGCGAGATTCCTTGCCAAACTTAATAGTGAACAAAGCATTTGCGTGACGCAAAGCCAAAGTGGTCTCACGCATTGGAAGAGTAACGTGCACTGGATCAGCACCGCCAGCGTAAAGGCTTGCTGGAATCAAATTTGCAACACGCAAGCGGCGAGCAACGCCCTTACCAAACTCGTTGCGAACTTCGCCTTCAAGAGTAATCTTTGTAGCCATATCGGTCTCCTTATGGTCTGGATAGTTTTGTTTGTTAATCCAGCTTCAGGCGCACCGACGCGCCGAAAACCATAAGTGGCCATCAGCCCAGTCGATAACGGAACTTTGCCAACAATCAGTCGACATATTCCCTCGCCAAAGCAACTTTTCTAGTGTAACCACAGCGCAAGACTAATCTTAAATCTCAATTATTTAATAAATAAAAATATGCAAACACTTACACAACTTGAGCACACAAACGATTATTATAGATAACAGCACTAAGCGCACTTTAAAACTATGCGCTTTTAAGAGCCGCTAAGGCATGATTAAGGAGCAGATGTGTCCGTCTTTAATGCACTCCAACAGCAAGCGTTTAATCTTGCACGTAAAGCATTGCGTATTGGCAGCAATTTCGCACACCCAGTCAGCGACGATCGCGCAGGCGAACCAGGCTACCCAAATGAAGAACAAGAATCTTCAACAAATACTCTACTTTCGCAAAATAAGCGTCTTCCACTCGTAGAAGAGTGGGGCGCAGGAATGCCAACAACCACGTTTATTGACCCAGAAACAGGTTTGCTTACCACAAAAACGGAAAGCGCTGCCCCACTGGACGAAGGCACAAGTATTTACGACTTGTACGCAGACCGTGCTGCACGAATGGGAGACGACCCGCTTTACACTTACAAAGAAAACGATAAGTGGGTTACTAAAACAGCAAATCAGTTCCTTAAAGAAGTTAGGGATGCAGCAAAAGGCTTAATCCACTACGGTTTGCACAAGGGAGATGCTATTGCTCTTATGTGCAAAACGTCGTACGAGTGGGATGTTACAGATGCTGCTGTTATGGCTTGCGGCGGCGTGCTCGCCACTATTTACGACACGGATTCTGCAGAGCAGATTCGCAACATTGTTAATAATTCCGACTCGCGTTTCCTTATTGTTGGAACTACAGAAATGCGAGATAAAGCAGACGGCGCTATTGAAGAATGCCCAAGCTTGGAACGTATTATTTGCTTAGAAACCGGCGGATTGGAAGAGCTTAAAGCTTTTGGATCTACCGTTAGCGACGAAGAATTGGACGCGCGCATTGATTCTGTAAAGAAAACAGACTTGTGCTCAATTGTTTACACTTCCGGCTCCACAGCCGCGCCTAAAGGTGTTGAAATGACACACGAGCACTACTGCACAACCGCACTAAACCTGCCAATCTACCTGCCAGATTTGTTAAGCGAAAAAGACGGTTCTGTGCTTCTGTTCCTTCCGCAAGCACACTCTTTTGCGCGCGCAATCAACTACATTGTTGTGGCAAGTACATTGCGAATTTACATTGCTCAAGGAATTTCTACTTTAATTTCTGATTTGCAGGTTGCAAAACCTACGGTTATGATTGTTGTTCCTCGAGTTCTTGAAAAAGTTTATAACGCGGCTTCTCAGAAGGCCGGTCACGGCGCTAAAGGCTTGGCTTTCCAGGGTGCTGTTGTGACTGCTCAGCAGTATATGAAGGAAGTTCAAGAGTTTGGTGATGCCAAAGCGCTTACTAAGGCCCGCAGAACTGCTTACGATCCGCTTGTTTACCGCCCGCTTCGCCAGGCTCTTGGCGGACGCGCGCACTGGATTGTTGCCGGCGGAGCTCCACTAGACCCTGAACTGCTTTCATTCTTCCGAGGCGCAGGAGTTCCAGTGTACGAAGGCTACGGTCTTACTGAAACCACTGCCCCATGCGCGTTTACACCAATCGGAGTTCCTTTCCGCGAAGGCTCTGTTGGAATTGCATTCCCAGCCTTTACTTTGCGCATTGCAGAAGATGGCGAAGTGCAAATTAAGGGCACATGCGTGTTCCATAAGTACCATAAGAACGACGAAGCAACTGAAACTTCGTTCACCAAAGACGGCTGGTATGCAACAGGCGATTTGGGAAGAATTGACGACGAAGGCATGCTTTATATTACCGGCCGCAAAAAGGATTTGATTATTACAGCCGGCGGTAAAAACGTTGCACCTGGACCTATTGAAGAGATGATTAAGAGATGCGAGATTGTGTCTCAAGCATTAGTACTTGGAGATAAGCGTCCATTTATTTCCGCACTTGTTACTTTAGACGAGGAGATTTTGCGCAACTGGCTTAAGCTTAAGGGATTAGACGAAACCATGAGCATGAGCGAAGCCGCAAATAATGCTGTTGTGCGCGCCGAAGTGCAGAAGTTCGTTGACAGTGCTAACGAAGGCGTGTCTCGCGCAGAATCCGTGCGAAAGTTCATTATTTTGCCAGAAGAGTTTACGCAAGAAAATGGCTTAATGACAGCATCTATGAAGATTATTCGCCCACGTGTTATTAAGCATTACGCAACGCTGCTTAATACGCAGATGTACACTTCGCGAAAGAAGTAAGCGTAGGCAAGTTTTGTATATTGCTTCTTGCGAGAAGAAAACGTAAGCGCTCGCAAGAAGCAGGCGTTTGCAAGTTTTGTATATGGATTCGCGTATGTTAAGTGCGACTTGCGCGAATCCATAAATTTTTTCTTAATAATCTATGGGTATTTGATAAAATTACAGTGAAAAAACTTGATACCCCCCCCCCGTTGGAGAATACAATATTTTCTTAGCACAGGTTAAAAGAAAAGCTACATTTACGGCAATGTTTCTTTTCTAAAAGCTTGGCAAGAGATATGAAAATCTTCTGATTTCCATTAACAATTAAGAGGAGAGGTTAATATGAACGCCAAACTCGCAGTAGCAATCTCATTAGGCGCAAGTTCCCTTGCATTATTCGGCATGGCAAATGTGGCCAATGCTGCAACAGCAACAACTACCGACACTGGCGCAAATCAGCCTGTTGTTCAGCCAAGCAATGAGAATCCGGTAGAAAAAGCTAAAGGCGAAGCTAATAAAGCTATTGAAGATGCTAAAACGCAGAAAGAAACAGTTACTAAGGAAGTCGAGGATGCTGAAAGCGAAGCTAAAGATGCTAACAGCAAAGCCATTGATGCCAACAATGAAGTAACTGAAGCTCAGAAAGACTTAAAAGACAAGCAAAAAGAAGCTAATACAGCTGAAGAAGAAAAAGGTAAAGCCGATAAAGAATTAGCTGATAAGCAAGCTGAGGTAAATACAGACAACGAAGATGTTGCAAATAAGCAAAAATTGTTCAATGGAGCACAAGCAGAGCAGCAAACTGCTGAAAATAAGCTGAAAGCAACTCAAGACGAAAAAGATGCAAAAACTACAGAGCTTGAAACTGCAGAAAAAGAAGTTCAAACTAAAACAACAGAACAGACTCAAGCTGGAAAAAACGTAGAAACTGAACAAGGCAAACTAGATGACGCTAATACTCAGCTTGAAAAGGCTAAGAAAGATAGGCAGGATGCTCAAACAGAAGCAGATAGGCTTTCTGGCGAGGCTGATCAAAAAGAGCAAGCACAAAAAGAAGCAGATCAAAAAGTAGAAGAAAATACGCAACATCAGGAAAATATTCAAAAACAAATAGATAATCTGAACGCTGCTGGTTCCGGAACAACAAATGCCGATGTAAAAGAGCTAGAAAAGAAAGCAAATGAAGCTAAGCAGGCTTATGATTCAGCTCAAAACGAAGCAAATACAAAAGCTCAGGACGCTACCAATGCTAATAATGCAATCGCTCCTAAAGCACAAGAACTTGCCAACGCAGAAACTGCGCTTAAGGGCAACGAAAATTATAAGAATAATATAGCTTCATTTGACCAAGCTGCAGATGATGCAACTAAAAAATACAATGAAGAATATAATAAAGCGAAACTTGATCCAGAAGTAGAAAAAGGCTTCGAAGGATTCTTGGAATATATTATTTCCACAGAAAAAGCAAAAACCGATGGCTCAAGAAATGAAGATTTAATTGCAGATGCTGAACGCGCTCAAAAAATTCTTAAAGGTGAAACTTTTAAGTCAACCTATACAGAAATCAAAATAGGTAAGGATACTTACCACAACACCGTAGAAGACATGAAAGCTCCAATCTGGGCTGATTACGTTAAAAAACTTCGACGTGTTGGCGGAGCAGATTCTTTGCAAAATTTGAAGGAAGCTGCAACTTATTATGATGCACTTAACAAAGTTCGTAACGAAGAAAATGCTAAATTGCCAAAAGTTGGCGTACGCTTAAGCCTTATTGCTGAAAGCATTATACACTCATTCTATTCTTCTTCTATACAAGGTCACGCTGCTAACTTCGACATGGAACATAATGTGAACCCTAATTCTCCAGAGCAGCTTAAATCTCACGCGTACGATGATTCTTCAGAAAATCTTGCATGGGGAGAATTTGACGGCAACGATTCCAATCGTGCTATGAACAAAAATGGAACTATGAGCCTTGATATAAACAGTACTTCTAATATCGTTCATTCTTCCACTAAAGCTAACGCAATGGATGGATGGTATTACAAAGAAAAAGATATATATGATGATACACTCTCATCCAATTCATTCGGTGGAAAAACACTAACAGATGAAGGAAAAACTTTCTTACAGGAACATAGATATGATTTCTTAGATTATGCATCAGCTGGACTTTCACCAACCTTATTTAATGATGATTCGGATAAAAGCGTACAAGCCAAGTTCAAACACGCTGTTGGACACTATCTAAATTTTGTTAGTACTAATAATACTGCAGCAGGATTTGCAGAGGCTGATACAGCTATAAAAAATACAAGCTACACTGTTACTGAAACATCTTCCGACGGCACTCAAAGAACATATAACCAAAATGGAACATTGATTTATGACGTTGCTGTATGGCATGGCAATTCCGAAAAAACCATATCTGTTGATACTTACAAGAATCTGCTGAATTCTTATATAAATAAAGTCACAGACAATGGCAAAAAGAAGCTAGAGCCTGCTAAATCTAGAAATTTGGCAGATCTTGCCGCAGAAGAAAACGCAGCTAATATCAAATTATTTGATTCTGTTTATAAAGTCATTACCGCTGAAAGCAATAATTCTCAAACAGGCGCTAACACAGTAACTGAGCTTATTAAGAATGTCATTACAGCAAAGAAGAACTTCGAAAAGGCTAGGGACGATGCTAGCGCAGCAAATGAAGCTTCAGCTAAGGCTGCGGAAAATGCTAATAAGCTGCAGACGGCTTGGACTACTGCTCAGCAGAAATATCAAGAAGCTGAACATGCAGCAACTCAAGCATCTCAAGAAGACCAAAAGACTCGCGAGCAGAAGATTCAGAAGCTTCAGAATGACCTTAACGGCTTGAAAGAAACAGCCAAGACTTTGAAGTCAGAAGCTCAAAGAGCCAAGAATGATGCTGATACAGCTCGCGCTGCTGCCGACAATAAGCAAGCTGAAGTTAATGGCAGATTTACTCAGGATATTACTGAAGCTGAAGCTAATGTAGAGTCAGCCAAGCAAGCAGTATCAACTGCTGAAGCTGCAAAGAAACAGGTTGCCCAAGAGCTTAAAGCGGCTAATGAGAAGGTAACTAATCTGACTGAAAAGATTAATAAGCTTACAACTCAGATTCAAACTGAGACTGATAATGTTACTAAAGCTGGTGAAAAGGTAACTGAAGCTAATACTGCTCTTCAAGGTGCTATAAGAACACAAGAGCAAAATAAATCAGCGCTTACAGCAGCAACCCAAAAAGCTAAAAAGGCTGCTGAAAAGGTTGAGACAGAAAAAGCAGCTGTTGAAGTCGCAAAGAAAGCTGTTGTTGAGAAGATTAAACTTGCTCAAACTGCTGTAACAAATGCTCAAGCTAAGGTTAAGCATGCTCGAGAAGTTGTTGAAGCTGCTAAAACCAAGATTGAAAGCATAAAGAAGAATCTTGCAACCAAGCAAGTAGCTTTAGCTGCAACTATTACAGATACAAGCGCTAAAGCACATCTTAACTCAATCTTCATGTCAGCTACTGGGGAGTTTGAAAGCTTCGTACAAATTCTGACAGGAAAAGTTAGTACGCTGCAAGATACTGCTAACAAGCTCAGCACGTCTGCAACAACACTCGCGCAACATCTGAAAGATGTTGCACCAGAGTCTGTTGTTACACCACCAGCTCCTACTCCAGAGCCACCAGTACCACCTGCACCAAAGCCACCGGTTGTTAATCCAAGTCATGATGGAGAAAGCGGCCACGGTAGCACTGGCAATACTGGAAGCACAAACAATACCGGAAACACTGAAAACGCTGGTAACACTGGTAACAGTAATGTTCCATTCACACCACAAGCACCGCATGTTAGTGTTCCTGCTGTTAATGTTGAACAACAGTCTAACGAGTTTGCTTCAGCTACCGCAGAAAATCACGTTACACAGGCTGTTGCTAAGAGTGAAGCCGGAAAGTCCACTAAGGAAGAACGTGCGAATGCAAAGAACACGAAGCACGCTAACCACACTGCTTCTGCAAATGCGGCCGCAACTTCTAATTCTGGCGTAGCACAAAGCAAGAACGCTAAGGATTCTAAGAATGCTGAATCGAAGGAATCTGCAAAGGAAGACTCCGCAAAGCAAGAAACTCAGGATTCTAATAGCAATAGCAGCGATCAAAACAGCACGCCAAACAACACTCCAAGCAACGAGTCCAAGAATACTCAAGCAAACGGCAGTGCTGCAAAGGCACAAAACGGCTCCAACAACACGCTTACAATTGGCGCAGTTGTGGCAGTTGTGATTGCTGGAATTGTTGCAATCGGCGGAGGTGTGACTTTCGCACGTCACCGTCGCATGTAGTTGAAACTAAATAAAACAAAAACCGCAGTCGAAATTATATCGGCTGCGGTTTTTTATAAGCGCTACGCAAAATGCACTAGGCAAAACGCGCGCGTCAAAACACACTAAGTAAAATTAGAAGCCCAAACGCTCAAGCTTCTTAGGGTCGCTCTGCCATCCTTTTGCAACCTTCACATGCAATTCAAGCACAGCTTTCGCGCCAGTAATACGATTTACCGCCGTGCGCAAACGCTTCTTTACGCGCACTAAATGCTCCGCACGATGCCCAATAATAATCGGCTTTTGCGAATCACGCTCAACATAAACCGACACAAGCACATGCGCTTTGTTGTCGTCGTATTGAGTATCTTCGTCGCCATCCGGATACACAATATCGTCAACTACAACAGCTAAAGAATGAGGCAACTCGTCGTCCAATTCTTCCAAAAATGCGCCGCGAATAAGCTCCGAAATCATGCTTTCTGGGCTTTCCTCGCTAAGCTGATCCGCTGGATACATTTGCGGACCTTCCGGCAAGTTTTGAATCAAAACATTCTTAACTTCGTCAACATTGTCGCGTTCCAGCGCACTAACAGGCACAATATCCGTAAAATCGGCAAACTGCTGAATTTGAAGCAAATGCGCAACTAACTCGCTGCGACTAAGCGTATCGATTTTTGTAACAATACCAATAAGCGGAACTTTCCAAGTCCAATTTCCCTTATCATCTTTTTTAGCAAAATCGGAGCGAAGGCGGCTCAAGATTCGCCTATCTCCTGGTCCTATCTCCTGGTCTGCTGGAAGCAAGAATGCAATCGCGTCAACATCTGAAAGCGACTCGTCAACAATATCGTTCAAACGCTGGCCAAGAAGCGTGCGCGGACGGTGAATACCCGGAGTATCAACCAGAACCATTTGCGCATTATCGGTTGTAACAATTCCGCGAATAGCCTTACGCGTAGTTTCCGGACGAGACGAGGCAATAGCAATCTGCGTACCAATAAGAGCGTTCATAAGAGTAGACTTGCCAACGTTTGGCCTACCGACTACAGCTACGAAACCGGAACGGTAGCCATGAAAATCAGGAGTCGGAATCGTGGCTCTGGTTGAGGAGTCAAGATTTGCAAACATCTCGTCGTCGAAGTCATCAGTGTCGTCGAAGTCATCAGTATTGTCAAAGTTGTTAATATTATTCACGTTATTCTTACCGTCCAGTTCTTTACTTCATTAAATTTGTTTGCTTCATATTACTTGCTTGCTTAAGCGCGTTAGTTTGCTTACTTTCCAACGCTTGCGTGGAAATCTTTTCCGATATTTTTTCCGAAAGTTTTTCAGATATTTTTTCCGAAAGTTTTGCCGCGCTGCTATTTTCAGGCTGCTCGTCTTTAGGCTCTTCTAAGCCCTTAACATCTCGCTCAACCAAAATAGTTGAGACTTTCTTTCGTCTACCAGCAGAATCCACAGCAGTTAATTTTAAGCCTCTTGTAACCGCACTAGATCCCACAATCGGCACGTTACCAAGCAGCTTCGTAAGCAGACCAAACACGGTGTCAACATCGTCTTCGTCAATATGAACTTCAAAAATATCTTCCAAATCCGCAATCGGCGTTCTAGCAGGCATCTTCCACACGCCCTCGCTTACTTCTTCCGGATCCGCATGCTGAGTGCGATCATGCTCATCTTCCAGCTCGCCCACAATCTGCTCAATAGCATCCTCAATAGTAACCAAGCCTGCAATACCGCCATATTCGTCAACAACTACAGCAACATGTTGACGGATTCGCTGCATTTCGTGGAATAAATCGTCAACCGGCTTGGACTCCGGCACAAGCATAGGGTCTCGGCTAATAGTGTCAACAGCTCTAGAAGAAGCTGCAGGATTAAACACGGTAGCTCTTACTGCATCCTTCAAATAAGCAACGCCAACTAAATCGTCAACCGAATCTCCAATAACAGGAACTCTAGAAAATCCGGATCTTGAGCATAATTTCAGGAAATTTTCCAGCGTTTCGTCGCTTTTTACGCAAATCATATCGGTTCGAGGAACCATGATTTCGCGAGTCAAAGTGTCTGAAAGCGTAAGCACATTGCGCATCATTTCAGAAACTTCAGGGTCAAAATCATTCGCTTCAACAAGGCGATCAATACTCGCCTTCGCTTGGTCGAGCTGAATATCTTCCAAAGCCTCATCGTCTGAAAGATCAACATTCTTTTTTCTAGAAGTTACGTCCACATCGCTAGCAATATGCACCAGAGGATTAATCGCCATAGCAATAGAAACAATGCGAGAAAGTCTCATCAACTTTGCCACAGGCTGAGCAGCTCCCACAGAACGCGGGCGAACAAGCATAGAAATAACAGCAACAATCACCGAAACCACAACGCCAACAACCAAAGTAAGCCACATTGGAGCGCCGAAAAACGCCGAAACCGCAGCAATAATAACGCCGTCAAACACATTGCACAGAACGCGCACAAAAGCGCATGCGCTAGAAGTTGCATAACGGTCTGAAATAAGCTTTTTTACACGATGAATTCTTGCGATTCTACGCATACGCACTATTGCGCTTGTGTCATCATCGTGAGTTTGCGCTTCAATCATAAGATTGTTTAAGCTCGCTCGCGTAACCCTAGGAACTGCCCCTTCTGCAGCTGCCATTGCAAGAGACAGCCACACAAGAAGAATTGCAAGCAAAAGCAAAACGGCTAATCCTAGCCACACGTGCAACGGAAGTTCCGGTAACGATATATTTGTAAAAAATGCTTTAATATCTTCCATAATTATGCTCTTACATCTTACAACTGCTTGTTTGTGCTTGTTTGCGGTAGTTTGTGCTTACTTCTGCTTATTTATGCTTACTTGCTTTTGTTATTTTTGCTGCCTTTTGAATCATGCTCAGCATCGTAACGTTCAAGCTCGTTCACAGCTCCTTCCGGAAGAGTCGCGTCATACAATTCCCCAGAACGTGCAGCGAAGAAAGTAAGCAAAAGCTGACGCTGCAAACCAAACATTTGCTTTTCTTCTTCCGGATTTGTGTGATCGTAACCAAGCAAATGCAGTATGCCATGAATGGTTAAAAGCATCATCTCTTCCATTGTGCTATGCCCCGCCGCGAGCGCCTGCTGCTGAGCCACCCAAGGGCAAATCACCAAGTCTCCAAGCATGCCCTCGGAAACTTTTTCATCGCTTCCAGGAGTAAGCTCGTCCATTGGAAAACTCATAACATCTGTTGGACCTTCAAGGTTCATCCAGCGCTCGTGAAGGCAGGCAATTGGCTCAGGATCAACGAAAGTAATTGATAAATCTGACTGCGTGCTGACTTTCATCTGCTGCAACACCCACATGCCAAGATCGGAGAAGATTTTAGCGTCGATTCGCCACACGGTTTCGTTCATGACTTCAATGCTCATGATTATTTGTTATTCCTCTCGAAGTTTATTTTTTCAGGTGTTACTAGTTTAGATTTTGCTTGAAGCGCACAATTTTGTAGAAGCACGCGACTTTGTATGATTTATAAGCTGCCTTCCACAAGCTTTTCGCCAGTAAGAACATGTGCATGAACATGGAATACTGTTTGACCAGCTGCAAGACCAGTGTTAAAAACAAGCCTGTAGTCTCCATTAAACGCGTCGTTAGCAATATTTTGCGCAACACCAGCAATATGAGCTAAAGTTTCAGGAGCTTTACTAGCAAGCTCAGCAACATTCTTATAGTGATTGCGCGGCACAATCAGCACATGCACTTTTGCCTGCGGATTAATATCCTTAAAAGCGACTACCGAATCATCTTCATAAACGCGCGTGCTTGGAATTTCGCCTGCAATAATCTTGCAAAAAATGCAGTCTGGATCAGTATGGCTCGCAGCACCGTTCATAGTTGCATCGCTCATGGTTTCTCCCCTATTTTTTATTACGAAATAAAATTCATGCCAAAAGCCAAAAGCAATCGGCATACCACATACTATTTTACACAAACTTGCGCATTTTATTTATGATTTTTTCACTATTCGTAGCGGCCTAAAGCGCGCGAAAGAAGCGAAAGTGCCACAGGCCCTGCAGTGGAAGCGCGCAAAATATTGCTGCCTAAAACGCAGCTTTTAGCTCCAGCGTCAACAAACATCGAAACCTCGTCGTCACTAATACCGCCTTCTGGACCAACAAGCACGTAAACAGTGCGCTCCTTGCCATCATCCAGGCAGCGCTCGGTAAGAGTGTTCACAGCTTGCTCGATTTGACTCCAGCAGTCAGTTGCATCCTGATGCAATACCACTACTAGGTTTCCATAAACGCATGCACGCCTACATATTGCAACAATCTGCTTACTAGATACGCATTCTTGAAGCTCCGGCATCCAAGCTCTTCGAGACTGCTCTGTAGCAGCCTGCAACACCTGATTCCAACGCTTATCCGTGCGACCAGGCTTCCACTTTGCGATTGAGCGGTCAGCGCACCAAGGAATTACTTCATCTACGCCAATTTGCGTAGCCATGTCAATTGCTTGCTCATCGTGACCGGTTTTTGCTAAAGCCTGCACAAGCGCAAGACGCGTAGTGCGACGCGCTTCACTAGTGAAAGCATCGACGCGAACTAAACCATTTTCCGCATCCGTAACAGTTGCGTGAATTCGCAAGCCTTTGCCGTCGGAAAGTTGCAAAGCGTCACCTTCCGCCAATCGCATAGCGGATATTGCGTGGCGTTTTACGCTGGAAGGAAGCGTAAGCGTCCATCCTTCCTCAATCCCATCTGCAAGCACGGGAGCATTATCATGGTCAGTATCTAGCAAAAATAAAGCGTCAGTCATAATCTAAAGCCTAACGTGAGGATGCGCCAAGTACTAAAAATAGTTCTGTGCAAGTATTGTGGCAAACTAGAACAGTACGTACTGGAGGTTGCAATGAGTAATGAGCTTGGTGATAACACTGCGCTTGTTACTTTGCGTATTTCCCGCTTTGCGCCGTGCGAAGAAACGCAAAATCCGCAAGACGCTCCTAAACTCGTGCGAAAACGTCACGAAAGTCCTTTTGCTCGAAAAAAGCGTAGCAATCCTTTTGCAAAAGTAGATTCTGCAGAAAATGATAATGCTGATGAATCTTTATCAACAACAATAAAACGCATTCAAGGCAGGCATTGGGTTCAAGATTACGTTTTGCGCGTTCGCTCAACGGATACTATTCTTAGCTGCTTGCTAACTATTAAGCGCACAATCGACCCGACTTTGGCTTTTCGATACTCTTGTGGCCATGGAGTTTGCGGATCGGATGCTGCAAACGTAAACGGCATGCCAACTTTACTTTGCAGCGCAACAATAGGCGCGAACGCTCGTCCAGAAATCACAAATAACGTGCAATCTCGCGGATTTAGAAAAACCGGAACTTCAAGTAGCGTTGAAAGCTCAGCAAAATCGCCAATTCTACAAAAAGAATCTACGCAGACTGTAGCTCAAAAAAATGGAAGTTTCGGTATTATCGAACTTGCGCCGTTAGCTGGATTTGCAGTTCAGCGCGATCTTATTTGCGACCTTTCACCTATGGTTTCGCAAATAAAACGTTTAGAGCCTTATTTACAAGCAGCAGACGTTTCTGTGCGAAATGCCGAAGGAAAACTTAAGCTTATTGAGTTTTTGCAGCATCCTGAACAGTTACAAAAGTTTGAGCTTTTAAGTAACTGCATTATGTGCGGTGCGTGCGAAGGAATATGCCCAATCTACGCTGGCGGCGAGGCTTTTATTGGGCCTGCTGCTTTGATTAACGCGGCTCGTTTTATTTACGACTCTAGGGACAATGCAACAGAGCGTCGATTAGATTTGATTGACGGCAGCGACGGTATTAGCGCGTGCCAGTCGGTTCGTGCGTGCTCAAGGCAGTGTCCGCGCGGAATTGACGTCGGCGAAGAAATTTGGCAACTTACAACACTAGTGAATGAGCGCAAAAACTCTTAGATTATTCAATTCCAGACGCTATGCGCACTGCTTCTAGCGGATCGTCCGTAACAGCAAACAAGTGCGGGTCAAGAGACGAAATTAATCCACGAGAAGTAACAGTTGACTGCAGCCAGTTAATCAAGCCCTTCCAATACTCAGTTCCAAACAGCACAACCGGCACGCGCGCAACCTTATGCGTTTGCACAAGAGTTAGAGCTTCAAACATTTCATCCATTGTGCCAAATCCGCCAGGACACACAATAATTCCGGAAGAATACTTCATAAACATTGTTTTTCTAACGAAGAAGTATCTAAACTGCATTCCGAGATTAATCCACTTATTCAAACCCTGCTCGCGCGGAAGCTCAATACCCAAACCAACCGAAGTTCCGCCCGCTTCTGCAGCACCGCGATTCGCAGCCTCCATAATTCCAGGGCCACCGCCTGTAATAACCGCAAAACCGCGTTTTACAAGCTCCTTGCCCATAGTTAGCGCGGCCTCATATTCCGGCTCGCCATCTTTTATACGCGCAGAACCAAAAACGCTAACAGCAGGACCTAACCCGGCAAGAGCGTCAAAACCGTCAACAAACTCGGCCTGAATTCGAAGCGCGCGCCAAGGGTCTGCACTTCTCCAATCCCACTTGTTATCTCGGTCTGCGCCAACTCCTGCTGCAATCTGCTGACTTCTATCTTTGCGAAGAAGCGTTTCGGTTGTGCTTTCTTTAGGAATCATAGATCCGCGCATAAGCACCGAACCGCGATGATACGTATTAGACCAAGGTGGAACTTCTGAAGAATAATCTTCCTGACTATTATTCATAACTACTCCCAAAATAATCCCAAAAAAAAAATAATCTCAAAGAATAATCATAAAAGCTAATACGAAAAGCTAATACGAAAAGCTAATCTTCAATATCGTCCAATTCTTCTTCCATATGCTTTGATTGCATAGAAAGCAAGAATCCCGAAACACCAGCCGCAACAATAGAAGCAACAAGAACACCAAAACGTGCCTCTGCAGACAAATCTGCGTCCGAATATGCAAGAGAAGCAATAAGTAGCGACACTGTAAAACCAATACCGCACGCACAGGCAGTCGGAAGCAAATCAACTACGCGCAAAGAGTCTGGAACTTTTAAGCCAAGTAAGTGCTTTGAAAGCCAAGCAGTTACCATAATTCCCAAAGGTTTTCCAACAACCAGCGCAATAGTAATAGCAATAAGAATTGGAGACAAGAACAGCTCCCAAGTTAGCGTTTCAAAATGCACGCCGGTTGCAAAAAGCGCAAAAATAGGTAACGCTACTAAAGCAGATACAGGCTGAATTTTTTCGCGATAACGCTCAGCTCGCAAAGTTTTTTCTCCGTGAACTAGATGCGCAGGAGTGAGCAATCCTACCATTACGCCAGCTAAAGTTGGGTGCACTCCAGCTTCATACATCATTACCCATGCCACAACACCAACTAGCGCCACAAGAGGCCACGGAACATGTTTAAGACGCACTAAAGTAGTCCAAATAAGACCACACACAACAACGCCAACAAACCAGTACCACGCGTTTAGCGAAGAGAAGAACACTGCAATAAGCGCAATTCCAAGCAAATCGTCAACAGTTGCGAGAGTCATCAAAAACGCGCGCAAAGAATGAGGCAAAGTTTTAGCAAATAAAGCTAATACTGCAAGCGAAAAAGCAATATCGGTTGCAGTTGGAATCGCCCAACCAGCACGAACCATGTCTAACGAAGGTAAAGCACCGGATGTAAGACGCATAATCTCCTGACCGGCGTGAAGCTCCGAAAATACGGTTACTATTGCCACAAAAAGCAAAGGCGGAGCAATCATGCCACCAACTGCGCAAATCATTGGCATTGCGGCAGCACGAGGATCAGAAAGAGAGCCAGCAATAAGCTCGTGCTTTAAATCTAAGCCAACAGAAAGGAAGAAAATAGTAAGCACGCCGTCTTGAACCCAATGACTAATCGACATGTGAATATTAGTAAACGGAATACCAATATGAGTATGCGAAACGGCTTCAAATACTGGCGCGGTTAAAGGAATGTTTGCAAGCAATAAACCAGTAAGAGCAAAACCAAGCATAATTAAGCCAGAAATTCGCTCATTATTTGCTATATTGCGTACTATTATCCAGCTGCGTCGTATCATGTTGTAAATATTTCCTCCCAAAGTTATGCAAAACACATTAATTTTGCAGCACTTTTTAGTATAGCGGAGAGGTATAAACCAAGAAGTTGAGATAAAAAAAAACGCGAGGCAAATGCTTCGCGTTTCGCTTGTGCGCCAGACAGGATTCGAACCTGCAACCTTCTGATCCGTAGTCAGATGCTCTAATCCGTTGGGCTACTGGCGCATGTTTTCCGCTCACAAGAACAACGCTCTCGTTTTCGGCAACTTGACTAATATACAACCATCACCAACAAAACACAAACCCCGGCGTGTCGGCCGGGGTTTGCTTAATCTTCCACAAAAACTACTCGCGGTGCTCAAGCACTTTATCTACAAGACCGTAAGATTTAGCTTCTGGAGCAGTTAAGATTGTATCCACCTCAATATCTTTGCGAATACGCTCAACATCTTGACCAGTATGCTTAGCAAGAGTATTTTCTAACCATTCTCGCAATCGAAGCATTTCCTTAGCCTGAATCTCAATTTCAGTAGCCTTACCAAAATCTTGACCCATCGCAGGCTGATGAATAAGCACGCGCGCATTCGGAAGAATCATACGCTTGCCATGAGCTCCAGCAGCAAGCAAAATCGCAGCAGCAGATGCAGCCTGACCCAAGCATACGGTTTGCACATCCGGGCCAATATACTGCATTGTGTCGTAAATAGCAGTCATTGCAGTCATAGAGCCGCCAGGAGAATTGATATACATCATAATGTCGCGTTCGCTATTCATGCTTTCCAACACCAAAAGCTGAGCCATAATATCGTCAGCAGAAGTGTCGTCAACCTGAACGCCCATAAAAATAATGCGATCTTCAAAAAGCTTCGTATACGGATCATGTGTTTTTAAGCCGTATGGAGTTTGCTCACCAAACTGTGGCAAAACGTAGCGGTTAGTAATTCGCTGTGCCGAAGAAACGCCGCCAAAACCAGCCAAACGCTCAGCACGCGCAACAAACTTTGCTTCTTCACTTGCCATAAGTTACTCCTCACCTCGCATTGAAGCAGGAGTTGTTACGATTTTATCTACAAAACCATACTCCAACGCCTGTTTAGCAGTGAACCAGTGATCATATTCGTTATCTCGGTAGATTTCTTCTATGGTATGACCAGTCTGCTTAGCTGTTAATTCAGAAAGTGTTTTCTTCATATCCATAATCAGCTCAGCATTAATACGCACATCCGTAGCAGTGCCACCAACGCCGCCAGAAGGCTGATGCATAAGCACGCGCGCATGAGACGTAATATAACGCTTACCAGGTGTTCCAGAACTAAGCAGGAACTGACCCATAGAAGCTGCCATGCCGACTGCAATAGTTGCAACATCTGGTTCGATTAGCTGCATAGTGTCGTAAATTGCCATGCCTGCGGTAATAGAGCCACCAGGCGAATTAATATACAACCAAATATCTTTCTTAGGATCTTCCGCAGCAAGCATCAGCATCTGAGCGCAGATGATATTAGCATTCTCGTCTTTTACTTCAGATCCCAACCAAATAATGCGATCTTTTAGCAACCGATTAAAAATAGAATCGGTTTGCGAAGACGCTTCCGCCTGTTCCATAACAGGAGAAGCTGTAAAAAGCTCAGTCACCTTATCTCCTTACCATAAACTTAAGTATTCCTAGATTATCGTGTGCGCGTGACCGTATAGAAAATATAGTATGCAGCGAATCAGCGAAATATTCTAGACTGAATTTTTACGAATCGATTCAGATAATTATTCAACTATTATACAGATTGATATAAAATGTTTAGTATATTTTTTATTAATGCAAATTCGCTCAAAGAGGAGAAGTCATGGATTCTAACAACTTGCCAAGCAACAATTATTCTCCAAATACGGAAGAAAATAATGACAATCAGAGCAACGATTACCAAAATAATTGGAATCCAGCGGATACTTACCCAAATGATGCTAATCAAACGGACAGCTATCAAAACAACGAATATCAGAACAACACTTACCAAAACGACGGATACCAGAGCAACACTTATCAAAACAACGGATACCAAAATAGCGGCTATCAAAATGGGTATCAGAACAATTCATACGTGAACAACGATTACCAGAATAATTGGAATACAGAAAACACTTACCAAAACAACGACTATCAAAATAGTGAATACCAAAATAGTGAATACCAAAACAACGGCTATCAAAATGATTGGTATCAAAACGACTATCAAAACGGGTATCAAAATGGATACCAAAATGGGTACGCAAATAGTTATATAAATAACGATAAATTATTAAAAACGTATAAGAATGTTCAGCAGAAAGCAATAAACTTCATGAATACGACGCTACCAGCTGATCCTACAAAAAGAGCCTATGCAATTATTGCTATTGTTTTAGCAGTAATAATTTTCGGCTTCATATCTATTAACGCTGTAGCAAATTATCACAATTGTTCTTCAGAAAAAAGCGCCAATATTGAAGAATACGTAAATTGCCATCCATCAGACTTTGAAGAAAGAGGCGATGATGACATATCCGCAACGTTTGACGCTAACGGAGATAACCTCAATATAACTGTTAAATTTACAGATCGCGTACCTGACGATGCAATTCCAAAGGCCACTGCTACTTTTTCCGACAGACTCTTCCTTTCAAATCTGTTCCCAGTAGTTGAAGAAGCTAAAAATAAGGTCAGCTCTCCAATACACTTGTATTACACTATTTTAAATGACGACGGCAGTGTTATTTATAAAGATGACTTCATCGATAACTAAACAATATTACAATATGCGCTTTTGCTACTAATTGAATTAGCAAAGGCGCATATTTTATTTGCGTCTAAAAATTCTTGGCAGCAGCGTTACACTTCGTGCAGCAGCGCAGGAAACAATCATCGGAACAATCACAATAAGCGGAACATTCACTAGTTGTGCCACAAGTAAAAGCGCAAACCATAATGATTTTCGGCTCGCAGCCAATAGACTTGCAGCGCCAAAAATAGCAGACAATACCAATACATTAGGCTGGTTTATAAGAACGCTTCCAATAGGAAGTTTCATACTTACAGCGCACACAACAAGCCCAATGCAAGCACCCGATGAAATACTAGGCTGCAGCACGCCGCCGGAAGCACCGTAGCGCAAAACAAGCAAAGTAGCAAGCATTTTAATCATTGCAAGAAGCAGCAAAAGAATCATAATATTCGAACTAGCTGCCAAATTCGGAAAGCTTGATACAGAAAAAGCAAGCTGAGCAAGCGACCTACCATTGCCCATAATATGCGGAAAAAGGCAAGCTATAACACCAATAAGTAAGCCGGCTATTGGCATAAAACACAGCATTTTTACGCCGCGCAAAGCATGAGTGCGACACCAAATAATACAAATGCGAAAAACGCAACCAAATAAGCCACACACCATGCCAACAGCAACAGCTAAAACAAAAATTTGCCAAGAAATCGTGCAAGAAAATTGCGAAATATTGTAGTATTTGGAATGATGCAGTAAAAATTCTGCAACAAACGTTGCAACATAATTCATAACAAGAGCAAAAGGCAAGCAATACATGCGCTCCGATTGCGCAATATTTTTAACTACATTAACCGCTACAGGACCATTTTCGCGATTTAGCCACGCATAAAAACCAAGACCTTGAGTTTTACTAAGCAAACCTAGTGCAAGCACAGTACCAGCTAAAGGCGCGTGATACACTGCCGCCAAGCCAGCGCCCGCAGCAGAAGCAATAAGTACGCGCTGAGTTTTAGCGGACACATGAAAAATACTGCTGTAACGCTGAGCAATCATTGCAGCCAATTCTCGCGGAGCTACTTCCCTGCCGATTGAAATTCCAGAACCAACAATGCCGATTTGCAGCAAAACGTGTGCAATAGTAGAAAAAATTGGCATAATACTTCCGAAAACAGCTTGCGGAATTGTAACAATACGAGGAGGATTTTCTCTTTTGCGCAAAAAATACCAAGCCAGTGAAGCAATAGTCATTGAAATGGTTGTAGATAGCACGTAGCGATACCAAGGAAGCGCCGAAAATACAGTGTTTTCAGCAGATTCAATTGAGCCAAAAGCAAGGTATTGTACTGCGTAAAGAATAAGCGTAAGAACTGTTGCGCCTAAGCCTGCAAGAATGCCGAGAATAATAGAAGCTGCAGCAAATCGCGCTACTCGAATTGCGAGATTAAGTAAACCGCCAAATCTGCAACCAGATTCAGACTTAGTTTCAGCGCTACTATCCATAACTTCTCGCAATTCTTACGTAAATTAGCCCTTTGATTAGTTAGTTAAGCTATAAATAAGACCCTATAAGTAAGACCCGGCGGAAGAATAATTCCGCCAGGTCTTACTTAAAGCCGTTACAAAGTAACGTAGAACTTAGTTACTTCTACTTGGAAAGCTCGTCAGCAACAGCAGCAGCCTTAGTTGCAGCTTCTACGCTTTCGCTTTCTTCATCTTCCTCAGACAAGAATGCGCTCAAATCAAGAGCCTCGCCTTCAGAAACAAACTTTACAGCGCGCATACCAGCAAGCAAGCCCTTAGAACGAGCAACTTCCTGAATAGCGGAACCAAGCTGACCGTTGTTCACGATTGCATTGATGAACTGGTTTGGATCCATGCCGTACTGCTGAGCAACAGAAATCAAGAAGTTAGTGACATCTGCCTGAGAAACGGATACATCCATCTGCTCAGCCAAAGCATCGAGAACCATCTGGTCGCGAATTTCCTTTTCTGCAGCCTTCTGAGCTTCATCCTTCTGCTTCTTAGTAGCCTTTTCAGGATCTGGGGTCATGCCCTTCAAATGCTCAGCAACAGCCTTGTCCAAAACACCCTTTGGCACAGGAATTTCAACTTCTTCCTGAAGCTTAACAAGGAATGCGTCACGAGCATTGGTGGCCTGACGACCTTCAGCAGCCTGCTCGCAAGACTTGCGAATTTCTTCCTTCAATTCCTTCAAAGTGTCAAACTCGGAAGCTTCCTGAGCGAAGTCATCATCAAGCTTTGGCAATTCCTGAGTCTTTACGGAATTAACCTTAACCTTAATCTGAGCATTCTCGCCCTTATGCTTACCGGACTCAAGCTTGCCTTCAAAAGTGGTTTCTTCGCCGGCAGAAAGGCTATCCAAAGCCTCATCCAAGCCGTCAAGCAAAACGCCGGAACCGATTTCGTAGCTGACGCCTTCCTGAGCGTCAACAACTTCATCGTTAATGCGAGCTTCCAAATCAATATTGGTGTAATCACCCTTAGTAGCTGGACGATCAACGCCAACCAAAGTTGCGAAACGCTGACGAAGAGCTTCCAAACGAGCCTTAACATCCTTGTCGGAAACCTTTGGCTTCTCAACTTCAATCTCAACGCCCTTGAACTTGTTCAGCTTGAACTCTGGACGACGCTCAACGGTTGCAACAAACTTAAGAGTTGCATCAGCTTCAGTAGACGTTGGAACTTCCTGAACGTCGAACTCTGGCTGATCCATTGGGTGAATCTTCTTTTCTTCCAAAGCATTGGAATAAAGCTCTGGTACAGCGGAATTAACGGCTTCACCAGCAACGGCTGCAAAACCGACACGCTGATCTACAATCTTGCCTGGCACATGACCCTTACGGAAACCTGGCACGTTAATTTGCTTAGCAATCTCCTTACGAGCCTCATCCAAGAATGGCTTGAAGTCTTCGAGATCTGCGGTGATAGTGAGCTTAACCTTAGTTGGCTCAAGATTCCTGACGCTGATTTTCACGCTTGCGCTCCTGAAATTACGTTTTCTACCTTCTGCCGTATGGCACAACCGTTACATGATAGCGCGAGTTACGGACTCAGCAATAAGTGCAACTTGCCACGGCCTAGCGCCCTGTTCCAAAAAGAAGGAATAAACGTCAACATCCGTAATATTTTCGCACCAGCATAAGTTACGAATAATTTGCGGTTTAATAATGACTTCTACTGGAGTATGCGTGTCTTCCGAAATACTTGTAAGAACTGCGCGAATTCGTTGCAAACGCTCATATCTAGCAGGATGATGCTCTTTCCAATAGCGCATTGAGCGAGGAGCAGATTGCGAGTCTTGAGACTGCTGCAAACTTTTAGAATCTTTAAAATCGTTAGAATTATTATGCTCAATCTCCGAAAAATCATCCATAGCTGTTTCGCCGGATTTTGCACGATTAAGCGCGTTTTCAATAATATTCTTCCAAAGAGATGGCTTAATTTTGCGCTGAATTGGCGCGTAACGTTCAAACATTTTGTCTTGTTCGCTGCCTGTGTGAATGCGCACACGCTCGTTTAGCGAACGAATAGAACGAAAATCGCGAGCATTACGCGGCTTACGCTTTCCAGCTTCAATAATTGCTGCGTCAGAAAGCAAAAGCGTAGGCGCAATATCGTATTTTTGAGCTAAAGCGTCACGCTCTTGCCACAAGTCTTTTGCAATTATTAAGCCAACACGATCGTGCATAAGAACATTTATATGCGAAATTTTAAGCCACGGACGCGGATGAGGCGCTTTCTTTTGCGCACCCTTTATAAGCAAGTGCTTAAATTCTTCTTTAGCCCAGTCAAATTTTCCCTGCTTTTTAAGCTCACCGCGCATAACTTCTTCTAGTTCGATTAGCAACTCAACGTCTAAAGCCGCGTAATTTCGCCAATCTCGAGGAAGAGGACGATAAGACCAGTCCGCTGCAGAATGTTCTTTTGCGAGCGTCAAACCCAAATAATATTCAGTTACAGAACTTAAGCCGAAGCGCTTTCTGCCAAGTAATTTAGCCGCGATTTCAGTATCAAATAAGTCACGCGGGCGCAAACCAATGTCGAAAAATCCTGGCAAATCTTGCATAGAGTCGTGAATAATCCAAGGCGAATCCCCTATTGCCTCGTTAAACTCATGCCAATCAACACCGAGATTTTTAAGAGCCACAGGATCAAGCAATCCAATTCCTGCACCCTTGCGTTTAAATTGAATCAACCAATCTTCATGATTGTAGCGAAAACCGGAAGCTCGCTCAGCGTCCGCAGCCAAAGGCCCAGAGCCTGCTGCCAACAAACTGCAATACTCTTTATATGATTCAAGCGTATCAATGACTTCTGGAACACCTTCTCGCGGCTCTTTTAAAAGCTTTGGTTCCTCGTTCAAGAAAGCCTCCTGATTGTACGCTTAGCAAACACATGCACTTAAAACTATACGCAATATTACACACATAGTTTGCACATTGCTACAGCGAGTAACGCAACCGGATATTCTAATTACGAGGTTTACGCAACAATAGTATTCCTCGCGTAATAGCAAAACCTAATACGCTTATAACTAAGGTTGGAAGCATTGCACTAAGGAAATATGAAGCATCCAAATAGAAGAATCTTAACGATATTGAGCCAAGACTAAAGCACACGTTCTCAGCTAAATTCTTAGAACCGCATGGTAAACCAAGAAGATGCAAAGGCACTGCAAAACACACTAAAAGCGCGTCATAAATAATACCTACAAGCACAACAATCCATCCGCCTTTGCCAGCCATTCCAGCACACACGGACACTCCGGCCATAAGCAAGAATGGGAATATCATAAGCGAAATCATAATGCCAATGCCTTCGCTCAATAGCACGAGTACTGTAGAAGCAATATAACCAATAACTAAAGTAAACCAGCAACCAGCAAGAATATTATGCTTAGAAATCCAACTATCTTCTTTCATAAAATCTGTTTTACGCAAACAATACTCTTTAACAGCATCCAACACGTAATATCCAAAAGCGTAACCAACCAAGGTACCAATAATTCCGCCAAAAGCAATAATTAGAAGCGCAAGTATTAACAAGCCGAAAGAAAGCTTACTGCCTGCATAAGGATAAGAAGCAAGAAAAATGTCGAAAAGTATGCCACATAACACGCTTAATATCGATGTGATTATCGGCAACGTTAAGCTTCTGGAACGCATCATAGCAAATAAGGATTGAATAACAAAAAATATTACAACCAGTAAAACTGCTGGACCACACGCAACTGAAACACTTAAATGACTACTATGCACTAATGCGTAAGGAGCGGAAGCAAGAACAGTCACATAAAAAATAAGCGAAACAATCACAGCAACCAAAGCCACAGTATGCGTGCGATTCCAAGTACAATATTCCTTCAACTTCTTCATGATAAGCTCCTTTGCCTATGCAATATTGAATATTGATGAGATTCTATCATAAACAAAAAAAATGTAAATATAGAAAAATACGCTCTTAACAGAATTATTACAACTTACAGAGCGATATTATTTAAGCACTTCGGCAATTCAATGCGCATATTTAGATTTAGTACACTACAAAACCGTGGTCTTTGAACTGGTTTACAACTCGCTCTTTAAGTGCTCTAGAAGGCCCTTTTTGATTCTCAAGAGGGTACGGAATCCTAAGCTCATGCCACTTTGGGCGGCCTAGCTGATGGAAGCCAAGCACGTCAATATGCTCAACAGCGTCCCCAAACGAATCGCAAATTTCGGCAACTTTTTCAACGTTTTCTTCGCTGTCGGTCAAACCTGGAACTAGCACAAAACGCACCCAAATCTTCTTACCAGCCTTCGCCAAGCGCTGACCAAAGTCAATAGTGGGCTGAAGCAAGCCGCCGGTAACTTTTTTATACGTTTCTTCAGTTCCGGATTTAACGTCAAGAAGGCAAAGATCAATGTCTTCAATCATTTCGTCTGTGTAATTGCGATTCAAAAAGCCGGAAGTATCCAAGCAAGTGTGAACGCCCATTTCTTTTGCAGCACGAAAGACTCTAGATACAAAAGCTGGTTGCATCATGGATTCGCCGCCAGAAAAAGTAATTCCTCCGCCGGTTGCTTTAAAAAGACTCTGATAACGGTCGACTTTTTTAATCATCGCATCTAAGTAGACTGGCTTGCCGTCGCGCATTTTCCAAGTATCAGGATTTTGGCAATACTGGCAGCGAAGCGGGCAGCCGCTCATAAACACTGTCATACGAGTTCCAGGACCGTCAACAGAAGTGTTAATATCCCAGGAATGTACGAACCCAATATCGCCTGTTTTAAGAGCTACTAAGCGATCTTTTCTGTCTAATCCAATTGGCGACTCAAAGCCTGAAAGTCCACCCATTAAAGTTTGGCGAGCATACTCTTTTGACTCTTTGAGCATATGCTGAGTAGTAGTGCGAAACGCTGTATTTTCAACCACTTTTCTGCCCTCCAAACTTATTTAGCTGTGTGTAACTGTTGAATGTAACTATTGCAACAGTAACTTGCGTCTAACCGTTGTGCAAATAAGTAAACCGGGAGCGAAGCTAAGCTCGCTCCCGGCGCTCATAGATTAGATGAGTCAGTCAGAGACTGATCCTTGGTGGAACGTACGAGAAATAACGTCGAGCTGCTGTTCCTTAGTGAGCTTCACGAAGTTCACCGCGTAGCCAGAAACTCGCACCGTCAAATGCGGGTACTTTTCTGGATGTTCAACTGCATCCTCGAGCTGTTCCTTGCGCAACACGTTAATGTTCGCGTGATACAGTCCGTGACCGTTGCCAGCATCCAGAATGCCGACCAAATTATCAATCCTCTCACTTTCATCTCGACCTAAACCATCAGGAGTAATGGTGTTGGTCAGTGAGATGCCATCGAGGGCATCGTCATAATCAATCTTACCAACAGAAAACATAGATGGAAGCATTCCGTGAGAATCCATTCCATTTTCTGGGTTTGCGCCTGGTGCGTACGGCGTGCCTTTTTTGTGTCCAGACGGGAAAGAACCGGTGTTTTTGCCGTATTCAACGTTAGAAGTAATTGTCAAAATTGATTGTGTCGGCACGGCGTTTCTATACACAGGCAAACGCTTTACCTGACCCATAACTGTGCTTACAACCCACTTTGCCAAGTCGTCTGCGCGATCGTCGTCGTTACCGTAGATTGGGAATTCACCAACAGTCTTGTAACCTACGACCAAATCGTCGTCGCCGCCTTCGATGTACTCGTACTCGTGGCCTTCAGTATTCTTAGCATCCTTGTTGTAGATTGGGTAAACCTTTGCATACTTCAAGGCAGCCAAAGAATCCGCTGCAATAGACAAGCCAGACATACCGCAGCCAAGCGTACGGTAGACTTCCCTATCGTGCAAAGCCATTTCAATGGACTCGTAAGCGTACTTATCGTGCATGTAGTGGATTATGTTCAAAGCCTCAATATAAGTCTCGGAAAGCCATTCCAAAGCCTTCTCGTAGTTGGCCTTGACTTTCTCGTAATCGAGAGTGCCGTCGGCTTCTGGGCGAACTGGTTCAATAACGCCCTTGTCAATAACCTGCATGCCGGTCATTTCATCGCGACCACCGTTAATAGCGTAAAGCAAAGCTTTAGCGGAGTTCACGCGTGCAGCGAAGAACTGCATCTGCTTACCAACGCGCATTGGCGAAACGCAGCAAGCAATAGCAGCATCGTCACCCCAGTGCTCACGAATGTCTTTATCTGACTCGTACTGGATTGCAGAAGTGTCAATAGAGATTCGTGCGCAGAAACGCTTGTAGGCTTCTGGAAGCTTTGGATCCCAGAAAATAGTGATGTTTGGTTCTGGCCCTGGCCCAAGATGCTCAAGAGTCAAAGTATTGAGCAGACGGAAGGAAGTCTTGGTTACGAAAGTGCGACCATCCTCGCTAAAGCCTGCATCGGACCAAGTTGCCCAGTAAGGATCTCCAGAGAAGATTGCGTCGTAATCCTTAGTACGCAAGAAGCGCACAATACGAAGCTTCATAACAAGAGCATCAATAATTTCCTGAGCATCAGTTTCGTTAATTAAACCGGCCTTCAAATCGCGCTCAAAGTAGCAATCGAAGAATGCGGAAACGCGGCCGAAGCTCATTGCAGCGCCATCCTGGCTCTTAACAGAAGCAAGATAGCCCATGTAAGTCCACTGAACAGCTTCCTTAGCGGTTTGAGCTGGACGAGTCAAATCCAAACCGTACTCGTTACCCAAGTTAATAAGCTGTTTCAAAGCCTTAATCTGCTCGTCATGCTCTTCGCGGAAACGAATCCAATGCTCAATTTCAGTCTCGGTAAAATCGTTGCGGTATGGAATCGAATCCTTATCACGCTTCTTGAACTCAATAAGCATGTTCACGCCGTACAAAGCCACGCGACGATAATCGCCAATAATACGACCACGGCCGTAAGCATCTGGCAAACCGGTTAAAATCTTGTTGTGGCGAGCAATCTTAATATTCTTGGTGTAAACACCAAATACGCCATCGTTATGCGTCTTGCGGTAAACGGTAAAGATCTTCTTAATTTGAGGATCTACTTCCTTACCAGCTTCCTTAATAGCCTGCTCAACCATTCGCCAACCGCCGTTTGGCATCATAGCGCGCTTGCAAGGCTCATCAGTTTGAAGACCTACGATTACGTTATCTACTTCTGGGCTTTCAATGTAGCCTGCTGGCATGGCGTCAATTCCTGCAGGAATATGAGTTTCAACATCGTATACGCGACGCTCACGCTCAACAGCCAAGTAATTGTCATCAAGATACTTCCACATGTGCTTCGTTTTTTCTGTGGCATTAGCCAAGAAGCTTTCGTCGCCTTCATACGGCGTATAGTTCTTCAAAATGAAGTCACGAACGTCAATATCTTTCTGCCAGTTGCCACTTTCAAAACCGTCCCAAGCTTTGGTGCGAAGATCCTCTTCATTGAGAACGGAAGCATCAACCGATGTCATTTTTAAGCTCCTTTTGTAATGCAGCGCACCTTCACGCTGTCTCAATAACAATATTAAGGCATGCGTAGAAAAGTGCGCGAGGAGTTTTGCAAGAAATCTAGTGAGATATGTCACATTTTATTCACGAAAAGCGGTTGTAACAGGCATTCTGCGATCCCTACCAAAAGCAATTGCGCTTACTTTTGGACCCAACGGATACTGCCTGCGCTTCCACTCGGCGCGATCTACTAAACGCATAACCGTATCTACCGTATGAGAGTCAAAACCGTCGGCAAGCAAATCAGCTCTTCCGTGAGCATGCTCAATATGGGCTTGTAAAACACGGTCAAGAAGCTCGTATTCTGGCAAAGAATCGGAATCTTTTTGACCCGGACGAAGCTCCGCGCTAGGCGGCTTAATAATAGAGTTTACTGGAATCAAAATGCCGTCTTTAGGAGTATCTTTCTTTTTAGCATCCTCAAAACCAACAATTTTTAGCATGCCAACGCCTACTCCAGCTTTAGCTGCACGATTTCGCCAGCGAGAAAGAGCCCAAACACGCGTTTTTAGCAAATCTTTAATAGGAGCATACCCACCTACCGCATCTCCGTAAATTGTTGAGTATCCGCAAGCAAGCTCTGATTTATTGCCAGTTGCGAGCGCCAACACGCCGAGAGAATTTGAGTAAGCCATTACGATTACTCCGCGAACACGAGCCTGCAAGTTTTCTGCAGCAACACCTTGCAAGGAAAGTTGCGATTGGAAAGCCTTAAAAAGCGGCTCAATCGGCTGCACGTCGTAGTGCGCTCCAATACGCTCAGCTAAATCGCAAGCATCATCTTTAGAACCGTCAGAAGAATACATGCTCGGCATGGAAATTCCGTGAACGTTTTCGCCGCCACACGCGTCCGCAGCCATAGTTGCAACTAAAGCTGAATCAATACCGCCAGAAAGACCTAAGCACACGCCTTTAAAACCGTTTTTACGCATGTAGTCGCGAAGACCTAGAACGCAAGCGCTGTAAACTTCTTCATCCGAATCTAGTTTTGGAGCAATGCTAGAAGATTTTTGAGAAGAAAGCGAAGTGTCAAAATCAATAAAAGACAAGTCTTCGGCAAACATTGGCGAGCGCTCAAGCAAAGTTCCATCCGCATCTACAACAAAACTTCCGCCGTCAAATACTAAATCGTCTTGGCCACCAACCTGATTCACGTACACAACCGGAGCATGAACTTCCGCAGCCCTCTTTTTAGCCAAGTTCAAGCGCACATGAGTTTTACCTTCCTCGTAAGGAGAGCCGTTCATTGTTACAAGCGCATCAATACCAAGTTCTGACAAGCGTGCAACAGGTCCGCCATCTTGCCAAATGTCTTCACAAATAGCAAAACCAAGACGCATATTATTAATCTGCAAAATTTCGCACTTATTTCCGGAAGAGAAAATACGAAACTCGTCAAAAACGCCGTAATTTGGCAAAAAATGCTTATCGTACTTAAGCACTGACTCACCTTCGTGCAGCACAAGCAGACGGTTACGAGGCTTTCCGGCAGACTCGTCGAAACCAACAGTGCCAACTACTACGTAAAGCTCCCCCAAGCCTTCTTCCAAAAGTTTTTTAGCAAGCGAATCTGCAGCTTTTTGCGCGGCAGCACGGAAAGTTCCTCTTAAAGCAAGATCTTCAATCGGATATCCGGTTAATGTCATTTCTGGAAACACAACCATATTCGCACCATTATTTGCGGCGCAAGTTGCATATTTCACTACTTTTTCAACATTGCTATCAATGTTTCCGACGCAGGTATCTATCTGCGCTAATGCCAATCGCAAAAAACTCATATTTCCTAGTTTAATAGCATGCGTTACGCAAGTAAGCGACGTGTTGAAAAACTTATTTTTTCCCCGCACATGCCGTAAGCATGCGGATTAGTAACACGTCATAAATATTACTAATAAGCAAATTGTAGAATTCTTAATTTTTCTGGCCTATATTGAGAACTCGTTACTCGCGAAGGGGAGAAACGTAAAAACAAAATAAAAGAAAAATAAAAAAAAACAAACAACAACAAAAACAACAAACAAACAGGTAAACAAAACCACAACCAAGGAGAAGAAAATATGCGCAGGATTAAGGTTATTGCATCGCTCACAGCACTCGCAGCGCTCGCAACTTTTGCTTTAAGCGGATGCGGAAGCGCTAAAAGCGCAAACGGCAACGACAAGACCATTACCGTAGCAGCAACGCCAACACCACATGCTGAAATTCTTAACAATGTTGTGAAACCAATTTTGAAAAAAGAAGGTTACAAGCTTGTTGTTAAGGAATTCACCGACTACGTTCAGCCAAATGCTGCAACCGAAGAAGGCGAAGTTGACGCAAACTACTACCAGCATCTTCCATACTTGGACAACTACAATAAGGAAAAGGGCTCGCACCTGATTTCAATTGCAGGAATCCATTTTGAGCCATTTGGACTTTACCCGGGAAAGACAAAAACCATTAAGGATTTAGCTAACGGCGCTACTATTGCAGTTCCAAACGATCCTTCTAATGAGGCCCGCGCACTTCTGCTTCTTCAGGATGCCGGCTTGCTTAAGTTGAAGAATCCAAAGGATGTAAAATCAACAGTTAACGACATTACGAGCAATCCTAAGAATTTGAAGTTCAAAGAGCTTGACCCGTCTGCAGTTCCAACAGCTATTAAGGATGTTGATCTTGCTGCAATGAACGGAAACTACGCTATTCAGGCTGGTTTTAACCCAACTAAGGATCCTCTTACTTCCGAAAAAGTTGGTGGCATTGCCGCTAAAACTTACGAAAACATTATTGTTGTAAAGAAGGGTTCGCAAAAGCTGGCTAAGATTAAAGCCTTGATTAAAGCTTTGAAAACAAGTGCAGTTCGCGATTATATTACCAAGAATTATAAGGGCGCTGTGCTTCCAGTTTTCTAAAGAATAACAAGTAGCCACATACTGCCGCAAGGTGTGTGCTTTGCGGCAGTATTTTTAGTATTTTTTAGTTTGTAATATACGTAGGGTAGATATTTTAGTTAAGTATTGAACTTACCTAAAGTATTTAAGAACAATAAGCTGTTAGGGAATAAGCATGATTCAGATTGAACATCTTCATAAAAGCTACGGAAAAGGTAGCGAAGCACATGAAGCATTGCACGATATTAATCTCACCATTGAATCTGGTGAAGTATTCGGAATACTCGGCTCTTCCGGTGCCGGTAAATCTTCATTAGTGCGCTGCATGAATCTGCTTGAAAGACCAACTTCCGGAAAAGTTGTAATTGACGGCAACGATATTACAGAAGTAAAAGATAAAGAGCTTGCTAAAGTTCGCGCGAATATTGGAATGATTTTCCAAAACTTTAGCCTTTTCCAGCAGCGAACAGTATTGCGAAACGTAACTTTTCCACTGGAACTAAATCACACTCCAAAAAAGGAATGCGAAGAGCGCGCACACTATTTGCTCGACTTGGTTGGATTGCAGGATTTTGCTAACCGCTACCCTAGCCAGCTTTCCGGCGGACAGCAGCAGCGCGTAGCAATTGCTCGAGCCTTGGCAAATAATCCTTCGATTATGCTTTGCGACGAAGCTACAAGCGCACTCGACTCCACTACAACCGCTCAAATACTTGACTTACTGCGCCGAATTAACCGCGAGCTTAACGTAACACTCGTTATTATTACGCACTCGTTGGCAGTTGCTAGAAATATTTGCGACCGCGTGGCAATGATTGACGGAGGAAATATTGTGGAATTAGGAGACACTGCAGATCTTTTTGCAAATCCACAAAGCGATATTTTGCGCACGCTTATTGCAGACGACAAAGTAGAAAATCATAGAAATAAGAAGAGTTTTACCGAAAACTACACACTTGCAAGCGAGGTGAAGTAAAATGCTTGAAACTGTTACACAATTTATTGACAACTACGGCGATTTACTAATTGAAGGCGTGCAAGATACTTTAGTAATGACTTCTGTTGCAACACTTTTAGCTTATGCAATTGGTCTTCCAATTGGTGTGCTGCTTATTATTTCGGACAAAAAAGGCATCTGCCCAAACGCAACTTTAAGCGCTGTTATTGGCTGGATAGTTAATATTGTGCGCTCAGTGCCGTTTATTATTCTTCTTGTTGCTTTAATTCCGTTCACTCGCCTACTTGTTGGCACATCTCTTGGCGTTCCAGGCGCTATTGTGCCGCTTGTTATTACGGCAGCTCCGTTTGTGGCGCGAATTGTTGAACAGTCTTTGGCAGAAGTTGACGGAAGCTTAATTGAGGCTGCACAAAGCTTTGGAGCAAGCAAGCTTCAAATTGTGTGCAAAGTGCTGCTTTGGGAAGCTTTGCCTTCTCTTATTCGCGGCGCTGCTCTTACATTCATAACGCTTTTTGGTTTTAGCGCAATGGCTGGAACAGTTGGAGCTGGCGGACTTGGAGATATTGCAATACGCTACGGCTACCAGCGCTACCAGTACGATGTTATGACAGTTGCTGTGGTTCTTTGCATTATTCTTGTACAGATTGTGCAAAGCTTAGGAGATTTTATTTCACGCACTATAAATCACCACGAACGATAAAAATTTAAAACTCTAACTTTTAAACTAAGGCATGTTGTGAAAACTTTACAAGAACGAAGTCTTCGCAACATGCCTTTAATAAAAAGTGCATGTAATCGTGTAAAATGGCTGATAATTCGACATTTGCAGGGGTGCTTTCTTTTAGAAGGCTGAGATAGGCAAAACCTAACCCTTCGAACCTGTTTAGTTAATACAACGTAGGGAGCAACGATTTTAGTATGACCTCGAATTATCCATACGCATCAATGCGTGATCAGTTCAATCTCACCGCCTGCTTTATTGCAGACCCAAAAGCTTGTAATAATCGTCCGCTTACCGATATTGTTGATGATGCTTTGCGCGCAGGAGCAACGTTGATTCGTCTGCATGCAAACGATGAGAGCGCAAAAGAAATCACAACTATTGCTCGAGATATTGCGCAAATTATTGAAGACAATAACAAGTGCGATTCAGTAACTTTTGTTATTGACGAGCGAGTTGATGTTGCTTGGCAGGCTAGAAATCAAAGCATTAAAGTTGACGGCGTTCACTTAGCTCAAAGCGACATGGAACCTCGAGAAGCGCGCGCTTTGCTTGGCGAGGATGCTGTTATTGGTTTAACAGTTGAAACAGAAAGCTTAGTTAAGGTTATTAACGAGCTTCCAGACGGTTGCATTGACTACATTTGCGTAACAGCAATGCGAAACCCAGAAGAAGGGCAAGAAAACTCTACTGCCTCTTACGAATTGGAAGCAAATCACACAACGTTGGACGAAGCAAAAATCAATACGATTTGCTCCGCAAGCGACTTCCCTGTTCTTGTTGGCGGAAAAACTCAGCTTGAAGACGTATCTATGATTGCTCGCACAAAAGCTGCAGGCTTCTTCGTTACAGAACCGATTTATGCTTCACAAACTCCAGAATCAACAATGCATGATTTTGTTGAAAGCTGGAAGTCTGTTCGCCAAGAAAGCAAGCACGGCTATGCTAAGCGCGTAATTTCTGCAGAAAATAAGGAAGAAAAGTCTGCAGAAAAAGACGAACAGAAGCCAACTTTTATTAACGCTAAAGAAGCAAAAGAAGCAGCAAAGTTAGCTAAGCAGCAGCGCGTAGATATTGCTTCACGCGGATGCACTCAGCGAGACAAGGCTCATATTCGCAAAACTACTCCAGTTCATTTTGAGTACGAGTACGGTTCTTACGATTTGGAAGTTCCATACACTGAGATTAAGCTTTCTGACACTCCTGGCGTTGGCCCTAACCCGCCTTTTAAGGACTACAATACTGAAGGTCCAAAGTGCGATCCTAAAGAGGGCTTGGCTCCGCTTCGTCTTGACTGGATTCGTGACCGCGGTGACGTTGTGGAATATGAAGGTCGCAGACGCAATCTTCAAGACGACGGAAAGCGCGCAATTAAGCGCGGTAAGGCTTCTAAGGAATGGCGCGGACGCACGCATAAGCCAATGAAGGGCGCGGATCATCCGATTACGCAAATGTGGTATGCGCGTCACGGAATTGTAACCCCAGAAATGCAGTATGTTGCAACTCGCGAAAATTGCGACGTTGAGCTTGTTCGCTCCGAACTTGCAGCAGGACGCGCTGTAATTCCTTGCAATATTAACCACCCTGAGGCAGAGCCTATGATTATTGGCTCGCGCTTCTTAACTAAGCTCAACGCAAACATGGGCAATTCTGCCGTAACTTCTTCTATTGACGAAGAAGTTGAAAAGCTTACGTGGGCAACGAAGTGGGGTGCGGATACCGTTATGGATCTTTCCACAGGTAACGATATTCACACCACGCGCGAATGGATTTTGCGCAACTCCCCTGTGCCAATCGGAACTGTGCCAATGTACCAGGCTTTGGAAAAGGTTGAGGATGATGCTTCTAAGCTCAGCTGGGAGCTTTTCCGAGATACGGTTATTGAACAGTGCGAGCAGGGCGTTGACTACATGACTATTCACGCCGGCGTGCTTCTTCGTTACGTGCCGCTTACCGCAAACCGCGTAACCGGTATTGTGTCTCGCGGCGGCTCGATTATGGCTGAATGGTGCTTGCAGCATCATCAAGAAAGCTTCCTTTACACGCACTTTGAAGAATTGTGTGAGATTTTTGCAAAGTACGATGTTGCATTCTCTTTGGGCGACGGTTTGCGTCCAGGTAGCTTGGCTGACGCTAACGATGCGGCTCAGCTTTCCGAGCTTATGACGCTTGGCGAGCTTACAAAGATTGCTTGGCAGCACGATGTGCAAGTGATGATTGAAGGCCCTGGCCACGTGCCATTCGACACTGTGCGTATGAATATTGAAATGGAGAAGGCTATTTGCCAGAACGCTCCATTCTATACGCTTGGTCCTTTAACTACCGATACCGCCCCAGGCTACGATCATATTACTTCCGCAATTGGCGGCGTGGAGATTGCGCGCTACGGCACTGCAATGCTTTGCTACGTAACTCCTAAGGAACATTTGGGATTGCCAAACAAGGACGATGTGAAGCAGGGCGTAATTGCGTATAAGATTGCTTGCCACGCGGCTGATCTTGCTAAGCATCACCCGCATGCAATGGATCGCGACAACGCTATTAGTAAGGCTCGTTTTGAGTTCCGCTGGTTGGATCAGTTCAACTTAAGCTACGATCCAGATACCGCAATCGCCTTCCACGACGATACGCTTCCTGCAGAGCCAGCAAAAATGGCTCACTTCTGCTCCATGTGCGGACCAAAGTTCTGCTCGATGGCTATTTCGCAGAATATTCGTAAGCGCTTTGGTGGAGCCGCTCAGCAGGAGCAGCTTGTTGAAGAAGCTCGAAACCAGGCTATTGCTGACGGCATGAAGGAGATGAGCAAGAAGTTCCAGGAATCTGGGTCTTCGCTTTACCAAAGTGTTAAAGCATAAAGTGCGTAAGTGCGAACTTAAGCGCTGTAGGCGAAGCTTGTGTGAGCTTACAGCGCGCGAATTACTTTTTTAAAGTAATGAATAAAATACTTACAATGGATAATGCATAACAGAAGAAGGTTGAACAACCGAAGCGAGTTTTATAGCTAGGTTTTGCAAGGAATCTTGCAGGGCTTAACTATAAAGCTCGCTTTTTTATTGCTGATTTATTTACAGCTTAAACTTCACAAAACTTCAATAGAAATAATGCCAACAGGCTCAAGAGGAGCATCAGAGCGATCTGTTGCCACCGACTCGAGCTTATTAACAACAGACTTCGACTCGTCGTCCGCAACTTCGCCGAAAATCGTGTGGTGACCGTCAAGCCATGGAGTTGGAACGGTTGTGATGAAGAACTGCGAGCCGTTAGTGCCATGCAAACGACCGTCACGACCGCGACGCTTTCCAGCATTTGCCATAGCGAGCAAATAAGGCTTGTTGAACTTCAAGGATGAGTCAATTTCATCGTCAAACTCGTAGCCAGGTCCACCAGTTCCGTTACCAAGTGGGCATCCACCTTGAATCATAAATTCCTTAATAATGCGGTGGAAAGTTAAACCATCGTAAAATGGCTCATGCGAAGGTTCTCCACTGAATGGGTCAAGCCACTCGCGCTCACCGGTAGCTAAGCCAACGAAATTTTTGACGGTTTCAGGCGCTTTGGTATCAAACAGGTTGATTTTAATATCGCCTTCAGAAGTATGCATAATAACTGTAGTCATGTGGCAATTCTCCCATATTTTCGTGACTGTTTCAATTCGTGTTAGATAAAAATATTCGCATACGAAAATGCCCCACTTCGCGGAGTGAAGAAAGATGCGAAGTGGGGCAAGTATTTATTTATTGTCTGGCAAAGCAGCAGGCTTTGCAGGCTTTACATGCTTTGCAGGCTTTGCAGCCTCTCGCCTAGTTGTTGCTATGGCGGGAGATTCCGCGGCGCTTGCTCACGAAGAACGCAGCACCAGCAGCAGCAACAGTAGCAAGCAAGCCAATCACAGACACGTTGCTACCAGTCTTACTAAGCTGAGACACACCACTCTTCAACACCTGAGCACGCACAGAAGCACGAACCTCAGCCGCATGAGCCTTAGCAGACGCCAAAGCCTTACGAGCAGCAGAAAGCTTCTGAGCCGCAGCATCAACCTGAGCCTGAGTTGCATTAGGATCAGCAGCAACCTTCTTAGCCTCAGCCAAAGCAGCATCCAAAGCCGCCTGAGCCTTAGAAACTTGAGCATCAGCCTGCTTCACAGCCGGATTGCTCTCAACCGCAGCATTCACAGCAGCAGAATTTGCGCCATTAGCATTATTAGCGTTAGCAGCATTGGCGTTACCAGAGTTTGTATTACCAGCGTTTGCGTTACCAGCATTACCGGCGTTGCCAGCTCCAGCGTTTCCAGTCTGAGAATCAGCTTCAGCACTATCAATCTGAACGTTCAACTCGCCCTTATCCACAGTAGTAGGCGCGTTATCGTTCACACCAAAACCAGAATCCTCATGACTACCAGGAACAGGAGTTGGAAGCGGGCTTGGAGTTGGCTTCAAATCATTCTCAGCCTTCTTCAAATCCTCAGCAGCCTGATTCACCTGATCCTGAGTTGCATTAGGATCATTGTTCACTTCGTTAGCGTGATCCAAAGCGTGATCGTAAGCCTGCTTCTTATCCGAAGGAGCATTATTGTACTCATCCGAATTATGAACATCGCTACCATCGTTAATGCCCTGCTGCAAGTGAGACTTATCAACAGAAGGCGTTGGAGTTGGGGTTGGAGTTGGCTCGACTGGTTTCTTACCTTTAAGAGCCTCTTCAGCTGCCTTAAGCTTTGCAAGAGCCTTATCCAAAGCCTTCTGCTTATTCTCCTTGGTGTCAAGATGATCGTCTGTGCCAGCCTGCTTCTTACCGGTCAGCTTATCGATAAGATCCTTAGCCTCTTGAAGAGCCTGATCAAACGCATCCTTCTTTTCCTTAGTAGAATACGTATACCTATCTAAGGTATTAACAGTGCTATCCTTACCAATCTCATCTTGCAACGGCTTGGTATCAACACCATCAAGCTCTTCGCGCGCTTTTTGAAGATTTTTAAGCGCTTCATCCACTGCTTTTTGAGCTGCAGCTTCCTGCTCAGGAGTACGAGGAGTAGCGTTCGGATTCTGTTGGTTTGCATTATCATCTTTAGCAGTCTTCAATGCGTTTTCAGCAGCAGTCAAAGCCTGATCAAATGCCTGCTTCTTCTCTTGAGAAGATGTGTTGTAGATAGGATCACCCGGTGTTGCCGGCTTAGTTGGATCCTGAGGATCGGCCTGCGTTGGCTTAAGCTTAGAATCCTTATCTACTTCAGCCTGAAGTGCATCAGTAATAACGCCAGCACCCTTAGCTTTGTCGTCAATGGCCTGCATTGCATTAAGAAGATCCTTGTACAGCTCATTAACCTGATCTGCCGTCTTGGCATCGCCAGTTTCCTTAGCAAGCACGGCACCAGCGGCTGTGGAGGCGGTATTAAACGCCTTCTTCTTGTCATCGCTGTCTTGCAATGACTTGTACTTTTCGCCATTAGCGAACGTATCAGCGATCTCTTTCAGCTTCTCAAGGCGCTCCATAGCATGATCGGTTGCAATAGCATCAGCAAGCGCATTGTCGATGTCGTCCTTGCCAGTATCCTTGCCATCGTCATCCTTGATGTTGTGCGCATCAGTTGAGTTGATGATGTCTTCATACGCTTTCTTCTGCGCATTGTTCAAATGCTCGAGCTTGTCAATCGCTGCAAGCGCATCCTTGATCTTCTGGTTCTTTTTAGCACGATTCACGACTGCTTCAGGATCGCCAGAATGAGTAGAATCATTAATTTCCTGCTTATATTTATCCTTTTCCTCAGGAGTCAAACCAGGAATCTTATCAATTTCACCCTTAGCGTCATTCTTCTCTTTCTCGAAAGCTTTAGCATCAGGATCGTTGGTGTTGCCCTTCTTGTTTTCCTTCTGAGCATTGTTAACTGCATCATTGACCTTGTCATTAGCGGCCTTGAACTTAGTTTTAACATCGCTAAGTTGCGTCAACATTCCAGAAGGCGTAGTAGCGCTAGCTACCTGAGCCTTGGCAGTTGTGATAGCATCTTTTGCGGCATTAATAGCGCTAGTAGCAGCATTCTTATCTTCAGCTTTGATTGTTGTGTTATCTTTAAGAACCTTTTCAGCAGCTTGAAGCTTATTCTCAAACTCAGCAATCTTGGCGTTAGCAGCCTGCCTTGCAGCCTGCTCGTTAATGCCGTTCTGGCGCTTTGCCTCGTCAAGAGCCTTGTTGATGCTGTCAGCAGTAGCATTAGCATCATTCAACGCAGTTTCCAAAGAAGTGAGAGCACTATCCTTCTTACTTGGATCAGCGCCGATTAACTCCTTAAGAGCCTTATCATCATCGCTGTTAGCATTGCCGTGGCTTAAGAATGGAAGCGCACCTTCCTTCAAAGCACCTCGAGCGTCGTTAATCGCCTTGGCCTTTTCGAGAATCTTCTTAACATCCTCGGAAGTTTGAGCCTTATCAATTTCACCTGATAGCTTATTCTTATCACCAGAATCACCATCAGTTAGATTGGTCATGCTATTGAGAGCTTCTTTGGCTTTGGTTTTATCTTCAGCAAGTTTATTTTGCTGTTCTTTTTCGCGCTTCTCTTTCTCGCGCTTTTCCCTTTCTTCTTTCTCTTTCTTCTTGATGTCGCCAGGCTTTACATTATTCTTACCAGCCTGCTCATTGGCCTTCTTGAGAATGTTCTGAATTTCCTCCTTGTTCTTAGCATTCTTAATCTGATTTATGTAGTCTGTCTTCTGATCCTCAGTAAGCTTAGGATTACGGTTGATAATCTCCTCCGCCTGCTTCTTGAGCTTCTCGAGTTCGTCAGCAGATGGAGCTGGCTTAGACTCGGCCTTCTTCTTGTAGAGCTTGTTTGCAGGAACATTGAACAGAACAGCATCACCATTCTTAAAATCGATGCTCTTATTATCATTGAGATTAATACTAAATGAATCAATACCAGCAGGATTAGAGGCAGACTTAAGCTCAAGATTCTTAGTGCCGTCTTTAGGAGTCAACGTTAAGTTATTAAAGTTACCACTATTGCCAGTGATACTATAACTATCAATTCCTTCACCAGTGTAGTTAGCCTTTAAGAATGCTTTAACAGCTGCTTGAACATCTTCATCTGTCGCATTAAAGTTAGCGTCATTCGGATCAGCATCAATTTCGATTGGACTTGCAGTGTAGATGTACTCAGCCTTTGTGGCATTAGTAAGCTTAGCAATAAGTTCACGAAGCTGCTTCTCATTCATGCCGTTGATAGTGTTGTCACTAGCATCATCAATACCAGCTCGCTTGAAATCGTTGTCTGTTACACCACTGTTTTTCTTTGCATCGCGAATCTTTTTAGCAAGATCCTTCAAATCCGAAACAGTGTGATCCATGCCACTAGTATTCTTCTTAACATACAACTCTGTTGCTGGAACGGTGAATAGAGTCTTAATATTACTATCACCCTTCTCATACCCTTGAATCGTCAAGCTACCATCAGTTGATGTAGTAGATAAACCTATTGTTGCTACACCAGCTCCATCTGATGAATTTTTATCATAGAATTGTAGTCCGGAAGTACCCTGAACTGGAATATCAGTTCTTTTCAGAACATATGTACCGCCGGCAGCAGAAGTATCGTTAGAAATATCAGTTCCATAGTTAGATTTAACAAAATCTTTTAAAGCCTGAATCTGCTGCTGAGGAGTTGGATTATTACCTGTATACTCTATTGGAGTTACCTTATACTTATAGATTCCACTTGTATGCTCAGTTTCCTTAGGAGTTTGCTTACCTGGATTCTGCTTAAAGAACATACCCATTGGATACTTTGCATCTTTGTATCCATTTGCCTTAAAGGTGATGTAACCCATACCGTTTTCAACACTATATTCAACGCTATCAATGGCTACTTTTGTATTTGGATTCTTAGAATCCTTACCACCCTTTGCTTTCAATACGCCTTTAATAGAACCAAGTTGCGTAGAATTATTAGTATCTGTTAAATCCGAGTCCTTCATATTGAATGGATTAAAATTAACAGTAGTCTGACTTGCAGGCACATCAACCGTGAACGTCTTCTTTTCTGCAGGCTTTGGAGTTGACGGATCTGGAGTTGGCTTTTGCTCAGCAGCCTTTTGCTTTAAGAACTGCCATGAAGGAATTGTGCTCGTAGAGCCATCAGCCCAGGTGATAATAGCGTTCTTGAAGTCTTTATCGAAGCTTACAGGAGTTTTGCTATCCTTCTTAGCTGCAGTATAAACATCCAAATCGGCGTTTGCTGCGTCAAAAGCATCAGTTACTTGCTTTTTCTCCGTGTCAGTCAAGCTTGAAGGATTTGCAACCGCGATTGGATCAGGCACAACATACGGCGCCCAGTCGGAGATTTTTGCACCCTGATACACCAAAGAAGAATAAGGAACTGTGATTGTAGAACCATCAGTATAAGTAATAGTCAGTTCCTGCTTGTTGTTATCAAACTTATAAACGTCCGAATCAGTAGTAGAAACTTTATCAAGGAACTTTTTACCTTTATTCGCGTCCTTAAAGCCTTGAATAATCGCCTTCTGATCAGCCTCGCTCAAACTCTTAGGATCCACAACGCCCATAGGAGCAGGATAGACAGGTGGGAACTTAACGTTATCTTTTTTCTCTTCAACTACAAGCAACTTTCCAGGCATTTTAATCGTTGTATTGTCATGGAAAGTAAGAGTTGCAGTACCGTCATTAGCTACATCAATCTTTTCAAGAAGATTGTTGAAATGCTTAGTGTCTTTATTAGCTGTCTTAATAGCATCCTTAACTGAAGTCTTTTCAGTATCATTAAGAGCATCAGCTTTAGCAACAGGCGTTAAGGACGGATAGGCAACCTTCAAGCTGTCTGCAATCTTTGGAGCGCGATGAATCTGACCAGTAGCAATATGCCAGTTACCAGCAAAACGGTAAACGCCAGCAGCAAAATGCAATGGCTTAACATCGCGCTGCTTCCATGCTTCATCCGTCAACTCTGCAACGTAGGTCATCTCGTAATAGCGCTTACCTGCAGACTCCCAATCAACGAACATGCTTTGCATGCCCTTAGAAGCATCGTAGAAGTCTTTCCAATTGCCTGCAGTATTGCCTTTATTGTCGTAACCTTTGTTATTACCGTCATCGATGCCAAGCAGCGTTTTCAAACCATTCATAGAAGTAAGCTTGCTTGGATCGGTAATATAGAAATTGGAAATACCCTTCCAATCTTTTGGCGTATCTAAGAACCTAATACTTTTATCTGAATCTTTTCTTGCACCAGGAGTAATGTGCTTGCTTCCACCACTTGTAAGCTCTTCAAAGCGTCCATATCTAATATCGTGTACGTTTTGCAAACCTTTAGGAACACCGTACCACCACATTGGTCGGAATGCCCAATTATCAAAAGTTTTTCCATCTTTATTAAGATTTGCAATGTACTTTACATGTACATACTTGCCAAGAGGATCTTGCTTTGAAACGTCATCGTTTTCAGCATCTTGTGGATTATTGTAATAATGAACTTCAATCTTAAAGCGATCTTTACTGTAATCTGCGTCTGACTTGTAACCGTAGTAAATATTGTTTCCGTCAGGGCTCACATAACCGTCAGCATAGGCAGGCGCAGGAGAAACGAATACCCCCCCCCCAAGCACCATAGCGCCGGCAAGCATAGCAGCGCACACGCTCTTAGAAAGTGGCGCGTAAATAACGTTATTACTAGACTTTTGCATAGACTTTTGCAAATCAGCAAGATGCTTTGAGCTCATAATCTTCTTTGTCATTATTCCTCACTTAAACAATGTGTATTCTTTATGTTTCTGCTTATGCATAACTTGTAATATGCAATAATGCAGCAACCAAACAAATTAGCATTCGCTTCTTTGTTTCATACCAATTTGCTATTTACACAACGCTTCATACTCTCTTAATACATTTCAGCGCACACAAATTGCAAACTGACATTCGTATAGGCTATATGGTACTCAACTATTCATACATTACAAGCCTTTTCATGCAATAATTTGTGTAGCGTAAATCACATAATTCGCAAATCACGCATGAATACGTATAAATTACATGTTAAGACGTCATAATATTTATTAAAAAATTACGACACTCCGCAAGATAATTAACTGCTTACGCAAGAATATTAGTTACTTACGCAAGAGATTATTGCTTACTTAAGATACGGCTTTAACTCGTTAATAAGCAAACCGTTAGAAGCAACTACGTCATTTTCGCGTCGCCAATGAATAGGGTTTCCATCCCACTGGCAAACCTGACCCTGTGCTTCTAGCACAACCACAGCTCCAGCAGAAACGGCTGGAATATCCCACTGATGCAAATGCGGCTCAAAGTAAGCGTCGTACGTGCCGTCCGCCACTTTGCACAAGTCAAGCGAGGCCGGACCAATGCGCTTAATATCAGCAGGGCAGCCGGTTTCAACAGAAGCAACTACGTCAAGCGCGCGCTTAGATTCGCCCGGTATATAAGACATTCCGTAGCACACAACGGATCCTTGCAAAGTAGAAGTTGTGGAAGGCGTAATCTTCTCGCGCTTTTCTCCTTGCGGAGTTCTACGAATACGAATAGCACCTTGGCCTTTCGCAGCCAAATAGGTTAATCCCAATGCAGGAGCGTGTACAACGCCAAGCACTGGGCGAGCGGAACCTTCATCGTTAAACTCAAAAAGCGAAACGGTAAGAGTCCACTCTGCCATGTCTCGGTTAAAATTAATAGCGCCATCAACGTTTCCAACGCACCAAAAACGGTCGCCCGGATTGCAATGCTCCGGCCTAGTGCGCCAAAAACCTTGGAAAGGATTTACGTACGTTAAACGGTTTTGAATAAAGCGCACGAGCTTATCGCCAAAACCGGACTCTGACTGCGTAGAATCGCCCAACGCAAGCGACGTCATATCTTGAGGGCTTAATTGATCCTGATAAGCGTGTTTACCAACGTCTTCCAAAATACGCGCAACTTCAAGCGCAACTTCTCGTAAATTCAACTTACACTCCCTACCCTTCGTGCGTGAATTTCAATGTAAATTCCTGAATCTTCTGCATTCACGCACACTTTTCTCTCAAAAAACTAACTGTTATTTTACTCATCAATAGAAAGATTTACCAACACATTTATGCTCTGTGGATAAAAGCTACAGAACTTTCACAAAAAATAATCATTAATCTTTAATCATTGCTTCATTATTTTACATTGCTTATGTACATTACTCAACTTTTCGCTCTATAAATGTATTAACTCGCAGTCAAAAAACGCAATACAGCGCTTAAATCGCGAGTAAGAATGCGGTAAGGAGTAGCAGCTTGAACTGCTGGTTTTGCGCAAAAAGCCACGCCTAATCCAGCGAATTTAATCATTGAAATATCGTTCGCTCCATCCCCCACGGCAACAGTTTGCTCGCGCTCAACGCCAAGATCACTTGCCCAATTTTGAAGCGCTTCAACTTTTGCGTTAGCGTTAACAATATTTCCTAGCACGTTGCCAGTAAGCTTGCCGTCAGCCGACTCTAAATGGTGAGCCACCCAAAAATCAATATTCAAACTCGGCAGCAATTCGTCTAAAATCTCGTGAAAACCGCCAGAAACTGCACCAACTTTCCAACCGTGCGCGTGAAGCGCGTCAATTAAAACTTTCGCGCCTTTAGTTACGTGAATTTTGGGAATAATATGCTTTTTGCACTCGTCAATGTTTAGGCCGCGAAGCAACTTCAAGCGCAAACGCAAGGAGTCGTCGAAAGTGATTTCGCCACGCATTGCGCGCGCTGTAATCAAAGACATTTCCTTGCCGCATCCAGCTTCCTCGCCGAGTAAATCAATAACTTCTTCCTCAATAAGCGTTGCGTCAACATCCATAACCAAAAGCCCCGGCTTGGCTAAAGTTGGCAGCAGCGAAGAAAAGTTCATGCTCATAATTTTATGCGCAGTAAGCTTTGACAGAAAGCCTTGCTCCGCGCGCCCAATCGGCCGCTTTCATAGCTTTCTTTCCTTGCGCTTTTACTTCCAAAAGCTCAAGCGCGCCGCTTAAAGTACCGATCCAAACTTGCTTTTTGCCGGCAAGTAATTTTCCAGGATCAAGTTGCTTAAAATCTTCAGCATGCGGATCGTTAGCGTCTGCCGGCTTTGCGCGCAAAACATGCAAAGTAATCGGTTCCGCGTTATTCTCGTCGTCCGCATGAAGCTCGCACCACGCGCCCGGATTTGGCGTGCAAGCGCGAATTTGACGGTCAACCGCAAAAGCTGGCGCGTGAAAATCAATATGCGCATCTTCAACCGTGATTTTTTGCGCAACTTCTTGAGGAGTCTTATCCTGCTCAACCGGCACAATTTCGCCAGTTTCCATGCCACGAAGAGATGCTGCAAGAAGCGGCGCTCCATCGTCTGCAAGGCGCGCAAGAAGATCGCCAGAATTTTCGTGAGGCTCAATTTTCGTAGTAAACTGCGCCAAAATAGGGCCACAATCCATGCCGCGCGTAATGCGAAAAACCGTAGCTCCTGTAATATCATCCCCAGCCCAAATTGCGCGCTGCACAGGAGCTGCACCTCGCCATTGCGGAAGAAGCGAAAAATGAAGATTGTACCAGCCGAGCGGCAAAGCGTCTAAAACGTTCTGTCGCAAGATCTTTCCGTACGCCACAACTGCTGCAGCTTTCGCGCCAGTTTCGGCAAGCTTATTAAGGAAGTTAGCTTCGTCTTTGCTAGGGTCAATTTCGATTACTGGCAAGCCGAGCTCAAGAGCCGCTTGTTTTACTGGACTTGGAACGAGCTTTCGGCCGCGACCAGTTGGAGCGTCCGGGCGCGTAATAACAGCGCGAACGTCAAAATGCTCGGTGTTTTTTGCCAACTCCTTAAGAGATGGAACAGCAACTTCCGGAGTGCCTGCAAACAAAATTGGTAATGCCATATTTCCTCTACTATTTTAATAGACGTAAAAATTCTCCAGCAAAATCAGAAACAATCAGCAACAATCAGTCGGCAAAATACGCCAACAAAATTATCCTGCAAAATTATCCTGCAAAATTATCCAACAAAATCAGCCGGCAAAAGCTTCCTTTAATTTACTAAAGAAACCTTTTCGCTCACCCGACTGCTCATCAAGCGAATTTTGCTTCACATGCTTTACGTCACCGTCATGCAAATTAGCAAACTTACTAATAAGCGAACGCTCTTCTGCACTAAGCTTCGTTGGAATCTGAACCAAAACATGAACAATAATATTGCCGCGATCTTTAGAACGAAGCTTCGTAACTCCAAGATTTTCAAGAGTTACAGTGTCCTCACTCTGGCATCCAGCAGGAATTTCAAGCTTTTGAGAGCCGTCAAAAGTTTCGATTTCAACATCGTGACCAAGCACAGCCCAGCTCATAGGAACAGTAATCCAGCAATGCAAATCGTCGCCGTTTCGCGTAAACTGCTTGTCTGCGCGAATGTGAATATCAACATACAAGTCGCCAGCAGGGCCGCCGCACTCGCCAACGCTACCCTGAGAAGCAAGACGCAAACGGCTGCCATCTCGAATACCTGCAGGAACGTTCACACCAACTTCGCGAACCGCACGCACTCGGCCGCGACCACGGCAATTTTGGCACGGATTTTTAATAATCGTGCCGTGACCTTCGCACTTGTCGCAAGGCATTGAAGAAACCATTTGGCCGAGCATTGTGCGCACAACCTTCTGGCAGAAGCCAGTTCCATGACACTGCGAGCACTGCTCAGGAGCGGAATTTGCGGAATCTGCAGAACCAGAACCGCTGCAATCCTGGCAGACTCCAAAAGCGGTTATGCGAACGCTCACATTTCCGCCAAAAATAGCCGTTTTCAAATCAATCTTAGCTTCCGCTAAAGAGTCCTCACCAGGCTGAACCCTAGAAATTGGCTCTTGCGAAGTTCCAAAAGAGCCACCGAAGAACTGGCTGAAAATATCCCCCATGCCCATGTCTGCAAAGCCTGCGCCTGAAGCTCCGGCACTTCCTGCAGAAGGATCGTTAGGGTCGACGCCCATATCTACCATTCGACGCTTTTCTGGATTAGAAAGCACGTCGTAAGCTGCGTTTACTTCCTTAAACTTTTCTTCAAATTCAGCGCCTGCAATATCCGGATGATACTTGCGGCTCATCTTACGGTAGGCTTTGCGAATTTCGTCGTCACTAGCGTTATGGTCAACACCTAAAATCTTGTAGTAATCAGTCAATTAATTCCCCTTTTACCTTTTCCTAAATTATTTTTGCATAAGGCACAGCCAGCTATAAGCCAGCTAATTTTAAGAATTTTCGGATATAAACGAATTAAGATAGCGCGCAACAGCCTTAACAGCTGTCATAGTTGCAGCATAATCCATGTGAGTAGGGCCGATTGAGCCAATAAACGCGGAATCAGAATCCTCATTGTAGCCGTAAGCGCTTGTTACAACAGAAGCATTAAGCAAGCCCGGAGTGTGCGTTTCCGAGCCGATTGCAACACTAACGCCGCTTTCGCAATCGCTTGCTTCCTCGCTTAGCGAAGTCATAAGTCGCATAATAACAGCCTGCTCCTCAAGAGCGTCAAAAAGGGAAGCAAAATCGCCAATACTTTGCCTATGCGCAAGTTGGGAAGCTCCAGCCATATACAAGTCGTGAGTGTGCTCTCCGTCGTGCATGTCTTCTAAAGCGTTAGAAAGTTGACTAATAATTTGCAACGCTGACGCTAAATCCTTGCGATTTGCAAGCAAATAAACGCGCTTAGAAGCATCTAAAAGAGAGGCTCCAACGCAATTCTCATTAACCATATTAACTAAATGCAATAAGTCGTCTGGATTTATGTTAGAGGCTTGAATCATGTGCTGGGCTACGCCTCCAGCGTCTGTAATTACAACAACCAGAAGCATAGAAGATGATACTTGAACGATCTCAATTCTTTTTACTTTTGACTTAGACAATGCTGGAGATGCGACGAGCGCGACTTGACCGGTAATACTTGCAAGAAGACGTGCGGAACGTTGCAAAGTATCTTGCAAACTAACAGATCCGCTTAAAAAGTTACGTATAGCACGACGTTGAGGCTCAGAAAGCGGAATAATAGCAGCCAAGCCGTCAACAAAATAGCGATACCCCTTTTGGGTAGGAATGCGTCCTGCAGAAGTGTGCGGCTGAACAAGATAGCCTTCTTCTTCCAAAGCCGACATATCGTTACGAATAGTCGCAGAACTTACTCCAAGCTGGTGATGCTTTGCAAGAGCTGCAGAACCAACAGGCTCTTGAGAACGAATATAATCCTCCACAACTGCGCGCAAAATCATCATGCGTCGTGACTGCATTACCGCTCCTTATAAATAACAAATACGTCTAAATACTATATTTTTAATATCTATATTTCTAATATTTCTAATATTTTTAGTATTTCTAATATTCATATAATAGTCTATTTCTTAGCACTCAACAGAGCATAAAAGCAAACTATTATCAGAGCACAAAAGCAAACTCGCAACAGAACATAAAAGCAAACTTTTGACACACTTTGTAACATATTCGTCGCGCGCGAAAGATAGGATTGAAGGGCAATGAGAGGGTAAAAAGCCAGCGTAAGCTGTGCTTAAAAACCCGGATTATTGGAAGGAAAGTAGATCACATGACCGATTTCAACTGGTCTGCATTAGACGAGCGCGCCGTAAAGATGGCGAAGGTTCTCTCGGCTGATGCTGTTGAGCGAGCAGGACACGGACATCCTGGCTCCCCTGTTTCATTGGCACCAATTGCGTACACCCTGTACCAGCACTTCATTAAGCACGATCCTGCTGACCCAAAGTGGGCCGGCCGCGATCGTTTTATTCTTTCTGGCGGTCACGCTTCGCTTACGCAATATGTGCAGTTGTTCTTCTCTGGTTACGGCTTGACTCTTGACGATCTCAAGTATTTCCGTGGCGGCGCTGACACGCGTACTCCAGGCCACCCAGAGTATGGCTTAACCCCAGGCATTGAAATGACCACCGGCCCACTCGGCCAGGGTCTTGCCTCTGCTGTTGGTTTCGCTTACGGCCAGCGTTTTGAGCGCGGTCTTCTTGACCCAGAAGCTCCAGCCGGCACTTCCCCATTCGATCACAAGGTATGGGTTATCTGCGGCGAAGGCGACGTTGAGGAAGGCGTTTCTTCTGAAGCTGCTTCCTTGGCTGGAAACCAGAAGCTCGGCAATTTGACCGTAATCTTCGATGCAAACCACATTCAGATTGAAGGCGACACCAAGCTCACCTTCTCTGAAGATATTCTTGCTCGTTACCGTGCATACGGTTGGTACACCGATGAAGTTAGCTTCATCCAGCCAGACGGCTCCTACAAGGAAGACGTTCAGGCTTTGGCTGCTGCTATTGAAAAGGCTCAGGAAGTTACCGACAAGCCTCACTTCATTAAGGTTAATACTTTGATTGCTTGGCCAACCCCAGGCAAGACCGACAACGAAGCTTCCCACGGCTCCAAGCTTGGCGAAGAAGCTGTGAAGGGCTTGAAGGAACTTTGCGGTTTCGACCCAGAAGTTGCATTCCCAATCGACGAAGAAGCTTTGGCTCACGCTCGCAAGGTTGCAGAGCGCGGCTTGGCTGCTCACAAGGCTTGGGATGAAGCTCTTGCAAAGTGGGCTGCTGCTAACCCAGATAAGGCTGCTCTTTACGAGCGTCTTAAGGCTGGCAAGCTTCCAGAAGGCTTCGACAAGGCTATTGACGACTTGGTTGCTGGCTTCGAAGTTGGCTCTAAGGTTGCTACACGTAAGGCTTCCGGCGCAGTTCTTAACGCAATTGCTGCTGTTATGCCAGAACTTTGGGGTGGTTCCGCTGATTTGGGCGGCTCCAACAACACCAACATTAAGGGCGCTGACTCCTTCGGTCCATCCGAAGACGCAACCCGCACTTGGCCAAACGTTTCCGAGTACGGTCGTCAGCTTCACTTCGGTGTGCGCGAGTTCGCAATGGGTGCTATTACCAACGGTATTTTGCTTGGTTCTGACACTCGCCCATTCAACGGCACCTTCTTCCAGTTCTCTGACTACGAGCGCCCAGCAGTTCGCTTGGCTGCTTTGATGGAGATTCCAAACCTCTACGTTTGGACCCACGATTCCGTAGCTTTGGGTGAAGATGGTCCAACTCACCAGCCAATCGAACACTTGGCTGCTTTCCGCGCTATTCCTCAGCTTGAGGTTGTGCGCCCAGCAGACGAGTACGAAACTGCTGAAGCTTACCGCTACTTCTTCGAAAAGAAGAACAGCTACCCAACTGCCATGATTTTGACCCGCCAAGGCGTTCCAACCCTCGCTGAGACTGCTGAAAAGGCTCGCGAAGGCGTGAAGCACGGCGCTTACGTTTTGGTTGATTGCGAAGGCACTCCAGACGTGATCATCATGGCAACCGGTTCCGAAGTTCAGTGGGCTGTTGCCGGCGCCAAGACTTTGGCAGCTGAAGGCATTAAGGCTCGCGTTCTTTCCATGCCATCCCTCGAATGGTTCGAAGAGCAGGACGAAGAGTACAAGGAAGCAATCCTTCCAAAGTCCGTTAAGGCTCGCGTTTCCATCGAAGCTGGCTTGGCATTGCCTTGGTACAAGTATCTTGGCGATTGCGGCAAGGCTGTTTCTATTGAACAGTACGGCTTGCAGGGCGACGGCGGTCAGAACATGATCGACTTGGGCATTACTGCTGAGCACGTAGTAGAAGCTGCTAAGGCTTCTATCGAAGAAGCTCGCGCCTAAGGTAACTTGGCAAAAAGCAAGTAAGCAAAATAAAACTTGATGTATCAAAATAAAATTGGTATGTCACAAAACTAGAAGTGCTAACGAAACACTTCACAAGAGACAGCGACGGCGTGTTGATGCCGAGCTACCGTTGGTTCGACATCAACCGCTGTTTCTTGTAAAAACGCCAAAATACCGACGTGCCCCAATTGGTGGAGCACAGTGTTAAGGAGATAACATGACTGAAGCAACGCAGCGCACTAGCGATTCCGGCGTTTCTATTTGGTTGGACGATTTGTCCCGCACCCGCATTGAGTCCGGCTCTTTGCAGGATTTGATTGCTAACAAGAATGTTGTTGGCGTTACCACCAACCCATCCATCTTCCAGAAGGCTTTGAGCCAGGTTGGCCCATACGATGCACAGCTTAAGGAACTCGGCAAGGTCGACGTTGAAACCGCTATCCGCGAGTTGACCACCACCGATGTTCGTAACGCAACCGATATCTTCCGCGAGATCGCTGAAAAGACCGACTTCGTTGACGGCCGCGTCTCCATCGAAGTTGACCCACGCTTGGCTCACGATACTGCTAACACTGAGAAGCAGGCTGAAGAGCTTTGGGCAAAGGTTGATCGTCCAAACGTTATGATCAAGATTCCAGCAACTTTGGAAGGTCTTCCAGCTATCACCGCTACCCTTGCTAAGGGCATTTCCGTGAACGTAACCTTGATCTTCTCCCTCGAGCGCTACGAGCAGGTTATCGACGCCTTCATCGAAGGTATTGCTCAGGCAGATGCTAACGGCCACGACTTGAAGCACATTGGTTCCGTAGCTTCCTTCTTCGTCTCCCGCGTTGATAGCGCTGTTGACAAGCTCCTCGAAGAGAACGGCTCCGATGAAGCTAAGGCTCTTGAAGGTAAGGCTGCTGTTGCTAACGCTCGCTTGGCTTACGAACTCTTCGAGAAGAAGTTCGCAGCTGATCCACGCTGGGCTGCCCTCGAAGCTAAGGGCGCTAAGAAGCAGCGTCCACTTTGGGCTTCTACCGGCACCAAGAACGCAGCTTACTCCGACTGCAAGTACGTTGACGAGTTGGTTGCTGAGCATGTTGTGAACACCATGCCAGAAAAGACTTTAAACGCTCTTGCTGATCACGGCAACGGCGCTGCTTCCGTTAAGGGCACTTACGAAGAGAGCCACGCTGTTATGAACAAGCTTGCTGAGCTTGGCATCAACATTAAGGACGTTACCGACAAGCTTGAGGCCGACGGTGTTGCCGCCTTCATCAAGTCTTGGGATTCCGTGATTGCTGATGTGCAGTCCGGCATCGATCGCGTAAACGCCTGATTTTGCTAATCGTCTGATAGCGAAACTGCTAATCAGCGAAACTGCTAAATAACGAAAACCGCACCTTGCGTATGTACTAATCTTACGCAGGCGCGGTTTTTGTTTTGCGTTTTTATCAATCGTAATAAAATAATCTACCCACTGTTACTTTCTCAGCTAATAAACTGAGAAAGTAACAGTAATAAGCACAACACTGTTAAAAACTCAGTCAACCAACTGAGAAAATAACGGTAATAAGCACAACACCGTTAAAAACTCAGTCAACCAACTGAGAAAGTAACGGTGATTACTTGCCAGAAAGAGTTCGCCAGCGAGATTTGGTTAAAACGTTGCGATGGCGCACGCGAGTTTCGTAAGCGAGCGCTTAGAGCGCGAGCATCATCTCGCATTTGAGGGGTTGCGAAGGGTTAGGCGCTCCAAACATGAGCAAAACTCCCCACGTTTGTGATCACCCGAACAAACCGTCAAACCGTCGATTCGCTACTTAAGCGAGCTCCAATCAAACGGCTGCTCAACAAGATAGTACGCATTGCTGTCATCCGGCGCAGGCGCAAACGGCACAGGCTTATGCTTGCTAGTCGGCACAAACGGATTATCTGAGGTCGAATACTCGCCATCAAACGGCACAACAGTTTCTTTGTAAAGCTTAGGATCCCTACGCAAAATAAATGGACGATTAGGATCAGGCTGCGTTTTACCTTTGCCTTTAAAATATCCGCTACTTTCCAGCTCATTAAGTTTTGCATTCACCGGAATTGCAACAAAGAAATCAGTCATCTTATAGCTCATTCCGGTCCACTTCTTATGATTGTGCAAATCCATAAATAGAGACAGAACATCGCCATCGTAATTCTTCAGATGACCAGCTTCACACACTTTTTGATCTAAAATAGGCAACAAATACAAATCATCACCGCAATAAGGTACACCAAGCGACTGATAAAATTCAATAGCGCCAGTATCTCCAGCTATAAGATGATTATGCATAAGATCCTTCATATGCGGATCAAGCTTTTCTCCACTAGTAACTGACGCAGAAGAAATAACGTCTAGAATCATTTGCATTAAATTATCTGTTGACATTTCAAGCGTATTTGGAGTGTAGCTACGTAATATTCGGTCAAATGACGAACTAAAATCATCACCCGGATACCCGTTTATAGTATAGATGCGTGTTTCCTTCTGATATTCGTTAGGAGTATAAATATTTGTTGCTCCCAAATTTATGCAGTCACCGGATTTAGTGCACCAAGTTCCAAGCAAAGGCTCCATAAATCCTATAACTTGTAGTTTTGTATTGCCCTTTTTATACTCTAAAGACTTACCTTTCATATCCGTTGCAATAGCAGTTCTTGCGCCAGACGCGTCAACGCCATAGAGAAGATCAATATGACCTCCAGTAAATTGCGATCCAAGCGAAGGATAAGTTCCCATAATTTTGCCTATCATTTTTTTAGACGCAAAATGAGGCTTTAAAGTAATATCGTTAAAACCAAGAGAGTTGAGCCTTTCCTTGGCTTTATCTTTATCCATGCCGAATATATTTACAGGAATACCCTTATTTTTGCTTGCGACGGCAAGATTGATAACGCCCTTATTCCCATTTATAACGGAATAGCCTGGCATAGGCTCGGAGCCAATCACTTCCCCAGTCGGCTTATTATCAACAACAACATTGTGGACCTTTACTTCCACACCCATATTTTTAAGAATCTTAGTAACTGAACCAACTTTTTTGCCAACTATGCCTTTAGATGGCACGCCCGGGCCTTTGGACTGAACAATCGTAACAGGAATAAATTTAAGCACTGAATTTCCAGGATTCGTACCATCAAGTCTTAAGAAACTTCCGCGCTTACGCTTGTTAAATTCGCCTTTAATTCTTACGCTTAAGCCCTGCTTTTCGAGCTTTTTAGTCATTTTTGTAATGCTTGTGCGCGCAAATTCAGAAGCATTCGGCAGCTTAACTTTGTTAAGCTCAAAATAGAGAAGTGTGCCAAGAGCAGCAGCAATAACTATTGAAACAGCAACAACAACTGCGATTATTACCCTCTTTTTATCTACTTTGTGCACTTCGCTATTTTCGCTATTTTCGCTATTTTCGCGGTTTTCGCGGTTTTCATTTTGCGGAAGATTGTGCGAAGGATCTTGCGAAGAATCGTACGGAAGCTGCGGGTATTCCGGTTGATTGACAAACTGAGGCTGCGAATCTGCAGGCTGATTATTTACTGGAGCGCCACAATTTTCGCAAAATGACCAATTATCTTCAAGAGCGCTACCACACTGTATACAAAACGCCATAACACACCTTCTTTGCCGGCACCTTCTTTATTGGCGCCTCATATGCTCTCTTTACAAAGACCAATATACTCCAACCGCCAAAAAATGATGCGAGCCACGCAACAGCGTTACTAACGCAGTCAAGTATCTGAGAAAATAACGGTAATGGGCACAACACTGTTAAAAACTCAGTAAACCAACTGAGAAAATAACAGTAATAAGCAAAACACCGTTAAAAACTCAGTCAACCAACTAAGAAAGTAACGGTGATTACTTGCCAGAAAGAGTTCGCCAGCGAGATTTGGTTAAAACGTTGCGATGGCGCACACGAGTTTCGTAAGCGAGCGCTTAGAGCGCGAGCATCATCTCACAATTGGAGGGTTGCGGAGGGTTAGACGCTCCAAACGCGAGGAAATTTCCTCACAATTGGAGCGCTCGACGTATGACTCCGCCCAACTGCGCCAGTAACGAAAAAAACGGTAAAGCGTGCGCGTTCTAAAAGCGCTCGATATTATCCAACGCGCATAATCCGCGGCACACCAGCCTCAACAAGCTTCCGCTCAAGATTCTTAACGCCAACAACATCCGCAAAATTAAAGCGCACAATCTTACTCACGCCGCACTCCCTAAAAAGCACAGACTCACGCTCCGCCTGCCTATCAATATTGCGATTAATAGCGGCCTGATTGTAGGAATTACGCAACATTTGAGTATCAGACGAAGAATTAAAGTTGATGTTCGCATGCGTAGAATTAGTCGAATCAACAAAATACTTGTCATACCCATCAAGCTCACCAACAATCAGGCCACCGCCCGAAACCCGCCACAAAAAATCACACCTATACTTAACCCTAGAATTCGGCACAACAAACTCATGCTGCAACTCAGGCATCATAAACCCAAGATCAATCATCGTGCCGCGCGCAAAAGACTCGCCGCCATTCTCGCTTAAACCATTCTTAAAAAAGCAAAGGCGGCGCAGCCTAAGAAGCGAATATTCCTCACTCCCAGATTTTCCGAACCCGCCGCCAGCAAATGCATTCGCAAACGACTCCGCAGAATTAGCAGTAACTACACTCTTCTCACGAGTACGCAAATCTTCATATTCTTCATTGAATGAATCGTACTCATCATAAACGTCTTCCACGTATTTAAGCTCATTAACGCAACCATTTCTACGTCCGCCAGCAGAAGTCCCGTATCTTCTACCGCAAATCTCAAGAACCTTGTTAAAGTTCACGTTATCACGCGCAGCAGAATCAAAAATCGGCAGCGCTGTCCTAAAATTCACAGTATTCGCAACATCAAAAAGCATCGTGCTCTTGTCAACAATATGACTTCTAATCTCATAACTTACCCTGTCACTTGAATGCGGAAGCGTAACGAGACGTCTACCATGATTTCGACTCGGCTGCACAATGCGCACGTCATCACTTGTACCATCCTGCTCTTTGCATGTTCGCATAATCCTATGCAAATACGGATTATCGTTAGCAGACTTGTGCACAGAACTACGAATATAAATCTTCGTTGAACTTACAGAAGAACTGAAGTTGCGCTGAATATTATCACTGCCATCTTCTACATAATCATAATTTTCCACAATATCATAGCCAAGTAGCGCAGCAGCAGTAGTACCAGTGAACTTCCATTCTGGATAAATCTCCATTAAAGAAATAGCTATGTGACGCATTTTTTCAGACGGATATAGCCTCTTCCAGTACTCAGTTCGCGAGTAAAGATTGCGAAAAGTGCGCACAAAAGTGCCTTTTTTCACGCACCTATACGCATACTGCTTTTGCGCACTAGTAATTGGTCGTATGCAGTGATGATTACTTTCTGCATTTTCAATCATGCGTATTATTTCGTTACTGGTATTGCTCATACAATTTATTATTCAAAGATACAATATTTGCGCAATAAATTTTGAGCGTTGTGGATAAAAGGTATTACAGGAAGATAGTGAGCGTTACTAACTCAGTCAACGAACTGAGAAAATAACAGTAATAGGCACAACACTGTTAAAAACTCAGTCAACCAACTGAGAAAATAACGGTAATAAGCACAACACCGTTAAAAACTAAGTCAAGTATCTGAGAAAATAACGGTAATAAGCAAAACACCGTTACTAACTCAGTCAACCAACTGAGAAAATAACAGTAATAAGCACAACACTGTTAAAAACTCAGCTAACAAACTGAGAAAATAACGGTGATTACCTGCCAGAAAGAGTTTGCCAGCGAGATTTGGTTAAAACGCTGCGATGGCGCACGCGAGTTTCGTGCATAAGTGGCACGTCAACGGAAGAATCCACGCAATATGCTTCAAAACCACACTTTTCCTGAACTCGTTTCGACTTATTGTTGCCATCGTAATATCCGCACCAAATAGTCGTCATGTTAAGCCCGTCAAAACCGTACTGAATCAAAGCTTTCGCCGCCTCCGGAATATAACCGTTACCCCAAAAAGGCTTACCAACCCAATATCCAAGCTCACACTCATCATCTCTAGAAGTCATATCCGTATGACCGTTAAGCTTTAGCTCAATACATCCAATCGCCTTGTTACTCGACTTTAAGCACACAGCATAACATTCTTTTGCATTAAGAAAAACATTCTTAATAATAGATTTGCTATCCTCAATACTTTTGTGAACAGGCCATCCTGCAATAGGACCCACATCTGGATCCGTGGCATACTTAAACAAATCTTCAGCGTCATCTTGAGTCCAAGAGCGCAAAATTAATCTTTCCGTTTCGATTATCTGCTTACTCATTTTTACTCACAATCTTGTAAAAAGGTTCGAATTAAGCCATTGAGCAACGCCGTCGTCGTTGTTGGAAGCGCAAACTTCGTCCGCAATCGCAAGCAAGCGCTGGTTACTATTCGCCACAGCCACGCCGTAACCGCCTGCACGGAACATATCGATATCAATAACATCATCGCCAAAAACAACTGTGCGGCTCGTCTTTACGCCCAAACGATCGCAAATAACGTTCAGCGCGTGCCCCTTGTTCGCAAGAGGATTCGTGAGCATCCACAACACGTCTTCGCTAATATGCAGCGAAAAATCGCTCGGAAGAATACGCTGAAGCTGCTCCTTCTCGCAATCTCGCGGCACAATAATAATTTTGTCTGCAATTCCGCGCGGAACGTTAGAAAAGTCGGTAATAACAAAATCTTGCTTACTCCAAAGCATGCGAACGTCAAAATTCGTGTAACGAACGTCGTTCATCACAATACCAAGACGGAGCGTAGGGATTTTATCAAGCAATCGCAAGCACACATCACTCGCAAGCTTAGAATCAAAGCCAAAACGCGTAAGAGTATCAATACTTCGCTGCGAAGTAAGCTCAGAAACAGTGCTGTGAACGCAATCAAAATCAATAAGCGCACCGTTTAGATACGCGCAAACTTGAGCTTTTAAATCGTGAACAAAATCAAAAGCACTTCCAACAGGACGAGCCGTAATAATAGCAAGCGGAATACCAGATTCGTGCAAACGCTCAGCAGCTTGCATAGTTTCGCGGCTTAAAAAGCGGCATTCAAAAGTATCGGAATCGTGAAGCATAGTGCCGTCAAGATCAGCAATTACTAAAGAAGGAGAAAAACGAAGCATTGTAAGAACCTAAATGAATAAACCTAAATAAACGAGACTAAACAAGCGAGACTAAACAAGCGAGACTAAACAAATAAACTAATCTAAATAAACGAATCTAAATAAACAAAAAGCGCACAATCTGCTGACCATGCGCTTTTTAAAGAATAATACTTAAATTAGCGAGAACTTAGTCATTAAGTTCAAAGCTATAATCACAGCAACCCAAATCAGTGCAATAATAACGGTCCAACGGTTCAAATTCTTTTCTGCAACACCAGAGCTACCGGCGTTCTTCGTTAAACCGCCGCCGAACATGTCGGAAAGGCCGCCGCCCTTGCCCTTGTGCATCAAAATTAACAGAGTGAGCAAAATGCTAGTAAGCACAAGCACTACCTGCAAAACGATTTTCAGAGCGGACACAAGTAACCTCCTGTCTTAGAGTACTCGACTAATCTTAATAAGAACCGTTGACCTATAGACGCGATTGAGCTGCGGTGAGTCGCACAATATTCGACAACTCCTCTGCATCCAAAGAAGCTCCGCCAACCAAAAAGCCATCAACATCAGGCTCAGCAATAAGACTTGCAGCGTTGGAAGAAGTCACAGATCCGCCGTAAAGAATACGAACAGTATCCGCCACATCACTTCCAAAAGTCGCGCGCAAATCTTCGCGAATAGCAGACGCCGCTTCCTGAGCCGACTGAGCAGTAGCAACCATGCCTGTTCCAATTGCCCAAACAGGTTCATAAGCAATAATCAAGCGCTTAGCCTGCTTTGCGTCCAAATCGCGAGTTACGTCATGAACCTGACCAACAGCAAAATCAAGCTCAATCCCCTGCTTGCGTTCCTCAAAACTTTCACCAACGCACAAAATTGGAGTCATTCCAGCTGCAAGAACCGCACGTACCTGGTCTACAATATTCGCATCGTCTTCCGGATGATACTTTCGGCGCTCAGAATGCCCAACAATAACCATTGAGCATCCAAGACTTGCAAGCATATCTGCAGAAACATCGCCTGTAAAAGCGCCTTGAGCAGTAACGGAAACTGCTTGCGCTCCGTACAATATTGGTAGACGATCAGACTCAACAAGAACCTGCACGCTTCGTATAGAAGTAAAAGAAGGCATAAGAGCCACTTCGCAATCGCGGCAGTCGTAGTGCACGTCACGCAAGAGCCACGCAAATTTTTGTATAAAATGCGTTGCTTCGCGGTGATTGAAATTCATTTTCCAATTACCTGCGACTAGCGGCTTTCTTTTAGCAACCATAATCACCCTTAAAAGTTGAGGATTGAAGATTAATAGTATTACACAAGATTTTACGCGAAATATTACGCAAGATTTTTAAGCTAATTAGTATTATGCCGACTCCGATTTACAAAAGATTCATAAAATCGAAAGCCGGCATAATCTAAAATATTTAGTTTACTTATGACTTGCGTAAAATTTATTTACGACTTGCGTAAGGCTTATTTACTCAAGCACGCTCAAGCCTGGAAGAGTCTTGCCTTCCAAGAACTCGAGGGAAGCGCCACCACCAGTGGAGATGTGCGAGAAGCCATCTTCCGCAAAGCCAAGATTACGCACTGCGGAAGCAGAATCGCCGCCGCCAACAATGGTGAAAGTACCGTTCTTAGTTGCGTCAACCAAGCCCTGAGCTACAGCACGAGTGCCAGCAGCAAACTCTGGAACTTCAAACACGCCCATTGGACCATTCCACACAACAGTCTTGGAATCAACAATCTTGCTGTGGAAAAGCTTCTGAGAGTCAGGGCCAATATCCAAGCCCATCTTGTCTGCTGGAATAGCGTCAGCTGGAACAACTTCTGGAGCAACAGGAGTGTCCCCTGCTGGGAAGCCAGCGTTCACAACAATATCGGTTGGGAGCACAAGCTCAACGCCGTTCTTCTTAGCGGTTTCAATGTAGCCCTTAACCTTTTCGAGCTGATCTTCCTCAAGCAAGGAAGTACCAACTTCGTGGCCCAAAGCCTTGAGGAAGGTGAACACCATGCCGCCACCAATAACAAGACGATCAGCCTTAGAAAGCAAGTTTTCAATAACGCCGAGCTTGTCGGAAACCTTGGAGCCGCCGAGAACAACGGTCAAAGGACGCTCTGGATTTTCGGTTGCGCGAGAAAGTGCCTTAACTTCCTTTTCAACAAGCAAGCCTGCAGCTGCTGGAAGATCGGCAGCAACATCGTAGTTAGAGCCCTGAGCGCGGTGAACAACACCGAAGCCGTCGGAAACGAATACTTCACCAAGAGACGCAATCTTCTTAGCGTAAGCTGCGCGCTCGGAAGCATCCTTGCTGGTTTCTTCTGCGTTAAAGCGCACGTTTTCAAGCAAAACAACGTCACCGTTGTTCATTGCGGCAACCTTAGCTTGTGCATCCTCACCGTAGGTGTCTGCAGCCAAAGCAACTTTCACGCCGAGAAGCTCACCTAAACGAGCTGCAACTGGAGCCAAAGAAAGCTCTGGAACAACCTGACCCTTTGGACGACCAAGGTGAGCCATCAAAATCACCTTCGCACCCTGCTCGCGCAAAGCCTTAATTGTTGGCAAAGCAGCACGAATACGACCATCATCGGTAATCGTAGTACCCTTGAGAGGAACGTTAAAATCTGCGCGAACCAAAACGCGCTTGCCGCTCAAATCTCCCAAATCTTTCAGTGTCTTCATTGGTATCCTTTCCAGATCTATTGGCTTACCATACTGGCTTAATGCGTTCAAAAAGACTTAAAATCAGCCTAAACATTAACTCAATGCCGTGTGCAATTATACCGCAAGTCTTCAACAATCCCCTATGAGCCACGCAGCTTTGCATCAATGCTTCTGAGAGCATTTATTCCTATTGATTAGCGGCACTAGCATTATTGCTGCCGCACACGCCACGCCAAGAATAATTTCCCAACCTCAAAACCACCCGCAGCTTAATTTCGCTACTCTAGTTGCACTTAGTAAACCATGCACTTTGCGTAACTTTCTGCACGAGTCTATGAGTTTTGTGTTGCGGTTTAGTGTGTTGAGAGGCTGGAAAAATTGTGTTCAGTGCTAAAAGAGGACTGAGAAGCTACATTCTTGAAGAAAGGCGAACACACTAAACTCTTTTGGCAGCCAGAGCGCCCGAAGGACGGGACGCACGCAAACACAAATTTTCTAGTCTCGTCAAAGCAAAAGAACAAGAACGTCAGTCAAAACTCATAGACGTAACTCAAGAACATCACAAGCAAAACAGTTACGCACACAGACCAAGCAAAATCAAAATTAAAGCTGCTGCATGCGCGACTTCTCAACCTTCGCCGAAAGCTGCAAAAGTCTACGAATTCGTCCTGCAATAGCATCCTTCGTAATTGGAGGATCAGCTAAATGACCAAGCTCTTCCAAGCTTGCGTCACTGTGCTCCAAGCGAAGCTTTCCAGCCATCAGCAGATTATCTGGAATATCGTCGCCCAAAATGTCGAATGCGTGACGAACTTTTTCGCAAGCTTCGGCAGCAGCTTTTGCGCTACGTCGCATATTTGCATCGTCAAAGTTTGCAAGACGATTAGCTTTTCCGCGGGCTTCACCGTCTGAGCGCTTGCCTGTCCATTCGCGAGCAGAGCGAGGAGCTCCGATTAAGTTAAGCATTCGTTCGATTGCGTCGGAATCGCGCAATGTTACGCGCTCGGAACTGCGCACTTGGCGAGCTTTAGCCGTAATACCTAAGCGAGCTGCCATAGTTTGCAAAGCGTTTGCAGCTTCGTGAGTTGGGCACACGACTTCCAAGTAGCTTGCTTTGCCAGGATCGGAAATTGCGCCGTGAGCTAGGAATGCACCACGCCATGCTGCCTTAATTTGAGCGATACTTCCGCCGATAATTTCTGGGGCCAGGCCTGCAACAATGCGCATGCGACGGTCAAGTAAACCAGATTGTAGTGCTAATGCTGCAGCACCGTGATCAACAACTACGTCGTAACGAAGAACAGTACCAGTTGGAGTCTGACGCGAAACCTGCGAAATGGTCGCCTCGCGCTGGAAGTGCGTCTTTAAGACCTCTACAAGCCACTGTGCGGAACGCTGAGAGTCAAACTGAGCGCGAATCACAGCTTGGTTATTTACTGGCCTTAAACCGCCAGCAAAGCGCATCATAGCTGCCGCTTGAGCCATAATGACCGTCGGGAGCTCATTGTTGTTGGAAACGAGTTCATTTTTGACGTCGTCAAGAAGAGCCAAGGGACAACCTCCTACTTTTGTTCTTCTTAAAATATGCGTGCTGTTGGATACTCACATGATGCGTTTGAACACGACATGCCCGGCTTTCTGTGATACAGAATACGTTGGACATTTTAGCGTTATTTGCACACGTTTGCATATACTTTTAGCACAAAATTTTTGCGTTTACTAAATTACTTGTTTTATTACTTGCTTTATTACCTACTACCTGCGCTGCAATTCGCGTGCAGATACCGTAACCTGCAAACCGTGCAATCGCAAGCGTCTTGCAAGCTCAATGCTTGTAGCAACTGAGCGATGCTGTCCGCCTGTGCAGCCTACTGCAATCGTAACGTAATGCTTATCTTCTTTAGCAAAACCGTCGATAGCAGTAAGCAGCGCCTTTTCGTAAGAGTCCAAAAAAGCGACTGCTGCAGGATTAGAAAGCACGTAATCGCTTACAGCTTTGTCTTTTCCGGTTAAATCACGAAGAGCCGGAACCCAGAATGGGTTAGGCAAAAATCGCATATCAACCACAAAATCAGCGTCCATTGGAATGCCGTACTTAAAGCCAAAGCTGAAAATATGCACGGCCACTGTGGAAGATCCTTTGCCAAGTAGACCTTCGTAAAGTTTGGTTGAAAGTTGGTGAATACTAAGAGTTGAAGTATCGATAATAATATCCGCGCAATCTTTCAAATGGCTGAGCAACTCTCGCTCTTCTAAAATGCCATCAATAAGCCTTCCTCCGCGCTGCAAAGGATGAGGCCTTCTAACGGACTCGTAGCGTTTAATAAGCACGGAATCTGAAGCATCTAAGAACAAGATTCGCGTTTTTACACCAAGTTCGTCAATATGTGCGAGCACAGCGAATAAGTCATCGAAGTATCCTCGCGAGCGCACATCAATAACTGCAGCAAGCTTATGCACTTTTGAGCCGGATGACGTCATCATATCTACCAGCGGTATAAGCAGTTTTGGAGGAAGATTGTCGATAACGTACCAACCCATATCTTCCAAAGCGTTAGCAGCGTGCGAGCGCCCGGCTCCGCTCATGCCGGTAATCAGCATAACTTCAAAACCGTCTGCTAATTGCATGTTGATTGCGCCGTGAGCATTTGCGTCTAATTCTTGATTCGCGCTATTTTGCGAGCTATTTTGCGCACAATCTTGCGAGATATTTTGCGCACTATTTTGCATATCGCTTTTCGCATCAGCTTGATTTTCGGCGCTCATAATGCCTCCTGTAATGCTTTTCGCATGCAATCAATTAAATCTTTAGGATCTTTAGAATTATCGTAATCTTCGGTCTTGTCAGAATCATTATTAGAAATATTTTCCGCGATTACTTCAGATTTTACTTCAGCTTCTTCTTTAGAATTTCTGTACTCAAACGTCATAAGCTTTACTTGCTCTAAAGCTTGATACAAAAGCATTTCTTCGCCGCCAATCCCCAATCCGTATTGCCTCCACGCGCTAAGAAGCATGCTTGGTCGAGGATCGTACACTACGTCAAGCAGTGTTCCTAGGCTTTTTACGCGCCTATTTTTGCAGTATGCTTTTAGTGCTATTGCCAAGCCGTCTGCAACGTGCGCAGGAACGGTGCTTATTACAATATCTGCTTCTGCAATTGCGCGAATTGCGTCTAAGGAACTTAAAGATTGCAAAATGAGAGATTCGTCACATTTTAATATTTCTTCGCTAATTTTTGGAAACTCAATCCCTATAACCGATTCGTAATTTGCGTCGGTTTCATTGCTTTTCTTTTCACTACTTTCATTTTCGCTACTTTCTAAGCACGGCTCTATGCTTCTGCTATTTGGAGAATCAGCGCAATACGCGCGCAGAAGATTATTAAAACGCTCTACACCTTTTACGCTACCGTCATTTTCAGTTCTAGCAATCACTTTAACCTGCTCAAGTTTTGAGGCTTGCGCGATTTCTATAAGTGCCGCCATTGCTGAAGATGCCGTGTTGCCGCTGCCAATAATAACAGCCTTTTTCACGCCGCTTATGCGCTCGTGCAAAGCCTGAATAAAAGCCATAATTATGCCGCTCACGTCCGTATTGCACAGTTCAATTTGTGAAGGCGAGGCGGCTGCTGGATTGCTTGTAAAAATCGCTGTGTTTGCAACGTTAAGAGTTCTTGACCAGTAGTCGCAAGGAGTGCCGAGTTTCATTACGGTTTTTTTAAGCGGCATTGTAAGGCTTAAGCCTTTCCAAGAATCGTCAAGATTAGATATAAAATCAGCTAGCTCAGCTTCGCTTACCTTTTCTTTGCTGTATTGCCAATTTGTAAGTCCTAAAGCTTTATAAGCAGCGTTGTGCAATACGGGAGATAGCGAGTGCGAAATAGGATCTCCTAAAACTGCACAACGATATATTTTTGACATAATCACTCCTCAGTACGCTAATAAATCTTTTGGATCAACGCAAAAACGCAACTCTCCTGCAGCACGCTTTGCCACGTGATGCGCTACTTCCTTGTGTAATCGGTTCACTAATTCTTGTCTTAAATAAAGCGGAACTCTTACTACAGCTTTTACACGGTCGTCAAAATCGTCAAAATGCTGGTATCTGTCTGTAACAGGCGGATGCATTGGAACAATGCCTAATAATGGAGAAATTGTTGAAAAATCATCATTTTGACTAATTTCGCACCCAAGATTTTCCTTCATTGCCCCAATATTTTCAAGCGCACGCATAACAGCATCGCGCTCTCCCCACACGCATGCTGCAGTTACAAATGGCGGCAAAACAGCCTGTTTGCGCTCCGAAAGCTCGTTTAACGAAAGTTGCGTTGTGTCCCACAAAGTAAGCGCTCTAGACAAAATTGTGTACGTTTCACCAATTAAAAGCACACTTCCGCCGCTAGTTCTAGGAGCGCACAAGCTTGCAGCTTTCATCCAAGCGGTAAGAGTGTCAATTCTGGAATCAAGCCCCGACGCATACAAGCTCACCCAAGTGTCGAGTATTGCCACAACGCCATACGAGCCGCTTTGCGCACCGTTTTGAGATTTAACGCGCGGCTCTGCGCCGGAAGTTGCCACAACAATTACAGGCTTTTTATCTATGCTATGAATAATTCCGTTCGGCTGATGCGGAGAAGAAAGCAAAATAGGCACGTTTCTAAACAATTTTGACACTTCTTGCGCAATACCTGCAGCACCGACGCGTATAGCACGCAGATTAGTGTTTCCGCAATTAGCACAAGACCAATTGACTGCGCTTGCTCCACACCATAAGCATCGAAGGGATTTAATCCCAGCACTAATATCCAAAGGTCCAGTGCAACGCCTGCAACGCGCTTGGTGAAGGCAAGAAGAGCACATTGCAGACTGAGTAACGCCATCTTGAGCAATAGAAAGCAGCACAGGATTTCCGTCTGCAAGAGCCTCGTTTATTGCTCTTACAGCGGTATGCGGTATTCTAGCGCCAATGCTTGGGTCAGCAAGTTTCGACAAAGTTTCTCGATTAAGCCAGCGAACCCACGGAACTATTTTTTCGCGCAATTCTTTGCGCACTGTTACAGGAACGCTACTTCCACTTATATCTTTTGCAACTTGCGTATTGGAAGAATACGAATCTACTTCGCTTTGACTTAACGCGCTTCTAGAATATGCCATTGCTACAAAAACGCCACCATGCTTTTTTGCGCGAAGTCTCATAACGCCACGAGCTTGAGCGTAAGGCATCATTCCGTCTGCATACTGGTATGCGGTATCTTCAACAATAGCGAATAAAGCATCCCCCTCAACCGGAGCATACATTGCAGCGCGCGTTCCAAGCACGCAAGGAACTATTCCGGAAGCTACTGCACGCCAAGCTCTATAACGGTCAGCCGGAGCATCCGCCGCGCAAAGACGCGCAACATCTCCATCGAAACCGCCTGCAGAAAAACCACGGTGATTTTCACTAACGCGCTTATACGGTTTTAATCCGTAAGCCATAAGCGCGCGCATAACGTCATTTACTTCCCTAAGCGTTGGCAAAACAGCAACAGCCTGCTTTCCTTGACTTACAGCCGTTACAATCATCCAAGCTAAATCTTGAGCCATTCTTAAAGAGCCTGCAGGTGCATCAACTACAAAAGATTTAGCATTATTATTTTCGATTTTTTCGCCGTCAAAATCCGCGTTACTAGCTTTTTTAACTAAAGCATCATGCAAAATATCCGCATTTTCGTAAGATTCAATCATTCTATCGAAAGTAGCGATAGAAGAATCAGTTTCATTAGCTTCATTAGATTTATAAGTTTTATTACTGCTTTCCAAAAGCTTTTTAAGATTTATGCACCAATCTTTTCTGCGATGCAAACGTATGCTATCAAAAACTTCCTCATGCTCAACTCTTGCAACTCTTTGAGGCACAGCAAGACGAAGAATATTAGCTATAGTTCCACCATAAGCTTTTGCAATAGCGTCAATATCTTCTCGCAAAGACTTAGAAATCAGCACATCTGAAGGAAACACACGCTCTAAAAATCGCAAAGCAGAAGAAGGAGTATCGCTATTAGAAGAACGAGACCAAATAACGCCTGTAAGCCTTTGCGCACCAAAACGTACGCGCACGAAAGCTCCCGGCTGAGCCGCATCATCTTGATCCTTGGATACTAAATAGTCAAAAGTACGACCTAAATGTGAAGCTTGAACATCTAACATTACGTGAGCAATAGCACAATCGTCTGCAGGAACGCGCGAAACAGCATTACGCTTGCGTTTAGTTTTACGCGCGAATCCGTCTAACGAAGGTTGCTCTGCCATTTTAGCTTCTACTTTTAGCTCGTACTTTTAGCTTTTAGATTCTAAATTAGATTCTACTTAAGATTCTACTTAAGATTTAATGCGGCTAGAAGCTGATCAGTTCTATTCGTTTCTTCCCAAGGGAACTTAACATCTGTGCGACCAAAGTGGCCATAAGCCGCGGTTTTAGCGTAAATTGGGCGAAGCAAATTAAGCTCGTCAATAATTGCAGCCGGGCGCAAATCGAATACTTCACGAACAGCGCGAGCAATATCAGCACGCGTAATACCGTCAGCTTCAGTACCAAAAGTCTCAACGTTTACGCTTACAGGATCCGCAATACCAATAGCGTAAGCAACCTGCACTTCTGCCCTATGAGCAAGACCAGCTGCAACAATATTCTTAGCAACCCAACGCGCTGCATAAGCTGCGGAACGATCAACTTTACTTGGATCTTTTCCAGAAAAAGCTCCGCCGCCATGATGCGCCGCACCACCGTAAGTGTCAACAATAATTTTTCGACCAGTCAAACCAGAATCTGCAGCAGGACCGCCCAAAACAAAAGAGCCAGTAGGATTCACAAGCATACGGTATGAATCGTGCGCAACTTTTTGAGCAAGAACTTCGTCCAACACAGGCTTAACAACATGCTCAACAAGCTGTAACTTAAGCCAATCGCTGGAAACTTCAGAATCGTGCTGCGTGGAAATTAAAACAGTATCCAAACGTTTAGGCGTACCTTTGGAATCGTACTCAATAGTAACCTGAGTTTTCCCATCTGGACGCAAATGCGCAACGATACCATCTTTTCGAACTTTAGAAAGCCTTTGTGCTAAACGGTGAGCAAGATAAATTGGAAGCGGCATTAAAGTGTCAGTTTCGTCACTTGCGTAGCCAAACATAACACCTTGATCTCCAGCACCTTGAGCAGCATAACGCTCCTCGCGAGAAGCAGCACTTTCGCTCTTTGCATCCAAACGAGTAACACCTTGATTGATTTCATCACTCTGCTCGGTTAAAGAAACCATAACTCCGCAAGAATCAGCGTCAAGACCAATAGTGGAACTCGTATACCCAACATTACGAACCACAGAGCGCAAAATTCCTGGAATATCGCTATAAACTTCGCCTCTAACTTCACCAAACACCACAAATTGGCCTACAGAAGCGCAAACTTCTACGGCAACGTGAGCGTGAGGATCTTGACGAAGCATATCGTCCAAAATAGCGTCAGCAATCTGATCGCACAACTTATCCGGATGACCTTCAGTAACAGATTCTGCAGAAATTAACTTAATTTCTTCCACAATCCCCTCCAATACAAATACTCGTAAAGTGAAAAACGCAGCCGCACATCCGAGTTTCAAGCACAGATGATACGACTGCGATTATGCGCATAAAAAGACGCTAAAGCAATAAGTATAAGCTTTATCACTTAACTAATAAATAAATTAATTGCCTTCGCTTAAATCGTCTTCACCAAGCGTCTCTTCAAGCAAGCCTCTATTAATCTCACGGAAAGCAATAGACAAAGGTTTTTCTTGATTTTTATACTCAACTAGTGGGCCAACATTTTGAAGCAAACCTTCGTTAAGCTGCGTGAAATAAGAATTAATTTGACGTGCTCGTTTTGCAGCAAATAAGGCAAGCGCATACTTGGAATCCGCATGTTGCATAAGATCATCAATTGGTGGATTCGCAAGACCCGTAGGTGTTGGCTGAGTGCCTAATGCCATAATATTCTCCAAATTCTATGGTGCCACAATAGTTCCAAAACGCCTATTATAGGCTATAGATTGGATATTGCGGTAAGTTCTATTTATAACTTCTTTATGAACTATTTATAAGCTATTTATAGCTCGTATTCGCGAGCAATAACGTTCCAAAGTTCGTCCGCCGCTCGCTCAGCATTGTCGTTTACAATAACAACATCAAACTCGCTGGCTGCAGCAATCTCAACCTTTGCGGTTTCCAAACGTTTTGCCTGCTGCTCAGGGGTTTCAGTGCCTCTGCCAATAAGACGGCGCTTAAGCTCTTCAAAACTTGGAGGCGCAATAAACACGTACACAACTTCCAAACCAAGCCTAGACGCCTCTTGCTTTACTCGCCTAGCGCCTTGCAAATCAATTTCCAGCAAAGTTGGAATATCCTGCTCAAGATGTTCCAAAACAGGCTGCAGCAAAGTGCCGTAGTGTGCCATGCCGTGAACAAGAGCAGTTTCTAAAAATTCTCCATTGCGTTTACGCCGCTCAAACTCTTCCTCATCTAAGAACCAGTATTGAATCCCGTTAAACTCACCCGGTCTAGGCGCGCGCGTAGTTGCAGAAACAGACAACCAAATATGAGGATGCTTTTCACGAAGTACGCCTTCTACCGTACCTTTACCGGCTGCAGTAGGACCAGTTAATACGATTAGGCGACGCTTAGTCTGTGAAGACTCAGAAGCAGCCGAATCATCTTTGGTAGACATTTCCATCACCTCTCAATTACGCACGTTCGTCTGAATCAATAAGAGCCTGACGAATATCCCACGCTATTCGCTCTGTTGCGGCAGACAGTTCGCCAATACTTGGCCCATGAGACGCAATAGAGCGAGAAACAGTTACCAACACATTACCATGCGTACCGGCAAAAACACGCTTTAAGTCGTTAGCTTCAGCACCCTGCCAGCCGTAGCCTGGGGAAAGAATTGGGCCGGTAAAGCTCGCTACGTCAATTCCGCCGCCATTCATCCAGTCGCCAATAGTAGCGCCAACAATTAAGCCGACTGAGCCCAAGCCCTTAGTTTTATTGTTAAAACTTTGAGCTGTTTGAGCAATTCCGTGAGCTACTGTAGTTCCGCGGTAAGTTCCACTTTGGCGGATTGCAGTTTGCAAGCTTGCGCCTTCGCGGTTAGAAGTTAGCGACGCAATAAAAACGCCGCGACCATTATTAAGCGCTTCGTTAATTAATCCGCCCATTGAGCTAGCACCGTAATACGGAAGAAGCGTAATAGCGTCAGCAAGAAGAGGAGCACCCGGCTTAAAATATGCGTCCGCAAGCGCAGAAATCGTAGTAGACAATCCACCATGGCCACTGTCAACAATCGTAATAACGTCCATTTGACGAGCCGCGTAAAGCACACGTTCAAGCGCTGCGAAACCTTTAGAACCGTAGCGCTCAAACATGCTGGACTGGAATTTTACTGCCGCTGCCCTGCCGTTCATAGCCTGAAGCATGCGCATTGAAAACAGCTCAGCTCCGAGAGCATCCATGTTGTATCCCCAATTAAGCAACATTTTGCGATGAGGATCAATACCAACGCATAGCGGACCATACTTGGCCATAGCGTTCTTCAAGCGCAAGCCAAAATCGGATCGCTGCGCTTGTAATTCTTGATCACGAATGCTCTCGGTCATGTATTAAGCCCGACTTTCTTAACTTTCTGCCTGTTCAATTGCAAACAGTTGTTGAGCATGCTCTTGAATGCTCATCACCTGATAATCGTTGTTCTTAACAGCCTCAATAGCCATTAATACTGGCGCAAATTCGGTAATAGTTGTGAATTGCGGAAGATCTGCTGCAACAGCTGCTGCGCGAATAGCGTAGCCGTCCGTGCGAGACCCTCTTGAATTCGGTGTATTGAGTACCATGTCAATCTTACCATTCTCGATAAGCTCCACAACATTTTTGCCGATTCTTTCGTGAGCATTCCTTCCATTTGACACATCTTTCGCCGTGTCGCCTTGACTAGAAAGCTTGTCTACGATTACAGAATCAATGCCGTAGCGTCGAAGCACAGAAGCAGTACCTTCCGTAGCCCAAATAGTAAAACCAAGTTCTACTAAGCGCACTGCAAGAAGCGGAAGCTGACGCTTATCAGCATCGCTTACAGACACAAACACGTTGCCACTGGTTGGCAAACCGCCCTTGTATGCTGCAAGCTGACTCTTAGCAAAAGCGTGAGGGAAGTCACGGTCGAAGCCCATAACTTCGCCAGTAGAACGCATCTCTGGGCCGAGCAAAATATCAACCGTGCGACCAACAGGAGTGCGGAAACGCTTAAACGGAAGCACGGAAGCTTTAATAGCAACCTGCTGACCTGGGTGAATATCACCACCGTCTCCCTTTGGAAGAAGAAGACCGCGCTTACGCTGCTGGGCGATTGTTTCACCGGCCATAATTCGAGCAGCAGCTTTAGCAAGAGCAACGCCAGTAGCTTTAGAAGCAAACGGAACAGTACGAGAAGCTCGAGGATTTGCCTCGATTACGTACAAAGTGTTTGCCATAAAAGCATACTGAACGTTAATAAGACCACGAACAGAGCAGCCGCGAGCAATCGAAAGCGTACCTTCGCGAAGGCGACGAATCTGATCGTCCGAAAGAGTGCTAGGAGGAAGAGTGCAAGCAGCGTCACCAGAGTGCACGCCAGCCTCCTCAACATGCTCCATAATGCCACCAATATAAAGCTCGTTGCCGTCGTAAAGCGCGTCAACGTCGATTTCAATAGCGTCTTGCAGGAACTTATCAATCAAAAGCGGCGAAGGCAAACGGCCAGAAACAACCGTGTCTGCACGAGCCTCATCCAAAGCGCGATCAACATACTTTGCAAGCTGAGCATCGTCGTACACGATTTCCATGCCACGACCGCCAAGCACGTAGCTTGGGCGCACAAGAACCGGGTAGCCGATTGCGTGAGCCGCATCTTTTGCTTCCTCAAGACTTAAAGCTGTGCCGTAGCGAGGAGCATTCATGCCTTCTTGACGAAGAACCTCACCAAAAAGCTCACGGTTTTCCGCCAAATCAATAGCCTCAGGAGTTGTTCCCAAAATTGGAACTCCTGCAGCTTTAAGACGAGCAGCAAGCGAAAGCGGCGTTTGACCACCAAGCTGCACAATCACACCCTTAACAGGACCAAGCTTCTTTTCTGCTTCGTAAATTTCAAGCACATCTTCGAAAGTAAGCGGCTCAAAGTAAAGGCGGTCAGACATATCGTAATCTGTAGAAACTGTTTCAGGATTGCAATTAACCATAATGGTGTCGTAATCCTTGCCCAATTCCTGAACAGCGTGAACGCAAGTGTAATCAAACTCAATACCCTGACCAATTCGGTTCGGGCCAGAGCCAAGGATAATAACAGCTTCGCGATCACGCTTCTTCAACTCGCTTTCGTCAGCGTAGCAAGAATAGTAGTACGGAGTTGCCGCGTCGAACTCGGCTGCGCAAGTATCAACCGTCTTATAAACAGGGCGCAAACCGTAAGCCCAACGAAGCTCACGAACCATGTTTTCGCCCTCGTCGCCAAGATTACGCAAATGCGCAATTTGAACGTCCGAAAGGCCAGCAAGCTTAGCGCGCTTCAAAACTTTAGGAGTTAAAGTTTCAGCTTCACGAACTGCGAGCGCAGTTTCGTTAATTTGAGCCAGCTGCTCAACAAACCAAGGGTCGATTTTTGTTGCGGCAAAAATCTGCTCCGGCGTTGCCCCGCCCCAAAGCGCGCGCTGAATTTGCAAGTAGCGATGCTCTGTTGGAGTGTGCATTGCTTCAAGAAGCCTGAGTACTTCTTCCTTGCTTGGACGCTCGCCATCCCAGCTAAAGCACGCGTGACGCTTGTCGATTGAGCGCATTGCTTTTCCAAGGGACTCCTGGAAGTTTCCAGCCAAAGCCATTGCTTCGCCAACAGACTTCATGGAAGTTGTAAGCGTGGTGTCTGCTCCTGGGAACTTTTCGAAAGCAAAACGCGGAATCTTCGTTACAACGTAGTCGATTGTTGGCTCGAAGCTTGCAGGAGTTGAACGCGTAATATCGTTTTGAATTTCGTCCAAAGTGTAGCCGAGAGCAAGTTTCGTTGCGATTTTTGCGATTGGGAAGCCGGTTGCTTTAGATGCGAGCGCGGAAGAGCGAGATACGCGCGGGTTCATTTCGATTACGATAATGCGACCGGTTTGAGGGTTGATTGCGAACTGAATATTGCAGCCGCCTGTGTCAACGCCTACGCCTCGAATAATAGCGATACCAATATCGCGCATCTTCTGGTATTCGCGGTCTGTAAGAGTAAAGCATGGAGCTACTGTAATCGAGTCGCCGGTGTGAACGCCTACAGGATCTACGTTTTCGATTGGGCAAACAACTACGACGTTATCTTTTGCGTCGCGCATAAGCTCAAGCTCAAACTCCTTCCAACCTTCAATGCCTTCTTCAATAAGCACTTCGTCTGTTGGAGAATAGTGAATGCCTGCTCCTGCAATTCGGTGAAGCTCTTCTTCGTTATGAGCAATACCAGAGCCGAGTCCGCCCATTGTAAAGCTTGGGCGTACTACTACCGGGTATCCTAAAGTTTCAACAATTTTGTCTACTTCTTCGATTGAGTGAGCAATAAAGGATTTTGCGCTTTCCGCTCCAGCTTTTTCAACGACTTTTTTGAAAAGCTCACGGTCTTCGCCGCGGTCGATTGCTTCCAAAGAAGCACCAATAAGCTCAACATTGTATTTTTCGAGGATTCCTGCACGACCCAAATCCATTGCAGCGTTAAGCGCAGTTTGACCACCAAGCGTTGGAAGAAGCGCATCCGGACGCTCCTTTGCAATAATTCGCTCCAAAATCGAAGTGTCAATTGGCTCAATATAAGTTGCGTCAGCAAGCTCCGGGTCGGTCATAATCGTAGCCGGGTTGGAATTAACCAAAATTACGCGAATGCCTTCTTCGCGAAGAACTCGGCAAGCTTGCGTTCCAGAATAATCAAATTCCGCAGCCTGACCAATAACAATCGGGCCGGAACCAATTACCATAACCGATTTAATATCAGTACGTTTTGGCATAGTAAACTTCTCTTTCCGTAAATCTTAAAATCTTACTTGCTTTTTCGAGTATTACTTGCTTTTTCGAGCGTTTTCGCGCATCAATTGCACAAAGCGGTCAAACAGGTAGGAAGCGTCGTGAGGGCCTGCTGCAGCTTCCGGATGATATTGCACAGAGAACGCTGGAATATCAAGGCATTGCAAGCCTTCTACAACATTGTCGTTCAAGTCAACGTGGGAAACTAGCACGCGACCAAAGTGGCCGTTTTCGTAAGGAGATTGAACAGGTCCGTCAAGAGGAGCGTCCACTGCGAAGCCGTGATTGTGAGCCGTAACTTCCACTTTTCCGGTTGTAACGTCTTTTACAGGCTGGTTAATACCACGGTGGCCAAACTTTAGCTTGTAAGTGCCAAATCCGAGAGCGCGACCAAGCAACTGGTTTCCAAAGCAGATGCCAAAGAACGGATATCCTGCGTCCAAAACTTTACGCAAAAGCTCAACCTCGCGATTTGCTTGGCCAGGATCTCCAGGACCATTCGAGAAGAATACGCCGTCTGCGTTAAGAGCCTGCAGCGATTCGAAGCTTATTGAGGAGCTTACAACATGCACGCGGCAGCCGCGCTCAGCCAAACGGTGAGGGGTCATAGATTTAATACCAAAGTCGACTGCTACAACCGTGTAAAGCGGATCTTTTCCTTCAAAATCACCGCAAGGCTCAATCGTATACGTTTCTTTAGTACTGACTTCATCCGTTAAACGCAAGCCCTGCATTTGAGGAGTCTGCTTAATTTCGTCAACGAAGGAAGCGACGGTACGAAAAGCCCCGGTTGACGAATCAACCAGGGCCCTATTAGAAAAAATGCCGGCACGCATAACGCCTACCGAGCGTAAATGACGTACCAGCTTTCGAGTATCAATACCACTAATGCCAACGATACCTTGCTTTTGTAAATCGTCTTCCAAGGAACCTTCAGCGCGCCAATTGCTAACTACTGGACTTGGCTCCTTAACCACGTAACCCGCAACCCAAATGCGATTAGATTCAGGATCTTCGTGATTCATTCCCGTATTACCTATGTGCGGGAATGTTTGAACTACGATTTGTTGATCATAACTTGGATCAGTTAACGTTTCTTGATAACCAGTCATGCCCGTGGAGAACACAATCTCGGCGCGCGTAGAACCTTGCGCACCAAAAGGCTTACCAACGTAAACCTGACCATCCTCCAACACCAATACTGCATCATCACTGCCGAATCCGGCGAAGGTGTCGTTGTAATCCACCTTAACCCCCTTATGGCTTTAGGATATTCGTGGCAAGTTTACTCAGGTTGGCGGACGGGCGACGCGCCGGCGCGGCGACCTGCTTGAGCGCTCCAAACGCGAGACAAGTTCCCCACGTTTGGAGCAAAACACAACCCAAAACCCTACAAACGCGAGAAACCTACCTCACATTTGGAGCAAAACACAACCCAAAACCCTCCAAACACGAGAAAAGTATCTCACATTTGGAGGGCTTGGTTTAACGTAATAGCTGCAGAGCACAACTGCAAAGCTTATTACTCAGCAGCAGTTTCTTCCGTAGACTCTTCCGTAGCAGCGTCTTCAGTAGAAGCTTCGCCATTAAACTTTGCCAAGCAAGCATCTTTATCTGCCATAATCGCGCTTAGAAGTCCGTGAATAAACGCAATAGCTTCCTCATCGCTATACATTTTTGCGAGCGCAATCGCCTCGTCAATCGCAACCTTGTCTGGAATTTCCTCGTTAAGAAGCATTTCCCACACCGCAATGCGCAAAATATTGCGGTCAATAACAGCCATTCTGCCAACTTTCCAGCCAGTCGAATAACGGTTAAGCGTCTTGTCGATTCTGTTGCGTCGCTCTCCTACGCCTCGAACAATCTCAATAGCGTACTCTGGAAGCGGAGTTTGAGCGCCAGGCTCTTTAACGCGCTCCTCTAGCAAAGAAAGAATAGGCTGATTCTTTTCATCCGCCTCATAAAGCGTATTCAAAGCCCTCTTACGAGCAGTGGAACGTGCCATAATAGCGCCCTTCTGTGTAACGTATAAAAATTACTTAATAAAGTTGTATTAAAAATTACGCGACCCAGTAACGAATAATCGCCACCGGGTCACACTATAAAAATTATTTAGAAATAAATAGCTAATTTAATTAGATAACTAATTTTTTAATTAGATAATTAATTCTTTAGTTTTCGCGACCAAGGTAAGAGCCGTCACGAGTGTCGACCTTCACCTTTTCGCCTTCACCCACGAAGAGTGGAACCTGGATTTCAGCACCGGTTTCCACGGTTGCAGGCTTAGTGCCAGCGTTAGAACGGTTGCCTTGCAAGCCTGGCTCAGTGTGCGTAATGGTCAAAATTACGGAAGCTGGAAGCTCAACGCTCAAAGGAGTGCCGTCATGGAAGCTTACGATGCAGTCGGTGCCTTCAAGCAAATACTTGCTCTGCTCACCAACCAAAACCTTAGGAATATAAACCTGGTCGTAAGTGGTCATGTCCATGAAAACGAAGTTGTCGCCATCTTCGTAGGAGTATTGCAAAGTACGATTATCAACGGTCTCGAACTCCATCTTCATGCCGGCATTAAAAGTCTTGTCGACAATCTTGCCCGAGAGCACGTTCTTAATGGTGGTACGCACAAAAGCAGGACCCTTGCCTGGCTTCACGTGCTGGAACTTAACGACGGTCCAAAGCTGACCGTCAAGGTTCAAAACCGATCCATTCTTAATATCATTGGTAGTCTGTGCCACGAGTTACCCGTTTCTTTCGCTAATAAAGCCGCAATTTTCGCGGCTTAAGAAATAAACCTTGCTTATTATGCCACAAAGCGTCAACTAATTAAAATAACAACTAAAATAACAACCGCATTTAACGCAATTATTTGTTACTCTGATCGTTTTGTTCCGAAGACTCTGAGTTTTGACTACGACCCATTGGAATATAGCCACCTTGATCATCCTTAGGATGTGGAGCATCAAAAGGATACCCATTGCCATCTCTACTTAAAAATCTATCGCTCACTTTTTTAATTCTATCTTCGTACTTGCTTATAACAGCTTTTATTTTTTGATAAGCTTGCTTTAACTCTTGATAATTATTGCTGCTTTTAGCAAGAGCATTGCCAGCATCATTAATAGCATTTTCTAGACTTTTAGAAGCAGCAGCTAAAATAGGCAAATTTTTCGCTTTTTCTACAAGTTCTCTAGCTTTTTTAACAAGATTTAATAATTGATCACCAAAAGCAGTTCTGCTAGTTTTTAGTAAATTCTTTGCATGCGTTTTAACAGAATTAGCATCTTTACGCAAAGCATCCAATGTGTCTGAAAGCTTATTTTCAACTGTTGTAGAATCGTAAGAATCCGCGCCAAGTGGGCATACTGGAATATCATCATTTAAGTCATCATTAGCGTAGCTTAGAGAAGACTCAAAATCATCTGCAGCGTCTTTAGTGGCATCAAAATCTTCATCAAAATCAGCAGCTTTTATATTAGAAGCATCTTTAACATCTTGACTTGATACAATTTTTTTAAGCTCTTCTTTAGCATCGATTACTTTTTTGCGCAATTGAATGCAAATTTTAGAAGGCTCACTTGCTTTTAGATTAGGCTTAGAGTTATTAGCAAATAATGCAAACCATAATCCAGCAACAACTCCGATTGATATAAGAGATACACAAACAATAACAGCAATAGCCTTTTTATCGCTTAACAAGGAGTTGTTTGAATCATCATTAGAAGATCCAAAAATATTTTCTTGCTCATACTGAGCAGGATTATTAAAAGAATCCAAATCGCTAGTATCTTGATATCGATTATCATTGCCTTCCATGTTATAGAGATTATTACAATCTTTTGATATTTTTCAATCACATATAAAAGCATCATTACAAAACATTAATTTATAATTATTTTTACAAAAAAAGAACATAAACTAACATAACTTCCTTTTTTGTTTACATGCGTCTATATAATGAACACGTTCGAACAAAAACGAACATACACATGATTTAACCCAGAAGGAAAACCATGAAGAAACATATATTCGCATCTTGCGCATGCGCAGCAATGATTTGCTCATTAATACCAGTTCATCAAGCCATTGCTAGCGAAGAATTAAACACAGGGTTAACGCAGCAAAAAGAATCTGTTGCGACTAATCCAGAAAACAAAGAAAACAAAGAAAACACACTAAACACTTGGCATGAAGCAAAATATCAGGGATTCTTTGACCCAACTCCTACTGGACTAAAGTGGAAGTTTAATGAATCCACTAACACTCTTGAAATATCAAAAATTAACGGAACAGATTTTGCATCCAACTCAATTGAAAAGATAATTTCATCTAATAAAAATAATCCAGATGTCGTAAATTTTGATACATCTAAAGTCAAAGTCATAAATATTGTTCAATCAGGCGATCAAACTGAAAATGCTGGAAAAATTCAACTCGGCAACGGTGCTAGCAATCTATTTTCAAACTTTGCAAATCTAGAAACAATAAACAATTTGGATTTATTTGACACTTCTAATGTAGAAGATATGTCTGGAATGTTTTCTTCAACACCTAAGTTAAAAAACATTAATGGAACTAAAGACTGGGATACAAGCCGCGTAACAGATATGAGCAGCCTGTTTGAAGATAGCGGAATAAACAGCATAAATCCAATATCTAATTGGGACGTTAGCAATGTTGAAAACATGCAACTAATGTTTAGAAACACAAAAAATTTGCACACAGTTCACGGATTAGACGAAAAGTGGAACACTAACAACGTTACCGACATGACTAGTATGTTCGAAGGTAGCGCAATCGAATCTGCAGACGGCATTAGAAACTTTAAAACGCGCAATGTTCATCATATGAACAACATGTTCTACCAAGCACATAACCTTTCAAACGTTAAGGGAATTACTTGGGACAATACCTACTGCGATGAAGCAACTGGAATGTTTGAAGAAAGTGGATTAACAACTACCGAAGGCCTAGAAGTGTTTACAAACAACAATCTTTCTTCAATGGGAAGAATGTTTATGAACGCCAACAAGCTAGAAGACATTAAAGCGCTTGAAAACTGGGATATTAGCAATACTAACGACATTGGCAGAATGTTTACTGGAACAACTGCGCTTAAAGAAGCTAATCTTGGAAAATGGAAAACTTCTTATGTTGGAAATATTGTTGGTCTTTTTGAAAACAGTGGCGTTAAAAAGATAACTGGCTTAGAAAATTGGGATACAAAAAACATTTGGAATATGGGAAAAGCATTTTCAAATACTCCTAATTTAACGCAAATACCAGGAATCGAAAAATGGAACACTTCTAGCGCAACAGATATGAACGATATGTTTGCAAACTCTTCTGTAACTTCGCTAGATATTTCTAAGTGGGATTTAACGCAAGCTCTTAATATTCAAACTGGTTCATTAAACCAAGGCGTTAAGAACATGTTTGGCGGCAGCAAAATCGATGATATTACTATTCCATCTGGAGTTGACCTTAAGCAAACAAATCTTTCGGCACTTACTGACATTTGGAAAGAAGCAAGCGCACAAGGTGGAAATCTTCGTATTAAAAAAGGTGGATTCTCAAATAGTGCAGAAGAATTAATAAAAAATAACGCAAAATCAAGCGATAATAAGGCTCCTAGAAGATTCTTACGTGGATACTTTATGGCCGCAATAAAGCACGGTGATGCTAGTATTAGTTGCTTGGTTAATACAAATGGAAAGAATAATTTTGTTGATGCAATTGTTAATTGCCAAGATGCAGACAACAAAATAGTTGACTTCCATAATCTAGATACAAACGCAGCAAATACAAGGTTAGCTGCACTGCTCGGATTAAAAGATGAAGTAGTTAAAGATTGGAATAATGGCGACTCTGCTTTTAGCACAGATTTAAAAGATCTTGATTTAACTAAAGATTTTAATTTGACTGTTAAAACAACTGTTAAAACTCAAAGCACTCAAACGGAAAATTCAAACGTTGTTGAGCCTAGCGCAGATGAATCTTTAGACTCTGATTTGGATTATAATTCGGATTCTGACTCTAATTCGGATTCTAATTCAGATTCTGATTCTGATTACAGTTTGCTCAATTTATATAGACTATTAGCTGCGTTCAATCAAAATGACTATAATTATAGCCGTTATTATCAAGCTAGTGCTGCTGCAAAAGCATATTCTGCAGAACCATCTAAAATTGCAGAAGCTAAGACTGCAGAAACTAAGACTGCAGAAACTAAGACTGCAGAATCAGCTCAATCGCAACAAGAAAATCAAGATACTTCTTACAAAGCAGAAATCACCAATAAAACTGCAACAAATAAGAAGCATACCGAGCCAAGCAGCAACTCGAGCAGCAATAAGGCTGATTCCAAAGATTCGCAAAGCAATAATTCTAAAGAAAACAATTCTAAAGATGATGATTCAAGTAAAAGCGTAAATAAAAAGAAGGGCGCACTAAAAAATAATAACTCTATCGCAAAATCAGCCTCTTCAAACAAGAATACGAATGTATTAGCGATTGCTATATTAGTTGTATTTGGTTCTACAATTGCTGGAATTGTGACCTTTATTTTAAAGAAAAACTAAAACATTTGCAATAATCTTCCGCAAAATGTTGTTCTACACGACACGTTTTACAACATTTTGCGGAAAACTCTAAGATTTTTAGATATTTATTAAGCGCCATATTGAAGAAGATATTTAGCAGCGCGCGAAGCTAATTCCTCACTCATTACAGGCTTTCCGTCCTCGCCTTTAATACGCTCGGCAGCGGCGAAAATTTCGCGCACGTTTGCAATTGGCAAAACTGGGAATCCAAACTCCTGCTCTACTGCTTTTACTGCGGAAAGCTCGCTGTCTTTTGTGCGCTCCATTCTGTCTACTGCCAAAATCAAGCCAACAACTTCAACATTTGCTTCCGCTTTAAGCTTTGGCAAAGTTTCGCGAACTGCAGTTCCGGCTGTCATAACGTCGTCAACAAGCAGAACTTTCATGCCGTCTTTTAGCGGCTTTCCAACCATAATTCCGCCGTCGCCGTGATCCTTTCGCTCTTTGCGGTCAAAAGTAAAGCCGACTGGCATATTGTGATTATTTGTTAAAGCCATTGCCGTAGAAACAGCCAGCGGAATGCCCTTATAAGCAGGACCAAAAACTGTGTCAATATCTTGCGGAAGTTTGCCGTCTTCTATTGCAGACATTACGCGCTCTGCGTAGTATGCGCCTAAATTCGCGATTTTCATTCCGTCGTCAAAAGCGCCAGCGTTAATAAAATACGGTGATTGACGGCCAGATTTCAGTGTAAAGTCGCCGAATTTAAGCGCGCCTGAATCAAGCAGAAACTTTGTAAAACGCTCGTCTAATGAAACCATTTTCTTCTCTCTTTCTTTTGAGTATTTTATTTTTGATTGATATTTTAAGATTTTATTAGCGCTTTTATTTGCGATTTTACTTGCGCATTATTCTCGCATTATTCTCGCTTCAGCGCCAAGTCTTTCCTTCGGCAAGCAAAGACGCAAGCTTTGGACGCGAATCAAGCAAATCGTCAAGCTCGCGAGCGATGCGAATAGGAGCAGTAGGATCAACCAGTGCGGCAGCCCCAACTTCTACGGCATTCGCGCCAGCATACAAGTATTCCAAAGCTTTTTCGCCGGAATCAATACCACCAATTCCAATAATTGGAATATCTGGCATAGCTTGACGAACTCTCCACACGAAGCCAAGTCCAATCGGGAAGATTGCAGGGCCGGAAACACCGCCCGTACGGTTTGCAATAATCGGCTCGCCTGTTCGAATATCAATTCGCAAACCAACAAGCGTGTTAATCATGCTAAGAGCGTCCGCACCAGCGTCAACAGCAGCTTTGCAAATCGAAACAATATCCGTCACATTTGGCGTCATTTTTACAATCATTGGCTTATCTGTCATTGCGCGAAGTCGCTTAATTAAGCGGTGTAACGCAACCGGGTCCGTGCCAACGCTCATTCCGCCGTGAGTCACGTTCGGGCAGCTTACGTTAATTTCAAGCATGTCTGCAGAAGAATCCGCGAGCTTTTCCACAACTTGCGCATAATCGTCGTCACTGTGACCCGCAACATTAGTAATAACAAGCGCTCCCATGGACTTTAATTTCGGCAGCTCGTCAATAAGATAATGGTCAACGCCAGGATTTTGCAAGCCGACTGCGTTTACCATTCCAGAAGGTGATTCTGCAGTGCGTGGAGAAGGATTACCCTCCCACGGAACAGGAGACACGCCTTTTGTGCAGATTGCGCCGAGCTGGCTTACGTCGTAAAAGCGTCTGCATGCTGCAAGCTGGAATGTTCCAGAAGCGGTTCCAACCATGTTCTTCCACTTAACGCCTGCAACTTGAGTTGGGTGCTTCCACACGTGGCTTGTATCGAAACCTAAAGTTTCAGCGGAATTTGCGTTATTTACAGAATTATTTGCAGCACTCATATTTTTTACTCCCAACCCAAACGATTCGCATCAAAAACAGGACCGTCGTTGCAAACTTTCAGCCTGCCTTCCAAAGTGTCAACCACGCAAGCAACGCAAGTTCCGTACCCGCATCCCATACGCGCCTCAAGACTTAGCTGGCATTTAACTCCGCGCTCATGCGCCCAGTGAGCCACAGCTTTCATCATTGGCAATGGTCCGCAAGACAAAATAACAGTTGGCAAATCGTCTTCAAAATCAAAATGCTTAACCTTTTCAAGCTCGTCAAGCAGCGTAATAACAGTGCCTTCAGCATTCGTAATACTGTGCACGTCTGAAATATATTCCTTCATTAAGTCGTCTGCAAAACGCTTACTACGGTAGCCAAGAACTGCCGTTACGCTAGAATCCTTGCGCGCACCCAAAGCTTGAGCCGCGAACATTAAAGGCGGCACACCCAATCCGCCACTAACTAGCACGTAATGCGCAGGAGAATCAATATTAAAGCCCAATCCCAAAGGACCTAATGCGTCAACTTTATCTCCAGAGCGAAGATGCGAAAAAACTTCCGTACCCTTACCAACAACCGCAAAAATAAGCGTAAAAGTATCTCCATCAACGCTTGCAACCCCAAAAGGACGCGGAAGCATGGCAGTTGGATCAGGCGAATACAAGTTCACAAATTGCGCAGGAGCAGCTTTTTTAGCAATCTCCGCATCCCGCAAAGTCAAACGGTACACGCCTTCATCAAGCTGCTCGTTATTAAGAACTTCTACAGACCTGCGCCCCCAAAGACGCGAATATTTTGCGCTTTTACTTTCATCCTCACAAGTTGAGCCGGAAGAGTCAAAAGCGTCTTCACGTAACGTAACTATGGCGTTTACATAGGCTTTTCGCGTTGGAATAAACATGCCATCACTCATGTGGTTTCCCCTACCCTTGTATGTGTTTTGTAGCGTTGCGTTTTATTTTTAGTTTTAATTATATTTTTATTTATATTTATTTTAGTTATACATTCTAACGGTACACTGCATGCCGCAAGTCGTCTCGCATATTTTTAGCAGCAACAGACGCAGATTCGCGCACAATATCAAGAATATTATCGAGAGACATATTTCCTTGATTTTTAGCGTAATCTTCAGACTTTCGCCACGCGCCAATAATACCGCGAGAAGAGTTTACAATAGCACCTTCGGCGTTTGCGTCAAACATTCCAGCAACATCTTGAGCTGTGCCGCCCTGAGCGCCGTAGCCTGGAACTAAGAAGAAAGTGTGAGGCATAAGTTCGCGCAAACGCTTTCCTTCTTCCGGATGCGTAGCTCCCACAACAGCACCAACCTTAGAATAACCGTGCTTGCCAATGTTTGAAGCACCCCAGTTTTCAATCAAATCAGCCATATGCTCATACACTGGCTTTCCATCTTGCAAAATAAGCTCCTGTAGCTCTTTGCTAGAAGGATTCGATGTGCGAAGCAGCACAAAAATGCTTTTATTATGCGAAACTGCTTCGTCAATAAAAGGCTTAACGCCGTCCGAACCCATATAAGGGTTTACTGTAAGCGAATCTTCGTGCCAAACGTCCAGATTTTTGTAATTTTTTAGAAGATTTTTAAGAAATTGCGGCAGCGCGTTACTTTGAGCATTATCGTCTTCAAAATATGCTGAAAGATTAGCAAAACCGCTTAAATGAGCCGCGTACTGGCCTGCAGTAGAGCCAATATCTCCGCGTTTAGCGTCTCCTATTACAACTAATCCTTGCGATTTTGCGTATTCACAAGTCATTGCGTACGTGTCCATTCCAGCAGGACCTAGCGCTTCATACATTGCGATTTGCGGCTTTACAGCAGGCACAAAATCCGCAACCGCGTCAATAATCGCACGATTAAACTCAAAATAAGCTGTTGCTAAAAGCGTTGGCAGCGCATCTTCGCCTTCTACTTCTTGCAAAACTTCGTCCGCAAGAGCGCTAATAACTTCCTTAGGCACAATACCCGGTTTAGGATCCAATCCCACAACGCTAGGATTTTGCTTGGCTTCAATCGCCTCAATTAATTCGTCCATTTACTACCAGCCTAAATTATTTAACTTCAATCACAGTTTTGAAAAACTTCATTCACAGTCTTGAGAACGCAATTTCCGAACCAATAATCGTCGCAACCGGCCTGCCTGTAAGCTGCCAGCCGTCAAAAGGAGTGTTTCGAGCTTTAGAATGGAAGGAATTTGCGTCAACCGTCCACTTTTCTCGCATGTTAATCAGCACTAAATCAACGTTTTCAGGATGCTCAGTAATATTTAAGCGCAGAGTTCGCTTATTTGCACATTTCGAAGAAACGTTAAGCAAAGCCGCAATATCCGTAGGTCTTCTGCTCATTAATTGCATTGGATTTACTGCCATCAATTCGATTAAATGCTTGTCATCCGTGTATCCTGCATCAACCAAAACTTTGCAGCAAACGCCGTACGCGCATTCAAGACCAATAATTCCGTTAGGAGTTTTTGCAAAATCTCCCGACTTTTCTTCCGCAGTGTGAGGCGCATGATCCGTTGCAATCATGTCGATTGTGCCGTCTGCAATAGCTGCAAGAGTTGCTTGACGATCCGCTTTAGAACGAAGCGGCGGATTCATTTTTGCCATCGAACCGTACTTCAGCACGTCCTCGTCGCACAAAGCTAAGTAGTGAGGAGCTGTTTCGCAAGTAATTGGCAAACCTTCTTTTTTCGCTTTACGAATCGCCTCAAAAGCTGCCGCCGTGCTCACATGCTGAAAATGCACATGCACTCCAGTTTCGCTGGAAGCGTCAATATCTCGCTGAACGATTGCAAGCTCTGTTGAAGCTGGAATTCCGCCAACGCCAAGCATTTTTGCAACCGGACCATCGTTTACAGCACCAGTATCGTGATGCTCGCAATGCTCAACAAAAGGCAAACCAGTTTCCTTCGCCATAGCTAACACATCTCGCAAAATTGGCTCAGGCACTGCAGAACCGTCGTCGCTTATGGCAGTAATTGGATGCTTTTTCATTGGAGACGTTTTTTCTGCGTCTTCAATTCCAGCAACATACTTTTTCCAAAGCTCAATATTGCTTGGTTTTAAGCCTTTACGACCCAAAGATGCGCACACGCTTAAATCGTAGCGAACCGGCAATTTTACGCCGTAAATGCAGCCGTAACGCTGCAAGTAGTCGATTACGTTTTCTACATCAAAAGGAGCGTCATTCCAAGGCTCGCCGTCAAGAGCCGGAATCGTATTCGGCATAATCAAAACTTGCGTATAGCCGCCTGCTGCCGCAGAATCTGCGCCGGTCATCATGGTTTCTTTTTCAGTTTGACCAGGATCCCTAAAATGCACGTGCGGATCGGCAAAACCAGGAGCAACAACAAAGTCGCTTGCATCAATATCGCCAGAAATGCGCGCATTGCCTTCTATAAGCGCATCCTGACGAACGCCATCAACAATAAGATCAATTCGCTCGCCAGTATCCCACACGGAGATATTGCGCAAAGTTAATGTGCCAGCTTCGTTCATATCACTCCCGTTTTGCCTAAGTTTTCGTAAATTTTCGTAAATTTTCGTAAGTTCTGCGTAAGTTTTCGTAAATTTTACTTATTTTCTGCTTCTTCGTCACAATACATACAGCGATACTCATGCCTTACGGAATCAGCCTTGTAGAACTTGCGTTTAAGAGTTAGCTCACTGTTTGTTATGCAGCGAGGATTCGGGCATGTAAGAGTTTCAGGTGCATTCTCGTCGGTTGTGTGAACGCGAGGATCTGCCAAGGAAATTCCGTGCGCGTCAACCGATTGCAGCTCGTCTTCTGGAACGTTCACAAAATCGGTTGGCTCGTAGCCGCAAAGCTCGTCGCCAAGAACGGAACTTTCCAAAGCCATGCGCATAAGCATACCGTTTTTAACCTGCTCAAAGTATGCTGCACGAGGATCGTCGTCAACATCAACCGCAATCTCGTTAATTCGAGGAAGAGGATGCAGCACAGGCATATGTGACTTAGCTTTCTGCAATTTTTCTTCCGTCAAAATATATGTGTCACGAAGTCGCAAGTACTGCTCGCGATCCGTAAAACGCTCTTCTTGCACGCGAGTCATGTAAAGCACGTCAAGATTGCCAATAACTTCCATCAAGTCGCGAGTTTCCTCATAAGTGCAAGAAGGAGTGTCGTTAATGCGGTCGATTACGTACTGCGGAGTTTTAAGCTCATCCGGGCTAATCAGCACAAAATGAACGTTTCCAAAGCGGCACAAAGTTTCAATAAGCGAGTGAACAGTGCGACCATATGTTAAGTCGCCGCACAAGCCAACAGTCAAATTATTAAGGCGACCGAATCGCGCAAGAATCGTTGCCAAGTCTGCAAGAGTTTGAGTTGGGTGCATGTGGCCGCCGTCGCCCGCGTTAATAATAGGCGTGCTCACAGCTTGAGTTGCAACAAAAGCAGCACCCTCCTTTGGGTGACGCATAGCAACAACATCAACATAATTAGACACGACTTTCAAAGTATCGTTTACAGTTTCGCCCTTGCTTGCGCTAGAAAGTTGCGCGCCTGCAAAACCGATCACTTTTCCGCCCAAACGCAGCATTGCTGTTTCAAAACTTAAGCGAGTGCGCGTGCTCGGCTCATAAAAAAGAGTGGCCAACACTCTGCCATCGCAAGTGTGAGCCACTTCTTTACGGTGCGAATCAATGTATCGCGCTTTGTCTAAAAGCATTCGTATTTGCGCCGTTGAAATATCGTCTAATGTAACAACACTTTTACCGGCAAGAGAATTTGCAATTGTTCTTAGAGAAAAAGTTTGATGCAAAGAATTAGAAGAACTAGATGAATTAGAAGAACTAGAAGCGTTCATTGCGTTCGTCATAAATATCGCTTACCTTTCGTCAGTTGGCAAGACGGCCGCAATCACACGCGACCTACGCAATTTTACTGATTAGCGTTGACGAATCTATATGCGGAGTGGCGAAGAACTATAACTTATTATGAAACATTTAATAAGTACTTAATCCAATAAATCTATTTGTTCCAATACAGTTTGTTGATTACGTTTACCATAAGTAACCTTCAAAATATAAACTGTATTTTCTTCTAAAACAACTCTGTAATAAACAAGAAAATTCTTTACAACTATACGACGCACGCCAAGTGAATTCCAAGGCTCATACTTAACTACAGGCGCAAACTGAGGAAAAAGAGACAGTCTTTCAATACTAGATTTAATAAGATTAATAATTCTTACGGAAGTTTTCTTAGAAATATTAGATGCAATATAGTCTCTTATATTTTTTAAATCATTTTCTGCATCTTGAGTAACAAGAATATTAAAAGAACTCATTACAAGCCCTTTTCTAACTCAGCAAAAACATCCGCATATGGGCGTGCTAAACCAGAAACTGACTGCTTATAACTATGCATAAGTTTTGCAGCAAAATCAGTAGATAATAATTCGTCATTTTCTTCTAAATTTTCACTACTGACTGCTTGTTTTATAGGTTCAGAAACATCAGCATAAAAAACTGAAGAATTAGCTCTTTCTTTTACATCATTACTTATTACTGCATTTTTCATTAAAAATCACCTCCCATCCTGTAATTATAACCTAAAGCAGAGAATGCAACAATAAACGCAAATCGTACTAAGATGACGCAATTACGCCATAACGCCTAGCGAGCGTAGAAAAGACGAGACATGATTTCGCGGCACTGACGCATAGTTGCTAAAAGATCATTTTCAAAAACGCGACCCTGGTTAGGCTCGTAGCCAAGATAAGTTGCAATTCCGCCCAAAGAATACGAGTCTGTTGGAATCACATCCGCGCGAGACATTGACCCGGACCACAAGAAGTTCGCGTTGCGCACAGCGGAACACATATGCCAGCAGCGCTCCAAAATTTGAGCATCGTCACTATCAATCAAATGCTCAGATTGCAAAGCTTTCAAAGCTTGCATTGTGCCAACAACGCGCAAAGACTCGTAAGATCCAGCGTATTGCAATTGCAAAAGCTGAACAGTCCACTCAACGTCGCTTAAACCGCCGCGACCAAGCTTCAAATGCCTGTCTCTACTAACTCCCCTAGGCAAACGCTCCGCTTCCATACGCGCTTTAAGCTTGCGAATTTCGGAAAGCTGAGATTCACTAAGAGGATTTACAGCGTAACGCAAGTCGTTCACAACGCCATCAAGTAGAGCATCCGCCAAATCTTTAGAACCTGCAGCAAAACGAGCACGAAGCAAGGCCTGATGCTCCCAAGTACTCGCCCATTGACGATAATACTTTTCGCAAGACTCTAAGCTGCGCACAAGCGGGCCGTCTTTTCCTTCCGGACGCAAATCCAAATCAACCATAATTTTTGGCTCAAGAGTAAGAGGACCTTGCAAAATATTGCGCAAAATCTCTACAGCTGTTTGAGCAAAACGGTGAGCTGCATCCAAATCGCAATCTTCACCAACCGGCTTATAAACTACCATTATGTCTGCGTCCGAGCAGAAGTTTACTTCCCTACCGCCGTAGCGACCGAGCGCAATAATCGCAATTTCGGCTTGAGGAGCGCTGAAATTCATTCGCAAAACAGCCTCTCGCATAGACCAGCACAAAGCCGCGTCTAAAACAGCGTCAAAAACATCACTCATAGCGCACATAGAAGTATCGTCGTCAATAAGACCACACATCCAAGCTAAAGCAACTCGCTCAATTTCCTGCCGGCGAAGCGCGCGCAAAGACTGCGCAAAATCCGCAATATTACTAGCATAACGCGCAACCATTGCGCTAGTTTGCATATCGAGACTTGCTCTATCGCGAGCAGATAGCGCTTCGTCGTCGCCAAGCCAAGTAATAGACTGCATCGACTGCATCATAGCGTCGCCCAAGTAGCGCGAATCCGCCAAAACGTGGCAAAGACGCTGAGCTGCGGAAGGAGAATCACGCAAAAAACCAAGATACGTGTTCTTACCGCCAAAACGCTCCGCAAGACGCCTCCACGCAAGCAAACCCATATCTGGATTCTGGCCGTCGCCAAGCCACTTCAACACTGCCGGAAGCAAAATCCTGTGAATTTTAGCAGCCCTAGAAAGCCCTTCCGTAAGCGCTTCAACATGCAATTGTGCGGCGCGAGCATCCGCAAAACCAATAGAAGCAAAACGCGCGCGAGCAGCCTCCGGCGAAAGCACAATAGGATCCGCATCCGTTTGAGCGTTAATCGGAAGCATAGGACGATAGTAAATATCCTTATGCAAATTGCGGATTTCGCGGCGAGCTTTATCAAAACGCTCAACTAACTCCTCCGGGCGCAGCCGAACAGCACGCGCAAGACGACGAATCTGCTCATTATTATTAAGCTGCTCAGCAGAAATTGTGCGCGCACGATCCAAACCGCCGTTTCCTTGCGCACCCAAATCTGGGAACAAATGCGTGCGATGCATGTTCCACATTTGCTGACGATGCTCAAGCACACGCTCAAAACGGTAATGTTCCGCCAAAATCGCCGCCTGAGACCTAGAAACGTAGCCGCCTTGAGCCAAAGCCTGCAAAGCAGAAATAGTATCCCTTACTCGAAGCGACTCATCCTCGCTTCCGTGCACAAGCTGCAGCATTTGAACAGTAAACTCAACGTCGCGCAAACCACCGCGGCCAAGCTTCATATCCAAATCGCGCTGAGAAGCAGGAATAAGCGACTCCACTCGCTGACGCATATGCTGGCAGTCCGCCACAAAATGCTCACGGCCAGAAGCCTTCCAAATAAGCGGCTCAACCATAGCACGGTAAGCTTTTCCAAGATCCGCATCCCCAGCCGCAGGACGAGACTTCAAAAGCGCCTGAAACTCCCAGCTACTCGCCCACTTCTCATAGTATTCGCGGTGAGATTCAAAGCTTCGAACAAGAGGCCCATCCTTGCCTTCCGGCCTAAGCGCAGTATCAATCTGCCAAAGAGGCGGCTCCAAAGAGCCAGCAACCGTTGACTGGCACACTTTTTGCAAAACCATTGCAATAGACGCACCAACGCGCAAAGAAGCATCCTGATTCTGCTTATTTCCAGAATCCGCAGGCTCAACAACATAAATTAAATCAATATCGGAAACATAGTTAATTTCTTGCGCACCAAGCTTACCCATAGCAATAATCGCAAACCTGCACGCAGAAGAACCAGTAACCTGACCGCGAGCAACCGCTAAAGCAGCCTCTAAAACAGCATCCGCCGCATCGGAAAGCTTACGGCTAATATCCGGCTGCACTTCAACAGGGTCAGCGCTCGCTAAATCAGCCGCCATAATCGCAGCAACATGCTCACGATAGCGCGCGCGAAGAGCAGAAACAGCTTGAGCAAAGCCAAGAGAAGTTAAGTAAATCGTGTTAGAAGCGTTATTTTCGGAAGAAACCACCGTAGCCTTGTAAGCCTGAATTGCGCAAAGCAAATCAGCACAACGCTCATCACGCGTCATAGAAAAAAGATGATCCGGGTCACTTGCCGCAGCCATAATAAGATTCGGATGCGTTCGCATAAACATTCCCATAGCGCTAGAAGCACCAAGCACTTGCATAAGCGAAGCAAGCGGACAATTCATAGACGAGATTGCAGACATTGAAGCAATATCAGCAATAGTTTGCGGCTGCGCCTGCACAAGATTTTGAAGCGCAACTAAAGAAGAATCCGGGTCTGCGCAGCGGCTTACATAATCAAGAAATTGCTGCGGACTAACAGCATGATTCATGCAATTTTCGCAAATATTTACAATAGCTTCGCGCGCAAAATCCGGGCGAGCAAAGCCGGCTTTAATAAGACTTCTGGAAGTGAGTGCGCAAGAGGTTGTGCTGCTTTCGTTGCAGTTGGTTTCAGCAGTTGCAATATCTGTTTTATTAGCGCTTTCCATACCGCAACTTTACACTGTGGTGATGTACAAGGCGAATTGTGTATGAGATGTGTGCAGGAGCACGAAAAAATCCCTCGCGGATTATCAGAGGATAACCTGCGAGGGATCTGTTAGTTATGCGTAAGGTTACTCGTTAGAGTGCTTGCGACGGCGAGAAGCCACACCCGCAGCACCAAGACCAGCAAAGATTGCAGCAAATCCTGCAAACAAGCCAGTTGCAGCACCAGTCTTAGCAATCTTATGGCCAGATGCACCACTCAAACTATTAAGCAACGCAGCCTTAGCCGCCTGAAGCTTCCTCAAAGCCGCATCAACCTGAGCCTGAGTTGCATTAGGATCGTTAAGAACGCTCTTAGCCTCAGCCAAAGCCTGCCTGTAAGCCACAGCCTCAGCAGTATTAGCACTAGTCTCCACAGCATTGTTAACTTCGATTTGCAAAGCAGACTTATCTACCAAAGCGCCATAAGACTCATGGCCGTTTACAAAACCATTTCCTTCGCCAAAACCGTAATCACCAGTGCCATTACCAGAGCCGCCGAAATGACTCAAGAAGTCAAGAATACGCTTCTTAGCCTCTTCAAGCTTCTTCAAAGCCGCATCAACCTCGGCCTGAGTTGCATTAGGATCTGCAAGCACGCTCTTAGCTTCAGCCAAAGCATCCTCATAGGCTTCAATATCAGCCTTATTACCAATAATGAAGTACGGCGAATTACGGAAGTTAGCATCATCATCAGCCTCAGCCTGAAGCTTAGACTTATCCGTGCCATTTTCATCCTTAAGCTTATCCTTAGCGGTCTTAAGACGCTTCAAAGCCGCGTCAACCTCAGCCTGGGTAGCATTAGGATCTGCAAGCACAGAATTAGCTTCGTCAAGCGCGTTCTTGTAGTCTTCAAGAGCCTTCTTAGACGCATCATCACCCTTAGCTTGAGCATTCTGATACTCAGGAGACTTAGTGAAATCATCACCAGCCTCTTGACGCAAATCAGACTTGCTTGTGCTGTACTCGTCTTCAATCTTCTTCTTGGCATCCTGCAAGGCCTTTAGAGCCTCGTCAAGCTGCTTTTGGGTTGGAACATCCTTTGCGTCTTTCTTTGGCTTGCCAGTAGTGCGATCGAACTTCGCAAGCATCTCCTTGGCAGCCTTGAGCTTCTCGTTGTAGTCCTTGAGAGCCTTCTGAGCAGCTTCATCACCCTTAGCCTGAGCGTTCTTGAACGCAGGAGTGTTCTCGAACACGTCGGTGCTGGTGTCGTCGTCGCCGTCCTTAGACAAGTCAACTTCGTTTTGAAGCTCAACAGGACTCGTCTTGTAGTTAGCAAGAATCTTGTCCTTGATTTCCTTAAGAGCCTTCTTAGCCTCGTCAACTTCTTGCTGAGTTGGGAGCTGATCCTTTGGAACGGTAACCTTCTTAGTCGGGTCTGTAGGATCAGCAACCTCGCCATCGTTCTTATCGATGAGTTCCTTAGCCTTTGCCAAAGCTTGCTCATACGCTACAAGGTCATCAGGCTTCTTGCCATCTACAGTCTTTGCTTCAAGATTGGCAAACTCAGTTGATTTTTCAAACTCTGGAGTGCGCGCGCTGCCATCCTCGTTTTTATCATCAACTTCATTTTGGAGCTTTTCAACGTTGGTCTTGAAGTTGTCGTCGATGTCCTTCTTGGCCTGCTTCAAAGCTGCAAGAGCCTTGTCAACGTCATCTTGAGTTGGACGATCTTCTGGCTTTGCGTTTGGATCAGGATTCTTGACCTTGTTGATGAGGTCATTCGCTTCCTTCAGCTTATCGGCGTAGGTCTTGAGCTTTGCAGTTGCGGAGTTAGGATCCGTTGTTGTAGATTCCTCCGTCTTTGCCTTTTCAAGCGCGTTCTTGTACGCAACCGATGCCTCGAATGGAGGAATTACAGGATTGCCATCTTGATCCTTATCGCCAACCTCGTTCTTGAGCTTGTCGGTGTTGGTTGCATACTTAGCTTCTACTGCCTTGCGAGCTTCACTGAGCTTCTTAAGTGCCGCGTCAACTTGAGCTTGCGTTGGTAGGTCTTGGTCACCTACTCCCGCATTCGGCTTGCCATCTTTACCAAAGTTGTTGAGCATAGTCTTAACTTCAGTTAGAGCAGCCTTGTACGCCTTAAGCTCAGCATTGTCACCGCCGTCTTCAGCTTTCTTAGCTTCGGCGTTCTTGTACTCCGGGCTCTTGGTAAAGTTACCGTCATCTGCACCAAGCGCTGCTTCGTCTTGAAGAGCCGTTGCATCGGTCTTGTAGCCATCAGCAATAATCTTCTTGGCATCCAAAAGCGCACGGTATGCTTCGTCAACATCCTTTTGCAACGGACGTTCACTGGCTTTTGTAGACTTTTGCTTTTCAGCAAGCTTGGTAGCTTTCTTAAGAGCTTCCTTATATCTTGTTATATCAGGATTCTCTTTGCCGTCTTCGGTTGTTTTAGCTAATGCATTCTTGTATGTGGTTAAATCTTCAACCGTACCAGGAGTTGGGTCGGTTGCATCAACAGGCGAAGACTTAGCTAGCTCCACATCCAAATCAGTAGTCTTTGTGCCAAATCCTGGCTTATCTAGAGCAGAGTCGTCACCAACCAGCGTCTTACGAGCCTCATCAAGCTTTGCTAAAGCAGCATCAATTTCGGCTTGCGTTGGCTTTGCATCTTGCGGCGTTTTATCGTCGTTATGCTTTGCAAGCAAGGCCTGGGCCTCAGTGAGCGCCTTGTCATAGGCGGTTTTTGCATCTCTTGCTTGCTGGTTCTTATATTCGTCAGGCTTACCGGTTTCATCCACAAAGTGAGGGTCGGATGCGTTACGGTATGCGTCGGAATCCTTAGTGCCTTCAACAGCCTCAGTACCGTGTGCAGCAACACTCTCTTGGAGCTTGGCAACGTCGGTGTTGTACTTGTCAAGCTCTGTGCGAGCCTTGTCAAGGGCAGCCTTGGCGTCGTTAATGTCCTTCTGCGTAGCGTTTGGATCGTTTAGCTTTTCTTTAGCCTTGTTAAGAGCCTCACCATAAGCATCCACCGCCTTTTTAGCAGCATTGTTCTTGTCGGTATTGTCAGAACCATCATCGTTTTTGTAGCTTGGCAGCGAGGCGTTCTTAAACGCAGGGCTTGGATGCGTATACGAATCCTTGTTAATGGACTCAATCAGCTCATCGGTCTTAGTCGCAAACTTATCCAGACCTTTAACAGCATCATTAAGCTTTGCAAGGAGCTTTGTTACATCCCTATTCAAAGGCTGACCCTTAGCGTGGGACTGGATGTTCTTAAGATAGTCAGGGCTACTAGTATCTCCATCCTTTGCAGGAATATTATCTGTTGAGATTGGATCACTATCAGGCTTGCCATCGACCGTATCTTGAGGCATCTTATCATTGAAGGCATCTTGCAAAGCCTTAAGAGCATCATCGTATGCTTTCTTTGCCTTCGCTTCCTCAGAACCTTCTGCACCAGCAGACGCGTTTTTATACGCCGGGCTATTAGTAATAGCCAAGCTGTGGAGCAGCGCCGCCGAAATCTTGCTGGTGTCGGTTGCATACTTATCGATTACCTTACGTGCTTCGAGAAGCTGCTTCTTAACCTTGTCAACCTCGTCTTGCGTTACGGTACTTCCCTGCTGCTTGGTCTTATCCATCAAGTCTTTTGCAGCATGATATGCGTCGTTATAGGCTTTGAAGTCTTTCTTGGCTTGCTCGTCGCCAGCTTGCGCTTTATCAAAAGCGTTAAAGTACGCTGGCATCAAATAACCGCTGAAGTTGTCGGCAAGTGCTTCACCGAGACTCTTGTTGTCGGTTGCATAGGCATCAGCATGAAGAGCATTCTCAGCATCTTCAAGATCTTTCTTAGCCTTTTCTACATCGGCCTTTGTAGCATTCTTGTCACCAAGCACTCTCTTAGCTTCTGCGAGTGCCTTATCGTAGTCCTCAACAGCCTTTTTAGCAGCAGGGTCGGTGTCTTTCTTCGCGGCTGCATTCTTGTAGAACACGCTATGGTTGTTAGGATCTTTATCTAAGCTCTTTTGCACAGCAGCATCAAGAGGAGACTTGTCGGTTGCGTTCTTGTCAAGCGCAGCCTTGGCTTCCTTAAGATTCTTGATTGCCTCGTTCACTTCCTTTTGGGAAGCATTAGGGTCAGCAACTACTTTTTGAGCTTCAGCAACAGCCTTGTCGTATGCGTCGCGCTCTTCCTTAGTAGAGTTCTGGTAGGTTGGGTCGGCAGTCTTGAGCTTTTCGTCACCTGTCTTACCAGCCTCACCCGTGTTTACCTTGCCGTCCTTAGCAATCGCGGCGCTTAACTCATCCTTGTTAGTGGTGAAGTCGTTAAGCTTCTTGCGAGCCTCGTCCAGCTTTGCCTTGGCGTCGTCAACAGCCTTCTGCGTGGCGTTTTCGTCGTCTCTTGCAGCCTCAGCAGCTTGAAGTGCTTCATCGTAAGCTTTCTTAGCCGCTTTAGCATCCTCATTTTTCTTGGTATCAGGATTGCCATTAGCATCCTTAAAGTCAGGGTCGCTTACGTTCTTGAACTGGTTCGTTGCTTGCGTGAGCGTTGCAGGATTGTTGCCTTCAGCAGCTTTACCGTTCTCGTCAATCGAGGCCTTTAGCTTTTCCTTGTCAGTCTTAGCACCATCAAGAGCCTCGCGAGCCTTGTTAAGGTTAATCGTAGCGTTATCGATGCGCGCCTTAAGCGCTTCAGACAGCTTGGAATCTTCTGTATTACCAGCAGCCTCAAGAGCAGCATTAGCTTCCTTCAACGCCTCGTCATACGCATCTTTCTTATCCTTAGACGCGTTGTAGTACGCAGAATCAATTGGAGTCTTCTTGTCAGCAGCAAGCTTGTGACCCTCAACCGACGTCTTCAAATCCTTCGTCTTATGATTCGTCTGCGGCACAAATATAACGTTAATTGCCTTTGTTGTGTTGTTTGGGTTCTTTCCATCTGGGTGTGTGTACACATACTGGTAGGACTCCATGCCATACGGAGCAACAAACAGACGCGCTCTATAGATCTTGCCGTCCTTAGACGCAAGTGTTACAGGCTTAGCATCATCATCCCACTTATATTCTCCCGTCTTGGATAGCACGTTACCCCTATCCACTTCGGTACCTGTAATCTGAGGATCACCAGTCCAATAACCACTGTTCATAATACCAAGCGTAAGCGCGCCTGTTGGCTCGCCATTACTATCAATTACGTAGTAAACGTGCGACTTCTTTTCTTTTCCAGGCTCACCTTCATGGTCGATATGCTCGTCACCCTTAAGCACTCGCAAACCTGCTTTGCCAGCCTTCGGTGTAGCTGTGAGCAACTTGGTAATGTCGCTAGACTTAAACGCGACAGCCTTGGTTGGATCATAGCGATAGATGATAGTCTTATGGTCTTCGCTCCATGAGAGACCTTCGTCAGAGTTGCGACCATCAATCTTGTCTTTAGTCCAAGAAACGGTGTAGTCCTCGCGAATATTCACAAACTTCGTTAGCTTGCTCTTCGTCACATCAGATGTAAACTCAGCAACAGCTTTATCGGTTTTAATCTTAACGGTAATCGTATTCTCTTGACGACCATTTGAGATACCCTGATTGCCAGTACCAGATGCAGTAAGATTGCCAGTAAGGTACGAAAGTGAAATCTGCTTCTCGTAGTCAGTATCGCTTAAACCAAGCTTATCGTTTTTCTTGTTAGCCTCGTAAATAGCCTTCTTAATACGCGCAATCTCGTCTTTTGAATAATCTAGTGGGTTGTAAACAAAGACTGCTTTCTCGCCAGTTGGAACATTAACATCAGCTTCCTTGAGCTGCTTCAACACAAGGTCGCTGAGCTGAAGCGTAGGCGCGAGGCTTGGGTCCACACCTTCAAAGTTGATGGTGACTGTTCCGTCAGCGTTAATGGTCACCTTGTCTTGAGCAATGTGGTTAAGATTTGCCAGCTTCTTTGCGATTTCTTCCTTAACCTCTTTCGAAAGATTAGTCGGGTCTTCCACAATCGGCTTATCGATACGAGTATCGTAGCGAGCAACCGTAAGAGCGAGCGGCTCGGACTTGTAGCCTAAGTCGGAAATAAGGTACGTCTTGAGGTTGTTCACTCCCGTAACATATGTTGTTGGCTGGCCCTGCTGTGACGTTTCCTTGTTGATTCTAGCAACCTGGGAAGGGTCATACGCCTGATGGTCGGTAATAATTACCTTGTTTTCAGCGGTATCTGGCGTATTGGTAAGCGTTTTGGCTGCTTCATTGCGCACACCAACGCCATTAGATGTACTTGCAGTTTTAATTTGCTCGCGAATTGATTTATTACCAGTTGCTTCGGTAGGAGCATCAAGAGCTTGCTTAAGCTTTGCTTGAATCTGATCTTCATTAAGCTTCTCATCATACTGTAAAACAATAGAGCCAGCTGTTTTAGGCGGAATAAGTGTTGCTGCACGCACAATATTCGTCTTGTACAGCACTACTGTTTTACCGTCTTTATCTGTACCGTACAAATAAATGCAACGGTTTGCAGAGTAGCTTTCTCCGCTCTTAAGATTGCCATCTCTGTACAGCTTACTCATAGTAAGCGTGGCTGTACCATCTGGATTTACCTTAAAGTCGTATATGCCGGAATATGGTTTATGCTCATCTTTAGCGCTTGGATCTGAATAATACTCAAGGAATCCTCTAGACTTCTTGTTATCAACGGTATTACCATCAGATGGGAAAATAGCTACCTTTGTGATTGTGTATCCGTCATCAGGCTTTGCAAAGTTAATTGTAACGGATTTATTCTGACCGTCTTCAATATAAACGTTATTAGACTTGCCCCATGCGTACATGTTTGGCAAATTATCTTTTGTATCTTTTGAAAGGTTGATTGTGTTGTTAGCTTGTGGCTTCGGCTCTGGTGCTGCAGAGGCATCGCGATCTTGACCAACAGTAGTAGTAGTTTCCTGCTTCTGATTTTCTTCGTAAGACTTCTTATCTTCAGTCTTTGCTACAGGCTGCTCAGCCTGCTTATTGGTATTCTCAGCCTTATCCCCAGCATCTTTATTAGCTTCAGTCTGATTCTTATCGCCAGTCTGCTCTTGCTTAGCAGCGTCCTTGTCCTCAGCGTTATTAGACTCAGTTTCCTTAGCTACAGTTTCCTTAGCTTCAGGCTTAGCATCAGCCTTACCGTCATCCTTCTTGCCAGCTTCATCCTTCTTGCCAGCCCCAGCCTTATCACCAGCAGCCACAGGTGCTTTTGTAGGCTCAGTCGCAGCACCAGTCTCCGCGGCCATTGCAGGAGTTGCTCCAAAAGCGAACGCCGCACCGGCTAATACGCCTGCGGCTCCAACCGTAAACGCCGCCACCTTACGAGCGTCAACAGCCTTTTCAATTGCGTTATTTACTGCAGCATCCAAAGTTACCTTGCGTGCGTGCTTTCTAGAATTTGACTTAGTCATTGTGTATCTCCTTGAATACCAAATTCTCTCTGAACAAGTCTTTGTGAATTTATTAGCGAAGAGCTTGATGCAGTAATCAAAACGCTGATTGAACTACGGTCAAATACATATGAAACTTCTGCTCAGCTCCCTGAAGCGCAATCTCTTTTGTTGAGATTTATATTCAATAATACCGAATATACATATTTTTTTCAACATATTTGTTATGATGTATAGCCTACTAGACCCCCCCCCGTGAGGCTTTATTTCAACGTTTTTGGCAGGTTTTTACGGTCAAAATTAATATAACAAATGTAAGCTAGATTACATTTCTAATGGCGATTCTAAACAAATGTTTAGTATAAAACGCGATTATTTTATACATTTATACACTAATATTAATATTTATAAAGCAACGCAACCAGCCGCGCACTCGCGCCACAGCAAACAAAAACTCGCAAAATGAGGATCGATGAAGGAACGCTCGCGCGGGTAACGCGCTTGCTACGAAACTCGCGTTGGAAGTCCACTGGACTTCCAACTTAAGCGAGTTTCCGCTCCGAGTTGCCTTCGCGCGCTACGCTTTAAGCGCTCAGGAAGGTCGTCGCGCCACCTACCCGATCTTCGTAAAAAGCGGCTTCACATTCGCCCAAATCCTGCGCGCAATACCAGGATGATTCATGGTATACAAGTGAATACCATCCACACCCTCAGCAATTAAATCGTTAATCTGCTGCGAAGCAAAAATACTGCCAGCATCGCGCAAGCACTCAGCGTTACTACCCCAGCGATCCATCATTGCGGAAACTTGCGAAGTAATGCGCGAAGAGCAAAGACTTGTCATGCGCTGCACTTGCGAAGCATTCGCCACAGGCATCACGCCAGCCTCAATCGGCACGTTAATGCCAGCCGCACGAGCTAAATCACGGAAGCGCAAAAAATCCTCGTTATCGTAAAAAAGTTGCGAAATTAAGTGAGTTACACCCGCGTCAACTTTGCGCTTAAGATTCTCAATATCCGCCTGCAAACTTTCCGCTTCCGGATGCTTCTCCGGGTAGCAAGCGCCAAGAATAGGCAAATCCGGGTGCTTTGAACGAATGTAGGAAACCAAGTCACTAGCGTGCTCAAAAACGCCGGCCGCTTCCTGGCCTGCAATCACGTCGCCACGCAAAGCCAAAACGCCGGAAACGCCAGCATTGCTAAACATTTCCAAAGCTTCATCAACAGCATCATAATCAAGGTAGCGAGCTGTTAAATGCGCAACCGCGTCAATGCCGTATTCGGAGCGAATAGTATGCGCAATGCGCGCAGTAGCAGTACGATCCTGCAGCTTTCCAGTGCCGTAAGTAACCGAAATAAAATCCGGGTCAAGACCTTTCAAGCCATCTAAAGTATCGTAAATAGTACCAATAGGAGATGTGCGCTTAGGTGGGAAAACTTCCAGCGAAAACTTTGGTTTATACGGCATAACTCACCCCTTGCTCGGATGATCGATTAGCTTGTTATCTTGCAATTCTTCCCGAACCTCTTTAGCTGCAGCAACAAGATTCTCCAAGCTCGGCCAAGTTTCAGCGTCGCCTCGAGTTTTAAGACCGCAATCCGGGTTAATCCAAAGCTTCTCGGCAGGCATCTTGCGCAAAATTTCGTGAATACGCTCCACAAGCTCCGCCTTACCAGGCACGCGCGGAGAATGAATGTCGTAAACGCCAGGGCCAGCCTCAGTCTCAAAATGCGCGTCGTGAATAGCGTCAAGCACAACCAAGTCGCCGCGAGAAGCCTCGAAAGAAATCACATCCGCATCCATAGCGTCAATGTCGCGAATAATGTCATTAAACTCCGAATAGCACATATGCGTGTGAATTTGCGTAGTCGCAGCCACTGCAGAATGAACCAGGCGGAAAGCAGAAATCGCCCAATCCAAATACTTCTTATGCCAATCAGAGCGACGAAGCGGCAACTTTTCACGCAAAGCAGCCTCATCAATCTGAATCACACGAATACCAGCGCGCTCCAAATCCAACACTTCATCGCGAATAGCAAGAGCCAACTGCTGAGTCTGCTCCTCGTGCGTAATATCCTCGCGAGGCCAAGACCAGTTAAGAATAGTCACCGGGCCTGTAAGCATGCCCTTAACAATATGCTTCGTGCAGCTTTGAGCATAAGCGCTCCACGCCACAGTAATTGCAGACTCGCGAGAAACATCCGACCACACGATTGGAGGCTTCACGCAGCGCGTGCCATAAGACTGCACCCAAGCGTTCTTCGTAAACTTAAAGCCGCGCAAATGCTGGCCGAAATATTCAACCATATCGTTGCGCTCAAACTCGCCGTGAACAAGCACATCCAAGCCAATTTGCTCCTGATGCTCAATGCACTTAGCAATACGATCTCGCATAAACTCGTCATAATCTTCGCGAGTAATTTCGCCCTTACGAAGATCAGCACGAGCGTTACGAATATCCTTAGTTTGCGGGAAGGATCCAATAGTTGTCGTTGGCAAATCCGGCAAGCCAAGAGCTTCCTTCTGCAAACGCTGACGCTCTGCCCTCTCCGGAAGTCTCACAAAATCAGACTCTTTAAGATTCGCAAGACGATTAGCAACAGCAGAATCCGCTTTTACGCGTGAACCGTCGAACAAAGCCTGATTTTTAGCCAAAACGTTACTAGATTTGCGATTTTCGTCGCCTTCTGCAGAAAGATTTGCAATATCGCGAATCTCCTGCAACTTTTCAACAGCAAAAGCAAAATGCTGCAACACATCCGCACCCAAAGCATCCTCACCAACAGTGCTAAAAGGCACGTGAAGAAGCGAGCAAGCAGTAGAAACAGCCACGCGATCCGTAATATTCTCGCGCAAAGCGTCAATAAGCCCAAGGCTTACAGCATAATCGTTGCGCCAAATATTACGGCCGTTCACAACGCCAGCAAAAAGCGTAGTATTATCATTCACACCATAACGTTCAATTGCTGCAAGATTCTCGTCCTTGCCTTCCACCAAATCAACACCAACGCCGTCAAAACCAAGATTATTCACAGTTTCGTAAGCATCAGCAATATTGCCAAAATAAGTGTTAAGAAGAAGATTAACTTCCGCGCCCCTGGCCTCAAGCAAAGGCTTATACAAAGCTTCAAAAAGCTCCAAATCGCCTTCCTCTTTATCCAAAGCCAAATAAGGCTCATCAAACTGCAACCAAGTTGCGTGAAGCTCGCCAAAACGCTTAACAATACTCGCATAAGCGTTACTTAACGCCGAAATCACAGACTCAGTTACTTCCAACTCCTGAGCTTCAGGAGTACGAGCCAACTTCAAAAAAGTGTAAGGACCAATCAACACAGGCTTCGTTTCCAAACCCTGCGCGCGAGCCTCCAAAAACTCGTCAAAAGGCTTAGTTCCAGCCAAATGCAAGTCTTCCGGATTCTCAACTTCCGGCACAATATAGTGGTAGTTCGTAGTAAACCACTTCTTCATTGGCAAAGCCGTCACATCGCCGCGCTCACCCTGGTAGCCGCGAGCAATAGCAAACAAAGTATCCTCAGCATGCTCAAAATTCAAAGCATTATAACGCTCCGGCACAGCACCAAGCAAAATAGCAGTATCAAGCATTTGATCATAGTAGCTAAAATCGTTACTCGGGATTAAATCAATTCCAGCTTCAGACTGCAAACGCCAATGCTTAGCGCGCAAAGACTTCGCAACATTGCGCACATCATCCAAAGAAGCATCCTGCTTCCAGTAGCGTTCAATAATTTTCTTCAACTCGCGATCAGCGCCAATTCGCGGAAAACCAGACACCGAAGTTAAAACCGTAGACATACGTCCTCCAAAAATTTCTTTTCGACTCACATTTACATTTGTTTCTTTCGACTCGCTTTAGCCTAGCAAAGAAATGCGCGATTGGGGTCATTAAAGAACTTGGGGTGTCGTTATAAGCTTAATTTATATGCTTAATTGCGTGCGGCAGCACTGATGCTAGTGTTCCTTGAACAACAGGAATCAGCGTCTGCAGAGCACTGGCGCAAAGCTACTCGAAGGATTTGGGCGTGAGGATTGCGAGGGCCGTGGCGCCGCGCAAGCCGCAAGTTGCGAATGGACGATCAGACACAAGCACCACAACCGACGCATTAGCAAGCCCCAAACGCATCGCCCCAAGCACATCCGGATCCGAATCCGGCGAAGAAAGCCATTGCGCAGCCATCGACATCGTTGGCTCATGGCCCACAATCATCGTCGTATGAACATCGCCTCGAATAGCTTGCAACTCGTTCATAACCGATTGCATGCCGCCATCGTAAAGACTTTTGCGCGACTCAACCACAGGCGCATCACCAAAACGCTTCAACATTCGCTTCAAAGTTTGCTCAGTGCGGTTCGCGCTAGAGCACACAATATAATCCGGCACAAGCTTCAAAGACTGCAAGCCCTTCGCCATAATTTTTGCCTGCTTCAAGCCCTTATCTGTAAGTCCACGACCCCAGTCATCGCCCATTTGAGGAGCTTCCGCCTTCGCATGACGCATCAGCAACAAAACATACTTACTATGATGTGCTTTCTTCATAAGCTTTTTCATTGGTGATGCCATAATGATCTCCTACTTAGCCTGACTATGCTCTATTTTTTGAGATTGCGAATCTTGCGGCAATTGCGCAAGCTGCACGTCTAAATCGCGCAAAACTTTACGAAGCTTACGATCCGAAATATCGCGCAAAGACAAGTCTTCCAACTGCTCAGCGCGCTCTTCGGCTGTCATATCGTCAATATCGCTCACAGTGTCTTTAGTGCCATGCTCGCGCTTCTTCAAAGCGCTAAAACCTTCAGCCATTGCGCGCGAAACAATCAAAAATCCAGTGTGACCAATCATCGCGTGATCCGGTCGCACAGCCAAACCTTGAGCTTTCCAAGTTCGCTCCAAGGTTTCCTGAATCTCCGGCTCGGTCCACACGCCGCTTTCTCGCAAAGCTTCAGCCATTCGAGACATTTGCGTCGTAGTCGTCACATACGCAATAAGCACGCCTCCCGGCACAATAACGCGATGCGCTTGTTCAAGTCGATTCCAAGGGTCGAGCATGTCTAGCATAATGCGGTCAACGCTGTGCGCGTCTAAAGTTTTTGCAACCGAATCAAAATCGCCGGTAAGCAAATTCCACCACTCTGGGCGCTTTCCGTAGTACAAAGTTGCGTTAGACTCGGCAATTCGCGCAAAATCCGGGCGAAGCTCAATCGTCGTAAGCTTTCCGCACTCCCCAACTGCGTCCAAAAGACTTAAGCTCATAGCTCCAGAGCCAGCGCCCGACTCCAAAACGCGCATTCCGGAGCGAATATCTCCTAAAGCGATTACTTGCGCAATATCTTTCGGATACATAATTTGCGCGCCTCTAGGCATAGAAAGCACGTAGTCAACCATGCGAGGTCGCATAACTACATAATCCCAGCCACCAATAGCGCGAGCTGCTTTCCAAGGTTTATTAGACGATTTAGAAGGATCTAAAATAGTTTTCGAAGATTCGCGCTTTGCGCTAACAGTAGTAATTACAACGCCTTCGCTTTGACCAATCACGTCGTCGTGACAAATAAGACCGTGCTCAGTTTGCGTAACACCGCCTGCAACAAGCTGTGCAGTAATTCGCTTATCTTTACGATCGGTGAATTGAATCTTCTCACCTACTCGTAATACTCCACTACGCGAATTAACTGACTGCACAAAACACCTCACTTATTTTTAGAGCGACTTTTTAGAGCACGATTTTTATCACGACTTTTTAGCGCAACTTTTATTATTTCTACTATTATAAACTCACCGTTGTAAGCGGCATAGCAGAATCGATTGCAAAATCTGGAGCAGAAGGGCGAACCCCTGCTTCCACCAAATTCACGCCAAGCATTGCAACCATTGCACCGTTATCCGTGCAAAGCTTAAGCTCCGGCAAACGCACTTCAATTCCATGCTCTTTGCCGCAAGCCAACAAATGCTCACGGAGCTGCGAATTAGCGGAGAAGCCGCCGCCAATCATAAGAGTTTTAGAACCATACTGCTCGCAGCCCATCATAGCTTTTCTGGAAAGCACTTCCGCCACAGAATTAGCCAAAGAAGCGCACACGTCGTCAACTGGAATTTCAAGACCTTGAGCCTCACGAGCTTCAACCCAGCGAGCAACAGCAGTTTTTACACCCGAGAAGCTGAAATCGTAAGGATGCTCTTTGCCGGAACGACCTTGTGTTAATCCTTGCGGAACTTTCAAAGTATCCGGATTTCCAAGCCTTCCATGCCTATCAATATGAGGGCCACCCGGGTATGGGAATCCAAGCAAGCGCGCAACTTTATCGAAGCACTCGCCGGCAGCATCGTCCAAAGTTGTGCCAACAACGTCAATACTTCTAGCAATATCGTTCACGTGAAGAAGCGAAGTGTGGCCGCCGGAAACAATTAAAGCCAGCACATCTTCCGGCACGTCACCAAATTGCAACTGCGTTACTGCAATATGCCCGATTACGTGGTTAATACCATAAATTGGCTTATTTGCAGCCCAAGCCAAGGCTTTAGCTCCCGAAACTCCCACAGCCAAGCAGCCAGCTAAACCAGGGCCTGCACTTACTGCAATTGCATCAACATCGCTTAAATCCATGTTTGCGTCTTCTAAAGCTTTAGAAACAACCGGCACAAAAGCTTCGGCGTGAGCACGAGAAGCAATTTCTGGAATTACGCCACCGTAGCGCGCGTGCTCCTGCATTGAAGATGCCACCACATTTGACACCAGCGTGCGTCCGCGCACAATAGCTGCGGCCGTTTCGTCGCAAGTTGATTCAATTCCCAATACGATTGCTTCGCTCATTTTATTCCTCTTTATTCCTCGTTATTCCTCAGTTCCGTTATTTTTTGCGGTTAGATCAGCGCACATTGTGTACGCATCCACGCCTTCTGGCTGATAGTAACGTTTTCGCAAACCCATTTTCTTAAAACCAAAGCGATTATACAGCGCGAGCGCAGGAACATTGTCAACTCGCACTTCCAGAAGCATGCGTTTGGCACCAATTTTTTCTGCGGTTTTGATCATAGTTGATAAAAGTTCCGCCGCTAAGCCTTTTCTTTGATATTTTTTCGCAACGCCAATTGTCATTATTTGCGCATCATCGCCGTCAAACCAGTAGCCAGCATACCCGCATAACGTATGCGTATTTTCGTCGATTTGAGCGTAATACGCGCGCATAGGAGCTTGCAATTCTTGCGAAATCATGCTTTCATTCCACGAGCCTTTTCCAAATAAGTCAGCTTCAATATGAGCTATTTTTTGCGCTAACTCATCGCAAGTAAAATCGCACTTAGGAACTATATTGCAATTCTCGGCTACTGCTGGAAATTTAGAACGCGTTATATCAACAATCATAATTACTCAAATCGTTAAAACGCTTCTATTTTTCTTTTGCCTTATTCGCTTCGCCAGATCCAAGCACATGCTTAAGCGGATTTGGTACAGACACGTCCGGGCGGCGCAAATACAGCGGTTCAACAGCTTTTACGTGCTCATCTTTATTGGAGCAATTCTCAGCGCAATTCTCAGCGCATTCTAAAGCGCACTGTTCGAAAATTTGCAAACCTTTAACACCCAAGTCAAGCGCGCAAACTTCTGCAATAACGCCAACGTGAGCAATATTTCGCCAGTCTTCAACGTACTTTTTAGCACCATGACCGAGCACATCCACGCAATGATTTTCGCTAGTTTCGCTCGCTAAATACTCGTTCACACGAGACACAACATTTTGCGGATAGTCAATATCCATATTTATTAGCGCATTTCCTTCGCAGTCGTACAAACACATGTATACTTGGCGGCGGCGCGCATCGTTTAGCGAAAGCACGTAGTGATGAACAGTAGACTCGCAAGACTCGCAAGAATCAGCGTCATTCGGAATATTTAGTAGCAAATCCTTGCAAATAACGCCATTTTTGCGCGCTTCTTCAAACGCACCAGAGCGCATCATCAAACTTTGAGGAAGAAGACTATCACACCCCAAAATTTCAGCATTATTTGCAAACGCAATCGCTTTTGCTGCAACTAATCCTGCGCGAAGACCTGTAAAAGGAGCAGGGCCTACTCCCACAACCACGCGATCAATATCCGAAGGCTTGAGTCCTGCATTTTCCACGACTTTTGCAATATTTACTTGCAAACGCTCTACGTGAGTGCGAGAATCTGTTTCAACAATCGGCTCATGGCCCACAATTCCAACAGTAGAGCCAAATGATGTGTCAATAATCAGCGTATTACTCATGTTCATTCCTTAACAAAACGTACCCAATCAGCTTACTCGCTTACCACAACTTGATTTATTTGCAGCGATATTTACAGCGTTATTTATTGCGATATTTGCCGCGATATTTGCCGCAATATTTGCCGCGATATTTTTTAATTACAATTTTGCAAGTCGATTAAGCCAATCCTTGCCAACAGCTTTCAAAGTTACGATTCGCTCACCATCGCTAGTAAAATCATCTACTTGCGAAGAATCAATAGGCCTTGCAATATGAACCTCTAAGCGCTCAGATGCCAGCACTCCAGCCATTTGCTCACCCCACTCCATAAGCACAACAGTGCCATCTCCTGGCTCTTCCAAAGCTTCATCAAGACCCAAAGATTCAAGCTCGTCAAGCAAACGCGAAACAGTATCTTGACCCGGAGCAAAATTCTCACCACCCAAACGGTAAGCGTCAACGTGAATTAAAGTTGCAGGCTTACCATCCGCAAAAGTGCCGTGCAATTCGCGCGCAATCGTAAAAGTTGGAGACACAATCGGCTCGCTAATTGAAAGACCTGCTCCAAAACCTTGTGCGAACGTTGTTTTTCCAGCTCCAAGAGGGCCCGAAAGCAGCAGAACGTCACCTTCTTTAACAAGTTTTGCCACAGATTCACCAAGCTCGCGCATATTAGTATCCGTAGGCACAGTACGCACTTTTTGCTGTTCCAACACAATTTGTTCTGTCATTCTTAACACAATCTTTCACACAATATTTTTAATTTAAGATTTTTAATTTAAGACTTCAAATTTACAATTTTTAATTTACGTTTTTTAATTTCCTTTAGACGCAATTATCATAATGCATTTTTCAAGCGCGTAATTCGCGTCGCTAGATCCGCCTTTGCACTGCTCATCCGCCCAAGCTAAAGCTTGTAAACTTTTAGAAACTCCAGCGCTACTCCATCCTGCAAGCTGACGCATTGCCATTTTCATCGCCCACGGATTTGCTTTTGCTTCCGCACTAGAAATTGTGCCGTTACGAACTGCCATTGCGAGCGCAATTAAACGAACTTTTGAAGCCAAAGCGCCGATTAACGCTATAGGATCAACTCCTTGCGCAACTGCAGTTCTTGCAGAAAGCACTGCAGAACCTAAGTGACCTGTAACAGCTTTATCTGCCACAAAAAAGCCGGTAACTTGCGGATCTGCAATCAAGTATCGGTCAACAATATTAAGAGTTATTGGATTATCGTCATAGTCGAAGCATAATTGCGAGCACAATGCTGCAAGCTCGCCTGTTTTTCCACCCAAAACTGCCACAAGTCGTTGGGCAGCTTGAGGCTCAACACTTCGATTGTGACGATCAAATATGCTCATAACAAAGTTGAGTTTTGCATCGTCTTTTTTAAGATCCGGCACTGTGATTGTTTGAGCACCAGCTTTTGTAAGACGCGTAACAATAGATTTTCCTTTAAGACCGCCTTCATGGCGAGCAATAACCCAGCTTAAAGAAGATTCTTCAAAATTATTTTCGTTATTTTGCGCTTGTTGGCAGAATTTTTCAATCGCTTCTACTAAAGACTCATCCGCACTTTGCAAATCGTCAATAATAACAATTGTACCGTCACCAAAAAGCGAAGGGCCAACAGCTTCTTCAAACGCATACTTGTCTGCAGACGAAGCGTCAAGCTCAATAATTTCAGCATCCGGAGCATTCTTCTGTATTTTTTCTCGCAAAGTTCGAGCATTAAGATTGTTTAAATAAGCATCCCCGCCAACTACAAGAGTCACCAGCATAATACGTTGTGCGCGATTATTACTTGCTGCCATAATGCTCCTTAAACAAACCAACTTTAACCATCATAATATTCCTCTCGAATATGCGTGCGTGTTTAGTACTACTCGAAGATTTGCGCAGCTTCACTTATGGTTCGCTTTGCAGAAGATGCCCATAATTGCCCGATTATGCTCATGCGCTGAACGCAGGCACGATTGTGAAAGACACGAAAAGCAAGCATAAAAACAGCAAATATTGCAACTTCTACTCCTGCCATCATCCACGCTCCAGCAGCACCCTTCATCCAAGGAAACACGCCAAAAGACGCTTCGTCACACCAATACGCGCACTTTTCCATAAAACTTGTTCCAATTGATGAAACTCTTGCAAAAACAAGCGACGCCCCAGCATTAAAACTCGCGCAAACAAGCGAAATTAAGCCGAATACTGTTGCCCAATCCATAAAAGGCACAATTATTAAGTTTGCTGGCACAGACATAAAAGAAACTTCCGGCTGCATAAGAATTTGCACTGGCATAGTCCACAATTGTGCAGCTAAAGTTATTGCGAGCGCAGAAGCAATAAAACGCGGCACATATTGCGAAAATGTTTTAGACATTGGCACTCCCATAACAACAATTCCCAAAGTTGCTGCAGAAGAAAGCGCAAAAGCATAGTCCCAAGCGTACGAAGGGTTTACTAGTAGAACTCCAATAACAGTCCAACTTAGCGCGCTTGCCGACTGGTATGGGCGCTTGCAGCACCAGGCAACAGCGGATATTATTCCCATAATCAGCGCCCTGAGCACAGATGCAGAAGGGTAAACTATTGCAGCTAAAGAAATTTGCAGCGCAATTTGTATTGAAGAAGTAGCCCAACGCGGAAGTAGTAAATATGAGCAGCATCGGTAAATAATCATGCTAAGTAGCAAAAAGTGTCCGCCTGAAACAGCCATAACGTGCATAATTCCAGCATGCTGAAAATGCTGACGTGTCATAGTTGAATAAGTTTCGTCTATTGGATTTAGCGAATTTGTTGCTTCCGTTGGCACATACTCTTGCCCCAACATTCCAATAGTTACTCCCGGAACCAACATTCTGCCTTGAGTATCAAGATTATTCGTTACGTTATAAAACGATTTCCACAAGCTACTAGCAGAGTTTTGCCAAAAGTTTGCGTCTTGTACAATCTGCACATTTTGTTGCGTTTTTTGCACATGCAATTCAGGCTTATTGTCAAAACGCGAAGATTTTAAGCTAACAGGCACTCGAATCCGCATACCGTAACTAATATTTCTACAAACTGGATTGTATGCGTAAAGCCTAGCATTAACGTAACTTTGCGCATTTGCAAATTTGTAAACGCGCACATTAGCTTGACAATCTCCATTAAAACTTTTTGACGCTCTAAAAGGAGTCAATACTCTAACTTCCGCTTCTGCAACACGAGTATTCAAAGTAGATTTATAGTTAGAATAATGAATTTTAGTAAGGTTTTCTGCACGTATTTCTTGCGCAATAACGTCTTTTGAAAGCACGCATTGACCAAGGTATGAAATCATGCATGCTGCTAAAGAAACGTACACTACTGCTTGAATAGTTCTGCTCCAGTCATTGCATTTACGACGCAGAAAAAATGCTACTAGAAAAGCGAAGGAAAATCCTATTATTGCAACGATTCCTGCGTTAATTACTCGCATTTGGCTCATCCATTTTCCTATTAGGCATCCAGCCCAATAAGCTGCAGCAACAAAAATCATTCTAAAATCGCGACTTCCAGAAACGTTTTCTACTTTTTCTCGCATAATTCACCTATTTAACGTCAACGTTTCCGCGGAATTTATTCAAAGTTTTAGGACCAATGCCCTTTATTTGCAGCAAATCTTCTAAACTTTTAAAACCGCCAACTCGCTTTCTATGAGCAATAATGCGCGCAGCTGTTTTTGGGCCGATTCCTTTTAAGCTTTGCAGTTGATCCACTGTTGCAGTGTTAATATTTATGCGAAGAGTACCGCTTTTGTTGCTTTCGCTTACTTCGCTACTTTCGTTACTTTTACTACTTTCGTTACTTTCGCTATTGTCACTATTTTCGTTACCGTAGTCAGATTCACTATTTTCGTTATTTTTCTTAGAATTACTATCTTCTAAATCATCAAAAGAACGCTTTGAATAATCCGCATTATCTTCTATTTTTTGCAATGATTCAGACTGACTATTTTGCACGCGCTGATACGTTAACGATTGCGAAATAAGCATGGTAAGACTCGCGCACAATGCAACAACCAGCACAAACATAATTGCCAAAGTATGAACAGGCTTCATGTGAAAGCGCGGAGAAGATTTTATGTTTCTAATAGTTTCGTCGAAAGAATTAAAGTTATTTTCGATATTATTTTCGCTAAAAGCGTCGTTAGAAAATTCCGCCAAAGACGATGCGATTCGCCTATTCGGCAAGTAAGTTTTAGGCTCAGGAACCTTGCTCCCCGGCTCGTAGTATTCCATAGCATCCCCCAATTAACGCAATTCTTGCTAATACTATTGAACAAATAGCAAGTATGCGCAAGAAAAATACGCGCCTGTGGTTAAAACCTTTAACACCGAAAAAAATGCTGTAAAGCACGAAGGAACGCTTACGCGCAAAGCGCGCTCGCTACGAAACTCGCGTTGGAAGTCCACCGGACTTCCAACTTAAGCGAGTTTCCGCTCCGAGTTGCTTTCGCGCGCTACGCTCTAAGCGCGAAAGCAGGTCGTCGCGCCTGTGGTTAAAACCTTTAACACCGAAAAAAATGCTGTGTTGCGCGAAAAATCGCGCAACACAGCACAATCAAGCCGTCTTTAACCTTGACACTCAGCTTTCATCTGGCACAATAGACACAATCTTCGGCGCCTTCACAATCACCTTGAGCGGAGCTTTGCCACCCAAGCGATCGGCAACAGCTTCTAGCGCAAGCTTTTCAAGCTCGTCGGCCTCAATATTCGGGTCAACTTCAAGCTTTGCGCGAACCTTGCCTTTAATTTGCACAACTGCAGTAACAGTATCCTCACCAACGTAGCAATCATCTGCAACAGGCCAGTCTGCGTGAGCAATAGACTTTGTGTGTCCAAGCTTGCTCCACATTTCTTCGCAAATATGCGGAGCAATTGGAGCCAGCATAAGAATCAGCGGCTCAACTGCTGCGCGAGGCACGTGAGGAAGAGAAGTTAAGTGGTTGTTCAGCACAATCAGTTTAGCGATTGCAGTGTTTGGTCGCATTGCTTCCATTTCCACAGTCACTTCGGAAATTGTGTTGTTAAGAATCTTCAACGTCTTCTCATCCAAAGCGTCGTCTGTAACCACGCAAGCGCCGTTTTCTTCGTTAACAACGTTACGCCACAAGCGCTGCAAGAATCGCATGCCGCCAACAACGTTGCGCGTATTCCACGGACGAGATTCAGAAAGCGGACCCATGCTCATTTCGTACAAGCGGAACGTGTCTGCACCGTAGTTTTCGTACATGTAGTCTGGGGTCACAATATTCTTTAAGCTCTTGCCCATTTTGCCAAATTCACGGTTCACGCTCTCGCCGTGCCATGTAAAGGTTGGCTCGCCAGCGCCGTTTGAAGCGCCTTCTTCAACTTCGTCGGCCGGCACGTACTGTCCGCGCTCATCCGTGTATGCGTAAGCTTGAATCATGCCCTGGTTAAACAGGCGGTGGAATGGTTCAGCAGAATCCACGTAACCCAAGTCGTAAAGTGCCTTATGCCAGAACCTTGAGTAAAGCAAGTGCAAAACTGCGTGCTCTACGCCACCAACGTAAAGGTCAACGCCGCCAGACACATGCTCTTTTCCTGGACGGTTTGTACCCATCCAGTAGTCGTATTCGTCGCTGTCAACCATATGCTCAGCGTCGTTTGGATCCAAGTAGCGCATGTAGTACCAGCAGGAACCAGCCCAGTTTGGCATGGTGTTGGTGTCGCGATAGTAGGTTTTTACGCCGTCACCAAGGTCGAGCTGAACTTTTACCCAATCCTCGTTTCGGCTCAATGGTGCTTCAGGCTCAGAATTTGCGTCGTCTGGAGCGTAAGTTTTTGGCTGATAGTCTGGAACGTCCGGCAAAGCAATTGGAAGCTCACTATCTGGAACCAGGTGTGCTACACCGTCCTCGTCGTAGACGATTGGGAAAGGCTCGCCCCAGTAGCGCTGGCGAGAAAACAGCCAGTCGCGAAGTCGGTAAGAAACCCTACCTTTTCCTACGCCTGCAGCTTCAAGCCAAGTCGTCACCTTTTTAATAGCTTCGTCCACGCGCAAACCGTTAATAGACAATTCGTCACCAAGCTTGTGCGTATGCTCTACAGAAGAGTTGATAACAATTCCGTCGTGAGAAACAAACGGAGCTTTACCTTCGTAATCTGCCAATTTTTCGCCAGACTCAGGCAAAGGCTCAACAGTGTAGATTACTGGCAAACCAAAGGCTTTTGCAAAATCGTAGTCTCGCTGATCGCCGCCTGGAACTGCCATAATTGCGCCCGTGCCGTAATCCATAAGCACGTAGTCTGCAGTAAAGAGCGGAAGTTTTGCTCCAGTTACAGGATTGATTGCGTAAAGACCAGTAAACAAGCCGGTTTTAGCGCCCGCGTCTTCCGTGCGATCTTTTGCAGTCTTCGCGCGAGCTTGAGCTTGATACTCTGCCAAGCCTTCTTTAAGACTTGCGTAACCGCCCTTCCAGCTTTCTGGAACGTCCGCACCCCAAGCTTCTGGAACATGCTCAAGAATTGGGTGATCTACGGAAACAACCGCAAATGTTGTGCCAAAAAGCGTGTCTGGACGAGTAGTGTACACTTCCAAATCGCGCGTTTCGCCGTCCGCACATGGCACTTCAAAGTGCACGGAAGCACCGTGAGATTCGCCAATCCAGTTTCGCTGCATAAGCTTAACTTTTTCTGGCCAATCAATAGTGTTCAAATCTTCAACCAAACGGTGTCCATAAGCGGTAATTCGCATGGACCATTGGCGAAGGTTGCGCTGGAATACTGGGAAGTTTCCACGCTCAGATTTTCCTTCTGCAGTAACTTCCTCGTTTGCAAGCACAGTGCCTAAACCTGGGCACCAATTTACAGGAGACTTAGAAATATATGCAATACGGAAGTCGTTTAAAACATCCGCCTGCTCTACCTTGTTAAGCTCTTCCCACTTTTTGCCTGCAAATCCTGGGATTTCGCGCTTGCCACTCTTAAACTCGTCAACAAGTTCGCAAATTGGTCGAGCAGAACCCTTTCCGCCGTCTTTGCGCACAAAATCAGGGTTGTACCAAGCGTCATAAAGCTTGGAGAAAATCCACTGCGTCCAACGCACATAATTCGTATCAATAGTTGCAAAAGACCTACGATCATCAAAGCTCAAGCCCATGCGATGCAGCTGCCTGCGCATATTGGCAATATTTGCCTCGGTAGTAATGCGCGGATGCTGACCAGTTTGCACAGCATACTGTTCAGCCGGCAAACCAAAAGCGTCGTAACCCATTGCGTGAAGAACATTCTCACCCTTCATGCGGTGGTAGCGGCTTACAACATCCGTTGCCAAGTATCCAAGAGGATGCCCAACGTGCAAGCCTTTACCGGAAGGATACGGGAACATGTCCATTGCAAAGAAAGAAGGACGACCGTCAGCATTCCTGCCTTCGCCATCCTTCAAATTGCCCTTAACATTAGCAGCCCAGAACGTGCCCTGCTCGTCCCAGGTTTTTTGCCAGCGCTGCTCAATATCTTGTGCGAGCTGCGCGTTGTAACGAAAAGCTGGCTCAGCAATAGTAGCTTTATTGTCAGCTGTTGCATACTGTTGATCGTTGTCGTTCATACCCTAGGACTATAGCGTCTTATGCAGTCATTATGCAACACTTTTTACAAGTTTTATTGATATTTTATTGAGAAAATATGTAGTTTTAACGTAAGTTTTCCTAATACGCGCACAAAATTAAGATTTTATGCTTATTTTGCAAAATAAATCATTACAATAGTAAATAAACTTTTTAAGCGAATAAAGATTAGAAAATTAGGTAAAATTCAATAAAACTATAAATATTAAAGAGGTTGTGAATTGAAAGTACAAAAAAATACGTTACTACTTATTGCTTGCTTAGTTTGGGGCGCTGCTGGTTTTAATATTCTTAAGATTGGCTTGTTGGCTTACCAGAATTATTTGCAACCGCTGAATTACGCTTTGTCTCTAGTTGTTTTTGCAATATTCCAATTCCTGATTTTTGGAAAACTCGTTAAAAAACATACTCAAAGAATCCTCGCATACAAAGAAAAACAATTTTTCCTCAAATTCTTTGACGTTAAATCTTTTATAATCATGGCTTTTATGATGACTTTTGGAATTGTTTTGCGCGCAACCAACATAGCTCCCGAACAGTTTATTGCAGTGTTTTACACCGGTTTGGGTTCTGCACTATTTTTAGCAGGATTGCTTTTTGGATATCAGTTTGCAAAAACATTCTGCCCTGCATTTAAACACAGCTTGTCTGATTGTGCTAATACTTCAGTAAAATAGTGAGATTGGGAATAATTTAGTTTATTCGTAAAATATTTATTAAGTGTGTAACGATAAGCCGTATATGCATAAGCTGTATATGCTAGTACGTTAAGAAGGCTGCTATGGACAATAATGTGTATAAAAAAAGCAGATTATACGCACCTGAGCGTTTTTTTGAATGCGAAGGCAAGGGTTTGCAATGGTTGCAAGAAGCCCACAAGTTTGGCGGCCCTAGAGTTGCAAAAGTGTTTGATTGGGGAAACGACTACCTTAATATTGAGCGAATTGACACTGCTTCCCCAACTCCTTTAGCTGCTTTTGAGTTCGGTGCAGCTCTTGCACACATGCACGACTATGGTGCGAAATATTTTGGTCAAGCTCCTGCAGATTATGATGGAACATGCTATTTTGGGCCTTTAAGCGACCCTGTTAATATGCCAACTGGCGAGTGGAATAACGTTATTGACTACCTTGCGGATGGGCGTTTGCGCCCTATGGTTGAGCTTGGGATTGCTCGCGGAGAGCTTACTAAAAGCGATTTGGCTCTTACGAACGAAGTTATTGACGATCTTTACGACTTATTAGGAAAGACTGCGGAAGATAAGCCTGCGCGCGTTCACGGCGACTTGTGGAGCGGAAACGTTTTGTGGACTAAAAGCGAGGATGGAGAGCATACGGAGGCTGTGCTGATTGATCCTGCAGCCCACGGCGGGCACCGCGAAGAAGATTTAGCTATGCTTCACCTGTTTGGAATCAGCTATTTTAAGCAGATTTTGGACGGATACCAGTCTGTACATCCACTTAAGGCAGGTTTTGAGCAGCGCATGATTATTTGGCAGCTCTACCCTATTGCAGGCCACTGCGTATTCTTTGGCGGCGGATACGTAAGCGAGTATCGAGAAATGTGCAGAAGATTATTAAATAGCTGACTTTCAGCAGTAAACAAATAAAACATTTAAAGACTTAATCGTAAAAATTACGAAAGGCCATTAGTATGATTCGTTTGCGTGTAAGCACTTGGAAAAGAATTATAGTTGTGCTAACAGCACTAGTTTCAACACTATTTGTTGTTAGTGCATGCGGAACTACTTCTAAAACTTCTTCCAGTCCTAAAAACGTGCAGCAAACGTATCGCGGAAATGTTGTTATTTTCACCCCTTCAGATGGTTTAGCTTTAACAAGACACAAGCCACTAAGCACATGGGATCATCTTGTTCCAGAAATCGTTAAAGACTTAAAAAATAAGGGTTTTAACGATGATTCTATTACTACAAAAACTTCTTCTAGTCTTTCGCAGCAGAGTCAAGACGTGCAGGATTATGTTGTGAATTTGCTAACACCATTGCATTTAGAAAATCATAACAATAAAAATAAGCAAAATATTGGCAATTCAAGCGAAAAAATTAAGAAGAAGCTGAGTAAAACCACTATTGTTATTGCTCCATGGACTAATAAGAATGGCAATAATAATTATGGGGATTACGCAACCTTACCTACAGCAAACAAAACAGAAAATACAAAAAGCAAGCATGGTCTTTTGACAAGCAAAAATGATTCTGAAGACACAGACAAAAATATTCTTCTTTCTCAAAAACGTTTAGCATCATCTCTTCGACTTGCTCAAAAGTCTGGAATGCACGTAGTTATGCTTTCGCGCTCAATTCCAGGATTTAAGCCAGATGTTCTTTTCCACCTTTCTGACGCTAATAGCATTGGCGAAACTCAAGCAGCAACATTAGTTCAAAAACTTGCTCTCGACCGAGCTACTCGCGAAAATCCGCGCTATATTGAAGTTCTTTTGCCATGCCACAATCAGAAAAATATAAATTTGCACGCAAAAACTAATAGTGGCACAAACGGTCAAAACTCAAACGAGTCAAACAATTCAAATGCTTCTGACTCAAATAATGCAGATTCTAATAGTGAAAACCAAAACTCTTCCTCAAATAATAATCAAGAATCTCAAAATAGTGACGAAAATAGTTCAGACAATGCAGATACCAGCTCCTCAACACAGTTAGAAGACGAGTTTGCAAAAGACGCTTTTGCTGGAATGTGGAAAGTACTTAGACCATATTTCGCTTCTGGCACTCTGCTTAGCACTTCCGGAAAATTGCACGCAAATAGTAGCGAAAAAGACTGGATTAACGTTGCTTTTGACGCCGACGATTCGGATGCTGTAAAAACTGAGTTGAAGAATCGTATTACTAAACACAATAATCTCCTAACACCTTCGCTAATGCATGTTGACGGAATTATTGCTCTTGACGATCAAGTTGCTTTACAAGCTTCGCAAACTTTAAGCGATTTAGGCTACGAAGGAAGCGCTGCAGACATAAATCCTTCGTTTACTTTGCCGGATGTTATTGGAAACTTCATTGGTAAAAGAAATCTTATTAAACGCCCTGTTCCTTCTCCTAAAAACAGCTCCAATAAGCACGCAAAAGACGCGCAAATTAGCAAGGAACAGTCCGAAGATGCTAACGATGCTGCTAACGCAAAAAAATGGCCTGCAATAACCGGCTACGGAGCATACAAGAATATTATGCCAAATATTGTAAGCGGCAAGCAGTGGATGACAACTATTGAGCATCAGGCACAGATTAGTAAAGATATTACAGAAATGTGCGATTCGTTAAATAGCACCGGAAATCTTTCTACAAAGATTGCAACAAAACAATCGACAATTGAGCCTGGAATTACGGTTCCAACTGTTTATGAACAGCTGATAGCAGTTAGTGCAACGAATTTGAAGGCTCGCCTAATAGACCCGGGCTACATTTCCCTAGCTGATGCAGGATTGTAAAGTTACACTTAGTGCTTTCGAGGAGCGTAAATAACGCGCTCAATAAGCTCGTGGTAACGCTCAACAACTGCCTGACGTTTAGCTTTTAAGCTTGGCGTAAGCAGACCGTTATCTTGCGTAAAAGCGTCCGGCACTATTTCAAACTTGCGAATAGACTCCGCTCTAGAAACAAGCAAATTAGCTTTAGTGACGGCACGCTCAACTTCTGCACGTACAATTCCGTTTACTGACGCTTCTTTAAGCGAGCGCACTTTGCACGCTCCTCTGGAAGCAAGCCAAGAATTTACTTCCGCCAAATCAAGCGCAATAAGCGCCGCAACAAATGGCTTTCTGTCTCCAATAACAACCGCTTGAGAAACAATTGGAGAAGACATTAACGAAGCTTCTAACGCGTTTGGAGATAAATTCTTTCCGCCAGCCGTAATAATAAGATCTTTCTTTCTTCCGGTAATACGCACAAAACCGTCATCATCTAAAGAACCAAAGTCACCCGTATGCAACCAGCCGTTTACAATTTGTTGACGAGTAAGCTCCGGATTATTATGATACCCTTTGCATACTGCTGGGCTTTTAATACACAGCTCACCATCATCCGCAATTGCAACAGACACGCCTTTTACCGGCAAACCAACAGTTCCAATACGGTATCCGGTTGTAGGATTCACCATAGCCGGAGCACAAGTTTCAGTCATTCCGTAACCTTCAAGCAAAGGCAAACCGATGCCGTTAAAGAAGTGCGCAATAGACATATCGAGAGGAGCGCCTCCGGAAATAGCGTACGAAACAGAACCGCCAAAGACTTGCAAAAGTGGCTTATAAACTAATTTTTTGCATAATGCGTGGCTTAAAGCAAGCATAGGCGGAACCATCGCTTTAGACTGCTGAGAATAAGACCATTGACGCGCAACTTTTGCCGCATAAGCAAAAACAAAACCTTTAACTCCCCTGCCAGCTTTTTGCGAAGCAGCGTTATAGATTTTTTCAAAAATACGAGGAACGCCAAGAATAAAAGTCGGCTTAAACGTTTGAAAATCAGACAAAACTGTTTTCAAATTGCTCGTTAAACCAAGCGTAACGTTTCCAGCAAAGCAGAAGAATTGCATAAATCTTGCGAACACGTGAGCAAGAGGCAAAAACAGCATTAAGCGAGGATTACCTTTTAAGGCAATATCTGGCATAGAAACAACGCCTGACTTTGCAATAAAAGCAAAATTACTATGCGTAAGCTCAATTCCTTTAGGCTCGCCTGTTGAACCGGAAGTGTAGACAATTGTTGCTAAATCACTTCCGCAAACCGCGTGAACTCGCTCGTAAAACTCCGAATCAGTTACAGTTTTACCGTACTCAATAAAAGCATCAAGCGCTCCACGGTTTATAACATAAACGTCGTGAAGAGTAGAGCAATCATCCTTAACAGCTTCTATTTTTGGAAGCATATCGGCAGACTCAACGAATATTGAGCAAACTTTAGAATCCTCAACAATATGCTGTATTTGAATAGATGAGCTAGTTTCGTAAATTGGCACGGTTAAAGCGCCAATAGACATAATAGCCATGTCAAGAACAGTCCACTGCCATGAAGTATGCGCAATAATCGAAATAGAATCCCCCGGCATAACTCCGCGCGCAATAAAACCTTTAGCAACAGCAACTACCATATCTCGAAATTCTTTAGCAGAATAAGACTTCCACGAGCCTAAAGAATCAACATACTCAATTAACGAATCATTAGCGCAACGAGAAACTCGATCTTCTAGCAGAGAAAAAATATTAACATCTGTATCAATAGCTTCATCAAGTGGACGAGAATATTCTTGCATATGCGCTCCTGTGTTGCATAATCGATGTTAATCTTTACTATACGCTGTTCACACCCTCACACTATGGCAATATCTACAAGATTGACGCAGATTTTGTTCAGTTTTCTACAAATATGAATATTAATTATGTTATTTAGTCGACTGGCTTAAGAACGATTTTTTTGCGAGCAGTCATACTTGCAGGGTTTACGTAAGTGCGATTCTTTCGTTTTAGACCCCATTGCACGCAGCGATTTGCGCAATGATCCGATCCACCTTCAACATGAGCAAATTTTTGCCCCTGCTTTACAAACACTCCAACAGTAAGATTTGTTACTGCAGGCTCAAAAGTAGAAGTAAGCTCACCATGCCTAATTGTTACAACAGACTTTCGCGCAACTTTACCAACAAAACTAATAACACCATCTGCAGGAGCATAAAGAGGAGTTCCTTTTGAGGCTGCTAAATCCACACCGCGATGGCCAGCCATCCAAGGCTTAGGCGGCGGATTAAAAGCTTTTACAATGCGAGGAGGCTTTACCGGCCACTTCATAGTAGATTTGCACGTTTCTTCACTATAAGAACTTTTAGCAAGAGCGCAGGTTTTACAGCATGCACCTAAAGATTTAGAAGCGTAGTATTTAGCAGGGTTATTTTGCTGCATTTCATATTGCGAAAACAGTGCATCTAATAAAATAACTGAGATTATAAAAATCCCAAAGCAGGCAGCTATTCGGCAATATAATTCATAATTTTTGCGAATACACATATATCCCCCCATCCATATTTATAAAGCGGCTTTTATAAAAGTTTTGCAGCTAATTTGCCAAAATCATAAGCTTTTAGCGCATTGTGGATAAAACATATGTTTATAAGCACTATTTCGACACGCCAAAACACGCCATATTTGCATCTTCAAAAATTCCGTGTAATATAAATGTCTTGTGCGCGGCAGTAAGCCTGCACAAAATATTCCTGCGTAGCTCAGTTGGCAGAGCGTTCGACTGTTAATCGAATGGTCGCTGGTTCAAGCCCAGCCGCAGGAGCCATCAAGCCACTGGAAGTCCAGTGGCTTTTTTGTTTTTAAGAACACGAGAATACCCCGCGAATTGCTAATTAGGCTTAAGGCAACACCCTCAAATATCAACAAGATATACGCCTAACAAAGTGGCTAACTTAAAAGCTTTGTCGTAAAATAGATACAAATGTGTCATCAGAAGATACGCATTGGGCAATCATTAACAAACAGAGGAAAACAATGATTCAACACACCTCCGAAAGTGCCGATAAAGGCAAAAAGAAGAAGCTAATCATACTTATTGTAGGTATTGTTGTACTTGCATTAGCTCTTAGCGCGCTTGGCGCATTTTGGTATGTAAAACAAACTGAGCGCACAAAGGCTGCACGTAAACAGTGCGAAGTTAAAGTTGCCCAAGTTATGAAAGCTAAGAAAACGTGGGACACTTTAGTTAAAAACAGAATTCTTATTAAGCTTTCGGAAGATAAGTCTGAAAATGGCAAGAAGCTTGCGAAAATAATAAAAGAGACAACTCCTGAAGTTGTAAGCTGCACAGCAAACTCTCCAGAAGAGCTTGGAAGCCAAAGCGCTGAGGCTTTGGCAGCTTCTGAATGGTATGCGGTTAAAGCAAAAGAAATTAGAGCTTTAGCTGTTGAATTACTAAATAGCGCTGACACAAAAGCTGAAGACAAAGATAAGAAAGAAGAAAAGAAGGAAGAAAAGAAGGAAATACAGCGAACAACCAGCAATGTGATTAGGCGTGCGAACGTTATTCCTCAAAAGACGAAGCCAGCGCCTCAGAATAACAACAAGAAGAAAGACACTAAAAAGCCAGAATGCAAAGAAGGCGACAAGAACTGCAAGAAACCACAGCCAAAATGCAAGCCAGGCGACGAGAACTGCAAGGAACCACAGAAAGAATGCAAGCCAGGCGACGAGAACTGCAAGGAACCACAGAAAGAATGCAAGCCAGGCGACGAAAACTGCAAGAAACCACAGAAAGAATGCAAGCCAGGCGACGAAAACTGCAAGAAAACTAACCCACCTGCAACTAACCCACCTACAACCAACCCACCTACAACCAACCCACCTACAACCAACCCACCTACAACCAACCCACCTGCACAAAACCCACCTACAACCAACCCACCTGCACAAAACCCACCTGCAGCACATTAATAAAATAGAATTATAAAATAAAGCTCCCAACGGATTCGTTGGGAGCTTTATTTGTGCCTTTAAATAGTTTTTAAGCTCTTACCTGATTAGCAGCTTTAATACCGGCTAAATCAACTTCTTCAAGCGGAATAACCTTAGTATGATTCTTAATCTTGTATCCAACGTACAAAATTAAGAACAGTGGCACAGACATGTACGTAATGCCAATGGCCTGCCAGTTAAGAGTTGCAAATGAGTGCAAATCCTGGCCAATAATAACAAGAACGCACAGAAGGAACGCAACAATCGGGCCAAAAGGATACCACTTTGCTCGGTACACTAAATCGTCCAAAGAATGTCCCTGAGCCACATATGCTTTTCGGAAGCGGTAATGCGCTAAAGCAATACCCGCCCAAGCAATAAAGCCTGTTAAACCACTTGCAGCAACCAAGAACATGTATATTTGCGAGCCAAAAATACTCATGAAGAACGTGAACAAAGCCACCACAAATGTTGCAATCAAAGCTGGAACTGGAATACCACGGAAGCTTACTTTGCCGAAAACTTTCGGAGCATTACCGTCTTTTGCAAGAGCATAAAGCATTCTAGTAGAAGCGTACATTCCAGAATTTGCTGCAGAAATAACAGAAGTTAAAATAACAGCATTCATAACTGCTGCAGCGGCTGCAAGACCTGCACGCTGGAACACGAGTGTGAATGGGCTTATAGCAATATCAGTTACTTCTGATCCAAGCAAATTCTTGTCGGTGTAAGGAATAATGCATGCAATAACGAAAATTGCGAGGATGTAGAAAAGAAGAATACGCCAGAACACTTGCTTTACAGCCTTTGGAATGCTCTTTTCTGGAGTTGCAGACTCGCCTGCAGTAATACCAATAAGCTCAGTTCCTTGGAACGAGAATCCAGCAATAGCAAACGCGCACAGCACTGCAGGAACACCACCGGCAAACGGAGCATCCTTATGCGTAAAGTTTTGCAAGAATGGAGCTTTGCCGCCAATAATGCCAACAATTGTAAGCATGCCAACAACGAGGAACACAATAACCGCAACAACTTTCACAATAGAAAGCCAGTATTCTGTTTCGCCGAAGCACTTAACTGTAAGAACGTTAATCAGCAAAATAAGCATAAGAACCGAAAGCGAGAAAATCCATATTGGCACTTTCGGGAACCAGTATTGCAAAACAATTGCTGCAGTACTAACGTCTACAGCCACCGTAATAGCCCAGTTAAACCAATAGTTCCAGCCCATTGCAAAACCTAAAGCAGGATCAACAAAGCGTCCGGAGTACGAAGCAAACGAGCCACTAATAGGCATAAACGTTGCCATTTCTCCAAGAGAAGTCATAAGGAAGTAAACCATAATGCCGATTGCGCCGTACGCAAGCAAAGCGCCGCCAGGACCAGCCATGTGAATTGTTGCACCACTGGCAACAAATAAGCCGGTACCAATGCTGCCGCCTAAAGCAATCATGGAAATATGACGTGTTTTCAAAGCACGATGAACATCGTGATTCTGCTGAGAAGTTTGTTCAGCAGTAGATGGTAATGAACTATTACTCATTTTTCCTCCTTTTATGTCGCATCAGAGGCAAAACAAGCAACAGCGTGCGTGTCGATAGCGCTCCGCAGCGAATGCCGAATCGCTGCGACAGTACTTGGCATATTAAACCAAGTCCCAGCTCACTACCTTTGGAAATCAGTAGTAAACTTCGGCGCTCTCCCCTTTTGTAAGTAATCAACGCTTTTCCGAGCTCATACTTACTACTCTTGTTGAGCGCAACCTCTGGTCGATGGTGTTCATTATTAGTACTACTTAGCGACAAACACACAGAATTGCGGCGTGGCGGAAAGAGAATAAAAAAATCTCGGCAAATTATGTAACTTGCCGAGATAAATCGTGGAGCTAGGGGGATTCGAACCCCCGACCCCCTCCATGCCATGGAGATGCGCTACCAGCTGCGCCATAGCCCCGTTTTTAGTTATGCTGTTCAAGCGAACCTTTGATAGGATACAACAAATTAGCGCTCTATCCAAATGCGGCGTGTCGAATCAGCTTAAATATTACTAAAAATATCGCTACTTAATTACCGCTTGAACTACCGGAATTTTCTGCATTTCCAGAAGTAGACGCTCCGCCTGAAGCTCCCCCTGAAGAAGATCCTGAACCGCCGTTAGAAGAACTACCGGAAGCACCACCAGGAGCAGTTGACGAGGAAGACTCCCCGCTCCCGTTACTTCCAGAAGTTGATTCTCCAGAATGCGATCCGCCACTTGTTGAAGAATTATCACCGCCAGACTCACCATCTGCAGAATTTCCTAAATTAGAATCCGAGTCATCGCGGGAATGTAAACCGCTGTTTTCATCCTCTTTTTCTGAATCCTGATTTTCTGAATCACTATCAGACGGCTTCTTATGCTCAACGCCATTATTGCTATTTTGTTGAGGATTTACCTGATTTTTAGGCTTCTGCTGAATCTGCTGAGGCTGAATATTGTCCGTTCCCTTGCCTTGCGTAAAAAGCAAAACAATTCCTGCAGTAACAACAACAGCAACTAAAGCGCTTATTACAGCTATAGCAATAGTTGCAGCATAACTATTCTTAGGTCGATTTAAATTACTTTCGTTAGCATAATTAGAATCGCGAATAGCTTTAGATAACGGCACAGGCTGACTCAACTCGCCTTCCGACAATTCCATATCTTCTTCGCGCTGCTCTCGTAAAGCAGAAAGCTCTAAAAGTCGCGTATTTTCTAATTCTGGATCTTTAGCTTCAGAGCTTATAGTTCGCCCAGAATTAACTTCACTATTTTGCCTAGAATACGCCATACGAGCATCATCTCCCGCGACTTTATATCCAGCATTTCTTACTTCAACATTGTAGACAGGATGCATGTTAAGAGTTTGAACATTATCTTTATATTGCTTCGAATCATTAGCATAACCAGCAGAATCAGAATTATTAAGATTCTTAGGATTTGCTTCAGCTAACTTTCGAGAAGAAGCGTGAATAACATTCTGATACAGCTGAGAAGCCACAGCCGACACAATCGAACCAATAGCCACACCAATAACCGAACCGGCAATACCAATTTTAGAAGCAAGCAAAAACGAGGTCACTGCTGCCAGCGAACCCGCTAAAACCTGCGTAAATGATATGCCTTTGAAGAAATTCTTCACGTGTTTACCTTAACTACCTAACAATGTATTGCGAAACATAAATGCAATATGTATAAACTTACTACAAATTACAAATTACCATTCACAACGATGGTATCACTCAAGACATGAGTTGGATAGCTATTTTTATGAATCTACTTAGTTCTTTCTTTGCTGCCATAATGTTCGCCCAAACTTGCAATAATAATGGCTGCAAATATTAAGGCAAATCCCACAAATGCCATATTTGACACATGCTCATGGTAAAGCAGCGTAGAAAATAGCAGAGTAAATAAGCTTTCAGTGCACATAATAACCGATGCGTTTGCTGTAGAAAGATTAACCAAACTATAGTTTTGCATAATTTGTGCCACAACAGTTACCACAACAGTTAAGTAGAACATGTTTGCAAAAATAGAAAGATGATCCGCACCGTTGAAATTAGGCAAAGGCTCATAAATTAGCGCTCCAGCTAAGAACAGAACTCCTGAAACAACAAATTGGCCAAAAGTTAAGGTTACAGGATTGTATTTTCTTGAATAATACGCAAGGAACGTAAGATTAAAAGCAAAAACTGCAGCGCATACAAGAGTCAGAATATCGCCATAAGAAAGCGTAAGAGCAAACATTCCTGGCTTTAAAGCCACAAAACCAACGCCAGCAACGCAAACTACCGCAGCAATCAAACCTAGTATCGTAGGCTTTTTCTTAACAATTAGCCAAGCTGAAAATGGTGTAATCACGCAGTAGGCTGCAGTAAGAAAAGCGCTACGACCCGGATCAATTGTTTGCAATCCTTCAGTTTGCAAAACTAAAGTTGCGTAGTATGTAACTCCGGTTATTAGCGAAGGAATAATCAATTTTTTTGTAAAAGTTTTACGAAGAGTGCCGAAAAAAATTACAAACATAATCGCGCACGCACCAACCATGCGCACTCCCATAAGCCATTGAACCGGAAAAACTTCAAGAGCATACTTTGAAGAGACATAACTGCCACCCCAAATAGCAGCGCAAACCAACAACATTAGTTGAGAAATATGAACACTCTTCCCTTTAGGCATGCCAGATTTATCAACTATTGTTTTAGCTGCTTCACCATTAGCTTTCATAACGCCTCCCCTTCAACTATAAAAGTTGATCCACTAATAAAAGTTGCTTTCTTAAAGCCGCTTCATAAAAGTTACTTCCTTAAAATCGCTTCCTTAAAATTTTCTTTTATTTAGTGAATTTAGTTTATAAAATACACAGATTAGCCATAAAATCGTGAAAAGTACAACTTTTCGGCGTTCTTTCGGAAAATTTCCGATATGCACTTCATAAAACCGGCATACTTAACTATTTTGCTTTATATCTTTCGCTTAAATAACTTTTATAAAATTCGGTGATTTATATCACAACTGCGTAATTTTTTGCAGCACACACTCGTATACTCTTCTAAAACAGCGTAATGTAAAAGTAATGACTTGTTTAATTGCACACCACAGACGCGCGCAATTTTATCAATAACGAAAGGAAATATTATGGCAACTCTTAACGCCGATATGAAGGAATTTATTGCGAATAATTTGGCTTGGATTGCAACAGTAAGCAAAGATGGCGAGCTTGATTTAGGACCAAAAATGTCTATGTTCGTTCTTGACGACAATCACTTGGCCTACCACGAGCGCACTGCCGGCCAGCATTTTAAGAATTTGCAAGACGGCAGCCAGCTAGTAGTTGCTTTTGCTAATTTGGCAGAAAAGAAGGGCTATCGCTTCCGCGGAACCGTAACTCTTCACACTGACGACGCGATTTACGAAGAGCAAGTTCGCGTGGCCGAAGAAAAAGGCACAAAGAAGCCGGCTGCAGTTCCAGTTATGGAAATCACTGAAATTCAGGATTTGACTTCTGGCGCTACTGCCGGCAAAACAATCGCAAAAGATTAATTTATAGCTTGCGCAAAACGCCGAATTAGTACGTTTCAAGCAAGCGGCATACAATATCGAGTGGCGTTCGTCCTCAAAGGCGAAGATGAACACCACTCAATTTTTTATTTGATTACTTTTATTTGATTATTTAGTTGCAACTAATTTACTTGCTTTCTTTACGCAATTCGCGCAATCTAGAGTTCATTTCTTCCGCTTTCTTCTTCTCGAAGTAATAGATTATTCCAGCAATAGCAATCGGGAAAATAACAGTGAACGCAATCCATCCGCAAATCACAGCTGGCTCATCTTTGAATGAAATCCATCCAACAATCACAGACACAATAAATTGAATAGCAATTGGTGGAACTAGTGCAAAAACGAATTTTGCAAGATTTGACATACGCTCATTCGACCAGAAAATAGCGAATACTCCATAGCCTATGCCAATAACAAACGACGCCACAGCATAAGATGCAATTCTGTTTCCAACCGCGCTATGCGCTAACAAGCTAGACACAAAACTGATTGCAGTAAAAATAGTGCACGCTATGCCAATGCCATTAACAATGTTTTTTACCATTGTTTTGCCAAAAGTTGTAACTTGCTTTTCCATAATAATCGTTTCCTTTTTAAGTATTAAAAATTAGTATTAAAAAATACGCTTAAAACTACATTCCCAAGCGCTTTTTGAACCCAGCTAAGCAGCGGCGACTAATCCACTCAACGCTTCCGTCGTCCATTTTTACGCTCATACTTCCGCCGAATCCTGGATCGACTCGAACAATGCGATTCAAGTTCACGATTGCAGATTTAGATATGCGCACAAACGACGCGAATTGCGGATTGTCGAAATCCATTAGGCGCTTGTAAGACACGCATTCGCCTTTATCACTGTGAATGATTACGCGCGAATTTTCTACGCAAATCATAATCACATCTGGCTCATGCATAACAATAATCGAATCGTTAATATAACCATATATGAATGAATTATTGTTGCTATTTGCCGCATTCGCAGTATTATTTTCGGCATTATCAGTATTATTTTCGGCGTTGCTTGCTTCTGCATTTTTAGAATCAACGCTTTGCAAATTGGCTATAATGCGTTTAAGATTATCGTCAATATTGTGAACTGACAATTGAGCTTGCTGCTCTTCTTCTGGCGGCACAATAGCAATCGTTACTTTCATAAAGCCTCCCTTCCGTATACTACCGTTAGCGTTTGCTAGATTTTTCTAACTTTTCTTAGCATTTCTAGCTTTTTGTTTTGTAATTTTGACTATACGGCACTGTAAATAGTCTGTCTTTACAAAATCGCTAAACGGTAGTTTTCGAAATATAAGCGGTAAAAAGGAGAGATTATGCCACTTAAGCTGCTCCCCAAATGCGAATAAGGCGCTGGCTCGTAGGGTCAGCTGCAGGACCTTGATCATAAGCATCCAAACGCCAACGAATCGAACCATCCGCGTTAAGACTTGGAATTAAACGCGCCCAGCGGCCGTTTCCCATTCCACCAATCGTCTTATAAGAAGGATCCACCTTGTCTAATCCAAGAAGCTTATGAACAGTTTGAGAAAGGCAAGAGCCGTGCGAAAACACTAGCAAATCGCGGTCGGAACCGGTTTTGCGCGCCCACTGTTCAACAGTTGCAGCAGCGCGCTCGCCAACTTCCTGCTTAGTTTCTGCACCGTGGCGAAGCTCGCCGCCTTCGCCTTTTACCCAAGCGTTAAAATCTTCCGGCCATTTTTCGCTAATCTGCTGGCGGTTCAAGCCCTCCCACTCGCCAAAGAAGCGCTCGCGCACGCCATTTTCAACGTGCACATGAAGACCAAGCTTATCCGCAAAAGCGTGAGCTGTTTGCTGCGCACGAATAAGCGGCGAAACAATCGCCACAAAACTCGCGTCTGCTTCTTCCGGCGTAATACGCACATGCTCCTGACTATTCGGATCTTTTGGATCTTCCAAATCAGAAGCGCCAAAAAGCACGCGCAAAGCCTTGCCAGAGCGAGTCACCTGATCCATTCCCGACTCATCCAAAGCAATATCAATCATGCCTTGAAGACGGAATTGCGCATTATAAGGCGTCTGGCCGTGACGAACCAGCATAACAGAACGCGCAAGTCCTTCATGATTACTATTTACATTCACACTGTGAGACTTAGTTGCGTTTTCAACAAAATCAACCATAACCTACCGCCTTTTAAAGCCGTTTTATAAATAATTTAGCGCTCCCAGCTAGGCTTCCAGCCTTCAATTACGTGCTGAGTATTTTCCGAATACACCATAGAATCAGCTGGAACATCGTGACGCACAACAGAGCCAGCACCCGTAGTTACACCATCAGACACATTTACTGGAGCAACAAAAAGATTACCTGCACCAACGTGAACACCAGAACCAATACTCGTATGATTCTTATGCACGCCATCATAGTTTGCAGTAATCGTGCCACCACCAATATTCGTATGCTCACCCAAGTTGGCATCGCCAATATAGCTTAAATGCGGAACCTTAGTGCCGTTACCAATATGCGCCTTCTTCATTTCCACGAAAGCGCCTGCCTTACTTTCTTCACCAAGCACATTTCCCGCGCGCAAATACGTCCACGGACCAATGTTAGCAGCCCTGCAAATATGCGATTCTTGCACGCGCGAACGCTCAACTACAGCATCCTCGTCAACTTGCGCATCAATAAGAGTTGTGTAAGGGCCAACAACAGCGCCGCTTAAAACATTAGTATGACCTTGAAGGAAGCAGCCAGGAAGAACAGTCACATCTTGAGCGAGAGTAACATCATCTTCAATCCAAGTAGTATCCGGATCAAGAATAGTTACGCCTTCAAGCATCCAATGCTCACACACGCGCTTATTATAAGCTTTTGCGAGCGCAGACAACTGCACGCGAGTATTAACACCCTCTACGCTAAGTGGGTCAGGAGCAGACATTGCTCCCACATGACCAAACTTTCGAGCATGTTCCAAAGCATCCGTTAAATAAAACTCGCCTTGAGCATTCTGAGAATTAAGATTTGCAATCGCATCACTTAGCACATCTGCATCAAACACGTATACGGAAGTGTTCACTTCTTTAATTTCAAGCTCTCCAGCATTAGCATCCTTATGCTCTACGATTCGCAAAACATCGCCGTTTGCTTCGCGCACAATACGGCCGTAGCCAGTAGCATCATCTAATACTGCTGTAAGAACAGTTGCAACATTGCCATGATTATTGTGAAAATCTACTAAAGATTGAAGAGTTTGAGTGTCCAAAAGAGGCATGTCACTTGCTGCGATTAACACAGCACCTTTTAACGTTTCGCCATTTTCGCGTTTTGAAACGTTATTAAGATCTCGAATAGCGCATTGAACAGCTCTTCCAGTTCCCGGCTTTTCGTCTTGATTTACGATTAAAGCATTGCTGTTATAGCTAAGAGCAGCTTCAGTTACTAAATCAGCCTGAGCATGCACTACTACAGCCAACTTATTTGGATTTACGCCAGCAATTGCGCTCATAACACGATTTAGGAATGTTTTTCCAGCAAAGTTATGAAGTACTTTCGGAGTTGCTGAACGCATACGCGTACCCTCACCCGCCGCTAAAATAATTGCCGCGGCAACATCATGCTTTTCCACGCATGCTCCTTATGTTGTATCAAATAATATTCTTACTGATTCAATTCTATTACGTCTTAACGTCTATCCAAAACAAAAACGCTACTTGCAAAACAAGTAGCGCCTGTATAAGCTCCCTCACCTGGATTCGAACCAAGACAAAGGGTTCCAAAGACCCGTGTGCTGCCATTACACCATGAGGGAACGGCGGAAAAACCGCCAAGTCACTATTATGCCACACGAATTGACTTCGTCAAATTTGGCGTGGCGAAAAGTAAAATCAGCGTTTACGCAAATAAGAAGCCTTGACCGTGATGCTCCGGGTAAGTATCGAAAAGCTTTGCAACCGAACCATCTTCAAACACTGCTTTAATTGCGCTTGCAAGAAGAGGAGCAATAGAAAGAACAGTTAAACCATCCCAACGCTTTTCTTCCGGAATTGGCACAGTATCAGTCAAAACAACTTCGCGAGCGCCGCAAGACTTCAAACGTTCAACAGCAGGGCCGGAAAGCACGCCGTGAGTTGCAACAACAGTAACCGACTTAGCTCCAGCTTCCTTCAAAACGTTGCAAGCTCCAGCAATAGTGCCAGCAGTATCAATCAAGTCGTCAACCATCACGCAATCGCGACCAGCAACGTCACCAACTACGCGGTTTGCAACAGTCTTATTCGGGCAAGTAATATCGCGAGTCTTATGCACAAAAGCCAAAGGACCGCCGCCCAAACGCTGCGCCCACTGTTCAGCAACGCGAATACGACCAGCATCAGGAGACACAACAGTTACGTTTGCAAGATCATCACGGAAACGATCGCGCACATAATCAACCAAAACAGGCATAGCAATCAAGTGGTCAACCGGGCCATCGAAGAATCCCTGAGACTGAGCTGCGTGCAAATCAACGCTCATAATGCGGTCAGCGCCAGCAGTTTTAAGCAAATCAAACATCAAACGGCAAGAAATAGGCTCACGACCGCGATGCTTCTTATCCTGACGAGAATAGCCAAGAAGTGGGCAAACTGCAGTAATCGAACGAGCAGAAGCGCGCTTCAAAGCGTCAATCATAATCAACTGTTCCATAATGGACTTGTTGACAGGGTCGCTGTGACTTTGCAATACGAACACATCCGTACCGCGCACCGACTGCGTGTAACGAACATACATTTCGCCATTAGCAAAATCGTAAGCCGTTGTTTCCAGTACATCAATGCCAAGCTGATCTGCTACATCACGCGCAAGCTTTGGATGGGCGCGACCGGTAACAAGAACGAGGTTTTTATCTGGCTTTCCTTCAAGGACGATGCTCACCATATCTCCAAACGTTAGTTCGCTTTAGTTCGCGAAATGAACATAATCAATACTAACTTTTTGCGCAGACTTGCAGCGACAAGCCGAAAAAGTAAATAGTCACGACCTATACAAGCCGTGCTTAACAATATACTGCACTACTCCATCTGGAACCAAATACCATACTGGCTCACCATGCTCAGCGCGACGGCGAACATCCGTAGAAGAAATCGACAATGCTGGAATTTCCAAAATATCAACCGGCAAATGTTCAGAATCACAGTGAACAATATCGTCATAATTTGCAACATTTCCAGCACTGTTCACATTTAGCTGCCTAGTAATAAACGGCAGATTAGACTCCAACTTTTCCGGCCTAGAATACCCCGGGCGAGTAACAGCCACGAATCGCGCCAAATTCCACATTTCGCGCGCATTCTTCCACTGCATAATTTCCGCCACAGCGTCCGCTCCAGTAATGAAGAAAAGCTCCGCATCCGGATGCTGCGCGTGAATATCTTTCAAAGTATCAATAGTGTAAGTAACTCCCGGACGGTCAATATCGACTCTGGAAACAGTAAACTTAGGATTAGAAGCCGTTGCAATAACCGTCATTAAATAACGGTCCTCAGCATTCGTAACTTTTTTATCAAGCTTAAAAACAGGCCTACCAGTTGGAACGAAAATAACCTCGTCCAAATCATAAACCCACGCAACTTCAGAAGCCGCAACCAAGTGGCCGTTATGAATAGGATCAAAAGTTCCACCCATAATGCCAATACGCTGACGCTCATGAACGTTACCGCGTGCAGAAGTGCGCTTTCGCATAGAAGTTGCTACTGCAGGAGGAGCAGCTTCTTTGCCGGTAAAAGAACCTTGAAACAGGTCAGACATTCGCCGCTGCGCATCTGCGTTATTTTCAGGACTCATTCGCTTCAGATTCCTTATCTTCAGCCTCAGTTTCACTAACTACTCCAGAAGCATCATTAGCACTATCTGGGTTAATATTTCCCATCTCCTCATCCCACTCGTCCTTAACAACGCGCTGAATTTCAGCAAAAGTTGGAAGAGGGAAATCAGGCTGATACGCGCCGCGAATTTTTGCCACAGATTCAGTGATTTTAACAAGCATTGATGTCATTGCATCAACATCATTATTGCGCTCTAAAGCACTAAATTCACGAATGTTCTTTTCCATTCGACCCATATGCTCAAGAACGCTAGAAAACGCATCATCTTCAGGAAGTGTTACGTCATTTGCGTCAGCATCCGGCCATCCCATAAGCACCGCATCCGCATATTCAAGCGAGGAACGCTGTTGCGCGGAGGCAATACCATCCTCAATTTGCACCAAAAACACATAGCGCACAATTGACAAACGCTCAGCCGCAATATTAAGCGCTTCAGCCGGAGTCATATTCACATCATTCTTAGGCATATCATTAGGCATACTCTTACCTTACCGCCACGTAACTATTAAAGCCAGTACTACTCGCGTATCTGACCGCTGCCGTAGCCAATCCACTTGGTTGTTGTCATCTCGCGCAATCCCATAGGGCCTCTTGCGTGCAATTTTTGCGTCGATATTCCAAGTTCAGCTCCAAAACCAAACTCTCCGCCATCCGTAAAGCGCGTTGAAGCATTCACCATCACCACTGCAGAATCAACATTCGCAATAAAACTTTGAATAGTTTCGTAATCTTCAGCAATAATTGTTTCCGTATGCCCCGTAGAATACTTCGCTATATGATTTGCAGCGTCAAAAGCATCGTCCACAATTTTTACGCCCATATTTAGAGACAAATACTCGCGCTTCCAATCTTCGCAAGTTGCGTGCTCAATCTGTAAACCAGCAATATTAGCATTCTGCAGAATTTCGTAAGATTTATCGTCAGCATGCAAAATAACATTATGCTCAGCTAAAGCAGCGCCAACTTGCGGTAAAAATTCCTGCGCAATATTGCGATTTACCAATAATTTTTCTGCCGCATTACATACGCCTACGCGCTGAGTTTTTGCGTTAATAACAATCGGTATAGCTTTTTTAATATCAGCGCTTTTATCTACGTAAATATGCACGTTGCCAGCACCAGTTTCAATAACCGGAACTGTAGACTCTTTAACAACCGTAGCAATAAGATTCGCACTACCGCGCGGAACTAGAACATCAATATGTCCGTGCGCATGCATCATTGCTGTGGCCCCAGACCTACCTAAATCGTCAACCGACTGAATTAAATCTGCACTAAAACCGGCTTTTTTAAGCACATTTCCAATAATCTCAATGCTTTTTTGATTCGTATTTTGAGCCGCACTTCCGCCTCGCAAAATTGCAGCATTACCAGACTTTAAGCACAAAGCTGCAACGTCAATAGTGACATTTGGGCGAGCCTCATAAATCATTCCCATAACACCAATTGGCACGCGAACTTGCGAAAGTTTAATGCCATTAGGAAGAGTGTATCCGCGAACAACTTCTCCTACAGGATCTTGCAATTGCGCAATTTTTCTTACGCTTTGAGCAGAATTTTTCACACGCTCTTCGTCAAATTTAAGCCTGTCTAGCTTTCCAGCATCCATTCCTTTAGCTTCAGCTTCTTTAAGATCTTTTTCATTAGCGGCGGCAATATTTAAAGCTGCTAAATCCAAAGCGTCCGCCATTTTTTCAAGAAGCTCATTTTTTGTTCTAGTATCCGTTTTGGAAAAATCTCGCCAAGCAAGCCTTGCTAAATCCGCGCGCCCATTAACTAAATCGTCAACGCTCAACGTTCCCCCTTGTAGATTATTGGCTTTATTTTCCTGTTTAGAATCAAGAGTTGTCATAAATATGAGATTAGCACACGCCCGTTCGCCCAGCGCTTCAGGTAGCATATTTTTATAAGATGATGCATAATTTGCACAAATATTCCATATGATTATTCGGTTACGGAGACATTATGGCAGAAGATACAGCTATTTTTCATAGCACGCGCGCAACTACTCCAACTTGCACGGCTAAGCAGGCAATACGAAAAGGTATTGCCGAAGACGGCGGATTATTTGTAGCCGACACTCTTGGCAGCACGCGTTACGATATTTCTAAATTGCAAGGAAAATCCTACCAGGAAATAGCTCAAGATATTTTGCAAATTTTGCTTCCTGATTATTCTCAAGAAGAGCTTTCTGATTGCGTAAAGCTTGCATACGCAGAGCAATGGTCTAATTGCGACATTACGCCAATTCGTCAGCTTGGAAATACTAGCGATTTTGTTATGGAACTTTTCCACGGCCCTACTTGCGCTTTTAAAGACGTGGCTTTACAAATGCTTCCACAGCTTATGAGCCGCAGCCAAAACAAAACCGAAAAATCTGAATCAAACAATAACAAGAATGTTATGATTTTAACCGCAACTTCTGGAGATACTGGAAAAGCGGCTTTGGCTGGTTTTGCTGATGTTCCAGGCACTTCTATGGTCACTTTTTACCCAGAAGGAAAAGTTAGCCGCGTTCAAGAATTGCAAATGACAACTCAAGCTGGTAAAAACGTGCGAGTTTGCGCAGTTCGAGGCAATTTTGACGATGCTCAAACTGGCGTAAAACAGATTTTCACCAATAGTGAGCTTAATAAAAATATTGAAGAAGATGCAAATACCGAATTGTCTTCTGCTAATTCAATAAATGTTGGACGACTCGTGCCGCAAGTCGTATACTATTTTGCGGCTTATAAGCAACTTGTTGAGCGCGAAGTTATAAAACTTGGCGACGAAGTTGAGTTTTGCGTACCAACCGGCAATTTTGGCGATATTCTTGCTGGATATTACGCAAAAATGCTTGGTCTTCCTGTAAAACATCTTATTGTTGCAAGCAATAGTAATAATGTTTTGTTTGATTTTTTGGTAAGCGGCACTTATAACCGTCAGCGCCCATTCCATCACACTGTTGCTCCTTCAATGGATATTTTGGTTTCCTCTAATTTGGAACGCATGCTTTATTACATGTGCAATAAAGACACGCGTTTAATACAAATGCTTATGAATGATTTAGCTCAGTGGGGCGCTTTTGAGATTCCAGAAAACGTGCTTGCAAAAATACGAGCTATTTTTGGCTGCGGCTGGGCCAATGAGGATCAGATTCGCGAAGCTATTTCTGACTGCTGGAACAAGTACAAGTATGTTATTGACCCGCATACTGCTTGCGGATACTTTGTTATGCAGCATATTCCGCATGACGAAAGCGTTCCGCGCGTGCTTTTAAGCACTGCAAGCCCTTATAAGTTCCCGCGCGTAGTGGCTGAAGCTTTAGGGCTTAAGAATGTGCAAAATATGGATGATTTCCAATGCATGGATGCTCTTAGCGAAGCAACAGGAACGAAAGCTCCAAGCATGCTTAGAGAACTTGAAAATAAGACTCCACGTTTTACTGATGTTATTGATATTTCACAAATGCCTAGCTATGTTCAAACTCAGGCGAATAATTTCGCTAAATGAACGTTATTTAGGCAAAGAAAAAATAAAACAGTAAAGAGTAAAAAGTAAAAAGAGTAAAAAGTAAATAAAAAGAGGCTGGCTTATTAGAAACCAGCCTCTTTTATTACTCGTTATCACTTACAAACAAAGCGGCATATACTTCGTTAATAACGCTTAAATCATGCCCTTTTCTAGCGGCAGCTGCAAAAAATCTGCGCCTCCTAACTAAAGGCTCAAGATTTTTCGTACGCTGAGCAGTTTTTCGGCCAAGCTCCCAAGCTGCTTCAGTAAATACTCCCGAATTTTGAGCTAACTCCACGCATTTCGAAATAGCATCAGGATCAACATTCTTACGATGCAATTCCATGCGTGTAGCTCTAGCACCAAGAAGCCGCGCTACGCAAGAGCGAATTACCATTTGAGCGTATTGATTGTCATCAAGAAGATGCAATTCAATTAAACGATCAATAACCGAATCAACAACAACTTCACAGTAGCCTTTTTCTTTAAGACGCTGACGCATATCTGCTACAGAGCGAGGAGCATAATCTAAAAGTCTTAAAGCTGCTTCCCTACAATCATCTTCATCACCTTCACAAGGCTTGTTACTCACGCGAAGCTCGTCACTTGCGAAAGATTCATCGTTTAAATCACACTTGTTAGCGCATTTTACATACGGCATGTTGTTTGTATTAGTTTTTGCGCTTAAACGTGATGATTTACGCGATGTGCGCCTACGAGTATTAAGAGTGACGTCATTGCTTTCGTCGTCTTCTTTAGTAAGCGTTACTGGATGATTGCGAAGAAAACTCGCTACACTAATCACCATATCAATTCGCTTTATACGCTAATCTTCTATTACTTTTCTGCTGAAGATTTTGCAGTAGAACTTTTAGCATTAGAAGCTTCATCTGCACGATCCAATTCTGAATCCTCAGCAAATTGATCGTCTGGATGCATTAAACCTAATGCTGCTTTAATCTTTTCGCTAATTTCTTCAGTAATAGCTGGATTATCTTTCAGGAATTTACGAACGTTTTCGCGACCCTGACCGAGTTGCTCACCTTCGTAAGTAAACCACGAACCGGATTTCTTAATAACATCAGCCTGCAAGCCCATGTCAATAACAGAACCTTCTGTGGAAATACCTTCACCGTATAAAACATCAAACTCAGCAGTTTTAAATGGCGGAGCCATCTTATTTTTAACAATCTTAACTTTGGTGCGATTACCAATAGCTTCTTCGCCCTCTTTAATAGTGGAAACTCTACGAATATCCATACGCACAGACGCGTAGAATTTCAAAGCCTTACCACCAGTAGTTGTTTCAGGATTACCGAAGAATACGCCAATTTTTTCACGAAGCTGATTAATAAAAATAGCGGTAGTTCCAGCTTGAGAAAGAGCACCAGTCATTTTACGAAGAGCCTGGCTCATTAAGCGAGCCTGCAAACCAACGTGACTATCTCCCATATCTCCATCAATTTCAGCCTTAGGAACTAAAGCTGCCACAGAATCAACAACAATCACATCCAAAGCACCAGAACGAATAAGCATATCCGCAATTTCCAACGCCTGCTCACCGTTGTCTGGCTGAGAAACAATAAGCGCATCAGTGTCTACACCGAGTTTTCTAGCGTACACAGGATCCAAAGCGTGCTCTGCATCAATAAATGCCGCTACGCCACCGTTTTTTTGAGCATTAGCAACAATATGCAATGCAAGAGTTGTTTTACCAGAGGATTCTGGACCGTAAACTTCAACAATACGTCCACGAGGAACACCGCCAATACCCAAAGCGGTATCCAAAGCGATTGAACCTGTAGGGATCACTTCTACATCTTGCATAGGCCTGTCACCTAAGCGCATTGCAGAACCTTTTCCGTATTGCCTTTCAACATTAGCTAATGCAGTTTCCAGCGCGGCTTGACGACGAGGATCTGCCTTATCTGCATCAATAAGACGATCAACAGTGCTTTTACCTTTTGCTGTTTGCGCCATGTTTGCTACTCCTTTCGCATGCCGTTATGTATCGAACGACATTAGTTCGACACGCGATGCCACTGCAAGCGCTTTTGAGCAATGTGGATAAAAGCTAAAGCTAAATATTCACCATGACGCTTGAGCGCGCTGCAATCATCTCAACAATCTCAAGTATACTACAAATACGAACATTTGTTCGATACTGCGTGTCTTGCTTGTAAATCAGCCAAAAGTTCAAATATTACTCGAATACAGAAAGTAAATAATCTAAGATTTTAAGCAAATTATGTACCGTAGATTTACGCACTTGCTCACGACTACCTTCTAAATTAAGTTCAAAAACAAGAACAACATCTTTTTTAGAAGTGTAATCCCACATATTGCTAACACAATCCAAATCAAGAAGCTCACTAGCTTTTTGCAAAATCAAATCTCGCAAATTAAAAGATTCTGGAAGCAAAACGCCAACATAAACCAATCCAGCAGGCTTATTGCCGTCCGGACCAGGACCTGCAACTCCGGTTGTTGAAAGCCCAATTATTGGGAAGTTAGATTCTTCCGAAGATTCTTTTGAAGATTCTTTTGAAGATTCTTTTGAAGATTCTTTTGAAGAATCCTCTTCATACTTCCAGCCACTACCGCGATATATTAAAGACGCCCCCACTGCCATCTGCATAGCAACATCCTTAAAAACCGCACCTTCGGTTTGCAAAAGATGAGCGTCAACGCCTAAAATTTTAGCTTTAGCGTGAATATCGTAGGTCACAGCAGAGCCGCAAAATACTCGAGAAGCTCCCGGAACCGAAACAAAAGCGTCTGCAAGTAAACCGCCTGTTAAAGATTCTGCAGCAGCAATATGAAAACCTAGCTGAACGCTATTAGATAATATACGCTCAGCTAGGTTTTTGAGAGACACAGGAGAAGAATTATTCATTGCAACGGTGGCAATGGAGCTTCATTAACTTGCTTATCTGCTTGAGAATCATCAACAGAATCCTTCTCAAAGAAAGCACTGTACACGTACAGCACTGCAGAGTAGAAAGCAAAGCCCAAAGAAATACCGAGCAAAGCAAAAGCTACAGAATAGTAAAGTGTAAGCCACCATGGAGGCGTAACTTGAGTATTAAAAATAGCGGCCATAGGAGCAATAATCATTGCAAGGCCAATAACCTGAGTTAAAGTCTTGTACTTTCCTGCAGAAGAAGCGGCAATAACCCTACCGTTTCGGCCAATAACGCAGAAACGAACAATTGTTATGCTGATTTCACGAATTAAGAACAGGATTGTGATCCACCAAATAACTTCTTCAAAAACGGAAGCAATCACAAGAGCTGCCAAAATTAACACTTTGTCTGCAATTGGATCAAGCAACTTACCTAATTTGGTAACCTGATTATATTTACGAGCTAACCAACCATCAAGCTTATCCGTAACCGCCGCAATAACAAACACAGCAAACGCCGCCCAACGCATTGGCACGGAGTTATGACCCCACTCACCTGCGAGCAAATATAAAACAATAAAAACAATTGCCAACGCAATACGCACATAAGTTACGATATTTGGAGCACAATTCCAGCCTTCAAAAAACGAAGACTTAGCATTCTTCTTCATACGCATACCTTTATCTTATCGCAAACTAAAAACTTCTAGCGCGCCACCCAACATAGTTGTGCAACACAATAACACTATTTTACAACGAGTCAGACTCGCCACGAATAAATGCCAAAACTTTTGGCAAATCTTCCGGCTGAACCAAAACTTCGCGAGCTTTAGAACCTTCAGAAGGCCCCACAACGCCGCGAGATTCCAGCAAATCCATAAGTCGCCCAGCCTTAGCAAAACCAACACGCAGCTTACGCTGAAGCATTGAAGTAGAGCCAAACTGAGAACCAACAACAAGCTCAGCAGCCTGAAGCAACTCGTCCATATCGTCTCCAATATCGCTTGTTTTAAGCTTGTTTTGAGCTTGAGCATCCGCTTTTTGAGCCATTTGCTCAATATCTTCACGATACTTTGGCTTGCGCTGAGTGCGCACGTATTCCACAGCTTTACGAATCTCCGACTCACTCACCCATGAACCCTGCACACGCTGAGGTTTTGCAGCACCCATTGGAAGGAACAAAGCGTCACCTTGACCAATCAAAGTTTCCGCACCAACAGTATCGAGAATAACCCTGGAATCAGTGGCAGACGAAGTAGCAAAAGCTAAGCGGGAAGGAATATTCGCCTTAATTAAGCCGGTTACAACGTCAACGGACGGACGCTGAGTAGCAAGAACCAAATGCACGCCTGCAGCTCGAGCAAGCTGAGTAATGCGCTGAATAGAACTTTCAACATCGTTCTTAGCAACCATCATTAAATCAGCCATCTCGTCCACAACCACAAGCAAATACGGGTATGGAGCAACTTTTCGCTCAGATCCAGCCGGTGCATGAACTTTGCCTTCACGAACAGCCTTGTTGAAATCTTTAACATGGCGGAAACCGAAGAATTGCAAGTCGTCGTAGCGAGCATCCATCTCTTTAACAACCCACTCAAGAGCTTGAGCTGCCTTCTTAGGATCCGTAATAATCGGCGTAAGCAAATGCGGAATGCCAGCGTACGCGGAAAGCTCCACTCGCTTAGGATCAACCATAATCATGCGAACTTGCTCAGGAGTTGCACGCATAATAATCGAAGTAAGCATTGAGTTAATAAAACTCGACTTACCAGAACCAGTAGCACCAGCAACAAGCAAATGTGGCATTTTATCTAGAGCTGCCGTTACGAAATGACCTTCAACATCTTTTCCAACGCCTGTAAGCATAGGATTAGGGTCATTCATGGCTTTTTGCGAGCGCAAAACATCTCCCAAATGCACAATTTCGCGGTCTACGTTTGGAATTTCAATACCAATAGCAGACTTTCCTGGAATTGGAGACAAAATACGCACATCCGTACTAGCTACAGCGTATGCAATATTTTTTTGCAAATTCGTAACTTTTTCAACCTTAACGCCAGGACCAAGCTCAACCTCGTACTGCGTAACAGAAGGTCCTCTAAGAAAACCGATTACGCGAGCATCGACGTCAAACTGTTCAAAAGTGGAAGTTAGAGCGCGAATAACATTGTCGTTTGCTTGGGTTCTAGCAGCATGAGGCTTTCCATGAGCAAGAATGTTCAAATCAGGAAGCCTGTACGGTTGTAAAGCGGAATCTTCCGAGGAGTTTAGATTATTTTTAGCGCTTTCGTCGGCTAAATTATCTTCGTTTTCTTGATCTTTTCTATATTGATCCATTTGCTCCGCCGGAATACTAGACCACGGATCCTTAGCAGAATCAACAGAAGCGCTCATAGGAGCTTTAGGCAAGGTTTCTGCAGAAGTTAGTATTGGCGAAGAAGAAGCGCTTCTAGGATTATGGCCCGATTCATTATTGTTTGATTGCGAAGAATCTGAAGAATCTTTAGCATCTACAGGAATATAATTCTCGCTGTAGCCTTCAAGATTGCTTACTGTTCTAACGCGCTGAGGTTTAACACGCTCAAGATTTTCACTTGTTTCTGCATTAACAGCTGCAGCATGCAAAAATGCGTCATCTCCAGCATATTCGTCGAGCAAAGTATTGTCTTTTTCTTTATTTTTGCGATTAAATAGTGATTTCCACAATTTAAGCAAGTAAGCTGCGCCTAAATTAGCGCTTTCTTTTTTAGAAGATTTTCCGTCGTGAGTTGGCACACCTTCAGCAAATTCCAAAGGCTTATCTTCATATGAATCTTTAGTTTTACCTGATTTAATTGATTCATTCGCATCGTCTGATTCGTCTGACTCGTCTGACTCGTCTAAAGAATCCTCATCCTGCGCGTTTTTCTTGTTTTTCTTTGAGAAGATTGACGCAACACAATTTGCAATATCGCTTACGTGAAGACGAGCAATCATTAAAACTGCAAAAATAGAGATGATTACAAAAATTATGAGAGCAAATATGCGAGAAAAACCCCAAGACAGTGGAGAGCCTAAAGCAAAACCTAGCAATCCACCCGCTTTTCTAACTGATTCAAAATCAAAAGCGTGACTTTTAGACGCAAGAGAAATATCGAGAATCGAGCATATAGAGCACAGAAGAATAATAAAACCAAAAACAACTCGATGATTCCCAGATTTTGCGCCACTATTTCGCATTAAGCGAAAAGCAATAATACTTAGCCACACAGGAAGCACAACGCTCATAACGCCGAGAGCACCCGAAGCTAAAATATGCAGCCCAACGCCAATAAAACCACTTACATGAAACCATTCAGAAGCGCAGAATAGTACGGCAAGAATTAGCATAACAAAGCATAAGCCATCTCTGCGGTAAGCTTCATCGTATTCACCTACCCCAAAAAGTGAGCGAACTGCTTTGCCTAAAAGTCTTGGCACAAACAGAAGCATTGTCTGCCACCATGGTTCCTTAGGCGCTGCCTTACCAGCCATACAAGACTCCTTCTGCACCATGTGCTATTAGTACGAAAGTTATCCAACAACAACATACATATGTGTAACCATACCAGTCTACTCCATAGGCTGAGGTTATTTAAAAAATATGGTAAGCGGCAAAAAAGTGCGTCTAAAACAAAAAACGGCAGGTAAATACCCGCCGCTTAAGTGGGGTGGCTAACGCGGCTTGAACGCGCGACCTTCTGAACCACAATCAGATGCTCTACCGACTGAGCTATAGCCACCATGCGCGTGAAACAAATGAAACGAATAAACAAATAAACGAATCGAATCACACAACAGAGGAATACTATACACGATTTTCTTGATTTACGCCAGCGCAACACACCTCGGCGCGTCGTAGTAACAACATAAATTATTCGACAATAGCAAATGCAACAATAGACATATGAGTTTTTCTGAGCAAAATCAGCGCATATTTGGCGTAACTGAAAACAGTAACAACCTGACAGCACTTCTTCTTGGCTCAGGTGAGCTTGGCAAGGAAATTGCTATTGAGCTTATGCGATTAGGCGTGCGCGTTTGCGCTGCAGACAGCTATAAGAACGCTCCTGCCATGCAAATAGCTCACGAATACAGAGTGTTAGATATGTCTGATGCTGCTTCTCTTCAAAATCTTATTGACGAAGTGCATCCGAATATTATTATTCCGGAAGTTGAAGCAATCGCAACTAAAGTTTTGAAAAATGCAGCGAATAATAAAATCCAGGTTGTTCCTAGCACAGATATTGCAGCAATTGCAATGGATCGCGAGCGCTTGCGTAGGATTGCTCACGAAGATTTAGGTTTGCCTACTACCCCATACCGTTTTGCGTCCTCTTACGAGGAATTAGACGACGGCGCAAAAATCGTTGGCTACCCTTGCGTTGTTAAGCCTGTTATGAGCTCTTCCGGACACGGCCAGTCTATAGTTAAAAGCCCGGAAGCGCTTAAAGCTGCGTGGGATGAAGCTCAGCATGGAAGGCGCGCGGCAGCTGGTCACGAAAACGAGTGTTCTCGCGTTATTGTTGAAGCTTTAGCTCCGCTTGACTACGAGCTTACAGTTTTAACAGTAAGCTCTTGCGCAGGAATTACTACTTGCGAACCGATTGCTCAGCGTCAGCAAGACGGAGACTATAGAGAATCTTGGCAGCCTGCGAATATTCCTGAAGAAATACGAAATAATGCAAAAAATATTGCGAAGCGCGCTGTAGAAGGTTTAACTAATATTGCGCATGATGCAAACGAAACCGGTTGGGGCGTTTACGGCGTTGAGTTATTTGTGTTAAAAGATGGCTCGTTGCTTTTTAACGAGCTTTCTCCTCGCCCACACGATACTGGCATGGTAACTATGATTTCACAGCATTACAGCGAGTTTGCGCTTCATGCGCTCGCTATTTTAGGTGTGCCTGTTACAGCAAACTACACTTCGCTTTCGTTAAAAGATAACGAGGTTGCAGCAAGTCATGCAATTGTTGTTAAAGGCGAAGGAGAAGTTGGCTTTACTAATATTTCCAAAGCTTTACAAGCGGACGAAAATTATCGAAGCGGCTTGCGTATTTTTGCTAAGCCTGCAGTTCACGGCCGCAGACGTATGGCAGTGGCTCTTGCTACGGGATCTAATCAAGAGGATGCAAGAAAAAATGCGACACGCATTGTAAGAGCATTGCAGACGGATAGCTCAAATGCTGAAATACTTTGAAAATAAAGGTATTAAACAATAATTTATATTGCATCTATGCAATATTTGCCGGAAATTTTGTAGGTAACAATTGTTACGCTAATCGTGCTGGCCAAGGTCAGGTAAACCTACAAATACTGTTGGTTTGCGCCTACAACTATGAATGCACGTAAGAGAGGGCATATCATGGAAAAACTTGACAAGTTGTATGAAGGCAAAGCCAAAAAACTGTACGCTACCGATGACACCAATGTGCTCTGGGTCGAATATATGAACCAGGCAACCGCTGGTAACGGTCTGAAGAAAGCTCAGATCGCCGGTAAAGGCAGTTTAAACAACCGGATTACTTCTTTACTATTCCATTTACTTGAGGCGCGCGGCGTAAAAAGCCACTTCCTCGGACGTATTTCCGATACCGAACAACTCGTAAAGCGTATGCGCATGTTTCCGCTGGAAATTATTATGCGCAATACTGCTGCCGGTTCTTTCGCAAAACGTTATAACGTTAAAGAAGGAACACCATTAAAGAAGCCATTGTTGGAGTTCTGCGTGAAGTCCGACGAACTTGGCGATCCATTTATTAACCCAGAAGGCGTTGTGGCTTTAGGTTTAGCTACAGACGAAGAGATGGCGGAAATTACTCGCCAAGCTCACGCTGTAAACAATGCTTTGCTTGATATTTTCTCCAAGATTGATGTTCAGCTTGTTGACTTCAAGATTGAAGAGGGCGTAGACGCGCAAGGAAATATTCTTCTTGCAGACGAAATTACGCCTGATACTTGCAGACTTTGGGATAAGCGCAATGCTGGCGGCAATGCTGGTGAAAACGGCGTAAGCCATTTGGATAAAGACTTATTCCGACGCGATTTGGGAGACATAATCCCAGCTTATGAAGAAATTCACATCAGGCTGGAAAACTTAGCAAAAAGCGAAGGTTTAGACTTTTGCGTGCGTAAACCAGATGATTGTGTGAACCGATAAGATTTCGTTGTGGCTCGTGCCTTTAGGGGTGCGAGCCACACGCATTCTTACATAATTTAACCAATAATTTAACCAATAATTTAAAACCACAACTTAACACATAACTTAACCCACAATTTATAACTTAAAAGCCCATAACAAACACTGCTATACCGCACTTTCAACAAGGTAGGTTTCTCGTGGTATTTCGCGTATATGTGGAAAAACGCAATGGTTTTGACGTTCAAGCTCAGCAGCTTTTACATGAGCTTAAGGAAATTCTTGGCATAAGCGCGATTACTTCCGCACGAATTATCAACAGATACGATTTAGAAGGTATTGATGGAGATTTGTTCAATACTGCTGTGCGAACTGTATTAAGCGAGCCGCCGGTTGATAACACCTACGACTATTTGCCTATTGAAACAAACGAGCACGTGTTTGCTGTTGAATTTTTGCCTGGTCAGTTCGACCAGCGCGCGCAATCCGCAAGCGAGTGTATTCAGCTTATTAGTCAAGGCGAGCGCCCAACTGTGCGCACTGCTAAAGTAATTGCGCTAAAAGGCAATCTTGACGAAGAAGCCATGGATGCTATTAAGCATTACGTTATCAATCCTGTTGAGGCTCGAGAGGCAAGTCTTGACGAAGTAAAAAGCTTGCAGCGAGAAACAGTAGTTCCTGCAGACGTTGAAGTAATTGATAGTTTTAACAGTTTAGACGAAGCTGGATTGCAGAAGTTTATTGAGGATCGCGGCTTGGCAATGGATTTGGCTGACGCAAAATTCTGCCAGCAATACTTTAGGGAAGAAAATCGCAATCCTACTATTACCGAGATTCGCGTTATTGACACGTACTGGTCCGATCACTGCCGTCACACAACTTTTGGCACGGAGCTTACGAATATTACGATTGACGATGGCACAGTTCAAGAAGCGTTTAATCGTTATCTTGATTTGAGAAAAAAGTTAAATCGTGAAAATAAGCCTGTTTGCTTAATGGATATGGCAACTATTGGTGCTAAATATTTGAAGCATACTGGCGAGCTTAAAAATTTGGATGAGTCGGAAGAAATCAACGCTTGCACTGTAAAAGTTAAGGTTGACGTAAACGGACACGACGAAGATTGGCTGTTCCTGTTTAAGAACGAAACGCATAATCATCCTACTGAAATTGAGCCTTTTGGTGGAGCTGCAACTTGCATTGGCGGCTGCATCCGAGATCCTCTTTCTGGACGTTCCTACGTTTACCAAGCTATGCGAGTAACTGGTGCTGCAGATCCGCGCACTCCTATTAGCGAGACTTTAAACGGTAAGCTTCCGCAGCGAAAAATCGTAACTTCTGCTGCAGCAGGCTACTCTTCTTATGGAAATCAGATTGGTTTAGCTACCGGCGAAGTGCACGAGTTATACCACCCGGGCTATGTTGCTAAGCGCATGGAAGTTGGTGCGGTTGTTGCCGCTACCCCAGCCGACCATGTACGCAGAGAAACTCCTGCTCCTGGAGATGTGATTATTCTTCTTGGCGGGCGTACTGGTCGCGACGGAATTGGCGGAGCTACCGGCGCTTCTAAAGCACAAGATGTTGAAAGTATTGAAGAATGCGGAGCAGAAGTTCAAAAAGGTAACGCTCCTATTGAACGCAAGTTGCAGCGACTTTTCCGCCGCAAAGATGCTTGCCAGCTTATTAAGCGTTGTAACGATTTTGGTGCGGGCGGCGTTTCTGTTGCTACCGGCGAAATTGCAGACGGCTTAACTATCAATCTCGACAAGGTTTCTAAAAAGTACGAGGGTCTTGACGGCACTGAGCTTGCTATTTCTGAATCCCAGGAGCGCATGGCTGTTGACGTTGCTTCAAGTGATGCTGAAGAATTCTTAAAGTACGCTCGTGAAGAAAATTTGGAAGCAGAAATCATTGCGACTGTTACCGAAGAAGCTCGTATGCGCATGACTTGGCGCGGAAAAACTATTGTTGACTTAAGCCGCGCATTCTTGGCTTCTAACGGCGCTGCAAAACAGCAGGTGCTGCATATTGAAGCTGGAAAATCTTATACGAACCCATGGCAGGATCAGTCTAATTTGACTCTCACTGAACGCATGCACTTGCTTGTTTCAAACATTAATATTGCTTCAAACAAGGGTCTTGCAGAACGCTTCGATTCTACAATTGGTGCCGCAACTGTGCTTATGCCTTTTGGCGGACGCCGTCAGCTTACTCCAGCTCAAGCTATGGTTGCTAAATTCCCAGTATTTGGTGAAACAAACACTGCTTCCGCAATGGCTTGGGGCTTTAATCCGTATTTGATGGAAAAGAATCAGTTTACTGGAGCTTATGTTGCGGTTGTTGAATCTTTGGCAAAGCTTGCAGCAAGCGGTTTCACGCGCGAACGTGCGTACTTGAGTTTGCAAGAGTATTTTGGCAAACCTCACGACGTTCCGGAACGTTGGGGTAAGCCGGCTGCAGCAGTTCTTGGCGCTTTAAGCGCACAGCTTGATTTTGGTGTTGGCGCTATTGGCGGCAAGGATTCCATGAGCGGTAGTTTTGAACATTTGGATGTTCCGCCAACTTTAATTTCTTTTGCTGTTTCTACTGGAGACGCACGTTTAACTGTTTCGCCAGAATTTAAGGGAGTAAATCATAAGGTTTTGCGAATTGCTCCACAATATAAATCCGACGGAATCACCCCAGAAAAGGAAAGTTTCCTTAAAACTCTTGAATTAATCGAAAATATTACGAAGAATAAGCAAGCTTTTGCTGTGACCACGCCTGGCTACGGTGCAAGCGCGGAAATCTTATTCAAGATGACGCTTGGAAATCATATTGGTCTTAAATTATTCAACAATTTAAGCAACGATGATTTATTTAAGCCAGCATACGGAAGCTTCTACGTTGAGCTTAAAGAAAACGCTGAAGTCCCATCTTTAGCGAATACAAGCTTGGTTGACGTTGAGATTATTGGCGAAACGACTGAGAATTACGCAATTGTTTCAGCAAATGGCGAAGAAGTTGATTTAAGCGATTTGCAAAATATTTGGGAAAGTGAACTTTCCTCAATCTTCCCTTATAAAAAGCCTGGCGAGATTGTAGAAACTATTAGTAACGAAAATAATGCTTCTACTACAAACCGCGCGCACACAGGAAAACTGAAGCCGCTTTCTCACCCGCGCGTTATTATTCCAGTCTTCCCTGGAAATAATTGCGAGTACGATACTCAAGCTGCTTTCGAGCGTGCAGGCGCCGACGCTCATACGCTTATTATTAACAACTTAAACGCTAAAGATATTGCAGAGTCTGCAAAGAAACTTGTTGAGGAGATTAATAAGAGCCAGATTGTTATGATTCCTGGCGGCTTCTCCGGCGGCGACGAGCCGGACGGTTCAGCAAAGTTTATTGCATCCTTCTTTAGAAATCCGCAAGTGACTGACGCTGTGCGAGATTTGCTTAAGAATCGAGACGGACTTATGCTGGGCATTTGCAACGGTTTCCAAGCGCTTATTAAGCTTGGTTTGGTGCCTTTTGGCGATATTGTTCCTATGGATTCTAACTGCCCAACTCTTACTTATAACACGATTGGCAGGCATCAAAGCAGAATTGTGCGCACGCGCGTTGCTTCAAACATGTCTCCATGGTTGAGCAATACGCAGGTTGGCGATATTCACACTGTTGCTATTTCTCACGGCGAAGGTCGTTTTATTGCAACTCCAGAAGTCATGGAGAAGCTTATTGCTAACGGCCAAGTAGCTACGCAATACGTTGACAGTAACGGCGTTCCAAGCATGAGTTTGAACGTGAATCCAAACGGATCGATTATGTCCGTTGAAGGAATTACCAGCCCAGATGGTCGAGTTTTTGGAAAGATGGGTCATTGCGAACGAGCAGGCGAAGGCTTGTACGTGAACATTCCTGATTTCCACGAACAGCCACTGTTTGATGCTGGAGTTCAGTACTTCACGGCGTGAGCATGAGCAAAGCATGAAACGTAACATTAGCTTATTAGAAGCGTGTGCAACAATGAGTATAGTTTCGCGAATTAAAGTAAGCGACTACAAGGGGGTTAAAGATGTCTGCAGAGCTTGAAGACATTCACGAAGAGTGCGGAGTGTTTGGTGTTTGGGGTCACAAAGATGCTTCAAGACTCACTTATTTTGGTTTGCATGCGCTTCAGCATCGCGGCCAAGAGGGAGCTGGAATAGTATCTAACGATAACGGCACTCTTCACGGACATCGCGGACTAGGCCTACTTACGCAAGTTTTTAGCAACGAGCAGGTTATGGAACGTTTAACAGGAAATCGTGCTATTGGCCATGTGCGTTACGCTACTGCAGGATCTGGAAGTGTTGATAATATTCAGCCTTTCTTATTCCGCTTCCACGACGGAGATGTTGCTTTAGCTCATAACGGAAATTTGACGAATTGCACAAGCTTACGCAATTCTTTAGAAGACAATGGCGCTATTTTCCACTCCAATTCCGACACTGAAATACTAATGCATTTGATTCGTCGCTCTAATAAACCAACTTTTATGGAGCGCGTTAAAGAAGCGTTACTAACTGTTCACGGCGGATTTGCTTACCTGCTTCTTACGGAAGATTCTTTAATTGGTGCCACGGATCCAAACGGGTTCCGCCCGCTTTCTCTTGGACGAATGCAAAACGGAGCCTATGTGCTTTCTTCCGAAACTTGCGCTTTCGACATTGTTCGAGCAGAGTTTATTCGAGATATTGAGCCTGGAGAAATAATCGTTATTAACGACGAAGGCTACAAGATTGAGCGCTACACGAATAACGTGCAGCAGGCAGTGTGCTCAATGGAATTTATTTACTTTGCTCGCCCAGATTCTAACATTTACGGAATTAACGTTCATGCTGCAAGAAAGCGCATGGGATCTCGTTTAGCTCAAGAATCCCCTGTTGAAGCAGACATGGTTATTGGAGTTCCTAACTCTTCTCTTTCTGCAGCCGCAGGATACGCGGAAGCAAGTGGTCTTCCTAACGAAATGGGATTGATTAAAAACCAGTATGTAGCTCGCACTTTTATTCAGCCAACTCAAGAATTGCGCGAGCAGGGTGTGCGTATGAAACTTTCTGCTGTGCGCAGTGTTGTTGAAGGAAAACGTGTTATTGTTCTTGACGATTCAATCGTGCGCGGCACAACTTCTAAGCGCATTGTGCAACTACTTAGAGAAGCGGGCGCTAAAGAAGTGCATATGCGTATTTCTTCCCCACCTCTTAAGTATCCTTGCTTCTACGGCATTGATATTCAAACAACTAAAGAGCTTATTGCCGCAAAACATTCAGTTGAAGAGATTCGCGAGTATATTGATGCTGATTCTCTTGCGTTCCTGTCTTTGGACGGACTTGTTGAGTCAATTGGGTTAAATAAGCCGGCTCCTTACGGCGGATTGTGCGTTGCATACTTTAATGGCGACTACCCTACCGCACTGGATGATTACGGCGAAGAATTTTTGACTTCGCTTCCTCAAAACGAGCGCGAGTATTTACAAGAAGTTAGAAAACGCAGTAAATATTCACACGAAAACCTTATATAACTTAATATTTTACTTATTTACGGCAATTTATTAATAAAATTTAAGAAAATACTTATAACATTTTAGGAAAGGAATCAACATGCCGCACGCATATGATGAAGCTGGCGTAAGCGTAGAAGCAGGATACGAAGTAGTTCGTCGTATCAAATCGCATGTGAATCGCACGAAGCGTCCAGGCGTTATGGGTGGCATCGGCGGATTCGGCGGATTATTCGACTTGGCCTCCCTCGGTTACAAAGAGCCTGTTCTGATTTCTGGAACAGACGGCGTTGGAACCAAGCTTATGGTTGCAAAAATGATGAATAAGCACAATACGATTGGCATTGATTGCGTTGCTATGTGCGTAAACGACATTGCAGCTCAAGGCGCAGAACCGCTTTTCTTCCTTGACTATATTGCTTGCGGAAAAAATAATCCTGCACTACTTGAGCAGGTTGTTGCAGGAGTTGCAGACGGTTGCGTTCAAGCAGAAGCAGGCTTAATTGGCGGAGAAACCGCTGAAATGCCTGGAATGTATGCCGAGGACGAGTACGATCTTGCAGGTTTCGCAGTAGGCGTTGCAGAAAGAACGAATATTGTTGACGGCTCCACTATTACTTCTGGCGACGTTCTCATTGGTTTGCCTTCTTCTGGAGTTCACTCGAACGGTTTCTCGCTTGTGCGTAAAGCTTTGTTTGAAGAAGCAGGCTACGACGTAAACACCAAACTTGAAGAGCTAGATGGAAAAACTATTGGCGAAGTTCTGCTCGAGCCTACGCGAATCTACGTAAAAGCTTTGAAACCGCTTTTTGCAAAGCATCTTATTAAGGGAGTGGCTCACATTACAGGCGGCGGATTTATTGAGAATATTCCACGCATGTACTCGGATGATTTGGCCGCAAAAATCGATACGTCAAGCTGGAATGTTCCGCCTATTTTTGACGTTATTGAAAAAGCTGGCAAAGTTGCTCATGACGAAATGTTCAACGTTTTTAACATGGGAATCGGCATGGTTTTGGCGGTTGATAAAAACAAGGCCGAAGAAGCACTTAGCACACTAAGCGAAAATAACGAAACAGCTTATGTTATTGGCGAAATGATCGAACGCAAAAACGCTGCAGTTGAGTTGCAATAAAACTATAAAGGACAAAAAATGAAAGTTTTAGTTGTTGGTTCTGGCGCTAGAGAGCACGCTATTGCACACGCACTTCTTAAAGGCGAAAGCATTGAAGAAGTAACAGTTGCGCCTGGAAACCCGGGTATTGCAGCAGACGGAATTAAAACCGTAAACATTAGTCAGTCGGATCACGAAGCTCTTATTAGCTTCGTTAAAGATAACAACTACGACTTTGCGTTTATTGGCCCAGAAGTGCCGCTTATGAACGGAATTGTAGACGATTTTGAATCTAACGGCATTGCAGCTTTTGGCCCAAACAAGGCGGCGGCTCAAATCGAAGGCTCTAAAGATTTTGCAAAAAAGCTTATGCATCGCCACAACATTCCAACAGCAGCCTACCAAACTTTTGAATCTTTAGAGCCAGCTAAAAACTACGTGCTTGAGCATGGTGCTCCAATTGTTATTAAAGCAGACGGTTTAGCCGCAGGAAAAGGCGTAACTGTTGCAATGGACGAGCAAACCGCAATTGAAGCTTTGGAAGATATTTTCGTTGATCACCGTTTTGGATCTGCCGGAGCAAAAGTTGTTATTGAAGAATTTTTGCAAGGTCAAGAGTTTTCGCTTATGAGCTTTGTAAGCGGAACAGACTTTTGGGTTATGCCAATTTCTCAAGATCATAAGCGCGCCTACGATGGCGATAAAGGACCAAACACTGGCGGAATGGGAGCGTATAGCCCTGTGCCACAAATCAGTAGCGAAACCGTTAAACGCGCTATTGACGAGATTGTGCGACCAACTGTTGAAGGCTTAACAAAAGAAGGAACACCTTTTACAGGCATACTTTATGCAGGTTTGATTGATACAGCTTCGGGCCCTAAAGTTATTGAGTTTAACGCTCGATTTGGAGACCCAGAAACAGAAGTTGTGCTTCCTCGCCTCACTTCAGATTTTGGTGCAGCTATATGGAATATTTTGCAGCATAAAACACCAACTTTTACTTGGAAGAATAGCGGTGTTACGCTCGGCGTAATAATTGCAAGCGAAGGCTACCCTGGCACTTTAGTTACTGGAACTCCACTTCCGCACATTCCTGTTGACGAAACCCAAGGTCAGCACGTGTATTATGCAGGAGTTAAAAGCCAGGAAGAAACCGGCAATCTTGTAACTTCTTCCGGTAGAGTTGCGCTTGTACAAGTGCACGGAGAAGACGTAGAAGATGCGCAAAAGAACGTCTACGCAATATTGGACAATCTTAATCTTCCACACATGTTCTTTAGGCACGACATAGCTTCAAAAGCGCTTATCTAAGGCATCTTAAAGAAGTTAGTGTTGCGAGTGTAGTTCTTTCCGGCTGTAACATCGTACTGTATAAGCTTATAGTCGTCCAAAAGCTGCTTAGTTTGCTCATCCATTGCTGAATAAACCATTGGCCTGCCGTCGTGATCAAGGTAAATTGGTTGACCCTCAGGGATTCTATCCCAGCCTTGAATTGTGTTAACAACAGGCGGCTCCATTGCACTAATATGCGTATGAAGCTTTGTGAGGAAAGCAACGTACGGCGAAACCTTAGCGTTCATATGACGCGCAACCTGGGAAATAAAGAAGTTTGGAGAAGAATAAGCTTCTGTTTTTGCGTGAATCTTCTTAGAAGATTTAAGATTTTCTTTAGCAGCCTTATTTGACCAAATAAAGTAATCTGTTAAATGCAAAATAAGAGAATTATTCTTATCCGCACTAGCTGTAGAGTATGCTCCAGGAAGATGATCACCGTAGAACAACACTGTTACAGGCTTATTGAGTTTATTCAAATTATTAAGGAACTTAGAAGTTGCTTTATCCGTATAATTTGCGCCTTTAGCGTACGTTTGAATAATAGAAGACTCTTCCTCACCCAAAGGCTTGCTGGAATCAGTAGAAGACACCTTAAAATCATTATTCTTATACCAATCGTTATAAGGCATATGATTTTGCATTGTAACAAGCTGAATAAAATCAGGAGAAGACTTGCGCGAAATAGATTCCAAAACGCTGGAATATGCGGAATCATCCGACACGTACGGCGCTAAATCAATACGCTTCTGATACTTAATAACATCCGGCTTTCGTAAAGAATAGAACTTAGTAAAACCGAACTTCTTATAATTCTTAGCTCGCAAATACATGGAAGGCTCAAATGGGTGGAAAGCCAAAGAGTTCTTACCATCGTTCCAATAACGGTTGATTGTTGGAATCCACGATTTTTTAGGAACTAACTGCTGATACGGGCTTGTAAGCGAAGGATCAAAATTAACCATGCTTAAACCTGTCATAGTCATGTATTCAAGATTTGCCGTTCCCCCGCCGTAGCCGGAAGAAAGCATAAGACCGCTATCCGTATTCTTTTTCACACTGTCAATAAAAGGAATAATCGCCTTATTAAAAGAAATTCCAGGAACGCGTGAAGGATTTGCAAAAGATTCAGAAAGAATAACAATAAGAGTACTGTTATTTATTTTATTCTTACGAGAAGCGTTAAGTTTGTTAGCTGCTTTCTCGTAGCGAGCTACCACTTGTTTCATGGTTTCTTCGCTATAGTTTGCAGGCTTTGACATGATTTTTGGATTAACCTGCCTAGTAAACGCAACTATTGGTCCGTTAAGTTGCGCATCGTAAGCAGAATCCCACATTGCAGGACGGTCGCCCATAAATTGGTTAAAAGAATTAGCAACAGAACCAACAGTGCCAACAGAAGCAACATACCACGAGAAGGATGCGAAAATCAGCACAAAAATTCCAGCTCGCACACCGTAGCGCAAACGCTTGTCTTCAAACCAAACTACTTTTCCACGATTCTTATCTAATAAATGAATCGTCATAAAAACTACAACGAAAATAATCACGCAAATTATTGCGTATAAAGTAACGCGAGCAGCATTAGGCGGCAAAAATGTTGAAATATTGCCGGTATCGCTTTGCAAAAAATTCAGGTCAGCAGGAAGAATTGCCTCATTTCGCACAAAAATCTTCATGTACTCAATAATCGAAATAATTATGCAAAGAGACAGCAAAACCATTGAGGTAAGCCAAAAACGGTTAGTAAGAATAATAATTAACCCATAAATAACCGCAAAAATAAGCAAATTAAGCACAAATACGAAGTTTAAATTTTCCCAAATGTTGCTGAACATTCGCGTAATATTGTCAATCAGACCATTCAAAACCTGGCTGCGAGAGCCTGTTTGCACGCCCATCTGGAAAATAACCATCATTCCAACGCTATTTAGAACAAAAAATACTATATAAAGCCAGCGCGGAATAGATATTTGATGCTTATTTAATGTCTTTAGCAAAGATGAAAAGAAATTTTTGGAATTACTCCGCTCTTTAGTGTCTTCCCCCTTATAGTCACCCTCTTCCTTCTCGCTTTTTGAAGTCTCAAGCGCAATTTCATCCATAATAATTCCAATCGTTCCTAGCTAAACGAATCCTTATATATGCACAATAATTGACCATTGTAGTTATTGCTATCGTCATACTTGCATATTTATTAGTACCGGTAGTTCGACATGCTGATATTTTTCATACTTCCGGTGGATTACAATATATGTTTCGGCAACTACGATTAGAACAGTAAAAACTATAAAAAACTAAAGCAAATATTAAGAAAAAATTAAGATACATAAACTATATTTCGGTTGGGTGAAATATTGCGAGTATCGTTCACTTTAAAAGTAGTTTGCACCTAGTTAAGCAAGAAAGTGTAGGATTCAAGCATGCTGCAATTGGCAAAAATAAGTCTTTTGCAAGGCTGGTTACCAACAAGCTTATTTAGTTTAACCGGCTTAACTTTATTCGTGCTGATTTTCACTAAATCAAAACGTTCAAAACACTTATTTAGCATAGTGAACTTGCTTATACAGCTAGGCGTTGCAAGCATATTCTTCATAGTTGGCGGATTAATTGCTTGGCTAATTTCAGACGTATTCCTTGTGTTTGGAGTAAGCCTTGGTTGGCTTGTTATTATTTGTGTTGCAATAGGATTTGCTCTTGTTGGCTTTGCTGGCACAGCATTCGTGTTCACTAAAGGTTGGAAACGACTAGTTGCTGTTATTGCTATTGTTTTAACGCTTGTTAGCACGGCTTTAAGAGTTGATATGGTTTACGGCGAATACACAACGCTTGGATCAATATTTGGAATGGGTAATTTCCCAAAGCTTGAAATTAATAAGGAAAAATCTGCTACCGCAAGCATTGAAGAATGGTACAGTTTAGCAAAACAAAATAAGCTTCCGAAAATGCCTAAAAAAGGTATTCTTCGCTCAGCACACATTCCTAACACACACTCAAAGTTCAAAGCTCGCACAGCAAACGTTTATTTGCCTCCTGCAGCGCTTGTAAAGCATCCGCCAAAGCTTCCAGTTATGGTTATGTTAGCAGGACAGCCTGGTAGCCCAAATCACTTTTTTGCAGCCAGCGATATTGCTAAAACTTTAGACGATTACGCAAAAGCTCATAAAGGCTTAGCTCCTATTGTTGTAGCCCCGGATCAAAACGGTGAAGCAACACATAACTCACTTTGTGCAGATACTAAAGTGTACGGAAAAGCAGAAACGTATTTAACTATAGACGCGCCTAACTGGATTCGAAAAAATCTTCCAGTAAGCAAAGACCCAAGCATGTGGCTTATGGGAGGCTTTTCTCAAGGCGGAACTTGCGCAACCCAATTAGTTCCAGCGCATCCGAATATTTTTAGAAGCATGTATTCTGCCGGCGGCGAGCTAGAGCCAACGTATCAAAACCGTCAAGAAACAATTAAACGCTACTTTAACGGAAATACTTCAGCATACGAGCGTCATGTTCCTAGCAAAATAATGCGAAAAAACGCTCCCCTAAAACAAAACTATTATGCTATTGCAGGCTACTGGGATCCTAAATCTCAAGCAAATCAGGCAACTATTGCCTTAAGCGCACACAGCGCAGGTATTAACGTTTTAACAATGCTTGCTAAAAATTCTGGACACGATTGGCATACCGTACAAGCAGGATTGAAAGTAGTTCTTGATCTTTTCTGCAAACAAGCAGGCATTTCAAAAACTGTTCCAAATCTAAATACGTATCCGAATGTAAAAATTCTTGTTCATAAAAAAGTGAATCGAGACTAATATGGCACTGTCTTTTTTCAATAAGCATAAGCTCAGAGGCCAGGAAGACGGTAAACAAAAAAGCTTAGACCATAGCAGCAATCAGGCATCTAGCCATATTAGAGTTTTTCTGCACGACTTTATTTCCTGGCTTCGCCAGCGCGTTTTTGCTCTTACAATCACCTGCATTTTTATTGTTATAAATTGCCTACATTGGTTTGCAAGAACATTAATGCACTTATACACTTACGGCACAAACGCAACTCTTGCGCAACTTTTTATGCGACACCATCCTGCAAAAGGATCTAGCTTCTTCTTCGGGCATGCAAACATGTCGGAGCTGCTAATAAAAATCTGCCACTCGCTTGTTTTTGTAAACAGCATGCCTTCACTTTTAGTTAACTGTTTCCTCGTTATTATTCTTATAGGCGTTGCAGAAACTCGCATAAGCAGACTTCGTATTGTTTCTATTGCTGTATCTAGTACGCTAATTGGAATAGTTGTTGGACTGACGATTATTGGTAATCTTTCTATGCTTATTAGCAACATGCACTGGATTACTAGAATCCCTATAAGATTGTCTCCATTTACGCTGTTTATTGGCGCTTTTATGGCATCTTCGGCAAACGAATCGATTTTGTGGCATAGGCGAATGCTTGTAATCGGTTACGCTGTTACTTCTGCAATGATGCTTTATAGTGGAAACCCTGGCGACTATTGCACTATTATTGCTGCTTTTACAGGCCATATTATTGGCAATATTGTGTGCAAACCAAAGGGAATAAAGCATAACGTAAACTGGTGGGAAGGCACAGATTACGAGATTCGAAAGCTTTTTGCGTACGCTCAAGGAATTATTGCTCTTGGACCATTATTAGCATTATCTTCGCGCTCCCACGCCGGCATTCTTACAACTCTTGGACTGTTTATGTCTCCACAAATGGGTTCAAAACCGTGGGTTACTCGCTGCATTAGTAATTACAGTGCAAATAGTTGCTTGCTTCATTCCGGATTGCATCACGCGACTATTGGCGGAGTGTGGATTCGTATTCTTCTGCCAATTGTAACTATGCTGATTGTTGCGTGGGGAATGTTACGCGGACGTAAGCTTGCAGCGTGGACTTCCATTGTTATTAACGCAATTACTGTGCTTTATGCTGGAATGTACTTTACAATTTTGCCGCTTATTGCAACAAATCAGCATATTTCAATACACCAGCATAATGCTGTTGCTGTTGCGTTTATGCTTACCGCTCTTCCGCCTCTGCTTATGACTATTCTTCTTGCTATTAATCTTAAGCATTTTTCGATTACTACAGGTCGTTTTCAAGTTCGCGTAGGGTTAATCGCAATTATTGTAACGCTGTGGATTACAGCTGTAGGCTACGTAACTTTTGGCCTTATGATAGCAGACAACTTTAAGCCTATTGCAAATATTCATCATCTTTTGCGAGATTTACCTGGACGATGGATGCCTATGGGCTTTGGAAATCGTTCTAACGCAATGCTTCGCACAGAAACACCACTATCTTCCATATTAGCACAATCTGTTGGCGTAATATTTTGGGCTGTTCTTTTTATAGTTTGCTTTACATGGTTTAGAAGCAAAATTTCAACCAACGAAAAAGATAGAGAAAAAGCAAGCTCACTTGTGGAACTTGGCGGAAACACTATGAGCTTCATGACCACTTGGCCAAATAACCATTATTGGTTCTCCCCAAGCGGAAAATCCGCAATCGCATACCGCTTAAGCTACGATATTGCGCTTACTCTTACCGGACCGTTTGGAGATTCTAAAGAATATAAGCAAGATCTTCGTGGATTTATTAGCTTATGCGAAAAAAATTCGTGGTCTCCAGCATTCTACGCAGTTCATGAGAATGTGCGCCAAGAGTTAGAAAAGCTTGGTTTTACATCTATTAAAGTTGGAACAGACATGCTTGTAGACCCAAGCAAGTGGCAGACTCGAGGCAAAAAATGGCAAGATATTCGTACCGCTATTAATAAAGCAAAACGAGATGGAATAAGCGATATTTTAACAACCTATAAACAGGCTTCTTTTGACGTTCAGCAGCAGATTGTTGAAATTTCGGAAGAGTGGGCTGAGCTTAAAGCTCTTCCAGAAATGAAATTTACTTTGGGTGGCTTGGATGAGCTTCAAGACGAGCGCGTGAAAATACTGTACGCAATCGACGAAAATGGGCGCGTACTTGGCGTAACAAGCTGGATGCCTACTTATAGGGATCATAAAATTATTGGCTGGACGCTTGATTTTATGCGACATCGCACAGATAGTCCAAACGGAATTATGGAATTGCTGATTGCAAGAATGGCAGAACGCTTGCGCGACGAGGGATTAGAAAATCCTGAATCTGCTGTGGAATTTATGAGCTTATCTGCAGCACCTTTGGCAGGAATAGGCGAAAACGCAACAATTGCAGATTCTCAACAATCTTCAAATGTTATTAACCACGCGCTGGAAATGATGTCCGATATTTTGGAACCTGCCTACGGATTCAAATCGCTTTACTTCTTCAAAAAGAAGTTCCAGCCGGAAGCGAGCTCAGTTTACGTATGCTATTTGGATTCTGCAAAACTTGCGCAAATATCTTTAGCTGTAACACACGCTTACTTACCTGAAGCTAGTGCAAAGCAAATCTTGGAAATGGCTAAATCATTACGACCAAAAACAAGTGAACTTAACAAATAATTTGTTAAGTTTTGCATAAAACTTCGGCGAGTTCTCCCTAGTGTTGCGTAAAGTAGCAATTGCACGTCAGGGAGGTTCATCGTGTTAGAAATAAAGCCAACCGTTGCTGTCGTCATGGGATCTTCAAGTGATTGGGAAACTATGCGTCACGCTTGTGAAATCCTAGATAAATTCCAAGTTCCTTACATGAAAAGAGTTATTTCTGCACATCGTACGCCAGAACTTATGGCAGACTTCGCGCACAATGCTCGTAAAGAAGGATTCCATATTATTATTGCCGGAGCAGGTGGAGCAGCTCACTTGCCTGGAATGATTGCAGCACAAACCACGCTTCCTGTTATAGGCGTGCCAGTAAAGTCTCACGCACTTTCGGGCTGGGATTCTTTGCTTTCTATTGTGCAAATGCCAGGAGGTATTCCTGTTGCAACAACTGCAGTTGGAAATTCTGGAGCAACAAACGCAGGCTTGCTTGCCGTAAGTATTCTAAGCACAACCGACGAGCGTCTTGCAGAAGAACTCGCAACATATCGCGAAGAACTCAAAGCGAAAGTTGAGGAATCAAATGCCAACCTTATCTGAAGTAACTAACGGCGCTGTTGAACGTTTAATGCCAGGAGCCACGATTGGAATTATTGGCGGCGGCCAGTTAGGACGCATGATGGCTATTGCAGCACGCCACATGGGCTTTAGAATTGGCGTTCTTGACCCAACTCTTGACTGCCCAGTGTTCCAAGTAGCAGATTTGCAGGTTGAAGCTAATTACGACGACCCAGAAGGCTTGCGCGAACTTGCCGAACGTTGCGACGTACTAACATACGAGTTTGAAAACGTTAGCGCAGACGCACTAGATAAAGTCCGCCATTTAACCGCAATTCCGCAAGGAACTGACCTACTTCGCATAACCCAAGATCGCGTATTTGAAAAAGAATTTATTAACAAGCACGGCACAAAAACTGCACCGTGGCGCGAAGTAAATAATCTTGACGATTTAGATACTGCTATTGACGAAATAGGATTGCCGGCGATTTTGAAAACTCGTCGAGGCGGCTACGACGGTCACGGTCAGGATGTTTTGCGCACAGAAGAAGACGTTGCAAATATTCACCATCGCGCAGACCGCGGAGGCAAATTCCCACCTTCAATTCTGGAAGGTTTCGTTGATTTTGCTTTTGAAGCTTCTATTCTTGTTTCCGGAAACGGCAAAGACTTTGTAACGTATCCGCTTGTAAAAAACGTGCATCACAATAGTATTTTGCACATGACTTTGGCACCGGCAGTAGTCGATCCACAAGTTGAGCGTGCAGCGCACGAATTAGCTTTAAGATTAGCTCGCGGATTTGAGCTTGCAGGAACGTTAGGAATTGAGCTTTTTATTACTAAAGATAATCAAGTAATAGTAAACGAGCTTGCTCCACGCCCACACAATTCCGGGCATTATACGATTGAAGCTTGCGATATGGATCAATTCGAAGCTCATATTCGCGGAATTGTTGGATGGCCCTTAAAAAAGCCTAAGCTGCTTTCCCCTGCCGTTATGGTAAACGTGCTCGGACAGCATGTGGCTCCTGTGCGCTCGCTTATTTTGGAACACCCAGAATGGCACGTGCACGACTACGGCAAAGCGGAAGTTAGAAAGAACCGCAAAATGGGTCATATTACAGTCCTCAGCGACGACCCAGTTGAAGCCGCGGCAGCATTGGATTCAACAGGCTGCTGGGATGACGAACTTGAATACTGTGATGAACAACGAAAGGATTCGAGATGACTAGCGAACCTGTACGTCGTCACACTCGACAAAAAGAAATCGTACTCTCCTATTTGCGCGAATCTCGCAATTTTGTTTCTGCACAAGACTTGCACAGAATACTCGCCAAAGACGGAGAAATAATCGGATTAGCAACAGTGTATCGTCAACTTAACGCATTAACTCAAAGCGGCGAAGTAGACACTGTGCGCTTTAACGGGCAGCAATTATTCCGTATTTGCGACGAAAACACGCACCACCATCATTTAGTGTGCGAACGCTGCGGAAAAACAGTCGATATTGAGCCACCAGACGACGAAGGATGGATTCATAACGTAGCCAAATCCCACGGATACACGGTTGTTGATCACACGCTGGAAGTTTTTGGCTTGTGCGAAAACTGCCGCAATGAAGACAAGTAGCGCGCTAACAAACGCTCCGTATTAGACGCATTAGGCAAATGCCTGCCGCGAATATTCCTCTTATTCTTACGCGAGGAAATCGTTGCAACAATCATAGTGGTTAAAATCACAGCGCAACCAACAAGCGCAATAACAAACAGCGTCATCCAAAGCGGCCACTGCAAATGATCGTCAGGCGGCTTCACAGGATCCGGCAACACGCGGTAGCCAGTAACCAGAAGCCTCTGAGTATTTACGCCATACGGAGTACAGGTAAGAAGCGTAGCCAAATCGCGCCCCTTCTCGCGCTGAATAAGCCTAATATCATTCGGGTCAACAACACTAATGCGAAACACCCTATATCTTAAGGTTTTACCCTGCACATCAAAATAGAAAAAATCGCCTTTTTTAAGGTAGATTAAGTCGTCAAACATAGTTGCATGCGGCAAACCCGTATGCGCCGTAATAACAGCATGCCTATTTTTGCCGCCAACTGGCAAATCCGTGCCATACAGGTGACCCGCGCCATACGCTAAAACATCCTGAGAACTGCCGTGATAAATCGGCAGCTTTACGCCGATTTTAGGGATTTTTACGATTCCCATAATTCCCATCGGCTCATCAAGCTGCTTTTCATAATCCTTATACTCAGGCGTTTTCTTAAAATCTTCCGTGCCATTATAAGGATCCGCCGTAAAAATAGCGCTACGATGCGCGTTATACTCGCGCGCCTTATCTAAGCTAATTGCACGCGCATCTTTAGGCTGCTCGCGGCTAAGCTTGTCGTAAGCGGCAGAAAGCTGCTTAGAAGCGTTATTGTTCCAAAGAGTAGACGCCACTGGGTACGTGAAGCATAGGATTGCGGCGACTGCCAGAGCGATTGGCTCTAAAATGCGGCGAAGATGCGACTTAGGCTTTTTTGGTGCGGGTTGTGGTGATTGTTGTGGTGATTGTTGTGGTGATTGTTGTGACGTGGGGTGCTTGAAGAAAGCATATACTTTCGTAACAGCGCTGTTTAATTTCATGCTTCCTCGGTTCGTGGATTATTAAGCTTAGATTGATTTGGTTATGTGGTTATGAGCGATAGTTATGAAATGTGGCTGTGAGGGGTGGGTGTTACTTGTCTCGCAGCGCTACGCTCTTATATCTTATTTGGACTTAAAGGTTGCATAGTTAAGTTTAGTTTTTTACTTACTTTCTTTCAAAAATAGTTATTTATCAAAAAGATTATTACTATCGCTCCGCTTTTATATTGCTCGACCAAGCAACACCCACCCCTCACTCGTTAATTCACCCACCGTTGTTTTTTGGTGTGGCAGGAAGAGTGCTTGGTGTGGCGTGTGCAGCAGCGCTAATGTTAGTGTTCGCTAATCAACAGGAATCAACGTTAGCAAAGCACAACTGCAAAGCTTCATACGCAACGTCTGCAGAGCACTTGCGCAAAGCTACACTAACAACGTTAGCAAAGCACAACTGCAAAGCTTCCGAATGTTTTGAGTGATTTAGACCATAAGAGCAAGTGAGTCTAGGATTTAGTTAAGTAAACCCTAGACTCACACTTGCCATTAGACTACAAGACCAGCTTTAGAAAGCAGATCAGGCATTCTGCTGCTGATCCTCTTCCTTGCGATTGCGCATGTAGAGGAACACGCTAGCCGCAATCAAGCCCATGCCAGCAACAGCGAAAATAATCACGCCAGCAGCACCAGTTGCAGGAAGGTTGAACCACGGAGTGTTGATTCCCGTATCCTCAATCTTACTGTTCGGGAAATCAACAGTTTTAGTCTTACCTTCCTCAAGTTTTACTGCAACAGCACCAGGGTAACGCATGTAATTCGTCGGAGCCTTCATCTCAACAAGGTAGATGTCTTTACCAGCAAGAGCCTTAAAAGCATCCTGGAACTTACCGCCCTCAACAGTTTTACCATTGAAATTCGTGGATGCGCCATCTGTGCAATCTTTAGGATAAGTATTTTCAGCTGCGGCTTGTGTTTGATCTTTTGTTTCCTTCAACAAAGCAGCGTTGCAAGCATCTGCCTTATCTTTAGAGTTAAACAGCTTAAACTCAGCATCAGAAAGTCCAGCGCCAGTCTTCTTGTCATGCTTGTTTACCTGAAGATAACCAAACGTGTTAGTAGAAGTACCCTTATCATCATCACCAGAAATGATAGGATCTGGATCCTTATCAGCGTTACCAGCATGAGCCTTGAAGAAACCAGACTTATTCACAATCTTGTTATGACCGTTTTCTTCTTTCTCGTTCGGATCAGTCGGAGCAGTACCGCCTTTATAGTCTTTGTTTAGCTGGAACTTGAACTTTACGTGAACCTGAGGCTCGTCCTTCTTGTTTTTTTGAGCATCATTCAAAGCACCCGCAATCTTGCCTAAGCCAGCAGGAGTGAACTTAACCAAAATACGAGTATGCTTGGCCGCAAGCCCCTTGGTATCACCGTCTGTTGTAACAGCATCTGTAGCTTCGTTCGATGTAACGCTAACGGTGTAATCCGTCGTCTTTTCAAGAGCTTTCTCAAGTCCATCAACGGTTACAGACTTGATAACATTATCCTTGGAAATCGTCTCAAACGTATCATTTGGAGCGTCATCGAACACTGCAAAATCCTTAATACTGTCTTTAGTCAAAGTACCAGAAGGATGATTCACACCAGCACTAATCTCGTAAACAATGTCGTCCTTAACATCAACAAAGTTATCACCCTTATCAGTACTCAAAACCTTCTTAAGAGTGCTTGTAAGATTCTTGTTCTTTGGATGCACAACTGGATTGTAATCGTACTTAGTCTTGCCATCCTCCTGCTTAATCAAAGGCAAAGTAATATAGAACACGCTCATATCATTTGCGCCGTAGCCAGCTGGAGCCTTAGTTTCTTCAACCTTATACAAGCCAAGAGAAAGATTATCGAACTTTGTTTGTCCGGTAGTTTCATTAGTTTCTTGAGTCTTCACATTATCGTCGCCAGTTCCAAGCTCGATCTTGGTCTCGTCGTTACGATTCAAATCATTAACAACATCAGCTAACTTAGCCCAATCATTCTCAGAAGCGTAGTTAAGAGTCTCATTGTTAACTTTTTCAACCTTTGTTACCTTAAATGTTGCTTTAAGAGGCTTGTGCTTCGCAGGGCACGAAGGGGAATTAGCGTCAGCTGGCGTATAATCACCTTCAGCCGCATCGCACTTGAAAATAGTGATGCTACCAGTTGTTGTAGTATTTTTCGCATCCCACGGGGCTAAACCCTGCTGATCGCCAGTACCACCACTTTGCGGACCAGAAGGATTATGAGGGTGTTGATTAATTGGAGGAACAGCCGCCCACGCGACGCCGGCCATGGTCACGGCGCCAGCAACGCACAGCGTGCCAGCCATCGCGAGCGACGCAATCGCCGCCACGCACTTGTTTGTCAATTTATTCATCTTTTCTCCTTTACTCGATGCTCCTAAGAGCAGTTTGAATAAGTTGTTTTGTTTTTGTGTTTTATGTTTTGTTACTGTGTGTTTGTTACTGTGTGTTTGCGTACCGATTGAGCCTTGTTTGTGCTTGCTAAGCACTTGTTTGTGTACCCATTCGGCACTTGTTTGTGCGTTTATTTTATGTTTTGTTCTGTTCTTCGATTACGTAGGCAGCTTTCACATTAGCATCGCCGCCTTTCGTAAAATAGTTTTCTGTATGAGTCACTTTGACTTGCCACAAATCCTGCGGCAAGCACGCTCACCATTACGGCAGCTATAGCGCCAAGCTGCAAGTTCCAATTCCACTCGCCTGTGTGCGGCAAAGTAAATTTTTCTGGAACGTGAATGTTAATAGTCAACTTTGCAAGATTTTTGTTGGCTGTTAGCTTCGCGCCCGCAAAGGCAGTGGATATTTTCTCTGGTGTTACGCCTGTTTTAGCTGCTTCCTCGTTGAACTTAGTAAGCGCATCTGGCTTAAGAGCATACACAACGCACTGGTAATCGCCAGCTTCCGCTGACTTAAACGTAGCGCTGACATTAGTAGTAGCAGCAAAGTTTTTAGTCGATCCTTCAAGTGAGCAAGTCTGCTTGTCTTTTTTTGAAGTACATGGTTTTTGAGCATTTTCATCTGGGAAAGTAAATCCAAGTTTGCTTGGCTCTTCCCATTTTGTATACACAAGACCTTTGTTATCTGTGTTGCCTGTAGTGCCAGAACCGCCTGCAGCAACTCCGTTACTTGTGCCATCTGAATTACTTGTGCCACCTGCACCGCCTGCGTTAGTTTTTTGCGGCTCCTCACCCTTCGAGCACAACATTTTAAGCGTAATTGCTTTTTGAGAATCCGCCTCAGACGTGGCTTCAATAGACGGCTTAAGCTCCATACCGAGCATCGCAGAAACAGTGCCGCCATCAGCCAACGCCGAAGAAGCAGACGCTCCAGGTTTACCAGACCCAGCATCATTGTTCTTAAACGGATACACGTTCAGCTTAAGATCGCCATCTTTAACCTCAAGATGCTTATTATTCGATTCAAAAACAATCTTAATGGTCTTAACATTCCAGTCGATGGTTTTTTGAGGCTTGTACACAGACTCATCTAATCCAGATGTACTTGTATTAGGTATATGAGCTTCATAAATATTAGTATCGGGATTCTCAAATACTGCACTAGTATTAGCGTTTATTCTATTTGTAACATATTCTGCAAAATATTCAGTTGAGAATGTTTTAGCATTATTAATACTGTTACTGATACCAACATTCTTAACAGCAAACACTTTGCACGTAAAAGTGCCAGCCGCTTCAGGCTTGCCACTAATCCAGCTTTGCGAGCGCTCTGTAGTATCGTCACCCTTCTCATACACAGCGTAAGCATCTGCACCAGTTGAAGGCTTAGTCTGATTTTCTATATGAGCGAACTGAGTCTGTGTGCCTGAGGCTCCATTTTTAACACCTAAACTCAAGCCGTTAACTTTATCTACCGTGTAATTGTCATTAGAATCACCACTACCATCACTACTACTCTCTTTATGGCAAATCATATGGTGGTAAATAAGACCAGGCTTTTTTGTGGATTTAGAATCGATAAAAATAGGTGTGATTGAGCTATATTTGCCACCTTCGCCTGATTTAAAAGTTATTCCAGTCTTATCATCTATTTCTGAAGGCTTTGGATCGGAATTCTCATGATTGTAAACATTAAGTTCTAAATCATTACTATCAACATCTTTTTTAACATTTACGTTTATTTTGAATACTTTACTATGAGTTTGTTTCTTCTTCTCGCTGTAATCTGGATATTGAACCTGAATGCCAAACTCGTATTGCTTACACTCAGTCCACTTTCCAACTGGATATATAGCTATAACACCATCAGAACTACTATTAGGATCATTAGAATCAGGATTTTTAAACTTTACCCAATCTGGAATAGGAATATATTCATTTTTTTTGTTACCCTTAAGCTTAACCAATTTAAATACAATGTTGGATGGCGTAACTGCATCCACTAAGATTTTCTTTTTTTTATCTTTATACATCTTGAATGCTGGACTAATATTTTCAGCTTTACCATCAAGCTGCGCATCTAAAGTCAATTTCTCTTCAGAGTTATTATAAAGAAGCACATAACAATCTTTGAAAAATTTAATACCTTTGCCAGCATTTTTGCACCCTTCTGGAAGCTCAACGTTGCCACCAGCAGCACGATCATCTTCTTTTGCAGAACGCTTTTGGCGATTAGATTTCTTTGCAGATTCTTCTTTTTTAACGTCTTTATTAGGATTCTTATTCGCGTCTTCTACAGCAGGGTTTTGTTTTTTCTCTGAGTCAACGTTTTTGGTGTGGTCTGCATTAGAGGCGTCTGTATTGGCAGAAGGCTGCGGATTTTTATGCTCTACAGTCTTAGATTCTTCAGCTTTGCGCTTTGCAGCAGATTCGCCCTGTGCAGCAGCCCCGTCTTTTACGCCAGCTCCGTCTTTTGCAGGCGCCTTATTATCCGCCGCAGTCTTATTCTCAGGCTTTTCGGCTTGAGTTTGCGCCTGTTTAGTCTCGCTTTGCTGGCTAGCGCCCATAGAGGCGGATGGCATAATCATAAAAGTGGCAAGAACCGTTGCAATTGCAACAAAAAGCGCAACAATCGCGCGACGAACACACGTGGTTTTACTACGAATTGAGCGCAAGAATCGAAGGAAACGGCTATTGCGATGTAAATCACTCATCGACACATCTCCTCCCTGCATATCGAGCCTTAAATACTATACCCCCCCCCCCCAGGAAATTTTTGGCTCATAATCCAAATTTTTCAACTTGCACTAATTTGCACCAATACTTTTAAGCAATTTAAATCAATTAAACTAATAAGAAATGCAGGGTAAACGGCCAAAAAGTGCGTAAAGCTAAGCTGATGGATATTCTGTGGCATAAACCATAGCCTCAGCACCGTTACTAACTCAGTTATCTAACTGAGAAAGTAACGGTAATTACCCAAAGACCGTTAAAAACTCAGCTAACGAACTGAGAAAATAACAGTAATTACCCAAACGCCGTTTCAAGATTTAACCGTGCCCCCGACGCGACTCGAACGCGCAACCAACGGATTAGAAGGCCGTTGCTCTATCCTTTGAGCTACAGAGGCAAACAAATGGCTATTATATCAAAACGGCACTATCAACGCGCCTTAAAAACAGAAAATAACAGAAATCGCCTATAAAAGTCGCCTATAAAACTTACAAAAACACTACTCAATAATCCACGCAAGCGACATTAACACCGCAAGGAAGAACACGTTCACAATCGTGTACGTAAGCAAATAACGTCCCCTATGCTCAGGATACTGATGCGTAATTCCCTTGTAAGAAATAAGCGAAGCCATAGAAGCAATAAGCGTACCCATTCCGCCAAGATTCGTACCAATAATCAGCATCTTCCACTGATCACAGAATCCCGAAAGCAAAATCGTCGTTGGCACATTACTAATAAACTGGCTTGAAGCCACAGAAACTTCCATAGGATGCGACCCAACCCACATTTGTGCAAGATCACTAAAGCCTGGAACTCTGCGCATATTGCCAATAAAAATAAAGAACATAATAAATGTAAGCGGAAGAGCCCAATCAAGCACGCGGAAAACATGACGGTCGCAAAGAAGGAAAGCCACCACCATAATCACAACCATAATCCAATCCGGAATCCAACCGCTAACACCGCACAAGCAAACCACAAAAAGCAGGCTGTAAACAATAACACGCCAACGAGTAAAGCTCATACCGTAGCCCATAACGCGAATCTCATCCGGCTGCGGATGTCCATGCGAAGGCGCAAGCACGCTCTGCTCAATATCGTCACCATGCAAACCTGCAAACTGATCAACTTTGCGAGACTTAAAGAACACAAAAGCAAACACAATCATAAGCACCGCAGCAGTAACCGTATACGGTGCCATAATCGTCAAAAAGTCTTTAGTAGACATATGCGTTAGCGCTTTTAAGTACAAGTTATGCGCATTGCCAATAGGCGTAAGCATGCTTCCAACATTTGCGCCAATAGTCATAAGCGTGATTACAAGAATCGAACGTTTTTCAGCATTTGCCATAACAAGCACGGAAAGCGCAAACGGCACGAAAGTCACAAGCGCAACGTCATTCGTAATAAGCATTGACGAAAAGAACGTTAGCGACATAAGCACAATCACAAGCCCGCGCTCAGTTCTAACGTGCCTTAAAAGACGCGCGCCAATCGCACGAAATACACCAATGCGTTGGAATCCACACACAACCATCATTAGGCAAACAAGCTGAGAAATTGTGTTCACGTGAATATAGCCAAGATATTGCCAATCAGGAGGCACGAAAAAACAAGAAATAATCGCTAAAATAGCCGCAACAATAAGAATGGTTTCACACTTGACCAGATTCAACAGCCAGCGCTTCATCATTCCTCCGTAAGGCAGTAAACACAATGCTCCTATTGTACTAGAAACCCAGTCCCACAAACAGGTTAAACTCCCGACAAAATCGTTGCAATAGCAATAAATTAGCAACTATTAATAGCGTGATTTAGCCTAAAGTAGCTAACACAAAATTCCGCCCTTTTTTGTGACACGCGCATAAGCAAAGCATGTCGCAAAAGACAGGAATACGTATATTATGTAGAAAAGAATTTGTTGGAAATGAACAAATAATTATTTACTACATAAGAAGCGGAATATGTTTGAAACACAAGAAACAGAAAATAAGAAGATTGAACAAAAACTTGCTCGCCAAAAGCATCTTCGCGAAAACCACAAGCGCAACACTGCAGATTTAATTGTTGAATGCTTAGTAAATGAAGGCGTTGAAGTAGTTTTCGGTATTCCGGGTGAGGAAAATATTCCACTTCTTGAAGCAATTGAGCGCGACGGCCGCATTCGTTTTGTACTTACTCGCCACGAGCAGGGCGCCGGTTTTATGGCAGCAACATACGCTCATATTACAGGAAAGCCGGGCGTATGCTTAGCAACTTTAGGCCCTGGAGCATTGAATTTAACGCTTCCTGTAGCTCAAGCAAACGCAAGCACTACCCCGCTTGTGGCAATTTGCGCACAAGGTAATGTTTCTAGACTTTATAAGGAATCTCATCAGATTATTGATTTAGTTGCGCTCTTCCAGCCGATTACGCAATGGTCTTCTATGATGCTTGCTCCAGAATCCGCGCCGGAAATGGTTCGAAAAGCTTTCTCTATTGCCGGCCGCAATCGTCCGGGAGCAACCTGCCTTGTTATTCCGGAAGATATTAGCGAAATGCAAGCGCCTGCAGACGCGAAGCCGCTTCCACTGCCGCATCCACTTCACATTATGCCAGCTCCGGACACTATTGAAGAAGCCGCTCAAATTATTAGTAAAGCAAAGCAGCCTATTATTTTAGCTGGAAATGGTGTTGCGCGATCTCACGCAGAAAATCAGCTTCTTGCGTTTGCTGAGCAGCTTAATGTGCCGGTCGCAACTACTTTTGAAGGAAAAGGCGTTTTCCCAGATAATCATCCGAATGCGCTTGGAGTCGTTGGATTTATGCATCGCGACTACGAAAACTTCGCTTTTGACACGGCTGATTTGATTATTGCCGTAGGTTTTTCAATTCAACAATTTGATCCTAAGAAAATCAACCCGAATATTGATAAAACTATTATTCACATCAATACTTTTGTGGAAGATACCGACGCGCACTACCCTACTGCGCTGAATATTATGGCAAATATTGGCCAAACGCTTAAAACTCTTACAGCAGTATTAAAGACGCGCAACGTAACTTTCGACGTAAGTCACCCTCGTATTCGACAACTACTTACGGAAGAATTACATTCTTGCGAAAACGACGAAAGTATGCCAATGAAACCTCAGCGCGTAGTTTACGATATTCGCCGCGCTGTTCCTGAAGGCACGAAGGTGCTTGTAGATACGGGCGCTTTGAAAATGTGGATGGCACGCTTGTACCCAACTATGCACCCGAATACTTGCATAATCGACAACAGTCTTTCTACTATGGCTTGGACGCTTCCGGGTGCTGTTGGAGCTTCGTTTATTCGCGATATTGGCGGCAAAATGAACGCAAAACCAGTTTTGGCCGTAATGGGCGACGGAAGCTTTATGATGAACGTGCAAGAGATTGAAACAGCTGTGCGCGTTGGAAGTCGCATGGTTGTTCTTGTTTGGGAAGATAACGCGTACGGCTTGATTAAGTGGAAGATGGAGCTTCACGCAGGCGAGCACGAGTACGTTGATTTCCATAATCCGGACGTGCCAAAACTGGCGGAAAGCTTTGGCGCGCGCGGTCACGCTGTTAAAAAGCCGGAAGATTTGTACAATATGCTTCGCGCTGCTTTGGAGCAGGAAAGCGGAGTGGACGTGATTTCTTGCCCGGTTGACTACAGCGAGAATATGAAGCTTATTGAGAAGCTCGGTGATATTGACTTTAGTAACTGACGCTACGCTCCAAACGTGCGCAACTACCTGCTTGCGTTGAAAGCACACCGTGCTTAACGCTCGCGCGGATAACGCGCTCGCTACTGAGCTTGCGTTGAAAGCACACTGTGCTTTCAACTTGAGCAAGCTCACGCTCCGAGTTGCTTTCGCGCGCTAAATCGCTGCGCTAAAGCAGGTCGTCGCGCAAACGCGCGCAACTTATCTCACGTTTGGAGCGTTCGTGGCTATACTACATGATTTGCGACTGCAAGTTTTTGCGAGCAGCTTCCATTGAGGTAATCTTCCCTAGAAGCTCAAGCTTTTCCTGACCATCCTTAAGCTTCGCCATACGCGCTCGAGCTGCACCAATTCTACGCATAAAACCAACGTCTAAAAGTCGAATAAGCAGCTCGTTCGCATACTTGCTTTCTGCAGCAGTAGCTTTTCGCAAAACATCCGAAGGAGATCCGTTTGAAGATTGCTGATTCTGCCGATTGCCGGCATCTTCTAACGAGTCTGAAGCCGCAGGAAGCGGCAATGGCATTACCGAAAGTTCCGTAATAACAGACTCCAGCAAAGGTCCAGCCGCTTTAGTCATCATATGCAACCACAATCCTTGCGTAACGTTGCCAGTCGGCAATCCTCCCGCAGCAACAAACGCTTGAAACAGCGTTCTAAATACTGGAGTAATAAAATTATTTAACGTCAATTTTGCAAATAATTGTTCGTTAAACGCAAGCGGAACTTGCAGAAGCAAAGCCATAAACTGCTGCTCGCACATGAATACAGCATCATCAACACGATAATAACGCTGATTTTGCGCAGCACTTCGAACAATAGCCATTCTAGAGACTTTAGAATCTGCATCACGCTCAGCAGCCTGCGGCAAGCCAGCAGGAGTAGCGGTATACCTAGATGCGTAAGCGTCGTCGTCTCGAACTTGCAAACGACGGCGAGAAGCCTCAACTTCCCTACGCATAACAGCTAAATCAACTCCAATTGCGCGCACAGCTTTGCGAGCATACAAGTCAAGAAGCGAACGGTCGCGAATCTGCGCAATAAGAGGAGCCACAGCTTTCACCGCACCCATTTGGCCAGTCGTGAACGAAGTATCAAAACGATTGATAACAGTGTTAATAACAAAGTCATAAAGCGGACTTGCGTGCGAAACAAGCGAGCGCACAGCGTCGTCACCGCGCTGAATGCGCAAATCGCAAGGATCAAGATTATTGTCTGCTACAGCAACAAAAGTTTGCGTCAAAAATGCAGAATCTAAGCCAAAAGCGTGAAGCGCAGCCTTCTGACCGGCAGCATCACCATCAAAAGTAAAAACAATTCGCGAGCTTACAGACTGACCATCCACTTTTAGAGGACCAACAAGCTGAATTGCACCCAAAGAATCATCAGCAATAAGGCGGCGCACAATCTTCGCATGTTCAACGCCGAAAGCAGTTCCGCAAGTAGCAACTGCAGTATCAACACCAGCTAAATGGCAGGCCATAACGTCCGTGTAGCCTTCAACAATTACAACTTGACGCTTTTTAACAATATTTGCTTTAGCTAAGTCAATTCCGTACAAAACTTGCGTTTTTCGATACAGCGCAGTGTCGGGAGTGTTAATATACTTTGCGCTAATAGAATCGTCGTCGTAAAGCTTGCGAGCGCCAAAGCCAAGAGTTCTACCAGTCGAGTCGCGAATAGGCCAAGTTAATCGGCCACGGAAGTAGTCGTATATTCCGCGCTGACCGAGTCTAGCAAGACCCGCGTCGAGAAGCTCTTGACGCGTAAAACCTTTATTTGCTAAGTATCTAACTAAATTATCCCAGCCTTTAGGGGCGTAACCGCAAGAAAAACGCGCACTTTGCTGAGGAGTAAAGTTTCGCCCGGCAAGCAATTCGCGCGCGGCAGCAGCTTCCTCAGTATTAAGATTTGAAACGAAAAACTTTTGAGCTTCCTCATTTGCTTCTAAAAGCCTGGCTCGCTTAGAACCGTGCGATTGAGATTCGCCTTTTTCCGCCTGCTGGTAGTGCATTTCAATATGGTAGCGATCCGCCAAAAACTCAACAGCTTCGCGAAAATCAATGTTTTCTTTCTGCTCAACATACTTAAAAACGTCGCCGCCTGCGCCGCATCCGAAGCAGTGCCACACGCCCAAGCTTGGACGCACGCTAAAACTAGGCGTTTTTTCATCGTGGAATGGGCAAAGACCTACGAAAGTGCCAGTTCCCGAAGGCTTAAGCGTAACCGTTGCAGACACAATATCGTACAAATCTGCCACAGCGCGCACGCGCTCAATATCTTCTTTTGCGATCATTCCAACCATGGTATCTAGCTTATCGCAAACCGGCGGCGAGTGGTATTGGAGTTATTGGAAACATTTGCCGTGTATTTCCCCGGCGTTTGTTTCCGTATTAAAAAATCAAGTAAGTAGCTGTAGTATAGAAAATAGAATTCATTTTATAAATGAGATTGTTGAGTGCGTGATAGAAGGTTTCGATGTTTTGTATAAATTGCGGAAATAAGATTGATGAGGGAGATAAGTTCTGCGGTTTTTGTGGGGCTGTAGTTGAAAGTGAAGTTAATCCTCAAGGTCAGCAGCCTCAGTCACAACCGCAGCAACTGTCTTACCAATCGCAACTGACATACCAGCAGCAGCCCCAACCGCAGTACCAGCCGCCGCAAAACTCTCAACCAAATCCCGCAAAAGAAACAAGCTCAAACAAAGCCAATCTTCTTAACAATCGCAAGCGTCTTGCAATTATGATTACCAGCATTGTCCTGTCGGTAGTGCTTATTCTTGCCGGAACAGTCTGGTATTTCACTAGAAACACTTCTACTACTTTTATGGGCTTAAATTCAAATCCGGAAGTAATCCCTAAAGCAAAAGCTGGAGACAATGCGGACAAAGTTGTAAAATCCTTGGAAAATAAGGGTTTCCGTACGAAAATTATAGACGAGTTTGGCGGCAAAAAGAAGGGCAACTTCCTCCGATACGCAAACGTTAAGCCGGGTTCTAAAGTGTCAACTAAAACAGTTGTAAAAATTCTAAGATCTAAAGGCCCTGGCGTTCCAGCAAAAGGCGTTGTTGGCGTAAGTTTAGAAAATGCTAAGAAAATTGTGAAGTCAATGGGCGTTCCAGTAAAACTGCATCGTGTGCCTTCTACCGATGCTGCCGACGGTAAGATTGTTGCGTCTATCCCGATGCCTGGAAACGCTGTTGGTAAAGACGGCGTAATAAATATTGCTGTTGGCGAAAACACTGATGGCGTGCCGGTTGACGTGTTTGGGTTAGATAAAGACAAAGCCAAGGACATGCTATCTTCTAAGCCTTTCAGCGTGGATCTTCGCCCGAAGTTCTCGTCTGCAAAATATTTTGGCAAAATCGTTGGCGCCTACCCAGCTTTGGGCACTAAAGGAAATCCTAAAGCCGTAACGCTTTACTATGGTGTTGACGCATCCAAAACAAAAGATGTAGTGACTAAGCCAATGGATTACGTCGATCAAACGGCTTATCTTGTGCAACGAGCTGGTTCTTTCGTTGGCAAATGGTGCACGAAGAGTGGCAACTGCATAAATCTTCTTCCATATGTAGCTACAAATGGTTACGAGGAAGAAAATATTCATGGCGTTATGACGGAAGAAGTTGCCAAAAGCGGTTCTGTTAATAGCAGTTCAATTGTCAACAGAGATATAGATGTTCTTTATATGAGTACCTGGGGTCAAGACCCTTCTGGTTATGCTATATATGATAAAAATATTGAAAATACAAAATACATGAAAAACAATCTTGTTTCTGGAGATACAGGCGCAGTTGAATTATATGCCGGAAGGGATTCGGCGCGCTGCGATGGACATGTTATTCATAATTTTGATGACCCTTCCCTGTGCGTAGACGGTAAGTATATTGACGGAGAAAGGCTTTTAGACGACAGTGATTATAGTGATGAAATGAGGCAAAGTCCAGGCATCCACACTGGATACTACTACGTTATGCAAGATTTTATGGTGGTTGTTCCTGTTGGTGCGAAGTTTGATGAGCTTTTAAATAGCGGATATTTCGCTGGAAAAGTTGAGAATAAGCCGGATTTGACGCGACCATTTATTTTGCGCAGGAATCCTAAATTGTATAAGCAGACGCGAGTTGATTTACCTAAACATACTTATCCTGAGTGGAGTCCGTTTATTCCTAGTATAAAAGGACGCGCTGTTCCGTTCGCACCTGCACCAGACGATTCAAACGCGTACTATCTTGTGGAAGAGCCTTTCGACTGGAGTGCAAATCCTAGCGAATCGTTGTAAAGCGATCTAAGCACATAGTTTATTGCAAACAACAGTTTTCGCAAGAACTTGGCAAAAGAACCCAGCAAAAACACCCAGCAAAAGAACCTAGCACAAGGCCGCGTGAAGAGTTGCTGCGGAACCGTCTGTTAAGCTTGCCACCTGGTCGATTGCAACGCGCAAACGCTCATCATCATTCGTGCACTCGTTCCAATCTCCCACAAACACGGCTTCCATAGCGTCGTGCGAACGCGGCGACTTGCTCATAAAAACTTCCACCAAATCCGTCAAAATCTTCTGCTCGCGCTTATAAACTTCACGCTCTCGAGGCGCGATTATAAAGTGCACTGCCAAACTTTTAAGTATTACAATTTCGTAGGAAGTATCTTCCGGAATCACAAGGTTTGCGCGATAACGAACAAGTGGGCCGTCACCATAGCAAGCACGAGTAGCATGCTCAACAGAACTTGCGAAACGGCCGATAAGAGCGCTAGTAATATTTTTCAACTGCGCTAACGCTCGGCGTGAACCGTCGAAAGAATCCGGGAACATTGCGCGCTTCCTTAAACGCTGCAAAGCCGCCAAAAGTTTATCTACATCCCAACGATTTCCATACCAGGCATGGGTTTCTTCAACAACTTTATCTACAACTTTTGAATCAGCAACTAAAGCAGGGTTAAAAGCGCCGGTTACAATCGCATCCTCAATATCGTGCACACTGTAAGCAATATCGTCCGAAAGATCCATTATCTGGCATTCCATCGGCCTGGTTTCGTTAGGAGCACCAATTTTCAGCCATTCAAATACATCGCGATCATCCGGATACACGCAAAATTTAAGATCGCGCTCGCCTTTGTCGTGCGCTTTTGCTTCTTCTAATCCCCACGGATACTTCACTGCAGCATCCAATGCTGCGCGCGTAAGATTTACTCCTGCACTACTGCCGTTTTCACGAAAAACTTTCGGTTCCAAGCGTGTAAGTAGGCGAAGAGTTTGCGCGTTTCCTTCAAAACCACCAATATTTTTCGCCAATTCTGCGAGCGCACGCTCACCGTTGTGACCAAAAGGCGGGTGACCCAAGTCGTGAGACAAGCAAGCGCAATCAACAACATCCGGATCGCATCCAAGCATTGCTGCAATCTGTCTACCAATTTGCGCAACTTCCAAAGTATGCGTTAAACGAGTTCTGGCAAAATCATCCGATCCTGCAACTAAAACCTGGCTTTTTGCACCCAATCTACGAAGCGCAGACGAGTGTATAATTCGCGCGCGATCTCTTTCAAAAGGCGTTCTAGCACGAGTGTGATGAGGCTCGCTCGCCCAGCGCTCAGTGTCGTGCAAATCGTATTCGCCAACGACTTCGTTATCTGATGCAATTACTTCGTCGCACATCTAGCACCTCTTTTATTTGCAATTAAGACTATTTTATTAACCGTCTTAAAACAAGCAGTAACAAGTTATATAAGACTTTTTGCGTCCAGTTTTGAAATATCGCTGGAAGATAGCACTTCGTAAGCGTTGCGGTAAAGCCGCGGCACGCGAGCGCCAATTCCAGTCATAATTTCGTAGCTGATTGTTCCTGCAGCTTCTGCCCAATCGTCCGCAGTAGGCTCGGCAAATTCCAAGCCTCTTCCAGGACCAAAAAGCGTTACAGTATTGCCTTCCAAAACACCTAACTGCGAAGCATCGCCTTTTAAATCAACTATGAACTGATCCATGCAAACTCGCCCAGAAACGTTCACAATTCGAGCACCATTCTTTGTTTCTACTCTAACCGGACCGCCTGGCTTATTAACATGACGCGCACCTTGCATATCGAATCCGGAAGCAGATCGCAAAATGCCGTCAGCGTAACCAAGAGGCACAATAGCAGTACTCGTATTATTTGGAGTTAAATACGTGCGTCCGTAGGAAATTCCATGTCCTTCTTCTACAGTTTTTACAGTGCCAAGCTGGGCTTGAAGCGTCATAGCAGGCTGCAATCCGTAGGTTTGGGAATTTCCCATTGCAGGATCCGGCTCATAGCCGTACAAACCGATTCCTGGGCGAACAAGCTCAAAACGAATTTCTGGGCGGTTAAGCGTTGCAGCAGTATTTGCTAAATGACGGATTTTAGGCGCTAAACCAGCTTCTTTCATGCGTTTCGTAAACTCGTGGAATTGTTGAATTTGGCGGTCTGTTGCGTCTACAAATTCTGGAACGTCTGGAGAATCTGCCACAGCTAAATGACTCCATTGGCCAATAACTTCAATCGCGCCTTCGCTAGAGTATTGCTGCAATCTTTTAAGAGCGTCACTAAAACCGGCTGGAGTAAAACCATTTCTACCAAAACCTGTATCGACTTTTACGTGCACGCGCGCAGGCTTACCTAACTTTCGTGCAGCAAAAGCCACAGCGTCGAGAGAATCAATAGATCCAACAGAAATATCAATATCTTCTGAAATTAAATCCGCAAATCTGGTAGTTGGAGCACTAGTAAGCCAAGTAAGAATATGGCATCGGCTGGAATCAATACCAGCTGCACGCAAACGTAACGCTTCGTATGGTTGAGCTGTGCCAAGCCAAGTAGATCCACCAGATAAAGAAGCAAGAGCACTAGGAATTAAGCCATGTCCGTAACCGTCTGCTTTTACTACCCCCATAACTTCCGGCGCATTTTGACCAGGCTGCAAATTTTGAGCAACTCGCGCAACCAAAGTGCGCATATTGTCTCGAAGCGCCTTCAAATCGACGATTACCTGACCCGGGTATGTACTTAAAGCGCGAGCATAGTTTGCTTCTAACATTGCCGAATTACGTGCACTATTACTTGCTGCATTACTTAAATCTGTACTCATAACTCACCTAACTGATTTAGTATGCTTTTAATGCTACATGCTCTTTTGTATACTCTCCATAAGCTTTTAAGAACACACGCGCATTTCATATGACATGATTAAGTGTTTGCATCCATTGATATGCAATACGTACTGCACTGTGTACACGATCTGGAATAACGACCAATCCACAACGACTAAACCCTGCACGCGTAATTACTTTTTGCATAATTACGTTATCTGGATGCGTGTCAATGCGTACATTATTATAGTTTTGCTGCACCCAATGCAAGCACGCTGTTGCCATTTTTGGTTTTATTCCCGAAGATGCTAAGCGGTGAATTGTTACATAGGGGGAAATATCATCAAGCCACGCACCGTCAATACTGGCATACACTTCATCAACACCTTCGCATAATGCGAATTGCGCTAGAATACGCTCGTTACATGATTCTGGGTCCTCGTCAACAATCAAATAGAAACGTTTTAAACGAATATCTTCAATAACACTTGAAACAAGTGGAAAACTATTCCCCCACTGATGAGGATTGCCTGTAACACGCATAAATTTGCGAGCATTTTCATAAATATGCTCAATATTTCGCAAGTCACCAAGCGTTGCTTTTCTCAATGTTATATCTTCCACGCCAACCTCTAAAAGAAACTAAATAAAACTACGCAAAATTACGCAAAACTAGCTAATTATTACTTACACAAGTTTGCGCTCAAAAGGATCCGAACTAATTCCCTTCGCTAGAATATCTTTACACCATTGACTAGCACCAAATAAACTGTGGTCTCTATAGTTGCCGCAAGATTCAATAGTTGTTGCAGGAACATCATCCCAGGTGGCATTAAACGCAATAAACTCAAGAGATTCCTTTAAAGCGCGCGCCACATCTTCTGTGCTGTGTTCACCCCAAGTTAGCAAATGAAAACCAGTTCTGCAACCAAAAGGCGAGCAATCAATATAGCCATCAATGCGCTCGCGAAGTAACACTGCAATCATATGCTCAATTGTGTGCAATGCGGCAGTAGGAATTGCTTCCTCATTAGGCTGCGTTAAACGAATATCGTAGTTGGAAATTACATCTCCGTGAGGGCCGTGTTGCGTATCAATATAACGTACGTAAGGTGCCTTTACTTTTGTATGATCTAGTTCAAAACTTTCTGGTCTAGGCCTAGACGCATCCTGCTTATTCATAAGTATTCCCTTCGCTTAACTACACAATAAACAACGTACTCTTTACGTACTAAGTACTTCTATAGTAGACGGTAGTTGCCTAATTAGTTGAAAGATTTATTAGTTGAAAGATTTATTTACATGATTGCTGCGTTTACAAGAGCACGAGTGTAGTCATTTTGCGGATTATTTAGAACATCGCTTACTCTTCCAGATTCCACAATTTCCCCATCGTTAAGAACAATTACGCGTGTTGCTAAATTCTGAATCATACCTAAATCGTGGCTTACGAAAACACACGACATTGTTGGGCGCTCTTTTCGAATTGCCGCAAAAGCGTCGAGAATGCGAGTGCGCTCAGCAACGTCAATTGCACTCATTGGCTCATCAGCAAGCAAAACTCGAGGATTATTGATTAATGCGCGAGCAATACAAACACATTGCGCTTGACCACCAGAAAGCTCATGAGGGTAACGTTCCAAAAAATCTTCAGGATTTAATCCAACTAATTGCAACATTTCTTCAACTCGGTTGCGAATAGTTGCTTCGTCTAATTGAAGAGATTTTCGCCAAATATTAAGCGGCTCGGCAACACTTTTTAGAACAGTCCATCGCGGATCTAAAGCAGCAAATGGGTGCTGAAAAACAAGAGAAGTTTCTTTACGAAGCGCACTATAATCGGAAATTTTTTTGCGATTTGTGGAAGAATTCACTATTTGTGAATCATAAGTAACGATTCCATCTGAAATTTTTTGAAGACCTAACATTGCGCGAATAAGAGTTGTTTTGCCAGAGCCAGAACCGCCAATAATAGCAAGCGATTCTCCTTTGAAAAGATCCAGATCAACGCCCTTCAAAACTTCTGCGCGAGCTAATGCGCGACCCAAAGTAACGTGAATATTTTTTGCAGTTAAAAGCGAAGAATCTTTTCGACTTACGTTTTCGCTACTTACACTTTGGGAATCTAATTTTTGCGCTCTTAAAGTCAACTTTTTAGCAGCATCAACCAATTGCTTAGTTGAAGTAACGCGCGGATTTTCAAGCAAATCTTGAACTTCTGCACTGTCAACCAATCGCCCAGAATCAAGAACATAACAACGTTTAGCAGCGCGCGAAAGCACCGAAAAATCGTGAGTTACAAAAAGCATCGAAGCACCCATGTTGTCAACAAGCGAAGTCAACATGTTAACAACATCTTTTTGAGTTACGCTATCTAAAGCGGTAGTAGGCTCGTCAGCCAAAATAAGCCGCGGAGAAGTAATCAAAGCTGTTGCAATACCAACGCGCTGAAGCTGTCCGCCAGAAAGTTCAAAAGTGCGTTTAGAAATAATATTCTGCGGCAAACCAACTTTTTCAAGCATTGCGCAAACTCTATTATGAACATCATCGGCATCAAGTTGGTAGTGAATTCGCAAAGGAAGCGAAATCTGTTCCTCCACGCTTAGCATTGGATTAAGCGCGCGATTAGCCTGCTGAAATACCACACCCACGTATTTTCCTCGAAGGCGTGCAAGATTCTCATCACTAGCTCCAACAGTTTGAACTCCCCCAAGCATGCAAGATCCAGAAATTTTAGTTTCAAACGGAAGCAAGCCGGTTGCGGCGCGAAGAAGCATAGATTTTCCAGAGCCAGAAGACCCAACTAAGCCAACACGCTCACCATCTTCAACATGCAGAGAAACGTTGTTAAGAATAGTTTTTTTGCCAAGATTTAACGTAAGATTTTGAATATTTAAGCTCATTTTGCGCCTACTTTATTCATACTTTTTGCGCAAGGATCCAATACTTTACGCAACACATCACCTAGAAGATTAAGAGCCACAACAACTATTGTTACGATCAATCCCGGCCATAGAACAGCTAAAGGATTTACGTGAATAAGCGTCACGGAAGTTGCCAAAACACGCCCCCAGCTAGGAACTCCAGATTGCACACCTACTCCCAAGTATGTTAGGCCACTTTCCGCCAAAATCACCGTTCCTGCAGAAAGAGAAAGCTGCACAAGCGCTACAGGCGTAATATTAGGGAGCACGTGACGAAGTAGCACGTATCTTCTTGAAGCGCCTTGAGAAATAGCTGAATTTACGTAATCTGATTGCAAAACAAGATTTGCGCTTGGACGCACAATACGAGCCAGATTAAAACCGTATCCAAATCCACAAGCAATCACAATCACCAAAACGTTTGTGCCAAACGGAACCGCAAGCATAAGAGCAATCAGAACAGTTGGAACGGAAATAAGAGCGTCAACAGCCATGACGCTTGTTGCACGAATAATTTTATACTGCGAAATCATAATACTCAGCAAAACTGTGCCAATTAAAGCAGAAATCATAACTGTGCAAATAACTATAACAAGCTCCACTCGAGAGCCTGCCATAAGCCAGCTAAGCATGTCTGCGCCAGTTCCATCAGTACCAAGTAAGTGTGCAAAAGACGGCTTTTGCCACACTTCGTAGCCGTTTGTTTTTAGAAGAGAATAAGGAGTCCAAAACAGTGAGATTGCGGCAATAGCAATCCAAAGAAAAAGCGTTACGCATACGAATTTACCAAAAGAAGCACGCCATATACGTTTTAGAATAGTAAATCGCATCTTTTTCACAAAATCACCTTGCCAACCTAGGGTCTAGCAGCCTGTGAGCAATATCAACTGCAAAACCAATTAGCAGAAAAAGAGCCGCCAGCATAAAAAGCTCGCCCTGCACGGCAATTAAATCGCGCAAACCAACATCTCGAACCAAACCCATACCCATTCCAGGTAAAGAAAACAGGTTTTCAATAACCATCACACCCATAACCATGTGAGCGAAAGTCAAACCAATAACAGAAACCAGCTGTGGAAGAGCCAGACGCAAACCAACTCGCCAAACAACCTGCTTACGAGTCATTCCGCAAGCCATTGCTTCAGCAGCAATTTCACTATTAGCAATATTTTCAAGAACTGCTGAAGTGTAGCGCATAAAACTAGAGCCAACAATAATTCCAACCGTAATCGCCGGCAAAAGTAGCGACAAAAACGCTTCGGAAAAATCACTCCAGCCGTCAGTTGGAAAACCCTGAGTAGGAAGAAGCCCCAGCACGCCAACACCTTTGCCAAACAGCAAAATAAGAAGCATTCCACCCCAAAGAGCCGGCACGGATCCTGCAGAAATAGCAGTAAATCGAGAAACCACTTGAACTAGCTTTCCTTCATGAGTTACCTTAAAGCAGCCAAGCGGAATACCAATTGCGAGCGCAATAGCAAGTCCCAAAAAAATCAGCGGAAAAGTTATAGTAGCGCGGCTTAAAATCATTGAAACCACGGGCCTGCCGGTTAGAACAGAAACGCCGAAATCTCCACGCAAAACACCCAGAAGCCAATCGGCATATTGAGTAAAAAGCGGCTTATTTAAGCCGAGTTCGGCGCGCAGCTGCTCAACTTTTCCATGAGGGGAGTTAATGCCTGCCATAACTTGCGCAACGTCTCCTGGAAGAACACGAAGCGCAAGAAAAACAGCCGCAGAAATGCAAAACAGAGCCGCAATAAAAAGCAGAAGTCTTTGGCATATCGTGCGAAACATTAATAACTCCCCTTTTGCATCAATTTTTAATTACTTGTTTAACTTTTGCGTAGACTTTTAGCTATTTAGCTAAACGCAGGTTGTAAAGCGGCAAGATCTCCTGATTCATGTCAAAAGGCATTCCTTCAAGATTCTTCACCTTCGCAGTTACAACGCGGTAGTTAAACAGCCAATCAGCAGGCGCATCCTCGCTAACAATTCGTGCAGCTTTAGCAAGCAATTTAGCAGAATCATGCTCATTCGCACAAAGCATAGCCTTCGCGTACAAGTCTTGCACTTTACTATTGTTGTAACCGTAGTAGTAAGTAGGATCCGCCCACTGGCCAAAATCGTGGCTTTCGTTGTGGTCAACCATCGACAAATCGTATTGCTTATTCTTATACACGTCCTGAAGCCAAGTAGTAAACTCAACAACATTCACGCGCAAATCAATACCAACAGCTTCAAGCTGCGAACGCAATTGGTCGCCAAGTTGAGTGCCGTAAATATTCGGGTAAGTAAGTGAAAGTTGAAGAGGATGCGACTTATCGAAGCCAGCATCTTTCATAAGAGCTTTCGCGCGATCAATATTATGAGGGTAAAGCTTAGTTAGATCCTCATAACCTGGGTCAAGAGATGGGATTGGGCCACCAAGTGCCAAATCTGTGCCGCCTCGAGACGCGATAATCTGCTTGTGATCAATCGCGTAACGAATAGCTTTTCTAACGCGAGCATCCTTCGTGCGCTCGCCGTTCATATTCATAGCAAGCACGAACTTGTCTGTGCCATTTCCAGCTCGCACAACGTAACGCTTAGAGTCATCTTTAAAAGGCTTAGCAAGCTGGCCGGAAATAGGAGCAAGAGCTTCAACAGAGCCGGAAGAAAGCGCGTCTACAGCAGCGTTGTCGTCCACAAAGTAGCGAATAACAACTTTTTCTGTTTTAGCAGGATGAATTCCCTTATAACGCGGATTTGCTTTTAACACAACGCGATCAGACTGCACGAACTTTTCGATTAAGTACGGTCCGGAACCAACTGCCTGCGTTTTAGCATCGTATTTAGCTGTTTTATCAAACACTAAGCCCGCGCGAGAGCACAAAGCCCACAAAAGCTTCGCATTTGGCTCTTTAAGCGTAATTTCAAATGTGTAATCGTCCTTTGCTTTTGCAGACTCAACTTTTCCAACCATATTCGAGCCGCGATACTGCTTAGAAACAAGCTCATTAAACGACCACGCAGCATCTTTTGCCGTAAGCTTGTGTCCGTTAGAAAATACGGAATCCTTACGCAAATGGAAAGTGTAGCGTAAGCCGTCTTTGCTTACATCCCAGCTTTTTGCCAAAGAAGGCGAAACCTGATTTTTTTCATTTCGCGCAACCAAGCCCTCGTAAACGTTACCAATAAGAAGCTGATCTAGCGAAGAACCGGACTGGTTTCTAATATCGAGATTAGTAGGAGCCAGTTTTAAGCCGATTGTGACGGTTTTGTGCGACATTGTAGACACAGCGTTTTGCGATTTGAATAAGCTTGGGTCTGTTACAGTTGCAAAAATCGCGCTTATTACAACAATCGCAACAATTACTATTGTAAATAGCCAAGGCTTGCTTAACTTACGATTTTTTGAAGAAGCGCTTTCTTTTGCTGCTGCATTAAGCGAGTCGTCTGTACTTGATTTAGACGCGCTATCTGCAGAAGCGTTATCGTAAGAATTACTTGTGTAAGATTCACCAGAGAATGTTTCGGTCGCGCCGTTTTCTTCGTGCACGCCTTCCTCGGGTTTTGCGTTACTCATACCATAAACCTTTCTAAATGGTACTAAGTTATTTAGTTGCTATTTATATTTAATTGTTATCTATTTTTAGTTGTTTTATGCTCGACGCTTGATTGCAAATTAAATAAAATCAACCCCAAGTCGCCGGCAGTATCAATCGTAGCGCAAGCTAAAAGCAGGCTCACCGTGCAATCATCCAAAAAACTCGCGAAAAATTTGTATAAATACGATTTTAAGAATGCACAAGGTTGTACTATTTATTAGGCATATATCCTACGAATGTGATTAAATTCCAACAGAACGTAAACTTGCAAACGTGCGCAAACACATCTAATACAAAGCGAGGAATGATGACTGAGAACTTGAATACTACAGTAACTGTGAACGAATCCTCGGATCCGCAAAACCAAAGTGGTGAAGACCGTACAGCATTGAACCGCCAATTGGCGCAAATGCTTAAGGGTGGCGTAATTATGGACGTCACCACCCCAGAGCAGGCGCGAATTGCTGAAGATTCTGGCGCATGCGCAGTTATGGCCTTGGAGCGTATTCCTGCCGATATTCGTGCAGCAGGCGGCGTTTCTCGTATGAGCGACCCAGCTATGATTCACGGCATTCAAGAGGCTGTGTCTATTCCTGTTATGGCAAAGTGCCGCATTGGTCACTTTGTTGAAGCTCAGGTGCTTGAAGCTATTGAAATCGATTACATCGATGAAAGCGAAGTGCTTAGCCCAGCTGACGACGTTTACCACATTAATAAGCGCGATTTTGCTGTGCCTTTCGTTTGCGGCGCTAAGGATTTGGGTGAAGCTTTGCGCAGGATTAACGAAGGCGCTTCCATGATTCGCACTAAGGGCGAGCCAGGAACTGGCGATGTGATTCAGGCTGTGCGTCACATGCGCATGATGAATTCCGCTATTCGCAAGCTAACCAGCATGCGTGAAGATGAGCTTTTTGAAGAAGCTAAGAATTTGCGCGTGCCATTTGAACTCGTAAAGTATGTTGCACAAAACGGCAAGCTTCCTGTTGTTAACTTTGCTGCAGGCGGCGTTGCAACCCCAGCAGATGCTGCTTTGATGATGCAGCTTGGTGCTGAAGGCGTGTTCGTTGGCTCCGGCATCTTTAAGTCTGGTGACCCTGCAAAGCGCGCTGCAGCAATTGTTAAGGCTGTTACTAACTACAAGGATGCCAAGATGATTGCTAAGCTTTCCGAAAACTTGGGTGAAGCTATGGTTGGCATTAACGAGCAGGAAATCAAGCTTTTGATGGCTGAGCGCGGCGAGTGATTGAGGCGAATGATTTTGGCAAACTCCCCTACTATAACTTCAAACGCAAGCGCCCCTAAAACTGTAGCTGTTTTAGCAGTTCAGGGAGCTTTTCTTGAGCATAGGTTGATGCTAGAAAAGCTGGGCGCACGCGTAATAGAGCTTCGGCAGGCTCGTGACTTGGAGCAGTCTTTTGACCGTTTGGTGCTTCCTGGCGGCGAAAGCACTGTACAAGCTAAGCTTCTTAAAGAGCAAAATATGCTCGAGCCTTTGCGCGAAAGGATTGCTTGCGGAATGCCTGTTCTTGGCACTTGCGCAGGATTGATTTTGCTTGCAAAGAACGTTGAAGGTAACGAAGTAAACGGATTTGGCACACTGGACGTGACTGTTAAGCGCAACGCTTACGGACGTCAGCTTGGAAGCTTCCACTGCGATGCTGATTTTGGTGATCTTGGTGCAGTTCCAATGACGTTTATTCGCGCGCCTTATATTGCAGAAGTTGGATCTAACGCTGAAACTCTTGCAACTGTAGATGGTCACGTTGTGGCAGCGCGTCAAGGAAATCAAATTGGCACGTCTTTCCATCCGGAGCTGGACAGCGATACGCGAATTCACCAGCTTTTCTTGAATCTGTAGTTGAATCTGTATTTATTTATATAAACAAAAACCTCTTGGTGAATGATTAACACTCACCAAGAGGTTTTAATTTTTAGGCAAATAGACAAGCCTTGTTCGAACTAATTTTTAATCAGTTGCGAACTCTTGCGAACTACTTGCGATGTGCGCGGTAGAAGCGAATCAAGCTCTGGGTAGAAGCATCCTGAGCTGCCAAAGCTTCATCATCCTTAGAAATTGCAGGAGTAATCTGCTTTGCAAGCTGCTTGCCAAGCTCCACGCCCCACTGATCGTAAGAATCCAAGCCCCACACAGTGCCTTCAACGAAGGTAATGTGCTCGTAGAGAGCAATAAGCTCACCCAAGCTAAATGGGGTCAAAGCATCGCCGAAGATGGAAGTGGTTGGACGGTTGCCCTTGAATACGCGAGCTGGCACGATCTCTTCTGGAGTGCCTTCAGCGCGAACTTCGTCAGCAGTCTTGCCGAAAGCAAGAGCCTTAGTCTGTGCAAGATAGTTGCCCAAGAAGAGCTCGTGCACATCCTGATCGCCATCCTTAGTAGGATTTGGCGTGTTCACAAAGGCAATGAAGTCAGCTGGAATAAGCTGAGTGCCCTGGTGAATCAACTGGTAGAAAGCGTGCTGGCCGTTGGTGCCTGGCTCGCCCCAGAAGATTTCGCCGGTTTCGCTTGTTACAGGAGTGCCATCCCAGCGCACAGACTTACCGTTGGATTCCATGGTGAGCTGCTGCAAATAAGCTGGGAAGCGGTGCAAGTACTGGTCGTATGGAAGCACAGCGTGGGAAGCAACCTTGTAGAAGTTGCGGTACCAAACGTTGAGCATACCAAGAAGAACCACAACATTCTTCTCGAATGGGGTTTCAGCAAAGTAAGTATCGATTGCGTGGAAGCCCTTCAAGAACTCTTCGAAGCGCTCTGGGCCCAAAACAACAGCCAAAGAAGTACCAACAGCGGAATCCACAGAGTAACGGCCGCCAACCCAGTTCCAGAAGCCAAATGCGTTGGTTGGGTTGATGCCGAACTCTTCAACCTTTTCGAGGTTGGTGGAAACAGCAACGAAGTGCTTAGCAACAGCTTCAGCCTTCTTTGCGTCGCTTCCGTCAATAGCGCCGGATTCCTGAAGCTTGTTAAGCAACCAGGTGCGAGCGGTACGAGCGTTGGTCAAAGTCTCCAAAGTGGTGAAAGTCTTGGAAACAATGATGAACAAAGTGGTTTCTGGATCCAAATCCTTGGTCTTTTCGGCCATATCGTTTGGATCAATGTTAGAAACGTAGCGAGCGCTAATGCCAGCGTCAGCGTATGGCTTCAAGGCTTCGTAAACCATGACCGGACCCAAGTCGGAACCACCGATACCAATGTTTACAACAGTCTTGATGTTCTTGCCGGTAACGCCCTTCCAAGCGCCGGAGCGAACTTCGTTAGCGAAATCGTAAATGCGACCCAAAACTTCACGAACATCTGCAACGGTATCTTGACCGTCAACAATGAACTTGCCAGCATCTTCTGCAGGACGACGCAAAGCAGTGTGCAAAACTGCACGATCTTCAGTATTGTTAATGTGCACGCCGGTGTACATTGCCTTAGTGCGCTCGTCAAGCTTTACAGCCTTTGCGAGGTCTGCGAAAAGCTTAAGAGTTTCAGGCTTGATTAAATTCTTAGAAAGATCGAAGTGGAGATCTCCAGCTTCGAAGCTCAACTTATCCACGCGATTTGCATCCTCTGCAAACCACTTCTTCAGGCAAACGCCTTCTGATTGCAACTCGTCGTAATGCTTCTGCAATGCAGCCCACTCTGGGGTTTTTACGGCGTCAACTGGCGGATTGATGGCCATTTCTAGGTCCTTTCATTTCTTTAACTGATGCGACAGCAATTGTCACTATCATCCACTTCACAAGATACTCACAAAAGCAGACAGAAACACGCGAAGCTTAACACAAAAATGAACACAATCACACTGATAGTGCGCGCATAAAATTTATGTGTTGCACTCCAATCGCGCGCAACCTACCCCGCATTTGGAGGGTTATCTGTTGCACGGCGCGCCAAATTAGACAAATCTAAAAAAATACGATAAAATACTTTTCTTGTGCGCGAGTCGCGAATGCGTCTCGGGCAACATGCCGCTTTAGCTCAGTCGGTAGAGCGTCTCCCTCGTAATGAGAAGGTCGACAGTTCGATTCTGTCAAGCGGCTCTCGACTCATTCGAGCGTGTTAATACTTGCGATTTGTGTTACGACTTGTGTTTTCCACGCTCGATTATTTGTATGAGTTATGCGCGAGTGGCGAAATGGTAGACGCGCAGGATTTAGGTTCCTGTGTCTTACGACGTGTGGGTTCAAGTCCCATCTCGCGCACGTTAAATCTTAAATCTACAATTCACAAACTTTCGTTAATATCAACAAGTAATATCAACAAGTAGTATCAACCATAAATATCAACATCAGGAAGCGCGTATAAATGTTAGTAGCAGTAGACATTGGCAACACGAACATAGTGCTCGGCTTTTTAAAAAATAACAAAATCGTCGGCACGTACCGCATGACTACAAAATCCAACCGCACTTGCGACGAATACGGCATTATGCTTATGCAATTCCTGCATTTAAGCGGCTTCAAAGCAAGCGATGTTGACGATGTAATAATTGCTTCTGTTGTACCAAAAGTTATGCACTCATTCCGTTCTAGCATAATAAAATTCTTTAATATTGACCCAATGATTGTGGGCCCTGGTGTTAAAACTGGCATGAATATTCGCATTGACGAGCCTAAATCGCTTGGCGCTGATTGCTTGGCTGATTGCGTTGGTGCGTTTAATGAGTACGGTGGGCCTGTTCTTGTTATTGACTTCGGTACCGCTACAACATACAACTACGTTGATAAAAGTGGCGCTATTACCTGCGGTCTTATTTGTACTGGTATTAGAACTGCAGCAGCAGCTTTGTGGGATAATACAGCTCAGCTTCCGGAAGTTGAAATTTCTAGACCAAAGTCTGTTCTTGCAAAATCTACGCTTACTGCCATGCAAGCCGGCTTATACTACAGTTTCTTAGGTGGCATTGAGCGCACTATTGAACAGTTTAAGAGTGAAATAAATGAGCCATTTAAGGTGATTGCCACAGGCGGATTGGGTAGTTTATTTGAGCAGGATGTTCAATCAATCGACTATTACGATCCTAATTTGATTTTCAAAGGCATGGCAGAAATTTATAGAAGAAACTTGCGTTAGTTTTAACTATCTAACAACAAAACCTTGGTTATACCCGTATTCTTTTAAGTCCTTTTGCCACAAATCTAAACCGTCTTTTATAGAAATACGAGGACCCGGATCATCTGGAAGCCACAGCTGACTGCCGTCATCTTGAGTAATTCCAGCGTCAATCATAGATTGCACATTCAAGCGAGCACGCGACTTCCTACTCCAGTCGTACGCCTGACCAACAGTTGCTCGAAAATCGCTTCTGGAATACACTTCAAACGGCAAATACTGGTATCTGGTATCTACTTGATTTGCAGCATCAGCAAATACGCGGTTAAATTTCTGACCACCAAAATAAGGTATGTCAATTCCGCGCGAATCACGTATTGTTGTTCGATTTAGAAAATTCGGGTCAGCAAGAGTTACAACATCCGCAGGAAACGCTCCACCGTTGACGCGCATTCTAATACCTTGCATTTCGTGACAAACAAAATTCACAAAACGCATAGCAGCTTCCGGTTTTCTACTTAATTTCAGCACAGATAGCGCAGATCCGCCCATTTCTGCGTTGCGTTTTTCGCCGTGAAGAGTTGGCACATGCGCAACCTTCCACAATCCTGCTGTACCTGGCACATTCTCCAGAAGTAAAGAAGGCATCCAAGCTCCAGCAAAAACAGAAGCAATTTTGCCGGCTCCAATACCATTTTTCCAGCGTTGCGTCCATGTTGTAGTTCTAGTGTCAATTAAGCCTTCGTCAATCATAGACTGCCAAAACTTAGTAAACTTTTGCGTGCCCTTATCGTAGCCCAAACGCACAGTAACTGTTTTTCCATCGTGCGAAGTAATAAAAGGACGCCCACCTGCAAGCCAAATCATAGCGTTATAAAAGCTGGCATCTCCCGAATCTGCAGCAATATAAACGCCAATATCCTTCAGTTTTCTAGCAGCATGACGGTAATCTTCCCAAGTGTGTATTTTAGTTGCGTCAACACCAGCTTGCTTAAATACGTCATCGTTATAAAACCAAGCCATAGGGCCTGAATCCATTGGCAAGCCGTAGATTCTCCCACCTAATTGCACAGAAGACCAAGTACCAGGAGTGTAAAAAGTTCTAGTCCCCTGCACTCGATCAGTAATATCTAGCAGCTGCTCGCTTACAGCGTATTGCGGTAGTGCGAAATATTCCAGCTGAGCAACATCTGGTATTCCGTAACCGTCTTGAATAGCGCTGTTTAGATTGCTGTAGCCGCTAGTGTCTTTTACAACAACACGAAGATCCGGATTAAGACGCTCAAACTCTTTTGCAATACGCTTCATGCTTGGTTCCCACGACCACACAGTGATTCGTGTTCTAGCATCCGCATTTGTGCATCCAGAAGATAGCAATAAAGACAAAACACACAATATTGAAAGCACTAATTGTTTCAAACTATTGCGCGATTGCAATATTTTTGCGAATGTAAGCATTAGCTGCCGCCTACTACTATTTTGCTACCATAAGTTTTATTCTACAGTTACGGATTTGGCAAGATTTCTTGGCTTATCAACATCGTAACCCTTTAATTTTGCCATATCCATTGCGAATAACTGCAACGCAACAACGTCAACAAGCGGGCTTAAAAGAGTTGGGCATTCAGGACGCCAGAAAACAATATCCGCGTATCTTGCAGCATCCGGATCCCCTTCTTCAGCAACCGCAATAGTAAACGCTCCGCGCGCTTTAACTTCCTCAATACCGGAGATTACTTTTGAGTGTAAAACGTCGCGTCCGCGAGAAGAAGGAACGATTACAACAACAGGCTCTCCCTCGTCAACCAGAGCAATTGGACCATGTTTAAGCTCGCCGGCTGCAAAACCTTCTGTGAAAGTATACGCAATTTCCTTAAGCTTAAGAGCGCCCTCCATTGCAACCGGGTAACCAACATGCCTACCTAAGAATAGGAAAGACTTAGCTTCAAGCGTATGCTCTGCAGCTTTCATAATGGAATCTGACTGAGTGTCGAGAACATGCTGAATTTTATTCGGCATCTCTTTAAGTTGCGCCACAATTTGCTGGATTTCGTCGCGATACATTGTGCCTTTTACTTGTGCCAAATAAAGACCGAGCATGTATGCTGCAACGATTTGTGCCACAAAAGCTTTAGTAGAAGCAACAGCGATTTCTGGACCAGCATGCGTGTAAAGCACAGCATCGGATTCGCGCGGAATGCTAGAGCCTTGCGTATTGCATATTGCAAGAACCCTACTTCCCTGCTCGCGCGCGTGACGCAAAGCCATAAGAGTGTCCATTGTTTCGCCAGACTGCGATATTGCAACCACCAATGTTCGATGCGTCAAAATAGGGTCGCGGTAACGAAACTCGTGCGCAAGCTCCACCTCAACCGGCACGCGTACCCAGTGCTCAATCGCATATTTTGCAACCAAACCTGCGTAACTTGCCGTGCCGCAAGCAACAACAATAATTTTGTCAATCGCGCGCAACACGTCTTGGCCAATATGAACTTCGTCAAGAACAATATTTCCCTGAGCGTCAAAACGCCCGCGCAAAGTGTCTGCAACAGCGTGCGGATCTTCATGAATTTCCTTATCCATAAAGGAATCCCAGCCGCCTTTTTCTACAGCAGACGCATCCCAGTCAACTGTAAAACACGTAGGATTTTCAACAACTTTGCCGTCAAAATCAGTAAGAAGCAAACCAGCTTTGCCGCTTTCGTCAATATTTCCAATGCAAACAGCCTGATCTTGACCAACTTCTAAAACGCGGTCCGTGTAAGCCACAAAAGCCGCAACATCCGAACCTAAGAAGTACTCGCCGTCACCAAGACCCACAACAAGCGGAGAATCGTGGCGAACAGCTGCAACAATACCAGGCTGACGAACGTCCACTGCTAGAAGAGTAAAAGCACCCTTAAGCATTTTTGCAGTGCGTCGAAGAGCTGTAAATAAGTCTGCTTTTCCGGTTTCTTCCACAATTTCGTTTGCGATTTTACCAAGAAGTTTTGCCGCAACTTCCGTGTCTGTTTGGGAAGAAAATTCGTAGCCTTCTTCGTGAAGCTGCTCTTTTAGAACAACAGCATTTTCAATAATTCCGTTATGAATAAGGGCGATTTTTCCGTCAACACTTGTGTGAGGATGCGCGTTTGCGTCGCAAGGAGCACCGTTTGTAGCCCAGCGAGTATGACCGATTGCAGCGCTTGCTTCCGGCATAGGATTCGCACTAATATCATCTCGCAACACAGCTAGGCGTCCAGCTTTTTTGCGCACGGCAACCTGGCTCATTCCGGGTGCCACCAACGCCACGCCTGAAGAGTCATATCCGCGATACTCTAAACGCTCTAAACCACCTAAACAAACTTCCAAAGGTTTTGCGCAAACCTTGCCAAAACCCGCATATCCCACAATTCCACACATAATCTTCTATTATACGTCAACCTCAAGGCTTGTGCAGTACTTTCCTCTAGTCAGATTTCGCGCTTCGAAGCCTTTGCCGAAATGC
>NZ_ADEV01000010.1 GCF_000263635.1 Gardnerella greenwoodii 00703Dmash
TCGGAGTTGGAGCCGGTGTCGGAGTCGGAGTCGGTGTCGGCGTCGGTGTCGGCGTCGGTGTTGGAGTTGGAGTCGGTGTCGGTGCAGAATCTTTCGTGTAAATGGCATACACAGTCATATCACCATTAACTACGCTTTCTCCCGTAAACGTCTCACCCTTACCATTTTCCTTCGTATTCCACTCCTTGAAGGTATAACCGTCCTTCGTTGGATCCTTCGGCATGGACTCATTAGTCAACGCATCAGTATTAATAGCCTTACCAGTTTCCACTTTCACTTTTGCATGAGTCTTATCGCCATCCTTGAAAGTAACTGTTCTTTGAATCCACTTCCACTGAGCGACGTATGTTACGTCACGAGTTACCTTATCTGCAACGGTAGGAGTCCAGCCTGTAAAAACATAATCTTTTCTGCTTGGAGCGGTTCCCACAAAAGCAGGAGTATCGGAACCCGAAGCAGCTTTGTAAACCTGATCGGTAAAAATTGCTTCGTTATCAACGCCATCAGTATAAGTTATCGTGTATTCTCTTACAAAGCTTACTTCTATAGTGTGAGGCGATTTTACAGCCTTGAATTCATATGAACCCGAAGCTGTATGTTCGACGGTCTGTTCTACTCCGTCTATCTTCAGCGAAGCTATTATGTATCCTTTGTTGGCTGTAAAATTGTATTTCTGATTTTCTCCGTATGTGACTTCTGTCTTTCCGGCAGGAGTTATCGATCCGCCTTCACCGGCAGTTGCCGAGATAGTAGGATTAAGGTTTGCATAGACCTTATAAATTCGCTTAATTAATGTTGATTCTCCTATAGTCCCCGTTCTGTTTACGGAAATCACATTTCCCGATGTATAAGGAATGCTCTTGTTGTTGTGATCTTTCGAAAATGAATAGAAAATACCTTTGTAGTTTCCGTAGTCCTTGTCTTTTAAAAACTGCTCGTACGTCCAATTCTTAAAAACCCAACCTTCTTTTGCAGCGGCAGTGTACTCCCTTACGCCTGTAAGCTGAGGGTCAACTCCAGCCGAATTTTTGTGAGTGATAGTTATCGCGGCTGCAGGCGAGCCGTTATCGTCTTTTACAGAATAAACATGCAGCTCTGCGTCTTTTATATACGGTTCCTGCATGTCTATTTCCGTATATTTGTCGGCTTGCTTAGATGCTACCGCATCGCCACCAGCAAATGCCTGCGTAGTTCCAGCTACTACGCCAAATGCTACTAATGTTGCCAGCAGTAGCCCCATTGTCTTTTTTGCTAACAATTTCATCTTATTCACATTTCCTTATTAATCTAAAAATGTTCTTTTTATTACTTTGAAAAAACTGCATAAAAATAGGCAGAAACACATACCTATCCATCAGGTATATAATTCTGCAAATTAAAAAATTCTACGTGAAAATAGACAGAGTTATGCTGTCTGTCTGTCTGTCAAGGATTTTGTCAGTCTTTTCATGGCTTGCCAACCTTTTATGCTAAGACGTTATTCACAATCCTTCATTTTTTTGTAAAGTACTCCAAGACCAGCTAAAGATAGCCCCAACGCAGAAAGAAATGCGCCAAGAGAGCTGGATTCACCAGTCTTAGGTAATGTTGATGGT
>NZ_ADEV01000011.1 GCF_000263635.1 Gardnerella greenwoodii 00703Dmash
AAGTCCGATTCTACAACGTATGGCATTACTACTGTGAGCGTAAATAATAATGACTACGTGAGTGCCGAGTTTAAGAATGGTGATACTGTTCTGTTCACTGTGCCTGCAGATAAGCTTTACAAGAAGAAGGCTACGCCAGAGCCTGCTCCAAAGCCAGGTGAGAAGAGCAAGCTGGATAAGATGAAGGAAAAGGCGAAGGAGATGATTGAGCGCAATCCAAACCTTACGCCTGAACAGAAGAAGGAATTTGAGAGTAAGATTGATCAAGCTCAAACTCCCGATGTGATTAAGACAATTCTCAAGAATGCTGCTGATAAGGGCAAAGAGAATCAAAACGATCCGTCAAAGAAGCAAACTATAACCGACAACAAGAATGGTGGTAACGCCAAGAAAGAGAAGGAAAAGGAGCAGAAAAAAGAGGAAGATAAAAAGCAGAAGGAACAGAAGAATAAAGAGCTAGAGGATAAGAAGAAGAAAGCTTCTTATGAGATTGACAATCTCAATAACCTTACCACTGATGAAAAGAAGAAACTTAAAGAGCAGATAAACGGTAAGGGTACGACCGAAGATCCAAATGGAGCAACAACTCCTGAAGAAGTGCAGAAGATTCTGGACGATGCCAAGAATCTTAACGAAGCGCACGAGATGGTTAAGGTTGGGGAGCTTCCGTTCCTTGATCACGGCACTGGTAAGGATGAAGATAAAGCTCTCAATGACATTCTTGGTTCTAAATCTGCTAAAGATTCCGTTCTTACAACTTTGGAAGAAAAGATAAAGGATGGCTCAACTGCTACTGCAGAAGAGATTAAGAATGCTCTTGATGCAGCCAAGCGCCAGAACAAAATCAACAAGACTAATGCAAAGGCTGCGGCTAACGCCAAGCTGAATGCACTTGAGCAGGAGATTACAAGCGCTGAGTCTGCATTAACGGACGCTCAAAAAACGGACGACGTCAAAGCAAAGATTTCAGCTGCTAAGGAAGCTATTACTAAGGCGAAAAACACTGTTAATTCGGCTACAAAGCCATCTCAGATTAAAGACGCCCTTAATATTGACGCAACCATCAAGGATGCAAAAGATGCAATCAACACTCAAGTGAGCAACGCGCAGAAGAATAATGTTAAGGATCCAAGTCAAACACAAAATGGACAACTTGACGATGAAAAGAAAAAGCAGATTGAACGCATCAACAATAGCAATCTTTCAAAAGATGAAAAAGAGAAGGCTATTGAGGACATCAAGGCTGCAACTAAGTCTGGTGACCCAACTGCTATTGCGGATCGCGCGCTGAAGGCCCAGAAGATTAAGGATGCGCTTGAAGCGATTGGCAAGCTTGAGCATTTGAACGATGCGCAAAAGAAAGCGTATGAAGACATCATCAACACCACTGATGCGCACAACATCAAGGATGACGATGGCAAGGATACTGGCAAGGACGACATCGACAATGCGCTTGCCAATGCTACTGCAACCGATACCGCAATGGCTCGCCTTGAAGAGTTGAAGAAGAAAGCCAATGAGTTTAAAGATAAGGCAGATGGCAAGTATTCTAAGCTCACTAATTCTGACGATGATCAAAATAAGAAGAAAGCTTTCGATGGTTATCTTAAGGATGCAACAAAGCTAACTACAGCTGATCAAGGCGATGCTAAGAATGCGGATCAGGTTAATGATCTGTACAAGGATCTTCTTAATGCAATGCAGGCGATTGATGACAAAGTTAAGGGTGCGGGCGTTAGTACTGATGCACTTCAGGCTGAAGTAGATAAGGATTCTAAGCTTAAGCCAACGCCAGCTGATCCTAACGATTCCACTAAGCTGGCTACACCTGGTGACCCTCTGTACACGACCGCTTCTAAGGAGAAGAAAGAAGCATTTGACAAGGCACTCTCTGACGCGGAAGCGGCATTGAAGACGGCTAACGACGATAATGCAAATGATAAGAAGCCTGGTACTACTCCACGAACTCCAGAGCAAGAGGCTAAGGCGCAAAAAGCAGTAGACGACGCACTTCAGAAGCTTGAAGAAGCACGTAAAGCCCTCGATGGTGTTAACACCAAGCTGCTTGAGCAGCAAATCGCTAAAGATGCAGATATTAAGGCTAATGTAAAGTACACCAATGCTGATACTGATAAGAAGCAGACGTACGACGATGCTCTTGCAGCTGCTAAGAAGCTCATAACTGATTTGACTACTCCTAGCGCTGCTGGTGCCTCTACACCTCAGTATGGTGATATCACATTGAACACCAAGGAGAATAAGCAGAAGGCTTTGGATGCGGCTTTGAAGAAGTTGCAAGACGCTGCTGAGGCTCTCAACGGCCGTGCTCCAGAACCAACGCCAACCCCAACTCCTGCTGATGTTGATAAGACGGATTTGGCAGCTGAGATTGCTTTGGATAGTAATATCGGCCGTCGCATGTCTTACACTGTTTCGCCTTCGGATAAGCAGCTCGCTTATGATAGGGCTCTTTCTAAGGCTCGCGCAGTGTATGCTGACCCATCTGCCACGCAGGATGATGTTAATGCTGCTGTTGAGGCTTTGCGTGCTGCGGCTCGAGCTTTGAGTGGTTATGGTTCTGTTGATAATGATGTGAACCCACTTCCAAGCCCGCTTCCAACTCCTGTTCCTGGTGGTCATGAGGGTGATTCTTCGCACGGCTTTGGTGTGAATGATAATGCGCCTACTACTGTGGATAAGGGCGAGTTGAACGTTCAGATTGATAGTGCTGAATCTGATTCTCAGCCTGGAAACGCTGGAAACGGTAACGCTGGTAATGCTGGTAACGCAAACGCTGGTAATACAAACTCTGGTAACACCAACGATGCTAACGCTAATAATGCTAATGGTGCAAATTCTGCTGCTGTGAATGCTGCGGTTGAAAATTCGCCGGCTGTGAAGCAGGCTGATGCTCAAGTTTCTAAGGCTCAGGCGGCTTTGGATGCTGCTTTGGCTGAGGCTAAGAAGGTTGCGGCTGATCCTAACGCAACTCAGGCTCAGGTTGATGCTGCGGCTCAGAAGCTTTCTGCTGCTCGTAAGGCTTTGGCGTCTGCTAAGGCTCATGCGGCTGAGGTTCGTGCTTCTGTGCGTGCTCAGGTGTTGAAGAGTGGTGTTTCTAAGCTGAGTAAGACTGGTAGCAACGTGTCTGTGTTTGGTTTGCTTGCTGCGGTTGCTGCGGCTGGTGCTGCGTTCTTCGTGGCCAAGCGTCGCGGTACTTCTCGCCATAGCAACAACTAAGCGAGCGGCTTAAAAGCCAGTAAAGCTTTAGAAAGCTACGAAAATCGCGCGAATTTCGTAAGCTGTCGTGCGTTTAGCCGGCTTACTTAATCGCATAAGTAAATATAAAGCCTCACCTGTGATTCTTCACGGTGGGGCTTTTGCTTTCCTTCATTGCTGGAAACATTTTCCGTGTTTTCACTCGGCGTTTGTTTTCGCTTCTGCCGAATTTGACCACATTTGCCGTGTTTTTTCTCTGGCGTTTGTTTTCGCTTTGGCTGCATTTGACCACATTTGCCGTGTTTTTTCTCTGGCGTTTGTTGTCGTTTTTGCCGAATTTGACCACATTTGCCGTGATTGTGCGGCGCGTGTGCTAGGCTCAGTTAGTTCACGGTTTGAAATTTAAGTTTTGAATACACATTTTTTACGAAAGGCTATTGTGCCGCATACTCATAATGCTGCGTATCGTCAAAAGCGAGGCGCGAAGAATAATCATCACGAATTTAATGCGCGTAGAGAGCGCAATCGTAAGGCAGAAAAGGCTCGTGAAAAGGCGCGTCAGAAAGCTTTGCGCTACGAGGAGACTGCAATTCGCGAGGCTGAGCAGGATTTCACTAAGAAAGATTTTGCTAAAAAAGGTTTTGCTAAGAAAGATTTCGCTAAAAAAGAAAATAATAAGAAAGATTTCGCTAAAAACAATAAATCTTCTCAAAATTCAGTAATTATTCCGGATTCCGCAATCGAATCGCGCGAAAATTATAGCGACGACGTAACTTTTACGCAGCTTGGCGTGCCAGATCCTCTTGTAGAAGTCTTGCGCGCAGATGGCAAAACCACAGCCTTCCCAATCCAGCAGGCCACGCTTCCGGATTCTTTGCAAGGCGCGAATATTCTAGGCCGCGGTCGCACAGGAAGCGGCAAAACCTTAGCATTTTCGATTCCGTTGGTTTCGCGATTGGCAGAAAATTTCGTTGATTTAATCAACCACGGAAAAAATAGTCGTAAAAACGAAGGTGGCGATATTCCAGCTCCTCGCGCAATGATTTTGGCGCCAACTCGCGAACTTGTGCATCAAATTGACGATGTAATCGCTCCTCTTGCAGCGGCTTACGGCATGCGCACAGTGACGGTGTACGGCGGAGTTAGATACCAGCGTCAGGTATCGCAGCTTAAGAAGGGCGCGCAAATCGTGCTCGCTTGCCCGGGTCGTTTGGAAGATTTGATTAGGCAAGGTGCGTTAACTCTTGAAAAAGTGATGGTTAGCGTGCTTGACGAGGCTGATGAAATGGCTGATATGGGCTTTTTGCCGGCTGTTACGCGACTTCTTGAGCAGGTGGATCCTAACGGTCAGCGCATGCTGTTTTCTGCCACGCTAGACAAGCAAGTCTCTACTCTTGTGAATCGATTCCTTCCTAACGCTGTGATTCATGCGGTTGACGATGCTGATTCGCAGGTTGACACTATGACGCATCATATTTTTGCTGTGTCTTCGGGAGATAAGTACGAGGTTTTGCGCAAGCTTGCTTCCGGATGCAAGCGTTCCATATTCTTTACGCGCACGAAGTATCAGGCGAAGAATATGGCGAAAAAGTTCGTGCAGCAGGGTATTCCTGCTGTTGATTTGCAGGGTAATTTGTCGCAAAATCAGCGAGATCGTCATTTAGCTGTGTTTTCGGAAGGCTTGGTGCGTGTGCTGGTTGCGACGGACGTTGCGGCGCGAGGCATTGATATTAGTGACGTTGCGTTGGTTGTGCAAACTGAACCGCCGGAAGACCCGAAGTCGTTCTTGCATCGTTCGGGCCGTACCGCTCGTGCAGGCGAGGAAGGCGATGTTGTTACTCTTGTGCTGCCTAATCAGAAGCGCGCGGCGCACACTATGCTTCGTCGAGCCGGAATTAACGCTAAGGCTGAAGACGTAAATCCTGCATCGCCTGTTTTAGATGAGATTGTGGGAGATGTGGCTGAGCTTCAGGAAGGCTGGAGCATGCCGGAGCCTGAGCAGCAGAAGCGCAAAGGTCGCGGGCGAGGGCGCGGACATGGTGGAAGAGGTCGAGATCGTGGCAATCGCGGCGAGCGCGGCAATCGTGAAGGAAGAGATCGCGGGCGCGGCAATCGTGGCGAGCGCGGCGGAAGAGAACGGGCGGCGAGGAAGTAGCTACATTTGCCGGGAATTTTCCGTCATTTGTTTCATAAAAGCGCAAAAGTGACAATTACTTTACGTGCTTGTATAAAAAATAACGCAATCTCGCCAAATATCGACAATTGCCCTACGTGAGTGTAAAGAAACTGTCGTCGCTTTACTTGCTGACTGCTTACTGCTTGCTTACTTGCTTTGACCTTTGCCGAAGGCGCGCAACTGAATTCCGTTCCAATCTGCGCTTACAGTTAAAGGCGTTGCGGCGTTCATTCCGGCCGTCTTTGCTGCAGATTGCACGGTGCTAGAACTTGGGGAACCTTCGCGACCAGGCTTAGGTGTTAGAACCCACATAGGGGCGTCGTCGTCAAGCATATTTGTGGCATCCATAATGGTGTCTGCAAGCTCGTCCTCATCGTCGCCGTCGCGCCACCAAATAATTACGCCATCAACAGCAGCATCGTAATCTTCGTCTACCAATTCTTCGCCGGTAAGCTGTTCGATACTTTCGCAAATTGTTTCGTCAACATCGTCGTCCCAAAGCCATTGTTGCACAATGTCTCCTGGTTGGAATCCGAATTCCTGTGCATGCTGAAAAGCTATCTGTTCCACGTGACTCAATATATCAAAGCGTCACGAAGTGCGCGCCCATAACGGCGTGTATTGCACCTACATCATTGCTGCTGCACACTCCACGCCAGGCACTCATACCTACACACTCACCCGCAGCTTAATTGCGATACTTTAGTTGTAGGAATATTCGTGTGGTGAGATTTGAGATTTTTCGCACTGAGCGAGGTGAACGTCAGAGCCGAAGGCTGCTGATTCGCCGAGCGAAGAAGAAAAATCGAAAAATCTCTGCGATTGGCACGGTTATTAACGAATTAGCATGCAGAGTTTGGGGGATTTCTTTACGAGCACTAAAAGAGGACTGGGCGCATTGACTTGCCGGAGCGCTTAAAGCGTAGCGCGCGGAGGCACTTCAATGCGGAAACTCGCTTAAGTTGGAAGTCCAGTGGACTTCCAACGCGAGTTTCGCAAGCGAGCGTAGTAAAACGCGAGCGTATCGTTAAGAAACGTTTAAGAATAAAGCGCCCGAAGGAACGCTCGCGCGGTCTAGGCGCGCTCGCTACTGAGCTTGCGTTGAAAGCACACCGTGCTTTCAACTTGAGCAAGCTCACGCTCCGAGTTGCTTTCGCGCGCACAATGCTGCGCTCAAGCAGGTCGTCGCGCATGCGAGGAGAGAAATCCTCCAAAACTCGCGCAACGTCAAGCAGGGACGCACACAAACGCAAATTTTCTAGCCTCGTCAAAACCAAAAAACTAGATCAGTTACAAAACTCATAGACGATACTCAAGAACGTCTAAAACAAAAAATCAACACTAAATAAACTTAACACGCCAGCAATCAAGCCTACCTCCTCCTCGACACGCCTCAAAAATCGCGAATGTGAAATAAATCACTATATATAGTTTGTTATCTTTGCGTTTCTCCCTAGATATTGGGCATGAGTTGAGTTATAGTAGAGCAAGTCGTTGCGAAAATAATGCTTTTCGCAACGAGAGAACAGTTAGAAGAACAGTGTTATGAGAAAGGTCTGTACCGATGCAGGTTTTGGAAGAAACTGACGCCAAGAGCGCAGCAATTCGCATGGATGATGACTTAGCTGCAGCTCCAGTTTCCCGCGTGCAGGTCGAAAAGCGCGATGGTCGCGTAGTTGATTTCGATTCGATGAATATCATTATGGCTATTAAGGCTGCTTTTAAGGATTTAGGCAAGGAAGTCGGTCCTCAGGAAGAGCAGATGATTCGCGGTATTTCGGATCGTATTGAGGCTGAAATTCAAGATCGTTACAATGGTCCTGCAAAAATCGAGGATATTCAGACCTTGGTTGAGCACAGTCTTATTGAAAATCATCTTTACGAGGTTGCTCGCTGCTACACGAGCTACCGTTTGAACCGAGATATCGATCGCGCAAAGGCTACCGATATTAACGAAGCTGTTAATCGTCTTGTGAATCGTGACGAAACTCTTGTGCGCGAAAACGCAAATAAGGATTCCAACGTTTACGCCACTCAGCGCGATCTTCTTGCGGGCGCTGTTTCTAAGGCTTCCGCGTTCTCTATGCTTCCTCACGCTGTTTCTAACGCGCATATGAAAGGCGATATTCACTTCCACGATGCTGATTATTCTCCATTTACTTGCATGAGCAACTGCTCTCTTCCTGATTTTGGCGATATGCTTGCTAAGGGTTTTGCGCTTGGTAACGCAATGATGGATAGCCCAAAATCTATTGGCACTGCCGCAACTCAGGTTACGCAGATTATTAAGGATATTGCGGGCGCGCAGTATGGCGGACAGACGGTGAATCGTGCCGACGAAATGCTTGAGCCTTACGCTAAGTGCGATTATGAGAAGAACTTGGCAATGGCTCACGCTATGATCCCGGATTCTACGCCGATTGAAGTTGCGAAGGATATGATTGACGGTTTGAAGGCGCAGGAGCCTAAGAATCTTCACTGCTCCGACAGGGATCCGCTTCCTGCTGACACTCCTTTTGATGAGAGCTTGAGCGAGCTTGACCAGCTTCGTGAAGTTTACGCAAAGATTATGACGCGTAAAGCTATTTACGATGCTATGCAAACAATGGAATATCAGATTAATTCCAACCGTGTTTCTAACGGCCAGACTCCGTTCGTAACTGTTGGTTTTGGCTTGGGTACTTCTTGGTTTGCTCGCGAAATTCAGCGCGCTATTTTGCTTAACCGTATTCGCGGCCTCGGCAAGGATCGTCACACTGCTATCTTCCCTAAGCTTGTGTTTACTATTAAGCACGGTGTAAATGCGGATGCAGGCGACCCGAACTACGATTTGAAGCAGCTTGCTCTCGAGTGCTCTACTAAGCGCATGTATCCGGATGTTGTGTTCTACGAGAACATTGTTAAGATTACCGGCTCGTTCAAAGCTCCTATGGGCTGCCGTTCCTTCCTTCAGGGTTGGATTGATCCAAAGACTGGCAAGGATGTTGAAGACGGCCGTATGAATCTTGGCGTTGTAACTGTTAACATGCCACGTATTGCTCTCGAATCTCACGGCGATGTAACTCGCTTCTGGAAGCTTTTCGACGAGCGTATGGAAGTTGCTCACCAGGCTTTGCGATTCCGCATTATGCGTTGCAAGCAGGCAACTCCTGTGAACGCTCCAACGCTGTTCCGCTACGGTGCTTTTGGCCGTTTGGAAGCTAATGAGAGCGTTGATCAGCTGTTCCGTAACGAGCGTGCTACAGTTTCGCTTGGTTACATTGGTTTGTACGAAACTACTGCAGTGTTCTTCGGTAAGGATTGGATGAAGGATCACAGCTGGAATGAGGATGGCAAGCAGTTTGCGCTTTCTTTGGTTCGCCGCATGAATAAGCTTTGCCAGCAGTGGTCGAAGGCGGAAGGCTACCACTATTCCGTTTACTCAACTCCTGCAGAGTCTTTGACTGACCGCTTTAACCGCATGGATCGTCAGAAGTTCGGCCGCATTGAAGGCGTTACCGATCACGACTTCTACACTAATTCCTTCCATTACCCAGTTTGGTTGCAGCCAACTCCTATGGAGAAGCTTAGTTACGAGGTTGACTTCCCGTATCTTGCTTCCGGCGGCTTTATTAACTACTGCGAGTTCCCATGCTTGCAGGCAAATCCTAAGGCTTTGGAGGCTGTTTGGGATTACGCTTATAAGATTGGCATTGGTTACTTGGGTACGAATACGCCTATTGATCACTGCTTCGTTTGCGGATTCCAGGGCGATTTTGAGCCAACTAAAGAAGGCTTCCGTTGCCCTGAGTGCGGCAACAGCGACCCAGATAAGTGCAATGTCACGAAGCGTACTTGCGGCTACTTGGGCAATCCTGTTCAGCGCCCAATGGTTCACGGCCGCCACGAGGAAATCGCTCACCGCGTAAAGCACATGTCTGGCGAAACTGGTCATGTGACGCTGGATAATGGCGAATCTCGCGAATGGTACGAGGAGACTAAGTAACGCGTCAAGTCGCGTAAAATATAATAAAATATTATAAAATAAAGTAAAAGCTAGGCTAAATTAAAGGTTGGAACCATGGCTCGCATAAGTTTGCACGATTTTTCACCTGCAGACGTTAACCGCGGGCCTTGGATTCCAACCTCTCTTTCTAATAATCCTCGCGCTGGCCAATGGTCTAGCGAACGCATGAGTCAGGGCATGGTTGCCGATTACAAGCGTTTTTTGATGACCGACGGCGAGGGTATTCGCTGCTCGCTTTACGTTTCCGGCTGCCCGTTCCATTGCGTTGAATGCTATAACGAGTCGATTTGGGATTTTCGCGCAGGCCACCCTTATACTCAAAAGCTTGAAGATCAAATTATGGAAGATTTGGCGCAGCCTTATGTGCAAGGATTGACTTTGCTTGGTGGTGAGCCGCTGCTTAATACTGGTATTTTGCTGCCTCTTTGCAAGCGTATTAGAAAAGAGTTTGGCAATACAAAAGATATTTGGAGTTGGACCGGCTACACTTGGGAAGAGCTTATGCGCCCGGGGGAGACTCCGGATAAGCTTGAGTTGCTACGTTACATTGATATTCTTGTTGACGGCCGTTATATGAAGAATTTGCACGATTCGCTTCTGCAATTTCGCGGCTCTAGCAATCAGCGAATTATTGACGTTCCAAAGTCTTTGGAAAATCCGCACGATCCTCCTGTAATTTGGGAAAAGCTTCACGATCAGGAGCGTTTTATTCCGTCAATTTACGGCAAAGATCGCGTACAAGGCGAAGGCGATGCTTCATAAATCCTTACTGCCTTATATTCAAAGGTGATACTATTGAACTTAAGAATCACTTAGGGAAGGGGCGCAATGGCGGAGGAAGTAACGCGAAAATCGTCGAAACAATCAAAAAACCGCGCTAATCGTGCTCCTCACGCCTTACGCACCGTTCTTCATTCTTTAAAAAAGTATCGTCTGCTTGGAATTCTTACTTCCGTAACAATCATTTTTGAAGCGGCAATGCAAATTATGATTCCGTCTGTAATGTCAAGTCTTATTGATTTTGGCATTGTAACTAGCTCCAATTCCGCAGCATGGTATTACGGTTTTCAGTTGCTTATTTTTGCTGCGTTTTCTGTGATTGCAGGCGCTATTTCAGGCGTTTGTTGCGCGCATTCTAGTGCCGGTTTTGGTAAGAATTTGCGGCACAATATTTTTTCGCAACTGCAACTTTTAAGTTTTTCTGATTTAGATAAGTTTTCTACCGGCACGATTGTAACCCGCATGACTAGTGACGTGTCGAATGTGCAGTTTGCTTACCAGCTGATTATTCGTTCAGGCGTTCGTAGTGTTGTGATTATTGTGGCCGCCTGGTGGTTTACTTTTTCAATTAGTCCTGCTATTTCTTGGGTTTTTCTTAGCTTTGTGCCAATTGTTGGTTTGATTGGGGCGGTTGGTGCTGCAATTGTTGCGCCTAAATTTATGCGAATTTACCGCATTGTTGACGAGCTGAACAATCAGGTTGGTGAGAATTTACACAATATTCGTGTTGTGAAGTCTTATGTGCGCGAAGATTATGAAAATAGCCGTTTTATGCGGATTTCTCTTAAACTTTACGAGCATTTTCTTAAGGCAGAGTATGTGCTTAATTACAGTATTCCGCTGTTTAATCTGTGTTTTTATACAGGAATGTTGCTTGTTGCGTGGATGGCTTCGCGCGAAATTGTGGCTTCTGGAAATAATCCTGCTTTTGGCTTAACTACAGGAAATCTTGCGGCATTAGTGGTGTATGCGCTGCAAATTTTATTTGCGCTCGCGAATTTGGTTGCAGTTTTTGTTATGACTGTAACAGCGCGCGCTTCTATGCATCGAATTGCAACGGTTCTGCAATCTAAAAACACTGAGACTGTTTCTTCTAAGCCACTTACCGAGCTTTCCGACGCTTCTGTGCGTTTTGAGCATGTTTCGTTGAAGTATACGAAATCAAATAATTCAGATGAATCAGATAATTCAGATAAATCGGACAGTACAGATAATTCAAATAATACAGATGTAAATACTCCTGCAGAACAGGAAATTTTACATGACATAAACTTGAGTATTCCTTCCGGCTCAACTGTTGGAATTGTTGGCGCAACCGGTTCTGGAAAATCAAGTCTTGTGCAGCTTATTGCAAGGCTTTACGACGTAACTAAAGGCGCGATTTTTGTTGGCGGCGCAAATATTTTAGATTACAATCCGCAAAGTTTGCGCGAAGAAGTTGGCGTTGTTTTGCAAAAAAATATTCTGTTTAGTGGCACTATTGCAGAAAATCTTCGTTGGGGAAGTAAGGATGCCAGCGACGAAGATTTGCGCGAGGCTTGCAAAATTGCTTGCGCCGACGAGTTTATTGACGATTTGCCAGATTCTTATAACACTTATATTGAGCAGGGCGGCAAGAATATTTCAGGCGGTCAGCGTCAGCGTTTGTGCATTGCTCGAGCGCTTTTAAGAAAGCCTAAAATTTTAATTCTCGACGACTCAATGAGCGCTGTCGATATGAAAACAGATCGTAAAATCCGCGAAGGTTTAAAGAAGTTTATGCCGGATTCTACGCAGATTATTGTGGCTCAGCGCATCTCTTCAATCGAACACGCAGATATTATTGTTGTTTTGCAAAACGGCCGCATACTTGCCAAAGGTTCTCATGAGGAATTGATTAAGTCTTGCGAGCTTTATAAAAATATGGCTGCATCTCAAGCAAAAAGTCGCGTGCAAAGTGAAGAAAATATTGCGGAAGAAGGTGTTGAATAATGACTAAAAATAAAAACACTCGCGCAATAAATTGGCCAGCTCTAAAACGTCTTGCTTCTTGCGTAATGGTTTATCGCGCAAAAATTTTCGTAATTTTAGTCGCGATTATTGTAAGTTCTATTGTTCAAGCGGCTTGCTCAATGTTCCTGCAATCGCTTGTGGATGTGTATATTCTTCCGCTTATTGGCAAGCATAATCCGGATTGGATGCCGCTTTTGCGCATGATAATTCTTATGGCAAGCGTGTATGCAGTTGGTGTGTTCAGCTGCTGGCTGTGGAGCAGACTTGTTGCGCAAATTGCTGAAAGCGTTATGCGCGATTTGCGTAACACAATGTTTAAGCACCAGCAAAAGCTTTCGCTTAAGTACCTTGATTCTCAAGGCTACGGCGATGTTATGAGCCGCTACACTAACGATACTGAAGTTCTTCGTGAAGCGATTTCGTGGGCTTTTCCGGACTCTTTTTCTGCGCTTATTTCTATTACAGCAGCCTTTGTGTCTATTATGTGGCTTTCGCTTCCTGTTGCCGCTTTCGTGGCAGTGTTTACGGCTTTGCTGCTGTATTTAGTCAGATTTATGCTTAAGCGCTCAGGCAAACTTTTTGAACAATTCCAAAACGCTTTGGGAGAGTTGAATAAGTTCGTTGAAGAATCAGCAACTGGCAAAAAAGTCATTAAAATTTTTAATCACGAAGCCGCTACAACAAAAAAATTAGATATTTACGCTGAAAAAGTGCAAAAACTTTCGGCAAATGCTAATTCTTACGCAAATAATGTAATGCCGGTAATTAGTAACGCAAGCTACCTTCTTTATGTGCTTATTGCTTTGCTAGGTGCGTGGGCAGTTTCTGCAGGAATTCCAACTTTTGGTCTTGCCTCTTCTGGCCCTCTGACTCTTGGAACACTAATATCGCTTCTTACTCTTTCGCGCGCGTTTATTAACCCTATTGGCGAAATTACAATGCAAATTAATTCGCTTATGATGGCTTTGGCTGGAGCGTCACGCATTTTTGAGTTTCTTGACGAAGATCCTGAGCCGGATGCTGGCACTGTTCGCCTTGTAAAAGTAAAGATTTGCCAATCTTCTAAGCAGCTTTCTAGCGAATCAACATTTAAAGTTTTGCAAGAAGTTGACGAAAAAGAAGAAGGCGCGAATATTTATTGGGCTTGGAAGCGTGATGCTAAAGATAACGGAACTAAAGCAACTAAGCGCGCTCAGGAATTAAGTCAAATGGCTCAAGAGGTGGTTTGCAACGCAAAACGAGACGCTCTAACTTCTGAAGATGGCAGATACACTTTGCTTCGAGGAGACGTGCGCTTTACAGACGTTGTGTTTGGCTACGATTCCAAAAAGCCTGTTTTGCACGATATTACTTGGTTTGCAAAGCCGGGGCAAAAAGTTGCTTTAGTTGGCGCTACGGGTGCTGGAAAAACTACTATTGCGAATTTACTTACGCGTTTTTACGATATTGACGACGGTCAGATTTTGTACGACGGAATTGACGTGCGAGATATTCTAAAAACGGATTTGCGTTACGCTATTGGCACAGTTCTTCAGGACGTGAACTTATTTACAGGCACAATAATGGATAATATTCGCTACGGAAACCTAGATGCTAGCGATGAAGATTGTGTTAATGCTGCAAAATTAGCTCATGCTGATGCTTTTATTTCTAAACTTAAAGATGGTTATAATACAAAGCTTACTGGCGGAGGAGAAGATCTTTCGCAAGGTCAAAAGCAGCTTATTGCGATTGCTCGTGCGGCTGTTGCAAATCCGCCGGTGCTTATTTTGGATGAGGCAACTTCTTCAATCGATACTCATACTGAGGCCTTAGTGCAGCACGGCATGGATTCGCTTATGGAAGGGCGCACTGTGTTTGTAATTGCGCACAGGCTTTCTACGGTTCGCAATGCGGATGTGATTATGGTTTTGAATCACGGCCAAATTATTGAGCGTGGTTCTCACGAGGAGTTGTTAGCTAAGCGCGGGGAGTATTATCAGCTTTGCACTGGCGCGATTGAGCTTGAGTAGCGTTTTATTTGTGGGCAACACGCCGAAAGAGCTGAGCACTTGCTTTTTGGTGAGGATTCTGTAAGATAGTGACTCGGCTGTTCGAGAGAATAAGCCACGGCCCCGTAGCTCAGTTGGTTAGAGCGCCGCCCTGTCACGGCGGAGGTCACCGGTTCAAGTCCGGCCGGGGTCGCGATTAGTAAAGGCCCGGTTCGCCGGGTTTTTTATTCATCATGGCTCTGTAGCTCAGTTGGTAGAGCGAGCGACTGAAAATCGCTAGGTCAGCGGATCGATCCCGCTCGGAGCCACAAACAAAAAACGCGCGGCAATTTTGTCGCGCGTTTTGCTTTATCTAGTCAGTCTACTAGTCAATCTGCTTCCACGATTCAACGTCAATATGATGTTCAGGATTTGCTTGCCAAGCTGCCCAAGCAGATTCCACAATATCTTTTACATCGTAGCGAGCATACCAGCCCATTTCCTCATTAATGCGCTTCGGGCTGCCAATAAGCTGAGGAGGGTCTCCTGCTCGGCGATCCATCACAGTTTCCTTAAATGGAAGGCCTGTAACTTTTCGTACTTCTTCAACAATTTCTCGAACGGAAGTGCCTTTACCAGTTCCAACATTAAAAGCGTCGTACTTGCGTTCGTCACGATCCAAATACTTAAGCGCTTCAAGATGAGCGTCTGCCAAATCCGAAACGTGAATGTAGTCACGAATGCAAGTGCCATCTGCAGTAGGGTAGTCGTCGCCAAAAATAGCAGGAGCTTTACCGCGCTGCAAACGTTCAAAAAGCATAGGAATCAGGTTCAAAATAGCAGGATCTTCTAATTCCACCGGACCGCAGCCTGCAACATTGAAATAACGCAGTGCGCAGAAGCGAATGCCGTAAGTGTGCTCGCAAGCGCGCGCCATCCACTCGCCAAAAAGCTTAGTTTGTCCGTAAGGGTTGATTGGAATCATAGGAACAACGTCTTCTGGCACAACATCAACAGGTGGAACGCCGTAAGTTGCTGCGGAAGACGAGAATACGAGCTTCTTCACTCCGCTATCTTTCATGCCCTCAAGAACATTCAGCATACCGTTAATATTCTGCTGATAATACCAAAGCGGCTTTTCAACGGACTCGCCAACCTGCTTTCTGGCAGCAAAATGAATTACGGAATCAACATTCTCGTCCTTCATGATTTGCGCAAGGCGCGCTCCGGCATTTGGAGAGGCAATATCCATGCCATAAAGTCGAGCGCCTTCGATTCGAGTAGGCTTTCCGTAGCTTAAATCGTCTACTACAACAACATTCTGATTTATTTTATGTAAGGCGTGAACTACGTGTGCTCCAATGTAACCGCATCCGCCTGTAACAAGAACAGTCATTATTGACCTTTCTTCTTAATTTTGTATCTTTGTGTAATCGTTGCAATTATATCTCGCCAAACTGAACTATAAATTTGAGTGCTGCTTAATTGCAGTTTTTTATAAAATCGGCGTTTTGCGCACAAATTTTTCTCATTATTTGCCCTAATTTTCTGCGTACGTGATAGCATCGAATAGATATATATCAATGAGATGCGTCCCAAAAGCGAGGTGTAAAGCATATGACTCTGTTGACGCCTAAGGACATTCGAGAGCATACCTTCCAGATTGTACGTTTCAAGGGAGGATATGACGTTGACGAGGTTGACGAATTTCTCGATCAAGTTACAGAAACAATAGAAGCGCTTGGTCAGCAGGCAGTGCAGGGACTTGGTGCTTCCACACAATCCCTTGGCCGCGATGTTGCGGGTTTGAATACCAAGATTGCTGAGTTGACTTCTAAAGTTGAGTCCTTAACTCAAGAAAATGAAACGTTGCGCAATGCTGCTAAGCAGCAGGGCGAATCTAATGAATCTGCTGAAAAGCTTGAGGCGACTGAAACTAAGTTGCGTGAAGCTGAAGAAAGCAACCGTGCTCTTACCGCTCAAAACCAGCAGCTTAAGGAGCAGTTGGATGGCTTGGGTGCTCAGGTTGATCAGCTTACTGCTCAAACCGCTAAGGCAGATAACGTAGATCAGGTTCAGAAGGAACTTGAAACCGTTACTCGCGAGCGCGATGACTTCCGTGCAAATAGCGAAAACTTGGGTCGCGAGCTCGAAACTGTTCGTCAGCAGCTTGTTGTTACCCAGCAGGAAAACGCTAGGGTTCAGGAGCTTTCTAAGCAGCTTGAAGAATCCCGTCAGCGTGAAGAGCAGCTTCGTCAGCAGGTTTCTAAGATGGAGCCAAATACTGAAACTGGTAGCTTGCAGAAGATTGCTGGTGCTGGTGCTGAAGCCCAGGGTTCTGAGCCAGAGCGCGCAACTGCTATGTTGACTCTTGCAATGCAATTGCACGATCAGTACGTTGATAAGGGCAAGGCTAAGGCTCAGCAGATTGTTGAAGAGAGCCAGGCTCGTTATAACGAAACAATTGCTAAGGCTGATGAGTATTCTGAGCGCACTCGTTCTGAGGCAGATGAATACAATAAGCAGACTCATGCTGATGCTGACGATTACTCTACTCGTACTCGCGGTGATGCTGATTCTTATGCTGCACGCGCTCACAATGAGGCTGATGCTTACTCTGGTAAGGTTCGCCAGGCTGCAGACGATTATGCTAAGCAGACTCACGATCAGGCTGATCAGTACGAGTCCGAAGTACAGCACCGCGCTGCAGACTATGATTCTACAACACGTACCGCTGCCGACGCTTATGCTCGTCAGGTGCGCGAGAATCTTGAGAAGCAGACTCAGGTTATTGAAGGCAATATTCAGAGCCTCAAGCAGTTTGAGACTGAGTATCGCACTCGCTTGACTGACTTCCTTGGCCAGTTGGTTGCCCAGGTTTCTGACGAAAACGCGTATGCTGCTCTTGGTCAGAAGCAAGCTTCCAATGAGGATAAGCAAGAGTAGTTTTCTTCTTAAAGCGCGTAACTTTTAAATGTTTGCGCGCTTTAAGCCGATGCTATTTTTATTTACAGATCGGATAAAAATTGACGCATAGAGATGTGCGTGTGAAACGGCTACGTACTCGCGTAGCCGTTTTTGCACTTATTGTTATTGTTGGGCTTGTTGTAGATCGCCTTAGCAAACTGTGGGCTCTTAGCGCTTTACAGTATGGAAAGCAGATTGTTTGTATTCCTAATTCCTTAATGCTTTCGCTTGTGCGAAATGGCGGTGCTTCGTTTGGACTAGGTTCTGGCTTAACTAGTTTTATTAGCATAGTGGCGATTTTGGCTTGTGTAGCTATGCTTGCTGCAGTTCGTCGCACAAAATCGTTGCAGTGGACAATTGTGCTGTCTTTAGCATTTTCCGGCGCTTTTGGCAATTTGATTGATCGCGCAATTTATGCCGAGCATTTTTTTGACGGCAAAGTTGTTGACTTTATTAACTACGGTTGGTCAGTTGGTAACGTTGCGGATATTATTCTTGCTATTGCAGGCATTTGGTTTGTTGGCTTGATTTTGTTTGAAACTCCGTTTAAGCCTGGCGAAAGTGATGACGAAAGTTCTGGCGAAAGCGCTGGTGAAAGCGCTTCCGAAAATACTTCCGAAAACGCTGACGAAAACGCTGCCGAAAATACTTCCGAAGTCACTGTCGAAAATACTGACGAAAGCAACAATTAATTATGCAAAGCAGTATGCCAGTTCCTGAAGATTTAGTTGGTTGCCGTTTTGACGTTGCAGTTTCAAAATTGCGCAATATTTCGCGTTCAAAAGCAAGCGATCTTGTTTCTAACGGAACCGTGCGTATTGCTAATCGTAAAGCAAATAAATCTGCACTTTTGCTTAGTAGTGACGAAATAATATTCGATGATTTAGTTGGCGAAGATTTTGCTGAAAATAGTTGCGAAAATGATGTGCTTCAAGACGTAAGTCAGCAAAATAATCAAATAGAACTACAGCTCCAAAATCAAGCAATCGAAGAAAGCATGACAATCGCTTATAAAGACGAAGATATTGTAGTTGTAGATAAGCCGGTTGGAATGGCCGCTCACCAAGCTCAAGGCTGGTGTGGCCCAACAGTGGGAGAGACTTTAGAAAAGCGCGGAATTAGTATTTCTGCTACTGCTGGAGACGAAAATCGCCGTGGTATTGTAAGTCGTCTTGATGCTGGCACAAGCGGCCTAATGCTTGTTTGTAGAACAGATTTAGCGTATGAAGAAATGAAAAAGCAGTTTGCAAATCACACTGTTAAAAAAACGTATCATGCGCTTGTTCAAGGCGACTTAACGCAAAATAAAGCAACAATCGAAGCTCCAATTGGTCGCGCAAAAGTTTCGGATTTTCGTTTCACAATCACGCCAAGTGGAAAACCTGCTGTTACGCATTGGGATGTTCTTGAACGCTTCGGTCAAGCAACTTTAGCAAGTGTTAATTTGGAAACGGGCCGCACTCACCAAATACGCGTGCATTTTACTTCTATTGGCCATCCGCTAGTCGGAGATTCTATGTACGGTGCAAACCCGGTTTTGGCTAAAAAGCTTGGTTTAACAAGGCAGTGGCTTCATTCTATTGAGCTTATTTTTACGCATCCTAGAACGGGAAAATTGATTAAAGTAAAGTCGAATTATCCTTCTGATTTGCAACACGCTTTAGAAGCTATGCGAGAATTATCAAAGTAGCGTTTTTGCATTTTTCGGTCAGCTTTCGCTTATAGAATATCATTTATGACTCAGCCGGAAACCAACTTCGTACATTTGCACAATCATACGCACTATTCGCTTCTTGACGGTGCGTCGAAAATCCCTGATTTAGTTAATCGTGCTAAAGAGTTGGGCATGCCGGCTGTTGCTATTACTGATCACGGAAACATGCACGGTGCGTACGAAATGTGGAGTACGGCCGTAAAAGCTGGAATTAAGCCGATTATTGGTATTGAAGCGTATGTTACTCCTGAAACCGCAAGGCAAGATAAAAGCCGCGTGCATTGGGGCACGGAAGATCAGCGTGCAGACGATGTTTCCGGCGGCGGCTTAATTACTCACATGACTTTGTGGGCGCAAAACGATGAAGGCTTAACAAATCTTCTTAAAGCTTCGTCTGTGGCGAATCTTGAAGGCCGTGTTATGCGCTACCCGCGTATGGATAAAGACGTGCTTTCAACCTACTCAAAAGGCGTAATCGCCTCTTCTGGATGCCCTTCTGGAATTATTCAAACGCGTCTTCGACTAGGTCAGTTTAAAGAAGCTTTGCGTGCGGCCGGAGAGTTTCAAGATATTTTTGGGCGTGACAATTTCTTTATTGAGCTTATGAATCATGGGCTTTCAATCGAAACTCGCGTAACAAAAGACTTGCTTGAGATTGCTAAAAAGCTTAATGCTCCTCTTCTTGCAACGAACGATTTGCATTACGTTCACGAAGAAGATCGCGAAGCTCAAGATGCTATGCTTTGCATTAATTCAGGCTCTAGGCTTGATGATCCTGACCGTTTTAAGTTTGACGGTTCCGGATACTATTTGAAGTCCGCTGAGCAAATGCGCGATCTTTTTAAAGAGTTTCCTGAAGCTTGTGACAATACGCTTGAGATTGCTAGACGCTGCAATGTTATGTTTGACGACGGCGAAGATGGCGCTTTTATGCCGCAATTTGACTGCCCGGAAGGTTGGGATGAGACTTCGCTATTCCTTAAAAAAGTTGAGGAAGGCTTGGAGCGTCGCTACAACAACAACATTCCAATGGAAGTGTTAAAGCAGGCTGATTACGAGTGCGGTGTGATTTGCCAAATGCAGTTCTGCGGCTACTTTTTGGTTGTTGCAGACTATATTAACTGGGCTAAAGCGCATGGAGTGATGGTTGGCCCTGGTCGTGGTTCTGCTGCAGGCGCTATGGTTGCGTACGCAATGGGCATTACTGAGCTTGATCCTATGAAGCACGGCCTTATTTTTGAACGCTTCTTAAACCCGGAGCGCGTATCTTTGCCAGATATTGACGTCGATTTTGACCCGGATGGCAGGGCCAAAGTTCTTGAATATGTGGGCGAAAAATACGGAAGAGATAAGGTCGCTCAGTGCGTTATTTACGGAACTATTAAAACGAAGCAGGCTCTTAAAGATTCCGCGCGCATTATGGGATACGAGTTTTCAGTAGGCGAAAAAATTACGAAAGTTCTTCCGCCTGCTAAAAACGGCAAAGATATGAGCTTGCATGATATTTTCGATGAAAAAAACAAGCGTTACGCTGAAGCGCGCGAGTTTCGCGAAATGTATGATACGGATCCAGATACGCATCGTATTACGGAAGAAGCAAAAGGTATTGAAGGTTTGATTCGTCAAACCGGTGTTCATGCTTGCGCAACAATCATGGGCTCGGAGCCAATCACAAACACTTCTCCGCTTCTTGAGCGCACTGACGGTACGATTACAACAACTTTCGAGTATCACACTTGTGAAACGCTCGGTCTTGTAAAAATGGACTTTTTGGGCCTTTCCAACTTGACTGTTATTCGCGACACGTTGCGAAATATTAAAAATAATGGAAAAGAGCCGATTGACTATACGAAAATTCCATTGGACGATAAGCCAACGTATCAGCTTCTTTCTAGGGGAGATACTTTAGGCGTTTTCCAGCTTGATTCCGACGGCATGCGCGCTCTTCTGCGTACTTTAAAACCAGATAATTTCAACGATATTTCGGCTTTGATTGCGCTTTACAGGCCTGGTCCTATGGATATGGATTCGCATACGAATTACGCTAAGCGCAAGAACGGTTTGCAAGATATTATTCCAATTCATCCGGAAGTTGAAAAGCCTCTTAAGGAAGTTTTGGACGAAACTTACGGTTTGATTGTTTACCAGGAGCAGGTGCAGTCTGCTGCGCGTATTTTGGCAGGATACAGTCTTGGTAAGGCAGATGTTTTGCGTCGAGCAATGGGTAAGAAGAAGCCGGAAGTGCTGGCAAAAGAGCAAGTTCCGTTCTTTGAAGGTATGAAAGCGCACGGATATTCTGAAGAAGCTGCGCAAGCAGTGTGGGATGTTTTGGTTCCATTCTCCGGCTACGCGTTTAACAAAGCTCACTCTGCAGCTTACGGATTAATTTCTTACTGGACGGCATACTTAAAAACGCATTATCCTGTGGAATTTATGGCAGCTTTGCTACAAAACGAGCGCACGAATAAAGACAAAACTGCACTGTATTTGGGCGAGGCAAGGCGCATGGGTATTCAAGTTTTGCAGCCGGATGTTAACGAGTCCGTTCTTGAATATTCTGCAGTTGGAGATGTTGTGCGCTTTGGCTTGGGTGCTATTCGTAACGTTGGAGACAAGGCTGTAAACGACATTATTTCCGAGCGTGAAGCTGGACGCGGAAGATTCGTAAACTTTATGGACTTTGTAAAGCGCGTGCCAATTAGCGCGCTGAATCGTCGCTTAGTGGAATCTCTTATTAAAGCTGGAGCTTTTGATTCGATTGATTCAAATCGTCGTGCTCTATTGCAAATTTGCGACCCTGCAATAGACTCTGTGATTGCGCTTAAACGCAAGCAGGCAGAAGGCCAGTTTGATTTATTTGCAGACGTAGACTCGTCTTCTGACTCATCTGACGACGCTGGTTTGGGAGATATGCAAATCACTGTGCCGGATGTTGAAGAGTGGGATAAAAAAACGAAGCTTAATTTTGAGCGCGAAATGTTAGGATTGTACGTTTCTGATCATCCACTAAGCGGATTGTCTGCAGTTTTGGCAGATTTGCGAGAAATGTCAATCGCTCAACTAATTGACCGCGCAAGAACTATGAGCGACGGTCAGCAAGTAACTATCGCGGGTCTGGTTACAAGCGTAGATAGGCGAGTGTCTCGAAAAGGTAACGCTTGGGCAATAGTCACAGTTGAAGACATGGAAAGCTCAATACAGTGCATGTTCTTTGGCAAAGTTTACGAAGCTTCGGCTCAGGAGCTTGCAATTGACCAGGTTGTGCGTATTCGCGGTCAAGTTGAGGTGCGTGATGAAACTGTGTCTATGCGCGCAACCGAGTTTGAAGTGCCAACATTGGAGTCGGTTGATGAGCGTCCGTTAACAATTGTGCTTCCGCGCAAAGCTTTAGATAAAGGTCATGTGGCTGAATTGAGCAATATTTTAAGTCGTCACCCTGGGTGCTGCCAAGTGCGTTTGGCTTTACTTGACGATTCTGGACGTGCGCAAGTTCTTACTTTTGGCGACCGTTTCCGCGTTAAGCGTGACACTTCGCTGTTTGCGGAAATGAAAATCGTATTTGGCTCAAATTGCTTGCCTAGCGCGTAAAAATATGCAGTATTAACTTGGTAAAATATAAAACTAGATATGCTTTAAGAAGTTACATTGAAAGGGGAGGAAACAACGAATATGTCAAACAATGGTGACGAGCGCAAAAATGACGATGAGTGTAACAATGATGATTCAGTACGCGCTTCTTTTACTGATGCTGAATTAGATAACGCGCTTGCAGGCTTTGAAAAAGAATTTCAAGAAAACGAAAATCAAAGTAATTCAAATACTGAAGATTTATTAGACGATTCCAATAGAAATAATCAAGAAAATAATTCTATTGAAGAAGCAATGCGCGGAATTGAAGAAGCTAATTTTGAGGAAGATTTACAAGGTTTACTTGGAAACAAAGCAAAAGTTGCAATGATAATCGCATACGTTGAGCCTGCGAAATTGCTTGCTGCTTTTTGCAAAATGGCAAATATTAGCGCCAGATGCTTTTCGGAAGAACAGGGTTCTGTTGCAGTGCTGAAAAATCTGGAAGGAAACGGCCCAGAAGACGACGTGAAAAAATTTGTGGAGTTCTTCTTCGGCATGGATGTAATGCTTATTACAAATCGCGCAGATAAAATAACTGCAAAAATCTACCAGGCTGCAAAAGATCCTCAAGAAATCGTGGCACCAATGGCACTAGCTGTTTGGTCAAGAGATGTTGAAGATCTTGCTATTTGCATGGAAAACGCCGATAGTCTTGAAAAACGTGGATTAGAAATGTTCAACAGTGACGACTTAAGTGACTTAGAAGCATACAAAATATTCCAAAAATACGGCAAAATAAACTAGCTAATAAATATAAGCATATAGTTTGCAATTCATTACGATTAAGTAAATTCATTGCTCATAGCTAAGATTCATGCAGAATATTTTGCAAGAATACACTACAATATACATAACGAGCTTATTGATTTTATTGAGCTTATAAATATTACTGCGCAAATTGGCTTAAGCCAACATTAGCGCGGTAAATGCTACCCAAGGGGCTGATTTATGGATAGACAACAAGAGTTTGCTCTACGTACTGTTGAAGAGCGAGACGTGCGTTTTATTCGACTCTGGTTTACGGACGTGCTTGGCACGCTTAAATCCGTTGCTATTGCCCCTGCTGAATTAGAGGCAGCTTTTGAAGAGGGTATTGGCTTCGACGGCTCGGCAATAGAAGGCATGACGCGCGTTTTGGAAGACGACATGATTGTTAAGCCGGATCCATCAACCTTCCAGATTCTTCCATGGCATGGAGGTCCGGAAGGAACAGCGCGCATGTTCTGCGATGTTTTAACTCCTGATGGCGAGCCTTCGCTGGGAGACCCTCGTCACGTTTTAAAGACTGCGCTCGCAAAAGCGAAGGAAAAGGGCTTTACTTTCTACGTGCATCCTGAAATTGAGTTTTACTTGTTCGAAGCTCAAGATGATTGGTCTAAAGCTCCTGTGCCGATTGACGAAGGCGGCTACTTTGATCACGTTCCTAGAAGCTCGGCAATGGACTTTCGTAGGAATGCTGTAAGTATGCTTGAGCAGATGGGTATTTCTGTTGAATACTCGCATCACGAAGGCGGACCTGGTCAAAACGAAATCGATTTGCGTTACGCGGATGCGCTTACTACAGCGGACAATATTATGACCTTCCGCACTGTAGTCAAGGAAATTTCGCTTGAGCGCGGAATATACGCAAGCTTTATGCCAAAGCCGCTAACGGATCAGCCTGGATCTGGCATGCACACGCATTTGAGCTTGTTTGAGGGAGATACGAACGCTTTCTATGAGGCTGGTCAAGAGTTTAATATGTCGCTTATTGCGCGTCAGTTTGCGGCTGGTATTTTGCATCACGCTTCGGAAATTTGCGCTGTAACCGATCAGTATGTGAACTCTTATAAGCGCTTGTGGGGTGGTGCGGAAGCTCCTAGCTACGTGTGCTGGGGTCATAGCAACCGTTCCGCGCTTCTTCGTGTGCCGCAGTACAAGCCTGGAAAGGGCAATTCTTGCAGGATGGAATTCCGCGCGCTAGATCCTGTGGCGAATCCGTATCTTGCTTACTCTGTGCTTTTGGCTGCAGGCTTGGATGGTATTGAAAAGCAGATGACTTTGTGCGATCCAACTAGTGACGACGTGTGGGAGCTTACTGATGCTGAGCGTCAGGCTATGGGAATTCAGCCGTTGCCAGAATCTTTGGACGAGGCTTTGAAGATTATGGAGCGCTCGGACTTTGTGGCAAGCGTATTAGGCGAGCATGCTTTTGAGTATTTCTTGCGTAATAAGCACCAGGAGTGGGAAGAATACCGCCGCCAGGTTACGCCTTTTGAGCTGGAGAAGTATTTGCCGCGCTTGTAGCGCGAGCGACTTTGACGCTTTTATGAAACATTTGCCGGAGTTTTTCTCCGGCATTTGTAGTTGTTAAGACCCTCATGCAGAAATGTACTGCGTGAGGGTCTTTTATTTGCGATTTTAAGACCATAGTGCAGTACGGCTTATGCGCGAGTGTCTCATTTCGCTTGTTTTGGTAAACATTTGCCGTGTATTTTTCCGGAGTTTGTTGTCGTTTTGTTTGTTTTTGACCACATTTGCCGGGAATCTACCTGGCGTTTGTAGTCGTTTTGGCAGCGTCTGACCACAAATGCCGTGTATTTTTCCGGCGTTTGTTGTCACTTTGGCGTTGCTTTGAAACATTTGCCGGAGATATTTAGGTGTTTGTAGCTGCTTCTATGCAAGTAACGTTTTTTATTTCCGGTGGTGCTTTTTTGAAAAAAAATCAAAAATTTTGCAAAAAAGTGGGGATTTTTGGGGAGGAATGGGGTAAAATGGTGACTAACGTGCAAATGGCATAGTGTGCGTTGAGTTAGGAGGTGGAGTATGGCACGTCGTGCTGCTAATAAGCAACCGCGGAATAAAGCCAATTCTGCCTCTGGGCATTCCGTAAATCAGGCTGGTTTCTCCACTGAATCTGATATGTCTCAGCAAACGCAGATGCCACTGCAAGCTGAAGCTCCGCAGATTCTTACGTCATATGTTCAGCCTGTTCAACCTCAGCATTCGCAGCACGCTCAGGACTCTTACGGAGTGCCTTCAACTTCTATGCCAGCTGTTCAGCAAGCAATTCAGGCGCCGACATTCACCTCCACTCCATCCGGCGCTTATAATTCAGCTACTCAAGCTGCAGCTATGCCAATTGCACCGTTCTATAATGTTCAGCAGCCAATTCAGCCAATGCAGCAGCCAATGCAGCAGCCTGTTCAGTATGCGCAAAATCCTGCGGCCTCGCCATTAGCTCCTATTTTGCTTGGAACTTACACGCCGAAAATCGACGATAAAGGTCGCGTGGCTCTTCCTGCAAAATTCCGCGCTCAACTTGGAAGCGGTTTTGTTATGGCTCGTGGCCAAGAGCGTTGCGTTTACGTGCTTCCAATGACTGAGTTTCAGCGCATGACCACGCAAATTCAGCGCACTTCTATGAGCAATAAGTCTGCTCGTGATTATTTGCGCGTCTTTCTTTCTGGCGCTGTTGACGAAGAGCCAGATAAGCAAGGTCGTATTGTTGTGCCGCAAATGCTTAGGGATTACGCCAGTTTAGGCAACGAAATCGTTGTTATTGGTGTTGGTACGCGTGCTGAAATTTGGAATAAGTCGGCTTGGGAAGCTTATCTTGCTGATCGTGAGCAAGGTTATGCCGATATTGCTGACGACGTACTTCCGGCGGTGATGTGATGCAAGATATTACAGCTATACACGCACCGGTTTTATTGCAAGATTGCGTCGATTTAGTAACTCCTGCTTTGCAGCATAAAGACGCGATTGTAGTAGATTGCACACTAGGCCTTGCCGGACACGCCACCGCATTTCTTAAAGCAGCTCCTTTTGCAACTCTTATTGGAATTGATCGAGATTCTGAGGCGCTGTCTTTAGCTACAGAGCGCATGCGTAACGAAGGTTTGGAAAATCGTTTTATTCCAGCTCACGCAGCTTTTGACGAAATTGACTCAGTCTTAAGTGCGCATAATATTGACGCAATTGACGCAGCTTTTATGGATTTGGGTCTTTCTAGCCTGCAAATTGATGAAGCGGATCGCGGCTTCTCCTATTCTCACGACACCGCTCTTGATATGCGCATGGATACTACGCAATCAACTACTGCGGCAACGATTTTAGCAACATATGATGCTCGCGAATTAACTAAAATTTTCCGCGAGTATGGCGAAGAACGTTTTGCGTCTCTTATTGCGCGTCGAATTGTTGAAACTCGCGAAGATAAGCCTCTTTTAACTTCTGGACAGCTTGTTCGTTTAGTTGACGATGTGATTCCTAAGGCTCACCGTGCCACAGGAAATCCAGCTAAGCGCGTGTTCCAGGCTTTGCGTATTGAAGTAAATGGTGAGCTAGATAAGCTTCAGCGTACGCTTCCAAAGATTGCTTTGCATCTTCGTGAACATGGTCGTCTTGTGGTTGAGTCTTACCATTCTTTGGAAGACACAACTGTTAAGCGCTTTATGAATAAGGGCTTAACAGTTGACGTTCCAGCGAATATGCCTGTTATTCCTGAAGATGCTCAGCCTTTCTTTAAGTCTCTTACAAGAGGCGCAATGAAAGCATCTAAAGAGGAGATTGAGCATAATACTCGCTCTTCTTCAGTTCGTTTGCGCGCTGTTGAATTGTGCCGTCCTATTCCTGAGCGTTGGCTCAACAGGCTTGAAGATGAAGCTTATGGCTTAGAGCCTCGTAAAGGAGGCCGATAAAAATGGTATTGAATACTAAAAATCGCGTATTGCGTTCGGCTTCTTCTACTTCCGCTCCTGCAGGTCGTGTTAAGGATGCGTCAACTCGTAAAGATTATTCGCGAAATTCTTCCACAGCAGTATTTGGTGCTGCTAAGCGTCAAACTTCCGTGGTTCTTAATCGTTTGCAGAAAGTTATGAACTGGAGTAATACGCGCAAAGTTCCAATCATAAATTTCATGATTATTGTGATTTTCATGGTTGTGACTTTGTCTACTTCGCTTATGCTTCGTACGCAAATGGCTGAGCTTTCTTTTGAGCAGACTGCTACGCAATCTCGTATTTCACGCTTGCGTCAAGATGTTGAAGCTAAGCAAGCAAAGCTCGATACTTTGGATGCTGAGCTTCCTTCTAAAGCGCAACGCATGGGTATGATTCCGCAGCAAGGTTCTATTGCGATTGATTTAAGTGATTACGCGGCTAAACGAAAGCATAATCACAAGAACAAAAAAGAAGTTCCAAAAAATAATAAGCCGCAAGATAAGCCGCAAGATAAGCCGCAAGATAAAGCTAAAAACAATCCGCAAGACAAGCTTAAAAATAAACCTAAAAACAAAACTAAAGAACAGCAACAAAAACAACAGTCACAACAAACAAAACAGGAGAAACATTGATGCGCCACATTTTTAAACAACGTTTCGCCAAAGAACAAAACTTTGTTCGTAAATGCACTGTTATTGCTATAGTTTTCGCTTTCATAGGCATTTGTGCCGTTGCAAAACTTAGCTATATTCAGCTAATTAACGCACGTTCTACTGCGCAGGCAGCTCAAGCAGAACGCAGCAGAGTGCGCCCAATTCTTGCTCGTCGTGGCAAAATTTTGGATGCCAATGGTGCTGTTCTTGCACAAAGCGTTGAGCGATTCAATATTATTGGAGACCCTCTTAACGCTCAGGCTTTTAAGCCTACGCCATGCACTAAGCAGACTGAAGATAATTGCCATATGCTAAATGGTAAGCCGGTAGAGGGTACGGGCGCTGTGGCGGTTGCTCGTTTGCTTGCTCCGATTCTTCACATGAGTTCTGTAGAGCTTGGAGGAAAATTAGCTGGCGTTGGTCGTTACGTTTTGTTGAAGCGTAACGTAACTCCTGCAGTTAAGCGCGCTATTGACAATCTTAATCTTTCCGGATGCATTTACGCAGAAAATAGCAGCGAGCGCGTGTATTCTAGTGGCCCAATTCTTGGTTCTGTAATTGGTGCAGTTTCGAATGCGGATGAAGTTAATCGTAAAGACTTAAAGGATCGCAAGGGTGAAGTTGGTGTTTCTGGACTTGAGCTAACTCATGACTCCACCTTAAACGGTGTAGACGGTTACCAGCGTTACCAAGGAAATAACGTTGGAAATGAGAAGATTCCAGGAACTGTAACAGAATCTAAGCCTGCTGTAAACGGCAGTGATATTAAGCTTACGATTGATAGCGATGTTGATTGGTATGTTAAGAAGGTTCTTCTTGACGGAAAGAAACAATATCGTGCAGCATGGGGTGTTGCAGTAGTTCAGGATGTTCGAACTGGCGAAATTCTAGCTTTGGAAGATACTGACGATATTAAAGCCGGTAGCACGCAATCCAAAGTAAACGTGTCTCGCGCAGTAAGCCAAACATTTGAACCTGGTTCTATTGGTAAAGCTTTTGCAATGTCTGGTATGTTGCAAACCGGCGCTCACAAGCTTAGCGATCAGTTTGCTGTTCCTAACAGCATTAATAAGAATGGCCAAACATATCACGATGCTGTTGATCATGGTGTTGAACATTGGACTTTGGCTGGTATTCTTGCTGAATCTTCAAACGTTGGTATGGTTATGGCCGGCGAAAAGTATCCATTAGATAAGCGCTACGAATACCTTTATAAGTTTGGTCTCGGTCAGTATACCGGATTGAATTTGCAGGGTGAATCTCGCGGTTTGCTTCCTAGCATGCAATCTTGGGATGGTCGTAAGAAAGATACTGTTCTATTCGGCCAAGGTTATGCTGTGAACGCTTTGCAGCTTACTAACGCTATGGCAACTATTGCGAATAAAGGCGTGAAGTTGCGTCAAACTTTGATTAAGTCTGTTATTGATTCTAACGGTCATGTAACTAAAGCTGGGCGTGCTCAAGGAACGCGAGTTATTGATGAGAATGTTGCAGCTCAAATGATGAACGCTCTTGAAAACTCAGGCGAGCATTATCACCGTTTTGCAGGTGTTGATGGCTACCGTGTTGCTGCAAAGAGTGGTACTGCAGAAGTTGCTGGACCTGATGGCCGTCTTAGCTCCACAATTAGCGACTGGTCTGGCGCTATTCCGGCGGATAATCCTCGCTTCATCGTAACCGTTGTGCTAAAAGATCCACAAGGCGTTTACGGTGGTATGACTGCAGGCCCATTGTTCAAAACAATTGGTGAATTCCTTATGCAAAAGTATGATGTTCCAACTTCTGCTGCACGCACGAACCCTGTTGCGGTAAATTGGTAATGAGCGCATTACAATGTTGTTTAATACTAAGTAGGGTGTGCAATGAATGTGGTTGATGAATATTCAAGAGTAAGAGTTACTTTAGGTTTCGCTGCAAAAAACTACGGTTTTGAAGTTGTGCCAGCGTTTGCATCTGAAGTAACTGTTACTTCTATTGCTCATGACGTGCGACAAGTGCATCCTGGCTGCCTGTTTGTGCCGCTCGGCCACGTTGATCGCCGTCAACTTGAAGCTGCTAGAGATGCTGGAGCGTACGCTGCACTAGTTCCACCAGAGTTTCGTAATGAAGCTGTAGATTTAGGAATACCGCTACTTGTATCTTCTGCTAATCCTGTTGCTCTTGGAAAACTTGCTTGCGATATTAATTGTGATCCTTCTTCTTGCGTTGCAACTTTTGCTGTTGCAGGCGACGACGATGACGAAATTCATGCTAATGTTTTGCGATTGGCAGACTTTTTACACATGCTTGGTAATCCTGTTGGTGTGATTAGTGACGCTGGATCGTCTTCTTTGCAGCGCGAACTTTCGCTGGAATATCCGTTAAATATAGCTGATGTTCAGCATACGCTGTCAGTTTGTGCAGAAGATGGTGCTGCTGCAGTAGTTATTGCACTTAATAGCGCGACTTTGTCGAAAAATGCGTTGCAGTCGGTAAATATTGACGTTTTGGGCGCGGAGAAATCTAAAGTAGACGACGACTCTAAATCAACTACTGATGCAACTACCAATGCAACTACAACTGCAACTACCAATATAAGTTTTTATTCTTTGCGACAACGCTACGGTTTTAGTAGCAGAGATCACTCGTATTGCGTTACAAGATCTACTGAATCGGACGAATTAGCGCAATTAGCAGACGAAATTGGCGGACAAAATATTAAGCGTCATCTTTCACTAGCAATTGCAATGGTGTTGGCTGCTGGAGTGCGTCGTGGAACTATTAAAAGCGCATTGCGTGTTTCTCACGAATTGCGTTAAATAGGTAATTTGCGCGTGTGTTTTAGCTGTGCAAACTACTTTAAGCAAATGTTTTAGACTTGGATTTTGGACTTTGGATTTGGGCTTTGAGTGTTTTTAAGCATGCGGAGCATTTAGGAGGATTTTATGAGTTGTAATCAAAACCATGAGGCAATTAGTGAAGCGAAGACGCAAAATAACATGATGCCTATGAGTGTTTTTGAAATTGCTTCTGTAGTAAATGGCACTGTGCACGTTAGCAATCAAAATAATTCTTCTAATACAAAGCTCGAAAACACTACTGCTACATCCGTTTTTACTGATTCTCGTGAAGTTCGTGAAGGATCCGTTTTTGTTGCAATTGCTGGTGAACATGTTGACGGTCACGACTATGTAGAAAGCGCTGAAAAATCTGGGGCTGTATTAGCAATTGTTGAGCATTTTGTAAAAGATGTTTATATTACTCAGATTGTTGTTAAAAATTCCGTTGAAGCTTTAGGATTGCTTGCTAAACATAATTTGCAGCGTAGACGCGAATTACAGCAGCCGTTTACAATTGTTGGGATTACTGGTTCTGTTGGAAAAACAACAACTAAAGATATGCTTAAGGCATTGCTTAGCACTTTGGGCGAAACTGTTGCTCCTGTTGGGTCTTTTAATAACGAAATCGGCTTGCCTTTAACCTCTTTAAAAGTTGGTCCATCTACTAGATTCTTAGTAGCAGAAATGGGTGCTAACCATGTTGGAGAAATTGCGAATTTAACAAAAATTGCTCCGCCAGATATTGCGGTTGTGCTTAAAGTTGGTGTTGCTCACTTAGGAGAGTTTGGTTCAGTTGAGCGCATTGCTCAGGCAAAAAGTGAGATTGTGCAAGGGCTTGTGCCGCATGGTATTGCAGTGTTAAACGCGGACGATTCTAGGGTTTTTGCAATGAGCAATCTTGCGGATAAAAATCATGTTCGCTACTTTGGCAGAAATCTTAAAAATGGTTTGCTTGAATCAGCTCCTAAAAGCGAGTATCAACTTTGCGCTAGTTGCGTAGAACTTGATTCTTTTGGAAAGCCAACTTTTACGCTTAGCGAATACGAAGAATCTCCTGAAAAATCTTCTGAAGATTCTTCTGAAATAACAAATAAAACGCAAGTTCATCTTGCTATACAAGGCGAGCATAATGTTATGAATGCTCTTGCTGCAGCAAATGTTGCTAGCTATTTTGGTATGCCTTTAGACAATATTGCGGATGTGCTTGGCAAAGTTTCGCATATTAGCCCGCATCGCATGCAGCTTAGTACCGTTTCTTATGAGGGCAAAGAGTTTACGCTTATTGACGATTCTTTTAACGCTAACCCTGATTCTATGAAAGCTGGACTTGACGGCTTATGCGCTTACGAAAGTAAAGACAATGCAAATAAGTCTAATGTTTTTAGAATTGCTGTTTTAGGTTCAATGCTTGAGCTTGGCAAAAATGAGTGCGAATTGCACGAAAATATTGGCTCGTATGCTGCTAAGTCAAATGTTGATGCTGTTATAGCTGTTGGCTCAAAAACGGATTCTGATTTAGACAATTTAGCCCAGTGTATTGCGCATGGCGCTCGCAATTCTTGGGAAAATAAAAAGCTTTCAGCCAATGACGCAGTGCATTTAGCGCATAGCTCTTATGAGGCTAATGAACTTGTTTGGAAGATTGTGGCCGACCATCCGAGTAGTGTTGTGTTATTGAAAGGTTCGCATGCGTCAGGTTTAAGTGTGTTGGCTGAACGTTGGGCCAGTATTAATAAGTAGTGCAAATGGAATATAAAACGGAGGTTAAGCGGTGATTGCGCTTATTATCGGAATTGTTGTGTCGCTAGTTGTGACGATTATAGGCACGCCTCTGCTTATTCGTTTGGTGCACCGCTTGCATTATGGGCAGTACATTCGTCAGGATGGTCCGCAATCTCATTTAGTAAAGCGCGGAACTCCAACTATGGGCGGTGTTGTTATTAATCTTGCCGTTGTTGCAGGTTGGGCTGCTTCTGCACTTTACCGCTACATGGCTGTTGGAAGAGCACCTTCCTGGTCTGCTGTTTTAGTGCTTTTTGCCATGCTTTCTATGGGTTTGCTTGGCTTTATTGACGATTTTGCTAAAGTGAGAAAAAAGCAGAATCTTGGTCTTTCTGTGCACGCTAAATTCATTGGGCAGATTGTTTTTGCAAGCATTTACGCTCTTCTTGCTCTGCTTCTTCCAACGCAATCTGGTATTGCTAGTGCTCAGCCTGGAATGAGTTTTATTGAGCGACCATTCTTTGATTTTTCAATACTCGGTAAGGGTGTTGGAATTGTTGTGTTTATTATTTGGGTGAATTTCCTAGTTGCTGCATGGTCTAATGCTGTAAATTTGACCGATGGTCTTGACGGCTTAGCTTCTGGCTCTTCTATGATTGCTTTTGCAGGTTACGCTTTGATTGCTTTTTGGGAAAGCTACCATGTGCGTGGCGGCGGTCATTTTGGCTTCTCTTACGCTGTTTCTGATCCTCTTGATTTAACTATTATTTCCGTTTGCGCGGCTGTTGCCTGCTTCGGTTTCTTGTGGTTTAATTCCAATCCTGCTCAAGTATTTATGGGAGACACTGGTTCTCTTGCGTTGGGCGGCTTGTTTGCTGCTATTTCTATTGCTACGCACACAGAGTTTTTGGCAGTAATTTTGGGCGGACTCTTTGTAATGGAAGCTGCAAGTGACGTTATTCAGGTTGGCTTCTTTAAAGCAACGCATAAACGCGTTTTCAAAATGGCTCCTATTCATCATCATTTTGAATTGCTTGGCTGGACGGAAACAAAGGTTGTTGTGCGTTTTTGGATGATTGAGCTTATGTTTGTTCTTTCTGCGCTTATGATGTTCTACGCGGATTGGGCAGGCCGTTCTGGATTGCTTATTTAATATAAAAGTTGGAAGGCTTCAATATGAGTACTCTTAAGAGTTCTGATTCGTCTGTTTCGCTACCATCATGCGAGTGCAGTAGCACATTCCCGTTCAAAAATGTTCTTGTTGCAGGACTTGGTGTTTCTGGACGTGGAGCTGCTGAAGTTTTGCGCGCTGTTGGATCTAATCCTATAACTGCAGACGAAAAAAAGCCTGAAGCAGATATTCATAATTTTGAAGAAATTAACTGGTCTAAAATCGACGCTGTAGTTACTTCTCCTGTTTTTAATCCTCGCACACCATTTTTGCAAGAAGCTCAATCGCATAATATTCCAGTAATGAGCGAAGTTGAATTAGCGTGGCGTTTGCGAGTTCCTTCTAAGCGCACAAATAAACCTGCTTATTGGATTGGTATTACCGGAACTAACGGCAAAACTTCCACTACAGAAATGACTTCAGCAATGCTAACCGCTTGTGGATTAGATGCTCCAGCTGTGGGAAATATTGGAAAATCTGTTTCTCATGCGGCTTTGGAAGCAGATCACGACGCTTTATGCGTTGAATTAAGCTCCTTCCAGCTGCATTTTACTGATTCTTTAGCTCTTGATTGTGCTGCTATTACAAATATTGCTGCAGACCATTTAGATTGGCATGGTGGCATGGAAGCTTATGCTCACGACAAGTCAAAAGTTTTTAATAATGTTCGCAAAGCTTTAGTTTACAATGCTCAAGATGAAAGAGTTAAAGCATTAGCTCAAACTGCAAAAGTGGCTTCGGGTTGCAAGCGTATTGGATTTACTTTAGCTGAGCCTTCTTTGGGCGAAATTGGTGTTAAAGACGGTTGGATTGTTGATAACAGCGGTGTTGCTGGGGGAGATCCTGGAGTATTGAAGCGTATTGTCTCTTTGCGTGATTTGCGTCATTTATGCGAGCCAGATGGCACAGTTTACCCACATTTGTTGGCTGACGCTCTTACAGCATTGGCTTTGGCTCTTGGCTTAACTGGAAACGTTGATGCTGCAGTTCGTGCTTTATGCGAGTTTGCTCCAGGCGGGCATCGAATTCAAACTGTTGCAACTTTTCCGGCTCAAGATTGCAATCCTTCGCATTCTATTCGATTCGTTGATGATTCTAAAGCAACTAATGCTCACGCTGCAGCCGCGTCTTTAGCAAGTTTTGCTAATAATTCTGTAGTTTGGATTGCTGGCGGCTTGGCAAAAGGCGGTTGTTTTGAAGATTTAGTAGCAAATCAGCTTCATGTGATTAAAGCTGTTGTTGTTATTGGCGTAGACCAGCGTCCTATTGTTGAAGCTCTTCATAATTCTGCTCCAAATATTCCTGTAACTATTGTTGCTCCAGACGGTTCTAGTGCTGAATCGTATAATGGTATTGACGATGCGGTTTGCGCGCGGATTGAGCATAATTCGCTTATAAATGCTGATTCTTCATTCGGCGAAGCTGTTATGCAACAAACTGTAGAAGCTGCCGGGCGTTACGCTAAGCCTGGTGATGTTGTGCTTCTTGCTCCAGCATGTGCTTCTATGGATCAATTCGTTTCGTATGCTGATCGTGGAAATCGCTTTGCTGAAGAATCTCAACGATGGGTACACAATCATGGTATTAAACAACAATAAGCCGATTAAGTGGTTGCGCTCATTAGTGCACAAAAAAAGTGGTGAAGAGCAGGGTCAAGATTTAGCGCTTAAGCATTATCTTGGGTGGAAAAGTTTAACAAATCCTCTGTGGTGCTTATACGGAATGAGAATATCGGTAATTATTTTATCGATATTTGGCTTATTTATGGTGTTTTCTAGCTCCTCAGTAACAATGATTACTTACGGAGTTGCACCTTGGGGTCAGGGCGTAAACCAAACTCTTTACTGCATTTTGGGCATGATTGGCTACATTTTTGCTTCTCGCGTGCCTGTTTCGTACTACAGAAAATATGTTGCGATTATTTATGCTGTTGCGGCCGTAGCACAGTTTTTAACTTTTGTGCCAGGTTTGCGCCGAGAGGTTAATGGTAACGCGGGCTGGATTGCTTTTGGTCCTATTACTTTGCAGCCTGCAGAAATCACGAAACTATCTTTGTGTATTTGGCTTCCAATCGCACTTCTTGCAGCAAAAGAAGCGTATAAGCGCGTTCAAATGCGAGCCTATATTCCCGCTGCATCCGGATTAGGCGTATCTTTGCTGCTAGTTATTGCCGGTAAGGATCTTGGTACTGCTTTAATTATTATTCTTATTGCTCTTATAGCTTTCTATTTAGGTGGATTTCCAACCAAATGGCTTGTTGGAAGCATATTTATTGCTTGCATAATGGTTGCTCTTTTGGTTTTAACAAGTCAAAATCGTATGCGAAGAATTCTCGCAACATTGCACGGATGTGACGCTAAAGCAGCTAAAGGCGTGTGCTTCCAAGCAATTCACGCACAATACGCAATGGCTTCCGGAGGACTCTTAGGCGTTGGTATTGGTAACTCGCGCGAAAAATGGAATTATTTACCTTACGCTCATAACGATTTTATTTTCGCAATTATTGGCGAAGAAATGGGATTTTTGGTTGCGGCTGCAGTAGTTATTTTGTACATAATAATCGGCTGGTGCATGCTTTCTTCTGCGCTTCAAGCAAAATCTAAGTTTATTTCAATAACTTTAATGTGCATTGCAACGTGGATTGTAGGCCAGGGCTTAGTTAATATTCTTGTAGTAGTGCAACTATTGCCGGTTATGGGAGTTCCTATGCCGTTTGTGTCTGCAGGCGGATCTTCGCTTGTTATGTGTTTGGTTGCAGTAGGAGTCGCTGACGGTCTTATGCGAGCAAACCCACAGCTTAAAATGGAAAAATAGTAGCGTAATTGAAGAATCGGGGAAATAATGAATCAGACTAATGCTAATCAGAAAGAAGTGCATATTGTGCTTGCAGGCGGGGGCACTGCAGGTCATGTTAATCCACTACTTTCTGTTGCAGACGCATTAAAACGTATTGAGCCAAACGCTCATATTAGCGTAATTGGTACGGCTGTTGGATTAGAAAAAGATCTTGTTCCAGAAGCAGGCTACGAACTTGACACTATAGAAAAAGTGCCTTTTCCTAGAAAACCAAATCTTGACGCACTAAAATTCCCTTTGCGTTGGATTAAAGAAACGCGCAAAGTTCAAAATATTTTATTAAAACGAAAGGCAGATATTGTAGTTGGCTTCGGCGGCTACGCTTCTGCTCCAGTTTATTTTAAAGCTCATTCGAAGCATATTCCGATTGTTATTCATGAGCAGAATGCTAAAGCCGGAATGGCAAATAAATTAGGCGCTAAATGGGCTGAAGAAATAGGAACTGTGTACAATACCACTGGTTTGCGCGCAAAAAACGGTTCTGAAGCAAAAAGAGTAGGATTGCCGCTTCGCCCTGCTATTTCTACATTGTGCAAAAAACTGGAAGAAGATAGGGGCTCGGCTGCAGTTGAAGGAGCTTGCAAGCTTGGATTAGATCCAAAGCGACCAATTATTTTGGTAACTGGAGGCTCTTTAGGAGCAAAAAGCATTAATCTGGCTGTGGCTCAAGCTTCTAAAGAAATTTTGCAGCATGCGCAAGTCATACATTTAACTGGTCGCGCAAAAGCGGAAGAAGTGCGAAGCATAGTTGCAAAGCAAGTAGGTGAATCGCAAATAAACGATATTAATCCAAATCATGCTGGATTAGGTGATTATCATATTGCGGAATATTTAGAGCGTATTGACTGGGCTTTTGCTTGTGCAGACTTGGTTATTTGCAGGGCTGGAGCTGGAACTGTTGCCGAAATTTCCGCTTTAGGATTGCCTGCAGTTTATGTGCCGCTTCCTATTGGTAACGGCGAGCAGCGTTTTAATGCTGAGCCGGTTGTAAAAGCTGGCGGTGCAGTTATGGTAAACGACTCAGATTTTAGCGCTCAATGGTTAAATCTTGAAGGAATAGCTTTATTAGAGGATAGTAAGCGTTTGCAAAATATGCGAAAAGAATCATGGAATTATGGTATTCGTAACGCGGCAGACGTTATGGCAAAGCGTATTCTTGAAATCGCAAAAGGAAGCAGAAAATAATGTCGAATGTTAATAATAATGCGGATTTAGCTCACGAAAATGCGGATTTGCTATGCTCTAAAATCACCCTAAATCCAATAAAAGCTGCATTTGAAGATTCTAAAAACGCATCCACTCTTGGAAGAGTGCATTTTATTGGCATTGGTGGAGCAGGAATGAGTGTTCTTGCGGAAATGCTTCACGAAGAAGGCGTAAGTGTTAGCGGATGCGACCGCGAAGAAAACGATCACACAAAGCGTTTGGAAGAATTAGGTATTTCGGTAGAAATTGGTCAAAACGCTTCTCATGTTGAGAGTGCAGATGTGCTTGTGTATTCAAGCGCAATTAAGCCGAATAATCCAGAAATTGTGGCAGCTTACGCCAATGGTGTAAAACTCGTGCATAGAAGCGATATTCTTGCGCTACTTCTTGCCTCAAAAACTGGGGTTACTGTTGCAGGAGCTCACGGTAAAACAACTACAAGCTCGCTTCTTTCTCACATACTAAGCGTTGCTGGAACTGGAGAACTTTCAGATCCAAGCTACGCGATTGGCGGATCAATACAGTCTGCAGATGGCACTGTTATTGATGGCGGTCATGCAGGTAAGGGAAGCGTTATGGTTGCTGAAGCTGACGAATCAGACGGAAGCTTTGAAAAATATCGCCCGAGTATTGCAATCGTAACAAATGCTGAAGCGGATCACTTAGATCATTACGGTTCTAGCGAACGTTACCGTGAAGCTTTTGTTGAGCACGTAAGTCACGCTATTGATCACGTAATAATTTGCGCTGATGACGAAGGTGCTAGAAAAGTTCTTGAAAAAATGTCGGATGAAACTTTGCGCGCAACAATTGCTTACGGTGCTTACGATTCGTGGGCTTCAACTAGCGCTCGCGTGCAAAATTTGGCGCAGTTTGCTGGTATTAAGCATGAAAGCGAGCAGGCTGTAAGTGGGCGAGAAGTATTTACGCTTGTTTTGCCTGGGAGTATTGCTGGCAATGCTGGTAATGCTGGTAATGCTGGCAAAATAGAAGATTCACTAAGCTTAGAAGTTAGTTTGCTAATTCCAGGATTGCACAATGCGCGTAACGCTTCGGCTGCTATTATTGCTGCAGTATTGCTTGGAATGAAGCCGGAAGATGCGGCTCGTGGTGCTCAAAGTTTTAGGGGAGCATCTAGAAGATTTGATATTCGAGGATGCGTTAACGGTGTTACTGTTGTTGACGATTATGCGCATCATCCAACGGAAATTGAAGCTTTACTTCGTGCTGCTAGAAGGCGCTATACTTCAGCGAAATTGCGTGTGCTGTTCCAGCCGCATTTGTTCTCTAGAACGCGCGCTTTTGCTAGTGAGTTTGCTAAGGCTTTGGCTTTGGCTGACGACGTGATTGTTACTGGCATTTTTCCAGCTCGCGAAAAGCAGGAAGATTTTCCTAATATTCACGCAGAAACTATTGTTGAGGCTGCAAAAACGCAGAATCTCAATGTGCAAATTGAGGCTGTGGAAGATATGCGTGAGGCTGCGTTGAAACTTACTGCGCGCGCAAAATCCGGAGATGTTCTTCTTACTGTTGGTGCTGGAAGTATTACTGATATGACGTCTGTTATGCTAGAAGCGTTGTAAAAATATTCACAAAGTAGTAAGAAATATCTGCTATTCTTTAGGAAACTTAAGCTTCACGAGGAAAGGAGCGGTATGGGTCGCGTGATTGTTAGTAAATCAAATGATTCTTCTGAAAATAAGCCGCATCCTCGCACTGTTAAAAGCCTTAATTTAGCAGATGCGAATCCTAATCGCGAAGAAAAGCATCAGGGTAAATTTGTTGATGCAAGGCGCTTGCCAGGTCTTGATTTCATAAAGAAAACGCTAAGTCAAACTTCTGGATCTTTTGGAATGATGACTCGTCCTAGAATCGTCAATTTCAAAGAGCGTTTAAAAGAACGTAAATCCGCTTATTTGAAGTTTACGCTTAAACGTGTTTTAGCTGCGATAGCTGTTATTGCAGTTCTTGCAGCGCTTTTATGGCTTCTGTTCTTCTCACCGGCATTTCGTCTTCAGCTAGACGATATTACTATTTCTGGTTCTAACGAATGGGTGAGTGAGCAGAAAATCGAATCGATAGCGTCTACTCAAGTAGACAAATCGCTGTTTTTGGTATCTTCGCAAGAAGTAATTGGTCAGCTTAAAGATATTCCTGGCGTGACTGAAGCAAAAGTTACTAAAAATTTCCCGCATAGTTTACAAATTACGGTTAGAGCTCAGCGTCCTGCAGCAATGCTTAAAACTCGCGAAAGCAGTAAGCTCACAGCTGTGGATGCAAAGGGTAGAGTTTTAAATGCTGTAGCGCAGGCGTCTATTAAAGGTATTCCGGTAATCGAAGTAGGGGATATTCAACGAAGCCTAAACAATAGAGCCGTTCTTGAAGCTGTGAAAATCGTAAGCTCACTGCCGGAATCAATGCGCGCTAGAGTTACGAAAGTTAGTGCAAAAACGCAGGATTCTGTTGAAACGGAACTTGGTGACGTAAAGCGAACTATTGTTTGGGGCGATTCTTCGCAAATCGAATTAAAAAAGGCTATTGTTGCTAAAATTATTGACGATCCAAGCAAAATAGGAGATAAGCATAGGCTCGATGTTTCCGCTCCTGTGCGACCAATTCTTAAGTAGATTTTGATTTTAATTGAGTTTGAGTTGGGTTTGATTTTGCTTTTGTGATTTAGTTAGAAGCATTGTCAAACTTTGGTGTATAATAGTAATTCGTGTGTGCCAACGGCGTGCCTTATGTGATAGGCGTGCAGGTTGGGATATCCCAAGTGCCAAAGATAGCGCGCAGTAATGCGTGACTGGAGGCGCAAGGGCCATCGGGCCGGTGGACTGTGGCTTTTACTCTTTTAACCGATTCAGGTTTAAGGTGTGCTGCAGTGTGGCGGTTTTCACCAAACAGAACATATCAATGAATCGGAGAACTTAAGTTGCCTACGATTGAACAACTCGTCCGTAAGGGACGTCAGGCCAAGCCTAAGAAGTCAAAGACTTTGGCCTTGAAAGGTAGCCCGTTGCGTCGTGGCGTGTGCACCCGTGTGTACACCACCACTCCTAAGAAGCCAAATTCCGCGCTTCGTAAGGTTGCTCGTGTGCGCCTCAGCTCGGGTATTGAAGTAACCGCCTATATTCCAGGCGAAGGTCATAACTTGCAGGAGCACTCCATTGTGCTTGTGCGCGGTGGCCGTGTGAAGGATCTCCCAGGTGTGCGTTACCACATCGTGCGTGGCGCGCTCGATACCCAGGGTGTCAAGGACCGCAAGCAGGGTCGTTCCCTGTATGGAGCAAAGAAGGCGAAGTAAAACATGTCACGTAAAGGACCTGCAAAAAAGCATCAGTTGCTTCCTGATCCAATCTACGGCTCGACCGTCGTGGCTCAGTTGATTAACAAAATCCTTCTCGATGGTAAGAAGTCCATCGCAGAAAACATCGTCTACACCGCTCTTGAGCAGGTGAAGGCAAAGACCGAGCAGGAGCCAGTTTCTGTTTTGAAGCGCGCTCTCGATAACATTCGTCCAAGCCTCGAGGTTCGTTCCCGCCGCGTCGGTGGCGCAACCTACCAGGTTCCAGTCGAAGTTAAGCCTGCTCGTGCAAACACATTGTCCCTTCGCTGGCTTACTGACTTCTCCCGCGTTCGTCGTGAGAAGACAATGGCTGAGCGTTTGGCCAACGAAATTCTCGATGCCTCCAATGGCTTGGGTGCTTCCGTGAAGCGCCGCGAGGATACCCACAAGATGGCAGAAGCAAACAAGGCTTTTGCTCACTATCGCTGGTAATCCACAAGATAATCGGTATCTTAAAGAGCTAAGGATAAGAATATGGCACAAGATGTGCTTAACGACCTGAATATGGTTCGTAACATCGGCATCATGGCGCACATCGATGCTGGTAAGACTACTACAACCGAACGTATTCTTTACTACACTGGTAAGAATTACAAGATCGGTGAAACTCATGATGGTGCTTCTACCATGGACTTCATGGCTCAGGAGCAGGAACGCGGTATTACTATTCAGTCTGCTGCAACCACCTGCTTCTGGAAGCGTCAGACTCACGACGTTGATGACCGCTATCAGATCAACATCATCGATACCCCAGGCCACGTGGACTTCACCGCTGAGGTGGAACGTTCCCTTCGTGTTCTCGACGGTGCTGTTGCAGTCTTCGATGGTAAGGAAGGCGTGGAGCCTCAGTCTGAAACCGTGTGGCGTCAGGCAGATAAGTACAGCGTTCCACGTATTTGCTTCATCAACAAGATGGATAAGCTTGGCGCAGACTTCTACTACTCCGTCAAGACCATCAAGGAGAAGCTCGGCGCAACTCCACTCGTTATTCAGCTTCCAATCGGCGCTGAAAACGACTTCACTGGCGTTGTTGACTTGATTCGTATGAAGGCTTACGTCTGGAATGACGTTAAGGACGATATGGGTGCTCACTACGACACCGTTGACATTCCTGCAGATTTGCAGGATCGTGCAGAAGAGTATCGTGCTGAACTCATGGATCAGGTTGCTGAAGCTGACGACGAATTGGTTGAGAAGTATCTCGAAACTGGCGAACTTACTGAAGAAGAAATGCGCGCTGGTATTCGTAAGCTTACAATCGAACGTAAGGCCTTCCCTGTAACCTGCGGTTCTGCATTCAAGGATAAGGGTGTTCAGCCAATGCTGGATGCTGTTGTTGACTTCCTTCCAAGCCCAGAGGATGTTCCATCCATTAAGGGCTTCAAGCCAGGCGACGAATCCGTTGAAATTGACCGCAAGCCAGTGAACACCGATCCATTCGCAGCTTTGGTCTTCAAGATTTCCACCCATCCGTTCTACGGCAAGCTCGTGTTCGTGCGCGTTTACTCTGGCGAAGTTAAGCCAGGTGATTCCGTGTACGATTCCACGAAGTCCAAGAAGGAACGCGTTGGCAAGATCTTCCAGATGCACGCTGATAAGGAAAATCCTGTAGATTCCGCAGAAGCTGGTAACATCTACACCTTCGTTGGTTTGAAGAACGTCAGCACTGGTGATACCTTGTGCGACGAAAAGAACCCAATCTCCTTGGAATCCATGACCTTCCCAGATCCTGTTATCGAGGTGGCTGTGGAGCCAAAGACGAAGGCTGATCAGGAAAAGATGAGCTTGGCTTTGGCTAAGCTTTCTGACGAGGATCCTACCTTCCAGGTTAAGACCGATGAGGAATCCGGCCAGACTTTGATTTCCGGTATGGGCGAGCTTCAGCTTGACATTATCGTTGATCGTATGCGCCGCGAGTTCAAGGTCGAAGCGAATGTTGGTAAGCCACAGGTTGCTTACCGTGAAACCATTCGTAAGGCTGTTATGAACCAGGAATACACTCACAAGAAGCAGACCGGTGGTTCTGGTCAGTTCGCTAAGGTTTTGATGAACTTCGAGCCTCTCGACACAGAATCTGGCGAAACTTACCAGTTCGTCAACGAAGTTACCGGCGGCCACATTACCAAGGAATTCATTCCTTCCATCGACGCAGGTGTGCAGGAAGCTATGGAGTCCGGTGTGTTGGCTGGCTTCCCAGTTGTGGGCGTAAAGGCAACCGTCACCGACGGTCAGACTCACGATGTCGATTCTTCGGAAATGGCCTTCAAGATTGCAGGTTCCATGTGCTTCAAGGAAGCTGCACCAAAGGCTAATCCGGTAATTCTCGAACCAATTATGGCAGTCGAAGTCCGTACTCCAGAAGAGTACATGGGCGATGTCATGGGCGATTTGAACTCTCGCCGCGGTAACATCCAGTCTATGACTGATGCAACCGGCGTTAAGGTTATTGACGCAAAGGTGCCGCTGAGCGAAATGTTCGGCTACATCGGCGATCTTCGTTCCAAGACTCAGGGCCGCGCAATGTTCACCATGCAGATGGACTCTTACGCAGAGGTCCCGAAGGCTGTTTCGGACGAGATTATTAAGGCTCAGCGCGGCGAATAAAGCGCACGCTACTTCGGTGTTTTCTGTCCCCGGTCAACGCTAGAATTTCTACGTTGACTGGGTTCTGGCACCGAAGTGGCACCTAACCCAGAAACCCAGTAAATATGTAGCGAAAGACTTTACACATTCGTGTAAAGCAAACTACGAGACGTCCAGGAGGACAAACACATGGCAAAGGAAAAGTACGAGCGTACTAAGCCGCATGTCAACATTGGTACCATTGGTCACGTTGATCACGGCAAGACTACTCTGACCGCGGCTATCTCCAAGGTGCTGCACAGCGAATATCCTGATTTGAACCCTCAGTATGACTTCGATCAGATTGATGCCGCTCCAGAAGAGAAGGAACGCGGTATTACCATCAACATCGCACACATCGAGTATCAGACTGAAGCACGTCACTACGCTCACGTGGACGCTCCAGGCCACGCTGATTACGTTAAGAACATGATCACCGGTGCTGCTCAGATGGATGGCGCAATCCTCGTGGTTGCTGCTACCGATGGTCCTATGGCTCAGACCCGTGAGCACGTTTTGCTCGCTAAGCAGGTCGGTGTCCCGAAGATCCTCGTTGCTTTGAACAAGTGCGATATGGTTGATGACCCAGAGCTTATTGACCTCGTTGAAGAAGAGGTCCGTGACCTCCTCGAAGAAAACGGCTTCGATCGCGACTGCCCAGTCATCCGCACCTCTGCTTACGGTGCTTTGCATGATGACGCTCCAGATCACGACAAGTGGGTAGAGACCGTCAAGGAACTCATGAAGGCTGTTGACGAGTACATCCCAACCCCAACTCACGATCTTGATAAGCCATTCTTGATGCCAATCGAGGATGTGTTCACCATCTCCGGTCGTGGTACCGTTGTTACCGGTCGTGTTGAGCGTGGTAAGCTCCCAATCAACACCCCAGTTGAGATTGTTGGTTTGCGTGACACCCAGACCACCACCGTTACCTCCATCGAGACCTTCCACAAGCAGATGGATGAGGCCGAAGCTGGCGATAACACTGGTCTTCTTCTCCGTGGTATCACCCGTACCGACGTTGAGCGTGGCCAGGTTGTGGCTGCTCCAGGTTCTGTGACCCCACACACCAAGTTCGAAGGCGAAGTTTACGTCTTGACCAAGGACGAAGGTGGCCGTCACTCGCCGTTCTTCTCCAACTACCGTCCACAGTTCTACTTCCGCACCACCGACGTCACCGGCGTTATCACCTTGCCAGACGGCGTTGAGATGGTTCAGCCAGGCGATCACGCAACATTCACTGTTGAGTTGATCCAGGCCATCGCAATGGAAGAGGGCTTGACCTTCGCAGTTCGTGAAGGTGGCCGTACCGTTGGTTCCGGTCGTGTGACCAAGATTCTTGCCTAGTATTTTCTAACTGAAAATATTAGCTAAGGCTTAACAAAGACCCCGCGAGGAAACTCGTGGGGTCTTTTGTTGTATTCACGCGACGACCTGCTTGAGCTATGCATTGCGAGCGATGACATGTTTTCTGCGCGAGTGTCTCATTTTGCCCATTTTTGGACACTGGTGCAGATGGGTTACTGCGTTAGGGTCTCTGATTGTAGATTATTGGACATTAGTGCAGATTGCGTACTGCGTTAGGGTCTCTGGTTGTCTGTTTGGGAAACATTCGACGTGTAGTTCTCTGGTATTTGTTGTCGTTTTTGCCTTGGCTGACCACATTTGCCGTGTATTTTTCCGGCTTTTGGAGGGTTTGGTGGGTATGGCGCTCCAAACGTGGGTAATTCATCGCGCTTTTGGAGGGTTTGGGGTTGTTTGGCGCTCCAAATGTGGGGAAACGCTCGCGCTATAAGCGCTCGCTTACGAAACTCGCGTTGGAAGTCCACTGGACTTCCAATCTGAGCGAGTTTCCGCTACGAGTTGCCTTCGCGCGCTACGCTTTAAGCGCTTCGGCAGGTCGTCGCGCCCATGTTTGGAGAGTAGAACACATAAATAAAAACCCTGCCGACGAATCAGCAGGGTTTTGTGTTTAGAAAATCAGAACTACTAATCTCTGTTGTTTCCAAGCAGCTGCAGCAAGTAAATGAACATGTTAATAAAGTCCAAATAAAGCTGGAAAGCGCAGAAAATCGACAGCTTCTTAACCATTTCTGGCTGATTTGCGTACTGCTCAAGAAGCGAGCGCGTGGCTTGCGCATCGTAAGCGGTTAGGCCAGCAAAAATCAGTATTCCAATAGCTGCAACAATTCGCAATACGCCTGCACCAGGAGCGACGAACATCAAAATAACTTGCGTAATAATTAACGCAATAAGCGCAACCATAAGAATTGGCCCAGCTTTAAGTAGATTCATCTTCGTAGTGAGCGCAAGCATAGTCAAGCAAAGGAAGAATCCTGCAGTTAACGCAAAGACTAGTGCAATTGAGCCTATACTAAATACCATAAAAATAGTGCTGAGCGTAAAACCGGTTAGAGCCGAATACGCATAAAACAGAACGCGCGCTGTAGTAGTGCTCATTTTCATGATGCGAGTGCCCATAAAAACGGATATAATAATTTGCGCGCCAATTAGAAGAATCCAACCCCAGCCGCGAGTTGCAAGCATAAATTGCAAGAATAAATTACTGGTTTGTGTAAACATTGCAACTAGTGCAGTTACAGCAAGACCAATCGTCATTTCGCCGTAAGTGCGACCTACAGAAATTCTTTTTGCTTTTTCAAAAGCGTAAGTAGCATTAGTGTCGATTACTTCAGGAGCGCTCGCTCCGTAATAATCTTGCGTAAAGTTTGTCATAATTTCTCCTTAACAGCTGTGAAATAAAACGCTGTCAAGACAACGTTCTCATAATATTTTAGCTGATGCATCTTAAAAAATGCTAAAAATGTAACGTAATTTAGTACTTTTGCACAAATAGACTATAGATTAACCTACAGTTTAGCAGTTTCTCGAGTATTATAGAAAGACGTGATACTTGATCGTCATAATCGCGTAAACGCAGCAGAATTGTACGCCCGCCTTCATAGCAACGAAGCAATTAGTGAGCAGGGCGTTGAAAATAACACTAATACAAATACGCACGAGCAGCACGAACACGAGCACGCTTCGCATAATTGCCCAAACTGCGGCAAATCAAACTCCCCAATGCTGCCGGAAGATCAAATCGACGAATTCGTAAACATGATGCAAGTTTACGAAGGCGCGATGTACGAAATCAGCACAAAGCTTGAGATTCTCGACAGCGAATTCCAGGTGCGCTTCTCACACGACCCAATTCACCACATGGAGCGCCGCCTTAAGTCAGTTCACTCTATTTTTGAAAAGCTGCAGCGCCGCAATCTGGAAATTTCCACGCGCTCTATACGCGACAATCTTTTCGACGTTGCCGGCATTCGCGTCATCTGCAATTATTGCGACGACGTGTACTCCGTAGCTCAGTACCTTTCTAAACAAACAGACATTCAGGTGCTGCGAGTCAAGGATTATATTAAAAATCCTAAGCCGAACGGATACCGCAGTTTGCACGTGATTTACGCAGTGCCTGTGTTCTTGTCGTCGGGCGCGCATTATACGCCGGTTGAAGTGCAGTTCCGCACAATTGCAATGGATTATTGGGCTAGTTTGGAACACGCTTTGCGCTATAAAGCCGGTTTGCCGGATGCAAAGTTGGCTGAGCATTCGCAGACTTTGCTTGATTGCGCGCGCAACTTGCAGAATATTGAGGCGCAGATGCAGGGCATTCACCGCGATATTAACGGCGCTCCTCGAGCTGAAGAAGCCCCAAATAGCAGGGCGTGAGAATCGTTTCAGCAGCCTCGGGATTATAATATTTAAGATAAATCTGATTTGTATGCGCGTAAGTTGAGGAGCGTGACGTGGCGGAAAATAAGCAAAATCACGTGCCGAAAGTGATTTCAATCGTAGGACCTACAGCTTCCGGCAAAACGGGTCTTGGTATTGCGCTGGCAAAAAAACTAGCTGAACGCGGCGTGCGCGCGGAAATCATCAATGCAGATGCGTATCAAATGTACCGTTACATGGATATTGGTACGGCGAAGGCGAGCACTCAAGAGCAGGCGGAAGTGCCGCATCATTTGCTGGATATTATCGATCCAGAGGAAACTATGACAGTCGCGCGCTTTCAAGATCTTGCGCAAAAGTGCATTCGTGAGCTGCAGTCGCGCGGTGTGAGACCGATTTTAGTTGGCGGTTCGGGATTGTATGCGCGTGCTGCAGTGGATGATATTACATTCCCTGGTACGGATGCGTCTATTCGTGCAGCTTTAGAAGAGCGCGAGCGCAAAGAGGGTGCGGGTGCGCTGTTTGATGAGTTGCAAAAGAAGGATCCTGTTGCCGCGGCTCATATGGATGCGCGCAATCCGCGACGTACTATTCGTGCGCTTGAAGTGATTGAGCTTACCGGAAAGCCTTATTCTGCAACGCTTCCGCGCTATAAATACGTGATTGATTGCCTGCAAATTGGTTTAGATTTAAAGCGCGAGGATTTAGACAAGCGCGTGGATTTGCGTACACAGCTGATGCGAGAACAGGGGTTTGTGAACGAAGTGCGCGCAATTCGCGGTAGATTAGGTGTGACTGCAGCTCGTGCTCTCGGCTACCAGCAGATTATGGATTATTTGGATGGCGTGTGGAGCGAGGATGAGGCTTTTGAGGATATTGCACAGAAGACTCGTAGGCTTGCGCGAAAGCAGATGGGCTGGTTTGGGCGAGATGCGCGCATTCATTGGTTGGATGCTCTGCGTCCGGATCTTGCGGATGCTGCGCTCGCGTTAGTTGATGCTGCAGATGCGGGGGAGTTTGATAACGAAGACGCTGGTGCGACTCAGCATCATCTTGGATTTGTGCAGTAAATGCTGTGCTTAAAACGAAAGTCGACATAAACAGCGCAACGCTGAGTAGTTTTTGTCGCCTGCGCGCTATTTAGTTGCGCGCTATTTAGTATTGATGATGCGTGTGATCGTGCATAACATCGTGGTGCTCTGTTGCGTGAGGAATATGCATTACGCGCATTCGATTGATCGCCCTGCGCGCAAGATTATGAGCCGATCCTGCTCCTTCACCTTTAACGCCAAAAATGACCAGTAGTGCCATAACAGCGGTAATAATCGCGCTAATACGTAGCGTCCACTGCACTCCAAAAATGCTTGCAGCAACATCTGCTGCGTGACCGCTTCCAGTAACAGTACGATGCCACGTTGTTAGAACCGTCATTGTAACTACCAGCACAGGAGCGCCAATCGCACCCCAAAGCTGACGCATAGTATTAGTTACAGCCGATCCATCGCCAAGTTCTTCGGGTTTCAAGCAATTAAGCGACCAGGTTGTTATTGGCATAAGCAAGAATCCCATACCAATTTGGCGCGTGAATTGCCAAATAGAAATCCACCAAATCCAAGTATTCATGTCAATAAGACTCATCATTACAGTGCCAAAAAGCAGAATAATAGAGCCTGCCATTGCAACTGGTCTAACTCCAAAACGATCCAGCATACGTCCGCCAAAATACTGCGAAATCGCCATTCCGAAAGCGCCCGGAAGTAGAATCAGACCGCTCATAGTAGCAGAAAAACCGCGGTCGGACTGAATATAAAGCGGAATAAGCACCATAATCGAGCTAAAAGCGAAGAAAGTTAAGCATGCGCAAATTGTGCCGATCATAAAGTAGCGGTTTTTAAGTACGCTAAGTCCAAGAAGGGGAGTGTGACCGCGCTTTTGCGCTCGCAACTGTCTTATAACAAACCACGCAATTCCCAAAGCTCCAACAACCATAGGAACCCAAGAAAGTGGGTGTGTAATTCCACATCCTTCAATATTAGTGAAGCCGAACATAAGTCCGCCAAAACCAATAATCGAAAGACCAACCGAGAAGAAGTCGGCGTGAGCGTTAGGGTCGTGTTCGCCAAAATTATGCAGGAAAAGAACCGATAAAATCACGGAAATTACGCCGATAATTGTAAGAGAGCAAAAGATTGATCGCCATCCGTTAATATCAGTTTGCAATCCGCCAATAGTAGGGCCGATTGCTGGAGCAATGCTCATTGCCATACCGACACTACCCATAGCCATGCCGCGTCTAGTAACAGGGAATACGGAGAAAACTGTTATTTGCAAAACAGGCCACATTACGCCCGTGCCAATCGCTTCTAGGGTTCGGCCAATAAGTGCCATCATAAAATCGTTACTTAGCCACGCAAGAACTGAGCCGATTGTAAAAAGAAGCATGGAAGTAATAACAATTTGACGCGTTGAAAATCGGCGAGTTAAGAACGCTGTAAGAGGCACCATAATTGCCATAATCAGCTGGAAAATAGAGGTTAGCCACTGACCTGTTGTAACGCTTATGCCAAATTCTTGCACAATTGTTGGAAGAGCTGCCGTAAGTTGCAGTTGCGCAAAATTGCCTATGAAGGTAATAAACGTAAGAATTGCAAGGGAAATTAGTGCAGGTTTAGTAAGACGATTATTGCGGTATGCTTCTTCTCCTGCCAAAGCATGGCTGAGATTACGGCTTTCAAAAGATAGCCAATTTGCTATTGCCACAATAAAATCCTTTTCTTTTCTAAAAGCTAAAAGCGTGTAAAACCAATGTGTAAAATCAGCGCGCTAAACAAGCGTGCGCAGTCAGCGTGCGTAGTCAGCGTGCGTAGTCAGCGTAATGAACCGACTTGCTGCACCGACTTGCGGCACCTACTTGCGAAACTTACGCGTTTTGGCACAAATTATATTTAAAAATTAAAATTGCCTAAATCAGTAGCTGCGGTAGGAAAGCCAGTGCTGATAAGCTCCCTGAATAGAACCGTAGCGGCCGTTGCAGTAATTCCAGAACCATCGGAGCTGAGTCTGATAATTCGTGGCCCAGTCAGCGCCCGCAGAAGCCATCTTTCCACCTGGCAAAGCTTGAGGCAAGCCGTAAGCGCCAGAAGGATTCATAGCATTTACTCTCCAGCCTGATTCATGAGAAATAATGAACACTGTAGCTGTAAAGTCTGCTTCGCTATAACCGTTGGAAATAAGCCAGTCGTGAGCCCATTGCTGCATTTCGCCAGCTGGAACTGTAGTTCCAATAGAAGCAGCTAATCCAAGATTTGCCGAAGCGCCGCCAGTTCCAACAAGAATAACCTTGTCTTTTGGAGCTTTCTTTACGTAAGAGGAGAAAATGTTGGAAGAAACAACTTTACCTTTTGCGCGCGTAACTATTTTTGCTGTTTCCATAACGCCGTCAGCGCCCTGGCTTTGCACTTTTTCAGTACCTTTTGGAAGAGCTGCTGTTTCTTTTTTCACAACGTTAAAAGAAATCGGATCGTCGGAAGTTTCGAGCTTTGCTCCGGCGCGATTAATTGTAATAACGGTTGATTCGTCAACTTTTGTGTTAAGTGAAGGCGTTACAACATCGTGCGGTTCAAGAGTAATATCGCCAGCGTCTAAAACTGATTTTACGTCGGTAAAATTAGTGCCTAAAATCGTGCGATGATGTCCGTTTATAACAACGTTTATATATGAAGTTGAGCCTTTAGTGAAAACATCTCGAGCAGCGCCACGAGAAACTTGCGTGGAATCAGTTGCAGAATACGAAGTTACAGGTGCTGCATGCTCTTTGGATGAAGTGTAAAAGCCGCGGGAAGTAAAGCCGAGTGCCACCAAAGCTATGGAGCTCACAATAATCGCACCAAACTTAGCCCACTGACGTAAACTGAGCGAACTAAGCGTAACAGTATGATTTCGGTGACTGGTGGCCATAAATCTCCCTTTGTTGAGTAAACGCAATCAAAGCAAATAACACAATCGAGTGCCTGAATGCGAATAACCAAGTTGGCAAATAACCAAAGTTATTAATATTCTAGTAGCACGTAAAGAGAAGGGCGTTATTTCAACGTTTATGAATTTAGTCTTCTGAATCGTCGTCCGTTACAAGTTCTTTTGCTTTTGAAACTACCAACTCTAATTCGTTAGCAGTTATAGCACCTTGGTGATTCCAAACCAATCCACCATTTTTTATGACCTGAATAGTTGGAATAGAATGGATTTCTGCTTCTTCTGCTATTTGCTGATTTTCGTCAATGTCGATTTTAACAAAAGCAATATCTGGATGATTATTGCTTACAGATTCAAAAATTGGACCAAATGAACGGCACGGACCGCACCATGTTGCCCAAAAGTCAACGAAAACAATTTCGTTAGACTCAACAATAGACATGAAATCTTCCTGGCTTGCGTGAATAACTGCCATTTTTTCTCCTATCTTTAGTCCGTTTGTATAAGTATACCCCATATATTTATCTGTATATTTGTTTGCATATTTATGTGTATATTTATGTGCATACTTATCTATATATTTATCTGTCGCCTTGCGGCACTAGGCTAGGTTGCATGCTTGATATTCAATTTATTCGTGAACATGCCGACGTAGTTAAGGAATCGCAGCGCAAGCGTGGCGAGTCTGTTGAACTAGTCGATGAAGTGTTGCGCAATGACGATTTGCGCCGTGATGCTCTTAAGGCTTTTGAAGCTGCTCGCGCTGAGCAGAAGGCGATTGGTAAGAAGGTTGCGTCTGCTCCTGCGGAAGAAAAAGCCGCGCTTATTGCCGAAACTAAGGAATTGGCTCAAAAGGTTGCTGAATACAAGGCTGAATCCGAAAAAGCTACTGCCGACTACACAACCGCAATGTGGAAGCTTTCCAACATCGTTGAAGATGAGGCTCCAGAAGGCGGCGAAGACGACTACGTGGTCGTTAAGAAGGTTGGAACACCTCGCGATTTTGCAGCTGAAGGCTTTGAGCCAAAGGATCATTTAACTCTTGGTACAGGCGTTGCTGGCATTGATATGCGTCGTGGCGTAAAGGTTGCAGGTTCTCGCTTCTACTTCTTGCGCGGTGCTGTGGCTCGTTTGCAAATCGCAATGCTTACTATGGCTGTAGATCAAGCAGAGGAGCACGGCTTTACGCTTGCGATTACGCCAACTTTGGTGCGTCCAGAAGTTATGCGCGGAACTGGCTTCTTGAATTCTCACGCGGATGAGATTTACCGCCTTCGCGAGCCAGATGATCAGTATTTGGTTGGTACTTCCGAAGTTGCTTTGGCTGGTATGCATGAGGATGAGATTCTTGACTTAAGCAATGGTGCTTTGCGTTATTGCGGATGGTCGAGCTGCTACCGTCGTGAGGCTGGCGCTGCTGGAAAGGATACTTCCGGTATTATTCGCGTGCATCAGTTCGACAAGGTTGAAATGTTTGTTTACTGCAAGCAGGAAGATTCTCGCGCTGAGCATCAAAAGTTGCTTGGCATGGAGCAGGAAATGCTTGCTAAGGTGGAAGTGCCTTACCGCATTATTGATACTGCTGCAGGCGATCTTGGTTCTTCTGCCGCTCGCAAGTTTGATTGCGAAGCTTGGGTTCCAACGCAGGGTCGCTACCGTGAGCTTACTTCTACTTCTAACTGCACCGAGTATCAGGCTCGTCGCTTGAATGTGCGCGAACGTATGGAAGATGGCGGAACTCGTCCAGTAAGCACTTTGAACGGCACTTTGGCTACTACGCGCTGGCTTGTGGCTATTTTGGAAAATCATCAGCATGAAGATGGTTCGATTGATATTCCAAAGGCAATGCAGGCTTATATGGGCGGCAAGGAAGTTATTGAACCTACGAAGTGGGAAGCGTGAGAGTCGCGTTCCACGCGTAATGATATGCTTAACCCCTGTGCGTTAAGAGCGTATTAGTTGCGTTTGCGCACAGATTGGATGGGTGTCCGAGCGGTCTAAGGAGACGGTCTTGAAAACCGTTGTAGGGAAACCTACCGCGAGTTCGAATCTCGCCTCATCCGCGAATAGGGTTTCTAGCAAATCGCTAGAAACCCTTTTTTCGTGCCGTTTTTGTACTGTTCAGAAATCTTATTGCAATAAAGCGTCGGCCTGCTATACTTGTTTATGGTCATTTGTTTACTTGTATAAACAAATGTTATGCGATTTTAGTGTCGCACTTAAAAATGTATGTGACTTATAGCATCGCACTTAAAAATGAATCAGCTTACAAAGGAGTAATAATGACTTCAATAATCCTGGATTGCGATCCTGGTCATGATGATGCAATGGCTATTTTGTTAGCACTTGGCAATCCGAATATCGACTTGATTGGCGTAACAACTGTTGGCGGCAACCAAAGCCTCGAAAAAGTCACGTATAATGCGCGCGCAACGCTGGAAATGGCACATGCTACGAATATTCCTGTGCACGCAGGCTGCGATCGTCCTATGATTCGTCCGCTGGAAGTTGCGGCTGCAGTCCACGGCGAAACTGGCTTGGACGGCGTAACTCTTCCGGAACCGACGCGCCCATTGGACGAAGGCCACGCTGTAAATTGGATCGTTGACACGATTATGAGCCACGAGCCAGGCACAATTACTCTCGTTCCAACCGGCCCGCTTACGAATATTGCTATGGCTGTGCGCATGGAGCCTAGAATTGTTAGCCGCGTTAAGGAAGTCGTGCTTATGGGCGGCGGCTACCACGTTGGAAATTGGAGCGCGGTTGCAGAGTTTAATATTAAGACGGATCCGGAAGCTGCACACGTTGTGTTTAATGAGGCATGGCCTATTACAATGGTTGGCCTTGATTTAACTCATCAGGCTCTTTGCACGCCGGAAGCTCAAGCAAAGATTGACGCAGTCGGCACGCCTCTTGCCGCGTTTGCCAGCGGTTTGATGGACTTCTTCCGCAAGGCATACCAGAATAATCAGGACTTTATTGATCCGCCTGTGCACGATCCTTGCACTATTGCGTATTTGATTGACCACAGTGTTGTTCAAACTCGTCGCTGCCCGCTTGACGTTGAAATTAAGGGTGATTTGACGCTTGGTATGACAGTTGCGGATTTGCGCGGACCTGAGCCTTCGGCTGACGAGTGCCATACTCAGGTTGCTACGAAGCTTGATTTCAATAAATTCTGGGATTTGATTGTCGACGCGCTTAAGCGTATTGGCTAATTGTACTAAAATTATTGCGGATATTTTTCAAGTATTATCAAATACTGATACGAGGTTATTATGACTGAGGTTTCATCTCCAGCGCCTTCCATGTTAGATAAAGGCGGCCGCTCAATCGTAGCGCTAATGACTGCGCTTCTTGTGGCAATTTTTGCATTCCAGCTCAACGCTTCAATGCTGTCTCCAGCATTGGCAACGATGACAAAAGAGCTTCACACAACCGATACGCAAATCGGCTTAACTCAAACGGTATTCTTCACTGCAGCAGCTTTGTTCTCGCTGTTTTTGCCGCGATTAGCTGATCTAGTTGGTCGTAAGAAGGTGCTTATTGGCATTTTAATTTCTACGATTTTAGGCTGCGTTGTTTCAGCTCTTGCTCCAGACGTTAACATTTTGATGATTGGCCGTATTTTGCAAGGTGCGTCTGGCCCTGTGGTTCCAATGTGCTTGATTATGCTGCGCGTTCGCGTTGCTGAAGAAAAGCGTTACGCAAGATTGATGGCAATCTTAACTTCTGTAAACGGCGGTATTGCAGGCGTTGACGCCCTTCTTGGCGGATGGCTTGCTGGCAATTATGGATTCCGTTCCGTATTCTGGACCATGGCCGGTATTGCTGTTGTTGCAGTTGTTATGGTTGTGCTTGCTGCGGATGAATCTCACGCTGAAGAAACGCCGCGAATGGACTGGCTGGGCGTTATAACTCTTGGTATTGCGTTCTTGGCAGCATATCTTGCAATTAATGAGATTGATAAGCTTGCTTCCGCAAACTTGACTATGATTGCAGGACTTGTGGTTGTGGCTGTTGTGTTCTTCGTTGTGTTCTGGAAGATTGAGGGCAATAGTGCAGCTCCGCTTGTTTCTACGCATTACATGAAGCAGCGTCGTACGTGGGGTCTTCTTTCTTGCACGCTTTTGACGATGACTGGCGTATTCGCTTTGATGAACGGCGTTGTGCCGCAGCTTGCGCAGGATGCGAAGGCTGGTGCGCATTTGGGTGCTGATGTTGTGAGCTTTGCAACGCTTACACCTTACGCAATTATTGGATTCCTGTTCGGACCTATTGCCGGTATTTTGGCCGCAAAGTTTGGATACCGTTTGGTGCTTCGCGTGGGAATTTTGTTGAGCATGGTTGGTGTGCTTTTTGGCATTTATGTTGCTGGAGTTCCTTCTGTGTGGGCTCTTGTAGTGCTTTCGCTCGCTATGGGCGTAAGCTACGCTGGTATTTCCAACATTATGCTTAACGGACTTGGTATTGTGCTTTCTCCAAAAGATAATCCAGGCTACTTGCCAGGCATGAATGCTGGAGCGTTTAACTTGGGTGCTGGCTTGAGCTTTGCAATTCTTTACGCTGTGATGACAAATGTTGCAGGAACTAATGGTGCAACAGGCGGATACATGGCTTCTATGGTTGCGGGCATTGTGTTGCTTGCACTTGCGTTTGCTTGCTCCTTCTTAATCCCGAATCCTGAAGAAGTAAATAAGTAAGTTAAGTAGTGTTGTTTTTGACTGCAAACGCCGGGGAATTTTCTCCGGCGTTTGTTGTTGCGTGACGACTTTCTGAGCTATTAGACTGTGGCGCGAGTTTATTTTCGTTATTCTTGGCTTTCGTCTATGAGTTTTGTAACTGATTTTGTTCTCTGGTTTTGACGAGGCTAGAAAATTTGTGTTTGCGTGCGTGTTTACTGTGGTTATGAGATGTGGCTGTGAGAGATAGGAATTACTTGTCTCGCAGCGCTACGCTCTTATACCTTATTTAGACTTAAAGGTTGCATAGTTAAGTTTAGTTTTTTACTTACTTTCTTTCAAAAATAGTTATTTATCAAAAAGATATTACTATCGCTCCGCTTTTATATTGCTCGATCAAGCAATTCCTATCTCTCACTCGTAAATTCACACACCGTTGTTTTTGGTGTGGTAGGAAGAGTGCTTGGCGTAGTGTGCGCTGCAGCAATAATGCTAATGTTCGCTAATCAACAGGAATCAACGTTGCCTCGCTCAGTGCGAAAAATCTCAAATCTCACCGCGCTGGTATTCGTACACTAAAGTCGCAAAACAAACTGTGGGTTGGTGTGTGGTATATGTGCCTGGTGTGATGTGTGCAGTAGCAATGATGCTAGTGTTCTTTAAGCAATAAATACTTAACGTAAGCAGAGCAATACTGCAAAGCTACAGGAACATTTGCAGGAAAATGCGCGGCATTTGTTTCCTTTTGAGGTTACAGCTAAGCTAGAAGTATGCATATTATTGCGGGACGTTTCAAATCTTTGCCACTTACTTCGGCGCAATCTTGCACACGGCCGACCACAGATCGCACGAAAGAAGCCATATTTTCTAGGCTTGATTCGTGGGATGTTATGCACAATGCTCGCGTTCTTGATTTATTCGCCGGCACAGGTGCGTTAGGAGTTGAGGCATTATCTAGAGGCGCGCGCGAGCTGGTTTCGGTTGAAGCGAACGCTCAGGCTGCGTCTCTTATACTTCGTACGGCGAAGACCTTGCAGAGTTCAAAATCTTGGGATTCTGCGCTTTCTATGAGGGTGATTCGAAAGCGCGCGGAGCAGTTCGTTGCAGATTATAGTGGGGAAGCGTTCGAGCTGATTTTTATTGATCCGCCTTATGCTTACGAAACTTCGGATTGTGAAAGTTTATTGGCTTCGATGATTACTAGTGGCGTTGCTAGTGTTGCGGCAGACACGCTGATTGTGCTTGAACGCAGCGCGCGTAGCGTCGCTCCGGCGGTTCCTGAGGGTTGGGAGCTGTTTGACACGCGCAATTACGGCGAAACTGCTGTGCTGTTTATTCAGCCTTCTCGCGACTAATCTTATTTTTCATAAGGTTTTGCGAGGGTGCTCGCCGGAAACTTCCCAGCCGAGAGCCATCAGCGTTTTTCGATCCGCTTTATCTAGCGCGCGGCAGTCAAGTCGCTCAATTAAATCCGGTCGAATCTCGCTAGTACGCGAAATCGCTTCGTCTCGGCGGAATCTGTCTACCTTCGCATGATTTCCAGAAGTCAGCACTTCCGGAACGCTTATACCGCGCCAAGTAGTCGGCCGCGTGTACTGATGATGCTCCAACAGTGCATCCGCACCAGTATAAGACTCTTCAACAATCGACTCAGGATTTCCCATAAACCCAGGAATTAGGCGCGTAATCGCCTCAAGCATAACGCTTACTGCCACTTCGCCGCCGTTAAGCACGTAGTCACCAATCGAATATTCGCGCACGTCGATGCCTTTTGCGCGGTAATATTCCGGAATTCTAGCGTCGTAGCCTTCGTAGCGGCCGCATCCAAATAGCAAATGATTAGCGTGACTTAATTCCGTTGCATCTTTTTGCGTAAATAGTGGGGCAGAAGGGTTTGGGAAAATAAGAATTGGTAAATCTTGCGTATCTTGCGAATCCTGCGCATTTTTCTGATTCGGCAAATTCAGCAGCTCGTCTAAGCATTCAGCCCAAACTTCCGGCTTCATAACCATCCCGGCTCCGCCGCCAACAGGAGTATCGTCAACTGACTGATGCACATCGTGAGTCCACTTTCGCAAATTGTGTGCGCGAATCTGCAGAAGGCCGTTATTTTGCGCCTTGCCAAGCAGACTTAAATCGAGCATTTGAAAATACTCGGGAAATACTGAAACAATATCGATGTCCATCATAATGCACTCTACTACGGAAACTACGGAAACTACGAAAGCCCTGGAATTAAGCCGCCTGGAGGGTCAATAGTCAAATACCCTTCATCAACGTCAACCTCCGGCACAAGCGCCTCAACAAATGGCACAAGCGCAGTCTTATTATCGTCGTCAACCGGATTATTTAAGCGGATTTTTAGCAAAGATTGCGCACCGTCGAGCACATCCACAACTTTTCCAATAGTGCAAGCCGGCAGCCCCAGCTGATTTTCCTCGCAAAGCCGCGCTTGTAAACCGACCAAATCCTTAATATACCAAGCATTTTCGGCAGCAAGTTCTTGCGAATCTTCTGCAGGCGCATACAATTCCAAGCCATTAAGAGCTTCAGCGTCGTTGCGATTTTGTGATTCTTCAAACAGCAGAATCCAGCGATTTTTAAAAGTTCGTGCGCGCTCAATAACAAACTCGCGCTCGCCGTCGGCAGTGCATAACACGTTTCCAGGCTCGAAACGTTCGTAAGGTTCGTCGGTAAAGACTTGTACAGTTACTTCGCCTTTTAAACCTTGGGCTTTGCCGATACGACAAACCCTCAGCAGGTCATTACGACTTTGCTGAGGGTTGTCAAAAGATTGTTGGTCTAAGGCCACGTTCATCTCACTTACGTACGTCCATAATGTCTACGCGCACATTGTGATTGCTTAAAGCTTGCACAACAATGCGAATAGCATTAGCAGTACGACCGTTTCGGCCGATTACACGGCCAATGTCTTCAGGATTCACGCGCACGCGCAGCAGTTCGCCGCGAGCGTTTTCGTGAGAACGCACCGACACATCATCTGGAAAATCCACGATGTTTTTAATGAGATGTTCCACAGCTTGAGCCAGCATGATTACTCAGCCTTTTCCTCGGCTTCGGCAGCTTCAGCGGCCTCTGCTGGTGCTTCAGCTGGAGCTTCTTCAGCTTCGTTTGCAGCAGCTTCTGCTGCGGCCTTTGCCTTTGCAGCGGCTTCAGACTTAGCGGCCTTCAACTTCTGAGCTTCAGCTTCAACAGCCTCAACGCGAGCCTGTGCATCTGGGCCAGCTTCGGAAGTCTTCAAAGTACCTTCAGCGCCGTCAAGACCCTTGAACTTCTGCCAGTCACCGGTGATCTTCAAGAGCTTCAACACTGGTTCGGTTGGCTGTGCGCCAACGCCAAGCCAGTACTGTGCTCGCTCAGAATCAATCTGAATCATAGATGGCTGCTTGTTTGGATCGTAAACGCCGATCTCTTCAATGGACTGACCGTTGCGCTTGTTGCGCGAATCAGAAATGACCACGCGGTAGAAGGCATAGAACTTCTTGCCGAGTCGCTTAAGACGAATCTTGGTTGCCAAAATGGCTCTCCTTATAACTAGAGTCGCGGAATTTCGTTCGGGTGTGGGGCACTCCTTGCGAGCTTCCACATGTTCCTCACGTGGTCGGGAAGAGGGCGCCGATTCACGCGAATAACTTATCCATTATGCCTGCGCGCTTGGACGTTTTTATTCCAGAGAATATAGGGCGATTGATGCGATGTATGCAAGGTGATCAGTGCCGTCTATTACGGCGTTTTTTTGCCACACTGCTTTGGCGTGCAAGTTTTTTGCGCAAAATAGAACGTGATCAAGAGTAAGATTCGGCCATTTAAGCCAGGTAGGCCAAGTTTTTAGGCGCTTTCCAAGGCAAATAGAAGCGTCTAAAAATCCGGATTTTAAAAGAGAACGAAAACTTGGGTGGTCGATTGCTGAATTAAGATCGCCTGTAAGGATTGTGAGAGTAGATAATTCGCAAGTTTCCGCAGTTTCTGTAGTTTCTGCAGCATTACCAACTTTTGCCAGCGCGCGGATTCCCTCACTCCAAGCAGAACATCCTCGCATTGGCGACTTTGGATGCGCGGAAGCAAACTTAACGCAAACGTTTTTTTCATCGCCAAAATCTAAGTAAGTTGTAACGCTAGGAACGCTTGCAGCCTCAATTTTTACAGCATTGTTGCAAGTAGAAATCGCGGAATATTGTGTAAAAATCGCGTTGAATCCACCGTTATTGTGCTCGCTTTTGCTACCTACGCAAGAAGTTGGAAAAATTTCGTAAATACCTAGTTTTTCAAGATTTTTTACTAAGGATTCGCTTAATTCTTGTAAAAGTAACGTGTTTACGTTGTATTTTTTCGCAGTTTCGATTATTTGAGCAGCATTCGCTTTTCCGTATCTGCAATTTAGTGTCATTACGCGGATCTCTTGATGCTGCTTTTCCCGGCATTTGTTGTCGTTTTGGCCTAATCTGACCACATTTGCCGTGTAATTTTCCGGCGCTTGTTTTCCGAATCCGTGTGTGTGGCCACAAAAGCCGTGTAATTTTCCGGCAAATGTTGCTGTTTTGGCGTTTTTTGGAAACATTTGCCGTGTAATTTTCCGGCGTTTGTTGCTGTTTTGGCGGGTTTCGGAAACATTTGCCGTGTAATTCTCCGGCATTTGTAGTCGCGCGCTTCTAAACCTTCCAAACCAGTAAGGCGTATAAGACTTAAGTGAAATCAAAAATAGTACCGCGTAAGCAATGCATAAATATGCGTAAGATTGAGCGAAATTATACGATTGCGGATTTTTAGATGCGTACAGCACTTGCCATTCTGTAGCGAAAATACTGAAGAAAAGCAGTGCCACTACAACATAAGTTGAAAGCGGAAGAAGCGCAATAATATACGGAAGTGGGTTATATTTATCCGCGCCAGCAGGCAGCCACCGAAGCAGCTGCCAGCAAAGAAGCGCCGCAAATATAACCCACAGAATCGCTAATACAAAACTCATCTTCCGAATAGTCGCTTATTTTTCGAGTAATCGCTTATTTTCCGAATAATCCGGCTAATCCGCCGCCGAAGTTAGGTGGAAGTTGATTATCTTGATTTGAATTTTCAGAATTCATAAGCTCTTGTAAGCCTTCAGGAAGATTCTGCGGATTTGGCTGCTGCTTTGCGAAAGCGGAGCCAGCAACGTCGTTACTGCCGCTTCCGGAAGATTCTCCCGAAAGTCGCTCGCGCAACGCGCGCTCCTCAGCCTCGCGACGCATTGGATTACCGGACTTTCCGCCCTTCTTCTTCGACTTCTTATCTTTGCGCTTCGACTTTCCTCCAGGTCCGCCAAATCCTGGAATACCGCCCATTCCAGGCATTCCAGTGCCGCCGCTCATACGCTTCATCATCTTGGCAGCCTGCTCAAAGCGCTGCAAAAGCGCGTTAACCTTAGAAACGCTTACGCCAGCACCGGCCGCAATTCGCGCGCGGCGAGATCCATCAATAATCTTCGTATCTCTACGCTCTTGAGGAGTCATAGAGCGAATAATTGCCTCAGTGCGGTCAATTTCCTTATCGTCAAACTGTTCAAGCTCCTGGCGGTGAGCGGCCATTCCTGGCATCATTCCCAAAAGCTTCTTCATTGAACCAAGCTTACGAACCTGCTGAAGCTGCTCCAAAAAGTCGTCTAAACCAAAGCTTCCTTCAGCAATCTTTTCGGCAGCCTTACGCGATTCTTCCTCGTCGAACTGCTTCTGAGCGTGCTCAATAAGCGTTAAAATATCGCCCATATCGAGTATGCGTGAAGCCATTCGATCCGGATGGAAAATCTCAAAATCCTTCAAACCTTCGCCTGTAGAAGCGAATAAAATCGGCTTGCCGGTAACGCTTGCAACCGAAAGTGCAGCACCGCCTCGAGTGTCGCCATCGAGCTTAGAAAGCACAACGCCCGTAAAGTTTACGCCGTCGTTAAAAGCCTGAGCCGTGCGAACAGCGTCCTGACCAATCATTGCGTCAATAACAAACAGCACTTCTTGAGGATTTACAGCGTCGCGAATATTGCGAGCCTGCTTCATCAAATCCTCATCCACGCCCAAACGACCTGCGGTATCAATAATCACCGTGTCGTACATCTTTTCGCGCGCATAATCAATAGAATCGCGTGCAACTTTAACAGGGTCGCCTTTAGTAAACCATGGCAAAGAAATTGCGTTTCCGCCATTTTGCACGCCCTTTTCCGGCGCAAAAACAGGAACTCCAGCGCGCTCGCCAACAACCTGCAGCTGCGTTACTGCGTTTGGACGTTGCAAATCCGCCGCCACAAGCAAAGGAGTGTGGCCGGAATCTTTAAGCCAGTAGCCAAGCTTTCCGGCAAGCGTAGTCTTACCAGCGCCTTGCAAACCCGCAAGCATAATCACAGTAGGCGGGTATTTTGCAAAATTAAGTGGCCTATCAACTCCAGAGCCAAGCACTTTAGTCAACTCGTCGTTAACAATTTTCACAACTTGCTGAGCAGGATTAAGCGCTTTAGACACTTCTTCGCCAAGAGCGCGCTCGCGAATTTGCGCTGTAAAGGAGCGCACAACTTCAAGAGCAACGTCGGCGTCAAGAAGAGCGCGACGAATCTCGCGGATTGTGCCGTCAATATCCGATTCTGAAAGCTTGCCTTTACTGCGCAAATGCTTGAAAGCACTAGAAAGGCGGTCTGTTAACGAACTAAATGCTGCCATAATTTTCCTATTCTACCCGCTGTTACTAACGTTGCGTTACTGTGTGGTTGCTTTCTTAATGCAAATGCCACGAAGATCCTTTAGCGCCGTCTTCAATTACGATTCCGGCGTTATTCAGCGCATCTCTAATTGCGTCTGCTTTAGCAAAATCTTTTGCCTTTCTAGCATCTGCTCTAGCCTGAAGCTGCAAGGTGATTAAAGCGTCCAAAGCCGCGCATTCCTTACTGCTTTCCCCGTTTGCTCCGGCTGCAGAAGATTTATTTGCGTTAGAAGTCCAAGGCTCTGCATAAGGATCCAATCCAAGCGTGTCTAGCATAGCGCGCACTTGCAAAACGGCTGTATATAGCAGTTTTTGCGTACCACTGTTTTGTGCTTGTGCGCAGTCGTCAAGAATTGCATTACCTTGACGAATTGCTGTAAAGATTGCTGCGTTTGCGCCAGAAACGTTAATATCGTCGTTCATTGCGCGCGTAAAATCTTCCGGAAGCAAGTCTGCGTCTACAGATTGCACTTCTTCTCGCGTCGGCGTATTTTCAAGCAATCTGCCTGCTCGCTCAAGGAAGTTTGTAATGCGATCGTAAGCAGCTTTTGCTTCCACCAAAGCTTGGTCAGACCATTCCAACATTGCGCGGTATTGCACTGCTCCAAGCGCGTAACGCACAACCCAAGCAGAATTATTCGCCAAAACAACCGGCACGGAAAGCCCATTTCCCAAAGATTTAGACATTTTTTCACCCTTGGCTGTAACCCACGCGGAATGCATCCACACATTCGCGCTTTTCCAGCCTGCAGCACGCGTTTGTGCCATCTCGTTTTCGTGATGTGGGAATCGCAAATCTAATCCGCCGCCGTGAATATCAAAATCGTCGCCAAGATAACGGTGGCTCATAGCCGAGCATTCAATATGCCAACCAGGTCGTCCTTCGCCAAAAGGCGTTTTCCAGCGCGCATCCGGCTGGTCGAAATCGCAAGGTGCTTTCCAAAGCGCAAAATCTCTAGGATCGTGCTTGTCAGGGGATGCGTCGGCAGGGTCAGTCGGATTGTAAATATCGTTTCCTGCTGAGTCAACACTTGGGCCTTTTTCGTCTGCAATTGCGGAAGCTTCGTCACCATCAATTTCATTACTATTTTGATTTTGGTGCGTAAGCTCGCCGTAATGCTCCCAGCTTGGCACGTCAAAATAGACGTTTCCAGTAGGATTTCCGGCGCTGTCTTTAATAACATATGCGTGACCGCGCTCAATTAAGCGCTCAATCAGCTCAACCATATCCGTAATATGGCCGGTAGCGCGCGGCTCAACCGTTGGCGGCAAAACTCCCAAAGTGTTGTAAGCTTCAGTAAATTCGCGCTCGTAAATATATGCGCGTTCCCACCAAGTTTGGCCTGCTTCGCTGGCTTTTTTCATGATTTTGTCGTCAATATCTGTGACGTTTCTAACGAACGTAACTTTGTATCCTAAGCGCAGCATCCATCTGCGTACTACGTCAAAAGCAATTGCCGCGCGAATATGACCAATATGCGGCGAGCTTTGCACTGTAGCGCCGCAAACATACATGCCAACTTGCCCAGGTTTTGCAGGCTTAAACGCGCTTGTTTTGTGTGAAGCAGTGTTGTATAAGCGCAAGTTTTCCGCGGCTTTACTAAGTTTTGTTGTCTCTTCGTTCAAAGTCTTATTAAGCATAATTGCTATTATAAATGCTTCTTTATACTCAGAGCGACTTTGAGAAGTTGCATTTCGTGCGTCGGCTCTTTAGTTAGCGATACAATTATTGCGATTTGGTTTTAGATTTAGCTTTAGTAATCCAATTAGATTCATATCTACTACTTATCTATTACCTAGCTGTTTTTATTTTGTTCGTTACGAAAGGAATATCATGGCTGAGATTTCATCTGCTCTTATGACGGACATGTATGAATACACTATGCTTGACGCTGCTCTTAAGGACGGCACTGCAAATCGCAAGTGCGTTTTTGAAATTTTTACGCGCCACTTGCCTCAGGGTCGTCGCTACGGCGTTGTTGCCGGAACGGGTCGCATTTTGGAAGAGCTGCAAAAATTCCATCTTTCGGAAGATGATTTGCGTTTCTTAAGTGATCGTAAAATTGTTAGCGCAGAAACTATTAAATGGCTGGAAAATTTCCGATTCCACGGTAAAATTTCCGGTTATCGCGAAGGGGAGATGTTCTTCCCTAATTCGCCAATTTTGCAGGTAGAAGGCACTTTTGGTGAGTGCACTTTGCTTGAAACTGTGCTTCTTTCTGTGCTTAATTACGATTGCGCGGTTGCGTCTGCCGCAGCTCGTATGGTTTCTGCCTCCGCAGGTCGTCCTTGCATGGATATGGGCGGCCGTCGCACGAACGAATATTCTGCAGTTGCTGCATCTAGAGCCGCGGTTATTGGCGGTTTTAAGGGAACTGCAAACTTGTTGGCTGCAAAACTTTACGGATTGAAGGCAATTGGAACCGCAGCTCACTGCTTTACTCTTGTTCACGACACCGAGCGTGACGCTTTTACTTCTCAAATTGCCGCTCTTGGCAAGGGCACTACGCTTCTTGTTGACACATACAATATTGAGGAAGCTGTAAAGACAGCCGTGGAAGTTGCGGGCCCTGATCTTGGCGGAATTCGTATTGATTCTGGAGATTTGTGCGCTTTGGCTCGTCGCGTAAGAAATCAGCTCGACGAGTTGGGTGCTAAAAACACGAAGATTACAGTTACTAACGATTTGGACGAGTATGCTTTGGCTTCCTTGCAAACCGCTCCTGTGGATTCTTATGGAATTGGCACAATGCTTGTAACCGGCTCTGGCGCTCCTACTTGCGCAATGGTTTATAAGCTTACTGAGCGCGAGGGTGCAGATGGCGTTATGCAGCCTGTTGCTAAGAGGTCTAAGAATAAGGCGACTGTGCCTGGGCGAAAGTTGGCGTATCGTTCATACGATTACAGCAGTGATTCTTGCGGTGTGGCAGATTGCGAACGCGTGATTTCCGGTTCGGAAGTTGCGCTCGCTCAATTTAAGCCTGAAGATTCGTGGGAGAATCTGCTGGTTGATTACATGGTTGACGGTGAAGCTGACGAACAATTTATGGGTCATGATGCGATTATGCGCGCTCAAGATTATTGCGCTTCTGCTTTGAGACGATTGCCGTTGGCTGCGCAAAGTTTGATGCGTGGAGACCCTGCAATCCCAACTGAAGTACGCGTTTTATAAATTGCGCATTGGCAAAAAGCAGCTTAGTTGCAGCGTTTACTAGTAGCGCTTACTAGAAACTTAGTAGCGTTTACTAGTAGCGCTGCTTATTAGAAGTTGAGCTTGCCCATTTCGTCATAAATGCGCTTGCACTCAGGGCATACCGGATAGTCGTTTGCTTCGTGGCGAGGAATCCACACTTTTCCGCATAACGCGACTACCGGTCGCCCTGTTAAGCGCGACTCTTCAACGCGATCTTTAGAAACGTAGTGTGCAAATCGGTCTGCATTTCCACCGTCGTCTAAACGAGCATCTTCATCTACTTCCGGACGCTCAAGTACGGAAGTAGATGTACCTGAACCGGAATCTGGATTAGAGGATTGCGAATCGGCTTCCATAATTGCATTAAGTGTGCTATCTGCTAATAACGTTGAAAGCATTGCGCATCCCTTTCTATAATCATGCCTGACTAAATCTAATCTAATTTAATCAAGCGTCAGTATTAACTAGCATAAAGCATTATTGCAACAAACGCACGAAAACTTTCGCACTCTATTGTGTTATGCGTTTCACTATGAGCTATGTGGGTGATAATCTAAAAGCATGACTATAGCTGTGTGCCCCGGCTCGTATGATCCAGTCACTGCCGGCCATTTAGACGTAATACAACGCTGTACGCATCTATTTGATGAAGTACACGTGCTTGTTGCGGTGAACGCTGCAAAAACGCCGTTGTTTTCAGAGTCTGAGCGTGTGCAGATTATTCGCGAAGCTGTGAAAAATTTGCGTAATGCGCATAGTAATTGCGCTGATACGTGCTCCTGCAATAACGCAGGGAAAATAGTTGTTTCCTCAACAACAGGCTTAATTACCGACTATTGCAAAAAAGTAGGCGCAACGGCAATCGTCAAAGGCTTGCGTCAAAACGGCGACTATGAAGCCGAACTTGGAATGGCTTTAGTAAATCGCAAATTAGCTGGAATTGAAACGCTTTTCTTGCCGGCAGATCCAATACTTGAACATGTTTCAAGCTCCGTAGTTAAAGACGTTGCGCGTCACGGAGGAAATGTTACTGGCATGGTTCCAGATAACGTAATACCCTTATTACAAAAGCTTTTTGCTGAACAAGCTTCAGATCAAAGCAATAATTCAGTTACGCTGAACAATTGAGACAGGAGAGTAGAAATGACAAATAAAGATGAACTTAACAGTGAAACCTCTGGATTAGCAAGCATCGCAAGCGAGCAAGCAGAGGAAAATCGCGCTGAAAATAACGCAAAACTTCCGCTTCATCCTATTCTTGCCGACGAAGAAGATGCACAAGATGAGGTTATAAATACAACAGCATCTGAAGAGCAGAATCTTCCTAAAGGTGATTTATTAGTTGATTTAGATGCAGACAACACAGAAACTTCATCTGTTGCAGCAGTTGGAAATGTTTCTGATGCGAATGAAGTTCGTGACATTACAGCAGATAAAGCAAGTCAAAAAGACAAAAGTAGCAAAAAAGCTTCTGCAGCATCTGCATTTTCTGCTTTCCCTCTACCGGATTTGCGAGAGCGCGAAGACGGCGGTGCAATAGATTTTGAAGAAGATGAAGCTCCTTTAGCTGCGCAAACAACTAAAGTAAGTGACGAAGTGCGTTCAAAGAGTCGTGCAGAATTTACTACTGTTTACGACATTATTGACGCCATGGAAACAACGCTTTCGGAAGCAAAAAACGTGCTATTTGCTGCTGGAATGGTAAAAATTGATCGCGACGAATTTGTTGATCAGTTAGCTCGTTTGAAAGATATGCTTCCAGTTCAGTTGGAACGCGCCTCTGCATTAATGCGTGAAGCGGAACGACGCTTACGCACGGCGCAGGCTCAAGCAAATTCCATTGTTTCTTCTGCTCAGTCTCAGTCTGCAGAAATTATTGAAGAAGCTCAGGAGCGTGCGCAATTCTTGGCAGGTCAAGAAAACGTTACAGCTTTGGCAAAGCAGAAAGCTCGCGATATTCTCGATACTGCTCAAGCTAAGTCAGACAAGCTCACTCAGGGTGCAGATCAGTATTGCGCGAATGTTATGGAAGGCTTAAAGACTCAGCTCGATAAGTTGGAACAAGACGTGCAAGCCGGTCGCAGAGTGTTAGAAGAGCGACGTAGGGCTGCAAAGCGAGCACAAGACGAGATTAAAGAATCTTTATACGATAATAACGACGAAGAAGAAAGGAATGATTAAATGACTTCGCATCCTTCCCAATCACCATGGGCGATTCCAGTAGCGCAAATGGCTGCGCGCGCTGGTAGCAGCATGGCTGTGCACCGCGTATTTCCAGCTCCGGAAGGTATTGGAGATTACGTTATTGGTGTAAAGCCAGGCAGTGACGTGCATGTTGATGGTGACTTTGATGCTGTTGTTGACGGCCTAATGTTCCAGGGAAGTATTACAGCTCCAGTGCACGCCGAGTGCACGCGCTGCTTGATGCCGCTTCGTCGTGATTGGAAAGTAGATGTGTGCGTTTTCTTCCCTTATGTAGATGAGCGCTCGCAACATGCGGATAATCGCAAGAACCGCAAAGATGTTGACGAAGACGAATCTCAAATTTGGGAAGATAATGACGAGTCAGGAAACGTGTATCCGTTAGTTGGCGGCGGCGATTTTGCTGATATTGAGGCACTTATTCGCGACACGATGGTAAGCGAGCTTCCTTTGCAGCCGTTGTGCGAGCCAGATTGCCGCGGACTTTGCCCGCAGTGTGGCGAAAATCTTAACGAGCATCCGGAGCATCACCACGATGTTACGGATATTAGATTCGCAGCTTTGGAAGGATTAAAAGCGCAGCTTGAGGAGGCTGAAAAACGGCATTAATTTTACGCGCGTGAGTAGTTTATGTCGCGCTAGATTGCGAGCAAATTACGCAATTGTACGGTGCGTGCTGTAATATACAGAACGCTTAAGCTCAATCGTTTGAACGAAATAGAGGAAAAACTATGGCACTGCCTAAATACAAGACCTCGCGTGCTAATACGCATTCGCGTCGCGCTAATTGGAAGGCGTCTGCCGTGCAGACTGTGACTTGCCCGAACTGCGGTTCTGAGGCATTCCCACACATGGCTTGCCCATCCTGCGGAACCTTCCGCGGTCGTGTGTACCGCGAAGCTATTCGCTCGGCGCACAACAACTAGGTTGTACTGAAAAACCCTGCCATCGACGGGTGGCAGGGTTTTCTTTTTATTTGCGTATTGTGGCTGTGAGGGGTGGGTGTTACTTACGCGCGTCGAGCGCGTGCCAAGCGACTTCAGCAGCAGCAAGTTGCGCTTTACGTTTGCTAGATCCGCTTCCAACTCCCAACACTTCGTCGCCGTCCTTGTGTGCAAGAACTGCCCGCGCCTCAAAAACTGGAGCATATTCAGGCCCAGAAACAGCCATACGATACTCAGGATCTTCTAAGCCCATATCGTGCGCCTTAACCGTAAGCGAAGTCTTCCAATCAAGCGCTGGGCCTTCTGTTAAAACTTCCGCCAAAGTGTCATCAATCAAACGATGCACCACAGCGCGTGCTTCATCAATACCGTGTTCAACAAAAGTTGCGCCAATAAGCGCCTCAACAATATCGCAAAGAATCGAATCCTTATTATTTCCGCCCTGCTCCATTTCGCCGCGGCCGAGCAAAATATACGGCCCAACATGCAGCTTTTCGCGCGCAACAGCAGAAAGCGCCCATTCAGACACAGCTTTCGCTCGCATCTTCGCAAGTTGACCTTCAGTCATATCTGGATGCGCAGAAAATAGCGTTTCTGTAGACACGAGTTCTAAAACAGCATCTCCCAAAAACTCAAGTCGCTCATAATTTCTAGTACCTGGATGCTCGTGCGAAAACGAGCGATGCGTAAGCGCTTCTACCAAAAGATCCGGAGAAATAGTTGTGCCTAAAGCGTCTAAAAGCTCCTGAGTTGGGTCCCCAGCGCGAGCCTCGCCGTCGTCTAATCTTAAAACTCCACTTGCTTTATGCGCACTCTTCGTATTGTGCTGATTTTCTTGATTATTTTGAGTCTTCATAACAGCACTATTATAGTCCACATTGCCAACACGCACGCTTTTAGATCAAGTTAGATTAAATCTGTTCGTAGAAGTCTGCAGCTATATTTATGCATTATGCCTACGTATGATTTGGGATTAGAACGAGTTTCGCTAGAGTTTGCTACAAAAACGATTTTTACAGACGTAACTCAAGGCGTTTTTGAAGGCGACAGAATCGGTATTGTTGGTAAAAATGGTGACGGAAAGTCAACGCTACTTCGCATGCTTGCCGGCAAAATGCAGCCTGATTCCGGGCGCGTAACTAAGCGCGGAGGGCTTACTTTTGGCATGCTCGACCAGCGTGATCCTTTAGATGACAACGCAACTGTGCGTAAGGCTGCTTTGGAAAATCGCGAGGATTACGAGTGGGCTGCAGACCCGCGCTCGCGCGAAATCGTAGAAGCTCTTCTTGGCGGAATCAATTTGGAAGCAAAAGTTGGTACGCTTTCCGGCGGCCAGCGTAGGCGCGCGGATTTGGCAAGATTGCTTCTTCACGACTGGGATATTTTGGCTTTAGATGAGCCTACGAACCATTTGGACGTTGTAACAATTCACTGGCTTGCAGAGCATCTTCTTCACCGCTGGCAGGACGGCCAGGGCGCGCTTTTGATTGTTACTCACGATCGCTGGTTTTTGGATGAAGTTTGCACATCTATGTGGGAAGTTCACGACGGCGTAATAGATCCGTTTGAAGGCGGCTACAGTGCGTACATGCTTCAGCGAGTTGAGCGCGAGCGTCAGGCGGATGTGCGCGAGGAGCGTCGCAGAAATTTGGCAAGAAAAGAGTTGGCGTGGCTTTCTAGGGGCGCTCGTGCGCGTTCAACTAAGCAGAAATTCCATGTAAAGCAGGCTCGCGAGCTTATTGCAGACGTGCCTCCAATGCGCGATACTTTGGAATTGAAGAAAATGGCAACTTCTCGTCTTGGCAAGCAAGTTGTTGATTTGATTGATGTTACGCAAATTTTTGACGATGCTAATCAGCTAAAAAATATTGATCCGGATATTGCAGAAAGCGCTGCTAGTGCAGAAAAATCAAATAAAGTAGACATTGTAGAATCTGCTTTTGCGCAACCAACTCACGTAGGAAGCGTTACGATTGCAGTCGACGAAAATCAAGAAAATCTTTCTGAAGAAAATCCGGAAACTGCTGCAGCAGAACGAAAAACTATTACCGGCCGCATGATTCTCGACGATGCAACATGGCTAATCGGCCCTGGAGATCGTTTCGGAATTGTTGGCGCAAACGGTGCTGGAAAATCAACGCTATTAAGCATTATTGACGGTTCGCTAAAACCTACGGTTGGCCGCGTGAACATTGGTAAAACCGTAAAATTTGCTGTGCTTTCGCAGCGCCTTGAAGAGCTTGAAAAGCTTGGAAAATATAAAGTTAAGGAAGTTTTAAGCAGGTACAAGCCAAGTTACATTATTGACGGCAAGGAAGTTACTCCCGGTCAGCTTATGGAGCGTCTTGGTTTTAAGCCGGAGCAGCTTATGACGCCGATTGCGGATCTTTCGGGCGGTCAAAAGCGACGCATGCAACTGCTTTTGATTCTTCTAAACGAGCCAAATGTGCTGATTATGGACGAGCCTGGTAATGATTTAGATACCGACATGCTTGCTGTTATGGAAGATTTGCTTGACACGTGGCCTGGCACGCTGATTGTGGTTTCGCACGATCGCTACTTGCTTGAGCGCGTAACCGATCAGCAGTTTGCGCTTATTGACGGCAAAATCCGTCATCTTCCGGGTGGCGTAGATGAGTATTTGCAAATTGTAGAAAAATTGCAACGCGAGCACGAAAATAATATTAATTCTACAAAAGTGCAAAATGGTAACGGAAGTAGCGGAATAAATTCAGTAAGTGCGAAAAGTGCTGAAAGTGCTGCTAGTGCTGCAGAAAGTACAGTAAGTGCGTCTTCAGTAAGTGCGCCGAAACTTACTGGTAAAGCCTACCATGATGCCACAAGACGCGTGGCAGCAATTGAGCGAAAACTTGCAAAACTTGAAGATCAAAAATCAAATATTGAGTCTCAAATGGCTTCTCACGATCCGAGTGACTTCGTAGGTCTTCAAGCTCTTAACGAAGAATTGCAGCAGAATGCGCAAGAAACTAGCGATCTTGAAGAAGAGTGGATGGAACTTTCTGAGCAGCTGCAGTGATTAGAAGATAACAGCCACGTGCTAAATTTGTGAGTTATGGCTCAAATCAAGGATATGCTGGAATCTGTAAAACCAATTCGCGTAGACGGTCGTGAAGTTGACGAGCTTCGCCCTGTGCGAATTACTCGTAAATTTACTGACGTTCCTGAAGGCTCTGTGCTTATTGAGTGCGGAAATACGCGCGTTATGTGCACTGCAACTTTTACTGTTGGTGTTCCTCGTTGGCGCAGGGATTCCGGCTTAGGCTGGGTAACTGCCGAATATTCTATGCTTCCTCGAGCTACTGCTGAGCGTACCGACCGCGAATCTGTGCGCGGAAAAATTGGCGGTCGCACGCATGAAATTAGCCGTCTTATTGGTCGCTGCTTGCGCGGAGTTGTCGATATGAAAGCAATGGGCGAGTGCCAGATTCAAATCGACTGCGATGTTTTACAGGCAGATGGTGGAACTCGCACAGCTTCCGTAACTGGAGCTTACGTAGCATTGGTAGATGCGCTTAATTGGGCGGAAAAGAATGGTCATATTCGTTCCGCTGCAAGCGTTCTTAAAGATGCTGTTTCGGCAGTTTCGGTTGGCGTTATTAATGGCACGCCTATGCTTGATTTGCCTTATGTTGAAGACAGTCAGGCTATGACAGATATGAACGTTGCTATGACTGGTTCTGGCACGTTTATTGAAATTCAGGGAACTGCTGAGCATCGTCCGTTTAATCGCGACGAATTAAATACTTTGCTTGATTTAGCAACAAAAGGTAATCGTGAGCTGCAGAAAGCGCAAAAAGCTGCTTTAGCCAAATAGTAAACAGATTGAAGGAGAGCGGGCGTGAAACTTGTTGTGGCAACACATAATGAGGGAAAACTCGTTGAAATTAAGCGTATTTTAGCTGAACAGTTAGCTCAACTAGCAGATAGGTTCGAACTGATTACTGCTGGTTCTCTTGGTTTGCCAGATCCTGTGGAAACAGGAGTTACTTTTGAGCAGAATGCGTTGCTTAAAGCTAGAGATGTTGCTTCAAGAACTGGCTTGCCTGCTATTGCGGATGATTCCGGTATTATTGTTGATATTTTGGGCGGCGCTCCTGGAATTTTGTCTGCTCGTTGGAGCGGAGTTCATGGTGACGATAAAGCTAATAATGCTCTTCTTCTTAAGCAGCTTTCGGATATTCCGGATCGATTCTTAACAGCGCGTTTTCGTTGTGCTGCTGCTCTTGCTATTCCAGATGCTTGTAGCGAAGTTCCTGAAGGCAGTGTTATGCTGCACACTCACGGTTTTGAAACGGTTAGAATGGGGGAGATGATTGGTCATCTTCTTCGCGAAGAGCGTGGAAACAACGGTTTTGGTTACGATCCTATTTTTGTTCCAGACGAGCAGCCTATTCGTAACGGCGTTCAAATGGAAGGTTTAACTAGCGCTGAGCTTACTCAGGAAGAGAAGAATAGTATTTCTCACCGCGGCCACGCTTTGCGAGCTTTGTTGCCTGAATTACAAGCTTTGTTTATTACAGAATAAATAGCTTTGTTTAAGATTCCTCTGCGCGTAGCGTGCCTTGACACAGGTTTAATCGTTATTTATAATTAGCACGGCGTTAAGGAGGTGATTTGCCGTGAAACATGACAGTAACAGTCATAATTCTAGTACTCGCACTACGAGTGAAGGTTCTGACACTATTGGCAGTAGTAGTTCGGACGTTCCTCCTGAATATATGAAGCCGGCAATCACCGCATTTAGGTTGCAAAGATTGCAAAAATAAAACTTACGAAATCTGCAAAACTTACTTGGAAACTTGCAAAAATAAAAAGTAAGCTGCAATTTTTTGAGCCTAAAAAGCAATCAATGGTGATACGGCTACATAAATCAATCTGAAAATAGATCTAAGAATAGATCTGCAACTAAATCTGAAAAAGATTTAAGAAAATATAAGTAAAGGCAAATAAACCTTTAGCTCCTATCAGAGGACTTTATTATGACCGTATTCACAACTTCGCGCAAGGAAGGCGCAGGCGCACAGGTTGACGAGAACACTCGCTTCTGGTCCGATATTATTGTGTGCGTAGGCATTATTGCTGTTTTTGGCGTAACTGCTTTCCTTATTCAGCGCATAAATCAGCCGATTGGCCCAAGCGGTATTCCTTCTAAAGTGTCTACCGACTTAATTAATCTCCCTTACTACACTTTGCGCTCAGTATTTCGTATGCTTCTTGCGCTAGTGGCATCTCTTATTTTTACTATTGTTTATGGCTCTCTTGCAGCTCGAAGTCGAAGACTTGGCAAGGTGCTTATTCCGCTTTTGGATATTTTGCAGTCCGTGCCAATTCTGGGCTTCCTTTCGGCGACTGTTACCATTTGGTTGGTGATTTTCCCTGGATCGATGCTCGGCGTTGAAGCGGCTTCGATTTTCGCTATTTTTACAAGCCAAGCATGGAATATGACTTTTTCCTTCCACCGTTCGTTGCTCAGCGAGCCGAAGGAGTTGGACGAGGCGGTTCGTAGCCTGCAACTTACGCATTGGCAGCGCTTCTGGGTGTTAGATATGCCAAACGCAATGATTCCGCTGCTTTGGAATTGCATGATGTCTGTTGGTGGCGGATGGTTCTTCCTTACCGCTTCGGAAATGATTTCCGTAAATAATCACACTTACGCTCTTCCTGGTATAGGTAGCTTTGTTGCGCAATCTGCTGCAGATAATAAGCTCGGGAATATTTGGTGGGCTATTGCTTCTATGGTTGTGGTTGTTTTGGCGCTTGACTTCTTCTTGTGGAAGCCGCTTACTGCATGGGCTGAGCGTTTCCGCATTACGCAGAGCGCTTCGGACAATGAGCGTCACAGCGCTATTTTGACGCTTATTCGTCATTCTCACGCCGATGAGGTTATTAGCAAGCTTTTCTTGCCAATTAGAGAGTGGCTAGAAAAGATTACTCGTCCGCTTGGTCGCACAGGAGCTAAGTGGCCTCATAGAGCTTCGCAGCGCAAGTTTGGCGACTGGGCGTTTAACGTTTTAATGTTCCTTATTGTTGCAGCAGGTGTGGTGCATATGCTTTACTTTGTGCATACAACTGCAGGATTGCAAGAGTTTATTACAGCAGGCATGCTTGGTGGAATTACTTTTGTGCGAGTTGCTGTTTTGATTTTTGTTAGCTCGCTTATTTGGGTTCCAGTTGGTGTTTTAATTGGCATGAATCCAAAGATTTCTAGAATTATGCAGCCTATTGTGCAAATTCTTGCAAGCTTCCCAGCGAACTTTATATTCCCATTTGCAATGGCTTTGTTTATGGCTTGGCATATTGACTTGGGTTGGGGAAGTATTATTTTGATGGCTCTTGGCACGCAATGGTACATTCTTTTCAATGTTATTGCTGGCGCTAGCGCTATTCCAGATGATTTGCGTGAAATGACGCGCAGCTTTAGGCTGGCTCGCGTTTTGCGTTGGAAGACGCTTATTTTGCCGTCTATTTTTGGTTCTTGGTGCACCGGTGGTATTACAGCTGCAGGCGGCGCTTGGAACGCTTCGATTGTTTCGGAAATTGTTGAATACGGTAAGCATCGTATGTCTACTGCAGGCTTGGGTGCTTATATTACCAACGCAACTACTATGGGAGATACTGCCCGCACTTTAGTTGGCGTAACTGTTATGAGCTTAATTGTTGTTTTAAGTAATCGACTATTCTGGTCGCCTCTGCAACGTATTTCCGAAAAACGCTACGTATTGAACTAGCTGAATTAAGCAAACTAATTAAATCAACTAATTGAATCAGCTAAAATAACAAATTTTATAAAACAGATTGGCAAAATTATGAATACTTTGAAAAGCAACGCAAAAACAGCGCAATCCTCAATTACAAGCGATATTATCGACGCAAAGCACATCAGTCAAAGCTTCACTTCCGACAGCGGCACAACCCAGCATGTTTTGCACGATATTTCTTTCACTCTTCGCGAAGGCGAAATCGTAGCAATTTTGGGACGTTCTGGTGCTGGAAAATCAACCTTCCTTCGCACAATGGCAGGACTTGTGCAGCCAACGGAAGGAACAGTAACGTATCGTGGCCGAGAGCTTACTGGCCCAAACCCGGGGGTTGCAATCGTATTTCAAACCTTCGCTCTTATGCCGTGGCTTACCGTGCAAGACAATGTGGAACTTGGTTTGCGAGCTAGAGGTGTTAGCAAAGAAAAGCGCACTGAGCTTGCGCTCGCTGCAATTGACGCAATCGGTTTGGACGGCTTTGAAACCGCTTACCCAAAGGAGCTTTCCGGCGGCATGCGTCAGCGCGTAGGTATTGCGCGTGCGTTGGTTTTGCGACCGGATGCTCTTTTTATGGATGAGCCGTTCTCTGCACTCGATGTTCTTACTGCAGAAAACTTGCGTCAGGAAGTTCTTAAGCTTTGGTCTAGCGAGGAGCGCGATATTAAGTCTGTGCTTATTGTTACGCACAATATTGAAGAAGCTGTGCAAATGGCTGACCGCGTGGTTGTTTTAGGCTCGCATCCGGGTCATTTAATTGCAGATGTTCAGGTTGATTTGCCTCGTCCTCGAGATAAGCACAGTGCTGAATTTGAGGCTATGGTCGATAATCTATACGCTATTTTGACCGGTTCTGCTCCAGAAAGTGCTTCTGAGCAGGAGAGTTCACAGTCTAATGATTTGCAGAACCAAACTCAATCTGCAGATACTGAGGATGCTGAAGATGATGAAGCTGCAGCAATTGCAGATATGCTTATTCAGCGTCATCATGACGATGAAGACGAAGACAAGCAAAGCGAAGATGAAGCTGAGTCTGGAGAAGTAAAGGCAGAGCCTGTGTCTGTTCGTTTGCTTCCAAACGCAACCCCAGGCGGTATGGCAGGTTTGCTTGATGTTATTTCAGAAAATCCAGACGGAATTGATTTGGCTGATTTGGCAGCAGACTTGTCGTTTGAAATCGACGATTTGTTCCCGCTTGTTGATGCTGGCACAATGCTTAATCTTCTCACAGCAGAAAACGGCCATATTACTATTACTTCTGCTGGAGAAGAATGGCATAACGCCGACATTTTGCACAGTAAGCAAGTGTTTGCGCGACTAGCTATTGAGCATGCTCCTCTTGTTCACGCAATTGATCAGGCTTTGAGTCGTAACCGCAACGGTAAGCTTCGCGGCGAGTTGATTTTGGATTTGCTGCGCAGTAAGCATACGGATGCGCTTGCTCGTCAACAGTTTGATATTGCGATTAGCTGGGGTCGTTACGGCGAGTTGTTTGATTACGATGCCGACGATGACGAGTTGACTCGTACTGTTGAAACTGCTCCTTTGGACGGTGTTGCACGCTGAAATAGCTTGAAATAGTGTGCAATACTGCTCATTAATAATGTCCATTATTGTGCATAAATTTGATACTTGTATGCTTTCGATAAAAGGATGCCGCATAGTTCTTTTATCTTTAGGTCTAGTCGCTTCTTATTTAAGATTGCGCGGATCGAAAGCCCCCTAAAAAGCGAACTTTTTGGGGAAAATTGCGTAGCGCATTTGCTGCTAACGCTTACTATGCGTCGGTATGCGGCGGCGATGGAGGAATATTATGGTAAATGCTGTAGAAGCATTTGATGCTAAGCATCTTAAGGCAGCTGAGGAAATCCCAGCTTTCCGTCCTGGCGATACTGTTGACGTTAACGTTAAGATTCAGGAAGGTAACAACACTCGTATTCAGACCTTCACCGGCGTGGTGATTGCTCGTAAGGGTGCTGGCGTGCGTGAAACTTTCGTTGTGCGTAAGGTGAGCTTCGGCACTGGTGTTGAGCGTCGTTTCCCACTTCATTCCCCAGCTATCGATTCGATTAAGCTGGTTCGTAGCGGTCGCGTTCGTCGCGCTAAGCTTTACTACTTGCGCGCTTTGCGTGGTAAGGCTGCTCGTATTGCCGAGCGTCGTGATAACAGCGCTGCTAAGTAAATCAACCTTAAAGTGAAGGATTAAATTATGTCTGATGGCACGCAAATTAGCGATACTCATATCGTCGCGGTAGCGGGTCATGGCGTAGATCCTTCACCGGTTCCACCTGAGCCGGAAGGTTATGAGCCTTCCGGCTTTGGTGGTTTTTGGAAAAATAGAAAAAACAAAAAAAATAGTAAAGAGAGCCGAAATATCAAGCGTTTTGCTCATGCTCGCAATCAAAAAAACGGCGATCATTTTTCTCTTAAAGACGCTTTAGTTTGGTTTGGTATTCCAGTTTTTGTAGTGTTAATTATTCGCCTGTTTTTGCTTGGCGCGTATACTATTCCTTCTGGCTCTATGCTCGACACTATTCACATTGGTGATTATGTTGTTACGTCAAAGCTAACTCCTAGCGTATTTCCTTTGCATCGAGGAGATATTGTAGTTTTTGAAGATCCTGCTCATTGGTTAAGTGGAGAGTCTTCTAACGGTCTAGTTGGCAAGGATTTGATTAAGCGTCTTATTGGTTTGCCTGGCGATACTGTTGAATGTAAGGGAGCGGGGGAGCCTGTTACTGTTAACGGTGTTCCTGTTCACGAATCTGCTTATATTCGTCCTGGTGTAGATCCAAGTGCTTTTCCTTTTAAGGTAAAGGTTAAAGCTGGGCATGTTTTTGTTCTTGGAGATAATCGCGCTAATTCTGCAGATTCCCGCTACCATCGTAACGATGGCGACGATGGTTTGGTGCCGATTTCTAAAATCGAGGGCGTTGCAGTGTTCCGCACGTGGCCTTTGGATCGAGTTGGTTTTTTGGATGAGCATCACGATGCTTTTGACGATGTGCCAAGCAGATCTGCTAATTAAACTTATAAATTAAACTTATGCAAGTAAAGTCTTAATTATGCCGAAAGAATCTTCTAAAATACCTCTTATACCATCTCTTAATAATGAAAAAAGTTTGCTTTGCGAAGGATACGATTGGGTTATTGGCCTAGATGAAGTTGGCCGCGGATCTCTTGCAGGTCCGGTAATGGTTGGAGCTGCCGCTATTTGTAAAAATCAAATCGAAGCGCAAACAATTCCTGAAGGTTTAGCCGATTCTAAATTACTTACTGAGCGTCGTCGAGAAGACTTATTTAATCCTCTTCAAAAATGGTGTACTTCTTGGGCTGTTGGATCTTGTACTAATAAAGAAATAGATGAGTGGGGTATTAGTTATGCGCTTGGCGTTGCGGCTTTGAAAGCAATCGCAAAAGTCGAGGAAGATATTCAAATAAGTAAAAAAGAAGACACTCGTATTGCAGCAATATTGGATGGTCCATGCGACTACATTGATAAAGTTGCCAACACTTTTGACGCACCATTTGTGCCGCTTCCTGTAAAAGTGCATACGCTTGTGAAGGCAGACCGCCAGTGTGCAAGTGTTGCGGCTGCTGCAGTTTTGGCAAAAGTTACAAGAGATAATCTTATGGTGACGTTATCTAAAAAACCGCAATACGAAGCCTACGATTGGGCGCATAATAAAGGCTACGGTTCTCTAGCTCATCGAAACGCAATTAAAGAAGTAGGTCCTAGCGATTTGCACAGACTGTCTTGGAATTTGTAAACAAGTGAATTTATAAACAAGTGAATTTATAAACAAGTTTTAATAAGTGTCGATTGTTCTTGCCAAATCTATGCAAATGTTAAACGCTTTCTTTTTGAGCGATTTTCAAAGCCTCAAAATGGCTTAAAATCAACATAATTTAGCGCTAGTCGGCGTGTTGATGGTGTGTGTAAAGCGTAATCTTAAAAGCGGTGGGGGAACTTGTTTTGGGAAAAATTTGCAATGAGTATTCGTAATGAAGAAAAGGATCAGGAGATGATAAATCGCTGTTTTGCGTTCGTTCCAGGCATTAAGCATTTAGTTGCTTTAAGGTCGGCGTGCCTCGCGATTTCTTATCTTATGAATATTGCATTTGCTTACATTTGTGTTGGAATGCTTTCTCCGGTTCTTCGCCCAGTTCGTTCAGTTGGAACTTCTTTAATGAGTTCTGTTGAATTTACTTCGTATACTATTGCTTTAGTTGCTATTATTCTTATAAAATACGCGGCTTTTCACTGGTCTTCGACTATGCAAACAGATATTGAGTCGCGTGTTGCAATGCGTTTGCGCCCAAAAATGCTTCACGCAATGCTATCTTTAAGATCCGCAAATATTGAAGAAACTGGAGATTTTGTAAATTTTTCAGTAAATGACGATATTTCTGCAATCCAGCGTTTTATTGCCGTTCTTGTGCCTCAAATCGTTGCAGCTATTCCTATTCCAGTAGTTATTTCTGCTGTGCTATGCACGGTAAATCCTGCTATTGCTGGCATTTGCGCTATATCTGCAATGTTTAATATTGCGTCTCTTGTGCTAGTTTTGCTTATGCGTTCTGCATATTGGCGTTGCGTTAGTGCGTTGTGCTCTTACGTTATTGCCTCAATAGCGATTGTTGCTACAGTTTGGTTATCTAGCGTAAAAGGCGTGGGTCTTGCTGCAGCGCTGCTAACAATGCCTTTGTTAATGCTTAGTGTTCAGCCGTTTAGAGCTGTTAGCAAGTATATGCATGTTATTCGTGACGCTGTGCTTGGAATGAAGCACGTTGAATCTTTATTGCGCACTGTAACAGATTCTAACGCTCCAATATCTTTTAGTGACGACGGTTCAACATTATCTTTGCCAGATGGTTCCACGAATATTGCTCTGCGCATGCGCTGCGATATTAAATGCAATGGTAGTAACAATAACGAGTTTGAGTGTTTATCTATAGTTGCGCGCTCTGGTGAGCTTCAAGTAGTTCCAAGCAAATATCAGTCTGCTATGCACGCATACATGCTTTCTGGAACTGGGTTTAACAAAAACGCTGACGTATTGCTGTCTTATAGCGATCGTTACGAAGTTCAGGAAGATGATAATTCTCCGTTTGTTTCGCTTGATACTTTTGGGGAAGGCGGCAATTCTTCGTATCTTTCTTTAAACGATGCTACTTACGGCGCTCTTGCAGATATTGTTACTGTTGTTAGCGAAAAAAGTCACCTGTTTTCCATGACTTTGCGCGAAAACTTACTTCTTGCTGCTCCAAATGCCACAACTACTGCTATGTGGGATGCTTTGCGAGCTGCTAGAGTAGACGGCGTTGTTTATGCAGATTATGACGGATTAGATATTCCTATTGATCGTTTGCTAAATAATCCTGATTCAGCATACAATCCGGAAGATATTATTCGTCGAATTATTCTTGCACGCGCTTTACTTCGTCACACTCCTGTTTATATTTTCGACTATTGTGCGCAAGATATTAGCGAGTCAGAAGCCGAAAAAATTATTAAGATTTTGCGTAGAGTTGCGCGCTCTGCAACCGTAATAGTTTTAATGCCTAACGATGCGGGACTAACTTCTGCGGATACTAAAGTTACCGTGGAAGTTTATAAGCATATTTTGGATAATAAGTCAGGCGAAATTCAAAAATCGCAAGCAAGCTCTCAAGCAAGTGCGCAGGCAGGTGTGCAAGCAGGTGCACAAATAAAAAATATCGCACCTATTTCTGCTATTATTTCCGAATCAAGCAAGCGCAACATTTCCAAGTTTAAGCGCGCTATTTTTGCTATTCTTTCCACGTTTATTACAGCACTTAATCTTGCGGCAACAGTGTGTATTCCTGTAACTATTGTTTCTGCAATGTTTGCTGTTGCTGGCAGGCCAATCTTTGGTTTTGTAATGCAACAATGTGTTATGGTTGCTGTTTTATGCATGGCTATTAGAGCTTTTACTCTTGTGATTTCTTTTGCAGGTTTAGACATGCATAACGAGCGTTGGCATAAGGCTCATATAAGTATGAATGTTGGAATGGTTTGCGCTGTTATTCCACTAATTGTTGTGCTTTACTATTTCAATAAAAACTTATCTTATATTGCGATTGCAGCATGCGTGATTATTGTGTTCGTGCTGCCTAGATACTTGCTTATTCGCTCAAAGCATGTTGTAAATAAGCTTCGTTATGAAAAGAATGATGTTGAGTGCGAAGTGAACGATATTGAGCTTGGTATTGATGAGATTCTTGCTTTCCGTCAAGGTGAGCATTGTGTGAATCGAATGATTGCTTCAATGAAAAAAGTTTCGCAACAAGACATGCGTTTAGCGCGTAAAATAGCAGGTATTTCGTCGTTTATACTAGCTTTGGCGTTAGCAAGTATTGCTGCTGCAGCGTTGGTTGTGGCAAATACTGTTCATCCTGTTCCAACGAATCTTCCAGCATGGAGCACTGTATATGCTGTTATGGCAATGGTGTTGCTTGTGATTATGATTCAGCAAGTTATTGACGTTGTTTTGCAGCGTATACCTGCGATGGTAAGAACAAGTGGTAAAGCTGGTAAAGTGGCTGGCAAAGCGGCTGGTAGGGCGGCTGCAGCGGCTGGAGCATCTGGTAAATAGTATGTATATGCGCAAGCGGCGTAAACTTTCAAAAAGACAGTTAGCTGCAATTATTTGGATGATTATACTTGCTGTGCTAATTGGCGTTGCTGTCGGCTTGCTTTTGCCAAAGATTAGTAACAATGTAGGCAAGATTACTGGTGAATACGAGGCGAGTGGAGATGCTGCTAAAGCGCTTAAAAAGCTTCGTGTAGCGAAACCGTATCACAAAGGCTACGAGCGTCAAGTATTTGGGTATCGCACTACGGATGAAGATGGCAACGGTTGCGATGTTAGAGAAGATGTTTTAGCTCGCGATTTGCGAAATGTAAAATACAAGTACGCTGGTTCGTGCAAAGTGCGCTCCGGGCTTCTTCACGATCCGTACACAGGATTGGATATTAATTTCGTGCGTGGCCGCAAAACCAGCGCCTTGGTGCAAATAGATCACGTTGTTGCTTTGCAAAACGCTTGGGAATCTGGGGCTTGGAATTGGAATGCTTCAAAAAGGTTGAAATTTGGCAACGATATGCTTAATTTACTTGCTGTGCAAGGCGCGGCAAATCAAGAAAAAGGATCTGCTTCTGCAGCGTACTGGCTTCCTTCTAACAAATCATTTAGATGCGAATATGTGGCTCGCCAAATTGCTGTCAAATATAAGTATGGGCTTACTGTAACGCGTGATGAAAAGCAAAACATGCTGGCTGTATTACACAATTGCGGTGCGCAAGATCTGCCAAGGTGAATGCACTCAATATAGTCTTATCTTGTGTTTTTATGGTAATATTAACGAGATATTCTGTAGAGTATATTTTACTTGTACATGCGTAATAAGTTTTTTGAAAGGAGATTAAATATGAAAGCTTTAGATATAGCATCAATTTTTATTGATCGATACGGAAAAAAGCTAGCATTAACCAATCTCACTTTGAATAAGCTGGTATATTTTGCGCAAGTAGAATCGTTACGTAATAATCCTGAGCATCCGTTATTTACGGATGAGATTCAAGCTTGGGAATATGGTCCTGTAGAACCTAGTGTTTATAACGAGTTTAAGCAGTTTGGGCGAAATCGTATTTTCAATGCGCCTAATCACGAAACCAGCCAGTATGCTGATTGCATTGTAGATACTGTTGTTAAAAAATATGCTTGGATGAATTCGTTTGATTTAGTAAATTATGCTCATCGTGCTGGAGGTGCATGGCACAATGTGTATGACGCTTCGCACAATAAGCCGATTCTTATACAGAATATTCTGCAATCGTCAGATGTTACTTCGTATCCTGCTAAGAAAAATACGTTTATTAGTGCTGTAGATGCTGTAAAAAAACAGTATCCGAATACTTTGCGTATTCTTGGTGACGCATGAGACAGTATGATGCTCTTGTTTGGAATGAGGAACAGATTATTGCCTTCGCAGAAATAGTGTGTTCTATTCAACGAGAGATTGTTGATACAAGCCAAGGACTTGCTACTGTTAAGCAAGAAGTTCAGGGCAGTGTTGAAAATGTTTTGTATTCTTCATTTGCGATTATTTTTGATGAGTATCCAGCTGATCGAAATAATTATACGGATATTTTTGACCAAATTGCTGACTTTGCTACGCATCTTGCCAAAGACCATATTTTCCCTGATGCCAATAAGCGTACGACAGTATTAACGTGTGTAGCTTTACTTCGCAATAATGGGATTATTCTTGATATCGAAGATAGTGCAAATCCTTTTGACAATGCTTTATATAAATGGATTCAGAATATTGTTGAAGGTAAGATTGAGCGCGCGAGCTTAGCAGAACAGTTACGTTCACACGCTCATTTATTATCGAATGAAGTTAATTATTAGATAGAGTTCCGAACAATCGAGGTGTCCGGGACTCGCTGTCCATTATACTGCAGGTTCATTATGAAATTAGATGCAATAGTATCAGCTATGTTCTCACTCGTTATTATCGCTGGAGTATGGTGCCATTTTTCACCTTGGCTCATAACTGGTTGTGCTGTAATCAGTGCCGTATGTGCGTTAGATGCTGGGAGAAAGCACAAATGACTGATATTTGGCTTCTTTCTGAAGCTCTTGGCGTTACTTGCGATGTTATCCAGGATTATCGCTCTTTCCTTTCCATTCCCGTTCTTGTGTGATGTCTTACCTATCGTATAAATTTTTTTACACAGGCATTTATTGCGCTGTATACGTGGGTAGCTGAATTAACGTTTAAGCGGCGTATTCCGTCGCCAGCCCCACGGTTAGGAAGGCCGCGTTTAGCGGCTTTTCCTATAGTTAGAGGATTATTATATGAATATTTTTGTGTATGCGGATGAATCTGGAGTGTTCGATTATAAGCACAATGACGTGTTTGTTTTTGGCGGTCTTATATTTTTGGATAAAGATGAAAAAGATTCTGCACAGCGTTTGTATATTGCAGCTGAGAAAGTTCAGCGCGATAATGGTGCTGCTAGCGGGCATTCAGAGATGAAGGCAATTTATCTTAAAAATAAGCAAAAGTATTCCATGTTTCGCTCTATGAATCATTATCATCGTTTTGGCGTTGTTGTCGAGCAAGAATATGTTAATAAGAAGATTTTTGATAACAAGAAAACTAAACAACGATATTTAGATTATGCTTTTAAGATTGCCGTTAAATCTGAGTTGCAGAAAATGCTTGACAATAATGAAATATGCAAAAATTCTATAGAAAACATATACGTTTTTATGGACGAACATACTACAGCAACAAACGGTAGATATGAATTACGTGAAGCATTAGAGAATGAATTTAAGAATGGAACGTATAACAGGACTTGGGAAAAATATTTCCCACCATTGTTCCCTGGTATGAAGTCCGTTGATTTGAAATTAAAAGATTCAAAGCAAGATGCGCTTATTAGAGCAGCTGATATTGTAGCTAATAGATTATATTGGGCTGCGTCAAATAAGGATTATGATAAAGTAAAAAATTCTATTGATTTTATTTTTCTCCCAAATAAACATGAATGCTAAAGATGTCTAACAATAGCAACCAAAGGCGTTGAAAATTGCGATTTTGCATTTTCAGTGCCTTTTTTGCGTATTTTTAGCCTAAAGTAGCCGTGAAAGTAGCTGAATTTGATTTTCTGGGGGCATTTGACTGATTATTGTGGCTTGCCTCGTTTTGTCTATTGCTTTGAGCGTTGTCACTTGCTGATCTAGCGTTAGTGCTGATAGTACTGCTATGAGTGGGTCTTTTTCTTGATTTTGTGTAGGTCCTACATTATTTTGTGTAGGCCCTACAGTTTTTTGCATTTCTACGTTTTGTGATTTTATGCCGAGTTGTTCTTCTTTTGCTTGTTCATTAAGTCTAGCTGATGTACGCTTGCGTTGCGCTTGGCTGATTTGCTGGTATACGGATACAGTTTTAATGTCGCTATGACCTGCAACTTCCATGAGTTCTGCAAGGCTTGCGCCTGCTTCTCCGTAGTGTGTGAGTGCTGTGTGTCGAAGGTCGTGGAAGTGCATGTCTTTTAATGATGGCATGTGTGCTATTGCGCGGTTGAAGCTTTCTCTAAGGCTTGCTGGGGCAACGAACGCTCTAGGTGTGCGAGTATGTAGAATCAGCTCATCTGGTTTGCCGCTTGGCATTTGTTGCCGCATGTGCGTTTCAAAATATTCGCGCGTCCATTCTGGTATTGGTACTTTTCTTATGCTGCTTGCTGTTTTTGGCTTGCCTACTTCAAGGCGTCGTTTTTGCCCTAAGTGGTTTATGCTTTTTAGGCTTTTGTTGACGCTGATAGTCATTGCGTCAAGGTCTACGTCGCTTCTGGTGAGTGCGCAACATTCGCCTTCGCGTAATCCGCACGCTCCAGCTAGCATGACTCCGATGCGTAAATGTGGCGCCATCATGCTGTATATATCAACGAGTTGCGCGATGCTGATGGCGATGCTTTCGTGCCTTGTGCGTGGTTTTTTGAGTTTGAGTGTGCAAGGGTTGCGCTGTAATAGTGTTTCTCCAGCTGCGTTTACTTCTTTTGCACAAGCGTAGTTGAATATGCTTCTAAGTAGTATGTAGCAGTGTGATCGTGCTACTGTATTTCTTCCTGTAAGTTCGTCGCAGTCGAATGCGTCATACCAGTTTTGTATGTCTTTGCTTGTGATTGTTTTGATGCGTCTTTCTCCAAATGCTGGTAGAAGATAATTGCGCAATCGTCCTTCTTTGTGTGATTGTGTAGTTTCTTCCAACCTGCTCCCGTCTGGTTTGCGCTGATTTTGCATATAGTCGTCTGCTAACTGCGCGAATGTGATTGAGCTTTTATCTATTTCGTGGCGGTTGATTTTGGCTGGGGGAGTCCATGTGCCTAATGCTATTTCTTTTTCTGCTTGAGCAAGCCATGCTTCTAGCTCTACGCGGTAGGCGGCTGGCAAGGTGCGCGTGAATTCTTTTGGCAGTGACGGGTTTTCCGCTAGTGCTGCTGGAGGCGTTGGATAGCGCGCTTCTAGTGCTTGCCCGTATGATCGTGTTACTTTTCTGATTTTCCCGAATTTGCGCCGTGCCATTAACGTTCCCCTTATTTAACCGTTTTATACCGTTAGGACGGTGAGAGGCGTCAACTATTGCATCTTGATTTTTTGACGCCTTCCGCAACGCCTTTCATAATGTATTATATTGTATCAAAATGTATTATTTTGCACAATTCAATATTAAAAGCTCTTGAGTCTAAGGCATTGGAAACATTGGCTTTTGCTACAAAAAACGCCACTGTTTAAGCAGTGGCGTTATTGCGTTTGTGGAGTCGCGGGGAATTGAACCCCGGTCCGGTGACCGTACCCTCGGTCTTCTACGTGCGTAGTCTGCTGGCCGTGCGGCAGTTTTTCTGCCCCCATGTTATAGCAGACAATTCATGGCGAGCATATCTACAGTAAAAGTCCCTGAATTGCCCTGCAGCCCGGCAATTCAAGCAAGTCTTCTAATGACGTTCAGCACCACCCCGAAGACGTGAGTGGGTGAACGGAGCAGCTGCTCACTGGTTAATCCTGGCGCGAAGCTCAGGCAGCGAGAGCGAACTCAGTGCGATTAGATTTAGCACTTATTCTTTTGCGAAAGGACGTTTACGAGTGGACTTTCGCATTCTCGGCACGCTTCCCCGCGGCGAACAGATCGCCGTCGAAACCGATCGACCCCTTTTGAATTTTCAAATAATTGCTGCATTAAAGCAGACTTTACTATAGTACAACATATTCTGCGCGGCTGCTATGTGTGAGTTGTTGTGCGTGAGTTGTTGTGCGTGAGTTGTTGTGCGTGAGTTGTTGTGCGTGAGTTGTTGTGCGTGAGTTGCTGTGCGCAACTTACAATGCGCAAATTGCTGTGCGCAAGCTGCTATATATATAAATGATTCGTATTGCATAAAAGTACAATTATAAAAAGTTTGATGGGGGGGGGTATAATGCTAATACATGTAGTTATAATATGACGTTTGGAAGATTCAAGGAATTGTGCGGATTTGCTTATTTATGACTTTTAAGCACGTTAAACAATTGTTTATTTTGTGAATGCATACTCTACAGGTGTATAGTGTATACGTTATAATTTATATGAGATTTGGGCGTAATATTCTACAAATTTATATTGGTTGGATTAAGGAGAAGTAATGGCTGTTAGCAAGGATTTGCGTGGTGGTTCGGTTAAAAGAGCACTTCATAAAGCTGAGAAGGCTAATAAAAATCCTAATGCTAAAAAAGCTGTGAACGCCAAAAAGACTACGTCGCTAAAGGCTACGGCAGTAAAACCTGCTCGTTTTAATCGCGGTGTTGCTGGCGTTGCTGTTGCTTCTACTTTAGCCATGATGCTTCCGTCCGCGGCGGCTTCTGCATTGCAGATTAACCAGCAAAATATTGTTGATAGTGCAAATGTTGTTAGTAAAGCTGGCAAGGGTAACTCGCGATCGCAAGAGCTTAACATGCTTCGCTGGGGGGTAGGAGCTAGAAGAGAAAGCAGGCAGACTAAGGCTTTTGTGGAAATTGCGCGGCGTGAGATTGAAGCGCAAAAGCAGCGTGAAAATGTTGAGAACGTTCAGAATACGCAGACTGCAATTTCTTCTGAGGATTTTAACGGCGATAAGTCTGCTACGCCTACAAAGACGTCTGAAATTAAAAATACAGCTTCAGGCTCAAAGGCAAATGTTACTTCTTCAGAAAATACAGCAAGTGCTACTGAATCGGCTAATCCACCAGCTAGTGCTCAGTCCTCTGAGTCTGCGAAAGTTAAGCAGTCAGAAGTAAAGCCAGTTGATACTCCTGCAGTGAATCAACCTGTGCAACCGACTACAAAGCCAGAATCAGCGCCAACTGCAAAACAAGATGAAAAGAATCCAGCAGAAGTAAAGCAACCGGAAGTAAATGCTGGTGAAGTTAATACGTCTGAAAATAAGCAGCCTGCAGCTGAGCAGTCTGTAAATGCTGAAAGCTCGAAGCCTGCAACTGAGCAGAATACAAATGCACAACCTGCAAGCACTCACGCAGAAAATGCGAATACAGCAAGCGATGCAAGCACGCCCAAAGTGCGTAAGCCTAGGTCTGCTGATGGCGGTGATAGTGCTGCCGATGGGAGTAGTGTACCTTCTGCGGCAAGCGTGACTGCATCTTCTGCTGCGACTCCTGCAAATAATGCGCCTACATCTACGACTGCGGCTCCTGCAGCTAATACACCTGCACAGTCTGCTCCTGTAACTCCTACAAGTACAGGTTCTGGAACTGCAGCTAAGCCAAGTGCAGCTACAACTGCACAAGGAAGTGCAGAAAGCTCTGCTCAAGGTTCGCAAACCAATACACACGGTGCAACTACAGGCGCCACAGGCGAAGATAAAAGCGCTACGCCTTCAACTCCTGGCTCAACACCTGCTCCAGAGCCTCGGTCTACTTCGAACAATCAGCCAACGACTTTACCTTCTTCTACACCGGCCGCTGGCACACAGAACGCTGGCACAACTAACGCAGCAACTGATCCAAATAGCCAGGTAATTAAGCCGAATGAGCAGAATCCAACGGCCGGTGACCAGCAAACTGCCAACGATCAGGTGCAAACTGACAAAAAGCCAAAAGCTACATACAATTTGCAAATTCGCTATACGATTGGCGGTGCTGCGAATAAGCAGCTTGTGCAGCCGTACGAGCTTACGATTGACGAAGGTAAGCTAAACAATCTTGATAAAGATTACGAATACATTGAGCTTCCAAAGGCTGCTGGATACCGCCCATCCGTATATCATTCTGGTGATTACCAGTACTACGTTAAAAAAGGTGAGGGAGATAACAGCAAGTTCGTTATTGACGACGGTACGAATGCGGATGCTATTCGCTACTTGCGTTTGAATAAGAAGCTGATTACTGATTATGCTGTGAAGAAAAGGCAGGCTGTTGAAAGCAACAACAGTGCGCAAACTTCGCAGAATACATCGTCTACGCAGTCGGGTTCAGATGACGGCATTCAGTACTACGGCGAGTTGAACATCAACTACGCTCCTAAAACAGCTAAGTACTATGTGCGTCATTTGGTGCAGGATCTCGATCATAAGGATGAGTTCCACGATGCTCCGAATTTGGGTATAGGTAAAGTAATTACTGTAAAGCATAAGGATGGCAGTACTGAGAGAATACACGTTACGGAGATTACTGGCACGGTTGGTTCAGATGTTAGTGCTGTTTCAACGTATATTCCAGGCTATGAACCGGAGCATAATCTTATTAGCTCGCCGCTTTCGGATTCTGCGGATGAAAAAGACAAGTTGGTTTTGAACCTTCGCTACTACCGTAAAGCGTATGAAGTTACTTATGATTCTGTTGGCGGCACGGATGTTACTGCTCAAAAAGTGTATTACCAGCAACCTGTGCCAAAAGTTGCAACGCCAACTAGGCGTGGCTACACATTTAAGGGTTGGTCTGTAGTAGATCCTAGCAAAAAGATTGATCCGCTTTATGCTAGGAATGATATTGTTTCTCTTGATGACTACAAGATGCCGGATCACAATGTGCAATTCCTCGCTAATTGGGAAGCGAACAATACTACTAGCTACCGCGTGAACGTGTGGGTGCAAAAGGCGGATTTGGTTGATAAAGAGCATCCAGAGTCGCTTGCAAACTACGACTTTGTTGGTCTTGTTGAGCGCAAGAATGTGCAAACTGATAGTGACGTTGCGCTTGATAATATGGATGATGCTGGCGTTGCTAATGATACTAGTAAGCTTAATGGCGAAAGCGTAGATGATTATGTAGAAAACCCGGAACTCGGCTTAACGAAAGAAGAGCTGCAGGGTACAAAAGCGAATAAATACAAAGACGGCTTAATTGAAAAGTTCAACTGGATGAACGATACGCATGTAACAGACTTAGATGGGTACGATACTGAGAATCCTGATGATCCAAAAAATTATACTGTAAATGCTAAGGGCGAAAGAGTTTATAAAGATAACTTCACGCGCTACTTCCACGTGAATAAGGAGCTTACTAAAAAGCTTAACACTGAGGAACATTATCTTGTGCCGGGCCGCTCAGATTTAGGCAAACGCAGTAAATCGAAGCTTTGCGCGGACGACTTAAACAACACTCTTAACTTAGTTTACGACCGCAAGACTTACGAGCTTATTTTTGCTAAGCCTGCTGGAGTAGTTAATGGTAACAATGCTGCTATAAAAAGAAAAGACGAGCATGGAAACACAACTATTTATTGCTATGCTGGCGGCGGCAATTGCTCAGATAAGTATGATAAAAGAGACAAAGATGATGATGACAATACAATTAACCATAAAGGTTACCGCGTAAATGTTCGTTACGGTCAAAAGCTTACTGATATTTGGCCTGATGTAAATGAATTAGATTTTAATGAAACTGCAGGCTCTCTTGGGTGGCAGATTGGATATGCAGGGGAAGTAAAGTATCGTGACACTCCTCCGTATCGTTTTACTAAAGAAGAATTTGCTGACCCTCGTTGGCGTGTAGTGGGTGATAAGAAAGCGCCTAAAATTAGCGATAATCCTGATAGTGATCCAGATAGTACATACGAGCTAAAAGATAATCAGCGTCTGCTTACAGCTGATTCCAATAAGAGCCAGGTTATTCCTATTCAGGTAATCATTGAAAAGCAAAGTATTTCCTCTGCTAAAAAAGGCAATGTTCCAGGCGATGATGATTATGTGCTTTCAACAGATTCGTATAGAAAAGATGATACTGAAAGCACGGAATACCTTCATAAGTCTTCATCCATAGCTGGTTTTAACTCTGTTAAAAAAGAGGGTCGTATAGATCTATATGATAATGGTGATTTTGATTATGATAAATTACCAGAACTATATGAACTTTCTATTGAATATAAAAAAGATGCTGAAAAAACAGAATGGGATGATTTAGATGATGATGTGAAAGAAGCTTTTAAGGAAAAGTATCATGTAGGCTTCCGTGATCACTTAGCTGGTGTAGGCGAAGACTCAGAAGAAAAAGAGCAAAACGGCTACCTTGTATTTAAATACAACCGCCAGTCGTACGCTGTGCAGTTTTATAATGCGGACGGCAATGCTATAACAAAAGACAATGTCGCTGCTACAGAAAAACTGCCGTTTGAGTATAGCTTGACTAAGCGCGGCAAAAAAGATTTGACGGGCGAAGACAAAGATTTATACGGAAACGATACGTCTTACGATGCTTCTGTAACTAAAAACGATGCTAAAGATACGTCTAAGCAGTTCGATGGCAAGTACACTTTTACGCTTAATGGTACTAAGTATTCAATCATTCGCCCTGATAATTTGCCAAAAGACTACGTGTTTAAAGGCTGGGCTGTTGATCAAGCCGGCACTAGGTTTATAAATGGCGAAAACAAAGATATTACAATGCCAGTTAACGGCATTAAGCTTTACGCTGCGTGGGGTGCTCCAACTGATATTCAGCACACTGTAACGTTTGACTACAATATGCCGAAAACTGACGAAAACGGCAATGAAATAGGTGGCTCCGACGTAGTTACGGAAAAGCAGTTCGATCACTACCAAGTTATTGACGAAAAGAAAATAACCACTCCAGTGCGCAAAGGCTACGACTTCTACGGCTGGGAGCTTGTTAAAAAGGGCGATCAGGTAGTAGCTGCTAATACTCCGTACGCTTTTGGCAACAAAGTAGTAGAAGATATAACGCTTAAAGCTGTGTGGATTGAAGATACTCGCTACAACGGCACTTTTAAGCACATATTCTTAAAGCCAGGGTACACGATTGCTGATTATAAGACTGCTACTGATGCTGCAGCCAAGGCCGCGATGGTAGACCACGTTTCTACTCAAACAGTTTCCGGCTTGCGCGAGCATTTGCGCTACAATGCGGAGGCAGTCTACAGTGACGAAACGCACTTCCCAGATAAGCATTTCACTAGCTTTGAAGCCTCGAAGGACGAGAATAATAATACTGGCGAGTTTATTTACCAAACGTACAATACACGCAAGTATAAGGTTCGCTACGTAACTATTGGTGAGGATGGCAAAGAAAAGGAACTTCTTCCAGAAAGCGAAGTCAGCTCTGTAAATCGAAAGTACGACGTAGCGTTCTACAAGCCGATTGAAGGCTTTATGCCGGAAAGTACGCAGCAGAATATTGAATACGCTACTGGCGAAGATGGCAAGCAAATTGGCGAAAAAACAATCACCTTCAAGTATAAAGACGTACGCGTGCTTAAGCGTCAGGATGATGCTCAGCATCGTCCAGATCACTACACGCGCTACGTGTTCAAAGTGGATGATAAGCAAGGCTCTATGGGTAGCGTTGTTGACTGGCAGAACAACAATGTAGCTGACGGCTCTGCTCTTGTGTACGATGCGATTAAGGGCACGAAGGCATATCAGATGCCGCTTCCAACAGTTAAAGCGAAGCCTGGATTTGAGTTTGCTGGTTGGACTTCGCAAATCGGTTCGTATGCCCCTGGCTCTGCGAAGCTTGATTATGCTACCGGCTTAACGCGTTTGCCGAAACGCTCCGAAGAGCAGAACAGCCCTGAAGTAATTTACACCGCTAACTTCAAGCTAAAAGCTCCCGTTGCTACAGCTCCGCAAGTGCTTACGCCAACTGAGAATATTAGTACTACAAGTAGTGATGCTAAGAAGCTTATAACGAATGCTGATGAGTATCCGAATGATGCTACTTTCAGCTTTGCTGGCGGCGCAACATTCGATAAAACTCCAGGTTTGCACAAGATTAAAGTGCAAGTGCATCTTGATGGAAATACTGCTGAAGCTGAAGTGCTGTACCGTGTGCTGCCGGATTTGGTGTACGCAAGCGATTGGGAGAAGTTTAGCCAAAGCGATTACGGTAAAGATCATATTAACGACTACGCGCCTATCACCTTTACTGGCAAGAACGATGAAGGCACTATTATTGGTCACGATACGACTGGCACTACTCCTTCTACTGTCGGAACAACTACGCTAACTGCTTACGTTTACAAAGGTAAGGATGTTAGAATCCGCGTGCCGCAAGCATTCGGTAAGGATCACAGCAGAGATAATTACCACTATGTGTTTAAGGGTTGGGCAACTAAGGTTGTAGAACCGACTACTGAGAATCCGAAGCCAAAACAGAAGTACGATATCGATTCTGAAGGTCGTTATAAAGATGTTAATGTTAAGGTTGACGATAATTCCGGCAAAACTTACCACGCTGTTTACAAGAAGATTGAATACTTCTCGAGTTCGTCCGACGGCGGTGAAGTTCCTAAGGATGCTGTAGTTGCAATCTTCAAGCCTGCGCCAGGACGAAAGTGGAATGATGACACAAGTGGTCCTAAAGTGTTCTACGTAAAGAAGGGTACTGATCTTGAAAAGATTACAAAAAACGGAAGTAAAGCATTAGACTGGCTTAATAGTCAGCTAACTGGTGCTACTGGTAAGTGGTCTAGAAGCAGTATGCGTAACGATGGTATTAAGGTTGACACCATTCCAAATGTTGCTGAGTCTGAAGGCAAGTGGATTGTCAATGAATCATTCCAAGAGTTCGTGGCAGATCAGGAGCCTTTAGCTACTCCAGATGCTAGAAATGATACTTTGCTTGCAATTCGTGGAGATAAAAGTACTCTTCCAGAGCCAAAAGATTACATTGCTAATTATGCTGTTTTTGACGGCGATAATAAGAATCCAAATGTTAAGAAAATTGATGTAAAGTATGCATCTACTGCTCCAACTATTGATAAAGCTGGCGTTTACACTGTTCCGTTAATAGTTAGTGTGACTTATAGTGACGCGGACACCGTTGACTATAAGACTGTTGGCAAGCTTAAAGTAATGCACGACTTGATTTACGGTGAAAATGTAAATGATCTTGGCACTAGTCCAACTGAAGATGATAAAAATGAGCATGACAAAATAGCTAGTGAGTATAAGAAGGTTAACTTCATTACGAATAATAGTTATGGAACTATGGCTAAAGGTTCTCGCACTTTGTTCTACGCACATACGAACAAGACTTCTGGTGTGCGTGCACCGCAGGCTATTGGCAAGGATTATGACGCTGATGGATACCATTACGAGTTCGTTGGTTGGAAGAAGCTTGCTAGCTTTACAAAAGATAACAGTAGTGCTGAGACTCTTACTACTGATAACGTTAAGTCAGACGAAATTTTGCAAAGCTCAAGCATATTGAAAAGTGCGTATGAAGCTGACACTACGTATCAAGCGGTTTATAAGCGCGTAGAGAACGTAATTGACGCTTCCCAGCAAGACGAGATTCCAGACGGTTACGTTGCGACCATATTCCTTCCAGGATTTGGCAGAACGTGGGCTGACGGTTCGTATAAGCCAAAGCTGCTGTATATTCGTCACGGAAAAGATAAAGAAGATAATATTAAGTTTGCTAAGAAGGTTGCAAGCGACACTGCTGCAACGCTTTCCGGTTTTACAAAGTGGCAAATGTATGATGCAAAGAGTCGTAAGTCAAACATACTCTTACATGACAATTGGGATATTAGCAAGCCGCACATCTTCGTTGCTGAGCAAAATGGCGTTGACGATGTGAAGATTCCAGAAACAGTTATTGGCGTTGGTGAGGGTATTCCAAACATTAATAAGCTCGTACATAACACTGACCCTAGAGTGAGTGTATCTATAGATGAGAATGTTAAGGTTGATGTTTCAAAGCCTGGAATTTCAACAATTATGGTGAATGTAACTAAGCCTACTGATGAAAAAGATAAGACTACAGGAAAGCAAAAAACTGTTACAACTAAGTTGCCTGTGCGCGTGTACGTTTTGCCAAAAGTTATTGCAGATAACGATTTGCCAGCTAAAGGCACTGCTGCAGCTAAGTTCATAGAAAAGAACTATACGAAGGTGACGTATGTAGCTGGAGATGGCGGAAGTTTGCAAAAATCGCCTCTTAAGAATGCTGGAGGCGAGCTAGTTTCAGTATATTGGGTGCGAAACGACGCTACTGATTTGCTTATGCAGGTTCCAGACGTGCTTGCAAATAATGGCTACGTGTTCAAGAATTGGTCGCCTAACACGACTGAAAAGCCAGCGGCTCCGGCAGATAAACGCAAGGCCACAGAAGAAGAACGAGAAGCTTTGGCTCGAATGGCAATTATGGATGGTATGCCATATGTAGCAAAGTTGATTCGTAACTCAGATAAATCTACGCTTGCTGCTTTGCAAAATCTGCTGAACGAAGCGCAAAAGCAACATGCTGCGCAAGTCTACAATGCTAAGCGTGAAGAATTAGCTAAAATTGCAGAAATGGATGGCAAATCTTACGTAGCTAAATTGATTCGTGATTCTCGCCATTCTTCAATAGAAGCGTTGAAGAATTTGCTAAGTGAAGCGAAGATTGATGTTGATAGCATTGTTGAAAAGAATCTTCAAAGAGATAACCTTGCAAAAATTGCTAAAGAAGCTGGAAAGGAAAAACTTGCTGAAGAAATTAGTAAATCTAATGATTCCTTAACCGATTTGCGTACGAAGCTAGAGAAGGCAGGAATAGACTTAACATTTGCTAATTTTGAGAACGAAATTGATAGTTATGTTCTTGATGAACAGCGAGAAGTGCTCGCTGAGCTTGCTGATGAAGCAGATAAGCCATCTGTTGCAAAGATAATTCGCAGCTCCAAGAAGTCTAGTTTGGAAGCTTTGAAGCAGGTTTTGCGCAATGCTGGAGTAAATCCAGAGATTTCGCTACCAGAGCCACAGCCAACGCGCGAAACTACTATTACTGCAAACTTCGAGCAGATGGATCCTGTGGAGTTTAAGTTTAGCGGCAAGGCGGTTGAGGGTGTTCCTGCAACGTTTACGCTTGCAAACTTAACTAAGGGAGTTCTTAAAGATGATGGAACAACTGATACAAACGCAACCGTTTCAGTGGATGGTAAGCCGTTTACTGTTAATGCGTTGTCTAGTAGTAGTAGTTTGAAACAGCTTGGAATTTCTTATTCTTGCGAAGGCACTACTTGCACAATTTCTGGTACGCCTAAGATTGTTGATGGTAAGAAGGTTGTTGAACTTACCTTTACGAGTGTAGATAAGTATGGTCGCAAAGCTGTGGTGACGGTCGATATTGAAGTACTTCCAGCATCGAATGATGTTAATCCAACGCCAACTCCGGAGCCACAGCCGGAGCAGCCAGTTCCAGCGCCTGTTCCAACGCCTGAGATTCCGTTTGTACCAGATTTTGCGCATTCTGTGATTCCTGAAGCTCAAGTTATAGAGCCTGAGGTTGAGCAGCCTGAGCCAGAAGAGCCACAACCAGAGCCAGAGTCAAAGCCTGCGCTCGCTAAAACTGGTAGTAATGTTGCGCAATCTGCAATAATTGCCAGCCTGTTAGCGTCTGTTGGTTTAGTTGGATTCGTTGGAAAGCATCATCGCAAGCGTGAAGACAAAGAATAACTAAATGCGTCGAGGGTGGTGACTAGAATAACGAAGGTTCCGGTTCACGCTTAGCTATTGGGGCTTTGCGACCCGGGTCGCCCGAATTCCATAGGAGACATTATGAAGCAGGGTATTCATCCCGATTATCACGCAGTGCAGGTTACCTGCTCTTGCGGAAGCACTTTCGTAACTCGTTCCACCGCTGATGGCGATCACATGACGGTTGACGTGTGCTCAAAGTGCCACCCATTCTATACCGGCAAGCAGAAGATTCTCGACACCGGCGGCCGCGTGGCTCGCTTCGAGAAGCGCTACGGTAAGAAGACTAAGTAGCTTTTATGACGCCAGCCCTGCTTTCGTGTAACTCGCGGAATCGGGGCTGGCGTTTTATGTGCTAAATTAAATATTTTTAACTTAAGGAATATGATGGCTGAGTCAGTAGATGAACAATTCCCGGCAGCAGTTACCGCGTTAGAAGAATACCGCGATATTGAAAGTCGCATGGGAAGCCCGGAAGTTGCGTCAAACCCGGACGCTATTCGAAAACTCGGCCGTAGGCACGCAGAACTCGGCTCAATCGTAAACGCTTACCTAAATTACAAACAGCTTTGCGACGACTTTGAAGCCGCAAACGAAATGGCAAGCGACGACCCAGATTTTGCAGAAGAAGCTAAGCGCTTAGAAGCGCAGCTTCCAGCAGCAAAAGAAAAGCTACGCACGGCGCTAATTCCTAGGGATCCGGATGATGCGCGCGATATGATCATGGAAATTAAAGCTGGCACGGGCGGCGAAGAAGCGGCACTATTTGCTGGCGATTTATTGCGTATGTACATGCGTTACGCGGAAAAGCGCGGCTGGACTACCGTAATCCAAAGCGAAAATTCAACGGAACTTGGCGGCGTAAAAGACGTGCAGCTTGCTATTCGTGCAAAAGGCACGCCTGCTCCAGAAGATGGCGTGTGGGCAAGCATGAAGTATGAGGGCGGAGTGCATCGCGTGCAGCGAATCCCAGTTACGGAATCGCAGGGGCGCATACAGACTTCCGCAGCCGGCGTAATCGTGTTCCCAGAAGCAGACGAAGATGACGACGAAATCGAAATCGATCCAAAAGATTTGAAGATTGACATTTTCATGAGCTCTGGCCCTGGCGGACAGTCCGTGAACACTACTTATTCCGCGGTTCGCATGACGCATATTCCAACCGGAATTGTTGTTAGCATGCAGGATGAGAAGTCGCAGATTCAAAACCGTGCGGCAGCTTTACGCGTGTTAAAGTCGCGCTTGCTCGCCATGAAGCATGAGCAGGAGGCAGCAGAAGCTGCTGATATGCGCCACTCACAAGTGCGTTCGTTGGACCGTTCTGAGAGAATCCGCACGTACAATTTCCCAGAAAATCGTATTGTAGATCATCGTACGAATTACAAAGCTTATAATCTTGACCAGGTTCTTGACGGCGACTTGCAGCCGGTTATTGACAGCGATATTCAGGCGGATGAAGCCGACCGCTTAGCGCAAGCCAAGTAAGTAGCCGATTAAGTTAAGTAAGTTAAGTCAGTACGTTAAGTAAGTAACTTAAGTAAACTAAGTAAAATTTCTAAACGGTTCTTAAAATGCGCGAACTTTTGCAAAATGCTATTGCGCGTCTTCGTGAAGCAGGCGTGGAGTCTGCAGAATACGACGCGCGTTTGCTGCTGGCTAAAGCTTGCGGCGTAAGCTTAGCTGAGCTGAACAAGGCGCTAATACTCGGCGATTTAACCGATTTTTCGCAAGATTATGCTAGTAAATATAGCGATTTTGTTTCTAGGCGTGCTTCGCGCGAGCCGCTGCAGCATATTGTTGGTCGCGCGCCTTTTCGCTACTTGGATTTGCAAGTTGGCAAAGGCGTTTTTGTGCCGCGGCCAGAAACGGAAATTGTTGTTGAAGCTGGATTGGATTGGCTTAGAGAGTCTGGTATTAGCAAGCCTACGGTAGTCGATTTATGCGCAGGATCGGGCGCAATCGGATTGTCGATTGCAACGGAAGTTGCAGACGCGCAAGTATGGGCTGTAGAAAAATCTCCTGAAGCTTTCCAATATTTGCAAAAAAATTTTGAAGAAACTGCAAAAAAGTGGGAAAATATTCAGATTTTCAGTCGCTATCATGCTGTGCTTGCAGACGCAACCAAAGCGCATATTTCGGATTGTATGCCGGAACTTCACGCAATTTGCGGCAAAGTAGATTTAGTAATAACGAATCCGCCTTACGTGCCGGAAAATCAAGTTCCGGAACAGATTGAAGTGCGAAAATACGATCCGCCGCTTGCGCTTTATGGCGGCTCTGCGGACGGCTTGCTTATTCCGGAGCAGATTATGTGCGCGGCTTTTACGCTTCTTAAGCCTGGGGGAGTGATGGTTATGGAGCACGATATTTCGCAAGGAGATGCGCTTAAAAAGTATGCGGAAAGCGTAGGCTTTTCGCGTGCGCGCGTTGGAAACGACTTAACTGGCAGACCGCGGTACACTTTTGCGGAAAAGTAAAATTTTAATCAAAAATAAAACTTGACTCAAACAGAATAAAATAAGCAAAATAAGCAAAATAAGCAATAAAAGAGGCAAAAAATGAGCAAAATTTGCAATATCAACGAAGAATCCCTGCAAATGGCAGCGCAAATTATTAACGAAGGCGGTGTAATCGTAGTGCCAACAGACACTGTGTATGGCGTTGCATGCGATCCGTTCAATGAAGCCGCTGTTGCCAAAATTTACGAGCTTAAGCGCAGGCCGCGCACAAAAGCGCTGCAAATTTTAATGAGCGGAGTGGAAGATTTAGAAAAACTTGGGCTTTATTTGCCTTCTCCGCTGGATATTTTAGGTAAAAAGTTCCTTCCGGGCGGATATTCTCCGATTGCGCGTGCGAAGAAGGGCTCGGTTGCTTCAAATCTTGCAACGCTGTGCAAAACGAATGAAACTGATGCTCAAAACGATGCGCAAACTCAAGCAACTGAAGCAACTCAAGGCGTGCGCGTGCCGGATTGCCCTGAATTAATGCAAATTTTGCGAGTTACCGGCCCACTGGCTGCTTCTAGCGCGAATCGCAGCGGTAACGAAAGTGCAGACAGTGTAGAAGAAGCGTTTGCGGCTTTCGGCAACGAAATTCCGCTGTATTTGAACGCAGGCCCGACTCGCTCGCACGTGGCAAGCACTGTAGTTGGTGCGGATTCAAACGACGAGGATGGCATTGTTATTTTGCGCGAAGGCGTGATTTCGGAGAGTGAAATTCGCGAGGCTTTGCGAAAGTAGCGAAAATAGAGAAAATATCAAAAATAGCGAAAGTAGCGAAAGTATTTACTAATTTTGCTATACTGCCGAATCGTTACAATCAAAATAAGCAAATATATAAGACAAGCGAATATCAAAAATAGCAGAAAGACATAGCCGATGAGGGTGTACCTATTTATTGCCGCAATTGCAGGTGGGGCAACGTGGCTGATTACGCCGCTTGTGCGCCATCTTGCGATTCAAATGGGGGCTGTAGGTAAAGTTCGTGCGCGCGACGTGCACACGATTCCAACTCCTCGCATGGGCGGTGTGGGTATGCTTTTTGGATTTGCGGTCGCCATGGCTTTCGCAAGCTCAATGCCTTTTATTTCCGGGCTTTTTGCTGGAACTCACCAGCCGTGGGTGGTGCTTGCCGGAGCAGTCATGATATGCCTGCTTGGGGTATGCGACGACATTTGGGATTTAGATTGGATGCTAAAGCTTGCCGGCCAGCTTCTTATAGCCGTGTTCGTTGCGTGGGGAGGGTTGCAAATTGTAACTTTGCCGCTAGCCTCCCTAGTAACGGCGTCGCCAAGCGTATCAATCGCAATAACTGCCATACTTATTGTGGCCTCAATTAACGCAGTAAATTTCGTAGACGGATTAGACGGCTTGGCTTCCGGAATCGTTGCAATAGGCGGCATCGCCTTCGCAACCTACTCCTACATGCTCGCGCGCACGTCGCCATCCTACGCATCAATGGCAACTCTTATCGACGTTGCAATGGTGGGAATGTGTATCGGCTTTATTTTGCACAACTGGCATCCTGCGAAACTTTTTATGGGCGACTCCGGCTCCATGCTAATCGGCTACTTAATTACTTGCGCGTCGATTATTATGACCGGCCATTTGGATCCTTCCGCAGTGCACACGAGTATTTATTTGCCTGTATTTATGCCGATTTTGCTGCCGATTCTTGTGCTGTTCCTGCCGGTTCTAGACATGTGCCTGGCTATTTTTAGGCGTGTTGCTAAGGGGCAGTCGCCAATGCACCCGGATCGCATGCACTTGCATCACCGCATGCTTCGCATTGGTCATTCTGTGCAGGGCGCGGTGCTGATTTTGTGGGGATGGGCGGCGCTGATTGCGTTTGGCTCTATTATGATTCTGTTCTTTAAAGCTGTGTACGTGCTTGTTGGAATGATTATTGCGGCCGCGCTTCTTTCGGTGCTAACAATGCTTCCGTACTTGCGTCGCCGCCTTCCGGAACTTCGCAATTCGTAGCGTTTTGTGGTGCGTTTCGGCAAACGTCATAGCAAAAACGTATAGTAACTCTATGGCTACAACTGATATTAACGCGGAATCCGTGTATGCCCCTGTCCCTCCAGTTTTTGCGAAGCTCGGTCTCGCTTATGACGACGTGCTGTTGCTTCCAAACGAAACTGATGTTATTCCGTCCGAAGTGGACACTTCCACTCGTCTGACTCGCGAAATTACCATGAAGGTGCCGGCTATTTCGGCAGCTATGGATACTGTTACCGAGTCCGATATGGCTATTGCCATGGCGCGTAACGGTGGTATTGGCGTACTTCACCGCAATCTTTCTATTGATGATCAAGCTGCGCAAGTTGATATTGTTAAGCGCAGCGAGTCGGGCATGATTACCGACCCTCTTACAGTTCACCCAGACGCAACGCTCGCAGATTTAGATAAATTGTGCGGGCGTTTCCATATTTCTGGTTTGCCGGTAGTGGATAGCGAAAATCGTTTAGTTGGCATTATTACCAACCGCGATATGCGTTTTATTGCTTCCGAAGATTACGATCGCTTGAAGGTGAAGGACGTGATGACGCGCGAAAATCTCGTCACCGGTCCTTCAAATATTTCTAAGGATGATGCTCACCGCTTGCTTGCGGATAACAAGGTTGAAAAGTTGCCTTTGGTTGATTCTGAAGGCAAGCTTACAGGCTTGATTACTGTTAAGGACTTTGTTAAGACCGAGCAGTATCCGGATGCTACTAAGGATGATCAGGGCCGCTTGCGCGTTGCTGCTGGCATTGGTTTCCTTGGGGATGCTTGGCAGCGTGCGTGCGCGCTTATGGAAGCTGGAGTTGACGTTCTTGTGGTTGATACCGCAAACGGCGAAGCTCGCTTAGCTCTCGACATGATTCGTCGCATTAAGGCAGATAAGGCTTTTGACGGCGTGCAAATTATTGGCGGAAATATTGCAACTCGCCAAGGTGCACAAGCTATGATTGACGCTGGCGTTGATGCTGTAAAGGTTGGCGTTGGTCCAGGCTCTATTTGCACTACGCGCGTTGTTGCAGGCGTTGGCGTGCCTCAGCTTACAGCAGTTTACGACGCGGCTCAGGCTTGCAAGGCTGCTGGAATTCCATGCATTGCAGACGGTGGTATTCACTATTCCGGTGATATTGCTAAGGCTTTGGTTGCGGGCGCGGACACTGTTATGCTCGGCGGCACTTTGGCCGGCTGCGAGGAAGCTCCAGGCGAAAAGGTTCTTCTTCACGGCAAGCAGTACAAGCTTTACCGCGGCATGGGTTCGCTTGGTGCAATGGCTCCTCGTGGTAAGAAGTCTTATTCGAAGGATCGTTACTTCCAGGCAGACGTTACCAGCTCCGACAAGGTGGTTCCAGAAGGCGTTGAAGGCGAAGTTCCATATCGCGGACCGCTTAACGCTGTGCTTTACCAGCTTCTAGGTGGTTTGCACCAGTCTATGTTCTATGTTGGTGCGCACAATATTAAGGAATTGCAGGAGCGTGGCCGCTTTATTCGTATTACGGATGCTGGCCTTCGCGAATCTCATCCTCACGATATTGTGATGACTGCAGAAGCGCCAAACTACAGCGGTTTCCACAACTAAATCGAGTGGTGCTCGTGGTGCGCGATTAAATCGCGTATAAATCGCAAATAATTTTGCTCTAAACGGCGAAAAGTTACGCAAGTTCCTCACAACTTGCCTGCTTTTCGTCGTTTTTAGTACGCGCCTCGTCTGTACGAAGATGTAGGCTGATGGGTTCAAAAAAAATATTAGGAAAGGAACGAAAATGGCTGAAGCTAAGGAAGATCTTACGTTTACGCCGGAAGAGTCGCGCTTAATTTGGATTGATTGCGAGATGACTGGACTCGATATTTTCCATGACGAATTATGCGAAGTATCTGTAGTTCCAACTGATTTTAATTTTAAAGTTCTCGACGACGGTATTGATTTAGTGATTAAGCCAAGCGACGCTGCTGTGGCTCATATGAACGATTTTGTGCGCAATATGCACACTTCTTCTGGACTTGTTGACGAGTGGAATAAAAACGGTTTGCCGTTGGAAGAAGCTCAAAAGCAGGTAGTTGAGTACGTAAAGCGCTTCCTGCCGGCTCGCGGAAAAGCTCATCTTGCTGGAAACTCAGTCGGCTCCGACAAAAAGTTCCTCGACCGCTACATGCCGGATTTAATGGCAAATCTGCACTATCGCGTAATCGACGTAAGTACGTTGAAAGAGATTTCGCGCAGGCTTTACCCAGACGTTTACCGCAATAAGCCGGCAAAACATGGCGGTCACCGCGCGCTCGCGGATATTATTGAGTCGATTGACGAGCTTCGTTACTACCGCGACATGATGTTCGTTCCAGCTCCAGGCCCAAACGAATCACAAGCAAAAGCCGGCGCGCAGCATATTGAAAGCACGAGCTTGCTTCGTGACTACGAACGCCGCGGAGAAGCGCTAGAAGACGTAAATTCTGCAGAAAAGCGCGACTATTAAACGCAATAGCGCAAATAAAAGGTACTGCCAATGAAGCAATCCGAAGCCTTAACCATAATCGACGCTGGCGCGAGCGCGTTCATTACCGGCGCTCCGGGTGCAGGTAAAACCTACGTATTAAACGAAGCTATTCGCGAAATGCGAAAGAACGGTTTAAGTGTTGCCGTGACTGCTTCTACCGGCATTGCGGCAACACATTTAAACGGTCAAACAATTCACTCTTGGAGTGGTGTTGGAGTTTCAAACGCGCTTACGGATACGCTTCTTAAAACCATTAGATCTAGGCGCGGAAAGCGCATAAAAGCCACGGACGTGCTCGTGCTGGACGAAGTTTCAATGATCCACGCGTGGCTTTTCGACATGGTTGATGAAGTATGCCGTAAAGTGCGCAAAAATCCCGCTCCTTTCGGCGGTCTCCAAGTAGTTATTTCGGGCGACTTTTTTCAGCTTCCGCCTGTAAGCACTTCTATGCGAAATCGCGACGTGTTCGAACCTAGCCCGGAGTTTATTTCTTCGCGCCAAAAGTATGCTGCAGCAGGCAAAAATCCGGAAGGCTATATTACAGAATCCTTCGCATGGGACGCTTTAAAACCTGTTGTGTGCTACTTAACTGAGCAGCATCGTCAGGATGACGGCAAGTTACTTGACGTTTTAACAGATATTCGTAGCGGTCTAGTAAGTGATGACGATAAGCAAGTGCTTTCCAGTCGTCTTGGCGAATATCCTCAAGACGACGAAGTTGCAGTGCATCTTTTCCCAACGAACTCGCAAGCAGACGGATTAAATAATGCTAAACTTGCGCAAATTGATGCTGATACTCACGAGTTTGTGGCAACGGAAGCTGGGCCTAAAAATCTTGTTGATCGCTTAAAAAAGAATATGCTTGCTCCGGAGCGTTTAGTTTTAAAGGCTGGGGCTGCTGTGATGGCTTTAAGAAACGATCAGGAAAAGCAGTATGTAAACGGCTCGGTTGGGCGAGTGTTGCGTTTTGCGCCTGAATCTAAGGGCGGATGGCCGATTGTTGAGTTTGAAAACGGCAATATTGTAACTCTTAAGCCTGCCGCGTGGGAAATGACGGATGGCGAAACGGTTCTTGCTAGTGTAAATCAAGTGCCTCTTCGTTGCGCGTGGGGAATTACGATTCATAAGTCGCAAGGTATGACGCTTGATGCTGCAGTAATGGATTTGCGTAGAACTTTCGCTCCTGGAATGGGTTACGTAGCGCTTTCGCGTGTGGAAAATCTGCAAGGTCTTTACTTAGAGGGTATTAACGAGCGCGCGTTTAGTGTTTCGGCGGATGCTGTACTTCTTGACGGATCTTTGCGCGATGCTTCAAGACGCGCGAGTGAGGTGCTTTCTAGCGAGGGTGCTTCCGCGTTTGTTGCTAAAAAAGCAGATGTCGATTTTGCGGATCAGCAGGAACTTGATATTTTTGCAAGTACTAACAACGACGAGTTTGGATTCGATAACGAGTTTTAGTTGAAAATTACGTATTGTGAGTTTGTTTAGTAGTGTAAACAAGTGTTTATGTCCTCATGCGCAAATAGATTGGAACGCATGAATTCCAATGTACTTCGTATGTCTCAGCTGTTCCTTCGTACGCTGCGCGAGGATCCTGCAGACGCGGACGTGGCTTCCGCAAAACTTATGCAGCGCGCAGGCTATATTCGTAAATCTGCCCCAGGTGTGTGGACTTGGTTGCCGCTTGGCCTCAAGGTTTTAAACAAGGTTCAGGCGATTATTCGCGACGAAATCAACGGTATCGGTGCGCAGGAAGTTCACTTCCCAGCTCTTCTTCCGCGTGAGCCTTATGAGGCTACAAACCGTTGGGAAGAATACGGCGACAACATTTTCCGTCTTAAGGATCGTCATGAGGCTGACTATCTTCTTGCTCCAACGCACGAAGAAGTTTTCACGCTTCTCGTTAAGGATATGTATTCTTCTTACAAGGATTTGCCTGTTACTTTGTACCAGATTCAAACGAAGTATCGCGACGAATTCCGCCCGCGCGCTGGTCTTATTCGCGGCCGCGAGTTTATTATGCAGGATGCTTATTCGTTCTCGATTGACGAAGATGGTTTGAAGTCTGCTTACGTTGAGGAGCGCGCTGCTTACGCTCGCATTTTCGACCGTTTGGGCATTAAATACGTGATTGTTCACGCTGTTTCCGGACCAATGGGTGGTTCTGATTCCGAGGAGTTCTTGGCTCCAATGCCAATTGGCGAAGATACTTTTGCGCTCGCACCTTCCGGAAAAGCTTGGAATGTTGAGGCTCTTACCACTCCAGAAATGCAAGATGTTGATTACTCAGCAACTCCTGCAGCAGAAGCTCTTGAAACTCCAGACGCTAAGACGATTGAAGCTTTGGCTAAGGTTTCTAACGACTTGCATCCTCGCGAAGATGGCCGCGATTGGCAAGCGTCCGACACTTTGAAGAACCTTATTATTGCTGTTAAGCATCCGGCAGACGCTGAAGGCGGCGAGCATGAGGAGCCATGGCGCGAAATCGTTGCTATTGGTATTCCGGGAGATCGCCAGGTAGATATGAAGCGTCTCGAGGCTCAGTTTGCTCCTGCAGAAATCGAAGAAGCAACTGAGGAAGATTTGAAGGCTCATCCTGAGTTTGTTAAGGGCTACATTGGCTTTAGCGTATTAGGTCCTCAAGCTCGCAAAGAGGGTAGGGGTATTGCAAATCCTGTTCGCTACTTGATGGATGCTCACGTTGCAAAGGGAAGCGCCTGGATTACAGGAGCTGACGAAGACGGAAAGCACGTTTACAACGCTGTTTACGGCCGCGATTTTGAGGCGGACGGTGTTGTTGAAGCAGCTCAGGTTCGCGATGGCGATATGAGCCCAGATGGTTCCGGTCCGTTAAGCTTCGAACGCGGTGTGGAAATCGGCCAGGTGTTCCAGCTTGGCTTAAAGTATTCTAAGGCTTTGGGCTTAAGCGTTCTTAACGAAAACGGTAAGGCTGTGCCAGTTTGGATGGGCTGCTACGGCATTGGCGTTAGCCGTGTGATCGCATGCTTGGCAGAAACGCATCACGACGACGCTGGTCTCGCATGGCCTATGGCAATTGCTCCAGCTCAAGTTCATGTTGTTGCAACAGGCAAGGATCAGGTTGCTTTCGACGCTGCTGAAAAGGTTGTTGAAGAGCTTAGCAAGCAGGGCATCGAAGTAATCTTTGACGACCGTCCAAAGGTTTCACCAGGCGTAAAGTTCAAGGATGCTGAGCTTGTTGGCGTGCCGCTGATTGCTGTTGCTGGTCGCGATACCGTGAACAATGGAACTATTGAAATCCGCAATCGCGATGGCTCAGACGTTGAGGCAGTTCCAGTTGACGAAGCTGCTGCTCGAATCGTATCTCGCGTAAACGATTTGCTTAAGTAACGACCTGTTTTTACAATTTGCCGCCAGGAATACTACTACTATTCTTGGCGGCATTATTGTTTATCGTGGTGCACGAGGTATTATTTACTTTCTTTAGATATCAGCATCACCCCCAAATTCGTCGTCCGTGCTGTCTGAGTGAGAGTCAGTACGTTCTATTTTTTCGCTCTGTGAGTGATTGCTGTCTTTCGTCTGTCCGTTTTTGGCAGTATCAGCGTTTCTTTTTGTAAATTGCGTAGTTCCGCGATTTAAATCGTGCCCAATAGCAGAAGCTTCCAAAATTACGCGATTATAATCGTTTCCATCTTTTGTCCAGCTTTCTGTACTCAAGTTGCCGTATACAACGATTGCATCGCCTTTATGAACGCTTTTTAGCACGTTTGAAGCCAAAGTCCTATACGCTTTCACAGTCATCCAAGTAGTTGGACGCTCATGCCATTGCTGCTCGTCGTTTCGGTAATATGATTGCGTGCTCGCAATTCGTAGCGAACAAGCCGGAGAATTTTCACTTCGCCCAAAGCTTACAGGCTCAGCGCCTACGTATCCACTAATAGTCACGGTCGACTGTTGTTGTGCCATATTTCATAGTCCTTTCACAAATTGGACTGCAGCCATTTCAGCCCCGAAATACAGAGCCATCATTGCCTCTGAGCTTCGCAGCCACGAGGAAATGCCGCAGTAATAACAACTATGAACTTTGCGCAACAACTTTGCCAGCAAACTTTTCTATTGTGGTTAAAACCTAGGTTTTATCCACAATGTAATTGATCTCTTGACTACAGCAAAATACGTATTAAACGCTCAACAATTATCTGTGCATGCGTAATAATTCCTCATTGCAGGGTAGTATTGAGCAAACGTATTGAAAATATTGAATGCAGTGAAGAAGATATTTATGGTGGAAAATAATCAGCAATATGCAAAGCATAAATCTAATATGCGCATAAGTTGGGTTAGTATCCTTGTTATTTCTGCTGTATGCCTAGCTACGTGCGCAATATCGCAAAATTTTGCTGATTTTACTTTAGAAAATTCTAATGCGTATCATCAGGCTTATCATCAGGCGTATAATCGCGAATATCATCATAAATATCATCAGAATCCAATAATTCAAACAACTAATTCTGCTTCTTCTGCAGCTTTTATTCAGTCAAGTAATGTAGCGCGTTACGTTCTTTCTTCTATTCGAAATGCAAGATCTAGGCTTTACGATAATCGCAGCACGTATTTTAATGGCGTTCCTTTGCAAGATTACGTGAGTCGCTACGGTCTTACTAAAGAAGCGTATGTTAATAATATTCAGTACGATTCTGCAAATGAAGAGGATGCTTTCCGTCGCGCGCAAGAAACCGCTCAGCATGGGCAGTTTGGCCATTTTGGCCCAGATGGTGTGAGCGAGCCTGATTACACTGGCCGAAAGGCGTGGGGTGAAAATTTAAGTTGGGGTGTGGATCTTGCTGGTTCTATGCAATTGTGGATTCAAGATGAAGAGTCGGCTTTGCGTGCAACCGGCGGAAGTTTTAACGAAGATAATGGCCATTTGTATCAGATTTTGAATCCTAGCAATATTTCTTTCGGTTACGGAGAGGCTTCGGGCGGCCCTTATGGTGTTGTTGGAGCGTTGACACTGTCGGAATATAACGGAGATATTGATTATCCGGATGGCAAGATTGGCCCAGAATCTCCCGAAGAGCAAAAAAAGCGTGCTGAAGAGGAGCGAAAGAAGAAGGAAGAGCAGAAGCGTAAAGACGAGGAAGCTAAGAAGAAAAAAGCTTTGGCTAAAAAGAAGCATTTGAAGCATAAGCATCATAAAAAGTTAGCGAAAGCTATGAAGAAAAATGCTTCAACGTATGAATTTATTGTGATTATTTCTGCGATTTTAAGCGTGCTTGTTTTGTGCGCAATTGCAGTGGTAGCTTGGATTTTCTTAAGACGAAAACTGATTTCTAAAAATAGAAAATAATAAGCCTGCAAACGTTTATTAAGCGTCTGCAGGCTTCTATTTTTGACTTATTTTTTGACTTATTTTGACTTATCGCGACTTATTTGCGATTTATTCGCAACTTACCAAATGTGTACGCGCTCAGCAGGGTCGAGCCACATTTCGTCGCCTTCTTTAACGTCGAAAGCATCGTAGAACAAGTCTACGTTTCGAGCAATGCCGTTAGTGCGGCATTCAGCTGGAGAGTGTGGGTCGATTTGAAGCAGCTGTTCCGCAATCTCGTTACGAGCTTTGGAACGCCAAACCAACGCGTAGCTTAAGAAGAATCGTTGCAAAGCAGTGAAACCATCAATTTTAGGAGCGTTCAGCAAAGTTTCGCGAATCGCATCTTCACTTCCGTCAATTTCATGCCCTTCACTCTTTTGCAAAGCGAAAGCGTATGCTTTAAGCGCAATAGTTACGCCGCTTAAATCGCCAATATTCTCGCCGATTGTTAAAGCGCCATTTACGTGAGGCATCGCATTACGCTCTTCTTTGCTCTTCAAGTGAGAGTATTTAACAATAAGCTGCGTTGGTGTAAAAGCATTGTATTGTTCAATAAGCTTCTTAGTGCGCTCAGCAAAGTTAGCTTTGTCTTCTTCAGTCCACCAATTGTTAAGCACGCCGTCGCCGTCGTATTCGCAACCCTGATCGTCAAAACCGTGGCCAATTTCGTGACCAATCACGGCACCAATAGCGCCGTAATTTGCTGCGTCTGGAGCGCTTGGGTTAAAGAATGGCGGTTGCAAAATAGCAGCTGGGAACACGATTACGTTCAGCAGAGGATCGTAGTAAGCGTTCACAGTTTGCGGAGTCATCTGCCATTCTTCGCGGTCCACAGGATTTCCAGCTTTTGCAGTATTCCTACCAAAACCAAATCGAGAAACTTCGCGCATGTTATCAACTAAACCAGCGTTTTCGTTAATGTTTAACGCAGAGTAGTCAACCCAATGATTCGTGTAACCAATATTTGGCTCAAACTTGCTAAGCTTTTCCAAAGCCTTCGCTTTAGTTTCCTCGCCAAGCCAGCTGCTGTGCGAAATCGACTCTCGGTAAGCGTTAATAAGATTGTTAACTAATTCTTGCATATACTTTTTAGAAGACTCAGGGAAGTGCAAGCGCACATATTCGCGGCCAACTTCCTCGCCGCAGGCATCGTCAACAACTCCAACTGCTCGCTTCCAGCGGTCGCGCTGCTTTGTTGCTCCCGAAAGTACTTTGCCGTAGAAGTCAAATCGCGCTTCTGCAAAATCTTCACTTAGCAAGCTTGCCCAGCACAAAATTACGTGCACGCGCGCCCAAAGCTTCAAATCTTCTAATTCTGCTTCCTGCCAAATCTTATTCAATCCTTCTATAAAGCTTGGCTCGTGAACTACTACTTTGCTAAAAGCTTCACGAAGATTGATTGGCTGATGCTTTGCTTCTTCGCAAGTATCGTACGATTTTTGTGCAGCATCTAAGAAGGCATCGAGATTAAGCGCTTCAAGATTTTTTGCCAAATCAGCATAATTGTAAGGATTATAAGTTTTTTGAGAATCGCGGGTTGCTACGTTATCCCAATGCTTGCTTGCAATCTGCGTTTCAACATTCAAAAAACGCTCGGCTTGCGCTTGGGTAGTAGCACTATCTCCGTAACCTGCCAATCGCAGCAAAGAAGCTACCATTTTTACGTATTCAGCGCGAATTGGAGCATAATTATCTTCGCGATAGTATGCTTCATCCGGCAAACCCAATCCCGACTGCTCAATATGCATAATATTCGTCTTAGGATCTTTAGGGTCTCCGTAAACGCCAAAATAGAACATTGCATCAGGTCCGCCGTATGGGTTTAGTGAGCCAATAGTGCGAACCAAATCTTCCTTGCTGCAAGCTTTATCCACAGCGTCTAAATCGCTTTTAATTGGCGTAATTCCAGCTTTTTCAATAGCTGCAGTATTCAAATAGTTGCGGTATAAAGTTTGAGATTTTTTAGCTGAGCAATCTTCGCTTTCTAAAATATCTCGAATTTGCGTCTCTGCATCTTCTGCAAGCTTGTGGAAAGCACCGTACATTGGGCGGTCGTCTGGAAGAGTGTAAGTGTCAATCCAAGGACCGTTTATGTAACGGAACAAGTCGTCTTGTGGACGAATAACCGACGAGAAGGAGGCTGGGTCAAAATCTACAGCAGAAATTTCCTTCTGTGATTCTTTATTATTTTCATTGTTATTAAGCATGAATTTAGCTTACAAGTATTAAGAGACACTATTAGCTAGTATTTTCGCAATATTTTCGCCATATTTTGCGCTATTTTCGTGCCTGCGCGTTAGTCTTGAAGCATGATTGAACTTAAAACTCCATCTGAAATTGAAGCGATGAAACCTGCAGGTTGCTTCGTTGGTAATATTCTTAAAGACTTAAAAGCAATGACAAAAGTTGGCACGAATCTTCTTGAAATTGATGACTTTGTTCGCCAACGCATTATGAGCCGCAAAGGTGCGTCTTCTTGCTATGTTGATTACGCTCCTGATTTTGGAACTGGTCCTTTTGCGCACTATATTTGCACGTCTGTAAACGATGCTGTTCTTCACGGAGTTCCATACGATTACAACCTTAAAGATGGTGATTTATTAACTCTTGACTTGGCAATTAACGTCGACGGCTGGGTTGGAGATTCTGCTATTAGTTTCGTTGTTGGAAAGCATGCAGATCCTGAGGATTTGCGCTTGATTAAGTGCACTGAGGAAGCTTTGGAGGCTGGCATTAACATGGCTCAGCCTGGCAACCGTCTTGGTGATATTTCTGCAGCTGTTGGTTGCGTTGCTCACGAGTATGGTTACAGCGTAAATCTTGAGTTTGGCGGTCACGGAGTCGGTCATATTATGCACGGCGATCCGCATGTTCCTAACGATGGCACTGCTCACCACGGCTACAAGCTTCGCCCAGGTTTAGTTATTGCAATTGAGCCATGGTTCTTAAAGACTACTGACGAAATTTACCAAGATCCTAAGGACGGTTGGACTCTTCGCTCTGCTGATGGTTCTCGCGGCGCTCATAGCGAGCACACGATTGCAATTACGGAGAATGGTCCTGAAATTTTGACCGTACGCTAAACTTATCAATAGTTGATTTTGTAAGTATTTTGCGAGTAGTAATTGCGTAAAACAAGTATATAAAGAGGTACTTTAAGTAAATGGCGGAATTTGATTTTGCACAGGCGTTACGCGATGTTGAATCAAAGTATGCTTCGATTGAGAAGGCTTTAGACGTCGATTCGTTGAAGGCTACGATTGCTGATTTAGAAAAGCAGGCTGCTGAGCCTGGGCTTTGGGATGATTCTGAGCATGCTCAGCAGGTTACGAGTAAGCTTTCCGCGGCTCAATCTCAGTTGAAGCGTTTGCAAGCTGTAGATCAGCGCATTGATGATACTAAGACTTTAATTGAGCTTGGCCAAGAAGAAGGCGATGCTGATTCTATGAGCGAGGCTCAAGATGAGCTTGGAAATATTGCTCACGAGTTGGACGATATGGAAGTTCAGACTCTTCTTGACGGCGAGTACGACGCTCGTTCTGCGGTTGTTACGATTCGTTCTGGTGCGGGCGGCGTGGATGCTGCTGATTTTGCTCAAATGCTTCTTCGTATGTACTTGCGTTGGGCTGAGCGAAACGGCTACAAAACTAAGATGATGGACACATCTTATGCGGAAGAAGCTGGTATTAAATCCGCAACTTTCCAAGTGGATGCCCCGTACGCGTATGGTCGTCTTTCTGTAGAAGGTGGCACTCACAGAATGGTTCGTATTTCGCCATTTGACAATCAAGGCCGTCGCCAAACTGGCTTTAGCGCAGTGGAAGTAATTCCTTTGGTTGAAGCTACGGATCATATTGATATTCCAGATTCCGACATTCGCGTGGATACTTTCCAAGCGTCTGGTCCTGGCGGCCAGGGTGTGAACACTACGTATTCTGCTGTTCGTATTACGCATTTGCCAACCGGCTTGGTTGTTTCTATGCAAGATGAGCGAAGCCAGATTCAAAACCGCGCAGCGGCAATGGCTGTTTTGCAATCGCGTTTGCTTGTGCTTAAGCACGCTGAGGAAGCAGCTAAAAAGAAGGAACTTGCTGGAGATATTAAGGCAAGTTGGGGAGACCAAATGCGCTCATACGTGCTTCATCCATACCAGATGGTGAAGGATTTGCGCACTGGCTACGAAACTTCACAAACTCAAGCTGTTTTTGACGGTGATATTGATGGCTTTATTGAAGCTGGCATTCGTTGGCGTCACGAGCAGCGAGTTGAGGCTCAAAAAGAAGCTGAAAAAGAAGCAGAAAAATAATCCTAAACTAAAGCTAAATCTAGAACTAAAAACCAATAATTACACATAATCTTCGGAAGGATTGAAACAATGTCGCTGATTTCATTAGATCATGTGTCAAAAATATATCCGAGAGGTACGCGCCCTGCATTAGACGATGTGTCTTTGCATGTTGATCGCGGAGATTTTGTGTTTCTTGTTGGTGCTTCTGGCTCTGGCAAAACCACATTGCTTAGTTTGCTGCTTCGCGAAGAAGAAGCAAATGGTGGAGAAATTCACGTTGCTGGTAACGATTTGCGCAGACTTTCTAACCGTCAGGTTCCACAGTATCGCAGATCTCTTGGATTTATTTTCCAGGATTATAAGCTGCTTAATAATAAAACAGTTTATCAAAATGTTGCTTTTGCTTTGGAAGTAATCGGCACTAGTAGGGCGACTATTCGCTCGCTTGTGCCTCGCGTGCTAGAAACTGTTGGATTAACCGGTAAGGAAAATAATTATCCGCATGAGCTTTCTGGTGGTGAGGCTCAGCGTGTGGCTATTGCTCGCGCGTATGTAAATCATCCTCAAATTATTCTTGCAGATGAGCCTACTGGTAATTTGGATCCAACTACTTCTCTTGGAATTATGGAAGTTTTGGATGCTATTAACAGAACTGGCACAACAATTGTTATGGCTACGCATAATGAGGAGATTGTGAACTCAATGCGTAAGCGCGTTGTGGAACTTCACGAGGGTAAGATTGTTCGAGATGAGCGCGAAGGTTCTTACGATTCTGCTCTTTACTTCCCGGATTCAGATGTTGAACAAAAGTCTAAAGCTCAGCAGTCTGTTGAAAAAAATAGTGAAGAGGCTGAAATTTCAGCTTCAAGCAATCAGCCTGAAAATACTGAACGTCATAAGCGACTTTCTAAAAAAGCTCAACGTGCGCAGCAGGCTCGCGAAACTGTTGATATTGTTACGCAATCTCTTCAAAGTGACACGGCAGAAAATGATGGTATTGCGCGCCTTGCTCAGTCTGTTCATTCTGGAAGAACTGGACGCTACGGCGAAGTGTTCCAGTCTTTGGAAACAACAATGACTTGGGGAAGAGGATTGGTTACTACAAACGATAAAGACGTTGAAGAGGATGTTTCAGAAGTTGATATTTCGGAAGATAATAAAGAATCCGCTGAAGCTGCAGAAACTGTTGAATCCACTGAATCTCATGAAACTCATGAATCTACTGAAAGTTCTGAAGTGAGTGAAAAATCGCAATCTGAAACTAGCGAGGAGTCGCAATCTGTAGCAGAAAATCATTCACAATCTGATTCTGAATCTGATAGTAAGTCTCAGCTCCCTCCTATGCCTCCAGCTCCACCTAAGCCATCTGTTGCGGCTGCAAATACTAATAATGAGAACATTAGTGTTGACGATAGCAATAATGACACTAATAAAACTGAAGGAGCAGAGTAATGCGTTTAAGATTCATTTTTTCCGAAACATGCATTAGTTTACGCCGTAACGTTTCAATGATTCTTTCCGTTATGCTCGTAACTTTTATTTCCTTCCTTTTTATTGGTGCTTCTGTGTTAATGCAGGCTCAAATTACCAAAGCTAAGGGCGACTGGTACGACAAGGTTGAGGTTGTTGCATGGCTTTGCCCGGATGGAACTAGCCAATCTCCTTCCTGTGCTTCTGGAAAAGCTCCAACAAACGCTGAAATAGTAAAGCTTGAGCATGTTATTCACCAAGAATTAGGCGATGACGTTTCAAATATCACTTACGTAAGTCGTAACGAATTTTATAAAAATACCTTCCTAAAGCAGTATCCTAACGGAATGTATCAGGGTAGAACTCTTACAGCCGCAGATATGCAGGATTCACTTCGCTTAAAACTTACTAATCCTATGAAATACCAGGTTGTTTCGGAAGTTCTTTCTGGGCGAGATGGCGTGGAAGAGGTTGTTGATCAACGACAAATTTTCGACCCTGTTTTCAGCGTTCTTAATAGAGCTACAGTAGTTACGATTGTTCTTGCTGCAGTTATGGTTGTTGTGGCCATTATGCTTACAGGCACTACGATTCGTATGTCTGCAGCTAGTCGCCGTCAAGAAACTGAGATTATGCGTTTAGTTGGCGCTTCTAACTGGACTATTCGCATGCCGTTTATTCTTGAGGGTGCTTTCGCTTCCTTCGCTGGATCTTTGCTTGCGGGTGCGGCATTAAGCTTGGTTGTAAAAGTGTTTGTAACTGATTGGCTTGCGCAAAATGTTCGTTGGATGCCATTTATAACGCAGTCTACTGTGTGGTTGTGCGTTCCAATGCTGGTTGCGGGAGCTGTTGTGCTTTCTGTAGTAGCTTCGGCTATTGCTTTAAGACGATACTTAAAGGCGTAAATTAAATTATTTGCGTAAAAAGTTCAAAAAAAAACTAAAAAATTTAGAAAAACTCGCGTGATTCCTTACTTAACGCTATAATTCGCATTAGTAACGTGGAAAGGGAAGTAATATGAGCGTAACTCGACGTAGCGTGTGCAATAGGCACAATCGTATAATAGTTAGCTTGGTTGTTTCCGTTGCTATGCTGCTTAGTGGCGTTGTTGGCTCGTTATTAACTGCTGATACTGCTAGTGCTGTTAATATGAACGATTACAGGCGTAAAGTGCAGAGGAATGAGAATCTAAAGCGTCAGCTTGCTGGTGTTAATAAGCAGCTGGCAAAGAAGATTCTTGAGCTTAATGATTTGAATGAGCGTCAAATTCCAGGCCAGGTTCGTGCGGCTCAGCAGGCTGAAGAGCAGGCTGCTCAAGCGCGTAGTCTTGCAGAATCTACTCAGCAAAGATTAGAGTCTGCTCAAAAAGATAAGCGCGATTTGGAAGAAAAAATTAAGAAAACTGGCGCTGATTTTGACGATGCAAAAGCTGCTGTAGCTCAACTTGCTCGTAAGAGTTTCCACGGTTCTCAAGCTTCTGATGTTATGAATATTGTTACGAAGTCAACAACTACTGAGCAGTTTGTTGGAAAACTTCAGTCTGAAGCTGCAGTTGCTCGTAGCGAAGCAAATGCTGCAAACGATGCTGCAGTTAAATTAAATACTTCTATGAATCGTCGTCAGCGTTTGGCTGCTATTGAAACGGAAATCGCAAAACTTAAGCAGCAGGCCGATACTCAGGCACAAAGCGCGCAGATTGCTGCTAAAGCTGCTAACGATCGCAGAAAGTCGTTGCAAGATTTGCGAGATCAGGGCGAAAATATTCGTAAGCAGCTTGAAAGTCAAAAAAGTAGTTTAACTACGCAGTCTGCTCGTGAAGCTGCAGAAATTGTAGCAATGAAGTCTGCTATTGACGCTCAAGCTCGCGCTCTTGCAAATAAGTCATTTGCTCGCGCTGATCCTAACGCTGGAAACCGTCAGCAGGTTAGGGGAGCTGGAACTAATGCTTCTTTGCCTCCAATGCAGCTTTCCGATGGTGCTGCTAACGGCATGAATTACACTGTTCCTGGCAACTGCCCTGAAGGAGCTAAGTTCTGCTACGGTCATAATACTGGCAATTCTGTTGGCGGTTCTGCTTATCCTGCTCGTCAGTGCACATTGTGGGCTTATTTGCGTAGGTCTCAGCTTGGTTTGCCAGTTGGCTCGTATATGGGCAATGGTGCTGAGTGGGCGAATACTGGTCGTCGATTAGGATATTTAGTTAATCGTACTCCACACGTTGGCGCTGTTATGGTGTTTGCTCGCGGCCAGCGCGTTGGTAACTGGACTGCAGACTGGCAGTATGGTCACGTTGCTGTTGTTGAGCGTGTTAATGCGGATGGTTCAGTGCTTATTTCCGAAGGTGGCACCGGCTTCTCAACATTCCCAGCGTACGAAACTATTTATAATCCAGGCGACTACGAGTACGTGCATTATTAAAGTTCATAAAACGTGTACAAGTAGTTTGTGCGTGTTTTAAAAGATAAGCTTGAAGACTCAAGTGCGCTTGCCATAAGATAGAAGTCTTATGGCAAGTTTTGTTTGTGCTCTTAGTATTGGAGGGGAGTTATGGCTAATAAACCTGCTCAAGATGGTACGGTTACTGTAGCTCAAAATCGTAAGGCTCATCATGACTACGCTATTGAAGATTGCTACGAAGCTGGTCTTGCTCTTACCGGAACGGAAGTTAAGTCCTTGCGCGAAGGGCGAGCTTCTTTGGCTGAATCTTTTGTAAATATTGATCGTCGCGGCGAAATGTGGCTTGAGGGGGCTAATATTCCTGAGTATTTGAACGGTACTTGGAATAATCATGCTCCAAAGCGTAAGCGCAAGCTACTTCTTCATGCAGCTCAAATCGCTAAACTTTCTAGGCAGACTGAAGCAAAGGGATACACTGTAGTTCCGCTGCGTCTGTATTTTAAGGGAAGTTATGTGAAAGTTGAGATTGCTTTGGCGCGAGGCAAGAAGGAATTTGATAAGCGAGAAGCTTTGCGCGAGGAGCAAGATAAGCGCGAGGCTTTGCGTGCTATGCGTTACCGTAATTTGCGCGCGCAATAATCATCTAAACGCGACACGCCACATATTATACATTATTGCGAATAATATGCGTAATATTTTTTCAGAAAGTCAGCTATTCTGCTAATAAGCAGTATGTTTATTTCAGTATATACACTATCTTGCATAAATAGTTGTGAAAATAGTAGGGTTATCGTGTATAGTTATACGCATCACTGAAAATTATTAGATTTATGGAGAAGAAAAATGTTCAAATCAATTAAACCTATTGCCGCCGTTGCTTCTTTAGTTTTGATTGGCACTATTGCCGCCTGCGGTCCTGCTGATTCCAAGCAGAATGCAGATCCAGACGTTGCTAGAAGCTACGACGTAAGCAATGTTCAAAAAGATGATGCAGTAGCAGCTTTGGTGCCAAAAGCAGTAGCTAAAACAGGCGAGCTTGTTGTTGGTGTAAACGTTAGCTATGCTCCTGCAGAATTTTTCGCTTCTGACGGCAAAACACCAGTCGGTTACGAAATTGATTTTTCTAAGGCTTTGGCAAAGGTTATGGGCTTGAATGCTAAAATCGTTCACGCTCAATTCGACTCCATTATTCCTGCAATTGGAAGCAAGTATAACGTCGGTATTTCCGGCTTCACTGTTAATGCTGAACGTATGAAGTCCGTTGACTTTGTTACTTACGCAAACGCTGGCTTGTCTTTTGAAGTGCGTAAGGGAAATCCTACTAAGGTAGACACAAAGAATCTTTGCGGCAAAAAAGTAACTTTGGAAACCGGCACAGTTGGCGAGCCTATTATGGAAGAAGCTAAAAAGAAGTGCGCTGCAAATAACGATAAGCCTCTTGAAATCATGAGCTTCAAAGATCAGACCGACGCAACTACCGCTCTTCTTTCCGGTCGTGCAGACGTTATGTATGCAGATACTCCAGTAGCTGGTTACGCTGCTATTAAGAATGCTGGAAAGCTTGAAATTCTTGAAAACAGCAAGGATGCAGAGCCAATGGGTGCTGCTGTTAAGAAGGGCGATGCTGCAATGCTTAAGGCTGTTAAGGCTGGCATTGATAAGCTTATGAAGTCCGGAATTTACAAGGACATTTTGAAGAAGTGGGGCGTTGAAAACGTTGCTATTAAGGAAGCTGTAGTTAATCCTCAGCTTTAATAAGCTTTAATAAGCTTTAAACCAGGCTTTAGTAGCATCTTAATCTCACTTATTTCTATGCAAATTTACCGTTTATGACATTAAATGGTAAATTTGCATTACTTTATATAATTTATAAATATTCATATAAACGAAAACTATGGAGAATATGTTGAACTCTTTAACCGCGAACTCTTCTGACGCTAATTTTTCTGACTCAAGCTCTAGCACAGTTCAAGCTGAACGTATTTTGCCTGTTAAAAAGCCTGGTCCTATTATTGCCGGCATAATCGTAGCAGTAATTGCATGCTCGCTACTATATGGAATTGTTACAAATCCTCGCTTCGAGTGGGATGTTGTAGGCATATATTTGATTAGTAATAACGTTTTTTATGGCATTGGATGGACTCTTCTTTT